>JAFGXI010000014.1 GCA_016936665.1 Bacteroidales bacterium
GAAATAAAGAACAATCAGTAAGGTTAGAAACTAATTTAGTGTAAAGTCTAATCTATACCTTTTGTAAAGGATGTATATTAACAAACATAACCAACTGCACCAACAAAGCCTAAAGAAAATTTACCTTTACTTTCTGCTTCCATCGACATAGCAATGTTTGTTCCGTCATCATAATAATCTGAATCTTCTGTTGTCATAACTGTTTTTCCTAAAACAGGAATAAATAACCCGGCTCTACTGTAAAGACCGCTTTCTAATTTGAAAACTAATTGAGGTGCTAATCTTAAACCAGAAGATTTTGCTTTTTGGCTAGCATTGCTAGTTTCAATCATTGTTTGAGCAGAGCCCATTAAATAATTTAAACCTAATTCGAACCCAAAATTATCGTTAAACATCATGCCCAATTTTCCATTGATAATGACACCTTGTCCGAAACTTCCGTAAAGTGCTGTTTCTTTTGTAAAATTATCATTGAAAGATGAACCTAGGTTATCCTTTTGGGCACCCATAGCATACCCAACATTAAAACCTGCATAAAATTGTGCACTCATGCTTGTCGCAATTACCATTGCTAAAACAAAAAATAAACTTTTTCTCATTTGATTAAATTTAATTTAGTTAATAAATCGTTTGTAGTTGATCTTAATCAAAGATATACTATTTATGTTATTTAGCATTAAATTATGCTTAAAAGACATTTTTTTCATTTGTTTTTTATCAACTTACTGTTTTTGAACGCCAACAACGACTTTGTAAAGATGATTTATTGATTCAAAAAGTCCATACTATTATCAAATAATATGGACTTTTATAACTAATTATTTTTATATCTATATTGCTATGTCGCCTTTAACGGCTTTGATGCTCGGTAAAACTTTTCCTTCTAGATATTCAAGTAATGCTCCACCTGCTGTAGAAATATAGCTTACTTTTCTGTCGAGGCTAAACTTATTAATAGCAACGATCGAGTCGCCACCGCCAATTAGCGAGTATGCTCCTTTATCTGTGGCCCTTGCTATGGCCATTGCTACTTTTAACGTTCCAAGAGAATAATTGCTCATTTCGAATACTCCAATTGGACCGTTCCAAATGATGGTTTGAGAGTTTAAAATGACTTCGCTGAATTGATTTGCCGTTTTTATGCCAATATCGAGACCCATCCAACCATCCGGTATTTCCATTATATCGCAATGTTTTATCGAAGATTCATTGCTGAATTCTCTGGCTATTACAGTGTCTGATGGTAAATAGATTTTTACGTTTTGTTGGCGAGCTTTTTCTAATATATTTCTAGCAACGTCTAGATAGTCGTTTTCTACCAATGAGTTGCCGATTTTCCCGCCTTGAGCTTTAGCAAAAGTATAAGCAATACCTCCGGCTACGATTAAATTATCAACCTTGTCGATAAGAGATTCAATAATGCCAATTTTAGTTGATATTTTCGATCCACCAATAACCGCAGTATATGGCTTCTTTCCCTTGTATAAGGCTCTATTTATTTGATTAATTTCTTTTTCGACCAAATAACCTAACATTTTATCTTCGGGAAAAAATTGGGCTATAGTTGCTGTTGATGCATGCTCTCGATGTGCGGTACCGAAAGCGTCCATTATATATACATTGCCAAGTTCGGACAATTGTTTTGCAAAGTCGATATCGGCAGCGGTTTCTTCTTTTTTGAAACGCAAGTTTTCTAAAATCATAACTTCTCCCGGTTTAAGAGAATCTGCCATGGTTTTAGCCTCTTTTCCTACACAAGTTCCCGTGTATTTAACCTCTGTGGCCAACATTTGATTTAGAAGTGGAATGATGTGTTTTACAGAAAGTTCTGGTTTGACCTGTCCTTTTGGACGGCCTAAGTGTGTCATTATAATAACAGAACCACCATCGGCCATCACTTTTCTGATGGTTGGTAATGCAGTGACAATTCTAGTTTTATCAGTGATATTATGATTTTCGTCTAGTGGCACATTCATGTCCACACGAATTAATGCTCGTTTGTCTTTAAAGTCATAATCATCAACAGAATAGCTTTGCTTTATCGCTTTGATACTGGGTAATTTTTTTCCTTCGATGTATTCGAGAAGTGCTCCACCGGCAGTAGAAATGTAGCTTATCATACTTGCTAAGCCGTATTGATTAACAGCAGCAATAGAATCGCCTCCGCCAATTAAAGAATAGGCTCCTTTATCTGTAGCTCTGGCTACTGCCATAGCAACACGGAGCGTTCCTGTCGAAAAGTTAGACATCTCGAATACGCCAATAGGCCCATTCCATAAAATGGTTTTCGATTGTTCAATTACTTCGGCAAAACGATTGGCCGATTTAATACCAACATCCAATCCCATCCACCCTTCTTTGATGTTCATAATATCGCAGTGATCGACGTTTGCTTCGTTAGAAAATTGATCGGCTATAACTGTATCGCTTGGCAAATGTAATTCGACACCTAAGGCTTTAGCCTTTTCAATTACAGACCGAGCAACGTCAAGAAAATCTTCTTCTGCTAGGGAATTTCCAATTTTCCCTCCCATAGCTTTAGCGAAAGTAAAGCCAATACCCCCTCCAATAATAAGGTGATCGACTTTTTCGAGTAAGGCTTCAATAATGAGGATTTTTGTCGAGACCTTAGACCCTCCAATAATCGCTGTAAAAGGAGATTGTGCTTTTTTAAGAACTTTATCAATGTTTTTAATCTCATCTTCTACTAAATAGCCAAACATTTTATCGTAGGGAAAAAACTTAGCTATTACAGATGTTGAAGCATGCGCCCTGTGCGCTGTACCAAAAGCATCCATAACATAAGCATCGCCTAAGTCGGCTAGTTCTTTGGCTAAGCCCTCGTCGCCTTCTGTTTCTCTTTTTGTAAATCGAAGGTTCTCCAACATCATTACTTGTCCGGGTTGTAATCTCCTCGCTTCAGCTTTAGCATCTTCGTTGTACTGATCTACAAATTTGACTTCGACATCTAATAAACTTGATACATGAGAAAGAATGTGTCGAACACTCATTTCTGGTCTAACCTGACCTTTTGGTCGGCCAATATGAGTCATGATTATTACAGAACCTCCTTCTGTTAATATTTTTCTGATAGTAGGAATAGCGGTTACAATCCTAGTGTCGTCAGTAATTTTTTGGTTGGCGTCGAGAGGCACATTGAAATCGACTCTAATAAGTACTCTTTTGTTTTTAAAGCTATAGCTGTCAATACTATTCATTGGTTGTTGTTTTGATTTTTAAGTTATACAAAGATAGGGATTTTGTAGGCATTTCCTTATTCTACTTTTTTACTTGTTTTTAACATATTTAAATGCTTTATTAATTTGATTTTACTGATATTTGCACTCATTTTTTAAATGAGAAATTATTTTATAATATTATCTTTTTTACTTTTTAGCTTATCCTCTTGTAATGATTCATCGAAGGGAGGGGAGTATGAAGCTTTGTTTACTAAAGAAGACAGTTTGAGCTTTCAAAATATTTTAAAAGTATTTTCCGAAAATTACAACGAAAATCAAGAGAAACATAGAAGTGTAAGCGATAGTATAATAAGTTTATTTCCTAATCAAAAGGCCTTAGTTTCGAGCAGTTTGGCACAAATTCATTATCAAAAATCGCATTTCGATTTAGCATCGGAATATTTTACCAAATCGGCTGAAGTGTACTACAAACTAGGTTACGTGTCAAAATCGGCAGAACAAACAGCCAATGCCGGAGTCTGCAAAGAGCAAATCGGGTCTTATCAAAAAGCAATTTTAGATTATTTATACTGCGTCAATATTTTTGATAGCTTAGGTGAATATCAAAAAAGCACGGTTGTGTTAAATAATATTGGCATTGTATATCAGCAGATAGAAAATATTGATAGTGCTTTAAGTTTTTACAAGAAGGCATTAGAGATAAGCACAAAAATCGATAGGAAGGATTTATCGGCTAAACGTTATAATAATATTGCTACACTTTATGAGGAGTTTTATAATCAGCCTGATAGTGCGCTAGTGTATTATTTGAAGGCGCATCAAATTTATCTGGATATAGATTCTAAATTGTTACCAATTGTAGAGAATAATATCGGATACATATACCTAATGAAAAGAGATATTTCCAAGGCCGATTCTTTATTCGAAAAAGCGTATCAATATTATATTACCAATAAGCTCGATAATCAACTGCCGGCTGTGTTGAGAAATAAAAGTGCTCTGGCTTTAGTACAAAAGCAATTCAGTACGGCGATCAATTTTGCCAAAGAGGCAATAGAAATTTCGAAGCAAAACGGAGAGAGGGAGCTTCAGCTTGAAAGCATGAAAGTGTTGGTAGACGCCATGGAAGCTTCGTCAAATTGGAAAGAAGCAAATATTAATCTAAAATCGTATTATGAATTAAAAGACGAGCTTAAAGGCATTGAACAAAGAAATACAATTCGAGCTATACATACAGACCACGAATTAGAACAAAAAAACCATCTTATCGAAATATTGCAGCTAAAAAACGAAAATCAAATTAGAAAGATGTGGATGTTGTGGTTGGCCATTTCTTTATTGGTTATTATTTTATCAGGATTTTTTTGGGTTTATCGTTTGCAAAAGAATAATACAAAGCTTCAAATTATTCAGATGCAGAGAGATATTTCGGATTATATCACTCAGCTCGAAGAAGTCAAAGAGCAAAAAGAGCAAATTACAAAAACACAGCACGAATTTGCGATTAAAAATCACGACCAACGAGTTTTAGAGAGCTTAAAAAAATACGAATTAACAGAACGCGAAGAAGAAGTTTTATTGTTAATTTCTAGAGGCTATAAGAACGCAGAAATTGCAGAAAAAATGTTTGTGTCGCTAAACACGATTAAAACACATACCAAAAATATTTTTATCAAATTGGATGTTAATAATCGCACACAAGCAGCACAGAAAATCATAAAATAAATATATCCTTTGAATTAAAATCACCCGTTCGGGTGAGCTATAAGTATTGCTATAGGGCTAATTTCGCTTCATTAAAATAACAAAACAACAGTTAAACAAAATGAAACAAATTAGTTTATTATTAATCAGTATTGCACTTGTATTTAGTGCTTGTAAAAAAGATGATGATGAGGTTACAACACCATTATCAACCATAGAAGTAAGTGATGACATCACAAGCAATACCACTTGGAGCTCAGATCACATTTACTTAGTTATTAATAACATAGATATTCGAAACAGCGCAACTCTAACTATTGAAGCAGGAACGATCGTGAAATTTAAAAAAGATGTAGAAATCAATATTGGATATACCGATTTTGGTACAATAAAAGCCATTGGTACTGCAGAAAAACCTATTCTTTTCACATCGAACGAATCGACAAAATCGAAAGGCGATTGGAATGGCTTATGGCTATACGATGGTGCTAATGGTTGTGAATTTGCCTATTGTACTTTTGAATATGGTGGTGGTTATTCAAACACGCAAGGCGTATTAAATATGCGTTACGATACCGAAGTGCCTGTTAATCATTGTAATTTCAGGTATTCCGACGGTTATGCTATCGAGCTTCGAAACGATGCAAAATTTGTTACTTTTTCATATAACACTTTTTCAAATAACACTAACTACGATATTAAAATCCCTGCCAACTCGGTTTATACATTGGGAACTAACAATATATACAGTAGTCAAATATGGGTAGAGGGAGATTACATCGATAAAATTGGTGATGTTAGATGGCTCGATCAAGGCACCAATTTTATTATTGATGGCGATATTAATGTAGGGTCTGCAACAGGAACTAAACTGATAATTGAACCTGGTTGTGTTTTATCTTTTAATCAAGATGCTGAATTAGGCATATCTGGAGCGTACGGCACTGTTGGCGTTTTAGAAGCCATTGGTACACAAGAGCTTCCGATTTTATTTACATCAGCCTCATTATATCCTAATAAAGGAGACTGGGATGGAATTTGGTTTTATACCGAAATTGGTCCGAATAGTATACTCGATTATTGTAATATCTCCTATGGAGGAAGTGGATCTTATTCAGGAAACATTGTGTTTAAATATGAAATAAGTAATAAAGTATCTGTTACTAACTGTAATATATCCAATTCGCAGGGTTATGGTTTGTACCACCAATCGACTAGCGATGCTACTACTCCGATATTATCGAATAACACTTATGCAAATAATGAATTAGGAGATAAAAATTTTTAAAAGAACCTAAAAAATACATTATTTTAGATTCCAATAAGCGGCTCAGTAATGGGTCGCTTTTTTATTTTAAAAGTTGATTTCGGTAAAGTAATAATACCAAAGCAATTCCCACCGTTATAGCAGAGTCGGCAACATTGAATACCGGTCTGAAAAACAAAAACTGTTCAGATCCCCAAATTGGAAACCAATCCGGAAACTGACCTTGAAATAGAGGGAAATACAGCATATCGACCACTTTCCCATGTAAAAATCCGGCATAACCACCAGCATCAGGCATAAACGAAGCAACTTGAAAGTAGCTATCGTTAAATATTAAACCATAAAAAGCGCTATCAAAAATGTTCCCTAAGGCACCAGCAAAAACAAGAGCTACACTAATAAGATAACCCATTGGCTTTTGCGATTCTTTTATTGTTTTATAAAGATATACTCCTATTAGCGAAATAGCTATCACTCTAAATAACGAAAGTGCCAATTTACCCCAATGTCCACCAAACTCAATACCGTATGCCATCCCATTATTTTCGGTAAAATGAATAATAAACCAATCGGCAATTTTCCATTCTTGGCCTAAAATCCAATGAGATTTGATGTATATTTTCGACCATTGATCTATAATGAGCACCAAAACGATTACAAACAGAGGGATATATTTTTTCATATCTGCAAAAATATAAAAATCCTCGAATGCTTTGCTTGTATTAATGATAATTAGCTAAAACAGCCTTTTTTAGATTTATAAAGGTCGAAATATTAAATTTTTAAATATCTTGCAGTAGGAAACTATTTAATTAGGAAGGATATGATTAAATCGACGCTATATCAAGGCAAGTCTATACGATATCAAGTAGAAGGAGAGGGGCCGGGTTTGGTTTTTTTACACGGATATTTAGAAAGCTTATCGGTTTGGAGCAATCTCATTAAGCATTTTATAAGCGATTACAAAGTATTAACTATCGACCTTCCCGGGCATGGCGAATCCGACGTGCTTCGTACCGTTCATTCTATGAAAGATCTTGCACAGGTTGTTAAATATATGATGGATTTTACGAACATGCCAAAAGCTACCATTATAGGGCATTCTATGGGTGGGTATATAGCTCTTTCGTTCGTCGATTATTACCCCGAAAAAGCAGATGGATTAATATTACTGCACTCCAATGCTTATAACGACTCAACTGAAAAACGAATAGCTAGAGACCGTGATATTGCTTTAATCCGATCCGGTAAAAAAGACATCGTTATTAATCAAAATATACCTTTGATGTTTGCGTCGAAGAATATGCCTGAGTTTGCATCGGTTATCGAAGAGTTAAAAAACCAAGCTAAAAAGATGACAGACAATGGAATTGTTGCAGCATTAGAAGGTATGAAAAATAGAGTTAACAATGCTAACATGTTAAAACACCTGCGCTTTCCGGTGCTTTTTATTGCTGGGAAATTAGATCATTTAATACAAATAGACATTTCGCAACGCCAAGTTGAGAATGCTCTAAATGTCGATTTCAAAGTACTCGAAGACTCTGGACATATGGGTTACATCGAACAAGAGGAACTGACAGTCAAATACATAAATTCGTATTTAGCGAAACTGAAAAAAATATAAAAATTTAGCTTTGTAAAATCAATAATTGTATTTACATTTGCATTCGCTTTTGGAGAGATGGCAGAGTGGTCGAATGCGGCGGTCTTGAAAACCGTTGAGGGTCACACCTCCGGGGGTTCGAATCCCTCTCTCTCCGCA
>JAFGXI010000015.1 GCA_016936665.1 Bacteroidales bacterium
CTATCTTCAGAAATATACGGGCCAAATAACGGCAGAGCACTCAATGCAACACAACAAACATTTCATTCCTTTTACATAGACGATGCAAAAACCATTGCGAAGCTGAAAAATGGCTGGGTTTTCGAAAGCAGTAATATCGACCAGAATTTCGTTCCCGATTATTACCTTACTTACTGCGAAAACGGGCAATATCGTGGCAAAATAAATCTCGATTTACAAGAAGGTAAAGCCGTAAGCGGCGAAGGAATCAGCCTTTTTAATCCCGACAGCTTAACAAAATACAAAAACGCATTTAAACCACTCAAAACCAAGTTTTTATCTTTCACATATCGAGACGATGCCATACGTTTCTATAAAGCCATATCTATAAACAATTGGTTTCTCCCCTCGCCCGACGATAATGAATTTTACATCTGGACACAATACAAAGGCGAGTGCATTGTGCAAATCAACAATAAAACTTTTGCCCGAGAAAAAGATATTGAAAAAGCACTCGATGCGTATCTTCCAAAAAAATTTAAGAACAAAGATATTCATTATAAGCTCTTTAAATTCACCAACGAAAACAGCACGGTTCGCATATGCAGTCAAGAAAATTTAACGGCTGAGTTTCCAGACGATTTTAAAGTAGTTTTACCATTTACGCCATTCGAAAACATCGTCATTCCATTAATTAACCACGATGAACAAGTTTTAGACATTATTCTCACGGCAATGGGCAGCGACACTTATCGGGTTTTAGATAAAATAGAATAATTTTGTGTTTCAATTATTAAGCTATGGAAACTCAGTTATTGCATCAATATTTCAAACTTACAGAACAGCAAGCCAAGCAATTTGAACAAGCTTTTCATCTGTACCACGAGTGGAATCAGAAAATCAATATGATTTCCAGAAAAAATATGGAGCATTTGGTAAGTCAACATTTTTTACATTCTCTAGCCATCGCAAAATTTACCAGCTTCACGGCCGGTACAAAAATTCTCGATATTGGCACCGGTGGTGGGTTTCCGGGTATTCCTTTAGCAATAATGTTTCCTGAA
Organism: Bacteroidales bacterium; assembly: GCA_016936665.1. Taxonomy (GTDB): domain Bacteria; phylum Bacteroidota; class Bacteroidia; order Bacteroidales; family JAFGXI01; genus JAFGXI01. The sequence continues at coordinate 1,044 of JAFGXI010000015.1, forward strand.
GTAGATTTCGTATTAGCAGACAGTATCGCAAAAAAAATAAAGGTTGTTCAGACTGTTGCCGATGCACTTTCGTTACAAAATGTAAAAGCAACAGCAGAGAGAGCAGAAAATATTAACGAAAAGTTCGATTTTATAATCAGTAGGGCTGTTACTGCTTTTCCTAAATTTGTCGGTTTTTGTCAGAATAAATTTTCGAAGCAATCGAAAAACGGATTGGAAAACGGTATTATCTATCTAAAAGGGGGCGATTTTGAAGAAGAAGTAAAACCCTTTAGAAATGCGGAAGTGTATCCAATTACACAATACTTCGATGGCGAATTTTTCGAAACTAAGAAAATCATCTACCTACCTATGTAATTCATTAATAATCTGCACCTTAGACAGTATTGTTATTTTTTTCAAATTTATAGCATCAATCTATTTGTAATTAAATAGAAAATTGTATCTTTGCCACTCAATTTTAGAATAGACAACACCGATTAAAATATTGAAACATGAAACGCACATTTCAACCATCAAAAAGAAAGAGAAGAAACAAGCACGGATTTAGATCGAGAATGGAAAGTGTAACCGGCAGAAAAGTTTTAGCTTCTCGTCGTGCAAAAGGCCGTAAAAGATTGACTGTTTCTGATGAAAGAAGACATAAATTTTAATCTTTTTTCGCTTTAAAAATATTCAGGCAGACTAATATAGTCTGCCTATTTTTTTACTTTTACTTCAAAAAAACAAGATGAATAACTTGCTCGAATTAGTTAAGAAAAGTCGCTCTTATCGTAGGTTTTATGAATCGGAAGCAATAAGCGATGACCTATTAAAGTCTTGGATCAACTTAACACGCTATACCCCGTCGGCCAGAAATATGCAAAGTCTTCGTTACTTGTTGGTAAACAAAATCGACAAAAACGAGCATTTGTTCGAGTTATTGGCTTGGGCCGGTTATTTAGAAGATTGGAAAGGACCGGAAATCGGGGAGCGACCAGTGGCATATATTGTAGTTCTTAACGATGAATCGCTATCGGAAAATTATTACTGCGACGATGGAATTGTCAGTCAAACTATCTTATTAGGTGCCACAGAGTCCGGTTTTGGAGGTTGTATTGTAGCTGCTTTCAATAGACCAAAGATGAGAGCCTTACTTCAGATCGAAGACAAGTATAAAATCGTTCACATTATAGCTTTAGGAAAGCCCAAAGAGGAAGTTATTATCGACGAGGTAGACGAAACCCAAAATATTCGTTACTGGAGAGATGAAAAAAACAGGCATCATGTACCAAAAAGAAGCTTAAATGACTTAATTTTGTAGCCTGCATCGGGGTATAGCGCAGCTGGTAGCGCGCCACGTTCGGGACGTGGAGGTCGGGCGTTCGAGTCGCCCTACCCCGACACAATTTTCAATCTTTCTTTTCTGCTAACAACTGTCTTATCACTTCTGCCGCACACATAATACCGAAAATAGCAGGCATATATGAAATCGTTCCGGCGGTAGATTTTTTGTTTTGTTCATTTTCAATTAGCATAATAGCATTGCGATCCGGCAACTCCGAAGAAAAGACCACTTTAAAGCCTTTATAAATATTATACTTATGAAGGGCTTTTCTCACCTTAAAAGCCAATCTGTCGTTGTAAGATTTCGACACATCTGTTATCGTAACTTTCGTCGGATCTATGCGCGCACCTGCGCCCATAGAACTAACGATAGGAATACTTTGCTCCACACAAGATTTTATCAATTGTACCTTAGGCGATAAAGTATCTATTGCATCTAAAACCATGTCGTATGGTTGCGAAGAAACAAACTCAGACATTTCCTCTGTAGTAAGATATTGATTATAAACGTGAAGTTTAAGCTGTGGATTTATCGATAAAAAACGATCTTTTAAAACCTCAGCCTTTTTCATCCCTAAGGTCAAATGTGTGGCCGGCAACTGGCGATTTAGATTACTCGCTTGCACGATATCGCCATCCACAATAGATAACTCCCCTACACCGGCTCTTACAAGCTGTTCTGCGGCGTATGCCCCTACCCCGCCTAGCCCGACTACCAACACATGTGAAGCAGACAATTTTACTAATTTCTTCTCTCCCAATAGTAAAGCGGTACGTTCTTGCCAGTGTTTCATTCAACAATAGATTCAGGAACAGTTTAATCTTTTACTTCTTCATAATCGACATATTCGCCATCGTCTTTACCAAATTGAGACTCCTTCTTAGTATTGCCTTCTACTGTCACTTCTCCTTCTCTTTTTCTTTGATAATTTTGTTGTTGTCGATATTGATTCTGAAATTGATCGTTCATCTTATCAGCCATCTTTTTCATCAAATAAGGCGCTAATAATTTCATTAAAAATTTAATAGCATAATAGATGATAACAATGATTACTATGATTCTTAAAAGTGCCATAATGATTGATTTTATAATGCAAAGGTAATGATATTGGCAATTCGCACAAATGATAGATTGTTAAAGTCAATTAAAAAACAAATTCAAAAGTTCTTTCCACTTAATCTTTATTGGAATTGATTTGCATTAGAGAACTTATTTTTTATAAAGCGGGTTTAATGTATTTTTGCTTCAAAATTCATACAATGCAAGTACAAGAATTCATTGCACAACAAACGCAAATATCTGCTCAACAAATAACAAACACCATTGCGTTACTTGATGAAGGTGCAACCATACCATTTATTAGCCGATACCGAAAAGAAAGGACAGGAGAGCTTGATGAAGTTCAAATTGCTCAAATACAAAAACTTAACCTACAATTTCAAGAAATATTAAAAAGGAAAGCAAGCATTTTGAGTAGCATCGAAGAGCAAGGCAAACTCAATCCGGAGCTTCGACAAAGAATTGAAAAAACCTTCGACATCAATACTTTAGAAGACATCTATTTACCATATAAATCGAAGCGAAAAACCAAAGCCGATATTGCTAAAGAGCGAGGCTTAGAGCCTTTAGCAAAAATGATTATGGCTCAAAACATCGACAACCCTAAGGATGTAGCAAAAAGATATCTTCAAAAAGAGGTTCCTACCACCGAAGATGCAATCGACGGGGCAATCGATATTATCAGCGAATGGATCAACGAAAATGAATTTCATCGTCAACAGATGAGAAGCCAGTTTGAACGTTTTTCGCAACTTACGGTCAAAGCAGGAAAAAAAGAAGATAGCGAGCAAAAATATCGCGATTATTTCGATTGGTCCGAAAGTTTAAATCGTTGCCCTTCTCATAGGTTTTTAGCCATTTACAGAGGCGACTACGAGGGCATTCTTAAAATGCATGCGCTCCCCGACGAAGACAAAGCCATCGAACAATTAGAACGAAAAATCATCAAATCCCATAGTGGGACAAAAAACATTGTCGAAAAAGCGATACAACAAGCCTACAAAAAACTACTAAGGCCATCGCTTGAAAATGAACGTATTGCAGAAGCAAAACTTCAAGCAGATACTCAGGCAATTGAGGTTTTTAAGCAAAACTTACGTCAGTTGCTAATGGCACCACCCATTGGCAGACATCGTGTTTTAGCCATAGATCCGGGCTACAGAACAGGTTGCAAAGTAGTTTGTCTCGATGAGCAAGGCCAACTGCTCACAAACACCACCATTTATCCGCATAAGCCACAAGAAGAAACTAAAACAGCATCTCAGCGCATCACATCTTTGGTTGAACAATATCATATAGATGTTATAGCCATAGGCAATGGGACAGCAGGAAGAGAAACCGAATTTTTTATTCAGAAACTACGATTCAATAGGCCGGTCAGAGTTTTTGTAGTGAGCGAAGATGGAGCATCAATCTATTCTGCTTCAAGTGTAGGACGAGAAGAATTTCCCGACTACGACGTCACTGTTCGTGGGGCTGTTTCTATAGGAAGACGATTAATGGATCCTCTGTCTGAGCTTGTTAAAATCGATCCAAAATCTTTAGGCATAGGACAATACCAGCACGAAGTAGATCAAAAGCTATTAAAAGAAAGTCTCGATTTTATTGTCGAATCGGTCGTGAATTTAATAGGCGTTAATTTAAATACAGCCAGCCCTTATTTATTACGATATGTTTCAGGCTTAAATCAAAAAACAGCTGAAAGAATCGTTGAATATCGTTCAGAAAATGGCATGTTCGAATCTCGAAAAGATTTGCTTAAAGTTCCGAGTTTGGGACCAAAATCGTTTGAACAGTGTGCCGGCTTTTTAAGAATTCCAAAAGGTAAACATCCCCTCGACAATTCAAGAGTGCACCCCGAAAGTTACCGGTTAGTAGAAGCCATGGCCAAATCGATCCATCGAAACATTGATGAGTTGATTGGTAACGAAGCTTTAATTCAAACCATCGATAAACAAGCCTTTGTAACCAAAGATTTTGGGCTACCAACCATCAACGATATTTTAAAAGAATTAGCTAAGAAGAGCCCTGACCCTCGGCAAGCAACTAAAATACTGGAATTTGACCCTAACATTAGAAAAATTGATGACCTTATTGTTGGTATGGAATTGTCGGGCATTGTTACTAACATTACTAATTTTGGCGCTTTTGTGGACATTGGCATTAAAGAAAACGGCTTAATTCACGTTTCCGAAATGGCAGATACTTTCGTTAGTAATCCTCATGAGTATGTTCAACTGCATCAGCATTTAAAAGTAAAAGTAGTAAGTATAGACGCAGAGCGAAAGCGCATTCAACTGAGTTTAAAAGGTCTTTAACTTTGATAAAATATTATCAGCAAATTCTCATTTCTTTTGATTATTGAATTTTTGCGTTAACTCCAGCTCAGTTGTACAGAGAACATATCCTCGTATATTGGATCTACTTTCTTATAATCAACATTTTTACAATTAGCCAGTTCAAGAGCACGAACACACCATGCTATATTAAGATAGTCTATCATTTCGCTTTCTCTGTGCAAAAGAGTACTGCTTAACACCAAACTATTCTTTTGGACTTCATCAATTTTAACATCAACAGGGCGATAATACATTGCTATTATTCGTTTAGAAGCTTTCATTAGGGCGACAGGTGTCGCAATCATTAAAAAAACTTTATATACACCTTTTAAATCGAAATTTGCACTAAACAAACCTACTTGATATGCTGCTTGCTTTTGATTGCCCTCATAAAATAATTCGGCAGTAACTTTTAATGCCTGATAATATACTTCATCGATCGAAAACCATCCTGAAGTGGTAATTACATTTGCAAATACATTCTTCGCCGATTTTGGTAGCGCATTTAACCATGTTTGATAGTCTTGTGCATGATATTCTTTGATGTACGCTCTCAAAGAAACCAGTCCTGTGCCTTTTACTTCCATAATGTTATTTAATTCAGTTTTTTATAAAATATTCCTGAAAATATAAAAAAAATAAAAATAACCCTTGTTTTTTTGATAAGAATCTTCGAGAAAAATGATTCTTTCAGTCAAATGGAATAAAATAACTTAATTCAGTGTCGTTTAGCCACTCTTTTCGCAATAACTTGGCATCAATGATGGGGGCTTTCACACCCTTTTTGAAGGTTTTCGGTCCAATAAAAACTCTTGCTTCATCCCATAGGTTTTGAGCTATTAAGGATTCTAAAACTTCTTTGCCTCCTTCAACAATAACCGACTGTATCTCTTTCTGGTAGAGCGTTGTAAAGATTTGGCGATTGATATCTTGAGCATTGTCTAATTTAACCCATTCTGTATTTTTGCCCGATTGGCCAATTTCATTCGAAAAAATAAGCGTAGCTTGCGAATCGTCGTACAAATGGTATGATCGAGGAATGCGAAGATCTCTGTCAACAGTTATTCTAAGCGGTTCTTTCCCACTCCAAGCCCTAACATTTAGCTGAGGATTGTCTTTAAGTGCAGTTTGTGTGCCGACCATTATTGCAGGTTCTTCGGTTCTCCATTTGTGAACCAAAGCGCGCGAAAGTTCATTAGTGATCCATGCCGGTTCCACTGAGGCATCCGTCCGATCGATATCAATAAATCCGTCTATAGTTTGTGCCCATTTTAAAATGATGTATGGCCTTTTCTTTTGATGAAAAGTAAAAAAACAGCGATTCAACCATTGACTTTCTTTTTCGAGAACTCCAACCACAACTTCAACACCTGCCGCTTTTAACATGTCGATGCCTTTGCCGGCCACTTTCTCGAAAGGATCGACGCAACCAATAACTACTCTTGGGATTTTCTTTTGGATGATTAACGTTGAACAAGCTGGGGTTCTACCAACATGTGCACAAGGCTCTAAATTGACATACAGAGTCGATTGAGTAAGTAAATCGGAATCTATTACCGAATTTATTGCATTGACTTCTGCATGAGCCTGCCCACATTGCTGATGGTAACCTTCGCCAATAATTTCACCTTGAAATACTATAACAGAGCCCACCATTGGATTTGGTGCAGCAGTACCCTTACCTAATCTTGCCAATTGCAGACTACGCTGCATATATATTTCGTCGGATGCGGTCTTCACCTGTGATAAAATTGATTCTTCTATTTCAATTTTAAGTTCCTCACAAAACTGTCAACTGAATTGAACAACTACATTAAAGTTTAACACTACAAATGTAGCCAATTTTCGATAGTTTCTTCTATTGGATTGCTTCCAACATACGAAAATTCATTGGTTTTATTGGAATACCGATAGTCTTTCGACCATTCAATGTAATTTTCCGAAATGGCTTTAACTGCATTTATTATCAAATCTAAATCTTCGTTCGACATGGTCGGATGTATAGATAAACGCACCCAGCCCGGTTTTTCCGACAAATCTCCGGAATTGATTTTTGAAGTAATTTGTTTTGAACGTTCGTAATCGACATCCAAAAGAATGTGACCATATGTTCCGGCACATGCACAGCCTCCTCTTACTTGAATGCCATAGCGATCGCTCAGCAATTTCACTATCAAATTAAAATGAATGCTTCGATGATAAAAAGAAACAGAACCTATTCTATGACGGTGCTTCGAAGACAAAACTTCTACATTTTCAATAGCACAAAGACCATCGATAGCTTTGTTTACTAATTCGTTTTCTCTTTCTGCAATAGCTTTAATGGTCATTTGTTCTTTAAGTTGAATTGCCAAAGCCGTTCTTATTGTTTGAAGAAAGCCCGGAGTTCCTCCATCTTCTCTAAGTTCAATGTCATCAATAAATTTGTACTCACCCCAAGCATTTGTCCAATCGACAGTTCCTCCTCCCGGGTGATCGGGAATATCGTTTTTATATAGATGTTTATCAAAAATTAAAACACCGGAAGCGCCAGGTCCACCTAAAAACTTGTGAGGAGAAAAGAAAATAGCATCTAATTTCATCATTGGATCTTTGGGGTGCATATCGATGTCGACATACGGTGCAGAAGCCGCAAAGTCGATAAAACATAAGCCTCCAAACTCGTGCATCACTTTAGCCATTTCGTGGTATGGCGTAATAATTCCTGTCACATTCGATGCAGCTGAAAAAGAACCTATTTTATATGGTCGATTCTCGTATTTTTTAAGAGTTTCTCGAAGATTCACGACCGAAACCTGTAAATCTTTATCGGGAGGGACAATCACAACATCGCAATTGGTCGAATACCAAGAAGTATGATTGGAATGATGTTCCATATGCGTAATAAAAACCACCGACCGTTCTTGCTCCATCAAACATGATTTATGTGCTAGACGACCACAAGACTTAAAACCTAAAATACGTTGAAACTTATTAATCACAGCAGTCATTCCAAAACCGGCAGTGATTAAAACATCGTCAGGTCCTGCATTACAGTGTTTTTTAATTATCTTTTGAGCACGATGATAGGTTTTGGTCATTCTAGTGCCCGACTCACTGGTTTCTGTGTGTGTATTGGCGACATAAGGACCTATTTCTTTGGATATCTTTTCTTCAATTGGAGCATACAATCTACCACTGGCAATCCAATCGGCATAAATCATGCGTTGTTCGCCATAAGGTGTCGAATACTTAACATCGTTTCCTACAATTCCACTTTTAAAAAAGTCCCAGTGTTTTGACATATCTACCGTATATTTAAAGGCAAAAGTATTAATTTTTAATTCGAATTAGTCGAGAGGAAGAGTAACAAAAAGGTAACCTACGACTTATCGCCAACAAGATATTGAGCTGTATTTCGGCTTCTTTGCTCAAGATAAATCATCTTATCTCCAATCAGTTGTTCAGTCGAATAGGTATTATAATGTCGAACAGTTATTAATTTCAAGTGATGATTATATCTTACTTCAAAATCGGCTTGTAAATCTTTAAGTAACGCGTCGAACAACATTGGAATAGCATCAATCACTACAGAAAAACTAATTGCTCCATTTTGCATTAGATTTACCTTGGCATTATACTTTGAAAGCAAATTAAAAATTGTACTAATATTTTTCTCATCAACAAAAGAAAAATCGCGAGTACGAATTGAAAGCAATATTTGATTGTCTTTAATAATGATGATGGGTTGCTCAATTGTAGCTTGCTGAAAATCGACTTTAGTACCTTTTAAGTTTTGATCTACAAACGACTTAACGTATAAAGGAATTGCTTTATTTTTAAGGGGTTGTATCGTTTTAGGGTGAATAACCTGAGCACCAAAGAAAGCAAGCTCAATGGCATCGTAATACGAAAGTTCGGGTATTAAAACAGCGTCATCAAATAATCTAGGATCGGCATTGAGCACTCCGGGAACATCTTTCCAAATAGTGACATCTTCCGAATGTGTTGCATACGATAAAATCGCAGCGCTATAATCGGAGCCTTCTCTACCTAAACTTGTTGTATTTGAATCTGCATCGGCGCCAATAAAGCCTTGTGTGATGTACAATTGATTAACGGTGAAGTTTTCTTGAGCTTGTTCAACTGTTTTGTCCCAATCAACTTTTGCAAATCGATAATTGTTATCGGTGCGTATAACTGTTCTGATATCTATCCATTTGTGTAAGAGTCCCAAATTCGTTAAATAATCGGAAACAATTCGAGTAGACATTAATTCTCCATACCCAATAATTCTGTCGTATTCAAAATTATAATGATTAGAAGATTTTTTAGTAAGATGGTTTTTTAAATCGCTCAGCAATGACTCGAATGCAGGCGATATAATCCCTAATTCGGATAAAATTTCTCGATGATAATTTTCAATAACTGAGAAAGCCTCATCAAATTTTCGATTTTCGAAATAAGCCTTCAGTAAAACTTCGAAAGCATTGGTCATTTTTCCCATTGCTGAGATTACAACAATTAAATCCCTCGAATTACTTGCAATTATGTTTGCCACATTTTTTACACCATTGGCATCTTTAACCGACGCTCCTCCAAATTTATAGACTCTCATAATAGCAAAAGTAAAAGATAAAAGTTTCGCTCGAATCAATTTTAAAAAGTTTTTAAAAAAGTAGTTATGGCATTTGTAGATAGTTAATTACATTTGCATCCAAACATAAAAAACATGGGACTTACATTAATAGAAAAAATCATTGCAAATCACTCTAAGCACGATGTGATTAAACCTGGCGATATTGTAGATATAGAAATTGATGTGCGTGCGGCTCGCGATTTTGGGGGGCCAAACGTTGTTAAAAACATCGAAGATTACCACTTAGGCATTGACGATGTTAGTAAAACATTTTTTACATTCGATACAAACCCAACAGGATCGGATCAAAAATATGCCGTCAATCAGCAAATTGTAAGAAAGTTTGCCCGTAAATACGGCATTAAAGTATTCGACATTAACCAAGGTATTGGAACTCATACTATGATTTCCGAAGGTCTTTCAATACCGGGCGGAACAGCTGTTACAACCGACTCGCACGCCAATATCTTAGGTGCAATTGGAGCGTTCGGACAAGGCATGGGCGATAAAGATATAGCAGCCGCATTTGCCAAAGGAAAAGTATGGTTTAAAGTACCAGAATCTGTTAAAATCAACCTTAACGGAAAACGACCTACCAATATTTCTGCGAAAGACATCACCTTAAACTTATTATCCATTTTCGGAGCCAATCAGCTATTAGGTTATTCCGTAGAAATATACGGAGAAGAAGTAGACAAACTTAGTTTAGACGAAAGAATTACAATAGCTTCTATGGCCACAGAAATGGGTGCAATTATTTTGCTATTCACGCCTAACCAAGAAGTGATCGATTATTGCGAAAAAGCAGCCGGTCGTTCGCTTGAAAAAATTAAAGCTGATGCAGATGCCCATTACTCAAAAGTTTTCGACATCGACCTATCTAAATTCACAAGAAAAGTTTCGTTACCCGGAGCTCCTCACGACACAGCCAATATCGACGATCGTAAACAAACAAAAATTGATTCTGCATTTATCGGTAGTTGTACCAACGGCCGAATCGAAGACTTAAGAGAAGCCGCACGAATACTGAAAGATAAAAAAGTAGCCCCCGGAGTTGTATTGAAAATTGTTCCATCTACCGATCAAATTTGGAATCAAGCCTACGATGAAGGGTTAATAAAAATTTTTAAAGATTCGGGAGCTTTAGTGTCTAATGCTGGTTGTGCGGGTTGCGCCGCCGGACAAGTTGGGCAAAACGGACCCGGCGAAATTACCATTAGTACAGGAAACAGAAACTTCCCGGGGAAACAAGGTAAAGGCGATGTTTATTTAGCATCTCCTTCGGCTGTTGCAGCTTCTGCAATTGCAGGATACATAACCACCGACGATGATATCCCAGCTGAACCAGCTATTTTCTTACCCGACCAAAACATAAAACAAAGTACAGAAAGCCATAGCAACAAACAATATCACGAAGAACCAACAATAGTAGAAGGACGAGTTTGGTATATTAAAGAAGATAATATCGATACCGATATGATTTTTCATAACCGATATTTGGCCATCACAGAATTAAGCGAAATGGGTCCTTATATTTTCGATAATTTAAAAGGCTATGAGAATTTTACAAAACAATGCAAAAAAGGCGATATCGTATTGGTTCAGAAAAACTTTGGTTCTGGCTCTTCCAGACAACAAGCCGTTGATGGTTTCAAAGCCTTAGGTATTTCTGTTATTTTAGCAGAATCGTTTGGCGCTATTTACGAAAGAAACGCCATTAATGCAGCCATGCCTATTATGACTTACAATTCGTTGGAAGGGCTTAAGTTAGAAGATGGAGATCAAATTAAAGTCGATTTTGAAACAGGTACCATCGAAAACTTGAGCAAAAAAACGCAAGTACAAGGCAATCCTTTTTCTGAAGTTCAGTTAGAGATCTATAAAACAGGCGGATTATTTTAATCCGATTACGTTTAAAATAAAAAACTGTTCTGTCTTAAATCGATGGAACAGTTTTTTTATGCGGTATGTGAGTTTGCAATTTAAAACCTTTCGCTTTAAGATATTCTATCGATCGTGGTAAAGCGTAGATCATGTTATCGTAAGCTTTAACAGAATCGTGAAATACTATAATAGAACCATTTTTCGTGTACTTTTTTACATTTTCGAAGCATTGCTCTGGTACTGTGTTGGGATTGTAATCTTTAGTAAGTACATCCCACATAATTAGATTATAGTTTTTATATAATGGAACAGCTTGAACGGCTCTAATTTTTCCGTAAGGAGGGCGAAATAAATTGCTGTCTATCATTTGACCGGCTAATTTAGTATCGTTTATATAAACCGAAGTATCTGTTTTCCATCCATTCAAATGGCTATAAGTATGATTACCAACTTGCATGCCTCTTTGGATAATTTTTTCGTATATCTCCGGATGACGCTCAACATTTCTTCCAATTACAAAAAAAGTGGCAATAACATCGTAAAATTCTAAGATATCTAAAACTTCAAGGGTTACGTTGGGAGTTGGCCCATCGTCGAAAGTTAGAAAGACATCGTTCAAAGATTTGAAGTTCCAGTGAAGAAATTTCAAACTATTTTGAATAAAACCCGGAGGTTGAATTATAAAATCTTTCATTGTAATGCAGCTATAAAAAAAGCTATCTCAAAAGTCGTGCATTTTTAAAACATTTGCAACAATCTAATGAGATAGCTTCTTGAAATAACAAAGGATATTAACGTCCGCCTTTTAACATCTCATTTCTTTCGTGATACTTCTCTAGTAAAGCGTATACATTATCGGCCAATTCATCTTGTCCGTTAGATTTAGCTTGCTGATAAACGCTTTGTAATAGATACATCGATAAGTTAATTTCTCTATCGACAACTTTTCTATATTGCTTATCGAGTGACAAATAATAATTCAAATCCTGATCGGAATTTTCAACTATTTTTTCAATTACCGGTTTTGCTTTTTCAAATTCTCCCGCTTTGTAATAAGCCTCAACCATTCCAATCATAAAATAATTTACCGGAATAATATCCATTGGCATAACCTCTAAGCAACGATCTAAAACTTCAACAGCTTTATCACGTTTTCCTTCTTCAAGAAGAGCATTGGCTAAACGCGTAAAATTATTTCTCAAATTCATGGTCATTCTAAGGTTATTCTCATCCAAATAAACATCCGGATTATTTAAGCCTCCCCACTTGAATTTATTCATCATGTTATCGTACATCACATCGGCATTCACACTTCCGGTCTGTCCTGTAGGATCTTTTTTAGCTTTTATAGGTACAAATCGATACGCTAATCCTTCGAGTTGGAAATAATCTTCTAAGTTATTATAACCATCGGAGCCAACTGTAATTGCAAAATACACCGGACGATTCCAGTCGAAATTAGAAATTAAATCGAGAACCATTAAATCGGCTTTTAAAGCATAACTTTTATTTGTTTTCCATGTTATCTCCTTAACAATTTTTCCGGCATCATTTGGAGACACAACCCCTTTATTTACAATTTCGGCGGAATCTATTTTTAGACTGAAATTCCTAGTTGGAAAATAATTGATTTTATCGCCTTCTTTAAAAGGAGATTGAACTTTTGCCGCCGGATTTTCGCTTTTAACAAAAGCTATCAATTCTTTAATATCCCTAGAGCCTTCTACTCTGTTAACAAAGGGTGTTACATCTCTAACTCCATGCATATATTGATCTGGTGTAAAAGAGAAAGGTACCGGTTCTGAATCGTAGGCTTTACGCTTCATCTGATCGATGTACCATTCTGTATTTAATAAACTTAAGTTTACAACTCTTACATCGGTTCTGTAGCCTTCAACTTCTTGAGCATACCACAATGGGAAAGTGTCGTTATCTCCATTTGTAAATAAAACTGCATTCGGAGCACAAGAATCTAAATAGTTATGCGCAAAATCTCTAGCAGTATATCTGTCGCTTCTATCGTGATCGTCCCAAGTTTGACTTACCATTTGCAAAGGAATAGCCATTGTTAACACAAATACCAATACAGCAGAAATCATTGGTGAACTAACAGGTTTGAGCATCAACTTAAATAAATATAAAACGATAACTGCTACACCAGTCATAGAAAGCATCAGCAGTGCAAATCCGGTTCCTGCTCCAAACATAAGTGCGATTAAAGCAGAACCTATAGCAATACCGGCTCCAAACATAATCATTTTGCCCATTTCTTTATCTGTAATCTTGCTAGGGGCAAAGAACAAGCCTAAAACACCTAAACCAATCCATATAGCATAGACATAAAAGGAAACAGCATAGGCATAGTCTCTTTCTCGAGGTTGATATGGATATTGATTTAAATAAATGATAATTGCTATCCCCGTCATAAAAAAGAACAGCAGGGTTACCCAAAACTGTTTAATATCTTTGATGTATTGGAAGAATATTCCAATGACACCTAGAATTAAAGGTAAGAAGTAAAATACATTTCTTCCTTTATTATTTTTCATACTGTCCGGTAAATTTTCTTGTGGACCAACTCTTTTATCGTCTATAAAAGAAAAACCACTAATCCAGTTGCCTTTATCGAAATTACCATGCCCCTGAATATCGTTTTGTCTACCGACAAAATTCCACAAAAAGTACCTAAAGAACATTGCATCCATCTGGTAATCGAGGAAGTATTTGATATTCTCTTGAAATGTTGGGATTTCGTAAGTTTTAGCTTCTCCGTAATCCGATATTTTTAGTTTTTTACCTTTTATGTCGGCCCATTGTTTATAAGCTTCTATGTGATTGGCTTGAGAGCTGTACATTCTGGGGAAGAAGGTTTCGAAACGAGGATCGTATTTATAAGTAGTGCTCCAAGGGATTTCTTTATAAGTATCGCCAACCTGAAAATAGTTAAAAGTTTCGTCGCTCCCAATAATCGGAGCATTATAATATTGGCCGTAAAATAAAGGTCTATCGCCATATTGTTCGCGATTTAAATAAGAAAGCAGGGAAAATACATTGTCGGGGTTATTTTCATCCATAGGAGGGTTCGCATTCGAGCGAATAACGATCATTGTAAACGACGAATAACCAATCATTATTACTGTTATAGATAAAAATACCGTATTAAGAATTACTTTCCCTTTTTTATCGGTATACCAAATTCCAAAACCAAGAAGAGCCAAAGAAATTACTGCAAAAGCAATCGATCCGCTATGTATCGGCATTCCAAAACCGTTCACAAACATGAGTTCAAACCATGATGCAACTGTTACTGAATGAGGGATAAGCACGTACATTATTCCTCCTAATAAAGCAACAGAAATTGCACTAGCTAAAATAACACCATTTCGAGTTACTTTGTATTTTCTGAAATAATACACAAATACAATAGCTGGTATTGCTAATAAGTTCAATAAGTGAACCCCTATAGATAATCCTATTAAATAAAATATTAATATTAACCAACGATTGGCATAAGCTTCATCGGCGATATTTTCCCACTTTAATATAGCCCAAACTACCACTGCTGTAAAAAACGAAGACATAGCATATACCTCGCCTTCTACTGCCGAAAACCAAAATGTATCTGACCATGTGTAAGCTAAGGCACCAACCACACCACTAGACATAATTCCAATAGTTGTTGCAAGATTTAATTCTGCCACTTTTTTAACAATAGCTTTAGAAAAATGAGTGATTGTCCAGAATAAAAATAAAATTGTAAACGAGCTAGAAAGTGCCGACATGATATTGACCCATTTGGCAACTTGCATCACATCTCCCATAGCAAACAAAGAGAAAAATCTTGCTATAATCATAAATAATGGAGCTCCAGGAGGATGTCCTACTTCAAGTTTATACGAACTTGCAATAAACTCACCACAATCCCAAAAACTGGCAGTTGGTTCGATGGTAAGAACAAAGGTTACGGTAGCAATCAGAAACACGACCCAACCAGTGATGTTGTTAATTAAGTTGTAGTTTTTCATGAACTATTGATAGAATTATTAAATAGATTATTAGAAACTATCTTGTAAATAGATAATTCCGAAAGCTAAAATAGAAACTTTAAAATAGATGGTCACCATTAAAAAGTTAAAAAACGTCAATGTTAACTTAATTTCAGTTAAGTAATGTTTATTATTTGAAATCAAATTTAGATTTAATCGGGACTAATGAAACGCTTATCAGGTCTGTTGATGTTTAAAAATCAATAATAATTACACAAAATACATAGTTATGTAAACATCCCAAACAAATCAATTAAATTTGCGATTTTAAACATGAAACAATCAAATAGTAATAAGTCCCTTATATACGGAATCAGTGCAGTTCTTTTATGGTCAACTGTTGCGACTGCATTTAAAATTGCATTGAACGAAATCAATCTTTTTATGGTGCTGTGGATTGCATCGGTTAGCGCAAGCCTTATTTTATTTGTCTTTTATATTTTCGAAAAAGAAAAAGATCCGATTAAAATAAATGATTGGTTAAGATCTTCGATTAATGGGTTATTTAATCCTTTTGTTTATTATTTAGTGTTGTTCAAAGCCTACGATTTGTTACCTGCGCAAGTCGCTCAACCACTTAATTATACTTGGCCGATTGTTCTGACTATATTAAGTGCATTAATTTTTAAGCTGAAGGTTCATTGGAACACTTGGTTAGGCTTATTACTTTCTTTTGGTGGTGTTATGCTAATCTCCAATCCCTTTGGGAACGTTCAATTTAATTGGTTAGGTGTTAGCCTGGCTGTTGGCAGTTCGTTAATTTGGAGTACTTATTGGCTATTAAATTACAAAGACCATAGGAAAGAATCTTCGAAACTCATGCTTAATTTTTTAATGGGAAGTATTTATATTAGTTTGCTATTGCTATTTGAGCCTTCGAATTTTCATTTTACTTTTAAAGGATTAGTTTCTAGCATTTACATTGGCTGGTTCGAGATGGGAATTACTTTCTTTTTATGGATGAAGGCATTAAAGCTAAGTGAGCATCCAGGTAAAATTGCCAATATTGTTTTTTTGTCCCCATTTATTTCTTTTATTTTTATAGCTATTATTTTAAAAGAAGATATACATTGGTACACCATCGTAGGTTTATTGACAATTATCTTGGGAATAGTTGCGCAAAAAGTATTCAGTAAAACAAAGGCAAAGCTTTGACATCAAAACAATACGATAGAATAATTTTAGGTATTGACCCGGGAACCCAACTTATGGGTTACGGAATAATAGGTATACAAAAACAAAATGTTGAGTTGATAATAATGGGAGTTATCGAGCTAAAAAAAATGACTGATCCATACTTAAAACTTAAACATATTTTCGAACGAACGTTACACTTAATTGACACTTATAAACCTGATGAATTAGCTATCGAGTCTCCATTTTTAGGAAAAAATCCACAATCGATGCACAAACTGGGCAGAGCACAAGGTGCTGCCATTGCGGCATGCTTGCAAAGAGAACTTAGCATCACAGAATATGCGCCTCTTAAAATTAAGCAAAGTATTACAGGGAACGGAATGGCAAAAAAAGATACCGTGGCTAAAATGCTACAAAACGTGTTACATTTCGAAAAAATTCCAGACGATTTAGATGCAACCGACGGGCTTGCCGCTGCAATGTGTCATTTTTATCAAAACAAAATAAGCACATCCAATAAAGGAACTTCTTCTTGGAAAAGCTTTATTAATAATAACTCAAATAGATTAAAAGGTTAAATTGCTTCTATAATTGCCTGAGCAATAGATTTCATCTCCGTATCTTCCAGTTTAAGTTTTGGTTTAGAAAAATCAATATCTGTAACCGAATTGATAGGTACCAAATGAATATGTGTATGAGGGACTTCTAATCCAATTACAGCAATGCCAATACGTTTACATGGAATTACTTTCTCAACAGCTTTTGCTACCTTTTTTGAAAAAACATGTAAGTCTGATAAGATATCGTCTTCAAGATTAAAAATATAATCGACAGGTATTTTGGGCACCACAAGTACATGACCTTTTGCGATAGGGAAAACATCTAAAAAAGCGATGAAACGTTCATCCTCGGCAACAATATATGCAGGAATTTCACGATTAATTATTTTAGTAAATATGGTTGACATGGTTTAGAATCCGATTTCAATTATTTCAAATTTTATAAGACCTGCCGGTGCAGTAACCTCAACCACATCGCCAACTTTATGCCCTAATAGAGCTTTGGCAATTGGAGTATTAATAGACAGCTTTTTATTTTTCAGATCAGCTTCTGTCTCCGAAACAAGAGTATACTCCATCGCTGTATTATTAGCCAAATTTTTAATTTTTACTTTATTGAGAATCTGAACAGCATCTGTACTTAATTTCGATTCGTCGATGATTCTAGAATTTCTTATCACTTCTTCTAGTTGAGCTATTTTCATTTCAAGCAAACCTTGTGCTTCTTTTGCAGCATCGTATTCAGCATTTTCAGATAGATCGCCTTTATCTCTTGCATCAGCTATTTGTTGAGAAATAGAAGGTCTCTCAACACTAACTAATCTAGTATATTCATCCTTTAAATTTTGTAGCCCTTCTTTAGTTATATAGTTTACTGTACTCATAATAAAACAGATTTGTATAATTAACAAAAAAGAATCCCGATTAACATCGGGACTCTCTCCTTGTGTTGCAAATATAATAAAAAATTACAATATAATTCTAGCGCCTATAGTATGAATACCGTTAAAATTAACAGTAGCTCTGTAAGAATAGTCAATACCAATGTAAGAGCCTTCTTCTTTGTTTATAGGCACTTTTATTGTAGCACCTACTGAAGGCCCTGTGTAGACAATTTCTCTAAACTCTTCGCTAGTTATTTCTTCTTCGTATAAATAGCCCGCTCTCAATTGAAATAGATTTCTAAATGAATATTCTACACCTAGTGATGCTTGATCTTTTGTAAACGAATTAGAGATAAATGCTGCTGATACTGTTAGCATATGGTCACTGACTATTTTATTTGTAACAGTATCTATAGCTGAAGTTAATCTAAAATCATAAGCCAAACCAAGCATTAGTTGAGTTGGCATTTCAAAATCTTGAGAACGATACTGTAATGACATTGGGACATCGTCATTCGATTGACCTTTGAAGGAAATACCATCACCAGTATATTTCATTGTAGGTCCGACATTTTTTAATGTGATACCGAATTTAAAATTATCACGATTTTTTTTGCCTAATTTATTCTTCCCAAGACCTGTTCTGTAAATGATACCGGCGTCTAATGCTATTCCTGTGGCTTTAACATCTGAAATACCTTCTGAAATAATTTTTATGTTAAATCCTCCATAAATGCTATTAGAAAACTCTTTTGCAAAGCCAGCAGAAATAGTTGTGTAATTGATGTTAAAAGTACCATTGCCACCTTCCGGATTATCTACTGTAGTTCTCTCTATATCGCCAAAAGAAAAGCTGGTTACTCCTAGCGTTAATGCATTAGTTTCTCCTATTTTTTGTGCTAAACCAAAATTATTAATCCCAATACCAGATCCGGAAAGCCAACGAGTATGCACAAATGCCAATTCAGTCTTTTTGGTAAATGCTGCACCAGCTATATTTTGATACATTGCTTCTATACCAGTAACTGAAGCTACACTGCTACTTGCTAAGCCTGAACTTCTGCCCCAAGCATTAACGTAACTTTCTGTTGAGCCTGCTTGTCCAATCCTTTGCTCATTTCCGGCGTATAATGACGTCGAAATTGCAAATAATATAACTAAGATTTTTGTATATTTCATCTGTACTTGTTATTAAATATTATCTAAATCAATTGGTCTTAGTACGCCGAACCATTTTAATATTTTTTCACCAACGCCTGGCACATTAATATGAATAATATAAACACCGCCTGCTATTTCAATATCATATTCGTTCTTTAAATCCCAGTCTAAATATGTTAGTGGTGAAGATTTTTCGAAACGTCTAACCAAGCTACCACCTATATTATATATACTTATAGTACAATTTTCGGGTAAATTTGTAAACTTAACTAATTTTTGAGTTTGTTTTAACTCATATGAATCGTATGCATAATAAGGATTTGGTACCACATTAATATAATCTAAAGCTGATTTTGCAACATCACTTAAATTATCTTTTCTTCCCTTGCCAATAGTACTCACATAGAACATTGGTGCATTGTCATTCAATGATAAACTATCATCTTTAAGAAATGAAGAAGCATTATATAGTGTACCGGAACTATTAGCTGCCCCTTTACCTCTGTATGGGTTTGCCATTCGAATCTTAATATATACATCCGATTTTATAAATCCATATGGATCAGAAACATTATCATAATCAGAAAATTGAGGACGAAGCATAGGTCTAGCTAACCAAATAACATTATCATAGACGCCACGTAGATAGTTTTTTTGATTTGTTGAATTAACCAAAGAAGACTCTGACATTCTAAGTAAAGAATAAACTAAACTACCTTCGTCGTATGAATTCGATTCTAATTTTGCATTAGACGTATTACCATTTGCAGGCTTAGCAAAAGAATGCCCCCAGACGTAGATATTATGTTTACCGCCAAAAATTAATTCTCCAGATTGACCACCGGTAATACCGTACAAATCTGTATATTCTTTGTAATGAGGATTCCATAGCATATCTGCACCGTTATAAGATCCCCATTTCGAATCTTCGCCAAAGAAAATATTTAAACGTTCGCCTGTTTCAACATCGATGGCATAACCCGGGAACCATCCCATACCTGAATCAGGTAAAAATTTATATCCATAATAATCGATCGAATCTAAAGCATTTGGATTTACAGGTTTACCATTTCTATAGACGGACTTAGCCCTTCTTAATCTGAATTTTTTTGCGCCTCCCTGAGATGGTCCTGCAACTTCGTCGGAAGTACCACCAGTAGCATCAAACTCACACATTTCTACAACCGGACATCTTGTCCACTTAGTAGTATCTTTTGTTATTACAAAATCAATACTTGAATTACGCTTATACTGATCGAATTTAGCATCTTGCGCATCATCAAAATTTAAATAATAACCTGGTTGGTAAACAAGCGGGTAACTAATATTGTCAACAGATACAACTCGGTAAGGAGCAAATAATCCATCGACAATATTTGTCCAATTACCATTAGGGTCTATAAAAATCGAACTATTGACTTGATTGGAATTATAAGGAGAATCATCTTCATCTGTTATACCTGAACGTATCCAATTGTAAGCTGATTCGCCATCTTGATCTTTGACTTGTTTAATCCAATACTGTGAAGGATCTGAATAAACAATCTCAGAAGTTATATAACCATTTGCAGTGTTATAATTTGCGGTTGTAACATTCGTACCAGGTCCAGGATATGGAACTTGATTAATTTGTACAGAGATCCCCAAGTCGAAAATTATTTGGTCATTTTCGTAAACAATCGATTTTGTTGAATAATAACAATTTTCCGGGTAAACTTTATAGTCCTTAACTGTTAATGGATCAACTTTGAAAGTATCAGCATTGTAATTTTGAATAGAATTGTATTCGTATAAAACATTTTTAATTCCTTCAAATACATTTGTACCATATAAGTTGTCAAGTTTTACTGCCAACGAATCGTTAACCATCTGATAAATAACAGTATCAATAGAAATTGAATCTTGACTTGAAGAATATATATACCATTGAGCATCAGTTATTAAACCATTATCTCTTTCATAAAGAGCTTTAGAATATTGAACACTATCAAACCTTAATGTATAAACGTCCTCCTTTATGTTTAAAGGATCAACGACTTTTACCTTAATAGGTCCTTTACCGGCATTATATTGAACTATATTTGTTTTCCATGGATAACCTGACATGATTCTATTTATAGTTGTAGAACTTAAATCTAAATCATTATTACCATTACCCATACCTTCAACCATAGTAATTTGTAACTCATCGCCATAGGCACTATTAATTTCAGAGCCGCCCTCTAATTGAGTATTCATATGTGGGATTGCCATATATGTTTTAATACTGCCCGACGCTCCTTTTCTACCTCTTAAGTATTGATATTTTTGACCATCTAAGGTTGCCCCGTCATTTTGATCGTACGTTTTGTAGTTGTTATAGGCGTATGCTACTGCTACATAATAATACTTTTTATGAGGAACAAGTGCTTTTTCTGCAGTAGCAAAAGCATCTTCTGTTAATTTGAACGAATGCTGAATTCCAGTGTTATTACCAGAAACCATTAATTGTGCAGATATTTTCCCTGTTTCAGCATCAGTTGGATAATTAATTATTGTACTAACATCATTTTTAATATCGCACTGAAAAACCAATCGCGAGAATGCAGGATCATCTAAATCTGCAGTAGTAACACTGACGTCTTTAACTTGAAATATTTGATACCCTTCAAACTTATAATTGCTATTACAGTCCGTGTTTTCCGGTGGGCAAACAATAAACGGATCAGTTGCATCATAATCTTCGGGATATTCGAGATAGTTATTCGATTTATTTTTCACATTGTAAATTTGAAAAATTAGCTCCTTGTGTAATTCAGTAATTTTTAAGTCCGGGGCGTCAGGGCCATCGATCATTTTAAAGCAAACATCGAATAATCGTTGAGCTTTATCATCGGCTTCTTGAACTTTTTTAACTGAAGCAAAAGGGCCTCCTGAGGTAGCACGTGCCCATACCATACCCACAGTAATATCATTAACAGCACCGGGTTCTAAAGTAAATGGACCTGCTGATTGAACAAAACGCTTATCATCAGGGTCATTAGCTTCATTTTCTTCAGTCCAACCATCAGGGGTAACATAGTTAGGATCTATCCCTTCTGTCCCCCATAAATATGGATCTGTTACCCCTGGAAACATAAAATGAGTCGCAGTTCCTCCTCCCACAGTATATCCTGTTCCTCCAAAAGTTAAAGGTCTATTGTCAGTCCAAAAACCCCTTAAATAATTATAATAATCTTGAGCAGCATCAGGGTCGCCGGTAGCACCAGCGCCATTTATAAAGTAAATAAACCTTCTCATTCCCCATCTTTCATTACCACCTATCGAGTCACCAAAATTTAAACCATTGATACTACCGTTATAGACCCCATCATCGTCGGTAGTATATAACATTCCAGGTGTAATTTGATCTGTAGGGAAGCCTTGTTCGTCGAGGATAAAGGCAGATGGTCTATCGACTGTATCGCCATTATAAACCCATGGATCCATATAAGGACCTTCAAAAAAGTCTACGCCAATTGCCGGTGGTTGAGCCCCATAGGTATTTCCATTACCTGTACCATCCATATCGTCACCGTTGTACAAATAACCTAATCCTCTGGTTACATCACATCCTACATAATCATCTTCAGGATCTCCCAAATCAGCATCGGTCCATACGCCAAAATAGGTATTGTATAAAGTATAAGTAGATCTATTGAGTAACGCATAGTTACCAAAAGTCATATTATTTAACTCATCGGCAGTAGCAAAAGCAAAATATTGTGCTCTAATCTCCATCCCTATTGCATCGCCATTTGTTTCTGTATGGATATTTCCTTTATCGTTATAAATCCAATACATTGTGTAGTCACCATACAATCTAGGGACTCTATCTTCACGAGATGTACCACATTTTTCAATACCATCTAAATCGAAATAAGGGTAATCTCCACCACTTTCAGGATTATAATCCCCATTGCCATCATTATCGAAGAAAGGAGCTAAATAATAATCGTAGCCAAGACTCGATGGTGCGTTGTAATCATCGCCATGAGCAGGCCATTCTAAAATTATTTCCGGTATTGTATAAGTAGAAAATTGATCTGCTAAAGTAGCTCCATCACCATTCAATACTGCAGTAATATACGCTCTAAATTCAGAAACTTCTTGTCTTGAAACAACAAAGTGTCTGTCCCAAGCATTACAAACTTCGAGCGAAGTGGTCGACTGATTCATGCCATTAACAATTAACGGACCTGTCCAATAATCTACACCACCTGACCTAAATCTTAATGCAGCCATTTTTAATTGGTCATTAATGTCGGTTCCACCCATCCAAATTGCGCCGGCAAATAAAGAAGTTTTACCGGATCCTTTAGGCACTTCGTATTTTGGTGTACCTACCAAATCCCACCACATGTCTCCACCGGTGTGAATTAAGGCGCGAACGTTATTGTATTCTATGGTCGTTGAAGTTGTAGCACGATTACAAGCAGAAGCATTTGTCGACCTGTCATTATTCTGTTTATTCCAACTTCGATCATGGTAAGCATTCGCTTGGTTTAAGAATGCTAAATAAAGTCCTAATAATAATAGTATATGTCTCATTACCTTTATAAAATTTCTAGAAGTTTAATAATAAGCCTAAACGGATAGTCCTTGGCGACATGTAATAACCGTACATATCAATACTCATTGAATAATAATTTGAATATGAATACGGATTTAATTGAGCATTAATTTCTGCTTGATTTTTAGCAGTTGTTAAGTATGCATCGTCATTAGCATTACCAGTTGTAGAAAATACTTGAAGTGGATTAAAAGTATTAAACAAGTTGAATACGTCTACATACACTTGTAAAGCTAAAGGTGTTTTTTTGTCTTTACCTTGATTTAACATAAAATCGCGATATATCTTCATATCAACTTTAAAAATTGATGGCATTCTACTTCCGTTTACAGAACCAAGTAATTTATCTGTTGTAGGATCTTTTTTACTGTATGGGCTACCTGTGCTAAACAAAGGAATAAAAGTTACCCCAGTGTTTTGTAAAATATCTTTACCAAATAAAACAGGTCCATTATATGCTTTCCCATCTGCATAAGAATAATCAACCGAACCTTTTATTGTATGTCTTTGATCGAAATCTAAAGGTAAAGTTTGTCTAAGATTTGGTTCATCTTGTTTAATTAAATTCAGAGCTGTTTGAGCATCAGAACCAGTTCCATTAGCAAATTGCAAGGTATAACTAATCATCATTCTTACATTACCTGTACGCCTTAAGTCGTATGTGAAAGTTGCTCCTTTAACTGTACCAAAATCAATATTTTGATATGTAATGTAATTTGTTGGATAAGCTCCGTATATATTTTGCACTTGAGCCTGTCCGCGCATTTCTCTATAAAAAGCTGCAATCTTTAAAGAAGAAGTATTAGAGATTTTTTGTTGGAACCCTAGTTCATATTCGATCGTTTTTTCGGGTAAAAGATTAGGGTTATTTATCACATCTTGAGCATATGTTTGAATGTGTAAATATTGAATAGGATTTAGTCTGTTTACGCCAAAAGGTCTTTTAGTCATTACATCGTAATGTGCTGAGAATAAAGCCACATCAGAAATCGGAAAAGAAAACGCAATACGAGGCATAATATTCCACTGTGGAACATAATCTGTAAAAGCACTTGATTTAAGCTCAGGATTATTTGAAGAAGCTCCGTTAATTGTAGATGTTGGATATAATAATAGGGGCGCTACACCTGTAGAAGAAGCGATTTCATTTGGGTCATCAATTTGGGTTCCACTAGCATTATACCATTTTATGTTAGCTGGGTCATTTCCTATTCTATAACCATTAATAGAAGACGCTTCGTTGATGTTTATTGAATTGGCATATACAATGTAGTCATCTCCAATATTGCTCGGCATTCCATTTAACAAATCAGCATGTGTTGAATTTTTTACATCGGCAACAGTATATGTTTCATTTAAAGAGTAAGCGTCTTTTAAAACTTGTTGGTTAGCGTCATATCTATCAACACGCACACCAACTCTAAAGATTAAGTCATCGAAAGAAAATTTATCTTGTAAGTAGAACGCCAAGTAATTTGGTTTAAAAGCGGCAATAGGTCTGGTTTTGAAGCCATATTCATTAGTTTCATTTAAAAAATCTTCTAACGTAGGGTTTGTTGTTATTTTATTACCATACACGTCGTAGCCATAATACCCAACAAAACTACTTACATTATCTATACCGATTTTATTACCTTCGTTAATAAGCTCATCGGCACTAAAATACTCAACAGCCAAATCACTAGGATCGTATGAATCAACATCAATCCAATTAGTACTATTATATTTTACGGCTTGTCCATCAATGATTGCGCCTTTTGATTCTAGATATTCTCTAAACTTAATATCAAACATAGACTGGTTTCCCTCAGAATACAACCTATTATAGCTAATCGTATCTTGATTAATAATGTTACCATCAGCATCAGTAATGTAGTGTCTGATTGGATTGTCAAGATCTAACTCAGTGATATGCTTATTCATTAAATTATTGGCATGTAACCATAATTCAACGGGTGATAAACGATAAGCTCTCTCATCGCGTTGCTCGAATTCAAAACCTATTTGAAACTCATGATTTCCAATGTCCGCTGACCCGTTTCCACTAAAAATCATTTGAGAATTATCTGTTATAGCGTAAGCATCGTATGGTGTTCCTGGTGAGTTAAATATGCCATATATTCTATTTGGATTGTAACCATTTAAAAGACCTCCAACATTAAGCAACAAATCTCTGTTTCTATAATATATAGAACCTTTGTCAAACAAACTATAATAATTTTCGGTATATGTGGCTAATTCTTCATTGTACTGACTAGGTGTATAATCGATTAAAGTATCTGCATATCCGTTCATAACATATATACCATGAGGATATCCTTCTAGTTGTGTGGTATATTCATAGGTTGGCATTTTATAGGTTTTAAAAGTTCCGACATGCCCATACTTAAAAAAGTCAGTATCGAAGTCCTTATTAAAGCTTTTGTAGTATTCTTTTTCATAGCTTCCCACCAACTCATAATAAATATTTTTTAAAACTGATGCTGATTTTTTTTCTTCCTCCTCAGTCTTATTCGCTAATTTATGAACAACTCTACCATTAACTTGCCAGTTATTATAGTTTCTATGTCCATTATTCTCAGAGTTCATTACAGAATTTCTAAACGAATATAAATCCCTAGAGTAATATCTGTATCTGCCACCAACAGAAAGGATAAGATTATCTGTTACATTAATATTAATTTTCGCTGTAGAATTTACACTTAACAATGAATTGTTTGGTTTAGCCTTAATATTTTCGAATTGATCTTCACCATAATACTCTGAAGCATAAGTAACGATATCTAAACCTTCTTGTTGAGGTGAAGATATAATAGGGTGAGCTAAATTATTCTCTCTAACACCGTCTTTTGCAACCCATGTACCATTGATATCAGGATCGACATCTCTTTGATAATTAACATCTCCTGTAACCAAAAAACCAACAATAGGTTTTTTATTAATTTTTAAAGAGTCGTACGGATCTACAGTTTTCTTTGAATAAATTGGGCCGGTAAGCGTTAGCTGGGCTAAATTATAACCATAACCATCTAAAAATTCAGAAGTAACCAATTCTACTCCTCCATGAAATTCTTTAGATGCTCCTTTAGTTGTAATATTAACAATACCTCCTGTAGCATCTCCATATTTAGAAGAAAGCCCTCCTGTTATTACGTTTACTTGTTCAATAGCACTTTTTGGTAAAGTACTAGCCATAACTTTAACACCATCTACATAATAAACGGTTCCCTCGGAACGCGCTCCTCTGATGCTTAAATTACCATTTCCATCATCGTTAACTCCTCCTACAGTACTCGCAATTGCGGTAGCTGAACGGCCTGGCATCTTGTCAATATCTTCTTGCGTTACTGTACCCCCAGACTCCACTTGGTCTTTACTTATCAGCGGTACCTTATACTCTTTAACAACGACTTCTTCCAATTTACTAACTGAAGCCGGTAGTTTAAAATCTTGGAAGGTGATTTTAGCATTGTTAACTTGCAAATCGCTAAGGGCTATTGTTTTGTAACCCATATATGACGCTTTTACAGTAAATCTACCTACAGGAACCGGTTTTATGGTATAAACACCATCAAAGTCGGTCATACCTCCTGTAACAACTTTACCTTCCTGTTCAACAGAGACGTTAGCAAACGGAATTGGTTCACCAGTGTCTTCATCTAAAACTTTTCCTTTAATTGTACCCGATTGAGCAAATACTCCATTTGCAACAACGATCGCAAAGAACAATAGTAGCAGTCTTCGTATCATAGTGACTTATTTATGATATTTTATATTAAACGTTAATATTTCTTAACAAACTGTAAAGATAATCAAACAAAGTCTAATTATCCAAACATTTTTAATGCTAGAACAAAGAATCTTTCTTTATTTAAAATTAATATACGTAGGTGTAATTTTTAAAGCTGTAATTATCAATGGTATAGAAAACAAGATATGTTTTACAAATTATTCCTTTTTTCGTTTCTTTTTCTGGTCTTTATTGAATAAGCGTTGAAACCAATTTTTATTGGGTTTATTATCTCGCCTACGCTTGGCTTCTTTTTCGTATTGCCTCATTCTCTTGTATACCTTTCTGTCTTTTCCTTTTTCATTATTATTGTTAGCTTTTTTCTGGTATTCCCTATTAAGCTTTTGTTCTTTTTTTAAAACTTTAGCTTTGTGTTTTTCATCTTTTTTCACTTGTTTAGCAGCCGCTTTACTCGCGTCTTTTTTAAAAAGATATTTCAATCGCAGAGGCTTTCTTTGTTTTCTTACTTTTTGCTCTTTATCTATCGAATATTTTTGGGCATATAAATCGACCGTGGTTCCGTTAATAAAAACCAAAAGGGTAAATAATACTGTCAGATTTTGTATTTTTGTTTTAAATGACTTCATATATGAATCTAAAAATTATTTTAAAAGTAACGTTTTTTTCAATGTTATTAATTTTTTCGGAATGCAAAGAGCCTGAAGATTCAATTGCAGATACTCCTGTAGATTTTAGAATATATCTAAACGATCCAATATACCGAGACTTAAGAACTGTAGGAAACTCATTAACAGTGACCGGTGGGCATGCAGGAATTGTAATATACCGTTTGTCTCAGGATGAGTTTCTTGCGTTTGATAGACTTTGTCCATACGAAAAGGATACTGAATGTAGAATTTATACCGAAGACGATGATTTGGTATATCGTTGTGAATGTTGTAATACCCCTTATTTAATGATAGATGGCATAGGACAAAGTGAGGGAGAAACAGACTTTCCCGGCTCTGGCCTTTTTTTAAAAGCCTATAGAACTTACTTCGATGGCGTTAACGAAATTCGAATCACAAATTATTAATTAATAACAAAGATTTTAGATAATACCACATCTTGAACTAACTGGAATTTTGCAACCCAGGCTCCTTGTGGCAAATATATTGGTACGTATGTATTGCCTTTTTCTATATTGAATTTCTCGTTCAGCAGAAGTCGGCCATCAAGTCCAACAAATTGAATTAAAGCATTTGAATAAAATTGTTTTGAACGGATTTCAAGCCTATCGTTTTTATAGCTTAAAATTACCTCGTTTGATTCAATTTCCTTTATCTGATTGGCCATCAAACAATCTTCTATATATGAATTAACACTACCAAACTCAACATGTCTGTAGCTCCCATCGACACAAATAAAATAGTAATATGGAGTATAGGGTACGGCTAATATATCTAATATTAATGGATTAGTATCTGAACTAAAAAAAGGGAAGGAAACACCGTGTTCCTCTTTGTATCCTAAAACGATAGAGTCGTTGTAACCACTAGTTTCAATAGCCCATACTTGTAAATTTTGTCCAGATCCATAATTCATGTATAGTGTATCGACATAAGGCATTTCGTCGGAACAAAAGCTACAGTATCTAGCAAAAAAATCAATAACCACAGGCGTACCACTATTCAAATAACTATACAAATTATATTCAACTGAATCGACGCTCGTTAAGGTAAAGTCTTGTATTTGTTGTGATTTTAAATGGGAGCCTAAAAAAATGAATAAAAAAAGTAGTGCTTTACTCAAAGTCTTCATATAAGAGATATTTTTTTCTCAACGATTTATAGGCTTCTAGCCCTTTTGCCCAAGATTCACGAATTTTATCTTCGTGCTCTAAAAACTCTATTTGCATCTGAAATTCTTTATTTCCAGCAAGTTTATTAAACGAACTTTTAAAAAAATCATCTTTTGGAACATTAGCATAAGCTTTTAACAAACAAGCAATTCCTATTCCTTTTTTAGCTACAATATAATCGATACCATTATCGTTAACGTCGTAGCCTTTGCATTGCTGATTTTCCCATTTTGGATGTTTTGCACCTAGCATACTTTTGGGTGTAAACTCAATATACCCATCCGAAAGCTCAGGATGTCCAACGTACTGAAATGGTTTTTCTGTACCTCTTCCTACACTCATTGAGGTTCCTTCTAACAGTCCTACTGTGGGATAATATAAGACAGCAGTCATATTTGGCAAATTAGGAGAAGGCTTCACGGGTAATTCATACATTGTTTTATGCGTATAATTTTCGCAAGTAATTACTTCTAAGTCGCAAACACTATTATCTTTCAACCAATGTTCCCCATTTATCATCAGAGCGAGTTCTCCCACGGTTAATCCGTGCACTATTGGTATTGGATGCATCCCTATAAAAGACTTAAATTCAGGTTGTAAAATAGGGCCATCGACAAAATAACCATTAGGGTTAGGCCTGTCCAAAACCATAAATTTTACATTATTTTCTGCACAAGCTTCCATCGCAAGATGCATCGTAGAAATATACGTAAAAAAGCGAACGCCTACATCTTGTATATCAAATACTACAACATCAATATCTTTTAACTGATCTTGGCTCGGTTTTTTATTATTACCATACAGAGAAATAATTGGTAATCCTGTTTTTGTGTCTGTTTGATTTTCTACAGAGGCTCCTGCATCTTCTAATCCTCTGAAGCCGTGCTCCGGCGCAAATATTTTAACAATACCAACACCCCTCGAAAGTAATGTGTCTACAAGGTGAGTCTTACCAACAAGCGCAGTGTGATTTGCAATAATCGCCACTTTTTTCCCATTTAATTTGGGGAGGTATTGGTCCATTCTTTCTGCTGCAACAGTAACTTTCTCAAATTCTACAGCCTGAACTGATGAGAAAAATAGTACAGCTGTCAATATTAAAAAAATGCTTTTCATACTCTTAGGCTTAAATTGATTAGATTTGTAAAATTAATGATTTTGTTTTAACAAATTCACTACTCATAATATGTAAAAAGTTGAATACATCTTTATTCATAGCGAGAAAAATTATTAATTCCGGCAAAGGAACTAAAAGCAATGCTAATTTTTTTATAAAGATTGCTTCTGCAGGAACTAGTCTCAGCATTGCTGTTATGATTTTGACAATTTTTGTCAGTAGCGGTTTCAAACATAATATTCATGATAAGATAAAAATTTTTTCAAGCGATTTTCAGATTATCAATTACGATGCCAATCAATCGTACGACTACACTCCAATATTAATAGACTCAAACAACATCAACAAAATAAATCAATTAAAAGATGTTAAATCGTCTAATGCTTTTATCACAAAACCGGCGATTTTAAAATATGAGAATCTTATCGAAGGTATTGTTTTAAAAGCTTATCAAAATAAAGAAACTGAGCTGTTTTCAAAAATTTTAATCGATGGTAATATTCCCGAAACGGATTCTAATGAAGTCGTAATTTCAGAATTATTGTCAAAAAAACTTAATATTAAAATACACGATCCTATTTTAATTTATTTTATTCAAGATCCGATTCGATACAGAAAATTGTATGTTTCCGGTATTTTTAAAAGCGATATTTATGAGTTCGATAAAACATTTGCCTTTACTGACATCAAATTATTAAAAAAAATTTATGGGTGGCAAGAAGGTGAAGCTAGTGGTTACGAAATAACCACAATATCTAATCAAAGCCCAAAGACACAAGAAACCATCGAAAAAATTCTTCAGCCAAAATATTTTTCTCATAACGAACATGTAATTAATTCCAATACTAAAGTATTAAGTTCTAAAGACCGTTATCCTCAATTCTATTTCTGGCTCGATTTGTTCGACACTAATGTATTGGTCATTATTGGGCTTATGCTAGCTGTAGCTTCTTTTAATCTAATTTCTACACTATTAATCATTATTCTTGAAAAGGCAACCTTAGTTGGGCTCCTAAAAGCATTTGGAGGGTTCGATTCGTCTATTAGACAAGTCTTTTTATACGTTGCATCGTATTTAACTTTTAAGGGTTTACTTTGGGGGAATCTCTTGGCTCTGAGTATTGCCGCTTTGCAGTATTTTTTTAAAGTTTTACCGCTCGATGCTGAGAACTATTACATTAGTTTTGTTCCAATTTATTTTGACTGGTTTTCTCTTATCGTTCTAAATTTGATTTCAATACTGATTATTTTAAGTATTTTAATCATCCCAAGCCAATATATAGCTAGAATTTCACCAATTAAAGTGATTCGTTTTAATTAAATTATAAAAAAATTTGTCAGCATATTAATAATAAGTATATTTATGCCGTTAATTATGAATAATGACCCAAGTGACAAGATTTTCGGAGTTAAAAAATGCAGTTAAACTTTTCGACGCCATGGTCAAAGATAACCTTGGCTTTATATATAGGGGCAGTTTTAACGACGATATTACTGACAGCATACTAGAATTAACTGAGGTTTCTTTACAAACAGAAGAACAATCTTCAAAAATTAAGAAGAGGGTTTATGCTATCATGGTTGAAGGGCTTCAGAACATTACTCGACATCAAGATTCTAGCCCCGAAATAAAATCTGATCATAAAAGCATTTTTGTCATTCAAAAAATTGAAGAGAAATATTATATCACAACGGGTAATATTATTGAAGAACAACATATTGAAAACGTCAAACATCTAATTGAGAAAATCAACAAGCTATCGAAGGAAGAGCTTAAAGTTTATTACAAACAAGTCTTAGAAGAGGGCACTCTTTCTGATAAAGGCGGTGCAGGACTGGGTTTAATAGACATGGCCAAAAAATCGGGTAATCGTTTATCTTACCACTTTAAAAAATTATCGGACGGAATGTATTATTTTTACTTACATACCATACCAACTCTTAGCGATGGAGCCGATGTAGAATTAGATGGTAAAAGCGACTCATTAGATCATATCGTAGATATTCATAATATTCTTAATCAAGAAGATGTTCTTCTAATTTTTAACGGCATTTTTAACCAAGATACGTTTAGTAGTTTGATTCAATCGTTACAAAAAAATATATCTGAAACAAAAGATTTAAAAAACAAGCTTTTTTACATCATTTCTGAAATGACCAAAAACATTGTCAAACATGGTTTTAAAGTTGACGCTTCTCATTTTGGAAATCCTGGTGTATTTTATCTAAGCCAATTAAAAGACAAATATTTGATTACTACCGGTAATTTTATTCTTAACGAACGGGTTAGCGAATTTACAAACCACATCAATAAAATTAATCAATTCAGCCACAAAGAAGTAGATCAAAATTACAAAACGATATTATTTAGCCAGAAAAAAGACGATAAAGATCACATGAAATTCGGTTTGTTGGATCTACGTAAAGAGTCTGAACATAAAATTTGCTATGATATTGCTGAAATTGACAACGACAAATCCTTTGTTTCAATTAGAGTGGAATTGCATCCTTAATTAAAAAGACGCCTCATAATATAGTCGGAAATAAAAACACCCTCTTCACTTAATTTTAAATGTTTCGTATTCAGTACCAGTCCTTTGTTGATTAGTGGTTCAGCCTTTTGAAGAAGATTTTCCAGAGCATTTACGCCAAATTCATCTTTATAATCATCTAAACTTATACCCCAACGCGTTCTTAGATTCGTAATCAGCACCTCGTTTCTCATATCAATTTCCGTAAGTTTTTCTTCTTCAAATGCAAGCGAATTGACATTCAGGCTTTCGATATATTGTTTCACGTTACTCACATTCCAAAACCTACTTTTAGCATTATACGAGTGAGCCGATGGACCTAAACCTAAATAAGAATCTCTATGCCAATACGATAAATTATGTTTTGAATACATTTTATTCTTCGCAAAATTTGAAATTTCGTACGCTTCGAAACCTTGATCTTTAGCAAAAGACAATAGTTGTTTAAATTGTAAATCGCTTAACGCTTCTGATGTTTCTTGTACTTTATTCTGCTCTCTTTGTTTATGCAATAAAGTCCCCTTCTCAAAAGACAAATGATAAGCTGATAAATGCTGAATGGGTAATTGTGTTATTTGATCGAGATTATACGACCATTCATTTTTTTTCCAGAAAGGCAGTCCGTATATTAAATCGACACTAATGTTGTGAAAACCCAATCGATATGCTCGAAGAATAGCATCTTTTGCAATTTTTGAATTATGAGAGCGCTTCAATGCTATCAAATCATCATCTATAAAAGACTGCACACCAATACTTAACCGATTTATTCCCAAATTTAATAACCCTTTAATATAAGAGTCCGATAAGTCTTCAGGGTTAGCTTCTATAGTTATTTCCGCATCATTTTTAATAAAAAAACAAGCACTTATTTGGGAAAATATTTTTTGAAATTGATCTAAACTAAGAAGCGAAGGCGTACCTCCTCCAAAAAAAATTGAACTGATTTGTTGCTCTTCGAAAAAAGATTGCCTAAGTTCTATTTCTTTAATCAGGGCGTCGACAAACTCTTGTTTTCTAGCTTGTGGAACAATAGAATAAAAATCGCAATACGTGCATTTCTGTGCGCAAAACGGCACATGAATATATAATCCGGGCATTAGCTAACCTCGACCTAGCTTAGGATTTGGTAGCCTATTCCCTTTTTCATCCCACCGTTTTTGTTCAATATTTTTATCGCCATTAAA
The DNA here is from genome assembly GCA_016936665.1 of Bacteroidales bacterium. GTDB lineage: Bacteria > Bacteroidota > Bacteroidia > Bacteroidales > JAFGXI01 > JAFGXI01. The sequence continues at coordinate 35,076 of JAFGXI010000015.1, forward strand.
TCTTATCTCTGCTTTTTTAATACCATTTTTATGCCACCAATAGCTATATCCTTCTTTTAGCCCATCTTTGTATGTGGTCTCTCTTTTTTTGGCTCCATCTTCGTACCACCAAGTCCATAAACCATCAAAAACACCTAGTTTGATATTGCCTTTCATCCCAATTTGACCGTTATCGTATTTATTATAAGCCACCCCTGAATAGAGTTTTCCTGTTTGTTTATCATAATATTTTTGATCGTTACCTTGATAAAGGTTATCAATATCTGTGGAGCTTTGAGCCGACAATGTAAAGACTGACATTAGTAAAAATACGAATACCGTATTTTTTAACCAATAATTAAGGAGTTTGTGTGCCATTTGTAAAAAAAACAATAAATATTTACTCTAATGATTTTCTAAATTTAGCATTTTTAATGCTTACATTCAACTCAAATCCAAGAATTATAATAAACGCATTTAAATATAACCACATTAAGATAACAATTAAAGTACCAAGTGAACCGTAAAGCTTATTATATTGGCCAAAATTGCTAACATAAAAGGCAAATCCATAAGAAATAAGTATACTAAGTGCTGTGGCAAACATAGAGCCCGGTGAGAAAAAACGCCAATCCGTTTTTGATGCTGGGGCATAATAATACATCGACGAAAAAATGAACAAAAACAAGGCTATTACAACTATCCATTTAGCAAAAATAACCAAATAATATACAATATCTTTTGTCATTAAATTCATGCCGACTAAGTAATCGAGCACCGGACCGGTAATAGTTATAAGAAAAATAGCAACCGACAAGAGCATAACAACAACTAACATTAAGAAAACAGAAATAACTTGCTGGTTTAGCCATTTTCTATGCTCGTAATCTAGGCTTGTAGCATTAAAAGCCGCTATTAGGGAATTAATCCCTTTTGTAGAAAAATATAAAGCTGAAATAAAACCAAACGATAACAAACTTCCTCTTTTATTGGTAGCAATATCTGTAATTGTTGAAGATATTGTTTCGTAGGCAAAATCAGGAGTAATATCTTTAATCAGTCTTAATAATTCATATTGAAAATTATCAATTGGAATATAAGGGATGAGCGTAAAAAAGAAGATTATTGCAGGGAAAATGCCTAAAAAAAAGTTGAATGCTACCGAAGATGCACGAACGGCTATTGCTCCTTTAATTATACTTTTAATAAAAAAATCGAAAACATCATAAATAGGAATCCCTCCAAAGCCCGGCATCGAGTGACTTTGAGAAAACTCAAGCGCATGTTTAACTGGCTTAGTTTCTAGAATCTTTAGTTTATTTGATGTATTCAACCGCTTTAAAGCTTAAATCTAAACTCTGTATTTGATGGGTTAAAGCACCAACAGAAATAAAATCCACTCCCGTTTGGGCATATTGACTGATCGTCTTTAAGTTTATACCTCCCGAAGACTCAAGCTCTACTTTTCCTGCAACCATTTGCACGGCTGTATATGTGTCCTCAACAGAAAAATTATCGAGCATTATTCTATCCACACCCTCTGTGTTGATTGCTTCTTCTAATTCTGCAAAATTTCTAACCTCGACTTCAATTTTCAAAGTTTTATTGATCGATTTTAGGTAGTGTAATGTTTTTTTAACAGCGTTACCTATCCCTCCAGAAAAATCTACATGATTATCTTTGATCATAACCATATCGTATAAACCAAATCGATGATTGTATCCCCCCCCTATTCTAACGGCTTCTTTTTCCAAGAAACGATTCAATGGTGTCGTTTTCCTTGTATCGAGAATTTTTGTTTCTGTTCCGAACATCAATTTAGCGTATTCTGAAGTTTGTGTAGCAATTCCACTCATGCGCTGCATAACATTTAACAAAAGACGTTCGGCTTGAAGTAGTTGCTGGACTTTTCCAATCACATCGAAAGCCAGATCGCCTTTTTTTACTGAGGCTCCATCTTCTATGTACGTTGTAATCTTTGCTTGCGAATCGAAATGTTGAATGATTTTTTTTGCAATTTCAACACCTGCAATAATTCCATTTTGCTTCACTAATAAATGCATTTTTCCAACGACACCTGCCGGAATACATGCTAACGAAGTATGATCACCATCTCCAATATCTTCTTTAATTGCTTGTAAAATAAAGCCATCCAACTCGTTATTCGTCATCTTCTATTCTAAGTTGATAAAGTAAATTTTGGCCTGATTTATTTTTAAGTAGGTAGTATATTCTAAACGATTTTCGTTCCGTTTTCAAAGTCCCTATATAATACTGGGAATTTTCATTTCCTCCATGATGCAATATCTCAAAAGATTTTGGAGAATTAGTGGTAAAAAACTGTTTCAGAATTTGTTCGGCTTGAACATTTGAATATACATTCTCTTTATCTAATAAAACTAATTCAATAGTTTGATTAAAATATTGCTTTAGAGTCTCGGTATTACCTTTTCCTAGAGCAACATTTATTTCGTCGGGAACACCTGCAAACGTATACAACCAAAAGCTTATGGCTAATAGTGCAATTGTAATAAAATTTAAACTGTTTTTCATAATGGGCTAAAGTTATCAAAAATCATACAAACTTTACATTTTATATTAACAAAATTACAATAAAATAATTTTCATAAGTTGCTCTAATTCATCGGCTTTTTCGAACTCATTATTCGATTTTAGATTTTCTTGTATCAAACTAAAGTAACTTTTTAAAATCATAATATTACTAGTGGGGTTAAGTTGATTTTCAGTGACCTTTAGCTTATTTTTTTCGATATATTGTTCTATTTCTTGATGTCCAAATACAGCCCCATTATTAAATGGATTGATATAAAACAAAACATCTTCAGCATTTTGATTGGCCCAATTTACGTGATTTGTATTTAGATACGCTAAAATAAAATTACCGGGCAAATCGATGCCATAAACCGGTAAATCTAGCGATTGGCATAAAACTTTGTAAAATAATCCCAAACTGTAGTCGTTCCCTTTTTTATGAGTAAGTACTTCGCTCACAAAAAATGGCTTCCCATCGGGTTTAGTTTGATTTATTCTTTTGATTTTGTGCTTCTTATAAATAATATAATTTACAATCTGAATTTTTTCGAAGGCTGTAAGGTTATCATTCAACTCTAACCAAATCTCTCGTTTAATTTGTTCGAATTGTGATTTCAAAAGCGACTCGTCTATCGCTTGAAAATAAACTTTTGAAATAGTGAGCAATATCGACAACCAATCTTTCCTTCCTGTATCGACCCACTTTTCGGCGTGCAGTAAAACTTGTGTAAAATTAATAGTATGAATAATATCTTCGATTCGGGAATGCACTATTGGCAACAAACTATTGCCCCACACCGTTTCTAAGTATGGTATAATTTCGGAACCCTGATTTACAATCGTCGGTTTAACCATACGATATATCTGTAAATCGGGATCTTCGAGTAATTTAACCTGTGCTTCCAGATCTTTGTTTATCATAAAACCAAACTTATATTGAATAATACAAGTAAAATCGTGCCTTTCTCTATTTTTTTCAACGCATTACTGTTAATTGTTGAACAAAATATTTGCGATGTTCTTTTTTTAGAAAAAATCGTATTGATTTACCATACTCGACTTTATTCCCAAAAAGTAGAATGATTCTTTAATATTAATATTCTGGAATTCTACATTTCTATGCCTATACGTTCCGTAAATTCTAAGATTATAGGCAGGATTGACAAGAAAAGAAATTGAAAATTCATGATTTTGTATTTGCGCTGGCTCACTTAGTTTTTCGGTTGAATAATCGAAATTTGAGTAGTTGATTGCTAATATTTCATAAGAGCTGCTACTAGCCAATTGAATTCTGTATTGCAGGGTAAAATCTTTAAGCTCTGTATTTAGTTCTCCAATAATTTCATCAAAATCATTTCCTAATGGGTGAGCAATAAATTGGTTATAATTAACATATGATTGATAATCTGAACTAGTATAAACGGCTTCGTCGACGTGATTTAACTCGATTCGTGCAAATAAAGGCAATTTGCCAATATTATAAAGTTTCAAGCCGACTTGATAAGCTTGTTTTTTTTCTCCATCTGCCAACCATTGTCCATAAGCAACAACTCCTTTTGATATTTTAAACCGCAAATTTACTCCAATCAATGCATTAGCGGTTGGATAATCCATCCCATAAGCTATAGTATTTGTAAATGGTAGAGGGCTATAAGCAACCAAAGAAGGCATATAATGATTTTCTTGTTTCCCTTTCCAGACGATAGATTCAATTAGCGAAAACTCTGCAAAACGGCTCATTATGTACGATAAACTAATTGTTGAGCCATAGCGTCTATTATGAATTTCGGTATTACCATCTTCATTTCTTGCATTTTGGTAGAGATTAAACTGATGCGTTATTCTAAATTTACTTAATGTAGTGACTAATTTAAAATATGGCATATTAAACGATTCATCCGACATTATAACAGAGCGATATCCATCGCCTATATATGTTTTGCCATGTCCAATCTGAAGACCAAAAGCTTTTACCGGTTTATAAAACACAAACCCATAACTTTGTGAATAATCGAATCCTCTATCTTTATAAATCCTCATTCTACCTTGCCCCGGCACAACTCTATTATCTTTTACAAACTGAGAGTAATAAGTTGGGAAAAAAGCTTGATTTTCATAAAAGCCAGATACAAAGTAAATATGTTTTCCTAAACTTCCATATAAATCGAAACCTCTAGTATTAACCATCAAAGATTGCGTATCGCCAGACTTTCCTATAGAAAAATTGATGATTGGGTTAATATTTATAGAAAGATTAGGATGAGCGTAATGAATTAGATCATCAGTTCGTAACTTTTTCCACCAAACAGGATGTTTAAACTTTGATATTAATTTTTGATCTCTTGGCAATTTATACCAAACAGAATCTACTCTAAAAAAATCAGATAAATCACTCTTTATTATTGGTTTAATAGACAAAAATGAATTTTCATTTTGGCTAAAAAAAGCACGCTCAATAGGAATCGATTTATTGTTGTTTAAGGGCAATAACTCAGACTGTGCATAAGATGCCGCAAAACAAAACAGCATTAAAACTAGAATACTATTTTTTTGCATCAATTTTTGATTTTCTTTTTCTTGAGAAATACCACAAAACGGTGGAAAACGTCAACATTATGAATAAAATCAGCAAACCTATAAGATAATTCCCTAACTGATGAAAAACAAATATCAATGAAATTATAAGCAGATTTAAAAGGACGATAAAAACAGTTGATACTTCGTGCGAAAAGCCATTATCTAACAACAAATGATGAATATGATTGCGGTCTGGCTTAAAAGGCGAATGTCCTTTAGATAAACGAATTGTAAAACTTCGCAACAAATCGAACAACGGATAAGCTAAAACGCCCATTGCTAAAGCCGGGCCTGAATGAAATTTGTATTCACATGCACAATGCCCATTAGTTTCGATAAAATGAATGGCTAAAACCGACATGATAATTCCTAACAACAAAGACCCTGTATCACCCATAAAAATTTTAGAAGGTGCCAAATTATATCTTAAAAAAGACACCAAGGCACCAATCAAAGTAAAAGCTAAAAGAGCCATAGGCGATGTCTCATCGATAATGTAAAACCAAGAGCCATAAGCTAAAGAAGCTACAATACCTATACTTGCTGATAAGCCATTAATCCCATCTATCAAATTAAATGAATTGACAATAACTAAAATCGTAAGAATACTAAAAATTACACTTATCAGGTAAGGCAATTCATATAAACCAAAGATACCATAAAACGAGGTAAGCCTAATATCTCCCCATATTGTAAGAACCATTGCTGCAAACATTTGTCCCATTAACTTATGAAAAGCCGGGAGTGTTAGTAAATCATCTTTTAAACCGATAAACGTAACGATAGTCATTGCAGCAATAACGTACTTCAATAACGATGGCTGTGCGAAATTACCCCAAAAAGTAAGTGAAAACACAATTGCAACATAAAAAGCAACTCCACCTAAAGTAGGAACTGCGTGGCTATGTGAAGTTCGTTCGTTGGGTTCGTCGTATAGCTTCTTAACTTTTGCAACAGCAATCAACGAAGGGATGATTGCAAAAGTCAATACCAAACTAGTTAAAAAACTAGAAAAAAGTGCTTGTATCATAATTGATCACAAATTTATAGCTTTTTTGAAATTACATTGAAAAATTTATTAAGAAACATTAAGAATAAAGCTGAATATTATTTTTTGACTTTTAACACGGATTGCTATATTTGTTAATTAAAACAATTACTAATGGCCAATCATAACAAAATTGCAAATCGCAGGCTAAGAAGTGCATATTTAACCACAACTATAAGCATCTCATTAGTTCTTCTTATTGTTGGAATTATAGGTTTTTTAGGATTAAATGCTGAAAAATTATCAAATTATGTAAAAGAAAATATTGGACTAACAGTATACATTAAAGATGAAACAAAACAGGCTGACATTAACAAGCTACAGAAAATGCTGGACGCCAAACCCTATGTAAAATCAACCGAATTAATAACCAAAGAACAAGCCGCTGAGATATTACAGAAAGATCTTGGTGAGGACTTTATTAGTTTCTTAGGATCAAATCCGCTTTCTGCATCTATAAATGTGCATTTTTATGCAGATTATGCTCAACTTGACAGTTTGTCTGCCATTGAGAAAAATCTACAAAGCTATGCTCAAGTTAAGGAAGTTGTGTACCAAAAAGATTTAGTTTCTTTAATCGACAATAATGTTAGAAAAATCAGCATTATTTTATTGATTTTCGGAGGACTTTTATTTTTAACTTCCTATACACTTATCAACAATACCATCCGGCTTTCGGTTTATTCTCAAAGGTTTATTATACGTACCATGAAGCTTGTAGGCGCTACCAAGGGATTCATCAGAACACCTTTTCTAGCTAAAAGCATGACTATGGGCTTCGCAAGCAGTTTACTTTCGATATCGATTTTATTTGTAATGATTTACATGCTAAGAAATGAATTCAATGGATTAGTCGATTTCAACGACTTAAAACTTCTCGGCATTTTATTCATTGGCATAATTATATTCGGTATCATTATTTCATTTTTGGCAACTTATTTTGCTATCAATAAATATTTAAGAATTAAAGAACAAGAATTGTATTACTAAAATAAAAAAATTTATGGCTGTAAATAACGAACGACAAGGGTTTGCACTCGACAAAACAAACTACATCCTTATTGCGGTTGGTTTAGTTATAATTATAATAGGCTTTATGTTATTAGCCGGCGGGAAAGCAGATAGCCCAGATGTTTTTAATCCGGAAGTGTTTTCTGTAAGAAGAATCACGATTGCCCCGTTAGTTATCTTAGCAGGCTTCGTATTCGAGATTTATGCCATCATGAAAAAACCTAAATAATGAGTTGGTTAGAAGCCGCACTATTAGGCTTAATACAAGGGTTAACGGAGTTTTTACCTGTATCGAGCAGTGGGCATATTGAATTGGTGAAATATATTTTTGGCGATCAACAAGCCCCTGAAACAGGCATGTTAATGACCGTAGTTCTACATGCAGCTACAGCATTAAGCACTATAGTAATTTTCAGAAAAGAAATTATAGAAATTTTCAAAGGATTATTTCAATTCAAATGGAACGATGAGTTTAAATTCTCTCTAAAAATTATAATTTCCATGATGCCAGCAGCCTTTGTTGGTGTTTTATTTGAAGAAGAATTAGAACAATTATTCGATCATCAAATTGTATTTGTCGGTAGCATGCTAATCGTTACAGCGATCTTACTCTTTTTCGCCGACAAAGCAAAAAACACAAACAAAGATGTAAGTTACAAGCACTCTTTAATTATTGGAATATCTCAAGCCATTGCAATATTACCCGGCATTTCCAGATCTGGAGCAACCATTTCTACATCGGTATTATTAGGTATCGATCGAACAAAAGCAGCAAGGTTCTCTTTTTTGATGGTAGTCCCTTTAATTCTTGGTAAAATGGCCAAAGACTTATTAAGCGGGGAACTCATGCAAGAATCTGTAAATTTTAGTAACTTAGGAATCGGGTTTATTGTTTCGTTTCTTACCGGACTCCTCGCCTGTACTTGGATGATTCAATTAGTAAAAAAAAGCAAATTAACATATTTTGCAATTTATTGCTTAATTATTGGCGTAATAGCTATCTTTGCAGGTTTAAATATTTTATAGTTGTAAAGTGTTATTAAAAGAAGATTTTTTAAACGGTCAAGTACTATTAATGAATAAAGATACGCATTGGACTTCTTTTGATTTAGTCAATAAAACACGTAATCTAATTAAAAAAACATTCAACATTAAAAAAATAAAGGTTGGGCATGCCGGAACTTTAGATCCCTTGGCGTCTGGTTTGATGATAATTTGCACAGGCAAATTCACCAAGAAAATCAACGAATTTCAAGATTTAGACAAAACATACAGAACAACAATAAAGCTTGGAGAAAGCACGCCTTCTTTCGATACCGAAACTGAAGTTGATATAACATTACCCGTAGATCACATAAACCTTGAACTTGTTAAACAAACTTTACAACAATTTGTAGGCAAGCAGGAACAAGTTCCACCGATTTATTCTGCCATTAATATTGATGGCAAAAGAGCATATCAGATTGCAAGAAAGGGCGAGACTAGAGAGCTTAAAAGTAGGAGCATCAATATATACAATATCGAAATACTTGAATTTAACTTACCTAACTTAAGCATAGAAGTAACCTGTAGCAAAGGAACTTATGTAAGAGCTTTGGCCAGAGACGTTGGCGAAGCATTGAATACGGTAGCTCACATTACCTCATTAGAAAGAACAAAAATTGGCAACATGAATTTAAATGAAGCCATCACAATAAAAGAATTAGAAAATAAGTTAATCAGTCACAATAAACAGGTCGTACCATATGAAACTGTCAAAATTTAAATTCGATTTACCAAAAAATTTAATTGCACTTCACCCTGCCGAAAACAGAGATGAGTCGAGATTAATGGTTCTTCATAAGAGTAGCGGACTTATTGAACATAAAGTATTTAAGGACATCATCGACTTTTTCGATGAAAGAGACCTACTAATATTCAATAACACAAAAGTTTTCCCTGCTCGTTTATTTGGAAATAAAGAAAAAACAGGAGCCGAGATTGAAGTTTTTTTACTTCGTGAATTAAATCGAGAACAAAAATTATGGGATGTTTTAGTCGATCCTGCTAGAAAAATAAGAATTGGTAATAAACTATATTTTGGAGATGACGAACTCATCGCCGAAGTTATCGATAACACAACCAGTAGAGGTAGAACGCTACGCTTTTTATACGATGGCAACTACGAAGAGTTCAAAAAGGTTCTCTACAATTTAGGGGAAACCCCAATTCCTAAAAACTTGATAAATAGAAATGTTGAACCTATTGACCAAGAAAGATATCAAACCATTTACGCTAAACACGAAGGCGCTGTAGCAGCACCAACAGCCGGCTTACATTTTTCTCGCGAGTTGCTTAAAAGAATGGAGATTAAAGGTGTAGATTTTGCACATGTAACCTTACATGCTAGTTTAGGAAACTTCAGTAAAGTGGATGTTGAAGATTTGACAAAACACAAAATGTACTCCGAAGAAATAAAAATCAGCGACGAAGCATGCGAAATTGTTAACAGAGCAAAAGATTTATCTAAAAATGTTTGTGCTATCGGTACTACCGTTTTAAGAACTACCGAAAGCTCTGTTTCTACAGAAGCCCGATTAAAACCATTTGAAGGATGGACCAATAAATTTTTATTTCCTCCGCACGATTTCAAAATTGCCAATCGTTTGGTTTCCAATTTTCATATGCCTTATTCAACATTATTAATGACTGTAGCAGCATTTGGAGGATACGAATTAACAATGCACACCTACAACGAAGCAATAAAAAACAAATACCGTTTCGGTACTTATGGCGACGCTTTATTTATTAAGGAGTAATTCAACATTATTAAGGTAATGAAAGCACCTCCAAAGGGTGCTTTCGTATTTTAATTTCAATTGGATGCAAAACAATGTTTAATAAATTGTTAATTTTACATAAAAAAATCATGAATAAAACAGTATACGTTGGGATGAGCGCAGATATAATTCATCCAGGTCATTTAAATATAATCAACGAAGCAAGCAAACTAGGTTATGTAATTATTGGAGTGCTAACTGACAAAGCCATCGCTTCATATAAAAGATTACCAACCTTAAATTTTGAGTATCGAAAAACAATTGTGGAAAATATAAAAGGTGTTGGCGAAGTTGTTGCCCAAAATGAGCTTGACTATTCAATCAATCTTAGAAAAATAAAACCAGACTTCGTTGTTCATGGCGACGATTGGAAAGATGGAGTGCAAAGACAAACTCGACAGAATGTTATTGATACCCTTGCTGAATGGGGAGGTAAATTGCATGAAGTCCCATATACAAAAGGCATTTCATCGACACAATTAAACGAGAGTTTAAAAGAGATAGGTACAACTCCGGAAATTCGCATGAATAAATTGCGTCGACTAATAGAAGCTAAACCAATCGTTCGTGTGATGGAGGCTCATAACGGTCTTACGGGTTTAATTGTTGAGAATGCTTTTGTTGAAGATAATGGAATAAAAAAAGAATTCGATGCCATGTGGCTAAGTAGCTTAACTGACTCCACGGCAAAGGGGAAACCCGATATTGAAGCTGTCGATGTAACATCCCGATTACATAGCGTTAACGATATATTAGAAGTTACAACTAAACCCATAATATACGACGGAGATACAGGAGGTATTACCGAGCACTTTGTTTTTACAGTAAGAACACTTGAGAGATTAGGTGTTTCAGCTATTATTATTGAAGATAAAACAGGGTTAAAGAAAAATTCTTTATTTGGGACCGATGTTGAACAAACACAAGATTCGATAGAAAATTTTAGTGCTAAAATTCGTGCTGGAAAACAAGCTCAGATTACCGGCAAATTCATGATTATTGCTCGTATTGAAAGTTTAATCCTAAAGCAAGGCGTTGATAATGCTATTGAAAGAGCTAAAGCATACATAAATGCCGGTGCAGATGGGATAATGATTCACAGTAAAGAGAAAGAAGCTAACGAAGTTTTAGAGTTCTGCAGACGTTACACCGAAATTGAAAATAAAAAACCATTAGTTGCCGTTCCATCAAGTTATAATAAAATCTACGAAAAAGAATTAGCAGAAGCAGGTGTTAATATTGTCATTTATGCCAATCAATTATTAAGAAGTGCATATCCCGCTATGATGAATGTTGCTAAAACAATTCTTAAACATGAACGTGCAGCAGAAGTAGACGAACAATGTATGCCAATTAAAGAAATACTAACTTTAATAAAATAGCAGGCTATGATTAGTACTTCAAACTTTTATAATTACTTGATTAGCCATAATGTCGATTTTTTCACTGGTGTTCCTGATTCTCTACTAAAAGACATCTGTGCCTATATTACCGATAACACTTCGTCGGATAGAAATATTATTGCCGCCAACGAAGGCAATGCTATTGCATTAGCAGCAGGTTATCACATGGCCACGAGCAAGCTCCCAATGGTTTATATGCAAAATTCAGGATTAGGTAATGCGGTTAATCCGCTATTATCGTTGACAGACAAAGATGTGTATAACATTCCACTTTTATTGATGGTGGGTTGGCGCGGAGAAACTAAAGACGAGCCACAGCACCTCAAACAAGGAAAGGTAACTTTAGAATTACTCAAAACAATGGGTATTCCATACCTAGTATTAGATTATAACGAAACCAAAGTTCTAAACCAATTACAAGAAGCCATTAAAACAGCTACTACTAATAATACTGCATTTGCCTTGGTAATTAGAAAAGGGATTTTCGAAAAATATAGTATCAAGCAAACCATTAAAAATAACTATTCTTTATTCCGAGAAGATGCAATTAAAACAATTGTCGACCAACTTAAAGGCAACGAAGTTATTGTTTCTACCACCGGAAAAACATCTAGAGAACTATTCGAATATAGAGCTGAATTAAATCAATCACACGATTCTGATTTTCTTACAGTTGGTTCCATGGGACACTCTAGTCAAATAGCACTAGGAATAGCTTTAAGCAAACCAAACAAAGACATTCTATGTATCGATGGTGATGGAGCTGTTTTGATGCATATGGGGGCTTTTGCAATAGTTGGCTCTCAAAAACCTAAAAATTTTTTGCATATTGTTATTAACAATGGTGCTCACGAATCTGTTGGTGGGCAACCTACTGTTGCATTCGATATTGATATTCCACAAATCGCTCTAGCCAATAATTACAAATCAGCTGTAAAAGTTTCTACAAAAGAAGAATTAGAAACTGCAATTAATAATTTTTCTCATGAAAGGTCTCCTGCATTAATTGAAGTTATGACAAAAGTAGGTTCAAGAGACGATTTGGGAAGACCAACCATCAGACCAGTTGACAATAAGCTGGATTTTATGAAAAAATTAGCATCAGAATGATTCAACAGATATTCAGAGAGCATCAAAAAGAAGATTTAAAATCTTACCTAAAATCGTTCGATTCAAAAAACATTTTCCTTATTAGAGATGATGGATCTTACGAGATATCTGGTGCAAAAACATTTTTAAAGAATACACTTAACATATCTCCTGTTTTATCATTTTTTGACTTTGCGCCTAATCCACAATTAATAGATTTAAGAAAAGGAATCTCAACTTTTAATCAAAAAAAACACGACATTATTATTGCAATTGGTGGTGGTAGTGTAATTGACATGGCAAAACTCATCAGTGTTTTTGCGCATCAAGAAGAAGACATCGATGCTATATTAGACGGAACATTTAAACTTAATTCAAAAAAAACACCTCTAATTGCAATTCCTACAACAGCCGGAACTGGAGCTGAGGCTACTGAGTTTGCTGTTTTGTACAGAGACAAATTGAAATACTCTGTTTTAGGCGAAACCTTACTTCCCGACTGTGTTTATCTATCGCATCAATTTTCCCTATCTGCCCCTGTCTATTTAACAGCTAGTACCGGTTTAGATGCATTTGCTCAGGCGATAGAATCGGCTTGGAGTGTAAATGCCAACGACGAGTCATTAGCATACTCCTACAAAGCTACTAAAATTATTTGGCACAACCTTGAACACGCTTGTAAAGGAGACATCCGAGCAAAACAATTGATGCAAGAAGCAGCCTTTTTATCTGGTAAAGCTATCAATATTACAAAAACAACAGCACCTCATGCCATCTCCTACGGCTTTTCAAGTTACTACAACATACCTCATGGACATGCTGTAGCGATTAGTTTACCATTCTTCTTTAGCTTCAATGCGAACGTTAAGAACGATGATTGTACCGATAGTAGAGGAGCCGAACATGTGAAACAACGCATCAATAGAATTTTAGAACTATTAGATACTAATCAAAATAATATCATTCAAGATTTGACGTTATTTTTTGATAAGCTAAATATCAATATTAAAATTTCTGAGTTAATTCCTAATTTCAACCCCGAATTAATTACTAAAAGCGTCAATTTTGATAGGTTGAGCAACAATCCTAGAAAGGTAACAAAAAAAGATATAGAAAGATTACTAAATACATAAAACATGAATCAAGTATTACTGTACATAGACCCTGCTTCAACCAGTGCATTACTTTATATTGTAATAGCAATTGCTGCTACGGTTGCTTTTGCTCTAAGAGGTTTTTTCTACAGAATAAAAAATTTCATCTTAGGAAAAGGTTTTAAAAATAATAATGAATTTGAAGGTATAGATATAGTATTCTATTCTGAAGGGAAACAATATTGGCATGTCTTTTCTCCGATTATAAAAGCATTAGAAACTAAAAATATAGAGTGTGTTTATTTAACATCGGGGCAAGATGATCCTGGATTACAATATGAATCAACTTACTTAAAGAAAAAATACATAGGTAATTTAACCATGACGTCTGTATACCTTAATAAGCTAAAAGCTAAATTTGTAGGAATGACGACTCCTCAGCTAGATGTTATGATGATTCGTCGGTCTAAAAAAGTTAAACACTATGCTCATATTGTTCATGCTCCTATCGATGTGTTTACCTACCGAAAATTTGCTTTCGATTATTTCGATTCTATCTTTTGTTCAGGACCTCATCAGATAGAAGGTATTCGAAAATTAGAAGAAAAAAGAGGCACTCATAAAAAACAGTTGTTTGAAACAGGATTTACTGTTTATGACGTTATGCTGGAGCAAATAAATAAAAACCCTCAGGTTATAAAAGAAAAACCCATTGTTTTAGTAGCCCCAACTTGGAAAGAATACTCAATCATTAATCGATTTGGTGTTGCGTTTTTCGAAAATTTAATGAAAGACGATTCTTTCGATATTATTTTGAGACCTCACCCGCAAACCTATGTTAGTCACCCTCAATTGATTGCTGAAATTGAAGATAAATACAAAGATCATCCTCGATTCACTGTTGACACCAATCCTTTAGGTACCGAGAGTATGATTAAAGCTGACATGATGATTAGTGACTTATCGGGAGTATTTTGGGATTTTGCATTCCTTTACTCAAAGCCCGTACTTCTTTTAAAAACCGATTTTGAATCTATTGAAGGATTTGAAGGTAGCGAACTCAATTATGAAATGTGGGAAATGCGTGAACGAGGAAAACTAGGTCGTCAATTTGACGAGAATGATATAGAAAATATTGCTTCAATCACTAAGGAAATTCTCGACAATCCCCCACTTAGTCAGTTAGAAGAATTGAAAAACGAATCTGTTTACAATCTAGGTAATGCAGGAAAAATTGCAGCAGAACAGATTATTTCGATTGTTAAACACTTCAAAGATTAATACCCATGAATTTTTTCGAAACAATTGTAAGTCCTTTTGTATGGTTAATAGAAGTAATATTGCATTTTGCTTATGAAATTACCGGCAATTACGGCTTAGCCGTTATAATACTAAGTTTTGTGATTTCTGCTTTAACACTTCCTATTTTCATATTTATTGAAAAATCAAAAAAGAAAGACGATTCTATAAAAAAGAAAATGCAACCTTTAATTGATGAAATCAAGCGAGTCTACAAAGGGCAAGAGCGTTATTATTACATTAAAACCATTAATAGACAGCACAATTATAACTCAGCAAAAGCACTAATCCCTATTCTTAGTCTACTTATTCAAATTCCTTTTTTTATTGCTGCCTACCAATATCTAGAGCATTTTGAACCATTAAAAGGTGTTAGCTTTTTATTTATCAAAGATTTAAGCTTGCCAGATGGCGTATTTGGAAGCATTAACATTCTTCCCATACTTATGACACTGGTAAATATTTTAACTGCTTATTTCTATACAATAAACGGAAATAAAACAGAGCTTAAACAAATGCTTGGGATTGCCGGTTTATTCTTAGTTCTACTATTTAATCTTCCTTCTGGTTTGGTGCTTTATTGGACTATGAATAATGTTTTCAGCTTTTTAAGATTGTTTGTGACTAATCCAGATGTGTTTACTCACAATTCAATTATTAAATTGCAATATTTTTATAGAGGCTTCCTTAATAGCTTTAAACAAAACTACATACTTGCATTTATAATATCTATGGGGTTAATACTTTCAATAATCCTCCATAATATTAACTTCGATAATTCTTTGTTATATAAGTTTATAAATTTTGTCGAAACGGCTTTTATTTACTTGTTAGTAACATTGCTTAGTATTTTTTCTTTTAACAACTTTTTACAGATATTATATAACAATGAGAAAAACCTCATTAGGTTTCAAATTACGGTTATATTTATTTCACTGTATTTTCTCTTTGCAGCAACATTTTACTTTAGGGGAGATAACTCCTTATTGTACTATTCTGCTATATATTTTCTTACTTCCCTGCAGATACTCAATCTGTTTTATAAATTTTTGAAATCTAAAATGATTATCAAAATACTTGTTGTTAGCTTAATTGCTTTACAAATCATATTACTATCATTTTTCTTATTAAAATTACAACTAGAATTCAGCATTTTAAACATAAAAGTAACTATCACAAATGTTGATTGTTTATCACAGTTTTTGTTAATAGGTCTTTTAACAAATTTGTTGTTAATACCTTTAAAAATAACACATACAACTATCGGTAATAAAGAAAAGTCAATTTTAAAAAAAAGTTATATCCTTTATAGCCTGATATGGTTATATATTTTGGGTTTTGTCTTTTTATGGAATCCCTTAACTGTGTTTTCTACCTTTCCTGAAAATTATACTTTTTCCGGAATTGATATCTTGTTAAAAAACTCATTCCTTTTTTTAATATCCTTTTGCATCACTATTATTCTCTACTTTTTCAGCCCAAGGAAAATTTCTAAATGGTTAATGAATTTAAGTGTGACAATTGCTTTATTGAGCTTTCTTTATAATACAATCCTTCCGATTGACTTGGGGACTTTACAAGAATCAAGATTTTTATTCCAAGATCGATTATCAATGCCGATTTTGTATTATTTTTTAGAAATATTTTTAATTATCATTATTTGGTATTTCGTCAAACGTTTTATCGTTAGAATAAAGACCATTTGGCTTACATATTCATTTTTACTACTAAATATAGTTCTTATTTCGAATAGTTTATATTATTCTAATAGCTCAAATTGTTTTATTAAGAAGGCTAATCTAGAAAAAGAAATTAAAAATTCGATTACATTCTCTAAAACTCAACCAAACGTAGTGTTTTTTGTAGCAGATATGTTCGATGGGCCTCATTTAGAAGAAATTTTAAAAGACGAACCTCAATTAAACAGTATTTTTTCAGGATTTACTTACTACAATAATGCTATTTCTGTTTCGTCGATAACTTTAGCCTCAATGCCAGCCATTTTAGGAGGACTGGATTATACAATTGATAAATTGAACAAAGATACCGTTCATGACATGACTGAGAAAATGACCCATATTTCTGAACTATTTTATAAAAAAGTTAAGAACAAAGGCTATAATTTTATTTCTTCAGATATTGCATTCTCATACATCGATAAAAACAAATTTGATTCATATCTTCCAAAATGGTCTGATAAATGGAATAAATGGAATACTCAATTAAAAATTGGCGATATTAGAGAAGATGGATATAGTTTGTTATGGAAGAATGCTTTATTTTACAGCATACCTCTTTTTTTAAAGCCCTTTCTATACGATTCAGGGAATTGGCTAATAGAGCAAAAAACATTTAATGAAAATTCCAACTCTGCGCAGAGATATAATTTTCTTCGTTTATTACCTAAGATATCCTCAAACACCTCGAATAAACCTAATTTCATATATATTCACTCCCTTGCTACTCATCATCCTTGGCAACTTGTTGACGATAATGGTATTTTAAGTTCTAAAGTTGAACCTTATGAAAACAATAAATGGTTTATTAAAACAATTGGGCGTTGGATTAATTGGATGAAAGAAAACGATGTATATGATAATACGAGAATAATTCTTATATCTGACCATGGTATTCATTGGCAACATGTAGACGGAAAATCAAAGCCTAATTTACCATTAAAAAACCAGGACTTACTCCTTGAACAAAATGATTACTACTTGTTTAATGCAATGTACCCATTATTTTTTGTAAAAGATTTTCAAGAAAATGGTAATATAAAATACAATTCAACACTTATTTCTAATGTAGATGCAACTGGATTTTGTTTTAGTACTAAATGTAGCAATTACCTCTATAAATTGCCAAAAGATAGAAAAATAGAAATTACTACTGTACCTTGGGTAAGCAATATTCTTAGCGCAAAAAAATTAAACATTATTAAACATTTCCAAGTAAAAACCAGTTGCTATGACCTAAAAGATTGGAAAATAATTAATGAAAAATAGATTCATCATTTAAATTATTTAGATATTTGTTAAAAAAATCATGAAAACAATTACTCTTACAATTATTATCAGTTTTATAAGCTTTCTAATTTATAGCTGCAGCATTAATGTGGAAGACTCAAAAAATATTGAGCCAAAAGAAAGTGAAATTATCACAAAGTCCGAGCCCAAAAGAATAGGGAAATTAATTCTAGAAAGATCGGAATATCAAAAAGAAGTTGATAGAGTCATTCAGGCTATGAAAAATAATGAAAACTGGAAAAATGAGCTTGAAAAAAAATCAATAGAAAGAAATATACAGCTTGATTCATTGATGTATTCTGATGCGGTATGGATTTTAAGAAAAGATAGCATTTTCTATATTGAGGATGAAGTCAAACAAATTATTAAATTAATGAAATCAAATTCGGGTTGGAAAACAGAAATTACTAAAAAGGCTAAAGAACGAGGAAACTCAGTTGAACAACAAATGAGAAATGACGCTTTGTTCATGATTAGAAGCGATAATAAATAATGTTTTGGAATAATATTTCTCAATGAAATACAGTTATTTTACATACATTATTATCATATTTGCTTTTGTGATTGTCTTTTTTCAAGGATTAACTCGTTTGATAAATGAGAACCCTCTCGGTGGTTCATTTCAAACTGCTGACAAACCAGTTATTTCAGTTTCTGGAATATTAAGTACCGACTATCAATCTTCTATTGAAGAGTATTTAAAAGGTCATTTTGGATTTCACAACACTTTTATTCGCATAAATAACCAAATAGATTATTCTCTTTATCAAATTTCGAATGCCAACAAAGTAGTTATAGGGAAGAACGATATCTTGTTCGAAGATTATTACATTTCAAGTTTTCTTGGTAAAGACTTTGTCGGTAAAGAAGCAATTAAAAACAATATTTCAAATTTTGCACGACTTAAGCAACTTTTTAAGAAAAAAGGAATAGATCTATTTTTAGTAATAGCACCGGGAAAAGCATCGTACTTTCCCAATCAATTCCCTAGTCAATTCGACTCAGAAACCAAATCGGAAGTTACGAATTACACACAAACTGTATCGGAGTTAAAAAATGAAAACATATTATATCTCGATTTAAAGCAGTTTTTCTTGACGTCAAAAGACAACTCAATAGCGCCATTGTTTCCTAAGCAAGGTGTACACTGGAGTTCTTATGGCAGTATTTTAGCCGCCGATACTATATTAAAATTCGTAGAAAAAGAAACCAATCAGCCCATCAACACAATATCTATTAAAGAAGGATTTTGGTCAAATGATTATACCGGAACTGATTATGACATAGGTGAAAGTTTGAATTTATTATGGAAAAACAATAATGAACAGTTGTATTACCCAAATGTTTCTTTTAAAACTCTAAATACAAAGAAAAAAGCGATTATTATTGGAGACAGTTTTGTGAACAGTTTTTTTAAAACGTATCCGGTTTTTCAAAATGCATTTGATAGCACAAGTACTTTTTGGTATTACAATCAACAAATTTTATACCCGACAGAGCAATCTTTAGAAACACTCAACAAAGTTGATGAGATTCTAAAATCCCAAATCATACTCATCATCTTTAACGAACAGAACATAGGCAATTTCGATTATGGTTTCACAAAAGATGCTCTCCGACTATTGAGTAACGAGAATGAAATGATTAAATATCTCGTTCAATTTCAAGTTAAAAAAATTCACAAAGAGCAAACCTGGTTAGAGTCTATTAAAAAGAAAGCTACCGAACAAAATATCAATTTAGATGAAGCAATTACGAAAGATGCCAAATGGGTAGTAAAAGAATATTTAAAGCCCATTTATAAAGATTCGTTGAATTATAATAAAGATTTAATAAAATATCTTAATAATCAAGCTCAGCAAAAAAACACTAACATAGATACTGAAATCGATGAATACCTCAACAATTTATTAATAGAAAAGTTGAATTCTGTAGATACTCAAATTTCTAACGAAGAGCAAATCGCCGAAATTATTAATCAAATAAAAGCAGATCCGAGTTGGCTAAATTCAATAACTGAAAAAGCTAAAAAAAATAATAAATCGACAGAACAGCAAATAAAAGAAGATGCGCTCTGGATAATCAATCAAAGAAAATAAAATCATGATTAAATCATTGTTTTGGATTAGTTTCTCAATAATTATTCTTAATGCTTGTAACAATAGTAATATTGAAAAAAAAGAGCGAATAGATGCAATTTACACAGGTGCTAAAGAAGTTTTACTGAACTATAATAATTCTTTAGCCAATGGATTTCAAATTCCTTCTAAAGATTCTGAGTTTCTTCAAGTCAAAATCAATACTCAAAAATATAAAGGCAAATACTACAAAATATACTACCAGAACGAATCTTATAAATTCGAAGAAAGTGACCCATTATGCATCGAAAATTTTTATGGTAGTTGGGTAGACTCCAATAATACATTTAAAAAAATTACTAGCGATACCACAATTGCAGAATTTAGAATTGTTGGAAACCCGAGAAATGAAATGCGTTTCTTTAGCGAAAAAAATATTAGCACGAACACCTTAAACCAAGAAGAGTTAATTAATAACTATAAAACTCAAATCGAAAACAACCCATCTTGGAAGCAAACAATCGTTGATAAAGCCAAACAGAATGGCAAAGATTACGAAACTCAATTATCTTCTGATATTAATTGGCTTATCTCTCAAAATAAAGAAGTAAAAACAGTACATAACGACCGATGGAAACGAAACCCAAGAACCGGTTTTTATTCCTATCTAATTGTGATTCTAGATTCTTCAGAAATTTCAAATTTACCAATTGGAATTGTAAATATCTCTTCCGAAACATTTACCAACCCATACCAATATTTTTTAATTGAAAATTCTGACAATCCTAAATACATAACACAAAAGGTTGATAGTTTTATTAAGGTTAAAGCCTCTCCTCCGCTCGATAAAGGAATATATGTTGCAGACCATATAAAATATAGTTCTTCGGACTACTTCAATAAATATGTTAACAATTCTGATAGTTTAAAATCTAACGCAACGTTTCTATATCATCAACAAGACCCCGGCGCATACACTCAGCCTTTAAAAAACATACCCATTTCGGAAAATTTACTGAGTCCTGAGTTTACAGAAGCAAAATACCTCGAATACATCAAACAGTACGACAACAATAAAATCGATGCCCATTTTTCTAACTCAGAAGCTCCCGGGAAAACATTTGGTTACGACGAACAAAAGAAAGGTATTTGGTTTATTAATCCAGGAAGTAAAGACAGTCTTAAAAAAGAGAATATTGGGATTAAAACACGCGATGGTTTTACGTACGGAAAATACACATTTAAAATAAAAATGGCACAACAGCTCAATAGCTCGAATCTTTGGACGGGCTTAACCAATGCTGTATGGATGGTTACTCAATCGATGGAAAGCTGGAATGGCAGACGAACATGCCAAAAAGATGGTTACATGCCGTTCTATGGAGCAGCCGAAGGCGATGCAAGAGTTCCTGTAATTTCTTATTCAGAAATGGACTTTGAGATGGTTAAAGCTCCAGAACCGTGGCCCGAAAGCTATTATAAAAACAACATCGACTGGAAAGAAGAAGATGTTTTGGCTAATAAAAATAAGGTAATGGTGACCTGTACCAATTTCGATATGGCATGTAAAGAACCAAAAGAGTTTAAAGTAGGTGCCGTCGAAAATAAATATCAAGATCATTCTTTTGTAACTTTCCGTTGGAATGAATACCACAATGCACTTCATTTAAAAACAGCTCAAGTGGAAGACGAGTTATTTGCCGGAGAGTATTATTATTTTCAATTGGAATGGAAACCTAAAGAAATTATTTGGAGAATCGGCCCCTCAAAAGATAAACTCAGAGTCGTTGGTTACATGAACGATAATTTAACTAATATTGCAAACAACCAAATGGTTTGCGTGATAACTCAAGAATATCATTATTCAAGTTGGTGGCCAAATTCGCCATTTTTGCAAGAAAACATCCCATTTCCTGCTGAAGATTTGTATGGGATTTTATACAGTATAGAAATTGAATAAAAAAACACTGCTATGATATTTTCAAGTATATTATTTCTGTTTTACTTTTTACCGGCATTTTTGATTATTTATCATTTGATGCCTCATAAGTATAAAAACTATTGGGCTTTAGCGGCCAGCATTTTCTTTTATGCATGGGGCGCTCCAAAATTTGTTTTTGTTGTTGCAGGTGTAATTATTGCAGACTTCTTTATCGTCAATAAAATATACTCCTCAGAAAATCAAAAACTTAGAAAACAACTGCTAGCGCTTTCTGTATTTATTAAACTAGGATTATTGGCTTATTTTAAGTATGCTAATTTCTTTGTAGAAAATATCGATTGGTTATTATTGAAGTTCGGTTTTTCTGAAATGAGCTGGACTAAAGTAGCACTTCCTATTGGTATTTCTTTTTTCACCTTTCAAGCCCTCACCTACTCTGTCGATGTTTACAGAAAAGTTCATGCACCTTTAAAATCAGTCGCCGATTACTTGCTATACATCTTATTATTTCCTCAGTTAATAGCTGGGCCAATTGTTCGCTTTAACGAAATTGCTGATCAATTGGAAGACCGAAAGCATTTAGAAACATACGAAAATAAAGTATTAGGATTTTTTCGTTTTGTTATCGGATTGGCTAAGAAAGTTTTAATTGCCAATGTATTAGCCGTAGAAGCCGATCATGCTTTTGCTCTTCAAGCCACCGAATTGAGTAGCAACGTGGCATGGATAGGTATTTTAGCCTATACTTTTCAAATTTATTTCGACTTTTCCGGGTATTCCGATATGGCTATTGGATTAGGCCGGATGATGGGATTTAAATTTCCGGAAAATTTCGACAATCCATACATTTCGCAAAATATCACCGAGTTTTGGCGCCGATGGCATATGACTTTAGGCCGATTCATGAAAGACTACTTATACATCCCTTTAGGAGGAAATAAAGTGGGAATTAAACGAATGTATTTCAATTTAGCATTTGTTTTTGTTGTTTCGGGTTTTTGGCATGGTGCAGCTTGGAACTTCATTATTTGGGGTGCTTTTCATGGTGCTTTTTTAATTATGGATCGGCTCTTTCTTTTAAACTTTTATAAGGCAATAGGTAAATACCCAAGTATACTTATCACCTTCTTTATTACAATAATTGGTTGGGTTATTTTTAGAGCCACTTCATTCGAACAAATTAAATATTACATCAAAGCCTTATTTAGTTTCAATAATACTGAATATTATCTCAATAAAGAATTTTACACCATTGGAGTTTTCGCCATATTCTTTGCATTTCTTACAGCAACAAATTTTGGAAAAAAAGTGCAAGATTTTTTCTTTTTCAGAGGGACATACAGCAGTGCTCAATTAATGATTTATTTTATTGTAGTGGTTTTACTCTTCACATTATCAGTTTCTAGCTTAGCAGCTTCCGGGTTTAATCCATTTATCTACTTCAGATTTTAATAATGACAAGAATTATTTACTTCATTATTGTGATTTCGATTTCGCTACCTTTTGTATTTCAAATAACAGAAGGTAGAATTGCGAAACCCCTGAAGGGTTATTTTCAAACAACTCAAAAACCAACTTTTAGCTTAAACGATTGGTTAAATGGCAATTGGCAAGAACAAACTGATAATTTCACTAAAGATCACTTTGGTACCAGAGAATTTTTTATAAGAATAAACAATCAAAAGAATTACGCCTTATATAATATCGTTAATACGCAAAGTGTTATCGTAGGGAATAACAATTGTATTTATGAAGAAAATTATATTAAAGCCTACTATGGTAAAGACTTTATAGGGAATGAAAAAATTAAAAGTATCTCAACTCAAATTAAAAGTATCGACGATTTCCTTAAGAAAAACAATACCCATTTGTGTATTATTTTAGCTCCAGGTAAAGGCTCATATTATCCGGAATTTATACCTCTAAATTACCAAACTGGAATAGACAGTACAAACTACGAAATTTTTAAAAAGAATTTCGATGATATGAACATTCCTTACATAGACTTTAAAGCTTATTTTTTAGCAAACAAGTTGCATTCTAAATATCCTCTTTACTCGCTTTCAGGGGTACACTGGAGCGATTATGGAGCATCGCTTGTTGCCGATTCACTTGTAAAGTATGTGCAATCTTTTTACACAGAAGAATTACCAAATTTTTCATACGAAATTGTTGATGTAACTACACATTTAAGCGAAACAGATATGGATGCAGAAGCAAGTTTGAATCTGTTATTCAGTATCAACCAACAAGAAATGGCATATACAAAGAATTCCTTTTCTACTGAAGGAAAACGAAAATTAAAATCAATTGTCATCGCAGATAGTTATTATTGGCAGCTTTTTAATTTTGGCTTTTCCAGTCAATTTTTCGACAATGGTAAATTTTGGTATTACTACCAACAAGTATTCCCCGATAATTTCGAAAAAGAAACTTTAGTTCAGGATGTCGATGCTATTAACGAATTAAAAAACAACGATTTTGTCTTTATAATTTCTACCGACGCCAATTTATTTAAATTTCCGTTTGGCTTCGAAAATTTGATTAGCAATTCGGACCAAGACCGTGATATTAACGAAGAAACTATCAACGGCATGATCGAATACATTAAATCAGATTCTACATGGTATGCCTCGATTTGTAAAAAAGCAGAAAACAATAACGTTCCTGTAGATTCTATGTTACGTATCGATGCAATCTGGAAACTAGAACAAGACCAAAACACCACAAAAAATCAAAATGAATTACAAACAATCATAGAAAATATTAAACAAGACACTACTTGGTATAATAACATAAAACAGAAAGCAATAAAAAATAATATCTCAGTAGACAAACAATTAGAATTAGATGCTCACTGGCTACTTGATTCCAAAAAATGAAAAAAACATCGATAATATTGTTTCTATTGATTTTAACTTTACTTTGGTTTCCTTTGTTAGATAATACTTTTCAATTTTTACAATTGAAGCCTTTAAAAGGTGATTTTACAAAACAGAAAGATTTAAATATTTCTATTAATGCATTTTTCGAAGAATCGTACCAATCACCTAAAGAAACTTTTCTCAAAGAATCGTTAAACATATATCCATTTCTAATTCGTTTTTGGAATCAAATTCAATTTTCGTTGTATAAACAAACCGAAACTTTTCATGTTGTCATTGGAAAAAACAACACTATTTTCGACGAAACTTATATCGATGCTTACTTAGGAACAGATTATATTGGAGATACTCTCTTAAATAATGTAACAGATGAATTGAGCTTTTTCAAACAAATTCTAAATCAATTCGGAAAGCAACTTCTCGTTTGTATTGTCCCGGGTAAAGCCGGATTTTATCAAGATCAATTTCCTGATATTTATCAAAATATTAAGAAAAGAGACACAACAAACTTAACCGCATATCGACAAGTTTTAAAACAAAAAGAAATAAATTACTTAGATTTAACCAACTACTTAATTGAGTTTTCAAAAAAAAATAAAAATAATTTTTACCCAAGAAATGGTATTCATCTTAGTACATACGCTACTGTATTAACCGCAGATACCTTAATAAAATACATTAAATCGACATATCAAAAGGATATTGCAACAATAAAGATTAACGAAATTTCAGAAACTACAGAAGCTCAATATTACGACAACGACATCGAAGAAAGTTTAAATTTACTTTTCCCACTCGAAAAAGAAACGTTACACTACCCTTCCTTTGAGTTTATTGAAGGAACAGAAAACTTTAAAGTTACAACAATAGGAGACAGTTTTTACAAATATATTTTTGATTCGGGGATCCACGACAAATCTTTTAATAAAGGAAAATTCTGGTTTTATGGTAAAATACTTTGGCCCGATTTAAATAAAGCGGACTCTATAAACAACAATCTAATTGAAGAATTTTTAGAAACAGACTTATATTTGATATTTACTAGCGATGCCACGCTTTATAAGTTTCCGTACAATATGGAAGATCGATTTATTGAACCCATTGGAGTATTAAATCAAGACTTATTTCGTGATTTTATAGTTAAAAGAATTAGCAATACGCCTCTTTGGAAAAAAAATATTGAAGCTAACTCAATTACATCGAATGTTTCGTTTGACACTCAATGCCAGAATGAAGCTAATTACTTATTTCAGTATAAAATACAAAATCTTGATTCTCATTCGAAAGATATAGTTAATAAATATTATCAGGTTATATACAACACCCAATGGAATAAAGCCATTAAAGAAAAATCGGAGCAAAATAACACTAACTTTTTTGTTCAAGCATTACAAGACGCCAAGTGGGTTGTCGATAATTCAAAATAAATACCAAATACCGATGTTTAACTCTTAAATAGAGTTATTTAGATATTTTGTTTTCAATGTTTTTTTTTCTAATTTGCAGAAAAAGAGATGCTATGAAACAATTGTACTTTATTGCGGCCTTGGTTCTTTCTGTTCATTTATTCGGTCAAATAGGAATGATCCAAAATATGAACCTTTCTAAGAAAGATTCCATCAGATTAAAAAACGTTCCTGAACTAAAAACAAACCCTTCATTTTTTCTACACAAGTCATCATTACCAACGGTTGTCGACAATAGCACTCAACCCTATTGGAGAGGAATTTATTGGCAATCGGGCTGTTCTTGCGGACAAGCATCATCCGAAGGATATGTTTTTACATACGAAATTGATCGTAAAAGAGATTTAGATGCAACTCTCGATGAAAACAGATATCCTTACAGTTTTACCTATAACTTTTTAAATATTGGGAACACCGTTTGTGGCGCCAGCTGGTTGGAAAGTCAGGATATAATAAGAGAAGCCGGTATTCCTAATTTACCAACCAACGGAGGCGTAATGACCGATGGAGGTATGAAATTATGGCTAAATGGCTACGAAAAATATTACGATGCCATGCATAATAGAATCAACGATGTGTATGGTATTTTCGTTGGTTCTCCGGAAGGTTTAGATGTTTTAAAAAACTGGCTCGACAATCATTTAGAAAATTCTCCCATTGGCGGATTAGCCTTCTTTTACGCAAATCATGTATCAAGCCCCGAAGTTTTAGCGGCAGGCACGCCAGAAGAAGGTAAACATATTATCACTGCTTTTTCCAACACATCTCATTCCATGACTATTGTAGGCTACAACGACGAAGTCAGATACGACTACAACAACGATGGACAATACACCAACGATATCGATATTACAGGTGATGGAATTGTTGATATGCGCGATTGGGAAATTGGCGCTTTAAAAATTGCAAACACATACAACGGAGGCTCTAGCCCTTTTGTTTGGGCAGATCAAGGATTTTGCTATGTCATGTACCGAATTTTACCTTATCACAACTCTCAAGGCGGTATTTGGGATAAACGAGCATATGTTTCTGATGTAAAAGAAGAGTATGAACCTCTTTTAACTGCTAAAGTTAATTTAACTTACGATTCGAGAGATAAAATTAAAGTTATGGCTGGTGTTTCTACCAATCTATCAGCAACTTTTCCCGATCACATTGAAGAATTTCCTCATTTTAGATTTCAAGGTGATGCTTTGTACATGCAAGGCGGAACTACAACAGCCGACAAAACCATTGAGTTTGGTTTAGACTTAAGCGAGCTCTTGAATTATGTAGATTCAAATCAAGCGGCTAAATATTTTCTATTTATTAAAGAAGATGACTCGGGTAATGTTGGTACCGGTCAAGTGAATAGCTTCTCAATTATTGATTATACAAATGGAGCTACAGAATATACATCTTCGCAAACCAATGTTCCAATTACAGACAATGGAAATACTATTTTAAGTGTTGATGCTACGATTGAATATTCCGATGTTCAAATTATTACAGACACCGTGCCTAAAGCAGAACTTAACAACGCCTATTCTGCACAAATAGAAGCACAAGGAGGTACAGAACCTTATCGATGGTTTCCTTTTTACGATTATCGTGTAACTAGTATAGCCAACACCTTCGTTCCTATTACCGGAACTACTGTATCGGGCAGTTACGACAACATTCACTTAAATTTCGACTTCCCTTTTTATGGTAAAACCTACAATTCAGGATCTGTTAACCAATACGGAGCATTAATGTTCGAATACGAAGACTCAAACGTTCCTTACGATAGAGATTACAGCGTATTAATGCGTTATTTTAAAGCGATTGCTCCTTTTTACGGCTACTCATCCTCAGCAACTATTAAATACGAAGGCACAAGTTCTTATGCTAAAATTTACTGGAATGCTACCTTCGATGGATATACCTATCAATACATGATTACTTTATTCCCCGACGGAACAATTTATATTGATTATGGAAGTGGCACAAGCCCAAACGATCCGGAATGGTCTGCTGGGGTTACAAAAGGCGACCAAATTTCTTATCAAGAGTTCGATTTCTCTAGTCAATCATTTCCTTCGAACACTAGACTAATATTAGAACCAAGACCATTTCCTACCGGATTAAATATAGACGATAATGGCCTTATTTACGGAACCATCACAGAAGAGTTTACAGGCGACTCCATCTTTGTTAAAGTTGTCGACAATAACTGGCTAACGGATGTCAGAGGATTTTTGTTCACCAATCGAGGTTTACTATTCTCCAATTACATTACAGAAACTCCCGATAATAATATTTTGGAATACGGAGAAACCGCTCAATTATCCTTAGACTTATCAAATGTTGGAGAGGCATCTATTAATAATATCAATTTAAAACTTCATACCTACGACGACCAATACAATTTAGTAGATAGTTTAGATTTTCTATCAACGCTTAGCTTAGGGGCAACGCATAGCTTTAATCAAGCTTTTGAGTTCGACATCGATAACCATGTTTCTGACAATACCCTGCTTAACTTTGTGGTTGAAGCGGAAGCCGATGAAGTCTCTGCTTTCGATACTATAAGTTTCATTGTTAGAGCTCCTGTAATTAACGTTATCAATACAGAATTTGCCGATGGAGGCGATAATATTTTAGATCCGGGAGAAACCGGAGATTTATTAATTACTTATAAAAACATAGGAGGTTCAGAAGCAACAAACCTAGTCGTTGCTTACACTCCAACAGATGCTTATGTAACAATAAACTCCGTTAGCAATAATACTAAAGCAGAGCTATCGCCCGACTCCACTTGGGTGGTTACCTTAAACATTACGGCTCACAACTCAACACCTGAAGGCTATGTAAGCACTATCGACTCCGACATAGATGCCGACAAAGAATTCCATGCCGATAATGATGTTTTAGTGGGAATAGGATTGATTATTGAAAATTGGGAAACAGGCACAACTGATGCATTCCCTTGGGGCACTTCCGGAAATGCAGATTGGTATATCGATAACACAACCGTACACGAAGGCAACTACGCTTTACGCTCGGGAGATATCAATGATAACGAAATATCTACATTAAGTTTAATAGGAACTGTTGCTACTTCCGGAAATATTTCATTTTATAAAAAAGTTTCTTCCGAAATTAATTATGACTATCTGAAATTTTACATCGATAGTATTGTTGTTGCAGAATGGTGCGGTGATTTAGATTGGTCTGAGCATGTATTCCCTGTTACCGCAGGTTTACATTCCTTCGAATGGAAATACGAAAAAGATGGTTCTGTTTCCACTGGTTCCGACGCTGCTTGGATTGATTACATTGTTTTCCCTGCAATCGATTTTTCCGATCCTGTAATGGAAGTCGATCAAACTGAGATAGAAAAATGGATGGCTCCAAACGAAACAGATACCGATACAATTACAGTTAGAAATATTGGAGGCGGTTTACTCACCTACAGCGCAACCATCGACAATGCAGTTGTAGCAGCATCTGTAAATCCATATACTACATCGTCGTTAAAGAGTATTGCCGGCTCGACTCTAATCGCTAATCCGAATAGTTTTTATACCGGTATGCCTATTACTATTGACCTTACTGTTAGCAATGCCAGTACAGATTCTGAGTGGCTTAAAAATTTAGTCATTAGTTTTCCACTTGGGGTCACTTTAGATTCGGCAACTGCTTTTGTGGGTGGTACTGGAGGAAATATGGATTGGGATAATGCGCATGGAAATGGAAGCGATGTTAGTTGGTTCGGAGAAGATGCTAGTGGTTGGGGAGTAGTTAAAGGCAACGAATCTGCTACTTCAACTTTATATTTAACCATCGATCCGGCTATACAAAATTCTGTGATTTTGCAATATACCTTAGATGGCGATATTTATGGTGCTGATCCTCATACCATAACTGATTTCTTAGTACTTAGTAATAACGGTACAAATGATACTTGGTTAACCTTTGGCGAAAACTCGGGGAGTGTAATTGCAAACCAAGATGGATTCGTCCTTTTAAACTTTAATACTTTTGGCATACCTGAGGGAACTTACAATTGTATTGTCAGTATTTTTTCTAATGTCGATAGTGTAGATGTTCCTATTACACTTCATGTTCAGGAACCCACAAACATTGCCTATTTAAGTTCGAATATTCAGGTTTATCCTAATCCGGCGCGTGACTATATTATTATCGACCCGAAAGATAAGTCTCCAAAGTCGTTGATTATTTTTAACGCAATAGGGCAAGAAGTTTTATCAGAAACCATTGTCAACAAACAAAATATTTCAACTTACAACTGGCCAAGAGGAATGTATTTACTTGTACTAAGATGGGACGACCAACAATATACAAAAAGCATTATTGTTGAATAAACAAAAAAAGAGGCTAGCCCAAAAGGTTAGCCTCTTTTTTTTCTGTTTAATATTTATTGTGCCTTACTTTTCAAACGATCGTCTTTCGAAATTCCTGCTTTTACTTCAATAAAAACGCCATCGGATAATCCTGTTTTAATTTCTCTTCTTTCGAACACTTGGGCTGCCGTTTCTACCTCAACAAATGCATTATCACCTTCAAACTGAATTAAACTTTCAGAAATTGATAAAACACTATCGGCTTTAGCTAATACAATATCGGCATTCGCAGAATATCCTGCTCTGATGAACAATGAATCGACCAAGGTAACAGCGGCTTTTATTTCGAACTGTATAGCTCCATTTTCTTGAACTCCTTTAGGAGAAATATACTCTAAAGTAGCTCCAAAAGATTGTGTTTCTATCGCTCCAATTCGCATAATCAGAGGCATGCCAATTTTAAGTTTCCCAACCTCCGATTCATCAATTTTACCTTTAAAAATCATTTCGTTCATATTAGCAACAGAAGCTACAGTTGTTCCATCGTTAAAATTATTGCTTTCAATTATAGAATTTCCCTCTTCAATGGGCACTTGCAAAACCATTCCATCAATGGTTGAACGAACAAGCGTATTGGTAATTTCGCCTTTTTTTTGAGTTGCTCCTTCTTTGATAATTTGTAGATTGTCTTTGGCCGCCGATAATTCTTCTTGGGCATTTTGATATTTTAATTCGACAGCTTGAAAATCTGCTTCCGGAATAACTTTCTTTTCGAACAATAACTGTTTTCGCTCAAAGTCGATTTGCACTTCTCGCAAGGCAATCTCTGCTCTGCTCACTCTCGATTCGGCTTCGTTTAAACTAACCATATTAGGAATAACTCTTACCTTTGCAATTAAATCGCCCGATTTAACCTTATCGCCAGGTTCGACATACAATTTTTCGACTATCCCCGAAATTTTTGGTTTAATTTCAATTTCTTTTCTTGGCACAACAGATCCTGTAGCAACGGTTCTTTTTATAATGTTTCTTACTTGAGCCTGTTCTGTTTGATAAACCACAGGAGCCTTCTGTTTCTTAGAATATAAATAGACGATGGTATAAACCACCAAACCTAAAAAGGCTAATAAGACTACTATTCTAATTATCTTCTTCATCTTGATATATTTTGAATGTTTTATTTGTTTCTATTGATTAATTATTTACTCATCTCTTAACGCATCGATGGCCTTGATGTTGATAGCTCGCTTAGCCGGTAAAAAACCTGCTAAAGCCCCAACAACAACAATAACGACTACTGCCGATAAAACAACATTCACGTTAACTTCCGGATTTCGAATAAAGCTGTCTTCAGCCGTTGCGAACAATGGTTGAACTGCTTCCAAAAGCCAAACACCGATCATCAAACCTATTAATCCGGCAAATGCAGTTAACACAACGGCTTCTAAAATAATTTGATAAACGATACTGAATGGTGTTGCTCCTATGGCCCTTCTAACCCCAATTTCTTTAGTTCGTTCTCTAACAACAACCAACATAATATTGCTTATTCCAATTACACCGGCCAGCAACGTTCCCAAGCCTACTAACCATATAATGAGATTAATAGCCATAAATAGACCCGTCATTTTATTAAATTCTTCTTCGATGTTAAAACCACCAAGCGCCATTTCGTCCTCCGGAGCAACTTGGTGCCGTTCTTTTAGCAAAGCCCTAACTTTTTGTTCAACTTCTGAAGCGGGAACACCATCTTTAGCTGTAATTGCAAAAAAGCCTACAACATTACCATAATTATAAACATGTTGTAAGGTACTAAATGGAATCCAAATTTGTTCTCTTTTATCGCCGTTTACATTGGCTTTCCCTTTCGGAGAAACAACGCCAATAACCGTAAAATAAACCCCTTGAATTTTAAGCTGCGTACCTATCGGATCTTCGCTGGTATCGTACATCATTTCTTTAACTCGAGTACCTATAACTGCTACCTTTCGCTTGTCGATAATATCTTTTTCGTTAAGGATTCTGCCCGATTCAATTTTGACTGGATCAATTAAAAAAGCTTCGGGATAATCGCCATTTATTGTGTAAGAGCCACTATGTTTACCTCGAACTACATTTTCACCATCGCTTCCCCAACGTCCACCCTGCAATTTAGGGGCAAGCAAGCCCACTTCCTGCACTTGCTCTTTTATGGCTTGAATATCGTCGGAATTAAAATTGAACTGTCGGCCTCTGGGAAATCCTTTGTAGGGTACGGTTGTCGTTTGCGTCCATATAAAAAAGCTGTTGGTTGCAAAATCGCCAAAGTTTCCCACAACCCCATTTTTCAAACCATTTCCGGCACCTAACATGAATACTAACATGAGAATACCCCACATCACACCAAAACCGGTAAGGAATGTGCGAAGTTTATTTTTCTTCAGCGACATCCAGATTTCGTTCCATGTATCTAATTCAAAAATAATCATTATTATTATTCGTCTTTTAAGGCTTCTATGGGTTTAATAAGTGCTGCCCTGCGCGCTGGCAAATAACTTGCTAGAACACCTGCAAATATTAAAATAACAACTGCAGACAAGACGACATAAACATCGACTTCGGGATGAGCAAAAAACTCACCGTCCGGGATATACTTCGATATCATTTCCAGTATAAACACACCAGGTAACATACCGGCATAACCAGCTACACTTGTAATTATTACCGACTCGAACACAATAAAGCCAATAATCGATTTTGGAGGTGCGCCTATGGCTTTTCGAATACCTATTTCTTTGGTTCGCTCTTTAACGACAACCAACATAATATTGCTCACACCAACAACACCTGCGACAATTGTTAGTAACCCAACAATCCAAACAAAAGCTTTAATTCCTCCAAAAAGCTGCATGAACTGTAAATATTCGGAAAAATTACCCCAAACCCAAACAGCACGTTGATCTTTAGTGTCGAATAAATGTCGTTCTGCCATTAATTGCCGAAGTTCAGATTCTAATGAATCCATTTGAGCTTGGGTTTCGAGGGGTGCTGTCATTGAGATTTGTCCTATATTTTCGTTGCCTGAAAAAAGTTTTTGAAAGACTGAAATTGGCAAATACAATCGTTTCATTTCTTGATCTCTGGCATCTTTAAAGACTCCAACAATTTGAAAAACAATTCCGTTGATTTCTACATTTTTTCCAATAGGGTCTTCATCTTTAAATAATATATCTTTAGCTAATTGACCGATAACTGCTGTTTTGCGATAATCGGCAATGTCTTTTTCGTTGATAAATCGTCCTTCAATAATTTCGATATTTTCGACAAACTGATGTTTAGGATGAACAGCTTTAAGATCGAAACTGGCAAACTCTCCTTTATAAACAATAGAACTTCCGCCCCAGACATTAAGTCGAGCCGAAACATTGTCCACCTGAGGAAAATCTTGTTTAATGGCTTCGTAATCGTCGTTTTTAAATTGAATCTTTCGACCTTGGCGTAAGCCGTGCGAAGGCATACTGGTTATTCCACCTCCAATCCAAACGCTATTTACCGCATCGGAACTAAACTGGTTGGCAACGCCATTTTGCAATCCTTGTCCTGCACCAAGTAATATAATCAACATAAAAATGCCCCAACCTACACTAAAGCCGGTAAGAAAAGCCCTTAGTTTGTTCTTTTTAATAGAGTAATATACTTCGTTCCACTTGTCGTAATCGAACATAACTATTTAGATTGTTGTTCTTCTTTCTTTTTAAAGCCAATAATTAAAAACACACCTCCAACAGCAACAAAAACGATCCCAAAGCTTTTCATGCCAAAATTGAGGGTCGAAAATAAAATTCCGAGTACAGTCAGGCTTATTGATAATAACATATATGAGCGGTAAGATTTCATGATTCAGATAATTATTTCGATTCAATTAAACCATCGCGTAAACGTATAACTCGTTTGGTTTGTTCGGCTACTTCATTCTCGTGAGTAACAATGATTACCGTTCTGCCTTGTCTATTGATTTCTTTAAATATTTCCATCACTTCGACAGATGTTTGACTATCGAGTGCTCCTGTTGGTTCATCGGCCAAAATAATTTTCGGATCAGAGATTAAGGAACGTGCAATGGCCACTCTCTGTTTTTGTCCGCCGGACAGTTCGTTGGGTAAATGATCTGCTCTATCGGCCAAGCCCAAACGATCTAAATATTGCATAGCCATTTGGTGTCGCTTTTTGCGGGGTACTTTTTGGTAATATAGCGGAAGAGCAACGTTTTCGAGTGCCGTTTTGAAGCTTATCAAATTAAAAGACTGAAAAACAAAACCAATCATTTGATTTCTCAAAAACGCAGCTTTTTTCTCGTTTAAATTTTTAATCAATACGTCATTTAAATAGTAATCTCCTTGATCGTAATTATCTAAAATACCTAAAATATTGAGTAAAGTCGATTTACCTGAGCCCGAAGTACCCATAATAGAAACCAATTCTCCTTTCTCAATATTTAAATCTATACCTTTTAACACATGCAAAGGAACGCTACCGTTGTAGTAGTATTTTTGTATATTGTTTAAACGTACCATGCTTATCGTTTAGTAACTCAGACGCAATACATCGAGTTGATGTTACTTTATGCTTAATTTTTTTTGGGTAATGAGATTTTAAAGCAAGTGCCTTTAGAGACTTGTGTTTCAAAAGTTATACTGCCATCATTAGCATCGATTATTTGTTTAACGATAGCCAAGCCCAATCCCATTCCACTGGTTTTGGTTGTAAAATTAGGTTCGAACAATTGCTTTTGTGTGGCTTCGTCCATTCCACTGCCATTGTCGCATATTTCAATAAACACAGACTGCTCTCTGTTTGAAAGGTGAATTTTAATCTTTGGCTCTACTCCTAAAGTACAGGCTTGCACTGCATTAGAAATGAGGTTTTGTAATACTCGATTGATTTGTTTTCGATCGGCAAAAACATTTGAATTTTCATCCATTAAAATAAGTTCAAATTGAGCGGCCGATGCATTAAGTTGAATTTGCTCGTTAATCAACTCCACTAAGTTAAAGTTTGTCTTTTGAGCTTGTGTCATTTTCGAAAAATCGGAAAAAGCACCGGCAATTTCGGCCAATTGGTCAATTTGATGAACGACTAAATCGATGGTCTCATTTAATTTTTGATCGTTATCGGGTCTGTTATCTTTCCAAATATATTTTAAATGCTGAAGACTTAACTTCATAGGCGTAAGTGGATTTTTAATTTCGTGAGCAATCTGTTTTGCCATTTCTTTCCATGCACCCTCCCTTTCCTTTTGAGCCAGTAATGCCACATTTTTGTTCAATTCTTCAACAGTTCTATTATACTCCTTGACTAAATCGCCAATTTCATCTTTCGAGCTATATTGTATGGGTTCGTTTTTTTGTTCTAGCCTAAAATCTTTTAGTTTTTGTTGGATATCTGCCAGTGGTTTTGTGATACGATTCGAAATAAATACTGTAATACCTCCGGTGATTAAGAAAAGTAAAACAAAAATGTTTAAAAACGCTGTGATAAGCGTACTAACATCGGACTTAATTTCTTTATCCTTAGCAAAGTAAGGCAAGTTTAAATATGCAATAGTTTTGTTTTTTTTATCGTGTAGCGGTATATAAGCCGACAAATATTCCTGAGTTCCAATATTTTCGTGATGGATGAAGTTCGAACGTTTTTTGAAATTCATCATGAAGTAAGCCATTTCATCCATTTGTTTACCGATGAGGCCTTTTTCGAAAACTTCGGGTCGCGATGAGGCGATTAAATTGCCATTTAGATCGAATAAATTAATATCGGTAAAAAAAACATTCGAAAACTTAGTCAACAGATAGTTTAAATAATCGATGTTTTGGGTATTAATATCCTCAACGTCTTCGAGCTTATGATTTAACTCTATACGAACAGATTGTTGCTTTTCCGATAATATATTTTCCTGTTTTTGCTCTGTAAGCGAAGTGCTTTTTATTAAAATAGATAAAGCCAGAACAACAAAGGTTAAAACTAAAACGGCAATAAACGACCATCGCAATTTATCTTTTAAATTGGTCGACCATACTTTTTGTTTAAAAAATAACCAAATGCCAAAATCGGTTAAATAAACAATTATAGCGAATAATATAAAGACATAAGACAGCACAATAAAAAAGTTCCACCAGTCGCGTTTAACAGCACTAATTATATTGAAAGTGTTATCGTCTAAAGCTTCAATTAGGTGAATATAATTTCTGCTTTCGTACAACAAGTGGCCTTGTTTAGGAACAGGAAAGGTATACTCAGTTGCATAATTATAAGTGCCTATCCTACTTACCAATAAACCATCGATGTATTTTGCAAAAGAATAAT
The DNA here is from genome assembly GCA_016936665.1 of Bacteroidales bacterium. Classification (GTDB taxonomy): domain Bacteria; phylum Bacteroidota; class Bacteroidia; order Bacteroidales; family JAFGXI01; genus JAFGXI01. Next base: position 72,015 of record JAFGXI010000015.1, read on the forward strand.
AAGCCTCATTCGGATCGCCTTTTACATCTTTACTTAACAATATAGATGGGTAACCTAAATTTTTCTGCTGTTCTTTGGGTTTAAACAATATATACAAGTCCACCAGACTTTTATTATTTTTTAATGCAAATTCATATTTGCTTAAATAATGCTCCAAGCCAAAATCGCTGATAGAAGCGAAGTGTGTTTTACCTACTTTTTTGGAACCTTCTAGAAGCTTCTGATCGAAAAAAAGCTGGCAGTTTTTAATATCGTTGGGTGGTTCAAAAATGTCGTCGGAAGCACAAATAGTAATCTCAGCTGTATACTGCGACCAATACCCTGTAAAGTATTGCATTTTAATGTAATTGTATATGTAATCTTCCATAGATGGTAATTGATATATCAATCCAAACAATGTAGAATCCATACTCAATTTAGCATCGAGCTGCTCCAACAAATACTCTGCTAATCGATTGTTTTCTGTTTCGTAATTTTCGAGATGAAGAGAACGATTGCTTAACTCTTTTTGCGACGAAAAGTGATCGCTAACAACCACAACAAATACGCTTATCCAGAGAATAACCAGCCATCTTGTGGTTTGCTTGTTAATCAATGAAAAGGTTCTGAAAAAAAACAAAGTATGTATTATAAATAAAGCTAATAATAGGTAAATGAACGAACGATCGAAAAATAAAACGATTAATGAAAGAGGTGTAAAAAAACCGATTGCAAATTGCACATAATCTTTCCTTGTTTCTATGTAACTGTGTTTTACAATCCATTGCACCAACTGTATAAAAGCAAACATGAGCACTCCAAACAGAGCTAACATTACAATATCTTGAAAACGCATAAGCGCTTTATCGAAATCGACGAAATTGCTAGTCGAGTTAACAATCATATTTTCGTAGGATTGTTCAATCAGAATAAATACGCCAAATAATAAAAGATAAACGATTCCGGTTTGCAACACGTTAAGCCTAAATTTCAGGGGTTGGCTGAGCGTAAACAAGCCCCTTATCATCATAATTAAACAAACAACATGAATTATTAGTACTCCCAACGAAGGGATATAATGATTGGCAAAATCGTATGGCTTAAACAATAAATATTGGTCGGCAAACGGAATAGATGCTTCATTTAAACCAACCAACCATACAAATGTCGACACTAATACCCAAACCAATATTCGACCGGCAACGGACCATGTAGTATTTTGAATTAGCTTGAATAATAGTAAATAAACAACAAGCAGAGACAAAATATATAATAAACTGACAATCAGTGCTTTGTTTAAGTTATATTGATCGGGTTTAGACATTTTAAAATACAAATCAACATCTTCGCCATTCAGTCTCAGACGAATAGTATATTGTGTTTTTTCGTAACTTGGATAATAATTATCGGGTAAAGCTAAGGATGAGAGCGATTGGTTATTTAAAAATTCATTTTCAAAGTCAAAATCGTTTTTTAGCGGATAAAGTTGATAAATCGTTGTATCGCCTTTATAATTAATGCCAACGATATAAAACCGACTGGCCAACTTATATACGCCTTGTTTTTTAATAAGTGTAAGCAACTCAACATCGACTTTATTGCTAGTCCAGAAAAGTAATCTTTGTTTTTTAAAGACAAATGTTTCTGCTAAGCGAGTCTCCGATAACGGGAATTTTCCCCATTGATAAATGGTATCGTTAAAAGCTTTCTTTTCGTTAATATCTATTTTTTTCTGAATTTGCTTTTGAAGGTTAAGAGGTTTAAGGCTTTTGTACATCCACGCAGGAGACCATAAACCAATGGTTAAACTTAAAAGTAAAACAGCCAAACTAAACCATAATATTTTATTATATTTAAACATGATGATAAGGCTCTCCTTTAATAATTGTGTTGGCTCTGTACAACTGTTCAGCAAAAATCACTCTTACTAACTGATGCGAAAAGGTCATTTTCGAAAGAGCTATTTTTGATGAGGCTATACGATAGATTTCCTCATCGAATCCATAAGGGCCTCCTATAATAAACACCAATTGTTTAATCGATTGTATCATTGAATTTTGTATAAAATCGGAAAACTGAACCGAATTCATGCTATGCCCGTTTTCGTCGAGTAAGACGATATAATCGGAACTTTGCAGGTGTTTTAAAATCAAATCGGCTTCGGCTTTTTTTTGCTGTAACTCATTTAACGATTTACGGTTTTTTATATCTGGGATGGTCAACACTTCAAAAGGATGATACCTCACAATCTTTTTATGGTAATATTCGATGGCATCGACAATAAACGACAGATCGGTTTTCCCTATTTGAATGAGTTTTACTTTCATGGGCTTTTAAAGCGAAAATTTACTATAATGATAAAAATATGCATTATCATTATCTTTATCACTAAATACACGTTAATAAAATTCAATTTGATTAATCTTTTAGTATCAATCCTAAATAGAAGTTATTAAGTCAGATTTAAAATCCAAGTCATTAAATAATAATCGATTAATTTTCTGCATCGCAATAGACACAAGAGATGTAATTTTAAAGTTAAGATGGGTTGTTATTTTTATTTGAAGATAATTTCTTTTTTCCCTTGAATCTTTTTAATCTTAAAGCCTTGTTCTTTATTTAAAAATCAATTATATCATCGATGTTATCTATGGTATAAAATTTAGTGTCGATTTTAAACACATAACTTCCTGTTATTTCCAATACAATTCCTTTACTATGTAAATAGTCTTTAAGCGATGTTTCGGTTATTAAACCATATTGTATTTGCGAAATATTGACTGGTTCATTATAAAATTCAAGTGTATAGTAGTTTTCTAATATAACGGTATCTTGAATTGTACATGGTGCTATTAAAGCGAATACCCTTTGAAGATCATTTTTATTATTAGGAAGCTTTAATTTATAATAAATATCAAAACCTCTATTTTCATAATTCGATTCATATTTTGAAATATTTGTTTGAATTCTTGATGCAATATATTGAAGTGATCCAAATAAATAAATTGTATCCGATTTCTTCACAAAACTTTGATCTTGATAGTACTCAAGATCTGTAAAACGCACTTGATTTTCAATTATATCGTTCGATAAACAATCCGGCGACTTGCTAGAATACACTCCAACTATAATCACAATTAAATTAACAGAAGAGTGAATTATCATTGCATAGCCAAGCCCTTTTTTTAAAGCAATTACAGAAAAAAACAGCCCCAAACCAAAGGTGTATAGAAAAACGCCTATGTTCAGAATTAAAAAGTTTGAAAAATTTAAATGAAGTAAAGCAAATGAAATACTGTTTAAAAGTATAACCGACTGTTTATTTCTTTTAAATACAAACCATAACAGAGTTATAAAAACTATTACAAGAGCTGTTATCAAATTGGCTGAAAAAAAACCAAATATTATGACAGAAGTCAATGAGATATAAATACTATACTTTCTCTTTATCACCCACCCTCTAAAGACCAATTCTTCAATAATCGGAGCAATAATTAACGTTGAAATTAATAGTAAAAGATTACTCCCTTTTTTGATAAACTCATCAAAACTTCCTTTGATTGAAGGATTAAAATTGAACGCATTTATTAATAATCCAATAACAACTAATAAAAGGCTAATAACTATTAGCCTTTTATCCAAAATATAAAGTATATTATTTAATAATTTGTATTTCCGCAACTTACACATCAAGCGCTACAATTTAATTAGTTTTATTTTTACATTGTTTATAAAATGCAAAATACCTGGTTTGCGTTGTTAGTTATTAAAGGCATACATAGTTTGCCTCATATGAATTTGCTGCAAAAAAAATAAAATAAAAATGCAATCTTGTTTAAGTATAAAGTAATTATGAAACAAATCTCAATATATTAGGATTCTATTATTGTTTCTGGAGAAGCTAATTTGCTTTTCTATTAAACTGCTTATTACCTTTGCCACTATGGCGTCTTCTTTTCTTTTGGTTTTTATGTTGAGGATTGTATTGTGGCCCCTCGCCAATACTTTCGGGCAATGGTGTTTTTTCTACACTGTGTCCCAATAACTTTTCTATTCCGGCAAATCGATTTTGATCTTTTTCGTTGATAAGAGTATAAGCTAATCCGTCTGATTCTGCTCGTGCGGTACGCCCTATTCGGTGTATGTAGTCTTCGCCATCCGGGGGAACATCGTAATTTACGACCAAATCGATATCTTCAACATCAATTCCTCTGGAGAGGATATCGGTCGCCACTAAGATTTGTATTGTTCTACTTTTAAACTGATTTAATATATCTTCTCTTTGAGCTTGCTCTAAATCGGAATGAATTTCCTGTACCTTTAAAGAGGTTTTTTTCAGATGTTTGCTTAGCTCTTTTACGCTACTTTTGGTTGAACAAAAAACTATGACCGATTTAAAATTTTTCTCTTTAAGTAGGTGTTCTATTAAGGTTTGTTTTTGCGTGTCGTAAACCACAAAAGCATGTTGCTTTATTTTATCTGCCGGCCTCGATACTGCAATATTAATTTCTACAGGCTGATGCAATAAAGAGCGTGCCAGCTGACGCATTTTATCGGGCATAGTGGCCGAAAACAATAAGCTTTGACGTTTTTTTGGCAGATTTTTAATAATCCGCATGATGTCATCGTAAAAACCCATATCGAGCATTCTATCGGCTTCGTCTAGCACTAAAAACTCTAAACCTGACCAATCGACATAAGACATATTCGAATGCGCAATTAAACGTCCGGGGGTGCCAATCACAACATCGACACCTGCCTTTAATGCTTGTTTTTCTGCAGAATACGAGTTACCATCGCCACCACCGTATACTGCTACTGAACCAACTGAAGTGAAGTACGACATACCCTCCATATTCTGTTGAATCTGTACCGCTAGCTCGCGTGTAGGAACTATAACTAAGGCTTTAATTCGGTTCGAACTGTCTTGTTGCGTGATTTTCTCAACAATTGGCAGTAAAAATGCTGCTGTTTTTCCTGTGCCGGTTTGTGCCGACGCTATTAAATCGCGACCTTCCAGAATTGCAGGAATTGCCTGTTCTTGTATCGGAGTCATGGTATCGTAGCCCATGGCTTCTATACCTTCTAACAAATCGTTTCCTAAATTAAGCTCTGTAAATTTCAAATTAAAATATCTTATTGCTTATCTTGTACCATCTTTTGCGCCATTAAAAAAGCGTCGTATGCGTTAACAACACCTCCGGTTTGCGATAATGTTCCAAATTTTACTTTTTTATCTTTCTCTTTACCTTTTCCGGAAATAACCACTTTACGTTTAGAGTAATCTGTCGCCGAAGTTACAATAACTTCTTTCATTTCCTCTGCTGTTAGCTCAGGAAAATACGACCAAATTAAAGCCGCAACACCTGCAACAACCGGTGAAGAAAAGCTTGTTCCGCTAGCCATTTTATAAAGACTTTCTGGATAAGTCGAAACCAAATCAACACCGGGAGCAAACACATCAACCCCCTGCTGTCCATAATTCGAAAACTTGGCTTTTAGTTTCTTGTTGTTTTTCATGTCGGAAGCACCAACAGTTATTATTGAGCCTACTTTTTCTTTATCGGTGAAAGCTGTAGGAAAATGTACATCGACATCGATATCTACATTTTCGTTACCTGCGGCTTTAATCATCAAAACATTTTTCGATTCTGCGTACCTTAAAGCTTCCCAAACCCATTCTTTATGAGGGGAATAAGGCTTACCAAAACTCATATTAATAACATTTGCACCATTGTCGGCAGCATATCGAATAGCCAGCGCAACATCTTTATCGTATTCATCACCATCGGGCACAGTACGAATCACCATAAATTCAATATTATTAGCTATTCCATCAATCCCTATTTCGTTATTTCTAACTGCACCAATCAAACCGGCAACCATGGTTCCATGGTCTGCCCTAGGGCCTTTCACATCGTTATTGCCATAATCGACATCCAAAATATCATCTAAATTATCACCAACAATGTCTCGACGAGGGTTGAAATCTAAATTATATCGATATTCAACTTGTTCTTTTACGTGGTCGTAATAACCCATTAATGAGGCTCTATCGAAGTTATTTTTTAATAATCGTTGTTGAAACTCAATAGATCGCTGAACCACTTGATTAATGCTTGACGCACCCATCACATTTTTGTATGTCAAACTATCAACCTTTAAATAGGCTTTAACAACAGAATCGGAAAACAAATAGTTCGATACGAAATTGTTTAATTGCTTATACTCCTCCTTGTATTTGTTGGATTCGTACTCGTATTCTTTTTCTAATTTTTGATATAAAACTTCAGTGTCTTCGTCGAATGCTTCGCCCTGTGCTTTTCTACTTTTAAGCTGAGCATAATATCGAGTTGCCTCCATAGTAGTCATATTCAACGACTTACCATCTTTACTACCAATAAAATTCCAACCATGAACATCGTCGATATATCCGTTGTTATCGTCATCGATTCCATTGTTGGGGATTTCGTCTTCATTCACCCAAATTTGTCCCTGCAAATCTTCGTGTTCGATATCTACACCACTGTCGATAATAGCAACAATAATTTTCTTTTTTGCGGGTTGATCTTTTATAATTTCGCGGTACAATTTTTCGGACGAAACGCCCACAATTTTATCGTTTTTAATATCCTTATGACCCCAGTTGGTATTTATTTGTGAAAAATCCGAAGCTTTTTTCTTTTCTCCTTGAGCAAAAACCGATAATGTAAATACGATTAAAACGAATGCAATAAGTTGTTTCATAAATTATTAGTATAAAAATGATGAAGTGCAAAAGTAGTTATATTTTTCGATAAAGAAATATATAGTAAATTTCGACTATAGTTTAACGCCAAGAATTACCACATCGTCGATTTGCTCGAATGAACCTTTCCATGTTTCAAAAGTTTGTTCGATAATTTGTTTTTGTTCTGCCATGCTTTTTTTGGCATTCTCTAAAAGCAAACATTTGAAGGCTTTATATTTAAATTTTTTACCTTTATCTCCTCCAAACTGATCTGCAAAACCATCGGAAAACAGATAAATCTGATCCCCTTTTTGAAGTTGTATTTCATGATTCAAAAATTTATCCATCTTATCGTAATAGGCTATTGGCATTTTATCTGGTCGAATTTCATATAGATACGATGTACAATCCGGAATATCTTTGGTTGGTATAAATTGTTTAGCTCTTTCGTTGTTTTGAAAATCTATTTCGCGTTGAGTAACAATATATAAGGGGTTATTGGCTCCAGAATATTGTACCATATAGGTGTCTTTCTGAATACTAACCAAAGCCATATCCATACCGTCTTTTTGTTCTCCTAACTCGCCTTTCTGATTCAATACTTTAACTATCTCTTTTCTGAGTTTTCGTAATATTACACCGGGATGCGTTATATATTCTTTATTAACAATTTCTCTCAAAAATGAAATGCCTAACATACTCATATATGCTCCCGGAACACCATGACCGGTACAATCGGTGGCTGTAATAACAGTATAATTTTCGACATGCGACCACCAATAAAAATCGCCACTTACTTTATCTTTTGGTTTCAACAAAGCAAAATAATCGCTCACATAGGGCTTGAGCGCCTCTTCTTTAGGGAAAACGGACTTTTGCAAACGCTGAGCATAATCGATACTTTGTGAAATTTCGTTGTGAATTTCTTCAATTTTATTTCGTTGTACCTCAATCTTGTCTATCTGAGCTTCAATCTCATCACGTTGGGACGATACCTCTTCAATGAGTTGATTCAAGCTTTCGTTCTTTTCTTGTATTTGCTGATGACTCTTCTGGTATTGCGATTTATACAAATAAATTGTAACGGTTATTCCAACCATAACAAACACAAAACTGATGAGTAAATCGAGTAACCTGTCTAATTCAGTCGGGTAATTATAAACCACCATTATGCCTTTGTACTCAAGAATGTAAAACAACAAGGACTCAACAATAAAAGCGATCACAAAATAAAGTGCCTTTTTGCTTTGAAGCAGAGAAGAAATAAATGCTCCATACATAAAAAGATAATATACCATTCCTCCGCTTGATCCTGCATTACCAATCCACATTATTGGAATGTAAAAGGCCAGTGCAATAACAAGAGCCCAAGTAATTGCAAATTCTCTTTTCCCTTTGAATCTCGATAAGTAGTATAAAAAATATAAAACAAAGCCCATTATAATTGAGCCATAAATTGTCAACATCGGCAATCCCAAAATGATATTTCCAACCGTTGCTTGAACACCAAACAAAACACTCAAGATTAGTACCGCATTAGATATACGATGAATCAAATCGAAATCTGAGGCATTGCCAACTATGTAATAGAAAAGCTTCTTCAAAATAAAATATTATCGAAAGGAGTGGTTTTTTGAATACGTGATATTACAAATAATTTTTCAAACCAAAGGTATATCTATCGATTTAGTTTACTATGTTACTAACCACAAAGTATTACCGATATTTTCTTAATTTTGCAAGCTAATAATTCAAACACGATGGAATACAATTTTAAAGCAATTGAGGCCAAATGGCAAAAATTTTGGCAAGATCAACAAATATACAAAGTAGAAATTGACCCTAACAGACCGAAATACTATGTATTGGACATGTTTCCTTACCCCTCTGGTGCAGGCTTACACGTTGGTCATCCGCTAGGTTATATTGCATCGGATATTTACAGCAGATACAAACGACTAAAAGGCTTTAATGTTTTACACCCTATGGGCTACGATGCCTTTGGTTTGCCTGCAGAGCAATATGCTATTCAAACAGGTCAGCACCCTGCTAAAACCACTAAAATAAATGCTGACAGATATCGTGAGCAGCTGGACAAAATTGGTTTTTCATACGATTGGAGCCGTGAGTTTAAAACCTCAGATCCAAGTTATTATAAATGGACACAGTGGGTATTCATCCAATTATTTAATTCATATTATTGCAATCAAGCTAAGCAAGCACGACCTATCACTGAGCTAATAGAAGCATTTAATGCCGTTGGAACAGAAGGTTTGGATATTGCTTGCTCGGAAGCATTAGCATTTTCTGCCGATGAGTGGAAAACTAAAAGCGAAAAAGAACAACAAGAAATTTTGTTAAACTACCGCTTAGCTTATTTAGCAGAGACCTTTGTGAATTGGTGTCCTGCACTAGGTACGGTTTTGGCAAATGATGAGGTTACCAATGGGGTTTCGGTTCGTGGTGGCCATCCGGTAGAGCAAAAGAAAATGTGGCAGTGGTCTCTAAGAGTTTCGGCCTATGCAGAGCGATTGTTACAAGGCATGGAAACGCTCGAATGGACCGATGCCCTTAAGGAAATACAAAAAAACTGGATTGGAAAATCAGTTGGAGCGGAGCTGCAATTCGAAATTAGCCACTCCCCAACCCTCTCCAAAGGAGAGGGAGCTACACCAGGTTACCAAACTGCGAATAGTGTACATTGGGAGCATAACAAAGAAAATGCTCGTCAAAATAGAAAAAATCAGACCTCTGCTGAAGAAGCCCTTTGGCAAGAGCTAAGAGCAAAAAAAACAGGTTATCAAATAAGAAGACAACATGTTACCGGTAATTTTATAGTTGACTTTGTTTGTTTAGTCAAAAAAGTCATTATCGAAGTAGATGGTGAAATTCATAATTTCCAAAAAGAAGAAGATGCTTTAAGAACACAAGCGTTAAACGAATATGGTTTTGAAGTTATTCGTTTCAGTAATCATGATGTGCTAAAGGATTCTAAATCTATTGCTCAGAAAATAAAAACTCATTTGGACCAAAAAGTCCTCTCCTTTGGAGAGGATTTAGGAGAGGCACTAGATAAGGCTTCCATAAAAGTCTTTACAACCCGCCCCGACACCATTTACGGAGTCAGCTTTATAGTTTTGGCTCCAGAGAGTGATTTAGCAGTGCAATTAACCACCTACGAACAAAAAGAAGCGGTTGATGCCTATATTAAAGCCACCAAAAAGCGCTCGGAAAGAGACCGAATGTCGGATGTAAAAACCGTTACTGGTGTTTTCTCGGGCAGCTATGCCATTCACCCTTTAACTGGCCAAGAACTGCCAATTTGGATTGCCGATTATGTATTGGCGGGCTATGGCACAGGCGCTGTAATGGCGGTGCCGGCTCACGACAGTCGCGATTTTGCTTTTGCTAAGCATTTCAATTTACCTATCGTTCAAGTGGTTAATAAGCAAGGCGAAAGCCCTAGCGATCCTGCTACATGGAGCGAATCTTACGATTCTAAAGAAGGCGTTTGCATTAATTCGGGTATTATTGATGGTCTTGAGGTGAAAGAAGCTCAAGCTAAAATTATCGCGCACTTCGAAGCTGAAGGCATTGGCAAAAAGCAAATCAATTACCGTTTGCGAGATGCTATTTTCTCTCGTCAACGCTACTGGGGCGAGCCCTTCCCTGTTTATTATAAAGATGGATTGCCATACACCTTAGAGGAAGATCAATTGCCTTTAGAATTACCAGAAGTCGATAAATTTTTACCAACCGAAGATGGGCAACCGCCTTTGGGTAGAGCCGAAAACTGGAACAGCCCAGATGGCTATCCGTTAGAATTAAGCACCATGCCTGGTTTTGCAGGTTCGTCGGCCTACTATTTACGCTATATGGACCCGAAAAACGATCAAGCACTGGTATCAAAAGAAGCCAACGCATATTGGCAAGACGTCGATTTATATATTGGCGGTACCGAACATGCAACAGGCCATTTAATTTACTCTAGATTCTGGAATAAATTCTTGTACGATATCAATGCTGTAACGAAAGATGAGCCCTTTAAAAAACTGATTAATCAAGGGATGATTCAGGGGCGTTCTAACTTTGTGTACCGTATTACTGGCAGCAATCAATTTGTATCGAAAGGCATTAAAGATCAATATCCGACCGATGAGATTCATGTTGATGTGAATATTGTTAGTAATGATATATTAGACACAGAAGCTTTTAAACAATGGCGACCAGAGTTTAAGGATGCTGAATTTATCTTAGAAGATGATAAATACCATTGTGGCTACGCCGTAGAAAAAATGTCGAAGTCGATGTTTAATGTGGTTAACCCTGATGATATTATCGAGCATTATGGTGCTGATACGCTTCGTATGTACGAAATGTTTTTAGGACCATTGGAGCAAGCCAAACCATGGGACACCAATGGTATTGACGGGGTGTATAAATTCTTTAGAAAAGTCTGGAACTTATTTTACGACTTAGAAGGTGGTTTGAAAATTACCGATGAAGCTGCTAATAAAGATGAGTTAAAGATTTTACATAAAACCATTCAGAAAATCGAACACGATATAGAGCACTTTTCTTTTAACACTTCGGTAAGTGCATTTATGATTTTTGTGAATGAAATCTCAGCATTAAAATCAAATAAAAAGGAAATTCTTGAACCATTTTTAGTATTGTTATCTTCATTTGCGCCACATATCTCAGAAGAATTATGGCATGCTTTAGGTAACAAAACCAGTATTATAGAGGCCTCATTCCCGACCTTCAACGAAGCTTATCTTAAAGAGTCCGATTTTGAATATCCGGTATCATTTAACGGTAAATTGAGATTTAAACTTAATCTTTCCCTCGACATTAAAGACCCTAAAGCCATCGAAGAGATAATCAAAAACCATGAATTATCGGAAAAATGGATGGAAGGTAAACAGATACGAAAAGTTATATTTGTGCCTAATAAAATTATAAACATTGTTGTAGGATAGTTTTTGAAAGCTAATCGAAATCATTTTTATTATTAACTTTAGAGCACAATAAATATCAAAGCCATGAAAGACTTTAAAAACACCGACGAAATTCTTGATTTTGCCATTCAAAACGAACAGCAAGCTGCTGATTTTTATGATAAATTAGCTTCGGAGTCCAAACAAAAATCGATGCAAAACACATTTTTGCAATTTGCAAAAGAAGAAAAAGGACACAAAGCTCGTCTTTTGAAAATTAAAGAAGAAGGCATCTATGAAGCTCCAGAAGCTGCTGTTTTAGATATGAAAATTTCCGACTATCTAGTCTCTGTATCAACTTCTGAGAATATGACATATCAAGAAGCTTTAATTTTAGCTATGAAGCGAGAAAAAGCTGCATTTCGTTTATATATGAAGCTTGCCGACATCACAACAAACGAGGATTTGAAAAAGATCTTCATTAACTTGGCCAACGAAGAAGCCAAACACAAAATGAACTTCGAGTTAGAATACGACGACGTTGTTTATAAAGAAAATTAATCTAAATGAAGCCGGATAAACACGAATTGTTTAAAAAGCGTTGGGAACGCTATCAAAAAATGGGAGCCATTAAATACGGACTTTTTCTAGGATTTTTATATGCCTTCGTGTTATTTTCGGTTAGCTTATTGTTCGATTTTAAAAATGGTGATTTACCGATAGACCAGATACTTACATACATCAACACAGAGTTGTTACTCAAAACAGGATTCTTCTTAGTCTTTGGCTTTTTATTTGGTCTTTATCATTTTAAGAAATCACAGAAAAAATATCAATCTTAAAAAAGAAAGCCTTTTCAAAAACGATGAAAAGGCTTTTTTATTTTGAATATACTTCACGTTCTTCTACAAGCTATCAATAATCTTATTCAATATTGTTTTTACCATATTACATTCCATATCGGTAAGTGAAGTGGTAATCTTCTTCTCGCAAGATAATCTAAATTGAACAACTTCTTCAACCAAACGTTTTCCTTCGGAAGTTAAACTAATATTAATAGTACGGCGGTCTTCTTCGGAGTTTGTTCTGGTAACATAGCCCCCTTTTACCATTTTATCAATAATTCTACTAACACGCGAAAGCGAGATATTCATCTTTTTCGCAATCGATTTGCTGTTGAAACTCTTGCAATTGATAAGGGCTTTGATAAAATTATATTCAGAATCCGAAATATTTATATCGGCAATAAAACGGGAATCGTTTTCGATACATTTTTTCTTTATCTCGCAGACTAAATCGATTATTCCTTCGTCTTTCGTCATTCTATGCCTTATAACATTTTAAAAAGCTAAAATTATTAAAATTAGATCAAAAAAAGAAATTATATTTGCTACTATTACTATTTGCTAATAGCATCTTTTTATAGTATCAATATTTAATTATATCAACTTTTGCATTTATAAATTAAATTAAAAAATCATGAAAAAAATAATTTTGTTTAGTTTAGGTTCATTTGTATTGGGAGTATTTATATGTCTAATGCTTATTTACCAAATAGCACCAAAGATGATGCTACTCGAAAATGAGTCGAAATTTGCTTTCGAAGAAACTGTAAATCAATTCGAGGCATCTATTAAAAACCATAACTGGTCGATGATAAAAGTACATGACTTACAAAAATCGATGGAAAAACATGGACATATTGTAAAGAACGTAAAGGTTTTTGAATTCTGTCATCCGGATTTAGCAAAAAGAATTTTAGAAGCAGACGACGACAGAATTGTAAGCTCGATGATGCCATGTAGAATTGCTATATATGAGAAGAATGATGGTAAAACCTACATTTCTCGCATGAATTCGGGAATGATGTCGAAAATGATGAGCTCTTTAGTTCAGGACGTTATGGGTACTGCGACCCAACAAAGTGAGGATATCATGAATGTTATCATCAAATAAAAACAAAAAAGAAGCTGTTCGTTTGAACAGCTTCTTTGCTTTTACATCTACTAAAAAAAATTAAATACTTTCCGTTTCCATAACCTTAGCCAACAAATCGGCATAAGGCATAAAAAGATATTTTTTTCCTTCAAAATCCACTTCTGTTCCAGAGAATTTCTTGTAGTACACAAAATCCCCGGGAGCAATACCTGAATTTTCGATGTTGCCTACAGCAACAACTTTTGCAAATTCTGGTTTTTCTTTTGCTGATTCAGGAATAATAATTCCAGATACAGTTTTCGGTTCTTTATCTTCTACCAATTCGAGTAGAACATTATCGTTTAATGGTTGTAACTCTTTCATGATTTTAATTTATTATTCAATTCCTAATAATTGATTTATTTTAATACGATCGAAACCTATAACTATTTGGCCGTTAATGTCGGTTTGAGGGACACCTTGCTGGCCACTTCGTTTAACCATAGCTTCGGCTGCTTTTTGATCTTTTGAGACATCGACATCGCGATACTTAATGCCTTTTTCGTTGAAATATTTTTTAATCTGATTACAATACGTACAAGTAGGAGTGCTGTAGACGGTTACTCTTTTTTGAGGCTTAGCTTCAGCATCGTTCGATGCAGAAAAAATGTTTTCAGCAAACAACGAACGGTAATAAGCAACATCATTGCACCCTTTATCCATGTTCTGATACAGTCCATTTTCAAAAATCATCAAAGTAGGAACTGAAGTAATTCCATACTTTTCGTGAATATCGCGTACTTCGTTTACATCGGCAGTGGCAATAACAACATTGTCTATCAACCCTTCGGAGATCGAACGAAAAGCACAATCGCTGATTTCAGAACCCTTTTTGAATAGAAGACAATAGGCTTTTTTTTCCGATTGAATCAGGTCTAATAATTCTTGATGTGAATGTATTGTTTGCATAATTTTAAGTTTTAGTTTAAGATTAAGGCTGAGAAATTCTCAACCCTAATCTTATTCTATATCTTATTTTACATCATACCAGGCATTCCACCCATTCCAGGCATTCCGCCACCCATAGCAGGAGCATCATCTTTCTTTTCTTCTACAATAACACATTCGGTAGTTAAGAACATTCCGGCTATTGAAGCAGCATTTTCGAGCGCAATACGGGTTACTTTTTTAGGATCGATAACACCTGCCTCGAATAAATTCTCGTATTTATCGGTTCTTGCGTTATAACCGTAATCACCTGTACCTTCTTTTACTTTCTGAACAATGACAGACCCCTCTAAACCGGCATTTTCTACAATCTGACGCATTGGTTCTTCAATTGCTCTTTTAACAATTGCAATTCCTGTAGTTTCGTCAGCATTGTCGCCTTCGAGATTTTGTAAACTTTCAATAGAACGAATCAAAGCAACTCCACCACCAGGTATAACGCCTTCTTCAACAGCTGCTCTAGTAGCACTTAGGGCATCTTCTACACGGTCTTTCTTTTCTTTCATTTCAACCTCTGTGGCAGCACCAACATACAATACAGCAACGCCACCGGCTAATTTAGCCAAACGCTCTTGCATTTTTTCTTTGTCGTAATCGGAAGTTGACAATTCCATTTGTTTGCGAATTTGCGCAACACGAGCGTCGATATTTTCTTTTGCACCAGAACCGTTTACAATGGTTGTGTTTTCTTTATCGATTACAACTTTTTCCGCAATACCGCACATTTCGATAGTCGCACCTTCTAAAGTCAAGCCTTTTTCCTCAGATATTACAGTACCATTTGTTAAAATTGCGATATCTTCTAACATTTCTTTTCTCCTATCGCCAAAACCGGGTGCTTTAACAGCAGCCACTTTCAACTGACCTCTCAATCTGTTAACAACTAAGGTTGCAAGAGCTTCTCCATCGATATCTTCAGCAATAATCAATAATGGTCTACCCGACTGCACAGCTGGCTCTAACACGGGCATAAGGTCTTTCATTGTTGAGATTTTCTTATCGGTTAATAGAATATAAGGATGCTCTAGTACCGCATTCATTTTTTCTGCATCGGTAATAAAATATGGAGATAAATAACCTCTATCGAATTGCATACCTTCAACAACTTCTACGGTAGTATCGGTTCCTTTTGCTTCTTCAACGGTTATTACACCATCGTTTTTAACCTTCGCCATTGCTTCGGCAATCAAACTACCAATCGTTTTATCGCCATTGGCAGAAACCGTTGCTATTTGTTCGATTTTTTTATTGTCATCGCCAACAACTTGCGATTGAGCGTCTAAGCTTTCTTTAACTTTAGCCACCGCTTTGTCTATTCCTCTTTTTAAATCCATAGGATTAGCACCTGCTGTTACATTCTTAAGTCCTACCGAAACGATTGACTGCGCAAGCACTGTAGCGGTTGTTGTACCATCGCCGGCATCGTCGTTGGTTTTAGATGCTACTTCTTTTACCATTTGTGCTCCTAGATTGGCATAAGCATCAGAAAGTTCGATTTCTTTAGCCACAGTTACGCCATCTTTAGTAATTTGTGGAGCACCAAACGAACGTTCGATAACCACATTTCGGCCTTTTGGTCCTAAAGTTACTTTTACAGCATTTGCTAATTGATCTACACCTTGTTTGAGCAAATCTCTTGCTTCAATGTCAAATTTAATTTCCTTTGCCATTTTATTTTGTTTTATATAGTTTACTATTAAAGATTTCTTAAATGATTGCTAATATGTCGGAGACCTCCAACATTAAATAGTCTTTTGCTTCGTAATTGATACTTGTTCCTGCAAATTTTGCATATATAACTGTGTCGTTCACTTTGATATTATCGACATCACTCCCAATGGCTACAACTTTAGCCTGCAGTGGTTTTACTTTGGCAGAATCCGGAATGATAATCCCTGAAGAAGTTGTAGTCGCCAATTCGACGGGTTCCACTAAAACACGTTGTCCTAAAGGTTTTATATTCATCGTTTCAATTTTAAAAATTTTGGCCTCGAAATGTCAATTTTATTGCCAAATGAATAAAATATTTCAATTAGGTGTATAAAAAATCATTAATATCTGATAATCAATTTTTTACACAATTTTAACAATCTGTCATTTTGAGAGTCTAAAACTATTCTACTGTCATTTCGACAGATTAATATTGAAACAAGGAAAGAAAATTGTTTATCTATTTAATTAAATAGGCTTTGCAGATAAGCTTTAAAACAAACAAGCCAGAATCATAGATTCTGGCTTGTTTGTTTTAATTAAGGTTTATACTTAATAATTTCGTCGTTATAGCTGTTATGTATTCTTATTAGATAAACTGCATTGTCATTTAATACATTTAGATCGACAAAAATCAAGTCTGCATTTGTTTCTTTAATATAAATTAATTTCTGTCCCATCGTGTTATAAACATCAACTTGTATATTCTCCATATTTCGATCGGACCAAATTTCGAGTGTTTTTTCGATTATTTTATATTTAAATTCACTTTTCAACTGGACTAGCTTTATTCCTAAATCATTGACTGTTCCATCGAAATCGACTTGTAACAACTTGTAGTAATTTGTACCAGCAAATGGCTTTTCATCGATAAATTTGTAACTCATAGTCGAGTTAGTATTTCCATTTCCATAAATTTCTGCAAGATCTTCGAATTTTACATTATCAGTGGACTTCGCGATAATAAATTTTTCGTTATTTATTTCCGCTTGAGTTTGCCAGCTTAGCTCTACAGTTTTATCTTCTTGTAAATTAGCGCTGTAAAAAAGTAACTCAACTGGTAATGGGAATTGATTGTTGCGAGCTATAGCAAAATCGCTAAAAGCAGTCATGTTTGATAAATAAGCCGATATAGGCGATGTCCCAGTTCCAGTTTGAGTAGAATTATCGTGATTAGGATCGTACGACGCCCAATCGTCTAGGGCATTGTTTCTTTTAACTATAGTGTGCTGGTCTGCTGCGGCACCTCCATTTGTGTGTCCGCTAGAAGTAATTCTGATATCGTAATCTACCGTATAAGAAGACGCATCCGGAGTAATCGTCCAAAAGCCATAATCAAGCATTTCTGTCAATTCTGTTCCATTAATTGTTATTCCTAATGGCTGACCACCACCATCAACTAATTCAGCGGAACCCGGGTGTTGAGTAAAATATGCAGTAAAATCGTTAATGCCTGAAGAACTATTCAAAATAATTTCTGCCAATTCGTACTGAGATGCTGTTCCAACTGGAAAATCGTAAGATCCGGTAGTATTAACATTTCTATTTAAGTTTCCGTTGATATAACTGTCTGCACTGTTATTTGTAATAGCCGATTCATCAGCATTAGTAACAATCACCTGATTTGAATTGGTCGTAATTCTACCACTCAATAGATTTAAAACATTTGTAACCTCAATATCTTCATCTATAGTCACAGCATCGGTATTAATTGATTTATTAATTGTTAAGTTATAAAACTGAGGAACAACAGATCCTGTTATTATATTATTAGAATTAATTGCATTCACAACACCGTCTGTAGCATTAAAATCTCCATCAAGATTAAAATCGCCATACAAGTCTAAACGGCTATTGGCATGATTCATCGTGAGCGTTCGATTAACCTGTATATCAATGTCGTTACATAATGCCGTAGTAAAGCCATTAGCAGATGGATCTCCGATGGTTGGTTCGTTTAACACTCCAGTACTTGGAATCTGAACATTGATGGTTTGATCCGGAATAACAAATGTGTTCCAATTTTCACACTCGAACCAATTTTCACTATTATTTCCAGTCCATTTTCCATCAACATAAGTATTATCTACAATTGTTAACGAAGGACATGTCGTTGCATTTTTATAATCATATCCCCCCGCAATATAAGTTGCATTATCGGCATACGAATCCCAAGTTAAATTACCATCGTTAATTAAAGCAATCCAGTCTAATTTTGAACGTGTTGTAGTAGAGAAATCAGGATCGACAGGATCGTTGAACTTAACTTTCGCATCGGAGCTAACAACAACTTCTGTTGTAAAACAATTTAGACCGGGGTACATGGTACACCATCTTGTAGATTCACTACTTCCGCCTGGTGAGTTCTGATATCCACTTTCAGTCCAACCATATAAAACATTTCCATCGTATGTACTATAGTGCGATGTTGAGTTAACCCACGTTCCGCCTTGCATTATCCATACATCGTCGTCGCTATTTAAGTTAAAACCGCCAATAGAGCCCCCAGAAATGGCATACTTCGTCCAATCATTATCGACAACTCCACACGAATACACATCGAAATGAGCGACATCCGACACATTTGCAGTTGTAGATTCGATGACTATAATTGTTCCTTTGGGTAAGGTCGGACCATTTCTAGTTAATTTAATCAGTCCTTCTGTTCCTCCCCAATAACCTGCATATTTTCTTTCGTAACCATTGTCTGTTATAAAAATCTCTGTTCCATCTGTAATATCTTTAAAACAAACAAAAGCCAATTGATCACAGCCAGATCCATCTATATTTGTATTTACCGCAAGTATTGCTAAATCCCCTGGATATAAAACAGTTGCATCTGTAATATCGAAAAAACTACTCACAATAGGAGAAAACCCACTCATTGTTGCTGTAAGTGTAAGATTATTGCCCAATAAATTGTGTACTAAATTATCGAAAGTAGCTAATCCATTTACACATAAAACCGATACTGGAGTACTAACCAAACTACCAGTACTAGTGATTGAGATTGCGCCTCCGTAGTCTAAATCAATCGTCCCATTGGCATCGCAAACTATTACCTCGACAAAAGGAGTCATCATGGAGTTAATATTAGTAGTAGTTGGTTGTTGTTGATATTGTATTTCTGTACCTATGACATCAAAAACATTTGTGGAGTTTAAAGAATTGATCGCAGAGAATGCTGCAAACTGAGAGCCGGCGATATCAGCAACGACATTAGAAACAGAAATCTGAAACCCAAAGTCATCGTTATCGTTATTCTGACCAGAATCGTTAGGAGAAGTCTGAACCGACAAATATAAACTTAACGTAATACTACCATTATCCGGAATACTAATTAAAGGAGAACCTGAAAATTGTAATTGATTACTTGTTATCGTTGCATCGGCTAGCTTAGTAGTTCCGTTAAATAGGGCACATACTTCAATAATATCGCTCCATTCTTGCAGGGCATTTCCTGCAGATTGCGTTAGTGTTATACTGTTAACAATAGTAGGTGTAGCGTCAGCGTCGCTCATTGTCGCACCGCCATCGCGAATTGTAAATTGCCAAACCATCAATCCATCGCTAGTTGTATTGATTGCAACATCGTTTATTAGAGAACTTACAGTAGGAGACTCCGAACTTGTTACAGCAATAATATCCGAATTTTCCGAATAAGTCCCTTCTCCTAGAACATCGAAAACAAATGGGTTTTCATCAGAATCGTCGTTGGCAATTGAAACAGTAGCTACTCTAATGCCTGCTGCAGAAGGTGCAAATGTTATTTCGAATGTTTCCGAAGATCCGGCAGAAATAGTGGCTGAAGAAGGTATTGTAGTAACTGTGAAATCTGAAGCATTTGTTCCTGTAATCGAAATATATGGAGAGGCATCTGTTAAGTTCAGATCTGCAGTGCCAATATTATCTATAACAAAAGATTTAGCAACATTTCCTATATTCGCTTCAGCTGAACCAAAATCAGTATTATCTGTAACGCTGGGTGTATTATCTCCATTAGAAATATTTATTGAATTACCCTGTACGTTTATTTCTGGTTCAGGCACACAACTCATCGAATGAGATCCTAAATACGTAAAATCATCTAAATTATACACAATCCACTCCGAATCGCTTGTGTTTGTTCCAGCTGAACTACTCCAGTTTGTGTTACCAGCAGTAATAGAAGATTTTCTAACAATAGTATGATCCAGTGTAGCATTGGTTGTACCGGCAACATCCCATCCGACTCCGGGATCCGCTCCATCTTCACCAACAATATCAATATTAACTCCTGCCGAGGTTTGAAGAGCAACAGCATCATCGCCATTAAATGACAAAGCTCCAGAAGTCTGATCTGCCTCGGCTAAAATAGCTACATCTGAGCTTGAATTTGCAATAATAAATACATCTCCATCTGCTAATGTTCCTGAAAGGGGGATATTTGATTCCGTCCAGCTACCTCCATTAGAAATCATACCTATCCTGTAATCGGACATATCAACAGAAGCCCCTGTTCCGTTGTATATTTCTATATACTTATTATTTGATGAGCCCTCGCTATATTCAGAAATAATCAGATCTAAAGCACATACAGCTCCTCCTACAAGCGTCGTCTCATTGCCACTTAGAGCAGGCGTAGTGTAATTTGGTCCTCCAACACATGCTGCATCGTTATAAGCAAAAACAAAATAATAATAAGTGGTACTAGCAGTTAAGCCATTATCTGTAAACGAAGTACCCGAACCATTAAACACCACCGTACCTCCTCCTAGTGCGTCGCTAACAGCATAAGTTGATGCATCGCTTGGACTAGCACTTAATGAACTACTTGTGCTCTGAACCACTAAATAATTATCAGCGCCAGAATCGGTAAAAGAAACATCTATTGAGCTACTGGTAATATTATCAAGTACTAAGCTTGTAGCCTGACTTGGCTCTGAGCAAGCAATCGTAATAGTTCCATCCACGGACACATTTTGAGTTGTAGCACCAGTACTCGTACAGGCAATATCTTCTGAATAGGGCGAGCCTGCATTTGTAAGGCCGGATATCATTCTGGTATAAATCGTGGTAGAACTTACGGTTCCTCCCGACTGAGATAAAGTAACTGAACTAGAAAAAGGACCGCCTGAAGATGTAGCAACCGCCCAATTTCCTGCAGGCGTAACATCAATATCTGCCGTAAGATTTGAGCCTTCAACTGTAAACGTTTGTTCTGCCGATGGGCCTGCTCCTTCAACATAGTTAAAACCAGTCAAAGAAGCTGGAGATACAGTAATTGTTGGAGAAGAAGTGCAATTAGTAACACTAACATCATCAATTGCTATATTAACAGTTCTATTGGTATAATAAAACCTAATATATCTAGAAGAACTTGACGGGGTAACATTAAATTCTATCCAAGTAGTGTTTGGCAAAGCATTTGATGAATTTGTATGAGATATTAAACTAGTGTAAGTAATTCCATCAACAGATTCTTGCACATCAAAAGTGTAGGTTATTGATGTTCCATTTTTATATAACCAATAAGTCAAATTGCAAGCTGCAGAATTAAAATAAATCACAACATTATCACCTGTACCATCAAACTTACCAGAAACAGATGCAGAGTGATAATATGGGCTTGAAGTATAAGTCCCTAATCCGAACTGAGTCCAACCCGTTGGAGCAGAGCCTGTCCAATCCCAACTAGTTGGCAAAGAAGCTTGCCCGAATGATTTTAATCCGACAAATAGCAATAATAAAAATACAAGGGTTGTGGTTTTTATAGATGTGTTTTTTATACTTTCCATTTTAACAAACTTTTAAAATGCAAAGGATAAACATCTATGTAGTTTAACCTAGAACGTTAACGTTCATAAGATTAAGCATCTGTGTAGCTTATCCAGCATGTCCAATTTTCTGACGCAAGTTACGGAAAAAAGTTGTTTGATGCATTAATAAATTGTTAACATTTGATGAACATTTCTGCTTTTTTTATAGAATAGCTCAACACCTAAAAAGTGTGGATAAAATACATCTATATCTTTACTAATATTTTAACTTAGCCATAAATTTTAAATTATCATGAATAAAATTGCTTTAATTACAGGAGCAACAGCCGGCATTGGCGAAGCTGTAGCATATAAACTTGCTGAATTAAATTATAATTTAATTCTCACTGGAAGACGAAATGATCGTTTAACAAATCTATCAACTAGTTTAAAATCAAAATACGAAATTGATATTTTAACTTTAAATTTTGATATTAGAATTCGTGAAGCTGTTAAAACACAAATTGAAGCTTTACCTGAAGCATGGAAAAACATCGATGTTCTAGTTAACAATGCTGGTTTAGCGGCAGGTTTGAGCACCATACAAGAAGGCAATATTGATGATTGGGAACAAATGATCGACACCAATATCAAAGGTTTATTATACATCACACGTGCTGTAAGCCCGGTAATGGTTCATCGCAAGCAAGGTCATATTATCAATATTGGTTCTATCGCCGGCAAAGAAGTGTATCCTAATGGCGGGGTTTATTGTTCTACAAAATTTGCTGTCGATGCACTAAGCAAAGGCATGCGTATCGACATGGTACAATCGGGCGTAAAAGTTACGGCCATTCATCCGGGAATGGTTGAAACCGAATTTAGCATGGTACGCTTTAAGGGCGACCAAGCCAAAGCCGATGCCGTTTATCAAGGTTTGACACCTTTATACGCCAATGATATTGCAGAGGCGGTTGTATTTGCAATAACACGACCTTCACATGTAAATATCAACGACATGGTTATTATGCCAACAGCACAGGCTGCTGCTACGGTTGTTGTAAGAGACTAACTTCGTTAGCTTATATAAATAGGCTAATTAGTCATTGCGAACAGATAAGAAGTAATCTATATTATTGAAATATTTGAATGCTTTACTTGTCCATTTTCAAGCTCTTGGCTCGATTTCGTAATTAGGTATTTTTTACATTTTTCAAATTATATAATCGAATGAGTTTCGAATTAAAAGAGAGAATCCTTCAAACGCTAATCGAGCAGATTGAACAGAAGTTGGCACAATTAAAATTTGCTATCGATGACATTAAAGTTTCTAGGAATGACCAAACCAAAAGCTCTGCAGGTGATAAATACGAAACCTCCAGAGCGATGATGGAGCAAGAACTTCTAAAACTCGAAACCCAAAAGCAACAAAGCCTTCAACAACTTCAGCATTTAAGTAAAATCGACTTAAACAAAACCCACGACAAAGTGGCTTTTGGAAGCTTAGTTGAAAGCACAAATCAGTTTTATTTTATCAGCATTGGCTATGGAAAAATAACGGTTGATGACAAAACAATCTTTGTCATTTCTCTAAATTCCCCTTTGGGAAAGGCTTTAGAGGGTAAAGAAAAAGGAGAAACCGTGATGTTTAAGAATCTGAGGGTTAAGCTGTTTACAATTTTGTAATTTAATCTAAAAAAAATTATCTTTGATAAGATATTAACTAATATTAAGTATTATGAAAAAAATAATTTTTGCTTCTACATTCTTTTTAGTAAGCATTTTAACTTATTCTCAAGACATTATAATGACCAATGGTAGTCAGTCTGTTTGTTCCGGTACTTTTTTAGATCCGGGAGGAACATCAAATTACGCTAACAGTAGCGATTATACCATGACACTTTGTTCTTCTACACCCGGTCAAGAAATCAGGGTAGAATTCACAACATTTACACTAGAGTCTGTAACATGGGATTATCTTACTATTTATGAAGGTTCAGGCACCTCAGGAAACCTATTAGTGCAGCCATCAGGAGACACTACACTTATAGGTGCTGTTGTAACATCGACAGGCTCGGGTTGTTTAACTTTTGTTTTTCATTCCGATGGTTCGGTCAATTATGCAGGATGGGAAGCTCAAATTTCTTGTGTTTCCGCATGCCAAGCTTTTAATGCTATAACCACTTATAATGGAGGCGTTTTTCCTGATACTATAAATTTATGTGTTGGCGAACAAATTAATGTAACAGCGACAGGAAACTACCCTAATAATGACATTGATTATCATCAATCCGACACAAGTTCTATTTACACTTGGTCCTTTGGTAATAACACGGTATCTGGGCTTAACGCAAGCAATACTTATGAGATTCTTGGCTCCTATACTCTTTCTTTAAGAGTTGAAGATTTTAATGGATGTACCTACACCGAAACCTATCCTGTGGTTGTCACTTGTGGCGGAGCATGTGCGCCTTGTACAGACATTCAAGTAGATGACCCGGATGCTAATATTTGTATAGGTACATTTTGGGATACAGGTATGGGCTCGGATTACGCTAATAACGAAAGTCAGTAAATTACTTTATGTCCGGATGCTCCAGGGCAAGCTGTAAATGTCAATTTTATTGAATTTAATACAGAGCCTTGTTGCGACCATATGTCCATATACAATGGTAATAGTACAGCATCTCCAATGATTACAGGTATTTATGGAGAAACAGATAATAATTATGAGGGTACCGATTTATTAGGACAGACCGTAACGTCGACTAGTGGCGATGGATGTTTAACATTTGCTTGGACTTCCGATGCTTCTGTAGTGGCTTCCGGTTGGTTGGGA
>JAFGXI010000016.1 GCA_016936665.1 Bacteroidales bacterium
ATGAAGAGCCGTGTGAATCGAGAGGTTCAAGCACGGTTCTGTGAGAGGTTTAGGGGTGAGATTCCCCTTTACCTACTCGATTTTTTTAAACCTTATAAGCCTATAAAATTAATTATTGTTAAGTTTAAAGTTTTTAATGAGAATTGTACTTGTAAAATAGCACCTGAGTCTTTACTTTTAAAACGTAATTAGAATCCAATTTTACTTAATAAGTTCATTATTAGAAATCAGATATTATGTCACAAATTGCACAAATTTCAGCCAGAGAGATTCTGGATTCAAGAGGAAATCCGACGGTAGAAGTCGATGTTATTACCGATAGAGGCGTTTTGGGACGTGCAGCGGTTCCTTCGGGAGCATCTACTGGCGTACACGAAGCAGTTGAGCTTCGCGATGGCGATAAAGGCCGATATGGAGGAAAAGGCGTTTTAAAAGCCGTCAACAATGTAAACAATGTACTTAACGAAGAGTTAAGTGGCATGTATATATACGATCAGGCATTGATCGATGCAACAATGATTGCCATCGATAAAACTGATAATAAAGCTAATTTAGGGGCTAATGCAATACTAGGAGTATCTTTGGCCGTGGCTAAAGCAGCAGCCATTTCCACAGGTCAATCGCTTTACCGATACGTTGGAGGCGTCAACGCAAATACGCTGCCTATACCAATGATGAACATCCTTAATGGTGGGTCGCATGCCGATAATAAAGTCGACGTTCAAGAATTTATGATTATGCCTGTAAATGCTCCATATTTCTCCGAAGCTTTACGCATGGGCACCGAAGTGTTTCACTCGTTAAAAGAAGTGCTTAAAAAAGCAGGTCATTCTACTAATGTGGGCGACGAAGGCGGTTTTGCTCCAAATCTTAAATCGAACGAAGAGGCCATAGAATATGTTATTAAAGCCATCGAAAAAGCAGGTTATAAACCTGGCGAAGATATTTATATTGCCCTTGATCCTGCTAGCTCAGAATTTTATAACGAAAAAGAAAAAGTCTATTATTTAGAGTCTGTAAACGAAAAGTTATCGTCAGACGACATGGTGAACTATTGGGTTAATTGGTGTAAAAAATACCCAATTCTTTCAATCGAGGACGGTTTACATGAAGACGATTGGTCAGCATGGAAAAAACTAAATAAAGCCATCGGACAAAAAGTTCAGTTGGTAGGAGACGATTTATTTGTAACTAATGTAAAACGTTTACAAAGAGGAATCGATGAAAAATCGGCTAACTCTATTTTAATAAAAGTTAATCAAATTGGATCTTTAACCGAAACGATTAACGCTGTTGAGTTAGCTAATAAAAATAATTTTACTTCAGTAATGAGTCACCGTTCTGGAGAAACCGAAGATACAACCATTGCTCAATTAGCTGTGGCTTTAAATACCGGTTTAATTAAAACTGGCTCTGCTTCTCGTTCCGATCGTATTGCCAAATACAATGAGTTATTACGTATCGAGCAAGAATTAGGACAAGCATCTCGCTTCCTAGGAAGGGGCTTTAAATACATAAAATAATTTAGTTAAGTTCCTCATAATAAAATCCTGTTAGATTATTTATTCTAACAGGATTTTATATTTGTAGCCATCACTCTTTTCTAAAATATATATCTGATTTATAATGATTAACAATGAAATAACTACAACTATAATGTCATCAAAACATATGCACTTGTGTTTCGCAACAGCTTTTTAATTTTTTCTGGAAATATGATAATTATCATACCATCAAATTATCTAATTTTATAGAGGATTATACATCTAGATATTTTAAAAAACAATTAAAATCATATGACCATGTCAAGTTTAAAAACAAAATTAGCTCGCAAAATTGAAGAGCACAGACCAAGAACAACAAGATTAGTAAAAGAATTTGGTAATGTAAAAGTGGGTGATGTAACCATCGAGCAAGCGATTGGTGGAGCAAGAAGCGTAAAATGTTTAGTTACCGATATTTCTTATTTAGATCCAATGGAAGGTATCCGTTTCCGTGGTTATACTATTCCAGAAACAATGGCTGCTCTTCCTAAACCAGCAGGAAAAGATTATCCTTATGTTGAGGCTTTTTGGTATCTTCTATTAACCGGTGATGTACCTACTATGGAAGAAACTATGGAAATCATAGAAGATATGAAAAAACGTAGCGATGTTCCTTCTTATGTTTGGGATGTTTTAAAAGCTATGCCAAAAGAATCTCATCCAATGGCAATGTTCAACACTGCTATTCTAGTAATGCAAAAAGAAAGCAAATTTGCTAAATTCTACGAAGAAGGATTTAACAAAATGACTGCTTGGGATACTATGTACGAAGATTCTATGGATTTATTAGCACGTCTTCCTGAAATTGCTGCTTTCATCTACAGATACAAATATAAAGGAGGCGACATTATTGCTAATCCTAAACAAGATATGGGCACAAATTTCGCTAAAATGATGGGTATCGATGCTCCTTACGATGACGTTGCTCGTATGTACTTTATTTTACACTCAGATCACGAATCGGGAAATGCATCTGCTCATACAACTCACCTAGTAGCTTCTACATTATCAGATGCTTATTATTCATTATCTGCAGGTATGGATGCTTTAGCAGGTCCTTTACATGGTTTAGCTAACCAAGAAGTTTTACGTTGGTTACAAGGTGTAATGGATAAATTAGACGGTCAAGAGCCTACAGAAGCAATGATGAAACAATTCGTTGAAGATACATTAAATAGCGGTCAAGTTATTCCTGGTTTCGGTCACGCAGTTTTAAGAAAAACTGACCCTCGTTACCAATCGCAACGTGAGTTCTGCGAAAAGCACTTGCCAAACGATAAAATCTTCAAGTATGTTGATATGCTTTACAGAGTTGTTCCAGATATCTTATTAGCTCATGGAAAAGCTAAAAATCCATGGCCAAACGTTGATGCTCAATCAGGCGTTATCCAGTGGTTCTACGGCATTACTGAGTACGATTTCTATACTGTAATGTTTGGTGTTGGTCGTGCAATAGGTGTATTAGCCAACATTACTTGGGATAGAGGCTTAGGTTATGCTTTAGAAAGACCAAAATCTTTAACTACTGCAATGTTAGAAGATATCGCTGCAAAAGGATAGTTATTATCCCTTTTAAGGGTATTTATTGGTATATTACAAGGTCGCTTTTTTTCGGATAAGCGACTTTTTTTTATAATTAAAATTCATTTTTAGTTAAAAATAAATCAATATGTAAGCAATAAGTAACATTTAAATTCATAAGAATTTTCTTAAAAAATTTAAATGGATAATTTTTTTACCGATCGTGAGTTAAGTTGGCTTTCTTTCAATTATAGGGTGTTACAAGAAGCCAAAGATAAAACGGTTCCTCTTATAGAGAGAATTCGATTTTTAGGAATATATTCCAACAACAGAGATGAGTTTTATCGTGTCCGCGTGGCTTATTTGAAACGTTTAGAAAATATTCAAAAAAAGACAAATTTTACAAAAGTAAATACAGCAAGTGAAATTCTTCCTGAAATAATATCGACCATAGAAGCTCAAGAAAAAGAGTTTAATGCAACTTTACTTCAATTGCTCAATGAACTCAAACAACGAAAAATAATTTTAGTAAACGAAAAAGAGTTAAATAAAAAACAAGACTTGTTTATCAAGGACTTTTATCGTTCTAAACTCGAACAATATTTATTTCCGATAATGCTCGACAATATCAGAGACGATCAATTTTTAAAAGACGGCTCTATTTATCTTGCAATTGAGCTTGTGGGTACAAAAAAAGAATATGCAATATTAAAAGTTCCTCATAAAGAGTTAGGTCGATTTATTATTCTTCCAATAGACAAAAGACAAAAATATTTTATGTTACTCGACGATGTAATACGATGTAACTTAGAAGAGATATTTAGCAAATCGAAATACCATTCGTTTAACGCCTATACAATTAAAATTACTAGAGATGCAGAACTTGATTTTGATAATAACGATGTTTCAAAAACCTTTTTCGAACAAATAAAGGAAAGTATCGGTAAACGGAAAAAAGGTGCTCCAGTAAGGTTTGTGTACGATGCAACAATGCCCAAAGCTATGTTATCATCAATTATAAAAAAACTAAATATTCAGCATCACGACACCCAAAAGGGCGGAGCTAGATATCATAATTTAAGAGATCTGATGAGTTTCCCTGTTTTTTCGAAACAGTATGTATATAAAAGTTTAACACCTAGAATTCACAATAAAATCGATAAAACAAAAAAACTGATAGATTCTGTTAGAGAAAAAGATATTTTATTTCATTTTCCTTATCACGATTTTTCTACAGTCATCAGTTTACTCAAAGAAGCTTCATTCGACCCAGATGTTAAAGAAATAAAAATTACTTTATATCGCTTGGCATCTTACTCTAATATTATCAATTCACTTGTTAATGCGGCCAGAAATGGGAAAGAAGTATCTGTTCTTCTAGAAGCTCAAGCCCGATTCGACGAAGAAGCTAATTTAAATCTTGTGAATAAACTTCAGTCCGAAAATGTAAAGATCTTACCTTTGATTAAAGGCTTTAAAATACACACCAAAATCTTTGTAGTAAAGCGAAAAGAAAATAACAACTATAAGTATTACAGCTATATTGGAACAGGAAACTTCAATGAATCTACAGCTAAATTATATACCGATTTAGGCTTGCTTACTGCAAATCAGCATATTGGAAAAGAACTTAACCAAGTATTTAATTTAATAGAATCAAGGTTTGTAAAACCAAAATTTAAACATTTAATATTATCGCCTTTCGATACCAGAAAACACTATTTAAAACTTATTGAGAATGAAATTAAAAATGCAAAATCGGGTAAAGAAGCTTGGATAATCTTGAAAATGAATAGTTTATCCGATAAAGAACTAACCCAGAAGCTTTATCAGGCAAGTCAGGCAGGTGTAAAGATAGATTTGATAATAAGAGGCATATGTATTTTAAAGCCTGGAATCGAGGGTTTATCAGAGAATATTCGAGTTAGAAGTATTATTGATCGATTTTTAGAACATTCTCGTATATTTGTATTTTCCAATAACGGACAGAAAAAAGCATATATTTCATCTGCAGATTGGATGGTAAGAAATTTGGATAACAGAATCGAAGTAGCAACACCAATTTATAACAAAGCTTTGGTAGATGAAATTGTTGATATTTTAATGATTCAAATCAACGATAATCAAAAAGCCAGAATAATTGATGCTGATCATTCAAACCAATATTTTAAAAAAGGGAAGGATAAAATAAGAAGTCAAATTACAATTTACGATTATTATAAAAATAAAGAATGATCCTAGCGTCTGTTGATATAGGTTCCAATGCATCACGATTATTAATTGTAAAAGTCACTAAAGATAAAAATGGACTAATATCGAAAAAAGTATTAAACTTTTTAAGAGTTCCAACACAACTGGGTTTAGATGTATTTAATACGAGTATCATCAGTTCGGAAAAAGAACAAAAATTGTTTCAAACACTCGATGTTTTTAAGCGTTTGTCTGAAATTTATGAGCCGGAGCAATTTAAAATCGTGGCTACATCCGCTTTAAGAGAAGCCTCAAACGGAGAAGCAATAACAGAGAAAATAGAAAAGCGTTTAAACTTTGAAATTGAAGTTGTTGAAGGAGAAAGAGAGGCTGAATTGGTTGCGAAAAGTTATCAAATGCTTAATCTTCCCTTGAATCAGCAATACGAAATGTTTGTTGATGTTGGTGGAGGAAGTACCGATATAGCAATTGTGCAAGAGCATAGAGTAATTAAAACGTTTTCATATAAAATTGGCGCTATAAAACTAGCAAGTAAGTTTTTTGAGAAACATGAATGGAACGCCTTTAAAACAGGCATCGAAAATCTTGCTGCCGAATATAAAGATGTCACATTAATAGGAAGTGGAGGAAACATTAGAAAGCTTTTAAAATTATACGGTCAACATCAAGATCGATATATTTCTTTCGATGGTATGAATAAGGCTTATGAAACGCTTTCTGCATTAACCATTGAAGAAAGAATAAAGAAATTCAACTTAAAAGAAGATAGAGCATATGTGATCGATCAAGCAGCACTTATCTTTTTATTGGTTATGGCCGCATTTAATAGCAAAACAATCAGTGTACCTAAAATTGGTCTGTCCGATGGTGTTATTTTCGAAATGTTTAATAATTTGAATTAAAAACCCGATAACCATGCTTTAAACTCGGCTACTTTGGCTTTACTTACAATAATGTCTTCGTCGAATGGAGGATTGAGTTCCAGTTTAAGCTTGTAATTAAAATGAAGATGGATTTTCCGAATAGCTCCGGCACTTAGCAAAATTTGTCGATTAATACGATAAAATAAATGAGGTTCAATTTCTGCTTCAATTTTATCTAAAGAATCCTTTAATGGATATTTTTCCATTTCGTGAGTAACAATACATATCTGCTTATCAATCAAGGCAAAATAGGCAATTTGTTTTATCTCTATTACTCCTATACTTTGTCCAATATCGACCAAAAAACGACATTTGTATTTAACTCTTTGTTCAATCAAATTTAACCACTGTTGAGGGTCGAGTAATGGGGATTTATTTGAAGTCAAATTTCTATACTTTTGCAGGCTTTTTTCGAAAGATTCCTCACTTACTGGTTTCAATAAATAATCGATACTGTTTAGCTTAAAAGCTTCAATTGCATATTCGTCGTATGCCGTAGTGAATACAACAAAAGCACGAATTTCTATCTGTTGGAATATTTTAAAACTAAGTCCGTCGGAAAGTTGAATGTCAGAAAAAATTAAATCGGGCTCGTGATGGGCAGAAAACCACTGAACCGACGACTCAATACTGTCTAAAATAGCGACAAGTTCAGCTTGAGGCAAATGCTTAGCTATGAGTTTCTGTAAACGATTTTGGGCTTGATATTCATCTTCTATAATTACAATCTTCATCAGCTTATGGGGTTTTGTTCGTCATTGTAAGCAAAGGAATTGAAACGCAAAAACAGTCGGTTTTTTGATTAATAATTACCAGTTTTTCAGTCAAAAAACGATAACGTTCTTTGATGTTTGCTAAGCCTTGTTTTGTGGAAATAACATCCTGTTTAATTTGTTTATTATTTTTTACTTCAATCCAATCGTTTTGGTGAATAAATATTTCGATGTTTAAAGGCTTTTCCGTTGTAGCAATATTGTGTTTGATGCAATTTTCGATTAACATCTGTAAACTAAGCGTTGGAATGAAGTAATTCATATAAGCTTCGCTAATGTTGATGTCTAAGCTAATCCCATCTCCAAACCGAACTTTCTGAAGATGATAATATTTTTTTACAATTTCAATTTCTTCTCTCACTAGTATGATTTCTTTTTCGTGGTTGTTAAAACTATACCGTAAAAAACTCGATAAATCTTCAATATATCGTTGAGCCTCAGGTTCGCCATCTAGTTGATTATGCAAACTGTTCAAACTATTGAATAGAAAATGTGGATTGACTTGACTTTTTAGCAATTCGTATTGCGACTCTATATTGGCTTTCTCTAAAAATTCGGATTTCTCGATATGCTCCTTCCACTGAATATAAAAGAAAATAGCTTCATGAAAACTCACTAAAAAGAATGTTAGCAATGCGACAATTACAATCTGATAGATGTAGCTTTCCCATTTGATAACCACAAAATAAGATGCAACCCATACATTAAGAAAGCCTAAAAGACCAATTAACGAAAGCACTAAACTAATCTCTATTAGAATATGTTTTGAAGGAGCTAAGTGCCAAGGGTATTTATTCCACAGAAAAACAACAATTTTATTGCTCGAAAGCCAATACACACCCGTAACAATAATTGAAATGACAACAGAAATTAAATGTCGAACAGTAAACAATTCATAATCGTCGTGCATCACGAAGGTTAGCAAAACCCCTATCAGAGGAATGCCCCATACTTTGAATCGTTTACTCGTTACACTTTCTTGAAACATTGTTTTTCTTTTCTTGTCTAAAATATAAATATTTGAACTAATATAATTTACTAATATCTCGATTAATTCATGCTAAATGTAAGATATCAAAATTAAAACCTTATTCTATATAAAAACATCGGGTACAGGCCGGTTTGGTAATCTCTACTAATTGTTTGCGTTCTTGGGTTGTAACTTTCAGAATAAATATTCTGATGGTTGCTCAAGTTTTTAATATCTAAAGCATATTCTTGGCTAATTTTCTTTCCATTGCTTTTGAATGAAATTCTGATGTCGGTAGAAAAGTAATCGTCATATTTTTGATCGTAGGCTAAATCCCAATTGTAAACCGTGGTATTTTCTAGCTTTGACGCTTCAAGGTCGATAGGAATGTAAGGTTTTCCCCCTGCGTAGACTAGTTTTAGATTGATATCTATGCTGTTGCGTTTGCCAATTTTAAATTCGTAGCCTCCTAACACATTAACAATATAGTTGTTGTTAAATGAACTGTTGCGTTCAACTTCATTGTAGCCTTTGTACTTCGATTCGTACAGAGACACGGTTCCTAGAAAGTAGAAATTTTTACTTAAAAATTTTTCGATGGTCAATTCAATTCCGTAATTCTCTCCAGTCCCATCGCTCACAAGGCTATCGGGGAAAAAGCCTCCAAAGTCCGCTCCAGCGTTAATCATTGAGTAATTCGGCGAGGATGGGCTAACAGCGATGTCGAAAAGGTGTTGGTAGTAAACTTCCGATTTTATTCTGAAGTTTTCGGTAAACAATTGGTCGTAGCTTAATACCAGCTGATGCGATTTGCTCAACTTCATGTTATTATTGGTTTGAGCATAAGAGCCATCCTGTATTTGAGTTTGGACGAAATAATATATTCCTGCAGGTGTCTGCGTGTGTAATCCATAACCAAATCCCAACGATTTCCCTCCTTTAAATTTATATTTTAGCCCGATACGAGGCTCTAGGCTAGCTTCTTTGCAAATTTCTGCATATTGCGAGTAAATGCCGCCCGTAAGACTCATTTGATTGTTTAATTGATGTTGCCATTGGACATATCCTCTTAGAATTGGAATTTGACCTTTTACATCGTAATTGCTATTAAATAGTTTGCTATTTTCGGCTTTAATACTATCTAAGTAACTTACATCGTATAAGTCATAGTAAAAACCTATAGTCGCATTGTTCCTTGAATTGAATTTTTTTCTTAAATGCGTTGAAGCAGAATATTTTATTTCGGTAGTTCTTGCCCCGTAATATCTGTAATTTGAATTATCGATATATATACCATTGGCATCGAAACGTAGCGAGTCAATTCCAGTAATGGCTTGAGACCCTTGAACAGCTATTGTAGTGTTGAGGCGAGTCGATTCGTTAAAAAAGTATTGATGAGTCAATCCTAAAACGCCCATATTTGAGCCATAGTCCAGATCGACACCACCGCTAATATAGCCTTGGTCTAAGTCGTTCGGATCTTTTCGACTGTCGTACAACTCAATGTAGCTTTTTCCACCGATTCCAATCAATGAAAACTTTCCTAGTTTTGCAGTCGGAAGATCTATCTTAAAAGTTAAATCTTGGTATTGTGGAATGGCAGCTCCAGTTCCCATATCTATACCTAAAGCATTCATAACGGCCAAAGTTGAGTATCGGTAATTGATCAAATACGATCCTTTACTGTTTTTCGAAAAAGGGCCTTCGGCACCTAGTTCTACGCCGTTAAATCCGATTTGTCCTACATATTCTCTTTTTTGGTTGTTGCCCGATCGCATTTTTAAATCAAAAACGCCGGAAAGAGCATTTCCATATTCAGCAGGGAAAGCCGATGTAAAAAAGTCTGAATTCGTAAGTAAATTATTGTTTAGAATACTGACCGGTCCTCCAGTGGTACCGGCTGCGCCAAAATGATTAGGGTTAGGTATTTCTATACCATCTAAACGCCAAAGTAAACCACTTGGCGAGTTGCCTCTAATAATAATGTCGTTCCGCGAATCGTTAACCATGGCCACGCCGGCAAAGTTGGAGGCCATTCTGGCAGGATCGCCCAAGCTCCCTGCATATTTTTCAGTCTCTTCCACGCTAAAAGATCTTGCACTTACACTGGCCATTTTGTTAATGGTTTCGTCTTTCTTGTTATTCGCTTTTATAACAACCTCCTCTGTTGTAAAGGCTTGTTCTTCCATTTCGATGTTCAAAACCAACTCTTTTCCTGCGTCGAGGGGGAGGTTTCTTAGCGAAATAGGATTATATCCTAAAAAGCTGATTTTTAAAGAATAACGGCCTATGGGTAACGCATCAAGTCTAAATTCGCCATCTATATTGCTGGTCGTACCAACAATCGGATTGCTACCAATAACAACAACCGATGCTCCCGGAAGTGCTGTTTGCGTAACTTTATCCACTATTGTTCCTCTTATGGTTTGGGTATAGGCTTCTTGTTTTTGAGCAAAAAGAGCCAAGTTAATGATTGCTAATAGAATAACTAATAATTGTTTCATGATTGTATTTTCTGTGTTTAAACATAATTTTACTGTACAAATTTGAAATGAATAGCATCTTTACACAATAGTTTTTTTTTCAAGCGGATAAATTCAATGTTGAAATAGAAAAAATTGCTACTGAACTGAAATTGAATTTTATCACAAGAAAAAGCCTTTACACTAATTAAAATGCAAAGGCCTTTTCCGTTATAAAATGTAAATCTTTTAGTGTGTAGAGCAACCAGCTCCTTCTTTTATTTCAACTTGTTTGGTAGGATTCATGGTTGTGTTTCGAATCTCAAGCTGAGTTAAAACAGCATCAGTTAAGTCTTTAAAAGCTTTTCCTGTGATGCTGGTTTCATCTAATGCAGCAGGAGTACCTTGGTCGCCACCTTCGCGGATACTTTGTACCAAAGGAATTTGTCCTAACAAAGGAATGTTTCTCTCTTCAGCTAATTTTTTACAACCTTCTTTCCCGAAAATATAATATTTGTTATTTGGCAATTCTTCGGGAGTAAACCAAGCCATATTTTCAACCAAGCCTAATAATGGTACATTAATCGACTCGTTTTTAAACATGTTGATTCCTTTTATAGCGTCGGCTAGAGCAACATCTTGTGGAGTGCTAACAACAATCGAAGCAGTGACAGGTAAGCCTTGAACCATGGTTAAGTGAATATCGCCTGTTCCTGGAGGTAAATCAAATAATAAATAATCGAGTTCTCCCCATGTGACGTCGTTGATAAATTGATTTAGGGCATTGGTTGCCATCGAACCTCTCCAAATTAATGGATCTTCAGGGTTAACAAAGAAACCGATTGAAAGTACTTTTACACCATAATTTTCTACCGGGTTAATTTTATCTTTACCATTGATCTTTTCGATAGTTGGTCGTTGCCCTTCAACATTAAACATTTTAGGGATAGATGGGCCATAAATATCAGCATCTAATAAACCAACTTTTGCTCCTGTTTTGGCTAAGGCAATGGCTAAATTAGCGGCTATTGTCGATTTACCAACACCACCTTTGCCCGAAGCTACAGCAATAATGTTTTTTACATCTTTAAGTGGGTTTTCTTTTTCAACTTTCATCGACTGAACTTGCACTTTGCTGTTCGATTTAATTTCGATCTCCAGTGAGGAATCTATTAATTTTAAAGTGGCTTCAATCGCTTTTTTAAGCGAATTTTCGAAAGGACTTTTTGCCTCTGGAAAAGTAAGGGTTAACGAAACTTTATGGCCGTCTATAGTCAGTTCCGTAACCATGCCCAAGGAAACTAAGTCTTTGTTTTTCCCCGGATATTGCACGATGCTCAATTTTTCGAGCACTTGTTCTTTGGTTACTTGCATATCTGTTTATTTAAATAATTTAATGCCACAAAGATACTTTATTTAGATTAATTCTCAATACCGAAAAGGATGTTTGAAAGCTTTTGAGTTTTTTATTTTTAATGACAAATAGAGATGCAATTAAACAAAAAAGACAATCGTTAGATTGTCTTTTTTGTTCTTAAACTACTCTTTGTATATCGGAAGAGTAACCACTTTTGCTTTTAAGTCTTTGTTACGAACTCTAATAAAGATTTCTGTATCGGTTTTCCAATAGCCTTTGTTTAGGTAAGCCATTCCAATACCAACTTTCATCATTGGCGACATGGTTCCGGAAGTTACTTCCCCAATAATTTCGCCTTGCGCATTCACGACTTCGTAATGCTGACGAGGAATACCTTTTTCAACCATTTCGAAACCTTTTAAACGTTGTTTAGTACTTTCATTTTTTTGTTGCTCGAACAATGCTCTATCAATAAAATCGTTTCCATCAACAAATTTTGTAATCCAGCCTAAACCGGCTTCGATGGTTGAGCGGTTATCATCAATATCGTGTCCGTATAAACAGAACCCTTTTTCTAACCTTAAGGTGTCGCGTGCGCCAAGTCCGATAGGTTTAATACCAAATTCGGCACCGGCTTCGAAAACTGCTTTCCACAATTTAGGGGCATCTTCGTTGGCTACATAGATTTCGCAACCTCCAGAACCGGTATATCCGGTAGTCGAAAAAATGGCGTCTTTAATACCTGCAACATTTAGTTTTTTGAAAGTATAGTATTCCATATCTTCGATAGGTTGATCGACAATTTTTTGCATCGCTTTTAAAGCCAAAGGCCCTTGAACTGCTAGTTGAGCAATTTCGTCGGAAGCATTATAAAGCTCTTTCCCAATTTCCAGCCCCATTTCCTTAGCAATACCTGAACAATGTGCCCAATCTTTATCGATGTTGGCTGCATTTACTACTAATAAATAAGTTTCTGCATCGATACGATAAACTAATAAATCGTCTACTAAACCGCCTTTTCCGTTAGGAAATGCAGAGTATTGAACTTTGCCATCGGTAAGTGCAGCAACGTCGTTGGTAGTTACTTTTTGAGTAAATGCAAAAGCTTTAGGCCCTTTTACCCAAAATTCACCCATATGCGACACATCGAATACGCCAACGCCTTCGCGAACAATTCTGTGTTCTTCGTTGATGCCTTCGTATTGAATAGGCATATTATACCCGGCAAATGGAGCCATTTTAGCGCCCAAGTCGATATGATACTGTGTAAATGCTGTATTTTTCATATTAAATACTCGTAAATTGATATGTAAATTTTGTTTTGTGGTTGATGATTATGGTTTCTTTAATATGTACAAATTTATACAAAAGATAGCAGATGGAACATTTATGAATATCCTCTATTTACGGAATGTGTTGACAAACACTTTAATACAACAAATTGTTGTAAGGGTATCGTTTGATGTGAATGTCCTTTACTTTTTTATAAATCAGCTGCTTGAAGGCTTCGATGTTTTCTTTCTCTTGGGCCGAAATAAAAATAGAATGCACATTATTTTTCGACATCCAAGTGTTTTTTAATTCTTCCAAACTGATGTTTTCCTTCGTTTTTGGCGTTAGATCATCTTCATCTTTTGGAATGTAGCTATATTGATCTATCTTGTTGAATACTAAATAAGTAGGTTTTGTTTTGTCTTGTATCTCAAGTAATGTTTGATTAACGACTTCGATTTGTTCTTCGAAGTTAGGATGCGAAACATCGACGACATGAATCAATAAATCGGCTTCACGTACTTCATCTAATGTCGATTTAAAAGATTCTACTAAACCATGCGGTAATTTTCGGATAAAACCAACCGTATCCGACATTAGAAATGGTAAATTTTCGATGACTACTTTTCTAACCGTGGTATCGAGCGTTGCAAAAAGTTTATTTTCGGCCAAAACTTCCGACTTACTCAACAAATTCATGATGGTTGATTTACCCACATTGGTATAACCCACTAATGCTACACGCACCATCTGTCCACGGTTTTTACGTTGTGTAGCCATTTGTTGATCGATTTTTTTAAGTTGCTCTTTCAGCCTCGAGATTTTATCGCGAATGATACGACGGTCCGTTTCGATTTCAGTTTCTCCGGGACCACGCATTCCCATTCCACCTTTCTGCTTCTGAAGGTGAGTCCACATGCGGGTTAGTCGAGGCATTAAATATTGATATTGAGCAAGTTCTACTTGTACCTTAGCGTGAGCTGTTTGAGCTCTGGCTGCAAAAATATCTAATATTAAGGTTGTCCTGTCCATAATTCTTCGGTCTAGAATTCGCTCAATATTTCTTAGTTGAGAAGGCGAAAGTTCGTCGTCGAATATTACGATGTCGACCTCATTTTCGTCGATATATTGTTTTATTTCTTCTAGTTTTCCTGTTCCTACAAAAGTTTTAGAATTTGGAGTGTCCAACTTTTGCATAAAAGTTTTTAAACTGATTGCACCGGCAGTATGTACCAAAAACTCAAGTTCTTCGAGGTACTCTTTTGTTTGTGTATCGGTTTGGTATTGACTAATAATTCCGATTAAAACGGCACGTTCCTTTACGCGTTCTGTTAAATGCGCTTTTTCCATATTCTACATTAAAATTCGGTGCAAAGATAAAGATTATAATGGTTCGTTTGCAGGGATTAAATCGCAAAACCAAAATCCAAATTCAGTTTGAAATTGATAGGTTTTGTGCACAATTTTTCCTTTTTTAAAATGAATTGTTTTATTAAAATTAGGTCCGTCAAACACAAAAGAATGAAATTCTCCATTTTCACCACAAGGATCAACCGACTTTGGTAGCGCTTTGATGAGTTCGGGAGTAATTATTTCTCCAACAAAACTTTGGTCGATTACATTAGCATCTACGGCTGTAATGATGGCTTTAAAACCTAAATCGATGAAGTGTTGTACTACATACGACGTTGGTTTTCCCCATAAAGGGAAGACCGCCTGCATATCTACTTTCGAGAGTTGCATTTCTCGGTATGCTTTTAAATCTTCCAAAAAAATATCGCCAAAAATGGATGTTTTTATTCCTCGGTCGGATAAGGTCTGCATGCTGTTTTTTAGATTGACTTCGTAGTCGGACATTTCGGTCTGTTCGGGTAACCATAGAATATCCAGAGGCAATCCCAAGGCTTGGGATTGTTGTTTGAGGAGCGATAAGCGCACGCCATGCATCGACACGCGTTGGTGCTCTTTGTTGACAGAAGTTAAAAGTTGAACAATATGGTATTGTTGCTGCTGTTGGACGGTATATAATGCCAATGCGGAGTCTTTGCCTCCACTCCAATTAAAAATAGCCTGTTTCAAACTCAAAACCTATATTTCGAACTCGATGGCTTCTTCCTGAACTTCGTTAATATGACCATCTTCGCACTTTAAAACTCTGGCCGGGTACTTTTTAAGCAAGGGGTAATTGTGTGTAGCCATTACAACTGTTCGTCCATCTTTAGAAATGTTCATTAAAGTTTGCATCACTCTATCGGACGATTCAGGGTCGAGGTTTCCTGTAGGCTCATCGGCTAAAATTACTTCCGGGTTGTTTAGTAAAGCTCTGGCAATTACAACTCTCTGCTGCTCGCCACCGGAAAGTTGTTGGGGCATTTTAAGCAGCTTATCCGATAAGTGTACCATTTCGAGTACTTCGTTGATACGATGATCTATTTCTAATTTTTTCTTCCATCCGGTTGCTTTTAACACAAACCGAAGGTTTTCTTGCACGTTTCTGTCGCTTAGCAATTGAAAATCTTGAAATACAACCCCTAACGATCTTCTAAGAGCAGGAATATGT
Organism: Bacteroidales bacterium; assembly: GCA_016936665.1. Classification (GTDB taxonomy): domain Bacteria; phylum Bacteroidota; class Bacteroidia; order Bacteroidales; family JAFGXI01; genus JAFGXI01. The sequence goes on from JAFGXI010000016.1 coordinate 15,594, forward strand.
TTCGATTTAATCTTTTTTAAGTTGAAATCTTGAACTTTTGCATCGCCTTGTAATAATGGAATTTCTGCTGTCATGGTTTTAATAAGGCTGGATTTGCCACTTCCCACTTTCCCTATTAAGTAAACAAATTCCCCTTTGTTGATGCTGAAATTTACCTGACTTAGTACCACAAGATCTTCGCGGGCAATGGAGGCATCTTGAAAAGAAATAATAGCTGACATATGCAATTTAGTTTGATGTTATGATTGTTCTTGTATTGGAGTGAGCTTGCCAATAGGCAGTTGTTCAATAAACGCCTCTAAATTCTCGACTTTTACAGAAATGCCATGTTTGGCTAAAGTTCGTATTGCGACACTTACTTTACAATGTGCTATTAGCTGGAACGATTCGTCTCGAATCTGAATATAGTCCGGAATTTTTGCAGTGCCTTTTGTTTTAAGCAAGTATATCATTGATCTTGATTAATTTGTAGTTCAAAGTTAAATTTTTCCGATTGTATTCCAAACCACTTTACCATATTGCTATAAATTTTTATTTTTTTAAGTATTAATAACAAAGCTTCGGTAGGTATTTAAAGACAATTTTATACTTTCGCTTCCACATGAATTCGAAACAACCAAATACATCAGTTGTAATACTTAATTGGAATGGGGCACATTGGTTAAAACTATTTTTGCCATCTTTAATAGAGCATACTCCACAAGATTTGGCGGATTTAATCGTTGTTGATAATGCTTCTAGCGATGATTCCCTTGCGGTTTTAAAAAACGATTTTCCTAGTATCAAAATCTTGAAATTTGATCGAAATTTTGGTTATGCCGGAGGTTATAACAGAGCTGTTGAACAGTTGGATTACCGATATATGGTGCTATTAAATTCCGATGTAGAGTTAACAATGGGTTGGTTATTACCATTAATCGACAGATTAAAGTCTGATGATGCCATTGTTGCCTGTCAACCAAAAATATTGGATTATAAAATGAAAACACATTTTGAGTATGCCGGTGCATCGGGTGGTTTTATCGATTATTTGGGTTATCCTTTTTGTAGAGGCCGAATTTTCGATACGCAAGAAGAAGATCACTTACAATACAACGATGCCAAACCCGTATTTTGGGCAAGTGGAGCTTGTTTAGCTATAAAAAAAGAGGCTTTTGTTACGGTCGGGGGCTTCGATGAAACTTTTTTTGCACACATGGAGGAAATCGATTTATGTTGGCGATTTCATCGAAATCGAAAATTGGTATATGTCGAACCAGCTTCGGTTGTTTACCATGCCGGCGGCGGAACTTTATCGAAAATAAGTCCTCAAAAAACTTATCTGAATTTTAGGAATAACCTGTTGTTGTTGTATAAAAATTTTCCAGCAGGTAGGGCTCTTAAAATCATCTTTTTTCGTTTGATTTTGGATGGTGTTGCCGGATTGAAATTTATCGTCGATGGTCATTTTATGCATGCCTTGGCTATTGTTAAAGCCCATTTTCATTTTTATAAAATGATTTCTCGTTACAAACCAAAAACAACTCGGGTTAAAGATTCAGGCTTCACAGAAGAACTTATCATTTATCCGAAAGCTGTTATTTGGCAATATTTTGTAAAAAAACGTAAGAAATATTCTGATTTGTAAACATTTACAGAGTTGCTTACATTGCCTTGTTGATAAAAGAAATGGTGTGGCATAACTGATAAGGCTAATTAGACGTATTTTAAATACATCAAACTAAAATAAGTTTTTATGCCTCCAAAAAAGACTAAATTATTTGTGCTCGACACAAATGTTATCCTTCACAACTATCGATGTATTTATAGTTTCGACGAACATGATGTTGTTATCCCGATTGTGGTACTAGAAGAGTTGGATAATTTTAAAAAAGGTAATGAAGAGATTAACTATCACGCACGCGAATTTACCAGAGAGCTTGATAAAATTGCCGGTGATGCTTTATTCGAAAAAGGTGTGAAATTGGGTACTAAACTTGGTAAATTATTTATCGAAACTGGAAAACCCTTTTCAGATGTTATGAATGAATCGTTCTCTGAGAAAACGCCCGATCATAAAATTTTATCGATAACCGAATATCTTACGCATAAGCAATCGCCCAGAGCTGTAGTTTTAGTTACTAAGGATATCAATCTAAGAATGAAAGCCAAATCGTTAGGCTTAATAGCAGAAGACTATAAAAACGATCAGGTTCAAGATATTTCCGATTTTTATAAAGATACTACGACCATCGACAATTTCGACGATGAAAAAATTAAGCAATTGTATGCGAATTACGAAGGCATCGATGTGCCTAAAAAAGAATTTAAGCAGCCGTTAAAAGGGCATCATTTTTTTATATTGAAAGGTAATCATTCTTCGGCATTGGCTCGCTACAATCCTGTTTTGCGTAAAATACAGCGCGTCGAAAAACTCAATAGCTTTGGTATAGAACCTCGCAATGCCGAGCAAGCCTTTGCCTTGAGTGCGCTTACCAATACAGATGTAAAATTGGTATCGCTTACCGGAAAAGCAGGAACGGGTAAAACCTTGTTAGCTTTAGCATCGGCTTTAGAGCAACATAAAAAGTACGATCAGATTTTGTTGGCTCGTCCAATTGTAGCATTAGCTTCAAAAGATTTAGGTTTTTTACCCGGCGATGTCAAAGATAAAATCGGCCCCTACATGCAACCCCTATTCGATAATTTGGCGGTTATTAAAAACCAATTAGGGCAAAGCAGATCTGAGGTGTCTAAAATCGAAGAAATGCTTCAGAAAGAAAAATTGATGATTACCCCTTTAGCTTACATTAGAGGGCGAAGTTTATCGAATGTTTTTTTTATAATCGACGAAGCTCAAAATCTAACTCCCTTAGAGGTTAAAACCATTATAACCAGAGCAGGCGAAGGGACAAAGATTGTATTTACTGGCGATATTCAGCAAATCGATTCGCCTTATCTCGATAGTAAATCGAATGGTATTACTTACCTAACCGATCGAATGAATGGACAAGAATTATTTGCGCATGTAAACATGGTGAAAGGAGAAAGGAGTCTGCTCGCAGAATTGGCCAGCGAATTGCTTTAATTCCAAAATGTTTAAAAAAGTTGATGCAAAACATATCAATATCCTTACATATTTCAATAATTATGACATTTATCATAATTCTACGTATTTTAGAGCCATATTTTTGCTATGTAACATTCAATTAATTTAGTAAATATGACTACGATAGATAAGTTAACCCCAGATCAGTTAGAACGTTCTTCTAATATGCTAAAAGCAATTGCTCACCCTATGCGCATCGCTATTTTAAGTCACTTAGAAGATGGTAAAAAACTAACTGTAACAGAAATTCACCAGTTACTCGACATAGAGCAATCGACCACTTCGCATCATTTAGGTATTTTAAAAGATAAAGGAGTTTTAGCTTCGCGTCGAGATGGGAAGAATACTTATTATTATTTAAGACATCAGAGTTTAAGTCACGTGGTAGAATGTGTGAGTAAATGCTCAATAATAGAAGAGTAAATTTCATTATTAAAAAAAAAAGAGGCTGTTCGAAAAAACAGCCTCTTTTTTTGTCTAGTATTTTGGGAAGATATCTTCGGCGCTTAACTCGGTGACTTTTCCAAACTTTTCTAAAGTTTTAAAATCAACATGGTCTTTAGATCCGATGACAATCATTGTGTAAGGTTTTCCGGTAACATGAGTTTGGAAAAATTGCTCAAGATCGCTCATGGTGAACGCATCTATCTTATCCCAAATTTCTTTTTTGCCATCGTCTTTAAGCCCTTTGCGTTGTGCGCTTAAATAAGCCCAGAAAATATCGTCGGTCGTGTAACGCTCGGTTCTCATGCGTTTTTTAATACTTTCTTTGACGTCTTCGAAATTCTTTTCCGACTTCGGCATGGTTTTCATTAAACCTAGCATGGTACTCGATGCTAAATCAATTTTATCGGGTTGTGTTCCTACATAAGCATATACTACGTGGTTTTCGCTTGTGTCGGTTGGTGTACTATACGATGCAAATGATGAGTAGGCCAAACCTTTCGATTCTCTAATTTCTTGGAAGACAACCGAAGCCATACTTCCTCCGTAATAATTGTTGAACATAGTCGATGGCAGTCTAAGTTCCGGGTTGAATTTTACGTCGATATATAAAAAGGCTAAATCACTTTGAACCATATCGTAATTATAAAAAAGCACTCTGTTGGATTCTGTTTTAACTTGCTCGTACTTTTTATTCGGTTTTAAATCCACTAATTGATTAGGAATTAAAGATTGTGCATTTAGTTCGGCTTTCACATCAGCTTCTGTCATCGGGCCATAGTATAAAATATGCTTTGGCATAGCGTTCATTTGATGAATATTGCTCATCACTTGTTCTGCGTCTATGGCTCGCAATTCGTTTTCGGTTAATGATGAATTAATTTGATTTTCAGGTCCATATTGTCCGTACTGGAACATTCCATTCCAAAAAACAAAATCTTTATCTTTTTTATTGTCAGAACGTTTTTTCAGTACTCCATCAACATATTTTTGATAGCTTGAGCTATCACCTTTAGCATCTGTCAAGATTTGTTTAAATAAAGCTAAACCATCATTAAAGTTTTTGTTTAAGCCACTGAAGTAAACATAAGACATATCCGAAGAACTACCTACGCCAATATTCACTGCCAATTTAAACATCAATTTTTTAACACTGTCGGCAGACATAGTAGAGGTTCCAACAAAAGGTAAATAATCGATGGCTGTTTTTAAGTATTGGTCACCACTCGCTCCCGATTCAATAATGTAATACATACTGAATAACTCGTTGTCTTTGTTTTGAATATAGTCTAACTCAATGCCTTTAGTAAGCTCTTCAATTGTAATTTTATCTTTAAAATCTACAAAAACAGGTTCAATATCTCCCACTTTTTGAGCTTTCATTTGGTTGTAATATTCCGATGTTTTATCTCGATCGATATCGATAGGCGTAATTTCGGGTTTTTCCATTCTAACCAAATTTTTATTTTCGCCTTGACGTTTATATACTACAACATAATTATTCTTGAAGTGCTCATTGGCGAAGTCGATCAATTGTTGTTTTGTTATTTTAGCCAATTTGTCGTAGTGAGTTAAATATTCTTCTTGAGTAATACCTCTATGGAAATTGTAGGCTAAAGTATAAGCTCTCCAATTTTGTTCCCACTCTTGAATTTCTTGAACACGATTGTTATCAATAATGGCTTCGAGCAACCAATCTTCGAACTGACCTTTTTTAATTAAGTCTAATTGTTCTAGTAATAGATTTTTAACTTCCTCTAAACTTTGGCCTTCACGAGGTACGCCTCGTAAAACAAATTGACCATAATCGTCGGAGGCATAGCTGTAACTATTGGCTCTTAATACTTTTTGTTGTTGAACTAAATCTAAATCAATTAAACCTGCTTTACTGTTGCTTAAAATTTGATCGATCAGTTCGTAATAATCGTTATCATCCGATTTTACACCGGGTGTTCTAAAGGCAATTTGAACATATTCGGCATCTTGAGTAAAGACTTCTTTTTCGATTGGCCCTTCGATAGGCGCTTCGGCTTGATATTCGTTTCTAGGAATTGATTCGCTGGCTTTAAATGTACCCCAATATTGATCGACCGCTTTAATGGTTTGTTCGTAATCGATATCTCCAGACAACACAATAGCCATATTGTTAGGAACATAGTATGTGTTGAAAAACTCTTTAATGTTCTTCATAGAAGGGCTCTTTAAATGCTCCGAAGTTCCGATAATGTCGATTCCGTAACGATGGTGTTTGTAAAATTCTTCTGCAAAAGCATGGTTAACAACACTCCATGCTTCGCTTTGGTACATATTATATTCTTCGTACACGGTTTCGAGTTCGGTATGGAATAAGCGAAGCACAAGATCGCTGAATCGTTCAGATTCAATTTCTAACCAACGATTGACTTCGTTCGAAGGAATATTGTTAATATAAGTAGTCATATCCATGCCTGTGCCTGCGTTAGTATATTTGGCTCCAATCATGGTCATTAGCTTATCGTATTCGTTAGGCGCTGCGTATTTAGCTGCTATTTGTGAAATGCTATCAATTTGATGGTAGTATGTTTCCCTTAATGTGCTGTCTTTTTCGAATTTTCTTTTTTCAAATAATTCTTCAATTTGATCTAAATATTTCTTCTCTTCCTCCCAATTAACAGAACCAAGTTTCGAAGTTCCTTTAAACATAAGATGTTCTAGATAATGTGCTAAACCTGTATTATCGCTTGGGTCGTCTTTTGCCCCTGCGTTAACCGCAATTAAGCCCATCACTCTAGGCTCCATCTCGTTTTTTGAGAGGTAAATCTTAAGTCCGTTCTTTAAGGTGTAAATTCGCGTGTTGGTTGGGTCGTTAGTTACAAATTCGTAACTGTATCCACTGCTATCCACAGCTGTTTTGGTCTCGTATTTATTGGCATCGCTTTGTTTAGATTGTTGGCAAGAAGTCAGCAATAAAGTGCTCAAAGCAAGCACCATTAGCATTAGTTTTTTCATAAGAAATTTTATTATTTATGGGCATAAAAGTAGTGATTGAAAAAGAATTAACGACCTAATAATTAAAAAAAACATAAAAATTTTTATGGAATTTTTCAAATTACGACTCTACTTAAACAAATGCGCGCAATGTTTAATTTAAAAGAAAAGTCATGAAAACAATTTTTGTATTAACGCTAATGATGTTTAATGTTGTATTGATTGCTCAAGAAAAAGCAATGATAAAAGGTCGTGTACTCGACGATCTTGGCGGGCCATTACCCGGAGCTAATATTGTTACAAAAGCTTATGGTAAACTGATGGGAACAACTACCGATAACGATGGTTATTTCACTTTAAAACCATTGCCCGAAGGAAAATACGATCTTAAAATTACGTTTGTAGGGATGGCCGATTATACTCTAAAAGCTATTAATGTGTCCAATGGTCAAATTTATATGGTAGGGACTTTAAAAATGCAAGCTGACAATATGTTGCCGGCTGTAGTCGTATCGACAAAGGCGGTCATCGATCCCGATCAAACAATAAATAAAATGGAAATCAGACAAGATGTTTTACGAACCATGCCACATAGCGGCGGCGTTTTAGGTATTGTAAGAGCTTTAAGTTCCGATGTTCAGGTGGATGAAAACAATAAAATAATTTTGAGAGGCTCCAGACCCGGAAATTCAATAACTATTGTCGATGGTGTTAAAACTTTGGGAGAGGTCAATGTTCCATCAGTTGCAATTAGCAGTGTCACCGTTTATTCCGGCGGAGTGCCTGCTCGTTATGGCGACTTTACTGGCGGTGTGGTTTTAATTCAAACCAAAAGTTTTTTCGATTTCTACTACGAATATCATTAAATTTGTTGATATGCACATCTAATTCATTATTTATCTATGCGAAAAGCTTTTCACATAAAATCTTTGAACGATGATCGGCTGATAGAGTTTTGTCGAAAACAACCAAAGCCAAAGCTTTTATACGAGCTTTACAGCCGACATCTTCATATTGTGAAAGCCGTATGTTGGAAAATGGATAGAAAAAAAGAATTTGAAGATATTTGGTCGGAAGTATTCGAAAAGTGGGTTTTACAAGCTCAAAAGCAGATGCCTCAAAACATAGGGAATTGGATTTATACCGTAACTAAAAATCATATTATCAAGAAGTATTGGTCCAAAGAAAATTACATTTCAATTGATGAGTATGAGATTGAAGTTGTAGAAAATATACAATGGAACGATACCTCTGCATTAGCTCACTTAGATGCAGCTATGCGACAACTGAAACCTACGCACAGAGAATGTTTGCAATGGTTTTACCTAGAAGGATTAAGCTATAAAGCTATTGCGGAAAAAACATTGGAGACAGAGAATAAAATAAAATCGTGTTTACAAAATGCCAAGCGAAACTTATTGAAGATTTTGCAAAGCATTTTAAAGTTAGAACAATAATAATATGAAAGCTACTGATACACAGTTAAAAAAAATAATGGAATCTCCTCGATTGATGACTCTGGAGGAATTGATTGCGTATCAAAATCGTTCTCAACTTTCCGAGGCAGATCAATATCGATTGGAATATTTGTTCTTAAGTCACCCGGCTAATCAAGATTTACTTGAGGCATTCGAAGCCAATCCTTTATGGATGAAAACTATTGCCCCAAAGATGAAATCGAGTTTATCGCCGGAAACTATTGTTGCTTGGTTCAGTGTAATAAGTTTGATTGCTATTTTAATTTGGTCTTTTCTTGGAATTAAACCTAGTTCTTCAATATTGATTAATACAAAAGAACTCAAGACTAAAGAATTCAAATCAATTGATTTAATTCCGGAGCCCACAGAAATAATAACAAATTCAGGCAACGGTACACTTACAGAATCGTCATCATCGAACGAAGTCTTGCCGTCAGAACCGCGAGAAATGATCGAACCTATCGACAGTAAAAGCACAAAATTAATCGAAAATAAAATAGGTAACGAGAATTGGCAAAATAGTGTGAAACCTTATCCTGCCATTTTCTTAGGTAATTTCAAAATAACTGATTATGCCTCGTTTAGATCGGAATATGAAAGTTCCATAGTTCCCCTTAGCGGTTTACCGGCCAGTAACGAACACAATGGTACAATAAACGAAAGTTTGATTAAATACGATACGCTCAGCTATAATGATTGGATGAGATTGGCTTTACAGTTATTAGAAAAAAAGCAATACCTCAAAAGCATACATACTTTACAAGCGATTGCCAAAGACTATCCTAACGATGAAAACACTTTGTTTTACAGCGCTTTGAGTTACTATCTTCTTGAACAATACACTGAGGCAATTCCTTTATTTATTGCGATTCGAAAAGATTTTCGAACAAATTTCTCCGAAGAAGCCACATGGTATTTGGCTTTGAGTTATCATCATATTAAAGATCAAGCATCATGTTTAAAACTGATAGATCAGATTATACTGCAAGAAGGTTTTTATACTCAAAAAGCTAAACAACTAAAAGCGTCATGTTACTAAGAAATATAATAATAATATTTTGCATAAGCCTTGTAGAACCGCTTATTGCACAAAATAACTTGAGCTCAAAAATTGTAGACGAGCAACATCGTGCTATTGCCTATGTTCATGTATGGATTGATGGCAGCTCGCAAGGAGTAATAAGCAATCGAAGTGGTGAATTTAACTTGAGTGTAAGCGCTTTTCCTGTTAAAATTCATGTTTCGCATTTATCGTTCCAAGCCAGATTAATTGAAATAAAAAAAGCAGAAGATTGGCCAAAATCAATTGAATTACAGTTGGCTATTACACATTTACCTACGGCAACAATTAGCACCGAAAAATTAATAGATCTTACCGATCAATATTGGTACGATATTTCCGATTTCGAATTATATCAAGATCATTTGTTGCTGCTAACTTACCAGTGGAAAAGAAAAGTTAATCCATGGTTGGTTATGCTGAATGCATGGGGCGACACGCTTTGGAGTCAGTCTATTCCGTACGAGGGTCGTTTGTACAAAGATTGTTTAGGCAATATTCATTTAATTACGGAAAGCGATGCTTATCAATTATTTATTCAAGAAAACTCTGTAGCTCTATATCCTCCTGTAGAAATTGAAGCCTTTAAAACAGAGTTGGAACCATGTGTCGCTTCATTTGGAGAAAAAATCTACATTGAGCAATATACCTATGGCCGCCAAGTACTTAACTACTACGAAGCCGATTTAAGGGATACTTCAGCAGAACAAGTCTTTAGTATTGCAGATGAGAGAGCTTTACGTTGGATGATGGACGACGCAAAAGGCTTGTCTCCACCTAGAGATGTTCACGAACAGCGGTTCGAAGAATTATTTTTTTACGATCCTATTTACGCGCCTTTGGTACGTTGGAAAGATACGGTTGTAGTTTTCGATTTTGTAAACGATAATATTGAAATTTATAATGAACAATACTTGCTCCTTCATCGGGTAAATATCGATTTTCATCATACTTTAAAGTGGAAAGAAATATTATTGGTCGATCAGGAAAACAGCGATGTATATGCCATGTTTCGGCGTGGAGGCTTTCATTTTCTACATCGTATCAATTTAAACGATGGCGCTTTGGGTAATCCTATCGATATTCCTCATTTTACATTTGTAGGAAAAATGAGAGTACATAAGGGAAGTCTTTACTTCTTATACCGCGACAGATTACAAGACCAGGCTTTGACAAAGATATACAAGATGAATTTGTAGAAATATTGGAATTAAAGACCGAACGAAATTTCCTCCCAAATATGAACAACATAAAAAAAGCTCATAACAATTAAATGGTTAAATGGCCTTGGATGCTCGTTTAGCGTCGAATACTTGATAGTAAATTATTGAACTGATTATAATTAATGAGCCACTTAGTTCTTTAAAGCTAAGGACTTCGTCTGCAAAGAAATATGCAAAAATGCTGGCAAAAACCGGTTCAAGCGCAAAAATAACAATCAGTTTTACGGCACTCATATATTTGAGAACCCACACCGAAGCAAAATAACAAAACAAGGTTCCAATAGCGCCCAAATATAGCAACATCCACCCATCGAGTGGAGATATGTTAGCAACAGGTTCTCCAAGAATAAAATAGGCTAAACCGCTAAAAACGGCAGCCCAAAAAAACTGATGTGTTACCAAGGCAATCACCTCTACTTTTTTAACAAACAAGCTAGAATAAATCATATGAAAAGCATAGGCTAAAAGAGTAATAATAGTGATAAGGTCGCCTTTGTTAAAATCGGTTTCAACATCGTATGTCAGTAGAAAGATTCCTATCAGCACTAATCCGGTACTTATAAGTTCTATACTGCGTAATTTCTGGCCGAAAAAGGCTGCCATAATAAAGGGAACTGCAATAACAGCCGATCCGGTAATGAAAGCACTGTGCCCACTAGAGGTAAACTTTAGACCAATGGTTTGACTGGTATAAGTCGTAGCTAACAGAAAGCCAATTAGCATGCCGGGTAAAAGACTTTGGAACTTAAATAGTGCTTTTTTATTTTTCTTTAGGGCATATGGAATAATGAGCAATGCTGCCAAACTGTTACGAACCATCACAATAAAATATTCGTTCACATTTTCTACCGTGTCTTTAACGATAAAAAAAGTAGTCCCCCAAACAATAGTAATCAGAATGGCTACAAGCGTGTACATCGATGTTTATTTTTTACAAATTTACATTTACATTTGAATTTTAAGTGATTATTTATTGTAGCTATGCGAGTCTGTAGAATATATTATCTTTGATTCAATGAAAACCACTAAAACAATATTCATAATCATTGCATTAGGGCTTTTGTCTGGTATTAAAGTGCATGCTCAAACATTCGAACGATTCTGTGGTATTGTGGTCGATTCAACTAAATTAACGGCACTTCCATACGCCAATATTATTGTAGCCAATAGAAATGCAGGAACGATTAGTAACGAAACCGGTTATTTCTCGCTCGATATTAGCCACTTCAATCAAAACGATTCTATTCGGATTCAATATGTTGGATATCAAACGAAAACCATGGCCTTGGCCGATTTAGACTCGTTTATGTACATCAATTTAAAAGCTGATATCATTAACTTGAGCGAAACCTTTGTTTTCAGCGATCCTCCTGAAGCAAAATCTATCGTTAAAAAAATAATAGAACATAAAGACGAGAATTACCCAACTGAGTCGTATTCTGCACAGACTTTTGTTCGATCTAGGCAGCAAAACGATATTTTAGATTTTGGCATCGAAATGAGGCATAATTCAATTCCGTCTTTGAATGAACGATTGCTTAAAATTTTTGAACAATACATTCCTAAACATACCACCTCCTTTACCGATTTTTACGGTTTAATTTACCGTTCTTCTGAGGCTAAAGACAGCTTGAAGTTTAAGCCCATCAGGGTTGTTAGCTTAGATAACGAGGATATTACTGAATTAGCAGAGTTAGAAAAAGTATTCGAAAACCTGATGATTCAGACCAGCGAAGATGAATATTGGAAGCTAAAAACCGGAATTATCAGCCAAACTCTCGACAACGAAGCACCGGAAGATACATGCAAAGAAGAAACAAATAGCTATTCGGGAAAATATTTTAGTAGTAGCCTTCAGAATAAACTTACATACAGCACCTTAAATAATAAAAAATCTTGGGAGTTTTTGTATAAAACGGGCGATTATAACTACACTTTAGCAGGTGGTACTTCGGTGGCCGGAGAACCAGTTTATATTATCGATTTTACACCCAAAAAAGATGGTGTTTTCGAAGGTCGTATGTATGTTTCAATCAATTCCTATGCAATTATTAGAGCCGATTATAAATATGCCGACGATAAAAAAGGCTTTCACTTCGATTTGTTTGGCATCGCATACGAGGCCAGTTTGTTTAAAGGCTCAATTTATTTTGAAAAAAAGAAAGATCAATATCAGCTTAAATATTTCAGCAGACAAATAGGCGAGAATGTTGTTTTCGATCGGCCTATTTCGTTTATAAAAAAACGCAAACGCTTTATGTTCGACAAAACTCTTATGGAAATAAAAGTAGATTTTAAAATTAAACAACACACAGAAAGCCTAGTAGAATGGTTAGTTTTAGATCGAAAAGAAGAATCAACTTCATTTATACAATCATTTGCAAACCCCAAACGAGTTCCTGTAATATTTGTTAATCAGTTCGACGACAGTGTCTGGAAAGATTACCCTAGCATTGCACCAACGCAACGCATGAGAGAGTATAAAAAGTAAAAAATGCTAATAATAGACAGTTTAGATTGCTCTCTATATAAGTCTCTTTCTATCTTACTTTTGCGCCAAATTCTTTTTCGAAGAGGAAGATCATTTTACCCATTATTTTATCGACTTGTTGGTCGCTCATGGTTTTGTCGTCTTGAAAAATAAAACTTAATGCATACGATTTTTTGCCACTTTCTAGTTTGTTGCCTTTGTAAACATCGAAGATATCGACTTTTTTAAGCAGTTTCTTCTCTACCTTTTCTGCCAACTGTTTAAGATCGGCAAAAGCAACAGTGTTGTCTACAAGTAAAGCCAAATCTCGACGAACTTCCGGAAATTTTGGAACGGCTTGGTACTGAACAGGCTGTTTCGGGATCAGTTTTAAAACAGCGTCGAAATCGAATTCTGCATAATATACATCGTTGTCGATATCCATTTTCGACAATAGACTGCCTTCAATAATTCCAAATCGGACTAAACGCTGTCCACGAGCTTCGTATTCCATGCCTTCAGCCCAAATGTCATTGCTTATTGTATTCGATTTAATATTGTCGATTCGTAATTTTTGAAACAACCAGTCGATATATTTTTTCAGAGTGTAAAAACTAGCCGCTTGTGGTTTCCCGTGCCACGATTCTTTCGAGCTTTCTCCTGTAATGGTTAAGGCTAATAGAAAACGTTCCTTATAGTTTTTTTGAGGATTTTCTTGCCCTTCTTTTGGGAGATATGAGCTACAATTCCCAAATTCGTACAAATGCAAATTGGGCATTTTTCGATTTTGATTATAAACCACACTTTCTAAAGCTCCAAAAAGCAAAGTCTGGCGCATGGCGTTGAGATCGGTGCTTAATGGATTACTAATAACAACGGTTTCTTTCGATGGAAAACTGTTAAGGTCTTGATAATAATCGGCTTTGGTTAAGGAATTGGCCATCATTTCGCTAAAACCATTGGCCGAAAACCACTCAGAAACTTGATATACAATAGCGGCTTTGTCCGGTTTTGGAGCGTAAGTAATGGCTGAATGAATAGTAGAACTAACCGGAACATTATTATAACCAAAAATTCGTAAAATTTCTTCAATTACATCCGCTTCTCGCTGAACATCGACTCGATATGGTGGAACTTTTAAGTTGAGCAGATCTCCTGCTTGTTCAACTTTTATATCTAAACCTTTTAATATGTTGATGATTTTTTCTTCTCCGATATATGTTCCAATGAGTTGGTGTACTTTATCGATGCTTATCTGAACTTCGAAATCTTTAATCGGCTCCGGGTATATATCGATAATGTCGGATGTAATTTCGCCACCGGCTACTTCTTTAATCAGCATAGCAGCGCGCTTCAAGGCGTAAATGGTAAGATTAGGATCGGTACCTCGTTCGAAACGGAACGAAGCATCGGTGCTAAGCGTGTGGCGTTTAGCTGTTTTACGAACCCAAACCGAGTCGAAATACGCCGATTCTAAGAAAATAGCTGTAGTTTCATTTTTTACTCCCGAATCGTGCCCGCCGAAAACGCCTGCAATACACATTGGTTTTTCGGCATTGCAAATCATCAAATCTTTATCGCTTAGTTGACGATCTTGACCGTCTAAGGTTTTGAAAGTAGTGCCTTCTGCAACCGAATCTACAATCACTTTTTGCCCTACGATATCCAAATCGAAGGCGTGTAGAGGTTGCCCCATTTCGTGTAAAATGAAGTTGGTAACATCCACTACATTATTGATAGGTGTTTGCCCGATTGCTTTAAGTTTGGTTTGCAACCATTCGGGAGATGAACCAACTTTAAGGCCACGAATGGTTAAGCCCGAATACCGATGACAAGCTTCAGTATTTTTAAGTTCGACAGAAATATTTTCGTTGTTTCGGTCAATTTTAAAATGATCGACTGAAGGCCATTGCAAATCGACGGGTTCGTTTTGAGAACGTAAATAAGCTGCTATATCGCGTGCAACACCTAAGTGAGAGGCTGCATCGATACGATTAGGTGTTAAATCGACTTCTAAAATGGTGTCGCTTTCCATTTTAAAATATTGTGCAGCCGGAATCCCGATTTTAGTATCTAAAGGCAATTCTATAATACCGGCATGGCTGGTGCCTATTCCAATTTCATCTTCTGCACAAATCATTCCTTCGGAAACTTCGCCACGTATTTTCGATTTTTTAATTTCAAAACTTTCATCACCACTGTACAAAACGGTGCATGGTGTGGCGACTACCACTTTTTGGCCTGCTGCAACATTGGGTGCTCCGCAAACAATAGGTAAAATCCGATCGCCAACATTTACAGTGGTTACCGAAAGGGAATCGGCATTGCTGTGCTTTTCGCATGTTAATACTTCGCCAACGATTAAGCCTTTTAACCCGCCTTTAATCGATTCGAATTCTTCGGTGCTGCCAACTTCTAACCCTATGCTGGTTAAGATTTTAGAAATTTCCTCTACACTTAAATCGACCTTTAAATAATCTTTGAGCCATTTGTACGAAATATTCATGCCTTACAATGTTTTTTATTGATGATAAAATGAGTGCACAAAGATAAAGCAATTCCATAAAATGGGTCGCTTATCTTCCAATTAAGTTGAAGCCCATTCCCTCTCATGAATCAACCTACATTAATAAAATATCTTTTGAATTTAATAGATAAGAATTTTTAATCTCTTATGAATCACGGCCATTGCATTTTTTACAAGCGGACGCTTGCGAGAGATGGGGCAATCGGCATTTGTATAGCTTTATTTCTTCTTAACATTTTAATCTATTCTTAAATATTCTAATTCACTATTCCAAACCTTAAGGAGTCCATGATTCAGTGAAATATATGCGGAGTCATGAATATTATATTTATCGTCGTCTGAATGTAACAAAAAGCAATTGTTAAAGATGATACCATTCATATCAACCTCAAAAAATTTTATAAAGTGCATTGGTCTAATATCATCGAGTAACAAATCTATAGAATTACTAGGGGCATCTCCTTCTACCCTAATACTCCCATTCTCTTTAATTATTCTATTTGTTGTTTCGAAAAGCACGCTGCCTCTTTCTGTCCAAGTATGTGGGCCGAGATTTTCGTACCATTTACCATTGGTCATAGAACTATAACTTGCCTTTGTTACTACAAAGTTGAAAGTGTCTGTGCCATTTCTTAACATCGTAAAAGTGTCTCCTACACTAAAAGCGTTGATAATGTCTTTTTGATCTCGCGATAAATAATCTGTTCTGTATTTCTCGCAAGAAGTAAGTAAGAAAAAAAAGACAAAGAAAGGAAATAATGTTTTCATAGTAAATAATATTTGTTCTTAGTTACGCATAATTCATGCATGCTTTTATCTTCGATCCTGTAAACGTTATGATACATAGTCCCATTAACTTCTAGAGAATCATATCTTTGATATATATTTCGTGGTGCTGCCAACTTACCTATTGCATCGTAATAACTATAATCTAAAGTTATTCCATTACTATTAATTAGCTCTGAATTATTTGATACTTTTTTATCAAATCGTTCATGTAAATTATTGAGATGTAACCCTTTTTCTATAATTTTTTCGATATCACTTTTTTTTATAAATCCAAATTGTTTAGTTCCCTCAATTTTTTGTTCAAGAGTTAATGATTTATCATTGATAATAGGGATGCCTTTTTTTATAAATATTTCAGACTTATTTTGATTTAATATAGCACTATAAATTATCTCATTATCAATAGAAAGCAAGATCCCTCCATTAGCCAATCTTTCTTGTAGCCCTTCAATTACAGAATTTTGTCTATTTTTTAGATGTGCTTTGATTTCTCTTTTTGATTTATATTTTTTTATTTCCCAATCAAAAATATTATTACCTGCAAAAATTGTATCTCCCTCTTCTGTAATTATCTCAATAACAGGCGATTTTTTAATACTGTTGTTATATATTTTGGGAGATTTTAAATAAAATTCTAATTTTAAATCACATGCCTCTTGATACCCATATTTTTCATAATAATACCAAAACACATCATCATAAATATTATTTCCAGTATTGGGGTTAGTATAATTAACAATTTCTTTTATGCTCAAAGAGTCAGGAGGCAAATCTGGAAGGCGTTTAATGACTTCGATTTTAGGTGGGTTTTTATAATGTTTAATTTTGTTTGTATCCACCAAATTATTATTTATGAATACATTTCTCTTAACAATTTTTATAACATAAGGCGACTCAATATATTCCCCATCTATAAAGACATAACCCGTGTGTATTGGCTCTGTTTTTTTAGTTTGTGCACTGCTATTAGTGAAAAACATGAAGCTTAATACCAATAGCATTATTAACTTAATGTTTTTCATATTAATAATTTAAAAATTATATTTCAATTTTAGTGATGGCACAATATATTTATTTCCGAATTGAGTTTTTAAATCCCCCCTAAGCGTAGTTGCAAACTACGCTTGCGAGAGAAAATTATTCTTTCACAACTTTTTGTCGACTTTCCATTCCATCTTCCGTTCGAACGACTACAATATATAAGCCTTTTGGCAAAATGTCTAATTCGAACTGTACCTCTATAGCACGTGTTTTTCTTTCAAGTATTTTCGAGCCATTTTGATTAAATATTGTTATTAAATCAATATTCCCATCTGTGCTTTTTATATTTAAATAATTCGAAAATGGATTAGGGGAAATCTCCAATTGTTCGATTGTATTTTTTGATTTATTATCATCTTCCAATAAACCAATGTTAGAATCTTCATTTGTATAACTTACTTCACCAAATTTAGGCCTCATGGGATTCCAATAAATTGAATCGTATGAATTAATTAAAGGTATTTCTGAATAACCACCGCAGTTCTCTGATGATTTGTAATTAGCGGGGTAACATCTGAAATCTTTAATTTTTGCAATAAATTTTGAACCTTCTTTTACTCTAAATCCTTGTTTTAGTTTTACACTTTCTCCTGAGACCAAACGTACATCTGAGTATTTCTGTTCACCTGTATATTGGTTAGAGTTCTGAATCAGTGAAATTAATTCCCAATGGCCAATGCCTATAATACCAGTCCACCAATAATCAGGAACCCATACATATTGTCCAATAATGGACACATCAGTATTATGAATATGATCATCTAATATTGATGAACATTCAATTTCTTCATAAGATTGAACAGTTAGAGGGAAAGTAGTAGATCCTGTTTCTGTAGATGTAACTGGTAAAAGATTTAAAGTTTTAGTATAACCCTGCGGAAAAGTTTCATCTAAGTTCCTAGAAATCATATTTACAAATGGCTCAGGGTTTTCTATTAAATGGTATAAATTATATAAAAACATATAATCTAAACCATTAAAAACAGCTGAGTGTTGTCTGTCCCATTCTGGATCTGAGGGGTCGTCAGGATTTGTTTGTGGGATTTGACCATCTTGTTCTGCAGGAGGATTTCTAAATCTATTTCCTGAAGCCCAGCCATTGGTTGCAAAACCAGGAACGGAACCGCAACAATTAGTATTGTAATTGGTATAATCCCAAAAGTAAGGACCACAATTAGGAGCAGCATCTAACATTGCTTTAATATTCAGATGCACTATAATAAATAGTATTATTATTATGTAGATATTTATTTAATGCTATAAAAAAGGTATGTCTCCTTAAACTTTGTCCAACATGCTTTAAATAAAAGGATGTTGAAACCGTGCCATATAATGATGACCATGAATCGCCAACTGCTGCTAAAGCCATTGCCATTGTTGTATTATACTCATTTGGGCTTGATGTGTAATAAGCTTGTGCTTTGAACAAGTTTTTTAGTGTTTGACCAGACAGATAGCAATCTAACATAGTATTTGATAAACCATCAGTTATATATGCTGCTGCTTTTACAAAACCATATGCATTAGCTTGAGCGTAAGCCCCTCTTTCTACGGGGAAACCAAAAGGAGTCCTTATTACCCAAAATGTTTGTAACCAAGAAAAATAATAATTAGAATTGTACATATATCTGAGAGTTTTGAATGCTATGTCACTTGCAAAATCTCTGAAATTAAATAGAATGGTTGTTCCATCTAATAGTTTTACTTCTATATCATTATCAGGTAAACATTTATTAACCATAGCTAAACCCATATACAAATGAGCAACTTGATCTTGACTCATTGCCTCATTTCGATCATAAATACTCATTTGCTCATAAAAATGTTGTATATTGGCAAAGTAGGGCATACCAGGTTGCGTATATCTTTTATCATTAATAGAAGAATTTAAATTCTTATTTCTGCTCTGCCAATCAAATAAACTGGTATCTTTAACAATTTCCAAATCTGAACGATTGAAAAATCCATCGAAAGTAGGATTATTAATTATTGGTGGATGAGGGTAATCTAAATTTAAAACCCATGGTGCTGTCCCTTCGCATTCATCTATTCTTTGGAATGCTTTTAATGCATAATATAATTCTTGTAGAGTAAGTTCAGTATTTTTAATATTATCTGAACTTCTAGAAATAAGTTTATATTCACCAGCTAAAACTCCAATATACCAACCTAACTCAATGGTCGCATCGCCGAAAGAAACCGAACGGCTTTCCCACAGATTTCTATCAGAACAAGGAATGCTTGCACCAGCTTCATCCCCAATTTTCAGAAAATAGTCTCTCAAGCGTTTTCTATAAAACCAATATCTTTCTTGGTTACTTTGACTGTGAATTTCAGTTGTAATTAAAACTAATATTATTGAAAATAAAATTGTTTTCACAAAGTATTTAATTTATAATTATCATTTAAAGTAATGACTTCAATTATTCCTTCATTTAAAGTAAAAAAAAGTGTATCACCTGAAAAATTGCTTGAAAGTAAATAATAAATTTGACTGTATTCAATTCCATTAACCCATCTTTTTTCAAGTAATTTCGGTGTACCAATATATGTTTCACTAGTAAATTGAATATTTATATAATCATTTTTACTTTCTCCATTTGAATGAATGTTACCAAATAATTCATATAAATGTCCAGTTTGAAAAAATGATGTATCTGAATCAAAAAAAATTACACCTTTCTCATCCCAAGTTTTATTACAGAACATTCCATCATCTGACATAATAATACCACTTCTTGTGACAGTAGCTGAGACCTCTATAGAATCATTTTCTATCATATAAATTTTGTCACCAAATTTGTAGTTATTAAAAATACTCCTTTGAATTATTGATAATCTAGTTGTTCTATCTTCTCTGTCCTTACAACAGGAAGACAGCAAAAGCAGCAAGAGAATATTTAATAAGATTAATTTTTTCACCATTTTATAGCGAACAATATATTTATTTATATAAGTCAAGTCCAATTTCATAACTATAAGTGCCATTAGGTAGTAAAGCTCTATATTTTAAAACAAGCTTCGAATTATTTACAGATTGAATAAAATAAGGTCGGGTTTCTTGTTCAATAACTGTAATAACAGTATCCTTATTCTCCGACATATGCCAAGTACCAACATTAACGTCTAAATAAAAACTTCTATCTTCGTTAAAGATTAAAAATAAATCTTCATCCGGTGGAATAGTGTCAGATGAATAATCTGTATAAATTCTATACAAACGCCACTGCCCGGCAATTGCTTTTTCTTTATCGATAGGTGTAGTCGTTGTTGTTTCTTTTTGGCAAGATGCCATGATTAATAATACTATTGCCATTGAAAAAAATATGTGTTTCATACCTCTAGTTTTTTTCTTCGTAAATTTCTTTTTTTAATAACTCAATTTCTTTTTGCTGCTCTATTATATAAAGTGTCAGCTCTTCTATTTTTTGGAGAAGTTTAGCGTCCATTTCGCCAACATTTATACCATTTTGTTCTACATCGTCTGCAGAAGGCATTTCGGGAAGATGATGATGCTCTTCTATATATTTTTCTACTTCTTGTATACTTCTTAGTTTATATTCTTTTGCAAAAACGAAATCGGACCATGGATAACTTGCTTGAACAACAATTTCACTTTTAGACCACAATTTACCAACAACAAGTGTATTATAACCTATTCCACTTGTCCAGTAAGTAATAACCCCATTGCTCGACCCTATTTCAACGGAAGGACCAATGTTAGGGACTGGATTTCCTCCATTAGATGCAGAAAAAGTTAAATATTGGCCATCTTTTTTTATAATTAAATTACCAGCAACATCTAGTTTTGCACTTGGGCTACTTGTACCAATACCTACATAACCTGTAGATTCATTTATAACAAAATCAATTCTGTTATAGGTTAAATTCTTAATCCAAAAACCATCAGATGAGGAACTAGAAGATCCAATTATAGCCACCCCCCATCTTGCTGTACTTGACTCTATTACTAAACCTGCATTATCTTGACTACTATTTTTAGACAAAATAGAAGGGTTTGCCCAATTTCCTGCAGTACTAAATACACGTAATACACCTTCTGTTTGAGTTACTTCTGAACGAAACCTAATATTGGCTAAACGATTTGCTGACCCTCCAGAACGTGGGCCAAATACCATACTTCCTCCTGTAGCTGAATTAAACCAGAGCCGGGTATTTCCTCCATAACCATTTCCAATGTTATCTGAAAAAATTGAATATTCATGGTCTAAAGCTATTAATTTATTCTCTTCGCTATTCTCATCCCCTTTAATATCTATTTTAGCTGTAGCGGTTGCTGTCCCAATCCCCACATTGCCAGAGAAATAAGTTTTATCCGACAGAATATGAAAAGCTTCGATGCTTTCATTGGTTTTGTTAAATCGACTG
>JAFGXI010000017.1 GCA_016936665.1 Bacteroidales bacterium
ATGTTTTCTTTTTTCTTGTCCATTTTCATTTTTGTGCGGTGTTAAATTTACACTATTTGTGTAAACCTATATCAGGACAAGTCATTGAACAAATTATCAAAGAGCGAGATTGGGACTTTTTATTAAATGATATTGTAAAAAGAGAAAATGTGCTTATTGGTCAAGACAGTAAAGACAAAAAAAGCATACTTTCTTTAAAGCTCCAGGGACTTAAGCCGGTACTGCCAAATGGTTTAAACAATGGGCAAAATGTTTTAACCCTCATCAATATTCTAACCCGAGAATATAATTACGACATTAATTTTGATAGTTTACCCATTCCTTTTAGATGTATTGGTACAAACATTGAAACCGGCGAAGAAAAAATTTTTAATAGAGGTTATCTTTCCGATGCAATGCGTGCAAGCATGAGTATTCCATCTGTTTTTTCGCCATACGAAATCAATAATGATTTATATGTTGATGGCGGATTGGTGAATAATTTCCCAACTGATGTTGTCAAAAAAATGGGCGCAGATATCGTGATTGGCGTCGATGTTGGTGCAGTTTTATACAAGAAAGAAGAAATTAACAGCATTATAAAAATATTAGACCAATCTGCCAGTTTTTACAACTCCAGAGTATCGGAGAAAAACAAAGATTATTGCGATATTTATATCAGACCCAACATCAATGGCTTAAGCGCCATGGACTTTAACGAAACTGAGAATATAATAGCCAGAGGAAAAAATGCATTTTTAGAAGTCGAAGACCAAGTAGATCAATTAATAAAACAACATCCGAACATTGTTAGAAACATCGCGAATAAAACATACAACGATTCTATTTTCATAGCCTCCATCATCATCAAATCCAATGCAAAAGAAAAATTCAAACAACGAGCAATTAGTAAATTAGTATTTGGCAAACTTAAAATTCATCCGCCAACATGGATTAGTGAAACAGAATTAAGCGAACGAATCAACCAAGTTTATGGTTCGCAATACTTTGAACAAATCAAACTTAGCTTTTTAACAACCAATGCCAATGAATATTCGGCCATTTTATATGTAACCGAAAAAAAGGAAAATAATTTTGATATAGGCGCAAGATACGATGGAGAATATGGTGTAAATGTGTTACTACGTGCCGAGTTCAGAAATCAACTTATCTACGGCTCTTTATTCGAAATTGCCGCTGTTGTTGGCGAAAGCCCTCAATTAAAAGTCCGTTACACAACCGATCGGGGCTCCAATCTTGGATATGGAAGTTCGTTTCTTTATACAAAATTCGATGCTTATACCTTTTCAGGAGACAAAATTTATTCGACCTATGCTTTAAATTACGCCAACTGGGATCTTTTTTATCATTCATATTTAGGTAATTACAACCGGTTTGTAGGCGGTTTAAATGTTGATATGTTTTACCTAAAGCCCGTACAAAGTCTCTCCGACCTAAATCAGATTAACAATTTTTATTATGGCGTTTTCGCCTCCTATGTTGCCGATACATACGACAGAGCCTATTTCCCCAATAAGGGTGTAAGATTTAAAGTTCGAGGCAATTTAATGACAAACAATCTTAATAGCGATGGCCGTTTATTTACTCACCTTTGGTCGAGATTAAATTTTATAGTCCCTATTACTCAAAAATTAAAAATCGAAAACGAAGCTTTTATAGGCACAGCATCGATTAATACCGACACTACCTTATATCGATTCGAAGCCGGAGGAATGAGCCAACAACGAATACCTTGGTTTAATTCATTTCCCGGATTAAGATTCCTCCATCACGGTAGTAATAATATTTGGATAGCTAAGATTTCGCCCAGATATGAATTTTACAAAAATAATTTTATCAGCTTTTCTTTCGCCATGACAGGCATGGCCAACTCTTTGAGTGATTTGTTTTATCGCGCCGAAAAATTTTATACAGGAATGGAAATCAAGTATGGTTTCAACAGTATGTTTGGCCCACTTGAGTTAAGTGTCGATTACTCATTGCAGAATTACAATAAACATGCATTCATTAGTTTGGGCTTTTGGTTCTGATTTTTCCGGATACTCTACAAGTCTTTACTATTTTTGTAAAAAAAGTAAAATATGATCTTTGTTAGTGGTGGTAGCGGAATGTTGGGTAGTTATTTGCTTCTGGAGCTTATAAAGCAAGGCCATGTTGTAAAAGCAACTCGGCGCTCTACAACAAATTTATCGATGACTCAATATATTTTCAGACAATTAGAATCGAATGGCGACGAACTTTTTAAGAAGATTCAATGGGTAAACCTCGACCTAAACTGTCAAATGGAAATTGAAGAACAATTGGCCGATATTGAAGAAATTTACCATTGTGCTACCGAAATAAACTACGCCCCCAAAGATGCAAGTAGCTATATTCAAAGAAATGTAAACATCACTAAAAACCTTAGCCAAGCTGCTATAAACATGAATGTAAAACGTTTTTTACACGTTAGCTCAATTGCTGCTCTTGGTGTTTCTGATAATGATGAGCTAATCGACGAAAAAACGACTTGGGACGAGAACACAGAGGCCTCTAGTTATTCGGTAAGCAAATACCTATCGGAAATGGAAGTTTGGCGAGCCATAGAAGAAGGATTAAATGCTGTAATCATCAACCCATCGGTAATATTGGGTATTGGCGATTGGAAAAAGGGGAGCCCAAATATTTTCGAGAAAATAAATAGAGGTTTAAAATTTTACACCAAGGGGCAAACCGGATTTGTATCGGCTAAAGAAGTGGCTCAATCGGCCATCGCTTTAATGAAAATACCGGAAGCATTTGGAGAACAATTTGTTATTAATAGAGAAAATCTCGATTACCGAACATTCTTTAACTTAGTTGCAAAAAACTTGAACGCCAAGGCCCCATCGATATATGCCAATCCGATATACACACAATTAGCTTGGCGATTTGAAAAACTTAAATCAATAATTATAGGTATTGATCCTTTAATTACTAAACAATCGGCTCAAACTGCACATAAAAAACTCGCATACAGCAATCTAAAAGTTAGCAAACTAATCAATAATTCATTTCCATCGATTAAGCAAACAGTAATAGAAATTGCAAAGATTTACAAAGCCAATAAATAAACGAGCTGTATTCTACATATCGATATTTCTAAATATTTAACTTAAAATGATTACTTTTAGGGCTAGAAGGCTTACTGCTGTTAAACATTGCCCTACTGTCTCCAAATTGATAAAAGTCATATAGGCGCAAGCTAATGCACTAGCCATAAACTTCTACTTTTGAAGTCTTAAATTTTATAGATCAATTTAAAGATAAGAAATAATGAGTAACACATCATTGTTTAGCGAATTCTCTCCAGCCGATCGGGCAAAATGGATGGATAAAATCCAAGCCGACCTAAAAGGAGCCGACTTCGATAAAAAATTGGTTTGGAAAACCATCGACGGGATCAATATTCAGCCATTTTATATGCATAGCGATCTCGAAAATTTAGCATTAAGTCATACTAATATTGCTGAATTCCCCTATTTAAGAGGACACCAAAGCGAACGGAACGATTGGCATATTCGTCAAGACTTCTTTGTTAAAAACATCGACCAAACCAATACCGAAATATTAGATGCCCTAATGCGTGGGGTAACATCTGTTCGTTTAGTTTTCAAAACTTTGACCTTATCCAGTCAAAAAGAATTCGACCGATTGCTTCGAGGCATCGACATTTCAGCTATTGAACTCAACTTTAGTTGCAGCGAAGGCAATGCCGATCTATTGAGCATGTTATCGAATTATATCAAAGCAAATGGTATTGCACCGGCAAAAGTAAAAGGAAGTTTAAATATCGATCCTATTTCGTGGACTGCACAATTTGGAACTTGTCGACATAAAAACCTTAACGAAGCGTACCAACATTTATCGCAGTTAATTCAATTTGCAGACGAGCATCTGCCCCACATAAAACTTTTGGCCGTAAATAGCCATTTGTATAGCGATGCAGGATCCAGTATAATACAAGAACTTAGCTTTGCAATAAGTATAACTGCAGCATACTTCGATGCGTTAAACGAAAAGTTAAGTCCTGAAAGAATAGCACATCATCTGCATTTTAATATAGGTTTAAGCAACAACTATTTTATGGAAATTGCTAAAATCAGAGCCTTACGATTTTTGTTTGCAAAAATTGCAGAAGCCAATGGTGTTGAGCCTTCGAAATCGAACACATACATTCATGCACAGAATACCATTTGGAATAAAACTATTTTCGATCCGTACGTAAATATGTTGCGAGTAACTACCGAAGCAATGTCTGGCGCCATTGCCGGAGTCGATGCCATGACGATTTTGCCTTTCGACGAAGTATTTAAAAGCAGTGAAAATTTTTCGAAACGCATAGCCCGAAACACCCAGATTTTACTTAAAGAAGAAGCCCATTTCGACAAGGTTATCGACCCAGCCGGAGGCTCTTATTATATCGAAGCGATAACCGATACCTTGGTAGAACACGCTTGGCAACAGTTTCTGAAAATTGATGAAACAGGCGGTTTTGTTAAAGCTTTAGAAGAAGGTTCTATTCAGGCAGAAGTTAGAAAAATGGCACAAGAACGTGATATAAATATAGCTTTACGTAAAGATATCCTCTTAGGAACCAATCAGTATCCGAACAGTACTGAAACCATGTTTGAAAAAACACAAATACCTGTAAACGTAAAATTAGATAATAGACTAATCCAACCATACAGAGGCGCCGAAGCCTTCGAGGCTGTTCGCTTCGCCACGGAGCAAGCAGAAAAAACACCAACAGTTTTTATGCTAACCTATGGTAATTTGGCAATGCGTAGAGCACGATCTCAATTCGCCGGCAATTTCTTTGGTTGCGCAGGCTATACGATTATAGACAACAACGGATTTGCATCGATTAAAGAAGGTATGGAACTTGCCAAACAACAAAAAGCCGACATCATAGTTCTATGTAGCGACGACGATACCTACATTGAAATGGCAAAAGAGGCTATGGCATCCAAACCATCATCTGAAATTGTAATTGCAGGTTATCCTAAAGAGCATATCGACACTCTTAATGAAATGGGTATAGAGCATTTCATTCATGTTAAGTCGAATGTATTAGAAATGTTGCAGATGTTTAATAATAAATTATTGAAGTAGTATGAATCCTAATTATAAAAACATTAGCATTAAATCTTTTTTAAAGGGAAGCCTAAAACAAGAGAAACCTATTCAAGAATGGGAAATGCCGGAAGGGATTAATGTAAAAGCTAAATATACAGCCTCCGATTTGGAAGGTATGGAGCATTTAAATTATGTTGCAGGAATTGCTCCTTTTTTAAGAGGACCATACTCCGGAATGTACGCCATGCGACCATGGACTATTCGTCAATATGCAGGATTCTCAACAGCCGAAGAATCCAATGCTTTTTATCGACGTAACTTAGCCGCCGGACAAAAAGGATTATCAATAGCCTTCGACTTGGCAACTCACCGTGGCTACGACTCCGATCACGAACGTGTGGTTGGCGATGTTGGTAAAGCCGGGGTGGCTGTCGACTCCATCCTCGATATGCAAATTTTATTCGATCAAATTCCTTTGAATAAGATGTCAGTTTCGATGACCATGAATGGTGCTGTATTACCAATTTTAGCGTTTTATATTGTAGCCGGACTAGAACAAGGAGCAACACTCGAAGAACTTTCGGGAACCATTCAGAACGATATCCTTAAGGAATTTATGGTGCGCAATACTTATATTTACCCACCTGAATTCTCGATGAAAATCATTGCCGATATCTTTGAGTATACCTCTAAGCACATGCCTAAATTTAACTCTATTTCCATTTCAGGTTATCATATGCAAGAAGCAGGGGCTACCAACGATATCGAATTGGCCTATACTTTAGCCGATGGTTTAGAATACTTACGAGCCGGTGTAAAAGCAGGAATGGATATCGATAGCTTTGCTCCTCGCTTATCCTTTTTTTGGGCTATCGGCATGAATCACTTTATGGAAATTGCGAAAATGAGGGCAGGACGAATGTTATGGGCTAAGATCGTCAAGCAATTCAATCCTAAAAATCCAAAATCTCTTGCATTGCGAACGCACTCACAAACCTCTGGTTGGAGTTTAACAGAGCAAGATCCGTTTAACAATATTGCTCGAACTTGCATCGAAGCCATGGGAGCCGCTCTTGGTCATACTCAATCGTTACATACCAACGCACTAGACGAAGCCATAGCATTGCCTACCGACTTTTCTGCCCGAATTGCCCGAAATACACAAATTTATATTCAGGAGGAAACACAAATATGCAAGGCCATCGATCCTTGGGCAGGTTCTTATTATGTAGAAAGTCTGACTAAAGAGATTGCCGAAAAAGCATGGAAGTTAATCGAAGAAGTGGAAGCCCTTGGCGGTATGGCCAAAGCGATAGAAACAGGGTTACCCAAAATGCGTATCGAAGAAGCTGCAGCTAAAAAGCAAGCCCGCATCGATAGTGGTAAAGACACCATTGTTGGAGTAAACAAATACCGTTTGGAAAAAGAAGATCCAATTGATATCTTAGACGTGGATAATACAGCCGTGAGAGAGGCTCAAATCCAACGTTTACAAAAGCTTAAAGCCGAACGCGATCAATCGGCTGTCGATAAGGCCATTGCGGCCATCACGGAATGTGTTCGCACCGGCAAAGGAAATTTACTAGAATTGGCCATCGAAGCCGCTAAAGTAAGAGCCACTTTAGGCGAGATTTCTTACGCTTGCGAGCTTGTAGTTGGCCGTTATAATGCAACAATTAGAAGTATTTCTGGCGTGTATTCAAAAGAGACAGGACAAAACGACGATTTCGCAAAAGCTCAGCAACTGGCCAATGCTTTTGCTAAAATGGAAGGCCGACAGCCTCGTATTATGATTGCTAAAATGGGGCAAGACGGCCACGACCGTGGTGCAAAAGTTGTGGCTACAGGATACGCCGATATAGGTTTCGATGTGGACATAGGACCTTTATTCCAGACCCCTGCAGAAGCAGCCAAGCAAGCCGTAGAAAACGACGTGCATGTTTTAGGTGTTTCGAGCTTAGCAGCCGGACATAAAACTTTAATTCCTCAGGTGATGGACGAGCTTAAAAAACTAGGTCGAGAGGATATTATGGTAATTGCCGGAGGGGTTATTCCTGCTCAAGATTATCAGTTTTTATACGATGCAGGTGTTGCGGCCATCTTTGGGCCGGGAAGCTCGGTTGCCAAAGCAGGCATTAAAATTTTGGAAATATTAATTGAAGCTTATTCAGAATAAAAGGGAATATTTAAATATAAAAAAAGCCTGATTTTGATATAAATCAGGCTTTTTTGGTATCTAATAATTTTAGAAATCAACATGCAACATTACATCTTGTTTTTGTTTCTTGTACACCTCAAAAGCCATTCCTGTTGGGGTTTCAAAAATTCTATCGATATAATGTTGATATACAGGCATAGGCTTTTTATACCCTTCAATAACAACCGATTTATAATTTACTATGTTAGATTTAGTAACTTGGCCATCGCTATCGGCTACTTTGTAGACCGTTAAAACGCCTGCCGATCCATCGATTTGGTTGGCAGGTCGCTCGTTTTCAGCCAAATTAATGTTTTTCTCATTGTCGGTAAAGAAAAAATAATGATTATCATTTTTACCAATATACTTAAAAGACATTCCTCCTTTTCCGTCTCTTCCAGACTGTGATTTAGGTAACTTTTTCATCCATTCTACTTGGCCTTCTTTGTTGTATTTCATCGTATAAATATCCTGATAATGATAGGTATAATACGTTCTTGTACGCCCCTGACTATCAACGCTCGTATGACTTACAATTAAATGTTCTTCGGCTATTAAAAGCGTTCCTCCATCACTGGTTGAAATTACTCTTCTCATTTCTATATTTGGCAAGTCTAAATCCCCTTTTTTATCTTTTTTCTCGTTTTTCTTTTGGGTTCGCTCCGATTCAAACTGATTTAAAATATCCTTAGGTATTTTTGCAGTAATAAACTCGCCAACAGAGCCATCAGCATAGATTGTTTGATAAAAAAAACCTTCGATATTATCGTACTTATGCTCTGAATTGTAGGTTCCTGCAAGATATAAGTTCCCTGTAGCATTTTCGAAAAGAAAGACTGTTGGAAGACTGTATTCGCTATCATTTATTTTATGGATAGATATCTCACCATTCGATATCACCAAAAGTTCTAAATGGTAATTCTTTTTATCTTTTATGTATTTCTTTGGAACTTCAGAATCATAAACTTCTGCTAAAATATATGAGTTACCTTCTTTATCAACTTGATAATCAAGGTTATTCATTTCTGCTTCTGTGTAAGGCATTCTTAAATCGTAAGTGTTTTCAACTATTAAGTCTTGATCTAAAATGGCTAAAACAATTTCATCGTAACTTTTTTTATCATTTCTCACATCAGGTTTTTTACGCGTTTGAATCACTAGTTTATTTTCTCCATACGATTTATAAAACTCGTATTTATCAAATGCAACTACTTTATGTGGAATTTCTAAAACTTTAGTCGCTGAACTAAATTCACCAGTTTCGGGATACAATTTTTTATAATACAAGAACTCTTTTGTGCTCTTTTTATCAAAATCGGAGTAGAAAAAATATAACTCTTTACCCATCTTTATAAATTCTTCAAACGCTTCATAACCCTTTAACGGTGCTATTGTTTTTGAGTATATTTCTTTTTTTTCGGTTGTACTGTACTTCTGTAAAATGATTTTCTTTTTATCAATTTTAAGCATATAAACAGCATCATCAATTGTCTGATACGCTTTAATATTTGCATCAACTACCGGATAGGGTTCTCCTGTCGATACTTTGTACATATTGGAAATATCGTACTGCGCCCATGCTATAACAGGCATCATTAATAAGAAAAGTAATTTTTTCATAAGATTTAAAATTTAAATTAAAGGGGCAAAAATAAAAAAAAGCACTCCATTATTTGAAGTGCTTTTATGTGTTTATTAACGTCTTTTCTTTTTATCTTTTGAAAAGCTTGAGTTTTCTTTCCGTTTTGGGAAGTCGCCTCGTTTTGCTTTATCGTCGCGTCTAGAAGATTCTCCTCGCTTCGATGCAAAAGAACTTCTGTCCGATGATTTTGATCTGGGAGAGAAGCTTCCGCCCTCTTTTTTCTTACCTCTGCTTCTGCGTTGCCCGTAGCTTTCTTCGCTTGGAGGTAGTGAGTCTGTTTTTTCGACAATGATGCGTTCGCCTTTGTATTGCGCATTTTTAAAACTATCGAGCACTTCTTTTTCGAATTGGGCATCGATCTCGAAAAACGAAAAGCGCTTCATTAAATCGATACGTCCAATTTCCAAATCGCGACGTTGTGTATTATCGTTAATAATGCCGATTAAAGATGCAACATTGATATTCGATTTTAAACCAATATTGATATAAAAACGAGAGAATTGGGTAGAAGAACGTTTTCCTTTTCCTTTATCTCTATCTCTATCCCTATCTCTTTCCCTACCGGAATCTTTAACATTGATATCTCCTGCCCCTCTGTAATACGTGGCAAATCGCATAAACTCAACGGCTACTAACTTTTGAATTAGCTCTTCTTTCGATAAGCTTTCAATTTTATTCATAATGGTCGGCATAAACGGATCGATTTGTTCGGTATCTACATCCGTTTTTTTAATATTATCGATCAGGTTATACAAACGTTTTTGAACAATAGCATCACCGCCAGGTACCTCTGCCTTTTCAAATGGTTTTTTAACCATTTTTTCTAAAACGCGAATTTTACCTAACTCCTTGGAATGAGCAATCGTAAGAGAAATTCCACTTTTACCGGCTCTTCCGGTTCTTCCGCTTCGGTGAACGTACACTTCCGGATCGTCGGGTAAGCTATAATTAATAACATGCGATAAGCTGTTAACATCCAAACCTCGAGCCGCAACATCGGTCGCTACCAACATTTGTAAATTTTTAATTCTGAAACGTTGCATCACATTATCGCGTTGTGCTTGCGATAAATCGCCATGAAGCGCATCGGCATTATAACCATCGTTTATTAATTTTTGAGCTACTTCTTGTGTATCTTTTCTGGTTCTGCAAAAAACAATGCCATAAATATCAGGGTTAATGTCGGCGATTCGCTTTAAAGCTTCATATTTATCGGATGCTTTCACTACATAATACTCATGTTTAACATTGTCGGCTCCCGAGTTGGTTTGTCCAATTCGGATTTCTTTAGTAGCCTTCATGTAATTTCTAGCTATGCGAGCCACCTCCGGAGGCATGGTTGCAGAAAACAACATGGTTTGTCTTTCTGAAGGTGTGGTTTCTAAGATACTGTCTAAATCATCTTTAAAACCCATATTAAGCATTTCATCCGCCTCATCTAAAACCAACCAATTAATTTTGTGCAACTTAAGTGCTTTTCTTTTTATTAAATCTAGCGTTCTGCCGGGTGTTCCAACCACTATTTGAGCGCCTTGTTTTAACGATTTAATTTGAGGATCGATAGAGGCTCCTCCATAAACTGCCAAGACTTTTAAACCATCTAAGTACTTAGAAAAATTGGTTAAATCTTTGGCAATCTGCATGCAAAGCTCACGTGTTGGAGCTAGAATGATACTTTGTGTTGTTAAATCTT
This sequence comes from Bacteroidales bacterium, assembly GCA_016936665.1. Taxonomy (GTDB): domain Bacteria; phylum Bacteroidota; class Bacteroidia; order Bacteroidales; family JAFGXI01; genus JAFGXI01. The sequence goes on from JAFGXI010000017.1 coordinate 10,630, forward strand.
GTACATCGATCTGATGAATAATAGGTAAACCAAATGCTGCTGTTTTTCCAGTGCCTGTTTGTGCAAACCCGACTAAATCTTCTTGTGTTCCTCCCAATAAATGAGGAATGGCTTGTGCCTGAATAGGCGTAGGCTCAACAAAGCCCATCGCCTTGATAGCTTTTTCAATTTCGGGCAATAAGCCCAAAGCTTCAAATGTCATAAAAAATGTATTAAAATGGTGTGGCAAAATTGCCTCTAATGAATTTCGACCACGCCAATTTACCCATCTAAATCCACGACAGTAAAAATTCAGGGCGCAAAGATACTATAATTTTCTGAATATTAAACTTTTAACTTCAAACTAAAAAAGATAGTTCTCGATTGTATCGGTCCATAATTATATCCGGCATCTCTATTAACTCCGTAATCGAAGTCTTTTTGATAGCTGTTTAAGATATTATTTATTCCTAGACTTGCATCTAAAAACATGGTATTTCCTAACTTAAAGGTATATGTTCCTTTCCAGTTAAGCACATAAAAAACAGGGCTAACTTCCAATTTTTCGGTCTCTATTAACGAGCCATCTGCTCTATTTCCTCCAGCCAAATGAGGCACATACATTTTACCTGTATAATTTCCGGATACCGACAAAGAAATCTTTTTCGTAGGTTCGTAATTGAAAATGGTATATGCATACGACATGGGTGTTCTAGTCATTTCTCGGCTTACATGAGATGTGTCTTCACCCCATTGCTGAGCTTCTTTATATAAGCTCGCCTGTATAGTCCCTCCTAATTGCACATAAAATTTTCTCGATGGAGCCAGTCTTATTTCGATATTGCTACCATATACCTCAGCACCACTTTTTGCATTGGTTCTAGTCGACCACAATACCCCATTTGTATCGGAAGTATAATCACTCACAAAGGCGTTGTTCAGAATGGTATAAAATCCTTCAACTAAAATCTCGGTTTCCCATTTCCCATATGATTTCTGATGACGTAAAGAAGCACTGAACGACTGTGATCTTTCTTCGGTTAGATTCGCATCGTTGATATGTTTTATCTGACGTGCTCCTGAACTTTCGATGTGTAAATCTTCATCGAAAATTTGTGGGGCTCGATATCCTGTAGAATAGGATGTTCTTAGTTGTAAAAATTCGTTGATATCGAATAGTAAATTACCTCTCGGATTAATCACAGTACCATTCAGTTTTGCCGTTTCTCTTTTTAAATCGATTATTTCGTAATGATCGCCTCTAAAACCCAACAACACTTTTAAACGATTATATTTTATGTTGTACTGTGCATACATGCCGGAAGTGTTAATAACTTGATTGGCTACCATCTGATTGTCGGATCCGGCAACACCTAACTTTGTATCTTTCAAGCGGTCATTTACATTCTCCACCCCAATGGTCATATCGCCGGGAGTCCAAAACGAAGGTTTGAAATGTGCTACATATTGCGCTCCGGCCACCCAAGTTAAACCATCAGTTTTTCCATAGGCATTTGGATCTTGATTTGCTCCATAGTAAGAATCACGAGCCACCAGTTGAGCAGAAACATATGCCGATAATTTATCAAATGACGTTTTATCGGTAAAGGTTTCGTAACTTATTCCACCTGAATGATTGGTATAATGCACCATCTCGGTAATGTTGGTTTCTTGTGGTAAATAATCGAACTTATCGCCTCCACGGCGATGCTCTTCCATGTAATGATATTCGAGATTTATCCGCGAATAATCGCCCGGTTTGTAATATGTCTGTAATCCATAATTGGCATTTTTAATCTGCCCCATTTCTGAAAAGCTATCGTTATTGGCATCCCATGGGTCTCTGTTTAAATTTGAGCCAAACATAAAAAACCCTGCTTTTCGATTGTCGCTCACAACAGCCCCATGGAAATTTAAAGATCTTGAGCTTGCCGTTTTACCGCTTCCCTTTACACCAAGACCAACTAAAGAGGTAGTAGCACTAATCTGAAACATATTGTTAATGGGGTCTTTAGTGATTATATTGACTGTTCCGCCAATAGCATTTCCTCCAAAAATTGCTGAGCCACCACCTCGAATAACTTCGATACGCTCAACTAACTCCACAGGTATTTGCTCCAAGCCATACACGCCAGCCAAAGTACTAAAAATAGGTCGCGAATTAATTAATATTTGAGAATAAGCACCTTCGAGACCGTTCATTCTGAGTTGTGTAAAACCACAATTTTGGCAGTTATTTTCCACTCTTAAACCGGGTGTAAAATTTAAGCCATCGGCCACGGTTTGAGATGCTATCGACTCCATTTGTTTGGGAGTGATGGCAGAAACAATTACAGGCGCTTCTTTTCTGCTAACTGCATTTCTGTAGGCAGAAACAACCACTTGTTCTGTCATAATAACATCGGCTTGCATCTCTACAAAAAGTTGTTGAGAACTATTGGCTTTTGCATCGATAGTTTTCTTTACTGTTTTATAACCAATTGTAGAGAAGACCAGATGCAACTCGCCTACCGGAATATTGTTAAACATATAATGACCTGTTGCATCGGTTGAAGTGCCATAGTTTGTACCTTCGATTACAATATTTACAAAAGGTAAATGTTCACCGGTTTCGGCATCTTTAACATCGCCAAACAACATGGCATCGGTAAGTTTGTTTTGGGGAAATATTATTAATGGCATGCATAGCCAAATTGTAATAAAAAGAAATCTCATATAAAAATCATTTAAAAAATTAAACAAGAAATGTAAAATCGCTTGTCAGACTAAAACGTGTTTAAGCTTTTATTTAAATGACGAAAAAGGAGGGGATTTGTTTTGAGCTAAACGCTCTGTTCTTTCGAGGATATTTACAACAAATGTAACAACTTGACCCTGTTCAATAACAATCGGGCTAGGCAATAAAGAGCTAACATAGAACGGGTTCCATTCGCCACCGCTTATAGACCATATGGCTTGTTCGGTTTTATTATGCTGATGGTGTTGATTAGAATGATGATTGTATGGATGTGCATGTTGATAGACAGTGCCATCTTGTGCAATATGTGTATGCCAATTAAATACCTTATTGAAAGATAAGTTTAAAACGGCCAATGCCAATATGATAGAAAACCACTGTCTCATAATCCGATTGCAAAGGAAAAACATTTTAGTTAAACTGCCATCCCTAAAATTAGGGATTCACCTTTTTTAGGACATCCTGAGAAGACTTGTCGAATTAATATCTTTTAAGAATAGAAGAGCATCTGCTTTCTGCGAAACTTTTTTACTTTTGTTTAAACTTATAAGATTATGGACGACAATTACAACAAAAACGGGTTTTATAAAAATGCCATGAATTATGGTTTAATTCTAGCTCTAGCAATGATCATCTTAACCATGGCTATTTATTTTTTCGATGCTACTAGCAATAAATATGTTAGTTGGCTCGGTACAGCCATTATTGCTGTTACTATATACATAGGCAACAAAACATTGCGCGATCAAATTCAAGGCGGGCAGTTATCTTATGGTCGTTCGGTAGGCTCTGGGGTTTTAATTGCAGTTTTCTCAGGTTTTATAATGTCTATTTTTGTATACATTTTTTATACTTACATTGCACCAGAAGCAATACAAGAAATTCTTGATATAGCAGAACAAGACATGTACAATAAAAACCTTTCCGACCAAGAAATTGAGATGGGAATGTCTATGTTACACAAGTTTACAACCCCTGGTATTATGGCTATTTCTTCTATTTTCGGGTCTGCACTTCAGGGCGTAATTTTGTCATTAATTTTATCAATTTTTCTTAAAAAAGAAGCCAACCCCTTTGCAGAGTAAATCATTATGGACGTATCGATTGTAGTACCACTATATAACGAAGAAGAATCGCTTCCTGAATTGGAAGCATGGATTGATAGGGTTATGAAAGCCCACAACTTAAGCTACGAAATTGTTTTTGTTGATGATGGTAGTAATGACCAATCTTGGGCGGTAATTGAGCAACTTAAAATAAACAATCCTTCGGTAAAGGGAATAAAGTTCAGAAGAAATTACGGTAAATCACCCGCCTTGCATACCGGTTTTAGCGTTGCTCAAGGCGATGTAATTATTACCATGGATGCCGATTTGCAAGACAGCCCCGATGAAGTACCCGAGCTTTACGATATGATTATCAAAGAAGGTTTTGATGTGGTATCGGGGTGGAAGAAAAAAAGGTACGATCCGTTTGTTAAACGCATTACCAGTAAATTTTATAATTGGACTTCGAGGAGAGTTACCAAAATTCACTTACACGATTTTAACTGTGGGTTAAAAGCATACCGGAGAGAAGTAATAAAAAGTATCGAAGTGTATGGCGAAATGCATCGCTATATCCCTGTATTAGCTAAACGAGCAGGTTTTAAAAAAATTGGAGAAAAAGTGGTCGAACACAGAGCGCGTCAATATGGCGTAACTAAATTTGGGTTAGAGCGTTTTATCAATGGCTTCTTAGATTTACTTTCGGTTACTTTTATGACCAAGTTTGGGAAACGACCAATGCATTTTTTTGGAGTATGGGGTACCATCATGTTCTTTTTAGGATTTCTAGTTACCACTTATTTAATAGCCCAAAAAATATATTTCTTAATCTTTACTCACGTTAAACCTCGCGACGTAACAGATCAACCTTTATTTTATTTGGCTTTAGTTTCTGTAATTGCTGGTATTCAGCTATTTTTAGCAGGTTTCTTGGGTGAGTTAATCAGCAGAAACGGCTCCGATAGAAACAAGTATTTAATCGAAAAAGAATTAAAATAATTGCCTTGTTAAAGAAAATAAAAGAAAATATTGGTTGGATTATTTTAAAAGGAAGACTGAAAAAATTTCAACGACAAGTTCGTTTTCATAACTTCAGCTCTGCAAAGTCTGTTGGTGTTATATTCAACGCTACACATCAGAGCAATTACGAAAATGCCAAATCGTTTATCGAGCTCCTTAAAAAAGACGGCCTTAAAGCTGAAGCTCTTGGCTTTGTGGATTCAAAGCAAGTGCTCGACTTTTATACACATACCAATGAGTTGGATTTTTTTTCGAAAAAAAATCTAAATTGGTTTGGTAAACCAAACAACCCAAACACACAGGCTTTTATAGAGAAACCATTTAATATCCTCATCGATTTAACATTAGATGAAGATTTTCCTGTACAGTATATCGTTGCTCTTTCGAATGCTGAGTTTAAAGTCGGAGCTCAAAAAACCATCAATAACTTTTACGATTTCCGTATCGATTTAGGAGAAAATCCACAGTTCGAAGTTTTATCGAAAGAGCTGATTCGTTACATCAATATGATTAAAATTTAAAAGTTTATGATACATACCGAAGGTACAGGCGTTGCATTAGTAACCCCTTTTACAAAAGAAGGACAAGTCGATTTTGAGTCGTTAACAAGTTTAATCGATCACGTTATTTGTAATGGTGTCGATTTCTTAGTAGCCTTAGGCACTACAAGCGAAGCTGCCACACTTACAGCAGAAGAGAAACAAAAAGTAGTTGCGCATATCGTCAGAGAAACCGACCGAAGAGTTCCTATTGTATTAGGCGTAGGAGGCAATAACACACAAGCCGTTGTTGACGAATTAAAAAATAAGCAATTCGACGGCATTGATGCTATTTTATCTGTAGCACCTTACTATAATAAACCTAACCAAGAAGGTATATTTGCTCACTTTTCTGCAATAGCAGAAGCTAGCCCGCTACCAATCATTTTATACAATGTTCCGGGTAGAACATCGAGCAACATCGGTGCGGAAACCTGTTTATCTTTAGCTCGCAAATACAAAAATATTATTGCCATTAAAGAAGCTTCGGGCAATTGGAGTCAAATAATGAACATTGTTAAAAACAAACCTGAAGGATTCAAAGTTTTTTCCGGCGACGATGGCTTAACACTCCCTCAGCTTTCTATTGGACTGAACGGTGTTATTTCGGTAATTGCCAATGTATGGCCGGATGAAATGTCTGGTATGGTTAAAGACGCTCTAAAAGGTAATTTCGACGATGCGCTTCATCTTCATTACAAAATGATAGACCTTATCGATGCTGTTTTCGAAGAGGGAAACCCTGCAGGCATAAAAGCAGCTTTACAGCACGAAAATGTAATTGAATGCGCCAATGTTCGCTTGCCATTGGTTAAGGTTAGTGAGAATCTTAAAAACCAAATTGCAAAATTATTAGATGCCTAATTTCTAGGCTTAACATAAGGCAAAGGCTGAGCTAGAAGATGGTAAAGATTGTATAATAACATAAAATCCATACCACTAAAATTACCGGTAACCGGATATTTACCCAAGCCTTCTTGCTCAGCTTTTGTGCCTCTGTATTTGTTCCCATATGCCCAGCCTCCACTTGGCTTTCCCGGCACTTTACCACAGCACTTAAACTCTACCGAGTCTTGCGCCCAATAGTACGGACCATTCCATGGTGCAGAATCGATGTGAATCTGAGCTTTCGATATCGACTCCGGTTTTGAATGATGATCGTGTAAAAAGTTATACAATAACATAAAAAACACATCGCGCTCCCAAGGCAATCCACATTTTTCGATATAACTTGCTGTGTTGTTTACCTTTCCTACCAAAGAGTAATCCCACCAACTATCCGACATAGCAGCCAAGGCTAAAGCCATTGTGCTGTTATAATCGTTTACCCAGTTTGGGACTCTCGATAAATCCCATAATTTTCGGGCTAAATAAGAACTCGACCAATAATCTTCGTAAGAATGACCTGTTAATTTAGTTCCAATAATTGCGAATGGATAAGCATACATCATGGCATTGGGGCCTCTTGGCACAGGATTTCCGTATGGATCTCTAACCACCCAATGGGGACTCTTCATAAATTGACTCATCAAACGGTCAACTTTTTTTCGTACATCTTCACGAAAATTGAACTGTATAGCATGAAAATGTTTGTCTTTGAAAAGTAAAACAGTATCCGGCAAGCATTTGTCAACCAACGAAAAACCCATCAATAAATGAACCACTTGATCTTGGCTCATCGCCGACATAATATGATGCGATGTATCTTCCACATCGAAACCAGAAGTATAGGTTGGCATACCGGGAGGTCGGCTTCCCCATGTATCGGTAGGGTTTAATTTCTGGTTTAAGCCATTCACCGAAAACTGCTCAGGATGCAAATCGAGCATGACATCGTAACGTAAAAAATATCCATCGAGCGTATCTTTTTTAAGGTAGTATGGCGAATGCGACTCACAATAGTCCATGCGATCGAAGGCATTTAGGGCATAATACAGATGCAATAATGAGGTGTTGATATTCTGATTTTGGTCGTTTAGCAATTTGTACTCTGTGGCTAAAATACCAATATACCAGCCCAAATCGATGGTTTGATCGCTCACCGAGAAGCCCTCCTTAGAAGATTGATATTTATTTCGGATATGCGCCACTAGACTTTTTCCAATTCCTATGCCGGGCTGCACAAAGTAATTATCGAAACGTTGGCGGTAGTGCCAATATTTATCTATTCTTTGCTGCGATAAAGTATCTAGAGTTTGAGCATGAGCAGACTTACCAAAAAGAAATATTATTAAATAATAAAAAATTAAAAGGAACCTATTCATATAGTATTCTAAGCGATTTGTGTATAAAATTAAAAGTAGTAGTTTTGCAAAAGAAAATCGATCAGATTTAAAATAATTTCGTACAATATTAATTAACAAAAAACAATATGTTACAAGCAGAAATACATACCGCCAAAGGCTTGATGAAAGTCAATTTTTACGAAGAAGACGCTCCTAACACTGTTGCTAACTTTGTAAAATTAGCTAAAGAAGGTTATTACAATGGTTTAGCTTTCCATAGAGTTATTCCTAATTTTGTAATTCAAGGAGGATGTCCATTTTCGAAAGACATGAACGACCCACGCGTTGGAACAGGAGGCCCCGGCTATAAAATTAATTGCGAGCTTACAGGCGGCAACCAACACCACGACAGAGGTGTTTTATCGATGGCTCACGCAGGAAGAAACACTGGGGGGTCACAATTTTTTATTTGTCACAGTAGAGAAAATACAGCACATTTAGATCGTAATCACACTTGTTTCGGAAAAGTATTCGAAGGTTTAGATGTAATCGACGACATTAGAGCTGGCGATTCTATTGAGAAAATTGTAATCATCGAATCGTAAGCTATGGCCTTGGAATTAACCGGGAAATTAATCGAAAAGTTCGACGAACAAGCTATTTCCGGCTCTTTTAAGAAAAGGGAATTTGTTGTCGAAACCAACGAAAATAATTTTACCGAACAAATCAAATTCGAATTGGTGCAAGATCGTACCGATATTATCGATCCATATCAAATAGGAGAAACTGTTAAGGTTAGTTTTAACTTAAAAGGTCGAAAATGGAACGATAAATACTTTGTAAACGTTCAGGCGTGGCGTGTTGAGCGTGTTGGTGCAAGTGGTTCAAATTATAACGAATTACCAGCAGATATGCCATTTCCACCACCTCCTGACGAAGATTTTATGGACGAGGCTCCTTTTTAAAACGTTGAAAAATAAATAAATACTACCGAAATATTGTATTAACGATTTAAATCTTATACATTTGGGCTTTTAAATTATTTATTTTATTACAATGAAAAATGGAACAGTAAAGTTCTTCAATGCAACCAAAGGATTTGGATTTATTATTGAAGACGGCTCAAAGACTGAGTATTTCGTGCACGTATCAGGCTTAGTAGACAAAATCAATGAAGGCGACAGTGTCGAATTTGAACTTAAAGAAGGTAAAAAAGGATTGAACGCAGTGAACGTTAGAATAATATAATTTTATATTTTCAAATCAACTTTTTTATTGAAGCTCGGGATGGTATCTCGAGCTTTTTTATTTTAAATCGATGGGTTCTATCAGATTATGAATGATAGCATACATGGTTAAACCGGAAACCGTTTTAATGCCTAACTTTTGCGTAATGTTCTTTCGATGCGTCATGACGGTGTGTACACTAATAAATAAAGTATCGGCAATTTCTTTATTAGTTTGCCCTTGAGCAACCAATTTTAAAACAGCAATCTCTCGCTCACTCAAAGCATCTTCTTCTTGTTTACTGTGCTTTTTTATTCGATTTAAATCGTTCATCACTTGGTTTATTAGTACTTCCTTCGGATGAAGTATATTCAAATACAGAGAGCCTTCCGACTTTTTATCGTGTTTAATAATATACGTTAGAGCAAAATGTTGATTCTGAAAGCGGTCGAAAAAATCGTCGGTGCAAACTAAAATATCGATTACGTTTTGTTTCGAAAATTCGCGGCTTGATTCAAATTGATCGGTATCGAAAATTAAACCAATAGGCTGAAATGAACGAAAAAATGAAACTAAGCCTTTTCGAATTAAAAATGAGGGTTCTAATATCAGACAATTAAACTGCGTCATACAATAAGCATTTTACCATCTTTAACCGCTTCGAAAAAGACATTTTCCATCTCCGAAACTTTAGGGATAATCACATTTTCTTCGATGCGAGAATGCTCATTTAAATCTTTTTCCAGCTTGAAAAGTTTAATTAAGATGGCATTATAGGTTTCGGCGTTCTCAGGCACCGGCAAGTATTTAATGATGATGTTTTTTAAATCGTACAACTTTTCCTCAACGTCTTCGTGCTCTTTTTGGTAATCGGCTATTACATATTGTTGAATGTTGTTGTAAAAAGCAGCATCGGTTTTATAATTACGTAAGGCATCGGACAAAGCTGTTATGTATGGGTAAATTCGCTCTTCTTCTCTTTGAATATGTAAAATAAATTCTTGTCGGTACTCGTTAAAGAAGTTTTTGAGCAAGGCTTTATTTTTTTCGTGATCTTTCGGAAATTCCAATTTTTCGATAAGATCTGCTATTTCCGGTACTTTTTTATTGAGATAAATTTTGTGCGTATTTCTCAAATAAAACAAGATGTCTTCAACGTCGTGTGCTCTCATTTTATTTTGCGGAAAATATTCCGAATCGTTGAATGAATTTACTATTTCGAGAAAAAAATCGGTATTAATACGATGCTCAGCACAAACTTCATCTACAGTTTTTTCGCTAAACCCGAGTGGTATATTAAATTTTCTTAACACAGAGAGCAATTCAAAATTATCGTGAATAAGCTCAGCCATTTTAAATGTTTTTGTAATAATCATAATCAGTAAATTATTCTCCTAGTTGCCATTCGAAGGCTCCGGCATCGGGTTGGCCATCCAGAATATGTGAGTGATTATTTAAGTCGGTAGGATAAGTTTGACCAATGGACATATCACCGATATTTTGTGCCGGTGAAAGTGTATCTAAATTAAAATCGTAATTTCTATAGTCGATAAACAAAGGATCTTTGCTATATCGACACATATTAAAATACGTATCGTTAATTTCTTCTTCGGGGATTCTTATTAAACTATTATTAACTGTTAAATTAAACGCGGTCCCATCTTCTTTACTCCAAATGAATTCTTGTTCTTTATCGCCATAAATGATGCAATTGTTAAAATTTGCTTGGTGCAAATCGCCAACATATTGTCCCTCTTCGGTTATGAAATTATTACTAACAACAACCGATGGCTCTGTACGTCGAGAATATGGCCAATAATTTGCAAAAGTACATTGATCAAAACTATAGTTTCCGCCAACTAATATGGCCAAATTGTAAAACGCACAATTCGCAACTAGGCAATTGTTGGCTTCGACATTAGCCGCCAAAGAAAAAATACCGGCATAATTCATATGTCGAATAATGCTATGGCTAATTTTCAATGTAGGTTTTTCATCGGAGCTTAACCCTCCCAACTGAAAGCCAATTGTTCCATTTTCTACAACAGCCCAATTGACTTCGTGTGTTCCAGAACCATCGGCCAAAATAATATTACCCCACTGCCCTGCCACATCTTGATAGGCTTCTTCTAAACGATCGCCTTTTATCGTGACCGGATTATCGAATGTTCCATTAATTTGCAATCGTCCTTTCGCAATTAAGTATGAGTTTTTATGAAAATAAATCTTTGTTCCATGTTCAATAGTTAAGGTATGTAAACTATCGATAAGCATAGAGTTATATATCAAGTAAGGCTTATCGGCAGTCCATGTTTGTGTTTGAACAACGCCATTGAGTCGACCATCGATGTAATGTGCATTTTGCCCCCAAGCTCTCAACTTCATGTCGCTAATTTTTCCATTAACATTACAAACCAAGGAGTCTTCTACTACGAAAGGTGCATTTTGGGCATTGGGTTTAACTGTCAGTTCAACCAAAATGTAAATACTGTCTTTCGGTTCCAAAGTAAGATTTCGGATTATTTCACCTGTTTGTCCATCAACATTTATTCTGAATTGCGACAAACTACCTTTACCCAACGATACCGAATTGATATTTAATGACTTATCGTAAGGATTATGCATTGTAATATATGCTGTGGTTGAACCAACATCAGTAAAAACGGTGTCGAAAAAAAGGGTGTCGGTCGAAAAAGTAACCACTGCTTCAAGACTGTTGTTAACCTCGTCTTTTACACAGGAAACCAATAAAAATACTATAAAAAATATTAATACAACTAATTGTCGAAAAATCATATTACAAAGTAACTAAAAAATGTAGAATTACTTTTGATAAACGAAGACTTGAACAATTTATTTTAAATTGTTTTTTTGTAGGTATCGATATGTCTGGCTTTCTTTTCCGGATAAATATCATCCACAGTAATTAAGATTGCTGTTTCTTCAACATTACCAAAACCTTTATTAACTGAGGTTCCAAAAGTTACCATCGTTGGCGATAAATTCATATAAGAATTAATAAGTGGCGGAATATTTTCGCCTAATTCTCTAACGGTTCTCGAAAGCGTTTTGTACGACTCATCGTAATTCTTACCTAAAAATAAAATTTTCAATTCTTCTTCAGGAGTCTGTATCTCCAATGGTTCTTTAGGATATAAAAGCCTTTGAGTATCGCCAAACTTTCGTTTAAGGAAATATAAAATGGTGTCGCGTGCTTTTAAATTATAATCGGTGTACATGGTAACTTTCCCGAAAAAATATTTCATTTCAGGATTATCCACGATTAAAGCCCCAAGACCATCCCACAAATTATCCAGCGCAAATAAGGTTTTTCTGTTGATACCTCTCGACTGATAATTGGGTTGCACAAACGACCGCCCCAATTCTATAGTATGTGGTAAATATTCACTAATAAACTGTTCTGATAATTCGAAGAGGTTAGCTGTTGCCATATTTACAGTACCATCGGGCTTGCGATTTACGTTATATCCTAAGATAAAACGATAACCGCCTAAAATCTCTTCGGCTTCCGGATCCCAAATTAACAATTGCTGGTATGGTTCATCGGCCATATCAAGAGCATCGATATCAGCCTCCTTACCTGTGCCTCCACCAGCATTTCTGAAAGTTAACTCTCGTAAACGCCCTATCTCGAGCATGGTATTAGGCGAATTTAAGTGATTGACCACGTATATCTCGTTCTTACCAAAATTTGTGAAGCGAAGAAATCGTTCTTCGTTCAATTCTTTTTTAAGCTCATTTTTTGATATTGGAGGGATAATATGTTTCATACTTCGACGTAAAATTCATCGTAAAAATAGGAATTATTATTGACTATTTATTATTGTCGATTTGTGATTGATTATTTATTACAGTTTTTTATTTCGTTCTTAATTTAACCTCAGTCTTAGAATTTGCCTCCTCTCTGTATTATCTTCTGATTTTAAAATATTTTAAGTCTCTTTAAAAGTATATTGCCCACAAATTTTGTTTATTTGTACCATGCGTAACCGAATATTATTTTTTCTGATGATTGCGATGGCCTTTCAGGTAAAAGCCTCCTATCTTCTAATTCCAATGGACGATACTCAAACCAATCATTTAAAGGCTTATGGCGTCACTTACTGGGTTTTACAAAATGGCATTGAGGCTCAATGGTTGCTTAATTATCGTGGAGGATCGTTTCTTATTCAGAACCATTCAGAAATTCAAACCGAATGTGCCATCAGAGGTGTTTCTGTAGAAGTGATTGCTGATGGTACGGCCCAAGCTATACTTGCCGAAATCGATCGAGAAGATGAGAATATGGATCATGTAAAACTGGAAAAAGCACCAAAAATCGCGGTGTATTCTCCTAAAAACAAACAACCTTGGGACGATGCTGTAACTTTAGTCTTAACATATGCTCAAATTCCTTACGATATTGTTTACGATGGCGAAATTCTCGATGGAGAGCTCTCAAAATACGATTGGCTACACTTACATCACGAAGATTTCACCGGCCAATATGGCAAATTCTACGCAGCTTATCACCATATGAAATGGTATCAGGATCAAGTCAACGAAAACGAAACTATGGCTGCAAAGTATGGATTTGGGAAAGTCTCTCAACTTAAACTAGCTGTAGCAAAAACCATTAAAGAATATGTTAGAAATGGCGGTTTTTTGTTCGCTATGTGCTCAGCAACTGACAGTTACGATATAGCCTTAGCCGCAGAAGGAGTCGATATTTGCGAAAGCATGTTCGATGGCGACCCTGCCGACCCCGATGCTCAAAGCAAATTAGATTATTCGAAAACTTTAGCATTCAAAGACTTCAAACTCAGCCAAAATCCTATGGAGTATGAATATTCCGACATCGATGCAACGCAGACTAGACGCGTGAGTAAGGAGAGTGATTATTTTACATTATTCGACTTTTCGGCCAAATGGGATCCTGTGCCTAGTATGCTTACGCAAGATCATACCCATATGATTAGAGGATTCATGGGACAAACTACAGCTTTCAAAAGCGAACTAATCAAGTCGGATGTTTTAGTTATGGGAGAAAACAAAGCTGCAGGCGAAGCCCGCTATTTACATGGTACATTGGGAAAAGGGATGTGGACTTTTTTAGGAGGACACGACCCGGCAGACTACCAACATCTGGTGTACGATCCTGCAACAGATTTAGACTCTTACCCTAACAGCCCCGGATACCGTTTGATTTTAAACAACGTACTTTTCCCTGCAGCTAAAAAGAAAAAACTAAAAACCTAAAAATTTTATAATATTATCAATCTTTGAGTCGTATTATCAATTTTAACAAAATAAGATCCTCTCTTTAAATCGGAGATATCTATTTTAATATTATTTGTTGTTTTATTAAGAATAAATATCTTTTCGAGTTGTCCTGTTATGTTATAAATTTCTATAGCTTCATTTGGTATAGGAGATTCATGAATTCTCTTGATAAACACAAAGTCGATAGCAGGATTCGGATAAATTTGCCAATCGCTCTTGTTTAGCTCCTCTACGCCACTATCATCGAAACTTAGCGTTACAGCCCAATCATTAACTAAACCATCTACCCCAGTAAGCATATAATGAACTGTATTAGTATAATCGTTAATCGTTTCACCAGAAATTTGTTCTACTGAGCCGATTTTAGCAATCGCACCCGGTGATATAGTAAAATCTGCAATTATACTCGATAAGTCAGTATTTTTAGTCACCTTTAAGCTTATGCTTTTCGCAGCGGCATCGATAACAGCCTGTGTTACTTGACTGTCGAGCTCAAAGCTTAAAATATCGGCAGAGCTATATGATACAGGTGACATCCAAAGAAATGGATGATCTACATTCCCAATAATTAAATTGTTCGAGAACAAAACGAAATTATCAATCTCTGTGAGGTTTGAACTTTCATCCATCCATTTGAAGAAAATTGCATCGCCTGAACTCGCATTACTGTATATCGTTATTTGGTATAATTGATAAGTGCCATCGAGATCAGTTGGTTGACAAACGCCTACACAATCTTCATCTACAAACGCACCTAAATACGCATTTTGTTGACTCGTTGTTTGCGCATCTAAAGCTACATAGCCACTCATATTCATCGAAAATTGAAAATCGTTCGGATTGACAGACCATGGCTGAGCTATGAGTAAATTCATAGCCCAAACCAAAGTAGTCGTTAACATATATTTTACAGTTTTCATATTCTTTATTTTTAAACTTAAGTCTTTATTCTTTAATTAATTGCATTATTTCTGTATTGCCATTCACATTGACTTTAACAATATAAACACCTTCGGCAAGTTTCGAAACCGCATCTTTCAGCAATTCAACATCGTGGTAACCCTCAGGAAGCTTGAGTGTTTGCATTTCTACAACGACTTCGCCTAAAGCATTATACAATGTGTAAGAAATAGCTTGGTCGTATTCTAAAACCATTCCTATCGTTACTTGATGATTAAATGGATTTGGATAAACGCTGATATTTGAAACGCCTTCGAAACCATTCTTATTAAAGCTCAATTCGAAAGGTTCGTCTAATGTACCTTGCCTGTCGTTTGCAAAGAAGACCATATGCTCGTTAGCCTCCATGCTTCCTAAATGATGGACGGCTTCAAAGCGAATCACTTCTTTAGAATTAGCATTGATGGTTATAAAATGGCGCACACTTCCATCTTCCAAAATTTGTGCTTCGGCTTCACCACAAAGGCCTGCTTCGTTATAAGCCTTCAGTGTGTAGGCAGAAGGGTTGTCAATCTGAAGCTCAATAATCATTGCCATATTATCTTCTGTTGAAGGTAAATTAAAGATTTCAGGATCTTGACTTACAGACCTACTTACTAAACCGCCATCGTAATTAAGGACACCGCCATTAGCACTGTACATTACATAACCCTCACCGGCTTGCATATAAGTTAAACTACCAACCCATCCTAATACAGAACTATAAACTGCAAATTGGTGTTGCGACTTAATCATATCGTCATCTTGCGGATTGAGAGAAGATAAAGCCTCATCGATCGGTTTTTGAACCGATAAAGGATAACCCACCCAGTTCCAACCGGCCGCTATTGGTATTTGAATGGTATCTGGGACGACTCTGTAACCCGACATTACTAAAGTTTGCGCCTGAGCTACTTTTAGCTTATAAGCACTTGTTACCTTAAGCTGATCAAGTTCTCCAAACCAATAGCCGTTAGCACGAACGTAAGCAAATTGTTGTTGATCTTTTACAAAATCGTTTTCATGTTGATTGAGTTGTGAGAAGGCTGTGTTCAGATCGTTAAATTCATCTGAATACACATTGAAAGATATCCAATTCCAACCCGCATCAAGTTGAATATTTTGCTCTATATAATTGGTTGCATTAATTGGTAGAGGATTGCTCACAGAACCATACAATTGATCGGCAGCAAAAGTAAACTCTGGTGTAACCCTTGTATAAACGTTGCCTGTGCTGGCATCATATACTTTAAAATACATGGTCTCGCCATTCGTATTAGCATAAGCACTAATAAATGTTAGGTAAATATTTGCATCTTCGAAATAAGTGACATGAGATACACCTCTGCATTCATCACCAACAAAGCAAGCGACGATATCATTTTCGTCGGTAGATAAAGTATTATTGACACTGAGTTGGCCGATGACATTAGCTGATAAATCAAAGTTAGAAGGATCGACCGACCAATCTGGCGCATGACCATTTACTTGAACAGAAACACCTAAGCGCTCGTTATAATCCATAGAAGCGACTAATGAAATATCTGTTTGGTATGAACCAATATTAAGTTCTGGTAGAATGGTAATTTCTATCGTTTCCGTCTCAAGAGGAGTGAGCGTGCCACTGCTTGGAGAAACGTTCATCCATGAAGGAATATTAAGGATTTGATAATTTTCGTTTAAGCCTCCTTTATTTTGAATATCTACAGTAACAGTCGTCTCTTCTTCAACAAACTTTTCGATTGTTAAATCCTGAAGATTCCATACCACCTGATTTTTATCTACAAAAGCATTCCAAGATAAAGTAGAAGGCATCATGTTATTGTTCATATCCTTTACACGCTTAATCGAAATGTCTAAAATTTGATTTTCGATTAAATTAGCTTGAATATTTGGTGTAATCACCACCTCGTCATCGTTGACGACGTAGGTGTGAGGAATTGATACTTCCGGAAGTTGTAGCTTAATATTAGGGCTTTCCGTTGTAAAGTAAGCACTCTCTATTAAAGTATCCCCGGCAATTCCAATATTGTCTTGCGTAAAGTTGGCCGATGTTTCGTTACTAATACTAGGATCGGCAATGGTAACATCCTCGAAAGGGACATAAGCTTTAAGCCCTAACTCGTCTCCCACTAAATTATGACTCATGTAACGTTTTATTTGAGACTGAGTTCTGGCAGCATTCCACACTCTAAACTCGTCTATCATACCAGTTGTAAACTGATCGTAATAATCTTGCATAGACAAATTCCACCAACGAGCCCCTAAAACCAATCTACTAGCACCAAAACCTTCGAAGTTAGCTACCGATTGTGTTTTCACAAGTTCGCCATCGAAATAGACCGATAAGTAACCAATTCGGTTCATACTCATTGCAAAGTGATGCCATTGATCATCCAAATAATTTTGAGCAGCTATGGTGACATTATTACCATTATTCGTTATGGTAATGTTGCCATCGCTACCGGCTGTTATATTCCAAGAATTGATATTTGGTTCCTCATCAAAATTACCATTAGAAACCAGTGTAGCATTGCTTACAGGCATCGCCATTTTATACCAAAATTCGAGAGTAAAATCGGATTGACTAGAGAAAGCCATCTGACCGGCAGGCATATCTAATACATTGCTACCATTCAAGGCCAAAGCATGACCATTTCTACCAACCTGCCAAGTTGCATTGACAATAGCATTTCTACCAAAAGCAATATCTTCTGCTCTATCGCCATTGGCTTCGTTCATTGGCCACAGACCATATAAACCTTGCTCGTATCCATTTAATATCTGCGCTTTCTGAGCGGCTATCTCTGTAGATGTTCTAGCATAATTCCAGATTCTAAATTCATGCATATTTCCATAAAAAGCAGAAGCATCATCGGCACAATACCCTATACTTAAACTGCCCTCTAAAGAGGTATACACATCGGCTTCGAACACCTCAGGCGTACCTCCGGCATCGCTTAAAGCAAAGAGGGTAAAACCAGCCTCAGTCTCTTCATCGCCCTGATTGTAAACTACCGAGTAGAACGCCCAGTTACCAATATTGGTATAAGTTTCGCTTGAGCTAATCGTCTGGCCATCAACTTCAACTACAAAATGATTGGCAGCATCAAAGCCAATCCACAAACCACCTTGCGAAGGCGAACCAACAGAAACTAAATTGCTTCTTTGATCTATAGCATCACGCTTTGCCCAAAACTCAATTGTAAAATTCGTATGATCTAAATTGATGTGATTGACCTGCAAATTATTGGCGATACCATCGAAATGAATCGATGCATCGTGTAATAAATAAGGATTATTAGTCAAATCGGTACCATTTGTAATACCACGAACATCAACATAATCGACATGCGAATATAAATCGCCCGAATTGATGGTTTCGTTAAACTTAACCGAAATATCTTCGCCATAAGACAAAACGCCATCGGATGGCTGTGGCGTACCAAACGGTGTAGGTACTACTCTATCTATCACTCCATTTAAAGGATCTGTAATATATTCCGAGCCATCGGAACAATTCGATTTTAAATAAATCTGATACTGACCATCGTTTAGGCTGGACAATGGGAAACTATAAGCCATGGTAGCATTGCCATTGATCCATGTTTTAGGCTCGTCGGCATCTAGAAAGTCTGTTTCATCTTTATAAAACACCATGGCAGTTGTTCTAGAACCACCCGGTATTGCATATTGGAATTCGATGGTTTCGAACTCAGTGCTATTGATATTATAATCTGAGATATTGAAACTTAAAGTATCATTATTATAGACATTGGCGGTCCAGTTATCATAAATCTGTTCGAAATCGACTGATGTACAAGTTGGTGTAAAGTAAGCCGAAATAATAATAGTATCGGCAATATCGTCAACATCGTCGGTAGGATCGAACTGACATTGAGAATGTAAAATAACCTGAATATCTTCGTATTCGTTAATATCTTGCTGACCTTTTTCGATGGTAAGTGCTTTGTAAACAGTCTGTCCGGCAGGTATTAAAACAGCCACAGGTGTCCCCGAAATACTTGCACCATCCATTTTTACAACAGCACCATTTGGATTAGACGTTGGCTCAACATATAAATTGTACCAACCATCATCCCCTGTTTCCGAGTTATTAGACATGGCCAAATTAAAGACGGCAGCTTCTGTTTCCGGCACACCGGCAACGATATTATTATCGACAGAAATATTTGGCATTTCAATTTGCATAGTCGCTTGCGAAAGAAGCGTACCAGGATTATAGTATTCGGTATAAACAGCACCCTCGTATGGGCAAGAAGACTGACCTCCAACAGTTCTAAAGATTGGACCATAACCTTCTTCAGCATCTTTTCTCACATCTACTGAGAAATAATCGCCACCATCGCCATCGGCTAAAACAAAACCAATGGTCTGGCTGGTGGTTGTGTCGTTAACTGTATTGTTAGCAGTTGTGTATTCGTAGCCCTCTTCTAAGTTTAGTGTAAAGCCAAAACCATTTACAGAGAAGCCTAGCTCGGCCATAAAGTGTGGTGAAAGTGTAAACTCGAAGGTTTTATTCTCAGAACTTAAACTGTCAATTTCAACACTTGCTTCATAAACAACACCTGCATCAAATGATATATTCGAGGGAAAATTAGGATCGTCTACTGCTGTTACTTTAGCTTTTTCGTTATTTTTAAGAACCTTTATCCATTTATTAATCTGATTATTGTAATAACGAACCGAATCGATTAAATCATCATTATCAGGGTTTGAGAAGACATAACTAGGGCCATCGTATTTATCGTCGGAAGCTTGAGCGCCCCAAATAGCATTATCGTCGTTATTGCTTAAAAAGTTTGAACTTTCTGTATCTGTTTCGACCAAAGTGTAATACTCATTATTGTTATCGTAGGCCAAGTTTCGAATCATTTGAAGATTCGGAATCAAATAGTTTTCGATATGATTTTGCGTATAAATAAAGGTTGTAGACACCTCTTTCCCCATGTGTAAACCAGTCTTTTTAGCAATTGTATAATAGGTGCCGTCGATTAATATGGTATCTTCTATGGTTTCACCATCAACAGGCACCTCATCAACATCCATAATATTGATAAAGTTTGATAGACCGTAAATAAGATTATTACCATGACCTAAAAATAAGTCGCCCATATCACCAACATAAGCAGGATCTTCGCTGGTCGAGAAAGATTGATTGAACTCAATCGTTACATTTTCTTCGAACTCATTACCCCAAACATGACTGTGCTCAACACCGACACCTATATTATTTTCAACTTCAAATTCGGTTTGGGTCGAGAAGAATGGCGTTCCTGTTACGAAAGTGGTTGATGTTCCTAACTGATACACTAAAGAAGAATTGCCTGTTTGTCCATGCGAAGAACTTGTAGTCACTGTTTTAGAAATCTCTAAACCTGCTTCCATGTACGAATAACTGTTCGAGCCAGGGGGGTCGCGCAAGACAAAATCGATGCTTGTAGGACCTTTAGTTACAAAGTTGCTACCTGTTGGGATATTACCCGACACATAACCATAAAATGGCGATTGCGACCACTCGTAATAATTAGAGCCTACTAATAATTTAACCTCTAATTTTTTAGTGTATGGTGCAGATAAATTCGGATAACCTCCAAAGAACTCATATAAAGCTTGACCATTATCATTAAAACCTAGGGAAACTTGATTGGTATTGTTGGCACATTCGTTTATAATTTGTAACTCACCATCGGAAACCACAACAGTATCGACAACGCCTGTTTCATCATTTGTATAGGTTTCGAAAGCCGTCACTATTAACTGATATGGCTGACCTAAAGAATACACCGGTTTTCCAAAATTATAGTAGGCTGTATCGTTAACCATACCTGCTATGTTAATGGTATCTTGGGTATCGTTACCCGCATTTACTATATATTCCTCATCACCCAAGAACTTGGTACCATGTATATTATCAACTGATAATTGCGGCGTAGAGCGCCATATCCAATTTTTCTCTAAATTGTATTCATATGTTGTATCTAAAGACATTGAGCCGTCATTATCGACGGTGTCTATAGTATATTGCAATGGGAAACAATTGGTTAGGGAAACCAACTGCGACTCTCCCACTAAGAAATTGTACTCATTGTTCACTTTTACAGTATCAATCTTATAAACTTCAGGAGGCAAGTTGATTTCATACATCCCTGTATTATCGTTGGTATAGACAACAAGTGTTGTTTTATTACCATCTTCAACATCGAGAATATAATCTTGCTCTGTAGTGAAGGTCAGCTTACAAATACCCAAGTTGTTGACTATAGGATTTTCATCCGAGCCCAAAGGCTTAGCTTGTTCAACAGCTCCCCCGACCACTCTACCAGCCAATTTAACAGTGGTATTGTCAAAGAATTCAATATTATAAATAGGTTCGTTAAAGAAATGATAGGTAAAAGCAGAATCGCTTTGTTGCAATGGGTAATAAGCCGATACAAAGGTATGTCCTGATTTTTCAACACTGATGTAATGCTCGCCAATCGGAACTTGAATATCGAACTGACCACTGTTATCGGTCATTACAGCCTGATTGTTGTAGCCTTGAATATAATTACCATCGATTTTAACGTAGGCATTTTTCACGGGCATGTTTGTGTTTTCGTATGTTAAGCGCCCTGTAGCTCTAAATGAAGACTGATCGGTAAAATCGACATTATTATGTACAGGTTCACTATCGCCGATAAACAAATTGACATCGGTAGGGTTAAACTCATGCACCCCTAGAAATGGAACCACACTAAAAATATTACCGGAACCGGAATACCTTACCCCTTTAATAACATAATTACCGTTGGCATCGGTAATGCCAGATGGGTGTAATTGTTCGAAACTAGGGGTTTGATTGGACCAAGTTGCAAATACTTGTTCATTGCCCTGAGGAACGACCAAATGACGTTTATTAAATTCGCCATCTGTTTTAGAAATATCGTAGGCCGCTGTACCAAAACCTTCGTCTAAACGGTAATATGCAATTAAATGCGCTTCGTTTCCATTGAGGATTCTAGTATGATCGTTTTCTATTTGAACATCGGATCTAACAGATTGATAAAGGCGAACCTCATCGATGTTACCTTTGTAAAAATTTGAGTATCCATTAGCAGAACCAACCATCACTTTATTTGCACCCATTAGATTGATATTATCTACATCCATAGCTTGTAAAACCGCCATCGAATTATCCAGAGTTCCATCGTTATGAAATTCGCCATTAACATAGAGTTGCATAAGACCTGTTTCCGGATCGAAGTTAACCGCTAAATGCGCCCATTCATCTGCATTTAATACAGAATCGCTTTGTACAGTAACTAAAGCGGTTGTGCCTTGAATATTGCCCGTCATGATACTTGAATTTATACCACAAACTGGTCGCATATTGCTTAAGCCTAAATAGAAAATTCCTGAATAAGCCGAAAAGATAATTTTTTTCTCGTTACCGGTCATTGAGGAAGGCTTTACCCATACATCGCAAGAAAATGGTTGGTATATAAGCGAATCGTCAACAAATTTGTCAGTACCTAAATAATCTTGAATCCCGTCGAAATATAAACTGTAAGATTGAACGCTTTCTTCTGAGCAGATGCGCACTTCTGCATTTTCTACGGCATTACCTCCTTGATAGGTTATTTTACCTGCTACTATGCCAGTACTGGTTCTAAAGCCGACTGTTCCTATAGTATCGGAGCGCGTTTCGACTCCGGCACAATCGCCAACAGCTTGAATATAATAAATGTACATTTCGTTAGCTTCAGTGCTAATATCTTCATAATAAGTTGCATTAGCATTATTAACAGTAGTTAACAAAGAAAAAGTTTCGCCATTTTTCTTTCTGTAAATCTCATAATAATCAACATCTCCTAATTTATTTGGATTAGCCGTCCACTCCAAAACTACTTTTTGGTTAAAATATCCCTTAGAAGCGTCGAAATACGACTTAGTTTCTGCATTTTCGACATAAGTAAATACATTATCAAACTTATTTTCGAGCACTGAGTAATTAGACTGAAGTGAAGTAGGACCAGCTGCCGTATTACAAGAGTTCCAAGCCTCAATTTTATAATAATATTCATTACACATTAAAGCCGTGCCGTCTTCGTATTCACGTGCATCTGGACTTATACTATTATCTAACAACTCGAAGCTACCTGCACTACCTTCTTTTCGGTACACTTTAAATTCTGTTGGAGGGCCGCCTGGTCCTGCTGCCGTATAATCCCAAGTAGCATAGATATTGCCATTTAAGGTATCGGACTGAGCGTTGCTTGGAGCTGCTGTACAAGCTTTATTACCCATACCAGAGGTTGTAGCGCTCCAGTTTTCGCAACCATCTCCCCCGCCATCAATTTTATACAAAATCTCCTTGCCATAATCATTCACATCTACATCGTAAGTGTAGGATGTTAAAGAGGAATTAACGTTACTATTTAATGTATACCAAGTGCCATTTACCTGATATTTAATTGTGTAAGCTACCGGCAAGGCATCGGGGGCTACCCACGTCAACTCAACTGTACCATCGCAACTGGTGTGGGGCACATCCAAGTTTTGAACCTGTGCATACATTTTAGTAAGAACAGTAATATGTTCTTCTTCTGATTGATAAACTGAGCTTGACTCGTTAAGAGGATTATCGTTGTTGTACCATGCATTGGTTACATAATATTCGTATTCTGTAGCAGCTTCAATGTCTTCATCGATATAATAGTTAGAATTGGTTCTACACAAAAGTGTATAGTTACTCTCTGCAGGAGTCGTTAATCGTTTACGATATACATAAGCGGTACCATGGTCGTCTTTTTCCCAATCCAAGCGATTTGTAATACATGTTTTAGAAATTGTTAAGTTATAAACTTTTGGTGGATGGGCTGGATGATATTCATTATAATTTGTATTCATGTTGTATTCGACCATACCTATACCCAGAGTCTCATGAGTTGATGAGTTGATGTTATAAGAGTTTGAACTGGTATAATCTCGAAGCATATTAACAATTAACTTATTATGAAATACATCGTCGATGTCTGTAAAAACGGATGATGCACCAGAAAACGACTCATAGCTATGAAAGGTTTTGTCTTTTACATATGATATTTGAGATTGGTCTAAAACCATGTCCCAATGTCTGAAACCGGACATATAACCGTAAAACGACTCGTCATGATCTTCGGCAGTGCTACCGCCAAGCCCTTCTCCTAAATATGTGTATGTTTGTCTGTCGTAGTTTCCATCAGAACTACTGTAAGAAATAAGATCAAAGCCTGTTTGTGTTTGTTTAAGACTACCATTAACATATAATCGAACCGTCCCATCTTCATCGGTTGTACTGGGAGAATCGAAAGTAACGCAAACATGATTCCATCTATCTTTCCAATTATTGGTATAATCTGTTTTAGAAAATTCCCATATTAAATCGCTGTTACTACCAGAGTCATTCCCATCAGAAACTCTAATGGCCCAACCCGAAACTGACTTACTTTCAAAAGCCACTAAGAAAGAATTAAAATCGTCATCCCATCTTCCATAGCCAAACATAAACTCGTAAGCTTCTGAATTGACATCCCACTGGGGATAAACCCAGAATTCGAGCGTAAAATCTTCGTCCATATACCACTGCATACCCGAACTTTGTTGAGCATTTGAAATTCGAACATAAGAATTACGCTCAAAATCGGTGGCATAGAAAGGACGATCTACGCTTGTATTACTCGAAAGACAAGTTTGAGAAAATAAACTTTGAATTGTACTCAACCAAACGATAAGAACAATTGCAGAAAACATTTTTTTGTTCATGACTCGACAAATTTTAGTTTTTGTGATTTTGGGTTTTCACAATAATTATTCAATTAACTTTTGTAAAGTTAGAACGAAAGTATATATAGTGCTTTAAAAAAGGTAAGACATTCGATAGGACATAATCCTAAAGATGTTGTTAAACAGTGTTTAAAAAAAATTCAAAATCAAATAGTTAGCATTACAAACTATTCAAGTACTGAAATAAATCGCTGTTTTGATCAAGATTAAGTTTCTTTCTTAACCTTTGTCTACGTTTATTAATTGAGCTTAATTGAACATTTAAAATTTGAGCTATTTCCTGAGACTTGAGTTGCATTTTAAGAAGCGCACAAATCTGCAGATCATTTTCATTTAAGTTAGGATGAGTTGCTTTCAGTTTTGAGTTAAACAGAGGATGGTTTTTTCTAAAATTTACAAAAAAGTTATCCCACTTAATACTGGTATCGATATTAGCGTTTATAAGATCTAAAGCCTCTTTTTGCTGATTTTCTTTAAGGTGTTTCTTTATGTTTTTTAGTAGATCTTTTTGTGCTACCCTGTGGGCAATGGAAGAAGTCAATTCTTTGTCGTTGGAGTCGAGCTGTTTCGATAACAAAGCATTTTCGTATAAACTAATCTGATGTTTCTGCTTTAAGTTCTTTCGTTTAACTACAAAAAGCCATGCAAAGGAAAGCAGTACAATCGCTAAAACAATCGTAAGAATCACATAAAACCATTTCTCTCTTTCCTCTTGCAATCGCCGATTCTCCACAATTTCAATTTCTTTTTTTTTTGTTTCTAACTCATACTTAGCAGACATTTCGTTGATCTTCTGATCCATACGATCGTAGAAATATCGTTTTTGGAGAATCCTTGCCTTTGATAAATAGAAATATGCAGAATCGAAAATATTTGCATACTCATAAATATTTGCTTTCCTTAAGTACAAGCGCATAAGCATATTGTGTTGATTTTGAGATTCCATAAGTGGTAATACATTGTCAACTACTGCTAAACTGGCTTTATAGTGCTTTTGTTTTAAATACACGCCACTTAAATTTATCGCTACATTGGCAGCATATAAATCCAAATGACTATCCTTGTAAATCGAATATGCTAATTTAAATTTTGCCTCTGCTTCGGAAAGTAAATTTCGCATGGAGTACACGTATGCAATCTCATTGTAAGAAGAGGCTAGCAAATATTTAAAATTATTTTCCTTAGCCATTTTAATACAACGATCGGAATATAAAATTACAGAATCTTTATTATTAGGGAAATCTGCCCATTCGTTATACAAAGCAGCAATACGATTATAAGCTTTGGCTATATAAAAAGGCTCTAGCGTTCGTTTAGCAACCAACCCAAGCAACAAATCAATGCCTTTTTGGTATTCTCGCTTTTGACGGTACGCTTCTGCTATTAACAAGGACAATGTATCTTTTGAGACTTCGCTAACATTTTTATATTCTAGTAATTTAAACAATTTTTCTAAGGCTAAGTCCGGCATCGATTGATCGAGATGCTCTTGTATAAAGAAATAAGTTGAATCGATTGATGGCAAGGACTCTGCTTTAAGCTTATGGATTGAGAACAAAGCTGATAATAAAATAGTCACAAATAAAACAAGCGTTTTGCCAGTCATTTTCTTCGATTTGATTTTCAAATTTACAAATATCTAAAATATTAGGTTCTATTGTTTTGCTGTTTATTGGATATTGTAGGTCTCAGATATAAAGCAAGTATTAACATTTTTCACAAAAAAACTGCCTCCAAGTTACAAAAACAACTTTTTGGCAGTTTCACAAGCAAAGTCAAAGCCTTGCTTGATGACAGTTTTGTAAATCTATATTATTAATGTTTTACTATGAGTTTCTGAGTAGATTCGCCGATGCGAAGCAAATAAATGCCATTTTTTAAATTCGAAACATTTAAAATCAAATTTGAAGAACCATTTCGATTGGCCTCTAATAGAACTTGTTTCCCAGCAATATTGAATAATTGCACAGTTGTACCCTCACTCACATTCACATACACAGACTTATCAGCAGGAATGGGATAAATCATGCTTTGTTGAACATCTCTTTTATCTATCATAGTATTAATACAATGGTCCGTCCATACTTCGCTAATATCTGCGTTATAGAGTAAGGCAGGTTTGTCCGAATTAGATAAATCGGTAGCCCTATCGTTATTTTCTTCATCCATATTCCAATAACCAATTAAGCCTGTTGTTGAAGGATCGACCGAACTATTCATGTTATTTTGTATGTCGGATTGTGTTCTTGCATAATTCCAATATCGCACCTCGTCTAACTCAGCATCTATCACCGTAGATAAATTCATTGGCCTCGCTCCCATTAAAAACATGGTAGGATCGCTTGAGATTTCAATATTATTGAAATACTGCTCAATAATCATTTCTCCATTGATAAATAAACGATAGGTAGAATCGGCTTCGTCTAATGTATAGGCCATGTGGTACCATACGTTAGTATCTAAGTCAATAGTCGCTTCTGCATTTGAAAAAGCAGTATTATAAAAACTAATTCTAATCGTATTGGTTGAGTAGTTATACCAGCAAACCCTTGTGCCTTTTTCGGCTGCGATATAAGTAGAAGGGAAAAATGTAAAAGTGCTTAGAAAAGAATCAATTTTTACCCAATACTCTATTGTAAATGAGCTGGTTTGATAAACAACGACTGTATCGGTTTGTAAATAATCGTCAAGGCCATCAAACTGTACGGTATTGCACAATATTGTATTATTGTCTTGCTGTGCTTCAACGATTAAAACAGCTGAAAATAGACTTAAAATTAATATATAAGTTTTCATGGTTTTAATATTATAAAGTATGTACTCTATTTTGAAAAGCGCTGATACTATTGTTTGATAAATTTATAAGTAGAGCCGTTTATATTAATAAAATATACACCATTATGCACATCGTTTAAACTAATTCTTGTTTCTGAACTTTTAAGCTGAAATTCTTTTACCAACGAGCCTGCTATATCAAGCATCTGAATATTTGCTTCAATGGACTCAGGGATACTTATAATAAGGTAATCATGAGCTGGATTAGGATATAATTTAATCGCTTCTGCATTTAAGTTTTTAATGCCTGTTACATCATCCACATTAACTGTAAACGAGCAAGAGCTTGTATTTCCACTACCATCAATCATAGTCCACACAATATTATTTACACCCGATGGTAATGCGTAACCTGCTAAAGACTCTGTGCCATTAAGATTGTTAGTCATGCTTGCAATCGAACAGTTTTCGTTCCATGCTTGCAAATCGAACTCATAATCGACTACAGTGTACGTACTGGCTTCCACTTGAACATTTGTGCTATTTGGACAGTAAATAATTGGCGAAATAGTATCTAAAACATCGACTGTTGCCACTTCACTTACCGAATTTCCATTATCATCGTTTAATGTTACTGTAATGCTTTGTGTTCCTAAATGACTGCATGCAAAATCTGTTTGACTTAAAGTAGTATCGCTTAAAGTACAATTATCGCTGGCATGGCTCACTAGGTCAGCTGGCATAATGCTAGCGGCTCCCATTTCATCAAGATAAACAGTTATATTTTCAGTGGTTAATGCTGGTGCAATATTATCGATAACAGTTACTTCTACTTCTCTAGTAATAAAGTTCCCAGATACATCATACAAACTTACATAAACAGTATTGGCACCGACATTAGAACAATCAAAAATGGTTTGGCTAAGAACGGTATCGCCTAAAGCACAGTTATCGCTAGCTCCACTCACCACCATTTCTGAAGATAAGCTTGCTGCACCCGATTCATCAAGATATATTGTTGCATCAAGGTCGGTAAAATTAGGGGCTTGCGTTTCTAAATACAAGCCAACGGTATCGCTATAAACAACTTCCGATCCATATATTCTTGCGACAAACAAATATTCATTGTATGCTGCTTCGGTATGAATGGTTAAAGTATTATTTACATCTACTTCGTACCAAGTAGAAGGTTGAACGCAAAAATTAAAAGTACTACCACCATCCGTACTGTAATACCAAGCCAAAGAACTATAATTACTGCCTTCTATATAAAACATAGCGTCGTCGCCACCACATATACCAGCTGCATTATCTGGTTGTAAGGTATAAAAAGCTAAGCTCGTAAAAATATATATTGCTCCCGTATTAGCGAGTAGATTTTGGTCGTACTGATCGTAGCCGTTATTACTACTAGAAACCATCAAATAATCGTCTAACAAACACGTTTTTTCGCCAAAACCATAGGCATATCTATTGGCAGGAACCAGTTTTTGAGCTTGTTCCCAATTACCCAAATTATTGTAAAAAAGATAAGCTGAACCTGAGTTCGATACGGTATTAGCATCGTTTTCATCTTCATCTTCTAAAATGGCAGTTACAGAAGCATAATCACCATTAATAGAAACATCGGTACCAAACTGATCGTTGACTTCTCTCTCCGATGCCACTAATTTATTTTTCAAAGTCCATGTATTACTGAGCATTTGATATATGTATGCACTCCCTGCGTTCATTAAAGAATTACTACCTGTAGCGTCATAATCATCGAAAGGCGCACCTACAATTAATAAAAAACCATAGATGCTTACACTCTGACCGTAATTAACGTTGGCATGACGATCCGTAGCGACAACTTTTTCGTCTAAGCTCCACGAACCCGCAGCTTTTCTATAAACATAAACCGAACCCGCTTGAGTGAGTACATTAGCCTCTGACAAGTCTTGGCGATCTCCGGGACAGCCTACAGCGATATAATTACCATCAATATCGACTGATGCTCCAAAGTAATCGCTAATCTCAGGGTTTGTCGCAGATAATATATGAGTTTCCGACCATACGTTACCATCAAATTCAAAGACATATACTTTATCGTTTCCAAAGTTAGTTCCTACGACTATCGTTTGATCATCAATAGCAACTGAATAGCCAAACTGACGACTGGTGGCACGCGTTGAAGCCACTAATTTTTGTTGGAATATCCAAGCACTGCCATCAAAATAATAAACATAGGCACTACCAGCTTGTCCTAAAGTGTTCGCATTACTAGCATCTTCGTCTTCTAGTGGGGATCCTACAACAGCGTAATTACCACTTATGGCTACGCTTGTACCAAATTCATCTAAACTACCTCTATCTGGTGCTACAATTTTCTGAAAATCGACCCATGTGCCATTTACATTTCTCTGAAAATAGGCAGAGCCTGCATCCTCTAGATAATTGCTATTATTAACATCGTGGTCTTCATGAAAAGCACCTGAAATGAGCCAGTCTCCATCGGCATCTATTGATGCGCCATATTTGTCTTGTGCTTCCCGATCGGAGGCACACACTTTTTGATATTCTGCAAAATTTTCTTGAGCGAAAACCGCTACTACTGTCATCAAGAAAATGGCTAAAAATGTACTTGTTTTCATTTGTTTAAAAATTAATGTTTTACTTAAATTGGATTTAAAATTTCGAAACAAATGTAAGTGGAGCCAAGGCACATATAAAAATAAAAGCTGTTAAGATTGCTGAATTTTTGCAAGCCTAAAGCCCTATATATCTGATAGTTATGCGGATTCTCGAAGCCCTTAGGAATCGAGCATATTTTGTTGTGATTTTTGGAAATAAGATGGTGTAATTCCTGTAAATTTTTTGAATGCGCTGTTAAACGAAACCATGGAATTAAATCCACACATATCGGCAATACCTTCTAAAGAATAATTATTATAAGACTTGGAAGTTAGCAAATGTCGGGCTTCTTTTATACGGAAACTATTGATGTAATTATTAAAGTTCTGATCGTAGGTTTCATTAATAATCTACGAAACATACTTACGATTAGAAGATAACTTTTTCGATAGGCTTTCGATATTACAATCCTTTTTTAAGTAGTATTTATCCTCTTCTACCAGTTTACAAAGTTTGACAAGTAACTTGTCTTTTTGCTGCGCATCGAGTTGTGAACTCTGATATTTGGTATCCGAAATCGCTTCAGCTTCTGTTTCAACGGAATTATTGGCCTCATGTACAGCAACAGTACTTGCCTCTTCGGATTGAACGACAGTCGTTGCCTTTTGATCTTGCTGTGATTTTTTAAGACGATCTAGTTGTTTTTCTTTGGCTGTCAGTTCAATATTTCTTTGCAAGAGGTCTCTGACGTGTAACTGTTTTTGCGATACAAAAAACTTACAAAAACTCCAAATATAAAGACAATAACAAGTGCTATTGCCGTAAAAGTTTTTGTCGTTTTTTCTTGCTGATATTGCAGTTCTTTTTTCTCAATCAAGGCTTTATTTTTAAGATTTTTCTCGGTGAGCAATAGGTTTTCAGCTTCTTTCTTTTCAACTTCAAACACCGTATTCATCATCGTCATTTGTCGATGCTTCTCAGCATTAAACAAACTATCGTTTAAAACCTCTAAGTCCTTATAATACTTCAAAGCATGTTTAAAATCGTTTTGTGCAATGTAAATATCTCTATACAACTCGTATACTTTCGAAACACTAACCAAGTTATTCATTTCTTGAGCAAACTCTAAACTTTTAGCAGCATATTCCAACGCTTTTTTATATTCTTTTTTCCCCAAATAATCCTTCCCTAAATACAAATACGATTTTGAAATACCGGGTTTTGAGTTTGTCTCTTTACTGATATCTAAAGCTTTAGTATGATACTCGATAGCTTTATCAAAGACCTGTTTCTCTGTATAAACACTTCCAATATTATGCATAGCAATACCAACGCCTTGTTTATGATTAATTTCCTGATAAAGTTCTTTGGAAAATGTAAAATATTTCAAAGCATTTTCAAAGGCTTGCATATCAAAATAAACACTTCCGTTACTCGAATAATTGTTTGCCAGTCCTTTTTTATCGCCAATTTCTTGCTTCAACTTTCTCGCTTTTTCAAAATACTCTAGGGACTTGTGGTACTCTTTCCATTGTTTATAAACATATGCAATATTATTCATGGTAACCGATGATAAATATTTATCGCCTTCCGATTCGGATAGCTTTAATGACCTCAAATAATATTCTGTTGCCTTTTCATAGTCGCCCCATTCTTCAAATATATAAGCTATGTTATTCAAAGTATTAGCGACCCCAATGTTATCTTTAATCTTTTCTCGAACAGATAACACTTCATTATAAACATTGTATGCCTTAGAATAATCGCCTTTATATGTAAATATAATTGCCTGATTATTTAGGTTTAAAGCAATCCCTTTGTCATTTTTAAGTTTCCGCTCTACTTCAAGAGCCAAATTAAAAAAATATAAAGCTGTATCGATATTGCCTAAATTATAACTAATAGAAGCAATATTATTATAGGCTGTACATTCACCTAACAAATCCTCTGAAGTTTGATACAATGGCAATGATCTTTGGGTATAAAACAAAGCAGAATCCAACTGACTCTGACTGTAGTAAAACTCTCCTAAAAAGCAGTAAGCGTTGGCAGATTCGAGATGATTGCTTTCTTTTTTGGCTTCAAAAACAGCCTTTTGAATATACTGATATGATAATTCGAAGGAACTATCGGCATATGTTTGGGCAAGCTGATTGTACAAGGCTGATTTATATTGCGCCGTGTCCAGACATTGTAGCAAGCTATCGATATTAGCAAACGAAAAAAGATTCAATACTAAAGCTAAACTGATAAAAATGACTTTCACTTTTGGCTTCGTATATTTGAGTTTTGTATAGCAAATGTATTAAAATACTAATAATATGCCTAAGTATCACAAGGGTTATAAAACACATTTTTACATATGTTAAAATGTAAATCGATTAAGTATTGGGTCTCCTTGATATTAGTTAAAGCTATTAAAGATTTTAATTGGTAGTTAACAAAGATTAACAAAAACTTTGGAAACTTTTAATACATACGTAGTTTCCTATGTGTAATTAGTTTCTATCTTTGCCTCGATAAACATTCAGTATTAAAATGAATCAGAAGTTAAAAGACATCGTTTCTAAGTCGTGCCAGTTGTTTGCTCGCTACGGCATAAAGAGTGTATCGATGGACGATATAGCAAAAGGATGTGGCATATCGAAAAAGACTCTCTACGAATATATTAAAGACAAAAGAGATCTTGTAAAAAAAGTTTTAAGTGAAGAATTTGCCGATAACAGTTCACTCCCTCACAACATCGATTTTACTAATAAAAATGCTGTAGAGTCTTTGTTTGAAGTCTATAAAAATGCCATAGCGTTTTTCAAAGAATTCAATTTATCAATGGAATTCGACTTGCAAAAATATTACCCTGAACTTTACGAAAAAACGAAACTCAAACGTAGAGAAAAACTATATTCTAAAATGATTCAAAATTTAGAACAAGGCAGGGCCGAGGGCTTTTTTAGAGAAGATTTTAATATAGATATCATTAGCAAACTTCATGTTTTAAAAATTGAAAGCTTGCTCAAAACCGATATTTTCGACAAAGATGATTATTCGAATGCAGAAATCTTTCGCGAATTATTTCTTTACCACTTTCATGCTATTTCAACGCCAAAGGGAATGAAAGAACTGGAGATTAAATTAACAGAATTAGAATAAATATATCAAAATGAATAAACTAATAATAATCATTTTACTATCTGCCACTTGGTTGTCGGTGCTGAAAGCACAAGACGAAATTCCAAAGTCGTTTAGTTTAAAAGACGCACAAGATTATGCCATCAGTCATAATAAAAATGTTCAAAATGCGTCTTTAGATGTGCAAATAGCACAAAAGAAAATATGGGAAACCACAGCCATTGGGCTTCCTCAAGCCAGTGCTACTGTTGGGCACAACTACTTTTTAGAACTTCCACAAACGCCTATACCGGCAAAAATGTTTAACCCTGCGGCTGCAGACGGTGACATTTTCTATGCTCAATTCGGCACGGAAAACAGTACTAAAATGGATTTCCAAGTTTCTCAATTGATATTTAGCGGAGAATATATTGTGGGTTTAAAGGCTTCCAAAATATACAAGCAACTATCGCTAAATCAACTAACAAAAACAGAAATCGACATTAAAGAATCTATTGCCAACACCTATCAGCTAGTCCTTGTTGCAGAAGAAAGGCTGCGTATTATTGATAGCAATTTAATTAAAACACAGGAACTATTCAACGAAACCGAAGCCATGCAAATAGCAGGATTTTCAGAATTAACTGATGTACAACAAATTAAAATAAATTTATCGCGATTGACAAACGCACGCTTGGCCGCGGAACGAAATATTGAAGTAGCAAAAAATTTACTAAAATTCCAGATGGATATTCCATTAGAAAATCAAATTGATCTTAGCGATAATTTAGAAGGTTTACTCAATCAATTCGACTATAAAATTATTGAAAATCAATCGTTCGATAACACTCAACACATCGATTATCAAATGTTGGAAACACAAAAGCAATTACAACACTTAAATTTTCAAAGAGAAAAAACCACATTTTTACCAACTTTATCGGGTTTTTATTCCTACAGTAAACAATTACAAGCGAATGACTTTATGGTTTTCGATAACGATGCATATTGGAGCAACTCTAGTTTAGTTGGCTTAAGCTTGCAAATTCCTGTTTTCAGTTCCGGGCAACGCTTAAGTAAAGTTGGTCAAGCCAAAATAGAATATGAAAAAGCAAGTAACCAATTGAGCATGGTCGAAGAAAATTTAAATATGCAAGTATTAAGCGCGCGCAATGCTTTTAAAAATGCCTACGACAATTATTTGTTAGAAAAAGATAACAAAGAACTATCGGAAGAGATTTTCGATAATTATCATACCAAATATAAAAATGGAATGGCAAGTAGTTTTGAGCTAACCCAATCGCAAATGCAATATCTAAATACAGAAAACGCTTATTTCCAAGCTATTTTCGATTTATTAGATGCAAAAATTAAATTGGATAAAGCCCTCGGCATTTTGAATTAAAAGAAAAAACAATCAACAAAGTAAATTATAAACAAATGAGATATTTCACTTCAATTATTGTATTATCGGCCCTTATCGGATTAAGTGGTTGTAATAGTGAAACTAAAGACGACAATGCTGTAACCAACGAAGTTCTGCCTGTTGAAACGTTAAATATAGTTGAACAGCCTTTCAGTCATTACATAGAAGTTACAGGACAAGTTGAAGCTGTGCAGTTTGCATATATAAGTCCGGAAACACCGGGGCAAATTAAAACCATAGCTGTAAAAGAAGGCGACAGAGTAAGTAAAGGGCAAATACTTTTAACACAAAACAGTTCTGTTATCGACAATCAAATAAAACAAGTGCAAGCACAGCTCGAATTGGCAAAAATCACTTTCGAAAAACAAGACGATCTTTGGAACAATAAAAAAGTAGGTTCCGAAATTCAATATTTACAAGCTAAAGCACAAAAAGAATCGTTGGAGAGCCAACTCGATGCGTTAATTTCTCAGAAAGACATGGCCATAATTACAGCTCCTTTTTCTGGTATTGTCGATAAAATCAATCTGAAAGAAGGAGAGCTTGCAAATCCGGGAATGCAAGCGATTGAGTTAGTCAATCTCGACCAAATAAAAATTAACGCCGATGTTTCCGAAAAATATTTACCGGTAGTTCACAAAGGCGATTCTGTAGTAGTTAGTTTCACAACATATCCAGACTTAAACATTCATGCACCTGTGTATCGTACCGGCAACATAATTAAACCTGCAAACAGAACATTTGCTATTGAAGTGAGAATGGACAATAAAGCACAAGAACTTAAACCAAATATGATTAGTACTTTAAAAATAGAAGACTATCATTTGGATAAAGCTATTGTTGTTCCATCAATTGTAATTAAAAAAGACTTCGAAAAAGACTTTGTGTTTACCGCTGTTAAAACCGACAGTAGTTGGGTGGCTAAAAAAGTGTTTATCAAAACCGGGCGTTCTTATCAAGACCAAACAGTTGTTACCGATGGTTTAAACCTAGGAGATCGTTTAATTGTGAAAGGATATAATACTGTTTCTAACGGTATTGTAGTAGAATTCAAACAATAATTTAAAAAGAAACCATGGAGCAAAAAGTAAGAGAGTTTAAACTCACCACCTTTGCACTTAAAAATAAAACCTCTGTATATTTATTAACACTGGTTATTGCAATTGGCGGAATGCTTGCCTACAAAAGCTTGCCAAAAGAGCTTTTCCCGGAAGTAGTTATCCCATACGTGATGGTTCAAACAGCCTATCCGGGTAATAATCCGGCAGACATCGAAAATCTAGTTACCAGACCACTAGAAAAAGAATTAGACGGTATTAAAGGGCTAAAAAAACTAAGTTCAACATCGATGCAAGATGTATCGCTAATAAGTTTAGAATTTACCTTCGACACTAAAATTAAAGATGCTTTACAAGATGTAAAAGATGCCGTTGACAAAGCCAAAAACGACTTACCAAACGATTTACCGAACGATCCACAAGTTCAGGATTTGGATTTAACAGAGTTTCCGTTCATCAACATCAATGTTTCGGGCGACTATAGTATCGACCAGCTTAAAGAATATGGCGATATAATGGAAGAAGAATTTAAAGGCATTAAAGAAGTATCGAAAGTTGCGGTTCAAGGAATCTCAGAAAAAGAAGTTCGTATCGATGTTGACCAACGCAAGCTAGAATCGTTTCAAATGAGTTTTGGCGATATTGAAGAAGCCATTGCACAAGAAAACTTATCGTTAGGCGGCGGTCAGGTAAAAATTAACGGAACCCGCAGAGCTGTTCGCATTATTGGCGAATACGAAAACATGGACCAAATTCGTAATACAATTGTTAAAAACGAAGATGGAAACATAATCTATCTTAAAGATGTGGCCAATGTTACATACACCTACGAAGAGCCCGAAAGCATCTCTCGATTAGGCGAAACGCCTGTTATTTCGTTGCAGGTGATTAAAAAAAGTGGCGAAAATTTATTGAGTGCTTCCGAACACGTTTACCAAACTATTGACAAAATTCGTAAAGAACATTTAGTCCCCGAAAATTTAGAGATTATTGCTACCAACGATCAGTCCGACATGATTAAAAAACAGTTGAACAATCTAGAAAACTCTATGATTATAAGTATGATTTTCGTAGTAGTGGTATTATTCTTCTTTTTAGGCACTCGAAATGCGCTATTTGTTGGTTTAGCTATTCCTATGTCGATGTTTTTATCGTTTATGGTGCTTGGGTTTATGGGCTCGAAAATTAATATGATGGTACTCTTCGGACTTATCCTTGCCTTAGGAATGCTGGTTGACAACGCCATTGTTGTTGTCGAAAACATTTATCGATTTATAGATCATGGTTATAAAAAAATCGATGCTGCAAGACTGGCTGTTGGCGAAGTGGCCATTCCTATTATTGCATCTACAGCGACTACCTTGGCCGCCTTCTTTCCGCTAGTTTTTTGGGATAGTTTGATGGGCGAATTTATGTATTTCTTACCTATCACATTAATTATTGTTTTAACATCTTCATTATTTGTGGCTTTAGTGTTGGTTCCTGTTGTTGCCTCTTCGCTCATTAAAGAAGGCAACGAAAAAGAAATCATCAACAAAAAAAGAGCCCATCGTTGGATGGCTATCTTCCTTATTTTATCCATTCCATTTTACATTTTAGGATGGTACACCCTTGCTAATTTATTGTTTATTGCAGCCTTTGTAACCTTTGCAAACGTTTATATTTTCAACAAATTAGGACATTGGTTCCAAGATGTCTTCTTAGTTAATTTGGAGGCATGGTACTTAGCGCTATTAAACTATGTGATTAGAGGAAGAATGCCGAATATTATTATTATAAGCGCCTTTTTACTTTTAATAGGAACCATTCAGTTGTTAAAATTAAGCGAGCCCGATATTGTCTTTTTCCCCGAAAGCGATCCTAACTACATCAATATTAAAACAGATTTACCCATTGGTACCGACATAGAAGAAACTGATGCTTTTATGAAACAACTCTACCAAAAAGTTTACGAAGTTACGCTACCCGATAGCAGTATAATTAAATCTATCGTTACTAATGTTGGTACCGGAGCAAAAACACAAGATAATATGGGAGGTTCTATAGCCGAAGCATACGAAGGCCTTATTACCATTTCATTTATCGATTTTGAAGATAGAAATGGCATCAGTTCTCAGAAAACAATGAACCATATTAGCGAAGCTATCATTAATAAATACCCGGGCGTTAAAATTTCGATTAGTAAAGAAAGAAAAGGCCCACCAACCGGAAAGCCCATCAATTTAGAAATCATCGGCAAAGATTACAACCAATTAATTCGTCTAACCGACACGGTTCAAAGCATTATAGACAACAAACATATACCGGGCATTGAGGGTTTAAATGTCGATTTGGATCTTGGAAAACCGGAACTATTGGTACACATCAACAGAGAAGAAGCTCGCCGATTTGGCATGTCAACCGGAATGATTGCAAGCTCCATAAGAACGGCTTTATTTGGAAAAGAAATTTCCGATTATAAAGATGGCGAAGATGAATATCCTATTCAGCTAAGACTAAGACCAGACCAGCGATACAATATTCCGGCTTTAATGAATCAAAAAATGACTTTCAGAAATAAAAAAGGAAAAATTATGCAAATTCCTATTTCTGCAGTAGCCGATGTATCCTACAATACAACTTATGGTTCAATCAAACGAAAAGATTTGGATCGTGTTATTACAATTTACTCCAATGTTTTGGAAGGATATAATGCTAACGAAATAAACACAAAATTAAAAGAAGTATTAGCAGAAAACGGGCACTTATTTGGCGATGGGTACAAATATAAATTTACCGGAGAGCAAGAAGAACAAGCCGAAAGCATGGCGTTTTTAATAACTGCCATGGGCATTGCTGTTGCTTTAATATTAATTATTCTGGTATCTCAATTTAACTCCATAGTAAAACCTTTGATTATTGCCAGCAGTATTGTTTTAAGCACCATTGGTGTGTTTGGTGGCATTGCAACATTTGGTATGGATATTATCATTGTAATGACCGGTATCGGTATTGTGTCGTTGGCTGGAGTCGTGGTTAACAATGCCATTGTTTTGATAGACTACATCGACTTACTCAAAGCCAGAAAACGTGTGGAATTAGGTATGGAAGAAGATGCAGTGCTCCCTCTAGAAGATGCCATCGAATGTATTGTAAAAGGAGGCCAAACCCGTTTACGACCGGTTTTGCTTACTGCAATAACTACAATTTTAGGATTGTTCCCTATGGCTGTCGGGATGAATATCAATTTCGAAACCCTTTTAAGCGAGTTTAACCCCCAAATTAGTTTTGGAGGTGATATGGCCGCTATGTGGGCTCCTCTTTCGTGGACGGTTATTTTCGGATTAACATTTGCTACCTTCCTAACCTTAGTTATTGTTCCGGTTATTTATAAAATAACCACCAAATGGGAAGTGAAAATTAAAACAGCACTTGGAAAAGTTTAAGAATAGTTTTTAGAAGTCCACCTTAAGTTTTGGTTTTTTAAATAACGAGAAGCTGTCCTATAAAAAACTAAAGGACAGCTTTTTATTTAATATAATGTCTCTCTCCAAAAATTGAGCTCCCTATACGAACCATATTGCTACCTTCTTCTATGGCAATCTGGTAATCGCCGGACATACCCATCGATAAAATATTAAATTCATCCTTCGATTTAAAGATTCCCGTTTTAAAACGATCGAAATAAGATTTAAGCAAAGCAAATTCTGAATGAATTTGTTGAGTATCTTCGGTATAAGTAGCCATGCCCATTAAACCAACAATTTTAACGTGTTTTAGCGAAGTCCAACTTTCATCATGTATTAATACTTCCAATTCTTCGGGCGAAAATCCGAACTTGCTCTCTTCTTCAGCAATATGCATCTGCAACAAGCAATTAATTACTCGGTTGTTTTTTTCGGCTTCTTTATCGATAGCTTTTAGTAGTTTGAAGCTGTCAACTGCATGAATAAGACTAACAAATTTTGCGATATACTTTATTTTATTGCTTTGTAAATGACCAATAAAGTGCCATTCGATATCTTTTGGTAAACGTTCGTATTTACCCAACAATTCTTGAACTTTATTTTCTCCAAAAATTATTTGCCCGGCTTGGTAGGCTTCTAACAAATCCTCGTCGGGTTTTGTTTTGGAAATCGCAACTAAAGTAACTTGCTCTGGAAGAGATGATTGTATTCTATTTAAATTATTTTTAATGCTCATCGCCAAACTATTTTTCTATCAGAGACTGACATTCGTTAAGTGCATCGTCTATCAATTGATTTAACTGCTCAACTTCTTCTGTTTGAGGCCAATCGGGGCAAACATACATTTCTGTAAACGGTGTTTTATCGACTAAAATATTATAAAGATCTTCTGCCTTAGGATTCTTAATCAATTGAGCATATTCTTGATAAGTCATTTTAACGAATGCAGTTTTTAAATTCACCCCTTTTCTGTCGAGATAATAGCCATCTTTCAATGAAACAGGCTCTCTAAATGCATTGCCATTTTTTAAATCTTGAGGTGCAGGAAAAGAAATTACTTTCATTTTATTCTCATCCAACTGAACCGGAACGAAATGGGTGTAATCGGCCTTTGTTTTGTATATCACAACGGCCGGTTTAGGTATTTGCACTTGCCGAATTGTATTTTTCTTACTCGCGCACGATCCTGCCAAGATCAGAACTGAAAAGCTGAAAACTATAACTTTTATTGTATTACTCATCATTGATTGTTTTTTGATACACATTAATTAAATCTGAAGTAACCTTCTCTCTATCAAACCTCTGCACATAATCATAGCCTGAATTTTTCATATTTAATGCTAAATTACTATCGTCTAAAACAGAACGAATCGCATGTGCTAAAGCTTCGGTATTACCTACTTCGACATATTTTGAGTTAGTGCCCCCAGCCTCGGCAAAGCAACCTCCTATGCTAGTTATCACAGGAATCTTCGAATATAAAGCTTCAATAATTGGAATACCGAAGCCTTCGAAGGTCGAAGGATAAATAAATAAACTTGCCATTTGATATATTGCCGGCAAATCGTCGTTGCCGACATCGTGTTTTAACATCACTTGAGATTCCAAATTATGCTGACGAATATACTGTTTTATTTCATCGGCATAAGCCGTACTTTTTCCGACTATTACCAATGGAATATCTATATCGAACTGATGAATGGCTTTTACTATTTCCAGTGCATTTTTACGGGCTTCGATGGTTCCAACATATAAAAGAAAGTTCTTTGGTAACCGATGGGCTAGCCGCACTCTCTCCAAAATATCGGCAGATATTTCTTTCTTAAACCGTTCGTTACAAGTTTGATAGACGATGTCGATTCTATCGGGATTAATTTTGTAAAAATCGGTCAGATCTTGTTTGGTTTGTTCACTGATGGCCACAATTCGATTAGCATTTTGAGCCGCCGATTTAAACTTCCAATCGTACATTGCCCTATCGAATGTCGGATACCACTGCGGAAAACGTTTAAAAATAAGATCGTGAATTGTAACTACCGTTTTTGTCACTTTGCCTAAGGTGAAAGGGATTTCGTTGCTTAAACCGTGAAAAAGATCTAAGTTGCTTTTGCGAATATCTTTTACTATTGAAAAAGAACGCCAATACGACTTAATCCGCTGATCAATAATATCAGAAGGTTCTATAATCTTCGTTGAACTAGGAAACTCATCGTTAAAAAATTTTTGATTTTGCTTTGGGGTGAACAAAAACAGTTCATGAGAAGAATCTTGCACCAAAGCGCGAATCACATCGCGACTATAATTACCCAAGCCACTGCCATTATTAAACGCTCGCTTTGCATCGAATCCAATTCTCATCTCTTTATACCGAAACGCTAAAATCTCTTAATGCATCGTTCAACGAAGTTTTTAAATCGGTAGAAGCTTTACGTTGACCAATGATTAACGCACAAGGAACTTGGTATTCTCCGGCAGGAAATTGTTTAGGATAGGTTCCCGGAATAACGACAGAACGCTCGGGTACAAAACCTTTATATTCTTTTGGTTCACTGCCTGTTACGTCAATAATTTTTGTCGATGCTGTAAGCACGACATTTGCTCCTAATACTGCTTCCTTACCTACTCTAACACCTTCTACAACAATACAACGAGAGCCGATAAAACAGCCATCTTCTATTATTACCGGAGCTGCTTGTAAGGGTTCTAAAACGCCACCAATACCAACACCTCCGCTTAAATGCACATTTTTACCAATTTGAGCACAAGAGCCTACTGTAGCCCAAGTATCTACCATTGTTCCCTCATCGACATACGCACCAATATTGACGTAAGACGGCATCATTATTACGCCCTTACTTAAATACGATCCATATCTGGCAATAGCATGAGGTACTACTCTTACGCCTCTAGTTTGAAACGATTTCTTCAAAGGAATTTTATCGTAAAACTCGAATGGCCCTACTTCTATGGTTTCCATCTGCTGAATCTGGAAATACATCACCACAGCTTTTTTAGCCCACTCGTTTACCTTCCATCCTTCTTCTGTCGGTTCTGCAACCCTTAATTCGCCTTCGTCTATAAAGCGAATCACCTTTTCAATAATAGTAGAAACCGAAGGATCTTTTAATAAACTTCTTTCATCCCAAGCGTTA
The DNA here is from genome assembly GCA_016936665.1 of Bacteroidales bacterium. Classification (GTDB taxonomy): domain Bacteria; phylum Bacteroidota; class Bacteroidia; order Bacteroidales; family JAFGXI01; genus JAFGXI01. The sequence goes on from JAFGXI010000017.1 coordinate 53,031, forward strand.
TCAACTATTTCGCTATATTTTTTATACATTTTTCAAAACAATTTTGAAAAAGGCAAAAACGCCTTCTTATTAATTATTGACTTCGATTTCGTAAAGTACCGGCCAGCGTTTTCCGGTAACATATATTTTTTTACTTTTTTTATCATAAGCAATCCCGTTCAAAACATTGTCGTGCGGGTTAGCGTAGGTATCCGGCACTAAATCTGTTAAATCCATTTCTGCCTCTACAAAACCTGTTTTAGGATCAATCTGAACAATCGTGTTAGTTAAATAGACATTTGCCCAAATTTTGTCTTCTATCCATTCCATTTCATTCAGGTTATTCACCGGACCGATGTTATTCATTACCTGAAGTTGATCGATCACAGAAAAAGATTCCGGATCTAAAATGTATAAATTTTGAGTTCCATCGCTCATTATCAAGTTGCCGAAATAATTTGTAATTCCCCAGCCTTCAGAGTTATAAGTAAATTCATCGACCAAGGCAAAGGTTTTCAAATCGTACTCGTAGGCTTTTCTCGATTGCCATGTAAGCTGAAATATTTTTCCGTTACGCTCGACTATGCCTTCACCAAAAACTTCTGCAGGTAAGTTGTAAGACTGGATTAATTCATTTTTACTCAAATTTATTTTTTTAAGCATCGACTCGCCTCTTTGTCCGGTGCCCTCGTACAAAAAACCATCGACAAAAATTAACCCCTGTGTATAGGCTGTTACATCGTGAGGGTACGTTTTTACTTTGCTCACTTTTATTTTTTTAGGCTGATGATCGGCTACACAAGTAAAATAAATCGATTTCTCCTCACTCGTTCCATCAACATTAAAAGCTTTAATTCTGAGATTATTTCTTCCGGCTCTCAGCCTGCTGTTATCTAAAACACTATCGATTACTACGGCTTGATTATTTAACCAGAATTGTAACGAATCGATAGGCTTTTCCGAATCGATGGATTGTGTTCTAACAATAACAGCATCGCTCTGTTTAAATACCTGACCAACAACCGGAGCAACAATTTTAAGGTTCGATACTTGTTCTAAACTTACCTGTTGATGGTTGGTATCTGAATTCGTACTAGATTTTGTTTTGTCTTCTTCCTGACAAGAATATAAGACAACAGCTGAAATTAGCAGCGAATAAAAGAATTTCAATTTCACTTTGAAGATTTGATTTAATTTTTTCAATTTTATCCTAAACTTATTGAGCACTGATAATAAATACGGCCGTAATTCCTGCGACAAGGCCAACAATACTGCCTTTAATGCTGTTTTTAGTGCGTTTTCTTTTTGCCGATTGGCGATAGCCTTCGACAAAGGTGGGTTGCTTCGAAAGTTCTGGGTAACGTTCAATAATTTTTCTTTCTCGTGGGCTAGTAACACCAACCACTGTGGTATTAGCAGCAGGAATAATAATAGATATAAATGGATTTAAACCAACAGAGGCGACTAAAAATGGAGAACCTGCACCCACAACAAATCCTTCGATCGTTGATAATGGTGCTTTGTACTCTGTGTTAGCTTTATGACCTCCGTTAACAAAATAACCCATTTCTTCTACAGTAAGTGTATCGCCTTCTTCTTGCATACTGGGGGCATATAATATTTTTGTGCTGCCATCGCTTTTGACAATTTTGTATATGTAATACACCTCAACATCTCTATGTTTTCCTTTGTGGTTAACGTAATTTAAAATCTGACCATCTTCTACAAACTGAAAGTCGGAAATCAATTCATAATCACCATTTAGATACCACAAAGTATCTTTAGCCGTTCCCGTTTCTTGCGCCACAGACAATAACGAAAAACACAAACCAAGTAAAACTAAAGTAAAGCGAATAAATATTTTCATTGTTCTAATTTTTAAGATTATAGACGACTATTCTTAAACGATTTTTCGATAAAAAAATTACCCAAGAATGTCTTGTTAAAAAACAGGCTAAAATTAACATAAGTATTTGACTAATCAAATCATTAATACCCCAAGTTTTACTAATTTTGCCATCAGTCATTAATAAACAGATTTATTAACTTAACACCTTTACATATAAAGCTATGAAGAGTTTTTCGCAACGCCATATCGGTACAAGAAATGAAGATTTGTCTTCGATGTTAAAAACTGTCGGCGTACAAAATATCGACGAATTAATCGATCAAACTATTCCTCAATCGATCAGACTTAAATCTGATTTGAATTTACCCGAAGCTTTAAGCGAGTACGAATATATGCAACACATTCGCTCTATTGCTTCTAAAAATAAAGTCTTCAAATCTTACATTGGGTTGGGTTATTATGGTACAATCACACCATCTGTAATTGTAAGAAATATTTTAGAAAACCCCAGCTGGTACACATCTTACACACCTTACCAAGCCGAAATATCTCAAGGCCGTTTAGAAGCCTTATTAAATTTTCAAACAGTAATAGCCGATTTAACCGGGTTAGAATTGGCCAATGCCTCTCTTCTCGACGAAGCTACTGCTGCATCCGAAGCTATGATTATGTTATTTAACAAACGTTCAAGAACACTATCAAAAGCCGGACACAACCAATTTTTTGTTGATAAAAATGTCTTTCCTCAAACACTAGCTGTTTTAACCACCAAAGCAGAGCCACTTGGCATTGAAGTGATAACAGGCGATTACAAAACATTCGATTTTTCCGGATTAAGCTTTGGAGCTTTAGTGCAATACCCTGCAGCAGACGGTAAGATCGAAGATTACAAAGCATTTGTAGATAAAGCACATCAAGCAGAAAATACGGTAGCCGTTGCAGCCGATTTATTAAGCTTAGCCATATTAACGCCTCCGGGAGAATGGGGAGCCGATGTTGTTCTTGGATCTACCCAGCGTTTAGGTGTTCCTATGGGATTTGGCGGGCCACATGCCGCTTATTTCGCTACCAAAGACGATTTTAAAAGGAATATGCCCGGGCGTATTATTGGTGTTTCTAAAGACGCTCAAGGCAATTTAGCTTTACGTATGGCTTTGCAAACACGCGAACAGCACATCAAACGCGAAAAAGCAACCTCGAATATTTGTACTGCGCAAGCATTATTAGCTACCATGGCCGGTATGTACGCTGTGTATCATGGAGCAGAGGGTTTGAAAGCTATTGCTACCGATATTCATAAAAAAGCAGGCTACTTAAACGACGAACTAATCAAATTAGGTTATCAGCAAGATAATGTCAACTATTTCGATACTTTAAGGATTCAGCTACCACAAGGCGTAACTCAAAACGACATTAAAAAGCTAGCTGAAGAACGACAAATGAATTTCTACTATTGTGCCGATCAATCGATCTTTTTATCGGTAGGTGAGGACAATACTATAAAAGACATCAATACAATTCTAGAAGTTTTTGCATTGGCCAACCACAAAGAAGTTGAAGTACACGACGAATTGGTTAACGAAATTTATTTCGATAGGAAATTCGAACGCCAATCGGAATTTTTAACCTTGGATGTGTTCAAAAACTATCATTCGGAAACCGATATGATGCGTTATATTAAAAAGTTAGAACGCAAAGATATTTCACTTACCCATTCGATGATTTCTTTAGGTTCTTGTACCATGAAGCTGAATGCCGCTACAGAAATGTTTGCTATTACTTGGCCAGAATTCAACGCTATACATCCATTTGTTCCTAAAAACCAAGCCGAAGGCTATTATCAATTAATCGAAGAATTAGGCGATTATTTAAAAGAAGTAACCGGATTTGCCGGCATTTCTTTCCAACCTAATTCCGGGGCTTCGGGTGAGTACGCTGGTCTAATGACCATACGCGAGTATCATAAATCGAGAGGTGAAGGCCACAGAAACGTAGTTCTCATCCCTTCCTCCGCTCACGGAACGAACCCTGCATCGGCAGTGATGGCCGGACAAGATGTTGTGATCGTAGAATGCGACGAAAAAGGCAACATCAATATAGAAGATTTAAAAATAAAGGCAGAAGCACATAAAGACCAGTTAGCCGCTTTTATGGTAACCTATCCATCTACACACGGTGTATTTGAAGAAGGCATAATTGAAATGACCAACATTATTCATAACTATGGAGGTTTGGTTTATATGGATGGGGCAAACATGAACGCTCAAGTTGGTTTAACCAATCCGGGTAGAATTGGCGCCGATGTTTGTCATTTAAATTTACACAAAACATTTGCAATCCCTCACGGTGGTGGCGGACCAGGCGTTGGCCCAATTGCGGTTAACGAAAAACTAGTTGAGTTTTTACCCTCTAATCCGTTGGTTAAAATTGGAGGCAATAAAGCCATTGCAGCCATTTCTGCTGCTCCATTCGGTAGCGCCAGTGTATTGCCAATATCTCACGCCTACGTAATGATGTTAGGGGCTGAAGGATTGAAAGATGCTACCAAATACGCTATCTTTAATGCTAATTACTTAGCAAGTAGCTTAAAGCCTTATTTCGATATTTTATACACCGGCAATAACGAACGTGTGGCACACGAAATGATTTTAGAATGCCGAAACTTCAGCCGCGAAGCCCATATCTCAGAATCGGATATCGCCAAACGTTTGATGGATTACGGATTCCATGCTCCTACCTTATCGTTCCCTGTACATGGCACTTTAATGGTTGAACCCACCGAAAGCGAATCGAAAGCTGAGTTAGATCGTTTTATCGAAACCATGGTAAACATCTACCACGAAATTATGGATGTGAAAAATGGAAAAGCCAACGCAGAAGATAACGTGCTTAAAAATGCACCACACACGCAAGTGGAATTAATTGGCGATGAGTGGGCTCACCCCTACAGCAGAACGCAAGCTGCATACCCTCTGCCTTGGGTTGCCGAAAATAAATTCTTCCCATCGGTAGCGCGTTTAGACGATGCCTACGGCGATAGAAATTTACAGTGCTCTTGTGCCCCTATCGACTCTTACCGTAAAGAAACTTTTGAAGTAAAAACTATTGACTTATAATAAAATTGAATTTATAAAAAAAGCGACTCAAATGGGTCGCTTTTTTTTAAGGGGACTTCTAAAAATTAGTCCCCTTAAGATATTCGTTTAAATAAACATATGAACATCTCTGTTGTAATCTTCATTTTGAAAAGATTGAATAACAGACTCTACATTATTTTGCCCTTTATTAATAAAAGACTTAAACCACTTTTTTAAAGATTCCATCCACATCGGATATTTTTTTTCTGAAATTTGCTTATAAAATTTTAACATAATTCAAATTTTTAGGTAATGTCAATTTACGAGATTATATTATTTTGGTTACAAATACTATCTCAGTGTATAAGCTAAGCTTTTGTACCCCACGCTTTTTGCTGTGAATTTTTTATGCTAAATAGCATGTTTTAAGTTGGAATTTTATTTTTTGATGTCATTTTTTTTTTTTTTGTTTTGCTAGGTAAAAATAACTATTTACTATTGCCTTTACTTGTAACAAAGGCTCATTGGAAAAAAACTTTTGAAAACACGCTAGCACCCCAAAAGAAACCCCAATTCTGTAAATGGTAATAATTATTAACCATTAATTTTAAATTAAAAATGAAACATGTAAAATTTATTGTAGGATTGGCCATTGCTGGTTCTTTGTTAATGTCTTGTACTAAAGAAGATGGGACAGAATCTTTAAAATTATCAGAAGGAAAGGATATTCTTTTAGATGAAAACTTTAATTTAGATGGAGAGATCGGGGTTTTATACCGTACAGAAAGTAATCAGCTAATTTTAAAAGTAGACAAAAAAACTATTGAAGAAAGAGCATCTGACAGATGGACAGGCACATTTAGAGCAGCGAGTTTTGGGAAAAATCAATCATGCAGTGGAACCCCTAAAAACTGTTACGGGGCAAAACTTGACACCGGAGAAAGTGTAATAGTAGTAAGTAATTAACACATAATGGCAGCCCGATCTTTATCGGGTTGCTATAAAAATTGACATATATGAATTTAAAAATAAGCGGACTTTTAGTTTTTGTTACACTTTTACTGTCGTGTAAACAAAACGATACCATAAAACAACATATTATAATTGAAGCCACAGATTCGTTAACCATTGAATTTCCAACCAAAAAATGGTACCGTATTCTATATACAGAATTAAATGTAAAAGAAAATAAATTATTGCTTTTGTTGGGTAGTAATAGTTTCTGTTCGCCAATGTTGTACCAATACAATCTTTCTTCAGCCTCTTGGGATAGTATTTCTTTCAAAAGTATTACCCCCGAAGGCTCTCAAATCGATTTCTTTCATTACCTTTCTAAAGATAGTATTTACCTCTTTTGTGATATTCACAGCGAAAACAATGATAGTTTAATAATTCTAACCAACGATAAAGCCGAAAACAGAAAAACAATAGCACTTAAGCACCCATATATCCGCAATACATATGCACCATATTGCGATACTTCTTTATTAGTTAAACCCGTAGCTTGGTTTAATTTTAATTCTATAAATAAACACAATATCTTTTTATCCTTTACCGACTACAATTTCACCAGATTTAAAGCCGACTCATTAAAGCACATTCAGCATCCGTTAATTGCCTACTACGATTTAGCTAAAGACAGCCTAATAATGAATAATAACATTTGGTACCCCGATTTGTCGGATGGTTTTTATCCTTGGGGAGCATACTTTACAAATATCAGCCTTGGAGCAAAAGGAAACCCATTGGTAAGCTTTTCTTACACGCCCACATTTTTAGAATGGGATATTAAAGAAAACAAGCTTATAAAACACGAAATAAATTCGGAAGCTACAGACTCTATTTTACCGTATAAAGAATATATTGACGAACAATATAGTACTACACAACCCTACTACGGCTTACTAGTATTCGACAATTACAATAAAACATATACCCGCCATATCGTCTACCCAAACGAAACCTATGGTGATTTTAAGAATATTCAAATTCATACAGACGAAAATTTCAATGTCATTGGAGAATCGTACAATCAACCTCTATATATCCCATTAGCCAACGGTTGGAACTTAGACTTTTTTAATAGCCAAAATGAGAATAAAATAATACTCAAAAAAATTAAATATGCTTATCGTCCATATGATGAATCGCTTTTTGTAGAGAAGATGCGTGCCGCGCAAAACCAAAAGATTGAAAAACTAGAAAACTATAAATGTTCTATAGGTATAAATAGGAAAGCCGACAACACTTTCGAACCATCTGAATTACTATTATACTTTAAAAATAGATTGCATATTGAAGACAGTACTTATGTTGTATACGCAGTGCAAAACAATGCTTGCCCGGGTTGCGTAAATTATGTCTACAAGTTTTTTAAACTAAATAAAGAAATTATAGAGAGTAAACCATTTTATTTACTTATAGTTGAAGATGATAAGTCAATCGTTACATCAATTCTTAACGAATATGAAATAAAAAGTTTTAAAAACTTAAAACAAGACTCTATCTTCAATTATCAAGTTTTTCATCCATACTTAGAAAACAATCCTCGACTTATATTGATAAAAAATAATCAAATTATTACCGATAGCATATACGCTCCGGATAATTTACCAGAAATGATATACAATAGTTTAGATTTTATTAATTTTAAACACTAAGCTCTAATCGCTTTGAGAAGCTATCTAATAACTTATCCCTTTCATAGCTGTTTATATATAATTTTCAATATCGATGTAGTTTTTTTATTAGTAATGTTTATAAGTTTTAGATAGTTTCTTAATTTCTTTTATATGATAAGTAGAATTGCTCTTTTAATAATAATTATAACATCAATATTTTCTTGCTTTCATGACAAAAACAAGGATGCTAAAAACTCTGAGTTTTTAATAAAACACAAACTTAAAGAGATCACTTTACCCTTGCCAAAAGGCCAAATTTGGTCGGCTAATATTACGCGTTTTGTAGAAATAGAAGACAGCTTGCACTTGTTAATATATTATTACCCCAAGCCTGCTATTTTTGACTATAACGTAATAACGGAAGAATTAAGCAAAACCATTAAACTGCCTGATTATTTGCATGGCATATCCGATTTTAATTATTACAATAAAGACTCTATCCTGCTAATGGGTTCTTCTGAATACAAATATAATAATGACAGTTCCATTGTATTAATTAATGATAAAGGGCAATACCTTGCATCTTACCCCTTAACTTACTATAAACTCATAAACTCATACAACTACCCTGAATTTATAAAAACCACATCTGATACATCTTTAAACGAAACTGCTTTTGATTCTATCTTATTTAATTGGGCAATTTTTAATGTCATAATAAAACCCAGTACCTTAAAATATAGAATATACTCTGCTCTAAGCAATTCCAATATTGGAACTTCAAAAAATGTAAATTTATTTCCAGTTTTAGCATATTATGATTTTAAAGAAAAAGAATACAAAGTATCAAATATCAAATACCCCGATATAAAGAAAGATGAGTATCTGCCAAATGCAAATTATTATACAATGATGGAGTTTGGCATTAAAAAGCAACTGCATTTATCTTTTATGCACACGCCTAAAATATTAATACTTAATTATGAAATGAATGTGTTAGATTCTGTTGTTATCAATTCAAAATATGCTTCACCTGCTAAAAAAACAAACATGCCGTACCTAGAAAATGAACAGAGGCATTATCCAGTCTATTTGGACTTAATTCATTTGCCAAAAAGCAATAAATACTTGAGATTAATTAGCATTACAAAAAACATTCAGTTGGCAGTTGTTACTGACGAGCAATTCAACTACATAGGAGAAACAATTCTAGATAATGGATTTATAGAACAAATAAATAGCGAAGGCATTTGGACTTCCGATATAAAAGGGGATTCTATATATTATACGTTATGGGATTACGAGTTTGGAGAATATAATGAAGCCAAATTTAAATATGAGCTGGATTCCCTTATAGCAATTGAGAAAAGTTGGGAAAGCCAAGGCGAATGCAAACCAAACGGCTTAAAAAAAGAAGCCCTCAATATAACAGAATACGCCAATAAACAATGGGGCATTCGAGACTCTAATTATGCTTTAGTAATTATCGATGGCGGTGGTTGCCCCGGCTGTGTCGATTATGTAATGCGTTTTTTATCGGCCAACAAACAAGTCTTATTCGATATTAGCCCTACCCCTGTATATTTAGTATATCGAGAAAACAACACCTATCATGCCAATTTAAAACGAGCTCTCTTGCAATATCAGTTAGAGCCAAGTTCGAAAATATTTACCGACTCATTAATTTTATACGAAAAATACAACCCTTATAACACAGGTCACAATCCACGGCTTGTTCTTTTTAAAGATCAAAAAATGCTTTTAGATTCTGAATATTTACCAGATGCTCTCGATGGCTTTCCAAATGCTGTAATTGATTTCTTAGACTTTGAAACGAATTAAAGTGTATTAATTAACCCACTGTTTTTTATGCACTGGGTTTTTTATATATTTACGCAAAACCTCTTTAAAATACTAGATTATGATTTATACCGATTTGCATGTTCATCCTGTTTTGAAATGTTACGGGAAGAACCAATACCAGCCATCCGACGATCCTAAAAACGAAGCTAATTTGTTTTTTCATAAACGTTTTAATTTTTGGAACCGACTTATAGAAAATCTTTTAACGCTCACGCCTTATCGACAAGCCGATTTATTTTCTGCCAGCTTAGGCAATGCTCAACTTCTTGGCAATGCCATGTATTCGCCCGAACGCGATTTCTTTATCGGGAAGATCGATAGCCCTGCATTGGAAAATATGGTGACCGATTTTGGAAAAGATTGGATTGAAAAAATACAAGACCCTAACACAAGCTACTACGACGAAATGGTTCGGCAATTTGAGTTTATTGCCACACTTAATAATCAAAAATTTACTATTGATAAAAAAGAATATCGGTATCTTACCATCGATTCTTCCGACTCGCTCGAAAAAGCTTTAAGTTCTGTAGATGCACAAACCATTCTTTTGTTTTATACAGTTGAAGGTGGTCATAATTTATTTTCTCAGGTGGATTCGCAAGCCAAAACAGATCAAAAAATTAAAGAAGGAAGCATTGCATTTTTAAAATCTAAAAAACCTTTTTATTTCACTTTAGCTCATCACTTTTATAACCAACTGAGCGGGCACTGCATCAGCCTTCCGCCATCGTTGCAAAAGTTAAGACATCAGACCTTCGGTACAGAAGATGGAAATAACGAATTAAGACCACAGGGCAAAGAAGTCATTAATAACCTTTTAAGTCGCGAAAATGGTCAGCGTATCTATATCGACGTTAAACATATGCATCCCGTCGCTAGAAACCAGTATTATGCAATACTCGATCAAATGGCATTACAAGGCGATAATGTTCCTTTAATATTCAGCCATGGCGGGGCAAACGGGATGAAAAACTATGCCAACAAAACAATCACAAACAACCTATTACACAACGAAGACATAGGATTATACGACGATGAAATTATTAGATTGATGAAGTCCGATGGCTTGTTTGGTCTGAATATGGACGAACGCGTTATGTCGAGCGAAGAGGCGCTAAAAGCTACTAAAAAATATAAATGTGCAAAAAAACGATTTAAAGCTACTTCCGGATTAATTTGGAACAATATCGAACACATTGTTAAAGTTTGTAACTCAGAGCAGATCAATCCTTGGCCACATATCTGTATTGGTAGCGATTACGATGGTATTATTAATCCGGTAAATGGTTTCTGGACATTAGAATATCTCCCACGTTTTTATCAATATTTATGGAAGCATATGGATGAATTTCTTAAAAAAAATCCTGCACTTTCTTTTGGAATGAGCCAAACAGATATAATGCAAGGTCTGTTTTCTAAAAACATGATTCGGTTCATGCTTAAGTATTATAAATAACTGGGAATAAGATTTATTGAATGTGTTTCTGATAAAGAGAATTATTCGTTATTCCCGAATAATTTTAAACAAACCACCCATGTCCAGTTTTATAATACTCGATGCTTTACCTTTTTCAATGTCATCTTGCCGGTATTGCACAATATAATCGACGGCTTGTTTAATCTCATCACTAATTTCGTCGAAGATAGTTGGCGCTATATCTCCACTAACATTGGCCGACGTTGATACAATTGGTTTTTGCAATAGGCCTATCAATTTCCGGCAAAATTCGTCATTTGTCAATCTTATGCCTATAGAACCATCTTCGGCAATCAGATTTTGAGCTAAGTGCTTGGCTTTAGGATAGATAATTGTTAGAGGTTTGTCGGTATGCTCAATTAAATCCCAAGCAATTTCCGGGATTTCTTCAACATACATTTCCAAACGAAAAGGCGTATCTATTAAGCAAAGCATACTTTTTCTATCGGAACGTTGCTTAATTTGATAAATCTTTTTCACAGCGTCCTCGTTTTCAGCATCGCAACCAAGCCCCCAAATCGTGTCGGTCGGATACAAAATTACTCCACCTTGGCGTAGTACATCTACAGCTTTTTTAATATCGTCGTTCATTATAGGGGACTTCTAATAATTACTCCTTTCTGAGAAACAAAGATAGTAAATAAGATACAAGGCATAAATTTTTATTAATAGCCGTAGCTATTTATAAAAATTTTAACGCAGTAGATTGTTTGCCATCTTTGTTCCCAAAAGGCTTTCATAAATCTTTTGCCTACTACCGAAAAATTATTCAAGTTATTTCGATAGCTCTCAAAATTTTTATTTGTATCCAAAATTTTATGAATGTCTCAGTTTGGACTAATTTTTAGAAGTCCCCTATAGTTACATTATGGTTCAACCCAATCGCCATGCTCTTTTATTATAGCAATTAACTCATCAACCGCTTCTTCCGAAGGTATATTTCTACGGATCACGTCCTGACCTTTATACAAACTCACCATTCCTTTTCCGGCTCCAACATAGCCATAATCGGCGTCGGCCATCTCGCCTGGTCCATTTACAATACAGCCCATCACTCCTATCTTTAACGATTTTAAATGCGACAAACGCGATTTAATTTTATCGGTAGTTGTCTCTAAATCGAACAAGGTTCTACCACATGAAGGACAAGAAATAAATTCTGTTTTCGACATCCTGACGCGAGCTCCTTGTAAAATATTTAAAGCTATACTTGCTGCATTCGTTGTAGAATGCTCCGTTTCTAACCAAATGCCATCGCCATAACCATCGACCAACGAAGGTCCAAAATCGCAAGCTGCATGAATTTCGAGGTTTTTTCCTATTTTAAAATGACGTCGAATTACTGTGGGTTGATTTAAATTCAGATTCGCCAATTTAAAAAAGAAAGTACGTATTTCTGCAACCGCATGAAGACTTGTCGCATTAAACACAAACGTAATCTCTGCATTTGAATCAATTTGTTCCAAAAGATCTATTTGCGATATTTCTAGCTGAACCCATGCTTTAGAATTTGGGCGGTGTATAAAATATTCATCCATCGACATCAATGGAAAAACTTGTTCTTTAGATGAATAATTTTCCCAAGGTACCAAATAGCTTTTTTGTTTATCGATATGTTCAGGCATGCTTTCCTGAAAAATCACATCTGCGTGCAAGTGCTCATTGACTCTGCCAACAACGATTGGTTTAGTATTTCCGCCAATAAATTTATAATCCGTTGATTTTCTTTTTTGATATTGATAAGGTGAATAATCAACATCTGACACCGCTGGCAAGTTCACTGTGTTTGCCAAGCTGAAATGTTCAATAATAGTCCTCGCCACCGGTAATTCCGCTTTAGGATGCTCGGTTAAAGAGACACGAATGGTATCGCCAATCCCATCGGCCAATAAAGCCCCAATTCCAATAGCCGATTTTATTCGGGCATCTTCGCCATTGCCTGCTTCTGTAACACCTAAATGAATAGGGAATTGCATTTTTTCCTCCTTCATTTTTGCAGCCAACAAACGTGTTGAATGGGTCATCACCTGAGTATTGCTGGCTTTCATCGAAACAACCACATTTGCAAAGTTTTGTTGTTTACAAATTCGTAAAAACTCCATAGCGGCTTCGACCATTCCTTCCGGTGTGTTGCCATAACGATTGACAATTCTATCGCTTAAAGAACCGTGGTTCGATCCCACTCTAATTGCCGTTCCATGTTTTCTGCAAAGCTCTAAAAATGGGATAAAAGTTGCTTCAATTCGTTTTAATTCTTCGGCGTAACTTTCATCGGTATAATCATGAGATTTAAAAACTTTTTTATCTACGTAGTTTCCTGGATTAATGCGTACCTTTTCGACAATTTCGGCTGCAATATCTGCTGCTTTTGGTGCAAAGTGAATATCGGCTACCAAGGGGACTGTTATTCCAAGTTCTTTAAGAGTTTGTTTAATATTTGCTAAGTTTTCTGCTTCTTTTTTCCCGGGAGCTGTGATTCTTACCAACTCGCAACCTGCTTCAACCAGCTCTTTCACTTGCGCTACCGTTTTATCAGTGTCCATTGTGGAAGTATTCACCATCGACTGCACCACTATTGGTTGCTCTCCACCAATGACAAGCGAACCTACTTTAACTTCTAGTGTAGGATATCTTTTATATTTAGAATAATCTTCGCAATAATTCACCGCTATTCTTTTATAGTTCTTTAATATTTAATTGTGCTCAAAATTAATTAAAATATTGGCAAGCCATACCATTCACATTTTTAATCCAACAGATTCATTTTTCGTCAAAGCCAAAAAATAATTATCTATAAAAAGTAAGCACTAAAGTAGTTTATTGTTTAGTTTATCAAAGAGCACAAAAAAATGAGTGAGTATTGAAACAAAAAGCTGCAACTTGCGTTTGAAATAGCAGATAGTGGTTTTTTCATAATAGTAATTAGTAGTTTTGCCCCGAGTCTTCCTGAATCGGGGTTTTTTCTTTTAAATACATTAATTTTGCTAAACATAAGTTCAAATATGAGTATCGACACGAATATTCCCAGAGCACTTTGGTTCGACGATGATAGAGACAGCTTGGTCGTTGTTGATCAAAAACAATTACCTTTTCGTTATGAGTTAGTGCATTTGACAAGCTACAAAGAATGTATTTTAGCCATTCAAGACATGACCGTTAGAGGCGCTCCGGTGATTGGTGCAACAGCTGCTTTTGCTTTATATTTTGCTTTTGTTCAACATGGATATTCATCGGCATTTTCCATAGCCTCAAAAGCAATACGTGAGGCAAGGCCAACTGCTGTAAACCTGATGTTTGCTATCGATACATTGCTTAAAAACATCAACTCAAAAACTTCCAAATTGGATGTGCTCAATTTGGCTAAACAATATGCAGAAAAAGATGTTCAAGATTGTTTTTTAATTGGTGAGCACGGATTGAAAATTATTGAAGCATTGTATGCAAAAAAACAAGACACCATTCATATTTTAACCCATTGTAATGCCGGTTATTTGGCAACAGGAGCTCATGGAACAGCGACTGCTCCTATTTATGCAGCGCACAAAAAAGGTATTCCTGTTCATGTTTGGGTCGATGAAACCAGACCACGAAACCAAGGCGCTAATTTAACAGCTTGGGAACTCCAAAAAAATAAAGTTGATTTCACTATTATTGCAGACAATACCGGCGGACATCTCATGCAACATCAGATGGTAGATTTGGTTATTGTTGGCAGCGATAGAACAACAGCAAATGGAGATGTAGCCAATAAAATAGGGACATACCTTAAGGCTTTGGCAGCCTACGATAATCAAATTCCATTTTATGTAGCACTACCTACTTCAACCATCGACTTATCTATAAAAAATGGGGTTAACGAGATTGAAATTGAACAACGAGATGCACGTGAGCTGACGCACATCAAAGGCATCGACAAAAACCAAATAATACAAGAAGTTCAGATTTTTCCAAATCATGCCAAAGTTGCCAATTACGCTTTCGATGTCACACCGGCAAGGTTTGTTACGGGTCTAATAACAGAGAAAGGTGTTGTAGCTGCAAAAAAAGAATCGATTCACGCATTATTCAAAAAATAATTGAAAAATTTAGTGAAGCGAATCTTGTCTGATTTATTAAGGAAAACACGATCGCGATTGTCAATAGTGGTGTTATTTAAAATACTCAGTAAAATTTTAAAAAGATGAAAAAAGAGATTGCTTATTATATGAGAAGGCTATATCGCCAAAAACTTACAACAACAAGTGGAGGCAATATCAGTTTTTTTGAAGATCCGTATATTTACATCACACCAAGCGGTACTGATAAAGGAAGAATTCAAGCTTCAGACATTGCAGTAACCAACATCAATGGGGACTTTTTAGACTACAAAAAACGTAGTATGGAAACAGCTATGCATTTGGCTATCTATAACGCCCGCCCGGACGTAAAAGCCATTGTACATGCTCACCCTGTACATGCCACCTCTTTTGCATGTAGAAAATCGATATTTCCGACCAATTACACAAGCGAAGGACGATTGATTTTAGGAGAAGTAGGCATTGCCAAATACGCTTTGATGGGGACTGATGATTTGGCAAAATCTGTAGCTCAAACCGCATTAAAGCACAATGTTATCCTAATGGAAAACCACGGCGTTATTGCTTTGGGAAAAAATTTATTGGAAGCTTTCGATCGACTTGAAGTGCTTGAATTCACAGCGCAATTAATTCATTTTAATCAAAACGGCGAAAATGTTAACCTTTTAAATTTTCAACAGGTCAAAGACATTGATGAATTTGCAGCAAGATTGAATTCTGAATAAGACTTTCTATAGTTTGAATAATTTCGAAAAGATCTAAAGAAGTGTAATTGTTTTAAATTATAATAACTGAAATTGTACTAAACTATTCATTATCGATATTTTGAATAAACGTATGCAAATCTTGCTCGTTTGACAAGTTTAGTTTTTTTCGCAAACGATGACGTGCCGTTTTAACGCTATCCGGCGAAATGTTAAGGAATGAAGCCATTTCTTTTATGTTGAAATTAATTTTTATCAGTGCACAAATTTTATAATCGTTTGAAGTTAAGTTATATGAGTGTTGTTTTAATTTGTAATAAAACTGTTGATTTATTTCTTCGAAATGGGTTTTAAATTTGTTCCACTCTTCGTCATTGTGTTCGTTAGTTTTTAATGACGCCTTAACCGCTTTGATTAAATGTGGAATATCGTTTTTGTTTTCTGAAACAATTTTGTCAATTTCTTTAATTTGATCATTGTATTTTATTTTATTTAAAGCATAAGAAACAAGTTGTTTGTTCTTTAAGTCTATGTCGGATTTTAATAGTTTTTCATTTGTTTTTTGTTTCTCGATATTCAAGTTTAATATTTCAATATTTCGATTTCTTAATTTAATACGAGTGAGCAAGAATAAGATTGTTAACGCGGCTAAAAACAATATAGATATAAGAATAAAAATATTTTTATTCTTATTTTTCTTTTCAAGTTCTAAGTTTTTTTCACGTTCCGATAGTAATTTGATAGTTTCGTTTTTTTCTTTCAAATTATACACTACTTGAAGATTGATTAGTTTTTCCTTTATTTCAGCACCTTGAATTGAATCGGACAATTGATTAAATAGCTCAAAGTAATACAAAGCTTGATTTGAATTATTAGTGGCTTTGTAATATTTATACTGTGATTTAAGAAGTAATTGTTTATTGTAAATGCCAGAAATTTTATTTAGTATAGTTTTATTCTCATGAATAATCTTGAGAGCCTTAGAGTAATCGTTCAACGCCAATAGTACATTAATTATTGAATAATTAAGATGAAATATCTGGTATTCATTTTTTAGATTTTTATACAAAACTTTAGTCTGTTCAAAGTAATCTAATGCTTCTTGAAATTGGCCCATACCAAAATAAGCTTCCCCGATATTATGCATAGAAATGGGAATTGTCGATTCTTGACCAATTTTTTTTCTTAATTTGAGACTTAAGTTCGAAAAAAAGAGTGAAGAATCATACTTTTCTTTAGACAAGTATATTAAGCTGATGTTTGAAAAGGCACCTGCTATTTCGGCAGTATCTTTTAATTCTTTTTGAATTTCAAGAAATTTATTAAAATAAAGTAGGCTTTGTTCATAGTCTCTTACCCCCTGAAAAACTAGACCAAGTTCGTTATATATTTTAGAAGTTAATATATCGTTTTTGTTATCTTTCAGATCGTTTAATGCTTCGAATAATGCATTGGCCGCTTGCTCATATAGTCCGAAAATTTCATACGAATATCCGATTTCGTAGTGCGAAATTGCGACATATTTATCGACGGTCGATCTTTTTGCAATTTCAAGCAATTGTTGGCTCAATAATATCCTTTCTGATAAATTATTGTTTTGTAATTTGTATATCTCGTTTAGTTTCTCTTTAAATGTTTTTTCAATATCACTAACAGGGCGTTGTTCGTATTGTTTAGCCCAAGAAACTTCAACAAATACCAAAAAGATTATTAAAAAGGGCGTGCTTAGACCTATAAGCTTCATAGTTAACTAAATTGAGTTCGACAAATTTACTCATTTTGATTTAAGTACTCTTCTGTTTTGTATTCTATTTTGTTATCTCACTTATACAGTGGACTTTAACTAATTTTTGTTTACTTATTGTCTACCTAAAATATTAACTCTTAGCATTGTTGATTACCAATTGACAACACACATTTTTTGGTATATACTATTTGTCAATTCAATTTTGCAGGAAAAATAAATCTTAAACAAATGAATAAACTGCTTTCAATAATTGGTCTCGTGTTTATAGCTTTTGGCGTTTTGCATTTGGGCTGGGAACAGAGCTATAATGTTTTTCAATTTATTAATAAACACAAATATCAAATATGAAAACAAAAGTACTTATAACTCTCGCCATACTTTCGATTTTCTATTCTTGTAAGAAAGACGAAGAAAAAGAAACCACCCCAAATGTAGTTTCAGAAAATACAATTGTTTTTAACGACCAAACTATCGCTTACATTAGTTCATTAGACACCTCGAATTATACTTTTGTTTTCGCCGGAAGCAATGCACAGATTGCACAATTGAAACAGGGACAAATCATTGTTGACGATACCTCTTCAATTGCTCCCAATGGTTTTCTTCGTAAAATTACATCTATAACCAACAACAATGGCATAACAACAGTACAAACCGAACAAGCCAAATTAACAGAGGCTGTTAAATCTGGTAGTATTCATTTCAATAGCGGTCAAGTTAAAAAATCGAATATCAGGCAAATAGAACTCAGTAAAGATGTTCAGTTTTCGCAAAGTAAATTTTCTGTATTTGCATTCGATTATAACAAAACCATTGAACAAGGTAATTCAACAATAAATATTTCCGGACATACAGAACTCGACTTAGATTTTTATATGGATTACGAATGGGATTTTGACATTCTAACTCTTACGCCATATATATCAGAATTTGAATCAGGTATAAATATCAATCAATCGGCATCTATTGTAACTTCAGCTCAAAGCGGAATATCATTTGAAGAGCAAATTCCATTAGCAAAGTTTTACTTAACTCCTTGGATAATTCAAGTTGGCATCGTTCCGGTTGTATTTATTCCCGTAATAGACTTATATATCGATGCAAATGGTCAAATTTCCGGCACGTTTACTATGGGCGTTACAGAAAGTTATAATGGTAAACTAGGTACAAGGTACACAAGCGAAAACGGCTTTTCTAAAGTCGATGAAGATAATTACAGTTCCGGTTACACCTACCCCAGTATAGAGCTCGAAGCTAATTTCGAAACTCATTTGAAAACAGAATTTTCACTTTTGCTTTACGGAATAGCAGGTCCTTTTGCAAATATTAGTGGTTGTACACAAATGACATCCCACCTCTATCCAATCTCAAACAATTGGGATCTAGACTTGTACGCAGGCTCGCAAGTTCAAGTTGGTTTAAAAGTAGATGTGATAGGATTTAGCGAAGACTGGGCCGATGATTATTGTCTGTTTAAAACTAATTTATTGCACTTGCAAAATGAACCTATTGGAAATGTGGTGCAAATAACATCGCCAACAGAAAATTCAAATTACGTAATTGGATATAATATTCCCATCGATGCCTCAGTAACCGGCGAAACACCACAGAAAATTGAATTTTACATTGATAATATTTTGGTCTTCTCCGATACAGAAGCTCCTTACGAGTATATTTGGGCTACATCGGGTGCAACCCCGGGACTACACCAAATTAAAGTTATCGAATATATTGCATCGCAACAAGTTAGCTTAGACGAGCTAAATATTACTCTAAGTACGCCAAGCTGGTCGGAAATCGATTTAAGCAGTCTGGGCATGAGCAGTTCTACAACTTGTACAGATGTTATGTTTACAGACGAATCTAACGGTTGGATCACAGTAAGAGGCACAGGATATGGCTCTATTTTAAACACATTTGATGGTGGTTTAACATGGCAAATTGTAAATTCAAGCATAATACAAATGCACGAGATAACAATGTTTGATGAATCATCGGGTTACGTGTTATCACAAAATATGGTTCAGAAAACAACCAATGGTGGTCAAAATATTTCCCCAATAGAATATTACGATGGATATAACAATGTTGGAACTTTTGCCCACGACCAAATTACAAATATCGATTTTACTCTGAATAACGAACTCATTGCGGTTGGAGAACCTGATGCCAATGATTATTATAATTATTTTTACAGGGTTAACCTAGATACTCATAGCCCAATCGGTAGTCCATATCAAATACCATACTTCGATCAGTATCAATCGGTTAAATTAGAAGCTACTGCAAATCTCGTTTTATTGTATTCGATTTATGACGAAAATAATTCTACTTCGCAATACTACATGATTTCTACAGATGGTGGAATCAACTTTACGGGGCATCAGTTTAATAATCTATCTACCAATGAGATTTTAAATGGCGCTTTTATTCTCGACGAAAACAATTTATGGATTGTTGGCGGAAACAATACGAATGGTGCTGTCATATTAAATTCATCGAATGGTGGAACGACATGGAATAAATACAACGAATCAAGTTTACCTTATTTTAGTTCTGTACATTTTATAGACTCAAACGAAGGTTATGCTTGCTCAAACAAACAAACTAGTTCTGCCCAAGCAAAAGTATTTTACACCTCCGACGGTGGACAAACTTGGACTCCTGTTAACGAAGTATCAACAACAGAAGCTATCGAAAAAATTTATTTCAAAGGTAATCATCTTGGCTTTGCTGTTGGGCAAGGAGGGATAGTGTATAGATTCTCAAATAATTAATTTTTAATCGGTTTTAAAATGAAAAAAATATTTATTATTTCGGCAATTCTGTTTTTAATAACACAATCATTTTCTCAGACTTGGGAACAAAAAGGACTAGACATTACAGGGTCAGAAACTTACGAACAAATGGGTTTTACTACAGCACTTAATGAAACCGGTGATATTATGGTTTCAGGTCGTCCTTATACCGATTTCGGATACAGCGACGGAGGCTCCGTTATGGTATTTCAATATCTTTTAAATCAATGGGTGCAACTTGGGCAAACCATTCATGGAAATTACACTTATGGATATCTTGGTTATAGCATCGACATCAATGCTTTGGGCAATATTATTGTTGCAGGTGCCTATGGAAACAACAATGCAAGAGGCGAAGTTAAAGTTTATCAATACAACAATGGACAATGGGAACAAATGGGACAAACCCTTTCGGGAAGCTACGACAGTGACGAGTTAGGTTATGCTGTTTCTATCAACGAAGATGGTACAACCATAGCTTTATCAGTCGCTCAAGAAAACACAAGCGAAATATTAGTTGGAGCAGTATATATTTACGAATTTGATGGAGCAACTTGGAATCAAAAAGGAAATAAAATAACAGGTGTAAACGCATACGACCGAAGCGGGAATGACATATCGATCAATGGCTCAGGTGATGTGATAATAATTGCAACAAAAGGTGCCGAAACCTCAAATGGAAATAATTCAGGAAATGTTAAAGCATTTGAATGGTCGGGCGAAGCATGGGTGCAGAAAGGTACCGACATCATTGGAGTGCACACCGGCGAATATTTTGGATACAGTGTTGATGTCGATAATTTAGGCGAAACAATTGTTGTTGGAACTGTAAGAAACGGCCAACAGTACACCGATGCAGGAAGAGTTGCCGTCTATAAATACATCAATGATAATTGGATTCAAGTAGGTCAAAACCTATATGGCGATTATGCTAACGATTTCTTTGGGCACGATGTAGCCATCAGTGGAGACGGGAACCGAATTATATGTAGTTCGGATTATTATAGCCAGGCTGACAATGGAAAAGTTTCTGTTTTCGAAATCAATCAAGATACAATTATTCTGTCTGCTGAATTTATTGGCGATAATAGTTCCGATTTATTTGGGACTTCAGTTGCCATTAGCCAAAATGGCAATACAATTTCTGTGGGTGCCGTAGATTACGATGGCCCACAAAACGAAATTACAAGTATGGGATTAGTTAGAGTTATGGAACTTAATCAAACATCAATACCTTTCGAACCTTCCAATCAAAAAATAAGTTGTTACCCAAACCCGGCAATTCAGTATGTCGTTATTGAAAACTTAGACGCTAAATATAATTATCTAGCCGAATGGTTCGATGTTAGCGGAAGAAAAATAAGCCAAACCTACGTCTCTTGCTCAAATAATAAAATAACAGTACCTTCCTTGGGAGACTCAATGTATCTTCTAAAAGTTTCTAGAGGCTTTTATTCCCAAGAATTCAAAGTTATTGTCGGCTCAAAAGCATTAAAGTAATGTAGAGCATTTGTAATTAATTCAGAACAGTATTGGTTTGAAATCTTTTTAGCCCGATTTTGCAGTAGTTTATTCTTACAATAATATTTCTACTGTTTTATCGGGTTATTACATTCATAAACAGCAATAATCTAAGTTTGTTTAATAATTTGCACCTTATATGCAGATTGCTATCTTTGTTATCGGAATGGAGTAATAATTTAATACTTCACTTAATATATAAACTGCAATCTCAATAGGCTTAACTTATGAACAATCTACAATTTCAATGGCAATCGTTCGACGGACATTCATTATTTGGACAATCTTGGATTCCTGAAGAGAACCCAAAGGCAGTGATTAACTTTGTTCACGGCATTGGAGAACATAGTTCGAGATACCAAAATTGGATGCCTTTTTTTGTTGAAAATGGCTTTGCTGTATTTGCAATCGAGTATCGCGGGCACGGACATTCATTTGGGAAAAGAGGTTATATCGAATACTACGAAGATATATTAAAAGATATTGATGTGCTTTTTGAAGAATCAAAAAAAGCGTATCCCGATTTGCCACAATTTCTCTATGGGCATAGCTTGGGAGGAAATATTGTTATCAATTACACCCTTAGAAGAAAGCCTGAAATTATTGGGCTCATTGCCACTTCTCCTTGGTTGTGGTTAACTAAAGAGCCTCCAAAATGGCAAGTTAATTTGGTAAAATCTATTAAATCGTTTTTAGGCGGACTTACCATCCCAACCAACATTAAAGCCAATCAGATTACACAAAATTCGGAAATCGTTGAGCATTACAAGAAGGATCCGCTTGTGCATAACAAAATTTCATTAACCCTTTTTGCATCGGCATATGAAAATGGGAAATGGGCCGTTGAAAATGCTAAAGCAATGCCCGTTCCGTTTTATTTGTTACATGGAGCTAACGACCCAATTACATCGCCAAAGGGAAGTGAAGCTTTTTATAAGAACAATCCCGAAAAAACCCAACTAAAAATTTGGGAAGGAATGTTACACGAACTGCATAACGAACCCATCAGAGAGCAACATGCTGAGCATATAATCAATTGGATGAATCAACAATTAAATCTATAACTCATTGTTGTTTCGAACAGAAATAAAAAGTAAGCCATCGGCTTTTCAAATAGATTATCAATCTAAAATATTGATGATAGGCTCTTGCTTTTCTGATAACATCGGCAATAAATTAAAATCTAGCAATTTCGATGTACTGAGCAATCCTTTTGGGGTATTATACAATCCTATCTCTGTGGCCACTGCTTTAAGAAACATCCTTAATAACAAGCAATACAATAAATCCGATTTGTTTGTAGATCAAGGCTTACATCATAGTTTCGACCACCACAGTATGTTTTCCGATTTGGATGAA
The DNA here is from genome assembly GCA_016936665.1 of Bacteroidales bacterium. GTDB lineage: Bacteria > Bacteroidota > Bacteroidia > Bacteroidales > JAFGXI01 > JAFGXI01. The sequence continues at coordinate 76,102 of JAFGXI010000017.1, forward strand.
ACTGTAACATTATATCGAATTAAAGAAGCAAGCTCAACGGCTAGCAATCATTTAAAGGAAACGCAATTCTTATTTTTAACTTTTGGGACGGCCTTTGTCTATGAACTTAAAGAAACCAGACAAATTGTGTCGAATTGCCATAAATTACCCGCTAAGTTGTTCGATCATTATTTACTAAAACCCGAAGCAATTGTTGAGATTTATTCATCATTAATAAATAATTTAAATCAATTTTTACCCAACTTACAAATCATTTTGACAGTAAGTCCTGTTCGGCATTGGAAAGATGGTGCGCACGAAAACCAAATCAGCAAATCCATTTTGCATTATAGCATACATCAGCTTGAGCAAATATTTGAAAACGTGAGTTATTTTCCGTCGTACGAATTATTGATGGACGATTTAAGAGATTATCGGTTTTATGAACAAGACCTTATTCATCCAAACAATTTAGCTGTCGATTATATTTACGAACACTTTCAATCAACTTACTTTAATGCAAGTACGCTAAAACTTGAGCAAGATATTCTTAAAATTAAGAAAGCTTTACAACATCGGCCCTTTAACCCTGAGAGTGAATCGCATTTGAAATTTTTAAAACAAGTCGACTTACAAATACAAACTTTAAAAAACCGCTTTCCAAATATTCATTTTGATTTTTAAACCTTTGTTTCAGACACACAAAACGATTATTTTTGGATTATGCAAATTACAATAGATATCGAAGTTGTTGAAAATATTGAACAACTCTCAGAAATTGAACGAAAACTCGTAGCATCGGCAAAGGCCATTGCCCTCCAAGCTTACGCTCCCTATTCTAAATTTTATGTTGGTGCAGCTGTTTTACTAAAAAATGGAGAAATAGTAAGCGGGAACAATCAAGAAAATGCGGCGTATCCTTCCGGTTTGTGTGCCGAGCGAACCGCTATTTTTTACGCCAATGCTCAATATCCGGAACAGTCGATTACTACACTTGCTGTTGCTGTATTTACCAATAATGAATTTACTACACAGCCCGTTACACCTTGCGGAAGTTGCAGGCAGGTCATGCTTGAAGCAGAAAACAGATACCAACAACCAATGAGGGTAATAATGGTAGGCCAAGAAAAGATTTACATTGCAAACTCAGTAAAGGACTTGTTACCTCTTTCTTTCGACGCAATCAAATAAGATTATAAATGCAAGAATAGCCTAGTTCGCTTAAAATACCAGTCGGTTTTTGCTAAAAGCGATTTTGGTAAAACTTTATAATCGCTCAACAGCAGAGCTGATTGAGAAAAACTGTTGGTTTTCAAATAATGAGTAATTGACTTTCTATAAACTTTATTTTTTAAACTTTGCTCTGTTATTAAAGTATAAACGGGAGTCGGCTTGTTTTCGACAGATTCTATAAATTTAATTTTATCTGAAACTTTTATTTTGGTTAATGTTAGGTATTCCCAATGTTGTAACCAATTTGGATTTTGTAATGTACGTTGTTTCAATAAGGAAGACCACAATACAATATCTTTATCGAGCGATTTCTTTTGAAGGTAAATACAAAATTTTAAAAAACTTACTGCCCTATCGTTAAACGTCTTACCTTCTATTTCCTGAGACATTTTTTCCTTTATAGAATCAATTTCTGTCAACTGAAAACCTAATCGATATAAATTTTCGTTGAACTGCAAAGTGGCAGATTTCTCAACAGTATCGTTTGGAAAAAGAAACCGTTGTGCATAAACATAAAACATTACTTTATCATATTCCTTCAACAAAAAAAAGCTTTTCGATAATTCATTAATAAAAGCGGCCGCATAAGCATCGTTGGAGGCCGATTGTATAATTTGAAAAGCTTTTAATTCGGCATTTCTTATATTATCTTCAATGAGTTTTTTATCGTGTTGCGTGTGAATTAATTTCAAATATTCAAATTCGGTTTGGGTGGAGAACTGTGCAAATGCAGAATTCAACAAACTTATAAGTACAACTAAAATATAATTTCTCATAATTAAAACTGAATTGAAAACTGAATTCCTGTTGCAAAAGACATCGTATTTTTATTCTGGAAAGTTTGTTCTAGTTTGAACTTCACAGCGTACTTATAACGAATTTGCTCTTGCTTTTTTTCTAGTAGATATTTTCCATGAATCCAATCGTATAAGTAAGTTCCAACAATTACTATGGCTGCACCAACTAAAACTGCATCTCCAACATTAATACTGTAATTATCATTAATTTGAATTTTGCCTAACTGATCGCCTGTATCGTACCAATAACTTCCTAGAGCAGAACCTTTAGATTTTGCACTAAAATAAACTGCGCCAATGCTAACATATGCCATGCTCCTTAATGTAAGTAAAGTATAGGCTTTTGATTTCTCTTGAGCTTTAAAGTGAACATAACCCGGAATAATGGCTGCGTAAGCCATATCCATCATGCGCACTTCTCGAGAAAGTAAGCGAAATTCATTTAAACTTACCGATTCGTGTAACACTGGTAATTTTACTTTATCGTCTTGTTGTTTAGGGTAGATATCAAAATCTTGAGCTATCGCTAGTTTTATTAACAACAAAAGCCCAAAGAGCATCACAAGTCTCATAATATTTTAAGCATTTGAAAAAATTGTACGTCTAAAGTCTTATTTTGTTATTAAATTATTGCGATACTTTAATACGATTCCCTTTTCTCGATATTTTTACATTCAAGCTCTCGGACACAAGTTTTAAAACAGAAGAAAGGTCTTTTTGTTCGTATTTGGCGGTCAACTTTAATGCTCGAGACACATTTTTATCTATTGAAATCTCAACATTATACTGTCTGCCAATATCTTCTGCAACAGCTTCTATCGGCGTTTCATCGAATACCAAGATACCGGTTTTCCACGATAAATAATTTTCGTTTTGGATTTCTGACTGGATGAGTGTTTTTGAGGTTTTTTTGTAATTGATTTGCCGACCTTTAGTTAAGACTCGCTCCTCTTGTCCATTAATTTTTACAGCGACTCTACCTTCTTCAACATAAACGTTAAACTTTTTATCGGTTTGTTCAATATAGAAAACAGTTCCTAAAACAGTAACTTCTGCCAAGTCTGTTTTAATGGTAAAAGGTAAATCAGGATTTTTGCTGACATGAAACATGGCATTGCCTTTCAGTTCGACTTCGCGATTTTTCTTATTGAATTTCCTGTTATATGCAAGTGCTGCTCCATCAGATAATTCTACCAACGATTGATCGGATAAATTAATCGACAAAACCGATTGATGGCTTTGCACTTCTGTACTAGAAAAAAACAATTGTTGCACAGCAAAAGAAGAAACAGCAATTAAAACAAGGGCTGCCGCAATGCTCCACCATCGGCTCTTTGTTTTAATTTTTTTACCTGCTGTATTAAAACTTACCGCGCCAACAGTTTTCTGTTCAACCTTTTTCCATGCATGAGAAGAAAATTCGGGATAAGAATTGGTGTGAGTCAGTATCCATAAATGTTTTGCTTTTAGATATTGCTCCCGATGAGAAAAATCTTCTTTCACCCAATTCTCAAGCATAAGTATCTCATCTTCATTTATATTGTGATTCAGATACTTATCAATAAGCACTTCAAAGTCGATATGTTCTTCTATGTTCTTCACTGTTTATTTTACACACATTTTTACAAGTATCCCCCTACGCCTAGAGTCAGAAAAATTAATAAGGATAAATGATTTTTTAAAGCTTCTCTTAATATTTTTAAAGCTTTCGAAATTTGATTTTCTACCGTTTTAATCGAAATACCTAATACTTCTGCAATTTCTTGGTATTTCTTGCCTTCGAACCGACTTAGCTCAAAAACTTCTCTACACTTATCTGGCAATAAATCCATAGCTTTATCGATATCGGATTGCAGATCGTTTAGTTCCATGGGTAGCACTTGGTCTTCGAATGCTTGTGTTATTTCTTCGTCGAGAAACTCGCTTCGATATTTTCCATTATCGCGTAGATAATTGAGCGAACGATTTCTTACCGATGTGTACAGATACGACTTCAACGAAGTATCGTGGCTAACAGCATCTCTTTTATGCCATAAATTGATGAAGACATTCTGAACCACTTCTTGTGCCGCATCTTCGTCGAAAACAAACGAACGCGCAAACGATACCAACATTTTGTAGTATTGATTAAAAAGTGCTTCGTAAGCTTGTGGACTTAATATTTCTGTAGAGTTATTCAAACTGTAAAAAATCAGTGGCTTTTTTCCGCCAGACATGAAATCACTTATATACTTGCGCTCTCTGTAAGGATTTTTCTATCCACTTTTTTTATCATCCCCTGCAATGCATTGCCAGGCCCAACTTCTGTAAAAGATTCTGCGCCATCCGATAACATATTCATAACAATTTGTGTCCATTTAACCGGCGCAGTAAGTTGAGCTATAAGATTTGATTTAATAACAGAAGGATCGCTTGTCGCCTGTGCCGTAACATTTTGATAAACAAGACATATAGGCGCAGCAAATTCGGTATTATTAATTGCTTGTTCCAATTCGGCTCTGGCCGGTTCCATCAAAGGAGAATGAAAAGCACCGCCAACAGCTAGTTTCAATGCTCTTTTCGCACCGGCTTCTGTAAGTTTCTCAATCGCTTTATCTATCCCTTCAATACTTCCGCTAATGACTAATTGGCCGACTGTATTGTAATTGGCAGGAACGACGACCGCATCGATATCCGCACATATTTTTTCGACAACGTCATCGTCTAAGCCAATAATTGCAGCCATTGTAGATGGTTCAATCTCACATGCTTTTTGCATTGCATTAGCTCTTTTAGAAACCAATTTCAAACCATCATCGAAGTTCATTGCGCCTGCAGCTACCAACGCTGAAAACTCACCTAAAGAATGACCGGCAACCATACTTGGTTTAAATTGATCGCCCATGGTCTTGGCTAAAATAACCGAATGTAAAAAAACAGCTGGCTGTGTTACTTTAGTTTGTTTTAAATCCTCGTCGGTACCTTCGAACATTAAATCTGTTATTCTAAAACCTAAAATTTCGTTAGCTCTTTCGAATAAATCTTTTGCTTCTTGAGAAGATTCGTATAAATCTTTACCCATGCCTACAAACTGAGCGCCTTGCCCCGGAAAAACGTATGATTTCATATTGTATTGATTATCTTAAATTTGATTGAATTAAATTGATAAACTCGTCACGAGTAGCCTGCTTTTGGAAAGCACCACTAAAATCGGAAGTCGTTGTTACTGAGTGTTGTTTTTGAACGCCTCTCATCACCATACACATATGCTGAGCTTCGATAACAACCGCCACGCCTAATGGATTTAGAGTATCTTGAATACATTCTTTTATTTGAGTTGTTAGTCGTTCTTGAACCTGCAACCGTCTGGAGAATGCATCAACCACTCTAGCGATTTTACTTAAACCGGTAATATATCCATTTGGAATATAAGCGACATGCGCCTTACCAAAAAACGGTAGCATATGATGTTCGCACATAGAGAATATTTCGATGTCTTTAACCAAAACCATTTGTCTGTATTCTTCTTTAAACATTGCCGATTTTAAAATCTCAACCGGATCTTGTTGGTAACCTTGGGTTAAAAACTGAATAGATTTCGCCACTCTTAAAGGTGTTTTAACTAGCCCTTCGCGTTTAGAGTCTTCTCCAGAAATATTATCTAAAACAGTTTGATAAGCATTTTGCAACACTTGTATCGAAGCATCATTGTATCGTTCAATTTTCACATACCCCTCTTCAGCATTTTCTAAATTTTGAATTGTACAATCCATCTTGTATGTATTTAAGCCAAAAAATTGACAGGTTATTTATAATAAATTTAAACAAAGGTAATGTTTTTTACTTTTTTGAAAATCGAAAAAGTAGAGATAAAAAATGATCGATAAAAAAAGCAATTAAATTCATCAACATATTTTAACATATCACAACAACTTTAGGTCTTCATTAAGCAAACCAGCATGCTCTACTATATGCAGAAATACTTAATACAGGCAAAAGTTTGACGGGCTGATTTTACACCATAGGTCAGGGGAGCTTTGTTTAAGTTGCTTTTAAATAAAAATAATGTTAAATTTGATTTCAATATTTTATTACTTAAAATGCTATGAGAAATTTTTATTTTACAATTTTAACCTTAACCTTAGTATTGCTTATAGGTAATACATGGGCACAAACGCAAAGAGTGAATTTGAGTAGCTCAAATGCAAAAAATCAATTAGAAGTTATTTCAAAATCAAGCACCAATCTTACATTGCTGAACTCCATTTCGAATTTTGCTTACGAAATTTTAAGCCTAAAAGGAGAAAACTATATCAACATCAGCGCGCAAGGTTTTTATAAGAGTAATGCTGTAGGTTTACCAAACCTTCCAGAAGTCCACAAACTAATCGAAATACCGTTTGGATCAGAAATTAGAATCTCAGTAATTGATTACGATGAAGAAGTAATTGAATTGTCTTCTTTAGGCATAACAGACAAAATACTTCCTGTTCAAGAATCTTACTCTAAAAGCGAAGATCCGGACTCGAAGCCTTTCAGAATAAACGATCAGATATTTTCTCAGAACGATTTTTATTCTAAAGATTTAATTGAAATTGAAGAAGTCGGCATAAGCCGTGGTGTTCATATAGGACGATTGATTGTTAATCCATTTTCTTATAATCCTGTTACAAACGAACTTAAAGTAAAAACGAATTTAATTTTCAAAATAGAATTTGAAAATGCAGACTTATCGTTAACAAGATCGATGAAACAGCAATTCTATTCGCCTGCATTCAATAGTGTTTTTGAGACACTACTAACCACAGAACAAGCTTCTACTAAAGATGGCATTGTTGATTATGGACCTGTAAAATACATTATTGTTGCAAATAGGATGTTCGAAACAGCGTTACAACCTTTTATTGAATGGAAAACACTTAAAGGCTTCAATGTAATTGTTGCTTATACCGATGTTATTGGAACTACAACTAGCAATATTAAATCGTACCTGCAAGACCAATACGAAAATCCTTCTGATGGCATTAGTCCTTCATATATTTTGTTTGTAGGAGACAATGCCCAAATACCAGCATGGAACAGCACTAACAGTGGCTCTGGAGGAACAGACCACGTGAGTGATTTATATTATGCCGAATACACAGGAGATTATATTCCTGAAGTGTATTATGGTAGGTTTTCGGCTAACTCAGTTGCAGAGCTAACTCCACAAATTGACAAAACCATCGAATACGAAAGATATGAGATGGCTGATCCTTCTTTTTTGAACGAAGCCGTTCTTGTAGCAGGAGTTGACTCTTACGGTAATTCCGAAAGTTATGGCAATGGACAAATATATTACGCAATCAATGAATATTTCAATTCGGCTCACGGTTATACCGATGTTCACACCTATTTATATGGTAGTGGTTCGCCAATAACTTCCGACGATAATGCGGCACCTGCAGCTATACACCAAAATGTTTCTGATGGTGTCGGTTTTGTAAATTATACAGCACATTGCGATTGGAATGGTTGGGCAGACCCCTCTTTCGACGTTGATGATATTGACGATTTAACTAATGATGGAATGTATTCGTTAATGATTGGCAATTGCTGTCGTTCCAATAGATTTAACACTACCAGCAATGGAGGAACATGCTTTGGTGAAAAAATTATGAGGGCAGAAAACGCTGGTGTTATAGGCTATATTGGCGGATCGGATTATACCTATTGGGATGAAGATTTTTATTGGGGAGTAGGAGTCGATCAAATCGGAATTACATCAGGAACAGCACAAAATCATACTTATGAAAATACCGGCCTTGGAGCGTATGATGGTGCTTTTCACGAAAACGGAGAAGCAGAATCAGATTGGTATGTTACCTCAGGTCAAATGATGTATGTTGGTAACTTAGCAGTTACTGAGGGAGGTTCAAGTTATGTTCATTATTACTGGGAAATATACCATTTAATGGGAGATCCATCCTTGATGGCTTATTACACAGTACCTTCTGCACTTACAGCAACACATTCTTCGTCTGAACCAGTTGGTATTACAACATATACTGTAAACACTAACACTCCCGGTTCGTATGTAGCCATTTCTAAAGATGGTGTGTTATTAGATGCTCAACTTGCCAATTCGTCGGGTGTTGCCAACTTAAGCTTTAGTGCTATTACAACAATCGGAACAGTGGACATTGTTGCAACTCATCAAAACAGAGCTCCCTATATTGGAACATTAGAAATTATTTTAGGTACTGAACCACCTGTTGCAGACTTTACAGCAGATCAAACAGTTATATGGGAAAACGAAACCGTAAACTTTACCGATTTATCGACCCAAGCGCCTAATACTTGGGCATGGAATTTTGGCGACTCTGAAAGTTCAGATATTCAGCACCCTAGCCATACATATACAACACATGGTACATATACTGTTTCTTTAGTTGCGGGCAACAATATTGGACAAAGTGCAGCAGAAGCTAAAACAAACTACATTACTGTAAATGCCGTAACAACGCCTCCTATTGTTGATTTTATAGCAGACCAAACATCTGTTTATGCCAATGAAGTAATTCAGTTTACAGACTTAACAACAGTCAACCCGACAACTTGGGAATGGAATTTCGGCGATGGAAGCGCTACATCTTTTCTGCAAAACCCAACTCATTCTTATTCAGCATCAGGGTTTTACACCGTAAGTTTAACCGCTTGGAACAGTATAGGCCAGGCTACTGAAACCAAAACAGATTATATTGAAGTTCTTTTAGAAGATTATTGCGATGCAGCTTCTACTGGAACTTTCTATGAAAACATTACTAATGTAAGCTTTAATACAATTAATAACAACTCAGGTTCAGATGGCTACGCTGACTACACATCAACAAGTACTGATGTAACAATTGGAAATACTTATATATTCAGTGTCTCCTACGATAGAACTTATTCCACAGACCAAGTTTTAGTATGGATCGACTGGAATAGAAATCATATTTTCGAAACCTCAGAAAAATACGAAGTCGCCAATGGTTCTGGTGCAAACAGTCCGTACACATATAGTATTAATGTCCCTACAAATGCAAGTTTAGGTTCTACTCTAATGCGTGTTCGGTTACACGATACCGGTTCAGGAGCTAATTATGACCCATGCGGTGATGCTAGCTGGGGCGAAGTAGAAGATTACACCATCAATATTGTTAGTGTATCTCAAAACATTGAAACATTAACTGCCCGCGAGGTATTTGTTTTTCCTAATCCAACATCCGGAGTAATCAATATTAAAGGAATCACTAATCAATACGAATACAGTATAATTTCAGTCGATGGAAGAGTATTAACAAATAAAAAAGTAAACGACTCAAGCCAAGCGTCTATCGATGTTTCGAACTTAACTCACGGCGTTTATCAATTAGTTATAAATCTAGATGATAGAACTTATAATTTTAGAGTAATCATTGAATAAATTTATATCCACTCCTGAATGAACAGGAGTGGATTTTTATACTTATGGGGATAAAAGAACAAAATAAAAAAAGCACTAAAAGTAAGAGAACAACAAAGCATCAATTGTTTTTGCATAACGATAATATTCACTCATTTGAGGAAATTATTGAAGCTCTTCAAAAAATTACAAAACACGAAGCCATTCAGGCTGAACAATGTGCATTGATTGCCCATTTTAAGGAAACTTGTTCTATAAAAAAAGGGATGAAAGAAGAATTGATTGCCTTGCAAACTGAGTTTACTGGCTTAGGTATAAAAACATCGATAAATAAAAATTAATCAAAGCAACTATTTTAATCAAATTAAAGTCTACCATAAGCGAACATGCTCGCGCTAGAAGACATCATATCAGGCTGTAAAAGAAATGAGCGAAAAGCTCAAAAACTTTTATACGACAAATTTTCACCTATCATGATGGGTTTATGTTTGCGATACGCCAAAGATAATGCTGAAGCCGAAGATGTTTTGCAGGAAGGTTTTATTAAAATTTTTAGCAATATAGATCAATATAATGGTGAAGGTTCTTTTGAAGGTTGGATGAAAAGAATAGTTATTAATACCGCAATATCTAATTATCGAAAAAATCTAAAAAGATATTATCAAGTTGATATTGAGGAACCGAATGTTCAAAGCATCTCATCAGATTGGAAAACAACTGAATATACCAAAGAAGAATTACTTAACACAATAAAAACATTACCAGAAGGTTACAAAATAGTTTTTAATTTGTATGCCATAGAAGGTTATAAACATAAAGAAATTGGCGAACTATTGGGAATAGACGAAACAACATCGAAGTCTCAATATTCGAGGGCAAAAAAACAAATACAAGAGAAATTAGCTGAATTAAGTAAAATAAAAATAGTACATGAAAAATAATTCTTTCGAAGATATTTTTAATTCAATCAGTAATCATCAAGCCGATGTTTCCAATAAGATTTGGAGTAACATTGAGAATAATCTTGAAGAAACTGAATTTAATAGCTATTTTCAAACTGAATTTTCAAATTTCATTCAATCTCCCTCAACGAAAAGCTGGTCGGCGATTTCGAAAGCATTACCAAAACAACTCTTTTGGGGACTTAGTAAATTACAATTATTTGCAGGTTCATCTGTGGCAGTTATTGCTATAATCAGCACTATATTCTTAGTTAATAGCAATAAGACCAAGTCAGATACAACTAACCTTTCTAGGTATGAAGAAAATAATTTAAAAGTTATTGATTTTGACAATCAAGGAACAAACAATAACAATTCGGTTTATTCCAACTCAAGTGCGCTTATAAACTCACCGAACAATAATTCTGAGAATTTTTCGAATACTTTTAAGACTCAAGGTTTCCCTGTCAACCCTAAGAAAAAGAAAGATAAAAAATCCGGCAAAGAGACTGGCACAAACTCAACATCGGGAAGCACTATAAGTTCCGAAAATTCAAATATTATAATTGACGAGCAAATCGCAGAAAAAAAGTTTATCATTGATACAATTACAATTGTTGACACAATAAAATATTACGACACAATTCCTGTAATAGCATACAAAACCAATCAATCTAATAAAAAATGGGAGATTGAGCCTTACCTTAATATTTTCAATAACAACTCAACTCATCGAGGAGAAAATAATATAAATCAAGAATGGGCAAATTTGTATAACAAAGCAAATAAAAGTAGTATTTCGTATAGTTTAGGTCTTAACATGTTTTATAGAATTGGGCAATTTAAAATAGGATCCGGCCTTGCTTACACTCAAATTGAAGAGGAGTTCGAATATGAAACAAATGAAATTAAAACTAACTCTGTTAATAAAATGTCTTTAACTCAGAATGGTTATTACTGGAAAAAGGAAGAGACTTATACATACACATACATTCCTTATTGTGCTTTAGAATTCGATACCATCTCATTTTCTTATACTGTTAATAAAATTGAACACGAAAACTATATGGTTATAGATACAACATGGACCTATAAAGTTGATACTTTAGTAACAAATAAATACGATACAATTACACATGTTCTTATTGATTCTTCGAGAGTCGCAACATACGATACAAACCGATACTCCACTATAGATACTACATACATTAAAACCTATTATAACAATATTAACAAGTATTCTTATTTAGAAATACCGCTTAATATAAGTTATGGTTTCAAGTTAAAATCGTTTACAATTAGACCAACCGCTGGAGCGATCTTAGGTTTTATGCTAAACGCCAAAGGTACAGGCATTAGTTTCGACGACAGGAATAAAGTATATTCACTTTCAGAGTCCGAGTTACCGATGATGAATATCCAAATTTCAGGTCAATTTGGAGTTGGATTAGAGTACGAATTTAACGATGCAATTTCTTTATCTGTGCAACCTTTCTACCGAAGATCGCTAAATTCCGTTTACCGATCGAGCGCCCCAATAAGTAAACATTTTAATGGGGTAGGTGTTCATTTCGGAGTAATATATAAGCTATAAAAAAGAAAGGAGAGCTATATCTCTCCTTTCGTAATTGAGTTTTCTTACGAAAAACTCCAACTTACCAAAATTGTGCGACTAAGTTCTTAATCGTAAATTTCAACAGTAAGTTCTAGCTATTTAATAAATTACGTATAAGCACCTAATTGAAATTATGAAATAGATATATTAACTCGATTAAAAAGGACTAAATCTATTATCCGTATTAAACGAATCTTCGTTTTCAAAATTGGAAATAGGATCTTCACTGGTCACTTCGTCGTTCATTTTCGATGCAAATTTCTGCAATACTTGCGGGCTTTCCTTTATATAACCTCCCTCCGATTCATACTCTTCAAACCTTGCAAACTCGTGGCGGAATTTTAGTAATACATCTGCTGTTTCTCCGTTTCTGTGTTTTGCTATAATTATTTCAGCTCTACCTTTAGTCGACTGACCATTTTCGTCTTCGAAAATACCCATTCTTTCTGGTCGGTTAATAAATGCAATAATATCAGCATCTTGTTCTATAGCACCGGACTCTCTTAAGTCTGCCAACATAGGTCGTTTTTGACTGTTCGATCGTAGTTCTACACCTCGATTTAACTGCGCTAGCGCAATAACAGGAATATCAAGGTCTTTAGCCATTTGTTTGAGCGAGCGAGATATTTGACTTACCTCCTGCTCCCTATTGCCATTAGAACTATCACCTTTCATCAACTGTAAATAATCAATTACAACAATATCGAGCTGTTGTTTAGCTTTAAGCCTTCTGCATTTGGCCATTAAATCGAAAATACTGAGCGAAGGAGAGTCATCAATATAAATTTTTGATTGATATAAACGCTCCAGTTTATCTTCGAGATGTTCCCATTCTTTGTCGTCGAGCTTTCCTGATTTTATTTTGTTATGATCTATTTCCGTTTCGCTAACAATTAAACGATTGACCAATTGTACCGATGGCATCTCTAATGAGAAGAAAGCCACTGCCTGATGATGATCTACCGCCATGTTTCTTGTCATAGATAATGTGAAGGCTGTTTTACCCATCGAAGGACGAGCAGCAACAATAACTAAATCGCCTTTTTGCCAACCTTGAGTAATTTTATCGATACTAGGAAACCCAGAAGGTACTCCACTAAAATCTTTATGCTTTGCTTCTTGAATTCTTTGCAATGCATCATCTAAAATAGGAGAGATAGGCAATATTTCTTTTTTGATAACCCCTGCCGAAATATCGAATAGCTCTTGCTCCGACTTGTTTAGTAAGTCGTAAACATCTAAAGTATTATCGAATGCTTGACGTTGAATATCAGAGGTAACTCTAATTAACTCTCTTTGAATGTGCTTTTGAGCTATTACTCTAGCATGAAAATCGATGTGTGCTGCACTAGCAATTTTATTTGAAAGATGCGCAATATAACCGGCTCCACCAATCTCTGCTATCCACCCTCTGTTTCTGAGTTCGTTGGTAACCGTTAAAAGATCGACAACATTTCCTGCGCTAGCTAGCTCTTTTATTACAGAATAAATTTTTTGATGCTCAGGACGGTAAAACGCTTCGGGCTTTAATATATCCAATACAACTTCGATAGCATCTTTTTCTAACATTAATGCACCTAAAACAGCTTCTTCCATATCAACTGCCGAGGGCTGAGTTTTACCTACAGCAATGTTTAAATCCTGATAATTTTTCTTTTTCTGTTCTATGGCCATTTCGTCAAAATTTTAGTAGGGGTAACAAAATTAAAATTCTTATCTTAGACCAATGAGGATATTTAGAAGTCTTTATTCACAGAAATTGCAAACGCTTGTTAGTTTGTTGTTGATATTTTTATTTTCACAATGCAAAAAGGAAGATTCTGTAAGCCCTGTTGTCAATATTATAGAATTAAGCAATACTCAAATATCTGCACAAGATACCTTTTTGTTAAAAGCTAAGGCTTCTGATAATATTGCTATTAAAGAGGTTTTTGCGTACATCATCAATCAAAACAATCAAAAAGTAAGTAAAACATACAGTTGGCGCTTTAATCAAGCAGACGTTTCAATAGAAACCGAATTCATTTTAAACGATTTATACCTTGAATCCGGCTCCTATTTTTTAGTAGTAGAGGCTAGAGATGAGTTTAACACCGGCAAAGCATACAAAGCTTTATCAATTTCAGGAATTGAAACCCTGCTTAAGGATATTTACATTGTAGAGGCGAGCAACAATCTTACTAAAATTTATAGTATTATTGAAACAAAAAAGTTGATAAAAGAGCTTCAGCAAGATTATCAAGATTACGTTTATAATCCTTACTCTAAACAGAATGTGTTTCTTTCTGCAATAGGAGTTCTTACGGCATACGACAGCAGCTTTACTGAAATTATCTGGCAAAAAACCGACTTAAAGTCCCCTTCGTATACTTTTTATGGAAGCCTGTTATATAAAGATAAAAAGGTTTTCGTTTCCGATGCCAACGGAGCTTTAATAGCATTCGACGACAAAGGAAACGTGAGTTGGCAAGGCAATACCACCGATGCTAAAGGGCAAATTAGCGAATATGTTTTTTGGAATGATAAAATAATGCTCTTTAAACATCCTTATAGTATAGGAAACGACCGTATAGAAAGGATGAATGCCACTACGGGCGCTTCGGTATTCACCTATACAATAAGTTTTGAGCCTAAGCAATTGCTTAAAGTCAACGACGAGTTATGTCTTGTTTTTGGAAATGAATATAACATTGCCAAGGCATGTTCCCTTTCTACATTATATAACGTTGTTCACCCTTTTGGAAATTTTGACAATAGGTTTTTTTATGATGGCTATGCGATAACAGAATATTTTTATTTGTTGGCATTCGACGATCAAATCGTCGAATTTGATTTAGAAAGTCAATATGAAAGAGTTATCGATGCGGTAACTGCTCCTATACACTTTTATTTCGAGCCTTTAAGCGAAATGTTATATTACACCGAAGGAAATAAACTAAACCGAAGCTTATACCCGAATATCGGTCATATAGAAAGCTTTCAGCAAAGCGCCACAATAGATGACTTAATTTTTATATATAATAAGTAAGTTGATAACTAAAAAGGAATCTAGTTAGTCATCTAGACTTTCTAGTATTTTTTCTACGTCTTCTTCTGTATTTCTAAGCTTAGTTTTACAAACCTTAACAAGTTCTGTAGCTCGTTTTATAGCCAAAGATAAATCGTCCATTTTAAGTTCGTGATTTTCGATTTTATCCAAGATATCCTCTAACTCATTAAATGCTTGCTCGTATGTAATATCTTTTTTAGCCATCGTTTATACTTTTATCCCCATAATTATTACATCGTCAATTTGCTCTATTGCACCGCGCCATTCGATGAAAGCATTGTCTAAAATTTTAGCCTGCTCTTCCATTGGTTTTTCACAGTTTTCGAGAAGCATTCGTTTAAATGGTTTGTATTTTAATTTTTTTCCATCCGGTCCACCAAACTGATCGGCGTATCCATCGGAAAACATGTATAAAATATCTCCTTCGAACATTTGTAGTTCTATAGTAGTAAAATCGACCAATTCCTTCTTGTATATTCCAATAGGCATTTTATCGCCTTTAACTTCGTATAAAATATGAGTCTCAGATTCTTCAGTTTTGTCGGATTCTATAGCAGGCAACTCTCGTTTACGAATAATGTACAATGGATTATTAGCCCCGGAGAACTGAACTAACTTTGTTTCGTAATTGAAGGCTACTAGAGAAATATCCATTCCATCTTGGGCTTCGCCTTCTTTTCCTGTTTGATGCAGGGATTGTATAACGCTTTGCCTTAAGTGATCGAGTACTTGGCCTGAGCTTTTAACAATCGGTTTATTTACAATCTCATTTAAAAATGCAATTCCAAGCATGCTCATAAATGCACCAGGTACACCATGCCCTGTGCAATCGGCTGCTGTTGCAATTAATAATTTAGACTTTTCAATATGTTTCATCCAATAAAAGTCACCACTAACAATATCTTTAGGTTTAAATAGGATGAAGCGCCCACCAATCTTATTTTCAATATCGTTAACCTTTGGAAGAATCGCTTTCTGTATTCGTTCTGCATAATGAATACTGTCGGAAACTTCTTTATGAATTTCTTCAATATGATCTTTTTGCGATTGAATTTCGTCTCGTTGAGCCATAATCTCTTCATTCTGTTGATTCAGCTCTTCGTTCGCTTCTTCGATGGCTATTTTTTGCTCAGAAAGTGTTTTGTTACTTTTTCTAATTTGCTTAAACTGCTTATAAACAATAAACGAGAATATAATGATAATAATGAATACTCCTAAAAATCCATAAATGATAAGCATTTGTCTTTCTGACTTTAACTGTTGCTTTTCATTTTCTTTATTGGCCAATTCTAAAGCCACTTCTTTTTTCTCGGTCTCGTACTTGGTTTGCATTTCGGTGATAATTTCCAAGTTTTTAGCAGAGTATTCATCGTCCACTGCTTTTTGAAATAACCGCTGATATTCTAATGCCTTCTTATAATTTTTAAGCGAATCGTACACCTCTGAGTAATTTTGATAAATAATTCTCAACTCTCGTTTGATGCCATTTTCTTTGGTAATTTTTTCTGCTTCTTTTAGATATTCGATTGACTTTGAATATTTATGCAAATGCAAATACGTCATTCCTAAATATGTAATAACCACTGCGATTTGATACTGATCTTCGGTTTGTTGAGCAATTTCTAGTGCTTTCTCAAAATTAGGCAAGGCTTTAGCATAATCTTTTTTATTCATTTGAATAGCTCCCATACCAATATAAGAAGCAGCGACGCCTTTAATGTCACCAACTTTTTCTCTGTAAATCGAAGATTGTTTAACTAGCTCAATGGCTTTGTCGAAATATTTGTAACTAACTTTTTTATGAGAGCTGGAATTTATAGAATCCGTTTCGGATAAATCGGAATACACTTGTGCTTTCGAAGCATAAATATTCGCTATGTTGCTTTGTGCATCGGCAATTAACCATGGATTATCTATTCTGAGGTCTATCTCGAGTCCTTGATTAAAATATTCAGTTGCTTTATTTAAGAGTACGGTATCGGTAAGTTTTGCTAAATTTTGATAGATTAACCCTATGTTGTTGTAGCAACTGGCCACACCTCCGTCATCGCTTATTTCTTCAAACATTTTTAAGGCTTTCTGAAAATGTTCGATAGCTAATTCGTTTTTTTCTAGCTTATTGTATATGCTACCCAGTGAATTATAAGCAATTCCGGCACCTTTAAAATCTTTGAGCATCAACTTATACTCTAATGCTTTTTGCGTATAAAATGCAGCTTTAACGTAATCGCTTTTTTCTGAATAAAGTGTTCCTAAACTATTGTAAACTTTCGATATTCCGCTAGAGTCGTCTATTTCTGTTCTAACTTTTAAAGCCTGATTAAGTAAAACTGAAGCGGTATCTAATTCTGTTTTTTTTATGTAGTAATAGCCTAAATAATTTAAAGTAGCTCCTAACTCCGTTTTATTTTTGTGCTTCAAAGCTTCTTTATATGCTTTATCCAAATATAGTTTTGCTTTTTCGATATCGTCTTTTTTCATTACTTTATAGATATCGTTGTAAGCTTTACTCCTATCAATCTTTGGGTTTTCAATAACTTTCATTAAACTATCTAAGTCTTGGCTAAAGACTTTAGAGACAATGAAGATTATTAAAAATATGCTATATATAAACTTTTTCATGCTTTTACTTCTATAACTATCAAATATAGGCAATTATACAAAACCTCCAGCACAGAAATATTACCATTTATCAACATTTAGATGCATTAATTGTTATTGGAATTTTTTTATTTAAATACCTTTTACTTAAATTTGTCGGCAAAATAAGTCTACATATGAAAATATTATCAAATAATTGGTGGTGGCAAATGTTATGGTTCCGTTCGGGAAGATAGCTGTTTGCTCTATTATTTGATTTTAAAATATAAGCCGCAGGTTTTCCCTGCGGCTTTTTTTGTGACTCCTTGCAAATTATTAATCCTATAAATTATATTAAAATGACAACAAACAAGAATGAAAGCGGTTACTTTGGCCCATATGGCGGCCAATTTGTACCAGAGCATTTAGCCAAAAAGTTAAATCAACTTTACAAGGTATTTTCGGAATTGAAACAGGACAAAGCATTTAACCTTGAGTACATTTCTCTTTTAAAAAATTATGTAGGTCGTCCATCACCATTGTTCAAAGCTGAAAATCTTTCAGAAATAATTGGAAGTACTATTTATTTGAAGCGTGAAGATTTAAACCACACAGGATCTCATAAAATAAACAACGCAATTGGGCAGATTTTACTTGCAAAACGAATGGGTGCTCGTGAAATTATTGCCGAAACCGGCGCTGGGCAACATGGGGTTGCAACAGCTACAGCCGCATCATTAATGGGTATCAAATGTAAAATTTTCATAGG
The DNA here is from genome assembly GCA_016936665.1 of Bacteroidales bacterium. Taxonomy (GTDB): domain Bacteria; phylum Bacteroidota; class Bacteroidia; order Bacteroidales; family JAFGXI01; genus JAFGXI01. Next base: position 94,470 of record JAFGXI010000017.1, read on the forward strand.
TAAAGTAGACTCTGAACGACAAAAAATGAACGTAGAACGCATTAAGCTTCTTGGTGCAGAAGTTGTTCTTGCAGCCTCTGGTACTGGCACTTTAAAAGATGCTGTAGATGAAGCTTTAAACTATTATGTTGAAAACCCCAATGCATTTTATCTGCTTGGTTCAGCGGTTGGCCCACACCCTTATCCTGAAATCGTCAGACATTTTCAGTCGGTTATCAGTAAAGAAATAAAACAACAGATTTTTGATGCAGAACAACGCTTGCCACAGAGAATTATTGCCTGCATTGGTGGAGGCTCGAATGCAATTGGGGCTTTTAGCGAATTTTTAAACGAGGATGTTATTCTAGACACAGCAGAAGGAGGTGGACGTAGTTTCGAAATTGGGCATACAGCAGCTACACTGAATTTAGGAAAAGAAATGATTTTTCAGGGCAGTTTTTCCTTATGTCTGCAAGATGAAAAAGGCAATGCCGCGCCTTCGTACTCTATTGCTGCTGGCTTAGATTATCCGGGGATTGGACCTGAACATGCTTATTTAAAATCTGTAAATCGAGTTAATTATCATGTAATCAGCGACCAAGAAGCCATATATGCTTATCGACTTCTTGCGGAGAAAGAAGGCATTATTCCTGCTATTGAATCGGCTCATGCAATAGCCCTTGCAATAAAATTATTAAAAAATAAGAATGAGTTAGCCGTTATAAATTTATCGGGACGCGGCGATAAAGACGTTGCTAGAATTTGAAGAGAAAATGAAAGTCGGATTTTTCAGTGTATAAACTAAAAAATTCCGACTTTTCTATATTACCTTTCAATGTTCTGAAAGTAACTAACCTAATTTAATACACTTATTAATCCAAAAGTAATACATCTTTTGCCTTTAGTAGATAGTTAATATTCGACAAAAAGATAAATATTATAAACGATTTTTGCTGTCAATAATAATCGTAACCGGCCCTTCATTAACAAGGTTCACTTTCATATCGGCGCCAAAAACTCCTGTTTGAACAGGCTTACCCAAAACAGTTTTAGCAGTATTTACAAATGCATCGTAAAGTGGTTTTGCGATTTCTGGTCGTGCTGCGTAAATATAAGATGGTCTATTGCCCTTTTTTGTAGAAGCATGCAAAGTAAACTGACTGATGGCTAAAATGTTACCATCTACATCTTTCAAGCTTAAATTCATAATTCCATCAGAGTCGTGGAAGATTCGAAGATTGACAATTTTATTGACCAGCCAATCAATATCTTCTTGGGTATCTTCCGCAATTATGCCAATAAAAATCAATAAACCTGTATCGATTTTACCAATGATTTTGCCTTCTACTTTTACCGACGCTTCGCTTACTCTTTGTACGACAATTTTCACTTCACCATTTGCTTATTGTGCCACAAATATACTTTATGTATCCCATTTTAAGATCTATATATTTGATATATTGCCTTACGTTGTTCCACAATAAAAACGTATTTTTGCACAAAATTTTTTAGTTATGTATAGATCACATCATTGTGGAGAATTAAACGCAGAGCATATTGGTAACATCGTGACTTTAAGCGGCTGGGTTCAAAAAATAAGAAATAAGGGCAAGATGATTTGGGTCGATTTACGCGACCGCTATGGCATCACGCAATTAATATTCGAAGAAGGCATCACCCCTGTCGACGCGTTTAGCATGGCTAAAAATACAGGACGAGAATTCGTGATTCAAGCCACTGGCGAAGTGATTGAGCGCGAAGCTAAAAACCCAAACATGGCTACAGGCGATATCGAAATAAAAGTGAGCGCGCTTAAAGTGTTAAACGAAGCCAGTTTGCCTCCTTTTACCATCGAAGACCAAACCGATGGTGGCGAAGAAATTCGAATGAAATTTCGTTATTTAGATTTGCGACGAAACCCTTTAAAAGAAAAACTAGTACTGCGTCATAAATTAGCGCAAGAAGTACGTCGCTATTTAGATGACCAAGGCTTTTTAGAAATTGAAACACCTTATTTAATAAAATCCACTCCCGAAGGCGCTAGAGATTTTATCGTACCTTCTCGCATGAACGAAGGTCAATTTTATGCCTTACCTCAATCGCCCCAAACCTTCAAGCAATTGCTTATGGTTTCCGGATACGATCGCTATTTTCAGATCGTAAAATGCTTCCGCGACGAAGATTTACGTGCCGACCGCCAGCCTGAATTTACACAAATCGATTGCGAAATGGCCTTTGTAGAACAAGAAGATGTACTTAACAACTTCGAAGGCATGGCTAAACACTTGTTCCATAAAATAAAAAATATTGTGTTCGATTTCGAATTTCCTCGCATGCCCTACCAAGAAGCGATGCGCTTATATGGTTCAGACAAACCGGATATTCGCTTTGGTATGCAATTCGTCGAACTGAAAGCTGAAACTGATAAAAAAGAATTTGTGGTGTTTAATTCTGCCGAATATGTGGGTGGAATTTGTGCTGAAGGTTGTGCCAATTACAGTAGAAAAGAATTGGATGAACTCACTAAATTTGTTCAACGTCCACAAGTTGGAGCTAAAGGCCTTGTTTACGTTAAATACAACGAAGATGGCTCTTTAAAATCGTCGGTCGATAAATTTTACAACGAAGCCGATTTAAAAGAGTGGGCCGAAAAAATGGATGCCAAACCCGGCGATTTACTACTCATCTTAGCCGGAGAAACCAACGCTACCAGAAATGCGTTGAATGTGTTGCGTTTAGAAATGGGCGATCGCTTAGGATTAAGAAATCCAGAATCGTTTGCTCCATTGTGGGTGGTCGATTTCCCTCTTTTAGAATGGGACGAAGACAGCCGCCGCTTCCATGCTATGCACCATCCGTTTACCTCGCCTAAAAAAGAAGATATTCATTTGCTAGAAAGCGAGCCCGGCAAGGTACGTGCCAACGCCTACGATATGGTTATCAACGGTGTAGAAATTGGCGGAGGATCTATTCGTATTCACGACAGTCAATTGCAGAAACTGATGTTTAAAACACTTGGCTTTACCGACGAACAAGCCCAGTCTCAATTTGGCTTTTTAATTGATGCTTTCAAATATGGTGCTCCACCTCATGGAGGCATTGCTTTAGGTTTCGACCGTTTAACCGCCATGTTTGCCGGTATCGATTCTATTCGCGATGTGATTGCCTTCCCTAAAAACAACTCAGGCAGAGATATGATGATTGATTCGCCTTCGGCTGTCGATCAAACGCAATTAGATGAATTGTTTTTATCGTCTACAGTTAAAAAATAAATCCTATAGACAAGAAGATTTAAAGCTACTGCTTTATTCTTCAAAAACAGTGAAATAAACAATGCTTACAAATAAAAACCTCTACACTAATGTGTAAAGGTTTTTTTATTTAAACGGGAAAATACAAGCATAAGCCCATATAGAAATGCATAACAAAGTACTAAATCATTTCTACATCATCAGTTTTTACCCACCCAGTATTGCCATTATCAATTTTAACTTTATACCACTCTTGAATTTGATCTAAAACCTGCATTTTAGTTCCTGAATGTAAAATAAAAATACTAGTACTATTATCGTCCGGAGAACTTTTAATATTAACAGATCCATGAACTATCACCGCATATTGCGTATCGAACATCAATGTTTTTTGGCGGTACGAAGCCGATAAACTTAACAAACTGATTACTAGTAAGATAATCGATACACTAAACGACCATTTTTTTAATCGAATAGAATGCGAAAAGAAAAACAGCAATAAAATTGCAAGGGATAGCACAAAAGTAAAAATACTCCAAATAGCCCAAGCGTTTGTTCCTGCAAGTCCAACTATAGCATCGATCCATTGTTGAATAAAAAACACCTCTATACTATCAATTTTATCGACTGTTTGAGCCTTTACTAATCTTAAATTAAACTTGGTATCTTCATCGTTTGGATCAAGTTTTAAAGCTCGCTCATAATTAGCAATGGCCAAGGGAACATTCTTTACTTTGTAATAGGCATTGCCCAAATTATAGTATAATTCTGCAGACTCGATTCGTTGAGATATTAATGACTCGTAAATATCAATTGCTTTTTGATATTGTGATTGGTCATAATAAATAATTGCACTATCTAATTGTTGTTGAGGGACTGACGCTTTCACTGTATTTGGTAGAAGCAAGCCACCTATAAATAGCGAAATTAGAATAAATGAGATTGTGTTTTTCAGTTTCATAGACTTCGGTGATATGGATAGGTTATCGTTTAATTTTATTTTCAAATTCACTAATCAATTGCACACTGCCTTTATAGACGTCTTCCATTGTTTGGTTTGCTTGCATTGGTGCGTAACGTGCCAATTCGCAATCTTGAACAATCGATTTTAATTGATCGATTAAAGATAATTCGATTTGTCTATCGTTTAATTTTTCTACAGCAGCATCCAAAGTAAAATGAGCCATAGAAATGTTTAGCTTATCGCTTAAATAGCCTTGTAGTCCTTTAATAACCGCTTCGTAAAATTGCTCTTTTTCTTGAGATTTTAAAAATGTATTGGCTTGTTTTAGTCGCGACAAAGCAATTTTTTTTGCTTTTTTGTTTTTTACTAATACATGATCGGCCGCTTCTTTAATTTTTTTACGTTTCAACCAGAAAACAAGAATAAAACTTAATAACGCAACAATATAAATAAGCCAAAAATAACTTTCCGATAATAACGGTTGACTAGGAAGGTTTAAAACCACCGGGGCCGTTTTTAAATAACGAATGTCTTGCCCTATTAATTCTACATCTTCTTTAGAGTAAACATTGTTGGCTACTGCAGAAGTCGTATTATCGCCTTGACTAACATGTATTGGGTAAGCCTCTGTTTGCAAGGTTTTGTACTTGCCTTCCGAAAGGTCGAAATAACTAAACGTAAATACCGGAATTGTGAAATCGCCCGGATGACGTGGCTGTACCACATATTCGAATACCTTGCTTCCTTTTGTTCCGGTTGGTGTGTTTTTTATATTGTTTTGAATGGTGGGATCCCAAACATCAAAATCGTGAGGAAATTCAATAACAGGATCTTTAATTAATTTGATATTTCCACTGCCTTTAATTTCTAATTTATATGTTAATGCATCGTTGGTAGACAGCTCTGTATTATCGACCTGAGCACTAACCGAAAAATCGCCTACAGCACCTAAAAAGCCCTCCGGAGCATTGCCCGGTAACTGTTTAACATTAATATCGATGGCATTCGATTTCAGACTGGCACGAAAATTTTGGTAGCCACCACCAAAAAAATCGTCAAACACATTTCTTCTGCCCGATCGTTGTACTTTTTTTCTTATTATAGCGTCGATGCTGGCCGGGTCGATATGCAATTTACCTGTTTTCTGGGGATATAAAAGCACTTTGTTTAGCAAGGCCGTATTGTAAATTACGCCATTAACATTTTCTCTTTGCAAGGTTATGTTGCTGGGCATATCTACATCCTGTGAGTAGAAGTTTTTATACTCGGGGAAACTAGGATTTTGCAAATCGGCTAAATCCATCTTAGTATATATTTTAAGCGTAACAGCAACTGGCTCCCCTAGGTAAACATTCTTTTTTGAGGCTGAAAAGCTTAAATATAAATCTCCGTTATCAAAACCATCCGATGAATTGTCCGTGTTTTGAGATCCGTTAGAATTCTGGTTACTCGATCCTTTAACCACCTCAACACTCACTGTATTAGAAGTATATATTTTTCCATTAACATCGATTTGAGCTGCTGGGATTGTAAATTTTCCTTCTTTTTCGGCCAACAATATGTATGAAAAATTTTGTGTAATCGATTTACTAACCTGTCCATTAATAACCTGAATACTACTACTGTTAGATGGATTAGGCCCTGATAAAACTCTTAAACCTTCGAATTTTCCTGTTCTAAATCGACTTCCGGAGGTGTTGAGTTCGTAGGTCAACTGGAATTGCTCTCCAACAGACACCACATTTTGTGTTGAAGCTTTAAAACTGACATTTTGTGCAATTAAGCTCGTCAGAATGCTAGTTAACCAGATTATTAAAAACCATCGTTTCATATTATTATTCGTCGTTTATTACGTTTCCTACCAATCTTTTTCAACAGGCACTTTCTGCCCTTTAACCATTTGCATCTTCATTTTTTTCTGCAAATCTTTTTCGTCGTTTTCAAGAGCATTCAGCATTTGTTCTGCTTTTTCTTTTGGAATTTGCTGTGCTTCAGACGGTTGTTGTTGCTGTTGCTGTTGATCTTGCTGCTGATCTTGTTGCTTTTTCTCTTGTTGATCCTTATTTTGTCGATCTTGATCTTTTTTATCCTTGTTTTGATCTTGATTCTGCTGTTGTTGATCTTTATTCTGATCTTGATCCTTGTTTTGTTCTTTATTTTGATCTTGATTTTGCTGTTGTTGTCGCTGTTGTTGTTTTAGCATTTGTTGTGCATAGGCCAGATTGTACCTTGTTTCATCATCTTTTGGATTATTTCGTAAAGCATTTTTGTATGCTTCTATGCTTTTTTCGAGCTGTTTTGCTTGAAACAAGGCATTTCCCAAATTATGGTAGGCTTGAGCTTTCTGAATTTTATCTTCCGTTAAATTAGCCACCGCTTGAAACTGCGTAGCTGCTTCTTCGTATTTTTTTTGTCGAAACAATGCATCGCCCAAATTAAACCCTGCATCGAAACTCGAAGCATTAAGTTCTTGCGCTTTGCGATATTTTAACTCTGAATTTTCGTAATCTTGTTGTTCGTACGAGGCGTTACCTTGACGAATCAAACTTTTTTCTTGTCCCCAAAGGGTTAAAACAGAAAACCATGCTGAAATTACTAACAATAACCACTTCATTTATTTGTCTGTTTAGGTTTAACATGACTGGCATCCATAATATCGAGCCAATTTATTTTTTTAAAGAATTTATTTTTTCTCCCTAATAATATTTGGTCTAGAACTAAAAATAATAGTGCTAATCCGAAGAAATATTGAAATCGATCTTCATAGTCGGCATACACTTTACTCTCGAATTCTTGTTGATCCATCTTTTGCAAATCGTCGAGTAAATCGTCGAGTCTAGTTGCAGGAATGTAATCTCCATCGGCTTTTGCCGCCAATTGTTGCAAGAATGTTTCGTTAAGTTTAGTAATAACCACTTCTCCATTCTTATCGCGGCGATAATCTTTTCTTCCTAATCGATCGAAAACAGGTATTGGTGTTCCTTTTGGCAGTCCCATACCAATGGTGTAAATATGAATGCCTTTTTGCAAGGCTGTTTCTGCTGCCTCAAGAGCACCTTCTTCGTGGTTCTCGCCATCGGTAATCAAAACCAGTACTTTATTTTTATCGTTATCGTCGGTAAAACTGTTGATGCTCAACTCTATCGCTTCTTGAATAACAGTTCCCTGCACGGGAATGATTCCCGGCGAAATAGAATTTAAAAACATTTTGGCCGCACTATAATCTGTTGTAGTAGGCATTTGCACATAGGCCTTTCCGGCAAACACAATCAGCCCTACTTTATCGCCATGTAATTTATCGATAAGTTGAGAGATGGTTCTTTTAGCTCTTTCCAATCGGTTGGGTTTAATATCTTCTGCCAACATGCTATTAGAAACATCTAAAGCGATCATCATTTCAACCCCTTTTCGTTTTACTTCCTCAAGTTTAGAGCCGATCTGCGGATTGGCAAACCCTATTATAAAACTGGCTAAAGCTAAATTAAACAATATCATTTTCCAACGCTGGCGAACAAGCGATCTGTCGGGCACAATAATATTCGACAAATCTTTATCTACAAAGCGATTAAGTCGTTTGGTTTGTTGTCGTTCGTTCCAAAAATAGAATAAAACTAAAACCGGAATTAATAAAAGAAAATATAATATTTTGCTATATTCAAATTGTATCATTACTTATCAAACTTTTAGTTAACTCATCGATTTAAGAATAGTTTGTCTGGCCACAAATTCAAACAATAAAAGCAAGCCCGCAATCAAAGCGTAAATAAAGAATTCTTCGTTTTTACTACTAAACTCGTTGACATTGATTTTAGTTTTTTCCAACTGTTCTATTTCTTTATATATATCTTTTAAAGATTGATTATCGGTCGCTCTAAAATAAGCCCCATCGGTAATTTTCGAAATTTCCTTTAGGGTAGGTTCGTCGATGTTTACATCCATCATTTGAGTTTGTGTTCCGAACAAAGTTTGAACAGGGTAAGGCGCTTGACCTCTTGTACCAACGCCAACGGTATATACACGAATTTGAAAGTTTGATGCAATTTCTGCTGCTGTAAGTGGAGAAATATCGCCTTTGTTATTTTCGCCATCGGTAAGCAAAATAACAATCTTACTTTTTGCTTCGCTTTCTTTTAGTCTATTAACAGCGTTGGCCAGTCCCATACCTATAGCAGTACCATCCTCAATCATTCCTGTTTTAACGTTTTTCAATAAGTTGATTAACACATCGTGATCGGAAGTAATTGGGCATTGTGTAAAGCTTTCGCCAGCAAAAACCACCAATCCAATTCTATCGTTTATACGTTCTTTGATGAAGTCTTCGGCCACATTAACAGCCGCTTTCAATCGATCTGGTTTAAGGTCTTGCGCCAACATACTCGACGAAATATCTAAAGCTAAAACAATATCGATACCTTCTGTCGAAACATTTTTCCATTGATCGGTCGATTGTGGTCTGGCTAAAACAATAATTATTAATGAAATTGCCAACATGCGAGTACCAAACAAAAAATGTTTAAGGTAAACTTTGTACGAGGTTTTTGTATTTTTAAAAGCCTGTAAAGACGCTAACTGAACGTCGGAATCGATACTACGATTTTTCCATATATACCATGCTACGAAAGGAATTAATCCAAACAGTAAATATAAAAACCCGATATTTGCAAATTCAATATTATGCATCATGACTTGGTTCCTCCTTGCTTACAACTTTTTCGTTGATTTGTGTCGATTCCACAATTTTATAAGCATTCTTCAACGATAAATCGTTTTCGTGAGCCAATGGTTTTACCTTGGCAAATTTGGCCATATCGGCTAAAGACAGAACTTGTTTAACGGCGACAAACACTTCGTCGTTTAACATTTTCGATGATGAAAACAGCTCGAATATTTCCTGAGAGGTCGATTCCATAGCCGCCACTTGAAAACGATTTTCAAAATAATTTCTTAATATTTCCGACAATTCAATGAAATACTCTTTAGTTCGATCGTTTTGCCAAAGTTTCTTTTCTTTAAGTTGCGCTAAAGCACGTAATGCAATTACATGGGCTTCTTCTTTTGGTACAATAATTTTAACCGGAGCTTGTTCTTTTTTGCGCGACTTTTTCCACCACCAAAAAGCGATGCCTGCTATTATAAATAGGCCCAACAGTGCTAACAAATATGGATATGCTTCTTTAAGAAACTCAATGAGTGACCAAGGGGCAGCAACTGGCGATTTAATGTCGAACACTTCTTGTTTAGTTGTATCGACTGCAATTGTAGCTACAGCAAATAGAATAGGTTCTGTTTGCAGCGTGTCGCCACTTGTTTTTTCTATAAGCATTTGGGGTGGTATAGCATAGTAACCACTGTCAAACGAGGTAATTGAGTAGTTCAACAAATAATGTTGAAAATCCGGATTGTCTTTTATTGTGTCGATAGTCCAATCGACTATTTCTATCGATTTCGAGAGTGTATCTTGAGCAATAGGTACAATTAATTCGGATTGCACCGGGGCTTGAATATCTATTTTTAAGTGTGCTTGATCGCCAATGCTGATTAAATTGGTGTCTAAACTTGCTTTAATGTTGGTTTCTTGAGCCCAAGCAAAACTAAAAAACGAAATCAATATGATTAAAATCCAACTTCGCATTGTCTTTTAACTTCTATGTTTAAATAATGTAATTAATGAACGAACGTAATCTCTACCTGTTTCCAAATCAATGGCATCGACGCCATTTTTAGAAAACACGGTTTGTAATTCTTCAGTATATTTTTTCCACCAATTGTTGTATGCATTTCTAACCTCTTTGCTCGAAGTATCGATCCATTTTTTTTGGCCGGTTTCTGCATCTAGTCCTTGAATAAGACCAACATCAGGTAGCGATTTCTCGTGTCTGTCGAAAACTCTAAGAGCAATAACATCGTGCTTATTATTGGCAATTTTTAAGGCTGTATTGAAATCTTGATCGATAAAGTCGCTAAGAATAAAACCGGTACTTCTTTTCTTGATAACATTGGTATAAAATCTTAATGCTTCTGAAATGTTTGTCCCTTTGTGCTCTGGTGTGAATTCTATTAAGTCTCTAATGATTCTTAAAATATGTTTTTTCCCTTTTTGAGGAGGAATATACCGTTCGACCTGATCGGAGAAAAAGATAACGCCAATTTTATCGTTATTTGCTATTGCCGAAAATGATAGAACAGCAGCCACTTCGGTAATTAAATCGCGTTTAAGTTGCATATGCGTTCCGAACATTTTCGATGCGCTTACATCGACCAAAAGCATGACTGTCATTTCTCGCTCTTCTTCAAAAATCTTCACAAAAGGATGATTAAAGCGAGCCGTAACATTCCAATCGATTCCTTTGATAGGATCGCCATACTGATATTCACGAACTTCGCTAAAAGTCATCCCTTTACCTTTGAAAGCAGAATGGTACTCTCCGGCGAAGATTTGGTTCGACAAGCCTCGCGTTTTAATCTCAATTTTACGTACTTTTTTGAGTAATTCAGTCGTATCCACAATGGAAAGATTTAGATTATTTCAATTTTTTTACCACTTTTTTCTGATCTATAATATATGCTGCTCTAACATTGGCATGTTTAACAACTTTATCTATAGTAGAGGAATTATTATCGAAATTCAACTTTTGAATTTTTGCTTCGTGCACCGAAGCATTAGCCATACTTTCGATGATGCAAGAATCGGCTACTGCTTTACCAAAATTTTCTTCGATATATTCAGGCCATTTTTTATCGGCATATGGTATAGTGAAAATTAATTTACTCATCTTTAAAATAGTTTAATAGTTAAAAAATAATGATTCAGAAAATATCGAAACCTAAGGTACTTCCACCGTATTAAGGATTTCTGAAATTATCTCTTCGCTGGTAATATTTTCTGCCTCAGCTTCATATGTTAAGCCAATTCTATGACGAAGTACATCGTGGCAAACGGCTCTAACATCTTCCGGAATAACATAGCCTCTTCGTTTGATAAAAGCGTAAGCTTTAGCTGCCAATGCCAAATTGATTGTTGCCCTAGGCGATGCGCCATAACCAATTAAATTAACAAACTTTTCGAGCTGATGCTCTTTAGGGAAACGCGTAGCAAACACAATATCGACGATGTATTTTTCAATTTTTTCGTCCATATAAACATCTTTGACTACATCTCTAGCTTTAATGATATCTTCAGTTTTAAGAACTTTGTTTGCTTTAGCAAATGCTTTGGCCATATTCTGTCGAAGGATAAGTTGTTCTTCTGCTTTTTTAGGATAGGATATAACTAACTTAAGCATAAAACGGTCGACTTGTGCTTCGGGAAGTGGGTAAGTTCCTTCTTGCTCTATCGGGTTTTGTGTAGCTAAAACTAAGAAAGGCTCCTCTAGTTTGTATGTACTTTCGCCAATTGTTACTTGTCGTTCTTGCATAGCTTCTAAAAGCGCTGATTGAACTTTGGCCGGCGAACGGTTAATCTCATCAGCTAAAATAAAATTGGCGAAAATTGGACCTTTTTTTACCACGAACTCTTCGTTCTTTTGACTATAAATAAGCGTTCCAAGCAAATCGGCAGGTAATAAGTCCGGAGTAAACTGAATACGGCTGAACTTTGCATCGATAGATCTTGCCAGAGTATTAATGGCTAATGTTTTTGCCAAACCGGGCACCCCTTCCAGCAAAATATGACCATTGGAAAGAAGACCTATAAGCAAACCTTCGATAAGGTGCTTTTGGCCAACAATAACCTTGTTCATTTCCATATTTAGCACATCAACAAAAGCACTTTCTCTTTCGATGCGCTCGTTTAATTCTCTGATGTCTACATTTTGATCGTTTATTGTCTCCATCTTTAATTGTTTAATAACTTTTAGTGATTCATTTCTAAAAAACACCAGCAAAGATAAAGGGCTGTATTCTTAAGTAGTTTAAAGCTTTCTTAATTTTCCTTAATCGTGTAATTAGCAGTGTTTTTTATTAAAACACACTAAATTAAATGTTTCTGACTGCTGTGTTTTTGATTGGCTGTTAAAAAATGTTAAGCCACAATCTATATCATTGATTATTTCTTAATGGAGATATTTTATTTCTTATAATCTTTGTCTCAACCTCAATCAAACTAAATGCAAACAACATTAATGAACTTAAAATTTATAAATATCAAACCAACCAGCTTTATCGATCTTCAAACTAATATTCTAACTTTGTACCATGCGATACTTTATAGAACTAGCATATAAGGGCACTCATTTTCACGGATGGCAAGTTCAGCCGGGAGCTATTACAGTTCAAGAAAGTATCGAAAAAGCATTAAGCACCAAATTAAGAACCACGATTCGATTAACTGGTGCAGGAAGAACAGACGCAGGAGTGCATGCTTCTTTTTTCGTTGCTCATTTCGACACCGATGCACAGTTCAATCCTTCTGTTGTAATTTTAGGGTTGAATCATTTAGTTGGGCAAGATATCGTTATTTATAAGATTTACTCTGTAAAAGCCGATTTACATGCACGATTCGACGCTAAAAGTCGATGCTACGAATATCGTATTTCTAGAATTAAAAATCCTTTTTACAAGGAAACTACAACATTATTAACAAGAACGCTCGATATTGATTTAATGCGAGAAGCTAGTGCCATTTTATTTAATCATCAAGATTTCACAAGCTTTAGTAAGTTGCACACCGATACAAAAACCAATAATTGTAAAATCATGCAAGCAGAATGGATCGAAAACGGGCAACTACTCATTTTCAAAATTAAAGCCGATCGTTTTTTAAGAAACATGGTGCGAGCTATTGTTGGCACTTTGCTCGATGTAGGCGAGAAAAAAATTACGCCCGAAGAATTCGAGCGTATTATTATAGCTAAAAATCGTTCCTTGGCCGGGCAATCTGCCCCACCTGAGGGTTTGTTTTTGACAAATATCGAATATTAAGACCGACCTTCTATCCATGCAACGATAGCCTCATCGTCTGGTTTTGTTGATGGAGAAAAATATTTAACTAAATTTCCATTTTCATCGATTAAATATTTTTGAAAGTTCCATTTAACTTTTGAATCTTCCACACCATTCAATGCTTTCTCGGTTAGCCATTGGTACAATGGATGCATATCGTCGCCTTTAACCGATATTTTAGACATAATTGGAAAAGTAACACCATAATTTAAAGAGCAAAACGATTTAATTTCCTCGTTTGTTCCCGGTTCTTGCTTTAGAAAATTATTTGCCGGAAAGCCGATTATTACAAAATTTTGATCTTTATACTTTTCATATAAAGCTTGTAATGCTTCGTACTGCGGCGTATAACCACATTTTGACGCCACATTTACTACTAGCACTTTTTTACCTTTAAGCTGACTTAAAGCAAAGCTGTTTCCATCGATATCTTTTACAACAAAATCGTGAAATTTCTCCTGACTAAAAGCCTGAGAAATGATCACTAATCCTAAAATCAATGTAATTATCTTTTTCATTTTTTAAATTTTTTTACTGAATATGTGTTAAATATTCTATTTATTAGATTGTTATTTTTATTTTGTCTAAATAAGAATATATTTAGATTAAATGCAAATTAATATCGTTTAATATAGCCATATAAATTTATTATCTTCGAACAGCCTTTTGGGTTGAAATTAAATGATGGAAACTCAATTAAAAAATTGATAAAAAAAGCTAGAATAATCATCAATACTTAAAGTGTGAAAAAAGTTTCTTTTAATGTTAAAACCGTTAGTTTAGAAAGGAGTCACTTAATTGAAGCCAGTGCCGGTACCGGCAAAACATATTCGATTGCCTTATTGGTTTTGCGTTTAATTATGGAATCCGGGATAGATGTGAAACAAATATTGATGGTTACTTTCACAAATGCAGCAGTGGCTGAGCTACAAACAAGAATTCGTATTTTTATTAAGCAAGCCTATTTATATACTACGGAAGAAGAACTTCCAAAAGAACTCATAATTAAAGAATTAGTCGACGATGCCTTTAAGAAGAAAAACAAAAAAGATGTCGGTCATTTTTTAAAAGGAGCTGTTCTAAATCTGGACGAATTAAGTGTTTCTACGATACATAGCTTTTGCCAAACTACCTTATCGGAATATGCTTTCGAAACCGATCAGCTTTCCGGACAAGAGTTGATTGCCAATAGCAGCGAGTGGATAGAAAAAGTGAGTAACGAATTTTGGAGACAATATTTCTCAACTCTACCTGAAGCTATTTTACAGAATTTATTTGATGCCGGCTTTAATAAAAGCTGGATTAATATCGCTATTCAGAAAGCAGCCGAACAGAAAAAAATAGCACATACAAAAAAGATCAGCTTAGAAGAATTTCGAAAAAAACTAGACGCAAATCATTTAAAGAGCGAAAACATATATAAGCAATATTTAAACATTTATCAATCTGAAGACCTCTTGGCTCGTAAGGATTACAGGAAATATATCGAAAATAATTTACTTATATTTAAAAATAAATCAGAGCAACTTTGGCAATTTTTTCTGAGCAAAAAATCACCTTCTAGTTTTGAAAAAATTTATCCGGAGATAGCCTCTTTGGTCGATACTTATTGGGATCTTCAAAATGATAAAAATTCACTTGCAAAACAATTTATATCGTGTCAATTATCGGAAATAACCGAGAAAGCACTGCCCTTTTTAAATCAGATAAAAACAAAGCACAATGCATTGGCTTTCGACGATTTGATTCTGAAATTGCATAAAGCTGTAAAAGGCCCCAAATACGAGATGCTTCGAACAGAACTTCAGAAAAAATTTAAAGCTGTTTTTATCGATGAGTTTCAAGACACTGATGCGCTCCAATACGAAATATTTTATCGCATTTATATTATTGAATCCAAAACCCCGATCTTTTTTATTGGAGATCCTAAACAGGCCATCTATGCATTTAGAGGCGCCGATATCGACACCTATAAGCTGGCTACAAAACAGATGCAGAATAAGCATAGCATGAGGGTCAATTATCGGTCGGACGAGCTTTTGGTAGAACGTATGAATCGCTTGTATGAGAAGGTTCAAAATCCGTTTTTCGATATGGCTATTAATTATGAAGAAGTAATTGGCCAACATAGCGATCGTAAAATTATTTTTGAGAAACAAGCACTCGCTCCGTTTCAATTCATGGTATGTAAAAATTGGCCTACATTGATAGAACAAGTGGGCGCGTACATTCATAAGCTTTTAACAAATCCATATTACATAAAAGGAAAACGAATTGCGAGCCCAGACATTGCTATTTTAGTTCGCAAAAAGGCTCATGGAGACATGATGCAAGTACATTTGTCGAAGATTGGAATCCCGAGTGTTTTTATTAACGATGCATTGGTAACAGAAAGCGAACAAGCCAAAGATATACTCTATTTAATCGAATGCATAGCAAAACCAAATAAGGCCAATTTAAGCCGCGTGTTCATAGGTGGATTATTCAATTATTCACCCGAGGAGGTTCTTCACTATCAGTTCGACGACGATATTGCCATTTTTAGAAAAGCGCTTACTGTATGGGAGTTTAACGGAGTTTATAGTAGCCTTAATTTAATTTTAGCACACTATAATATTAAAAATAAATTAATAGAATTTAGCGAAAATGGAGAGCGGATTCTAACCAATATTCAGCAATTGGCTGAAATATTAAACGAAGCTGAAAATGAGAATCAATATAGAGTACCCGCATTGATAGCTTGGTATAAAAAACTGGTTAATGGAAGAACTAAAGGCACAGAGGCATACCAAAAAAGGATAGAAACAGACGAACAATCTATTAATATTTTAACCATTCATAAGAGTAAAGGGCTTGCTTTTAAAATTGTTTTTAATATTGATTTAGATTTAGAGCAAGATTTTAGTTCAAAACACAAAAGTATTGAGTATAAAAACAAGCAATTAGAATCGATGATTTCCTTCGAGATTACAGAAGAGGAGAAAGAGCAATACCAAATACAAAATGCGCAAGAAAACCGTCGGTTAATCTATGTTGCTTTAACTAGAGCCGAATATTTGAATTTTATTTTTTCGAGAGGGGGAAACAATAGTTTCAGCGAATTTCATCAAGCACTCTTAAATTCGGATATTTCCGATCAACTGGCCGAAATAAAAGACATCGACATAAAATACACACAAACTGTAAAAGACAACCCACCGTTAAAAATATTCAAACAAACAATACACAAGCAATGGAATATTACCAGTTATAGTCAAATTGCAGATACACACCATCAGCAAATAGAAAAAGAAGATCGGCAATACAACGATCGATTTGAGAAATTTATTTTCGAAACCATGCCTAAAGGAGCAATGCTTGGAAATTTTCTTCACGAATTAATGGAGCAGTGCGACTTTAATTCGACTGAGCACTCCAGTATCATCGAAGCTTTAGGAGAAAGAAAATACCATTTAATATACCATGCAGAGCATAAATTATATTACAACGAACTTATTAATCAGGTCCTCAGCTGCCAACTTGAAAGCTTGCCTTTTAAACTAAAAGCTCTTGATGCGAAAAGGAAAAAGCATGAGTTAGAATTTTATTTCCATTTCAATCGTTTAAATATTGAACAAATTCGAGCTAGATGGCCACACATTAACACAGAGCAAGACTTTAACAACGAAGGTGTAATGCATGGCTATATCGATTTAATGTTTGAACACAATGAGCAATTTTTTATTCTCGATTGGAAATCGAATTTTTTAGGCAACAGTATTGAAAAATACGATACAATTTATCTTGAGCAAGCCATGACTAATAATCAATACCACTTGCAATATCTAGTCTATTGTTTAGCTATTTATCGTTATCTGAATCAGAAAATCGATCGGTTCGATTGGGATACTATGTTTGGAGGCGTCCTTTATATTTTTATGAGAGGATGTAGAGCAGATAAAAAAAGTGGCGTCTTTTTTACAAAGCCTCCACTTACAGATATTTTATTTCTCGAACAAATTCTAAAATAGACTAATCGTCGAAATAGCCTTTCATTAAACCTCTTTCGCTCGATCTAAAAAATAAAATAATTTCATCTCTTTCTTTAGAGGCCGGCATTTCAGCTTCGATACGTTCAATGGCCTTTTTATTGTTCAAGCCTCTTTGGTATAAGAATCTGTAAATTTCTTGTATTTCGTTTATTTTATCGTTTGAGTAACCTCTTCTTCTTAAGCCAATTGAGTTAACTCCGGCATAAGACAAAGGCATTCTGCCAGCTTTAACGAATGGAGGAACATCTTTACCAACAAACGATCCACCAGACAACATGGTATGTCCTCCTATGTGTACAAACTGATGTATAGCCGAAACACCACCAATAATTGCCCAATCGTCTATTACAACCTCGCCGGCTACTTGCACGCTATTGGCTAAAATGACGTGATCGCCAATAATAGCATCGTGAGCAATATGAACATATGCCATTAATAAAGTATTGCTTCCTACTATTGTTTTCCCTTTAGAAGCTGTTCCTCTGTTAATGGTAACACATTCTCTAATTGTTGTGTTATCGCCAATTATTGCAACTGTTTTTTCGCCATCGAACTTCAAGTCTTGAGGTTCAGCTGCAATTACAGCTCCCGGATAGATTTTACAGTTTTCTCCTATCCTTGCACCCGACATGATGGTTACATTAGACCCAATCCAAGTCCCTTTACCAATCACAACATCCTTATCGATAGTTACAAAAGGTTCAATTACAACATTTTCTGCTACCTGGGCATCTGGATGAACGTATGAAAGAGGTTGTCTCATTGTTTTTTGTATAAAATGTTTATTAAATAGCTACACGACTGTTTTAACAACCTGAGCCATCATTTCTGCTTCTGTAACCATGGTTTCGCCAACAAATGCCTGTGCTTTCATTTGCGCAATTCCTCTCCTAAACGGAGCCATTAACGACAATTTAAAAACTAAAGTATCGCCAGGAACTACTTTTTTCTTGAATTTAACTCCGTCAATTTTCATAAAATAAGTAGAGTAGTTTTCCGGATCTGGAACTGAATTAAGCACTAAAATTCCGCCGGTTTGAGCCATTGCTTCAATTATAAGAACTCCTGGCATAACAGGTTCTGCAGGAAAATGTCCCACAAAAAAAGGCTCGTTTGAAGTAACATTTTTTACACCGATAATCGAACTTTCATCCATTTGCATGATTTTATCGACCAATAAAAAAGGATAGCGATGAGGGAGTGTTTGTTTTATTCTGTTGACGTCGAAAAGAGGCTCTGCATTTAAATCAATATCTGGAGCTGCGGTGCCAGACATTTGTTTTTTAATAATTTTTCTAATTTTAAGAGCAAACTCAACATTAGATTTATGACCTGGCCTACGGGCAAAAATCCTGCCTTTAAGTCTATAACCTATTAATGCTAAATCGCCAATAACATCGAGCAATTTATGTCGAGCTGGTTCATTTGGATATGCCAACTCTAAATTATTCAATATTCCTTGTTCAGGAACAACTTCTACTTTTTCTTGATTGAAAAACTGAGCTAAACGATCTAATGTTTCTTTGCTTACTTCTTTATCGACGATAACGATAGCATTGCTTAAATCGCCTCCTTTAACAAGATTGTTGTTTACCAAAAACTCTAGTTCGTGTAAAAACACAAAAGTTCTGGCTTTAGCAATTTCGGAAGGAAAGTCTGATATTTTGTTTAAGCTGGCATATTGGTTGGTTAAAACGTCCGAGTTATAATCTACCAATACATTTAGACTGTAGTTCTCGTCGGCAACAGCTAAGTATTCTACATTTTTATCCGGATCGACGTGTCCAATATTGTCTTTTATCTCGAAATATTCGCGCTCGGCTTCTTGCTCCAAAAATTCGACTTTCTGAAGACCTTCGATAAAATCGATCGAATTCCCTTTTAAAATAGGCACTTCCGGCCCATCAATTTCTAAATAGATATTATCGAGTTCTAAGCCATAAACAGCTGCTAGAGCATGCTCGATAGTGCTAACTTTTGCTCCATTTTGCTCGATAGTTGTTCCTCTCGAAGTATCGGTAACAAACTCTGCCAAAGCTTTAATATGAGGCTGCCCTTCTAAATCGGTTCTTATAAAGACATATCCTGTATTTTCCGGAGCTGGTTTAAAAGTAAGGGTTGTCTCAACACCAGTATGTAATCCTTTTCCTATAAAAGAAACCGGCTTTGAAATTGTTCTTTGCATTACTGCCATAGAATCGTACTCATTCTGATTAATAATGCGCAAAGATAAGCTTTTGAACTAATTTATGAAACCATCAATTAATTTAAATTTAAAACTGTGGATATAAACCACATGAATTTAATCTGATAAATAATTCTGGTTTGTTAATTTTAAAATTTACCGATCAATTTCGAGGGCTTTTAAAGCTTTCTCTAACTCTTGAATTTTTTGAGCAAGTTCTGGTAATTTTTTAAAATAAACCGAAGACTTCTGGAAGTTTCTCAGCTCCATAGCTGGAGAGCCCTGCATCACTTTTCCGGGAACTTTAACATTGTTACTTAATCCGGCTTGAGCGGCGATAATAGTACCATCCGATATTGTGAGATGACCAACAATGCCAACTTGGCCTGCAATCATACAATTTTTACCGATTTTTGTTGAACCGGAAACCCCGGTTTGTGCTGCAATAACAGTATTATTGCCAATTTCTACATTGTGCGCTATTTGAACTAGATTGTCGATTTTCACACCATCTGCAATTCTTGTAGAACCCATAGTGGCTCTATCTATGCAGGAATTCGCACCTATCTCTACAAAATCGCCAAGCACAACATTTCCAACTTGAGGAATTTTTTTGTATTTACCGTCGCTTTGGGGAGCGAATCCAAAACCTTCTGCTCCAACAACGGTTCCCGAATGTATATAGCACGATTTTCCTATTATTGTATCGTAATAAATACTGACACCTGAACGAATTTCAGTATTATCGCCAATTGTAACGTTATCGCCTACCGATACATTGTTGTGGATTTTAACATTATTTCCAATTTTAACATGATTACCAATCGTTGAAAAATGACCTAAAAAAAGATTTTCTCCAATTTCTGCAGATTCAGCAATAAATGAATTTGCGCTTATTCCTGATTCTTGAAACCTGTTTTGCTGATACAATTCTAATAAGGAAGCAAAGCTCTCATATGCATTATCTACACGAATTAAGGTTGCTTTAACGTCTTTTTCAGGTACAAAATCTTTGTTAACTAATACTATGCTAGATTCTGTGGTGTATAGGTAAGAATTGTATTTAGGGTTAGCTAAAAAAGAAAGCATTCCATGCTTCCCCTCTTCAATCTTTGCAATGTTATTGACTTCTACTTTAGGATCTCCTTCAATTGTACCGTTTAAGAATCCGGCGATCATCTCTGCTGAAAAATTCATGCTTTAAAATTTTTTACAAAAGTAATAAAAATTCATATGCTATTACCCATTGGTTAATTCACATACAATTATAAGTCTTGTAAAAGCCTTGAATTTTGTAGTTAAATTACTTGCTTAGGATATAGTAAAAATCGCTTTTCGATAACTTTCGAAAGTGCCGATAGATCTAAAATATCTGACGCATCGGCTATATCAACAAGTTGTTTGTTTTTTTGTATGATATTAATTCTATCGTCGAATCTACTGTACGCATTATTTCTAATAGTACCTGTCATCACAAAGTATTCCAGATCACGGTTATTAATATTGAAATAGGCTTTAACCTTTTGGTTAACTCGATCAATTTCTTCCGAATTGAATGCTTGATTTTGTAGCTCAACATGAAAAAACTGCCGATCGATTAAACTGCGACTTAAAAAGGACAATATAGAATCTTTGTGATTTCTCCATACTTTAATGGCAGCTAATAAATCGTTATCGTCCAATTCGGTGAATAATTCTAAAACACTCGCTTTTTTGTTGCCAATATTCACATCTGTTAAGAAATGTAAATCGCTTTGCGATAGATGATTATACAAGAAAAATTTCAGAGCAGGTGTAGCAAATAAATCCTCTTTCTGATCTGCTAGATATTTTGCTCTTTGTAAGACTTTTAATAAAAGCTGTTCTGCGCCTATCACTGTTTTATGTAAATACACTTGCCAATACATAAGTCTGCGGGCGATTAAAAATTTCTCGACAGAATATATACCTTTACTTTCGACCACTAGCTTGTTCTCGTGAACTTGCAACATTTTTAAAATTCGATCCGAACCTACAATCCCTTCCGAAACTCCAGTGAAAAAACTATCTCTTAACAAATAATCTAATCGATCGACATCTAACTGACTTGATACCAATTGATGCAAAAAATGTTTTTTGTGTTTATCTCTAAAAATCGAAATGGCTTGTTCAAGGCGACCTTCGAGCTGTTGATTAAAAAAGTTCATCAACTCTAAAGAGATTTTTTCGTGCGATATGCCTCCAACAATTGTTTTTTCGAGAGAATGAGAAAATGGCCCATGACCTATATCATGAAGCAGAATCGCTAATACTGCTCCACGGTATTCGTCTTCCGAAATTTCGATACCTTTCGAAATAAGTGTGTCGAGCGCCAAAGTCATTAAGTGGGTTGCTCCCAACGTATGTTGAAAACGAGAATGAATAGCACCCGGGTATACATAATATGTTAAACCCAATTGCTTTATTCGGCGCAATCGCTGAAAATAAGGATGCTCAATTACATTAAAAGCAGCACCTTTAGGAATATTAATAAATCCATAAACAGGGTCGTTGAGTATCTTTTTCTTTTCGATTGACATGATCGAACAAAATTAATTCTAATTCTCCTGAAACAAAAACCTTATTCGATAATATACTGTCACAATTCTGAAAAAAAAGTACCTTTGTGAGTTCATCGAAAATCGAAATTATTTTCGATACATACATCGTTTCGCACTTTAAAAAGAAATTGTTTTATATGACAACAAATGAGTCAAAAACAGAGAAAAGCTCGTTGAATTTTATTGAGCAAATTATTGAAAAAGATTTAAAAGAAGGGAAAAATAACAAAGCAATACATGTTCGATTTCCGCCAGAGCCTAACGGCTATTTACATATTGGACATGCTAAATCGATTTGTTTAAATTTCGGATTGGCAGAAGCATACGATGGCACATGTAATTTACGTTTCGACGATACCAATCCCTCCAAAGAAAATATCGAATATGTGGAGTCTATTAAAAAAGATATAGAGTGGCTTGGATTTAAATGGCACGAGCAACCCAAATTTACGTCCGATTACTTCGAGCAATTATATCAATACGCTATCTCGATGATTAAAGCAGGACACGCCTACGTTTGCGAACAATCGGCCGAAGAAATTGCTGAGTATAAGGGTACACCCACTACTGCGGGAAAAGAGAGCACTTGGAGAAATCGTCCTATTGATGAAAGTTTGGAGTGGTTCGAGAAAATGAAAAACGGAGAAGTTGAAGAAGGGAAAATGTCCTTGCGGGCAAAAATTGACATGAGTTCTCCAAACATGCATTTGCGCGATCCATTAATGTATAGAATTAAAAGAGCCTCGCACCATAGAACCGGCAACGATTGGAACATTTACCCAATGTACGATTTTGCACACGGACAGTCCGATTACATTGAAGGTATTACACATTCGATTTGTACTTTAGAGTTCGAAGTACACCGTCCGCTTTACGATTGGTTTTTAGATCAAATTATAGAAGAAGGACACATTCGCCCTCGACAAATAGAATTTGCCCGATTGAATTTAAGCTACACTGTAATGTCGAAAAGGAAGCTTTTACAATTGGTTGAAGAGGGTCATGTCAGCGGATGGGACGATCCGAGAATGCCAACTATATCAGGCATCAGAAGAAGAGGATATACCCCTAAGTCAATGCGAACTTTTGCAGAAATGATTGGCGTGGCAAAGCGTGATAACATGATTGACTTAGGAAAACTAGAATTCGCCGTAAGAGAAGATCTTAATAAAATTGCCTTGCGAAGAATGGCCGTAATGGATCCTTTAAAAGTTGTCATTACCAATTATCCGGAAAACAAAATAGAACATTTACCTGCGGTGAATAACCCGGAAGATGAGACTGCTGGAGAACGAATGATTCCGTTTAGTCGGGAAATCTACATCGAACGAGAAGATTTTATGGAAGATGCTCCTAAAAAATTCTTCCGATTATCGGTAGGGCGAGAAGTTCGTTTGCGTTATGCCTACTTCATTACATGTAACGAAGTGATTAAAAATGAGCAAGGAGAAATAGTTGAACTACGAGCAACTTACGATCCAGAGTCGAAAGGAGGAAAATCTCCGGACGGAAGAAAAGTAAAAGGAACTCTACACTGGGTTTCTGCTCAAGAAAATAAGCAAGCACAAATCAATATATACGACCGCTTGTTTAATGTAGAAGATCCTCAGAAGATAGAAAATGGTCAGAATTTCTTAGATAATTTAAATCCTGATTCGTTAAAAACAATTACTGCCTTTGTTGAGCCATCATTGGGAGAAAGTCGAATCGGTGAGCATTTCCAGTTTGAACGCATCGGCTATTTCTGTCCTGACTACGATTCGAAACCTAATCAATTGATTTTTAACAAAACCGTTGGTTTAAAAGATTCTTGGGCTAAATTGGCAGACAAAGATTAGATAAATTATACTATTCTCTACGAAAAGGTTGATTGTTAAGCATTCAGCCTTTTTTTGTTAATATAATTTAAGGAAAGAGTTTTCATCAATCTACTTTAGTTTAATATCGTTCCTTTTCTTAACTTTGCCCAACTTAAAAATAGAACAGATATGTTGACAATACAGCAAATTGAAACTCAACCGGAAATGGTTATTGAGCGTTTAAAAATTAAAAATTTCGACGCAAAAGCAATCGTTTATAAAGCTATTGAATACAACCAAGAGAGAAAAAAACTAAAAACAACCGGTGATCAGCATCAAGCTGAGATGAATCAATTATCGAAAGCTATTGGTCAACTTTTTAAAGACGGCAAACAACAAGAAGCCAACGAAGCTAAGGACAAAACAGCAGATCTTAAAAATGCAATTAAGCAAATTCAAACTGAATTAGCCGAAGTTGAAAAAGAACTCCACGAATTGTTGGTTCAATTACCCAATTTACCACACGAAAGTGTTCCTTCCGGAAAAACAGCCGAAGATAATAAACTCATCCGTACCAATTACGAGAATGTGGAACCCAACACTAGTGGGCTTTTACCTCACTGGGAACTCTCAAATCAATATCAACTAATAGATTTTGAATTGGGCGTAAAATTAACCGGTGCCGGGTTTCCTGTTTACAAAGGCAAAATGGCTCGTTTGCAAAGAGCATTAATTCAATTCTTTTTAGACGAAGCTATCGAAAACGGATACGAAGAAGTCATTCCTCCTTTGATGGTTAACGAAGACTCTGGTTTTGGCACAGGTCAATTGCCCGATAAAGAAGGGCAGATGTATCATGCCACAGAAGATAATTTATATCTAGTACCAACTGCAGAAGTCCCTGTTACAAATATTTATCGTGATGTCATTTTAAATAAAAACCAGTTTCCTGTAAAAAACACTGCTTACACGCCTTGTTTTAGAAGAGAAGCCGGTTCGTACGGGAAAGATGTAAGAGGTTTGAATCGTTTGCATCAGTTTGACAAGGTGGAAATCGTACAAATCGAACACCCTGAGCACTCCTATCAAACGCTCGAAAAAATGGTGTTACACGTCGAATCAATCATCAATAAATTAGAATTACCTTACCGAATCATTCAACTGTGCGGAGGCGATATGAGTTTTACTTCTGCCCTAACTTACGACTTTGAGGTCTATTCAAAAGCTCAGGAAAAATGGTTAGAAGTTAGTTCAGTTTCGAACTTCGAAGCATTCCAAGCCAATCGTCTCAAATTGCGTTTTAAAGACGATAAGGAAAAAGGCACTCATTTAGCTCACACATTAAACGGTTCTGCATTGGCTTTACCAAGAATTGTTGCAGCATTGCTCGAAAACAATCAAACACCCGATGGAATTGTTATTCCTAAAGCTTTAAGAAAATATACAGGATTCGATATTTTAAATTAATTACTACTGCAATGAAAGCTTTTCAGATTATTGTATTTGTAACCTTAGCAGCTACCTTATTATCCTGCCAAAAAGAAGGCTTGGAAGGTCAATTGTCTAAAGCCAAAACAGAGGCTGAAAACAATTTCAAGCAAATAAGCAAAATGGATTGGACGGTCGTTAAAGAAAAACAAAAAATTGCTCAAGAAATCATTGGTGAGCTTAAACCTAATTTTGACTTATTAAACAAGTACGATCGTCAGAATTTTTCAGTTTTAGCAAATACCGAAAAAGCCGATAAAAAATTCCATCCGGATTTGGATAAACTCGAAAAAAACTACGTTTTCTCAATTAGACAGATAAAAGCTTTAGAAACAGCCCTTGCAAAACAAGAAATGCCTAAAGACTCCATTGAAAAATACCTTAACGACGAATTAAAAGTCCTTCAAGAATTAAATCAACGTTTGGCTGTATGCCAGAATCAATTCCATTATTTGAATTCCAATTACGACGAATTTACTGACAAATGTAAAGTCGTAGCCGATAGCTTAAACCAACTTCCATAAAGCATGAGAAAATTTTGGTTTTTATTCATATTGCTGTTTTCTGTCCAATATTTATTTGCGCAGAATAATCAGAATAAAAGTCAATTAGCCTATCAATATTTTAAAGATAAAGAATTTGACAGAGCCGCAATTCTCTATAAAGAATTGTACGATGAATCGCACTCTAAGACTTATCTAAATTATCTTATAAAATGTTATACTTCGCAAAGACAATTCGAAATTGCCGAAGACATTTTAAAAAGAGAGCTTAAAAAAGATAAACGCGACGTGAATTTGATTGTTGCTTTAGGCGGTGTTTATCAACTTTCAGGCGAAAAAGAAAAAGCAGAGAAGTTGTTTCTTAAAACTATCGACCAGTTGGGCGACTCTCGAACCGATGCCATCAACTTAGCCAACGCTTTTATTTCGCAACAAGAATTTGGCTATGCCGAGCAAACTTACCTCAAAGCTAAAAAATTAAGTAAAGGGCAATACAGCTATACCTTCGAATTAGCCAACGTTTATTATTATGCACGGCAATACGATAAAATGATCGACCAATATTTAGACTTATTATCCGAAGGTGATCAATACATCCAAAGTGTACAAAATAGGCTACAAGCCGTAATTTACAATCAAGACGACGGAAGTTTGAATCAATTACTTAAAGACGAACTAATTCGCAGAATACAAAAAGAAAAAGACAGCCAGATTTATAGCGAGTTGCTAATTTGGTTGTATCTCCAAGAAAAAAATTTTAAAGCTGCTTATCGTCAAACAGTAGCCATAGACAAACGCAACAAAGAACAAGGCGATCGTTTAATTGCTCTGGGCGAAATGGCTCTTAACAATAACGATTACGAAGTTGCCTCGGAATGTTTTGAGTACGTTATTCAATTGGGAGCCCATCAAATTAATTATTTAGATGCCAATATTGGGTATTTAAAATCTATGTTTCAACAAATTGAAGCAGGGAACTATTCTCAAAAAGAACTTGATAAATTAATCGATACTTATCAGAATTTTTTAATGCTAGAAGGTAATAACGATAAAACTGCAATTGTTAAAATTGATTACGCTACAATATTAGCCTTCTATCAACAACAACCCGATAAAGCTATTGCACTTTTAGAAGATATTACCATTGCAACTTTACCACCTAATATTCAATCGAAAATAAAACTAAGCCTTGCGGATATTCTGCTATTCGACGATAGAATTTGGGAAGCTACCTTATACTACTCTCAAGTCATTAAATCCAATCCCAACAATGAACTAGGTAATGAAGCACAACTCAAAAAGGCGAAGTTAGCCTATTATTCCGGCGACTTTTTATGGGCAAAAGGACAGCTCGATGTGCTTAAAGCAAGCACCTCTAAACTTATTTCGAACGATGCCTTTTATTGGTCGTCGGTTGTTGCCGATAATTACGAAACTGAGAATGATGCTCAGGCTTTAAACGCCTTATCGCAAATCGATTATTTGATGTATCAGAAAAAATATACAGAAGCTTTAAGCACAATCGACAGTGCATTTACAACTTTCCCAAAACACGCAATAGAAGATGATCTTTGGTACAGAAAAGGTCAAATTCTTAACCTATTAAGTAAAGATGATGAAGCTTTAGCAGCATATCGAACCATCGTCGAAAAATATTACGATGACTTACTGGCCGACAACGCACTTATGGCTATGGCCGATATTTATTGGTTTAGCGGACAACACGAAAAAGCTGTTGAACTTTACACCCAGCTTTTAGTAGATTTCCCCGATAGTTTCTTTTCTAACGAAGCTCGCCAACGCATTGTTGAATTCCGAGATTCATAAAAAAGCGAGAAATCTCTCGCTTATTATTTAGACTTTTGAAAAATTTGAAACACTATTGTCTTCGATTAAATTCGTCAAACGATCTGAAATGACTAAAAATTGTTTTCTAAATTCTCTGTTGTTCATATGCTTTTGAGCTTCTGGCATCCAATCTTTGGCTTGATCTGCAATATTCATAATTTGCTGATTATCTTTTAGCCATCGGCTTTCTAACTTTTCCGCAACAACCAAAGTTTCGCAATCGACAACCCAAGTTTGAAAACGTTTTAAAAATTGTTTTTCGTCTGCGTTTAATTCTTGATTATCGAAGGTTTCGGGTAAAGTTTCTGCCGAAACTCCTAGTTTACTAACAGCAAGCAAACCTGCAGCTGCCAATGTCTTTTTTAAAAATCCTCTTCTATTTTCCATATTTTACAGACATAAAAAAAGACTCCGCACAGTCCGTCCGGCGAAGTCTCACTCTTTTCAAATGGATTAGTTATTAAATATTATTTAACCTCTACTTCTACGGTATCACTTTCCCAAAGTCCGTGTTTAGTGCAGAAAGCATAAGCAGTTAACTTCATATTTTTAGTAGGAACGATAAAGAAATCTACTTCTAAATTGTTGGCTGCGTTACCTAAAGCTCCTTCTGTAAAATTGGCTTGAGCTAACATTTTTTCGCCATTCCAAAGTTGAACATAGGAAATGAAATGATCAGGATCGTCCGGATGCATATATTCATCGCCCACCATAACTTTTACTTTGAATTTTTTACCGGCTTCGGCTTCTTTATCGCATTTAACAAACGCTGAGTGTCTGTCGATATAATCGCGCTTTGCTTCTTTGTCTAATGTAGAAATATCTACGTATTTATTAAGTTTCATAATGATAAAATGATAAGGTTAATATTATAATTTGTTAAGGCTGTAATAGCATTTTTTAGGAGATTGAATAGTATTTTCCGTTTTCAATACTTTGATAATCTTATCAATCTCTTTTTTCTCTAAACCTGTTAAATCGGATAATTCACCTGCTTTTAGAGGCTCCGAAGAGTCGGACAACGCTTTAATTACTTTTTCTTTATTATCCATAATTTATTTCACCTCCAATTTGCCTAAATATTCCGCAACACCTTCTGTTGTAGGTTTCATTGCCACATCGCCTTCTTTCCAGTTGGCAGGGCAAACTTCTCCGTGCTCTTCGAAATAGTGTAATGCATCGACCATGCGTAGAGCTTCGTCTATATTTCTTCCTAGAGGTAAATCGTTGATAACAGAATGACGAACTACACCATTTTTATCGATTAAAAATGTTCCTCTATAAGCTACAGGAGCACCTTTGAATACCGAGTTACCTTCGTCGTCCATATCGTACTCGCCAGCTAACACTTCGTAATTCTCAGAAATCGTTTTCGATAAATCGGCAACCAAAGGATATTTTACACCTTTAATTCCACCATCTTTCAAGGCTGTTCTTAACCATGCTAAATGCGAGAACTCTGAATCGATAGAACAACCTACTATTTGAACATTACGTTTTTCGAATTCAGCTATTTTTTCTTGAAATGCTAATATCTCTGTAGGACAAACAAAGGTGAAATCGAGAGGATAAAAGAAAAAGATTACATCTTTTTTACCAATATACTGCTCTAAAGAAAAATTCTCTACTACTTCGTTGCCATTTACTACAGCGGTAGCTGAAAATACTGGCGCTTTTTTCCCAATTAAACTCATTTTTAATTTATTTTTTTGTTAGACATGATTTGCATACTCCTGTAATGTTGAATTGAATTTCTTTCACTTCATATGAATGATTTAATAAAAGATTTAAGGGCTGATTCAGAAAAACATCGCTGACCTCTCCACAAACATCGCATTTAAAATGGCCATGTTCTCTAACTTCGGCATCGTATCGTAATTCGTTACCTTCAATTCTAACTTCTTGTACTAAACGCTTTGCAATTAGTAATTTCAAAACATTGTAAACGGTTGTTTTTGATAAAGATGGAATCTCATCCTTTAAATCATTGAAAATGGTGTACGCAGTCGGATGACTTTTAGTTGCCTTCAAATAACTAAAAATTTTTAGCCTTTGTATTGAAGGAGAAACCCCATTTTGCACCAATATTTCTTGATTTGTCTTCAATTATTATTATTACATTTTTATAATGATTACAAATTTAGAATAATTCTAAATAATTTCCAAATCAATTCTGTTAAAAAAATTAAAATCTTTGGAGTCTTAATAAAAACGTTTAGTTCTTATGCTCATAAATGATTGATTTACTATAGATTTGTAAAAAAATTACAAAAATGGATTCGCAAAACACTGATCAAAATAAAGAGATAAAAACAAGTCCAATTATTAATAAAACTAATAAAGATTGTAAAAATAACGGCTTATTGGCATTAATAGGTTTACTTATTATTGTATCTGCGGTAGGATGGTATTTGTATTTCGATATGCGCTCTACAAATATTGGCACTGTTACTCAACTAAATGTAGTTAGCGATGAAAAAGAAGAAGTGACCAACGAATTAAAAGAGTTAATTGTTCAATACGAAGATTTAAAGACAGATAACGAAGATTTGAATTCGAAACTTAGCCAAGAGCAACAACATATCGAAACGCTTCTTGAAGAGCTTAAAAAAGTTAAAGCTGATAACAGATGGCAAATTCATAAATACAAAAAAGAATTATCGACGCTTCGCGAAATTATGAAGAATTACATTTACCAAATCGATTCTTTAAATACGTTAAATGTCAATTTGCGACAAGAAAACCAAACGGTATCAGCAGAAAACCAAAGAATTAGTTCTAAGAATAAAGAATTGGAAGAATTAACCACCAATTTATCTACCACTGTAGAAAAAGCATCGGTTTTAAGAGCCATCAACATAGTTCCAATGGCATTGAAAAGTAAAGGTAAAGAGACTAATCGTAGCAATAAAGTTGAAAAAATCAGAGTGTGTTTTACCATTACGGAAAATGCAGTGGCAAAATCCGGCCCTCAGATGGTTTATTTGAGAATTTTGAATCCTCAAAATGCAGTATTATCGGGAAATATAAATACCGTTAATTTTGGAGAAACAGTAATAAGCTATTCCGACAAGAGAGAAATCGAATACGATAATAAAGATTTAGATGTGTGCATCTATTGGGCAAAAAGCGAAAATTTACCGGAAGGCGAATATAAAGTTGAACTTATTTCTGAGGGTAACTTAATAGGAACTTCAGCCTTTTATTTAAAATAGTTTGAATAGAGATTATCAATATAAAAAATGGACCCGTTGGCTAATTTATGCTTCCGGGTTCTTTTTTTTAATCTTAGGCATATTAGGCATTTTTATCCCCCTTCTCCCAACCACCCCATTTCTATTGTTAGCAGCTTGGGCATTTATGCATACCAATCGTAAAATTTACCTTTGGATGTTTAAAAACAGATGGTTTGGGAAAAGCTTTAGCAACTATATGAAAAACCGTTCTGTTTCAAGATCCGTTAAAATAAGTTCCCTGATAATTCTTAGTATTACTATGGCTTATTCTATTATTTTTGTAATAGAATTTAGATGGTTAAAAGTTTTATTGTTGGTAATATACCTTGCTGTTGCCTATCACATCATCAAACTAAAAACCATCGACGATAAAATACAAAAACTATGAGTCTCGATTATACAGTAAAAATCAATTCCGAAATCGGCGAGCTTGAAGCTGTAATCTTACACAAACCGGGTAAAGAGGTTGAAAACATGAAGCCGGAAAATGCCAACAGAGCATTGTACAGCGACATTCTCAATGTAGAAGTGGCCAATCATGAATATCAACAATTCAGTGGGGCACTAAATAAAATCACCAAAACATTTCAAACGAAAGATTTGCTTAGCGATATTTTAGAAAAGCAAGAAGTTAAAGCGCAAATCTTAAGCGATATATCAAGACTTGAACTACAAGAGGAGTTGGTTGAAAGCATTCAATCATTAAATTCAAAAAAATTATCAGAATTGCTCATCGAAGGCGTTTTGATGGATAAAAATACTCTTACAAAATTTTTAAACGACGATAGATACGGTTTAAAACCACTTTACAATTTTTTCTTTATGCGCGATGCTTCTATGTCGATAGGAGATCGTGTACTAATAGGGAAAATGGCCAATGTAGTTCGACAACGAGAAGCTTTAATTATGGATTACATTTTTAGGTTTCACCCATTATTTAACAATCGTACCTACAATCCAAATTTAATTAATCAGAAAGCCGATGAAATTAAAATAGAAGGAGGCGATGTTTTGGTTGCCCGAGAAGATATTTTACTTATTGGTATGGGGCTAAGAACAAGTGCAGAAGCCATTGATTACCTAATAGAAGAGTTCAAGCAACAGAATAAGCATCAACATATTATTGTTCAAGAATTGCCTCATCATCCTGAGTCTTTCATCCATTTAGACATGGTTTTTACCCTACTCGACAGAGACCAATGTATGGTTTATGCTCCCCTTATTCTGGGTTTAAATCAATATAAAACCATCCATATAGAAGTTAAAGATGGTCAAACTAAAACGATTGAAGTTGAAGACAACATTGTAGTTGCCCTAAAAAAATTGGGGATGGATTTGGAACCAATTTATTGCGGAGGCACACAAGATCAATGGATTCAAGACAGAGAACAATGGCACAGCGGAGCTAACTTTTTTTCTTTTGCGCCAGGCAAAGTCATTGGTTATGGAAGAAACTCACATACCATAGAGCAAATGAATAAACATGGCTTCGATATTATAACAGCCAAAGAAGTAAGCGAAGGTAAAGTGAACGTTGGCGACTACAAAAAGTGTGTGGTAACCATTGAAGGGTCTGAACTTGCACGAGGGGGCGGTGGTGCCAGATGCATGACCATGCCTGTACGACGTAGAGATTTGTAGCTATTTTTTAGGACTCCCAAAGCGTCTTCCTACAAAAAACCTGAAGTTTCCGATCTGAGTTGCTGTTCTGTACTGATCGAAGCTATGAAAGCTATGATTATCGTTATAGTTAAAGCCGGCATAAAATCTTTGCCCGTTATACAAAATCGCAATTTTATTACTCATAACAAACCCTAGTTTTGTATAACTAAATTGATGAGCTTCCCCATCTTTAATTGTATTTATTGTCATTATCTGCGAAACAATTCCGGGTATTAACGATAAAGTGATCATGAATTTTTTAGCAATCACAAAATTATATGCGTAGCCAAACAACGGACCAACATCTAATGCGACAATCGATTTTATTTGATAATCGTCTTCCTTATCAAAATTATCGGTATATTCTTGAGGAACAAAAGTACTGTCTGAACTTGTAGAAGTAATATTTGTAATATATCCCAAAATAAATGAGCCCGACATTTTCTTTTGAATTTCATTTTGAACAAATGATGCTCTATACGAAAATTTTCTATTGTTAATAACATGGAAATAAGCAAATCCTAAGGAGCTTGTCTGAAGACTTGGAACTATAGGGTAATTCATATCCCTAGTGAAAGTGGAGTCGTAAGATTCGGGGTTTGTGATATAAAATCCTTGATAATAATTAAAAAAGATATCTATCAAGAACTTATGAGCAAATATATTCATTTGAGCATCGAACCTTTGCGTTTTACCAAACTTTTCATCATCATTATTCAATGCTGGGATGTTGAATGCAAAAGAAAAACCTAACCATTTATAGTTGAAACCAAATCCAACATTGAAGATATCGTTTGGAGAAAACAATAAAGATTGATTCGTCCCTTTATTAGTTATGCTGAATTTATAATACTTTGTTAAGCCATGTGTAAATAAATTCAGATAATTCGATTTATCTTCTATATAGTTGGTGTCTAACTTAGAATGCTTAGTTTGCGAATTAATGTTTATTTGAGAATCTGATTGAGCATATAACGAAGTTCCGCTTAAAAAAACAAACCAAAAATAAAGCCCAAATAAAAGAATTTTCTTATTTAGAATCAAGTTCGATAAATTCAACATTTTTTGTTTTTAATGTTTTAAACATGAGGTAACTAAAATACAGGAGTATTAAACCTAATAAAGCAATGACAATTCCAAAAACAACCAACATTGTTTCTAATATAGCTGTTGGGTTAACCAGCATTACTAGCCCTATGCCTAAAAAAGCGATGCCATTACCTAACAGAAACATTCCAAAATTTACGATATGCCAAACTTTAATAGCATAAATAATTTGATATATTCCGGTAACAACTGCCCATAAACCAATAATAAAAAGAATAAAATTAATCATCTGTGCTGGTTTGGTAATCATAACAATACCTATGGCTAGGTTGAGAAAACCTTGAAATAGAAAATAAATATTCGTAGATCCTTTTGCGTTTTTATGCAAATAAGAATAAACAAGCATTCCTGCACCTCCAATCGTTAGTAGAATACCGAGCACTTTAACTATGGTTTCGACAAACTGATGAGGTAAAAAAATAAAGACAAGGCCAATTAAAAGCGCAATTGCACCAATAATTGCTAAACCGGACCATTTGTTTTGAATTGTTTTCATAAGTTATTAATCGTCAATTCAAAATTAACAAAAGTATTAGAAATAAAAAAAGGCCGATTCAATGAATCGGCCTTCGTATACTTTAGCATTTTGCTTAATAATAATTGATTCTAAGATCAACAATATTAGCATTTTCTCTTAAGGCTTTTATAGCTTGATAATTTACTCTATTTGCAAAGTCGCGAGCCATTTTAGAGGTCTCTGCCTCGGCATTTGTCTTAGCTTGGTCTTTTGCTTCAGATGCTTTAATAATAAAAACGCCTGTAACTCCTTTGATTGGACCTTGAGCAGTATTGGTTGGACCATAAATAGCATTTGCAATAACATCTGGTTCAACACCTGCACTTGGCAAAGAGTACATCGAGAAAGTCACATTAGGAGCGCTCAAAATCTTCAAGTTCATAGCATCTGCAGAAGCTTGTAAATCCTCTTTTTTGGCGGCATTAAACTCAGCCATTAATTTCTCAGCTTTCTTTTCTTTTATCACTTTGTTTTCCAACTCAGTTTGAACAAGTTCGAAAGGAGCAGTTCCCTTTTCTTTAACTTCGCTAATTAATGCAACAACATATTTTTCACCAAATTTTAATACCTCGTCAGAAACTGAATTAACAGGGTTATTGAAAGCCCAACGAATTAATTCTCTTGGATTTTCTAAACCCGCAATATTTCTATCGCTAGATTTTATATTATTGGCAATACGAGGAACCAATTGTAATTCTTCAGCTGCTTTTTCAAATTGTTCTTTATCACGATTTGCTCCGGCAAACTCACTTGCTTTTTGGTAAATTAAAGCATCGGTTTGTTCCGAAGGTTCAATATTAACTGTTAAAAAGCCAGGTAATACTTGTTTGCTTAATGGGCCTAATTCTTGGACTTCGATAATATGTAATCCGAATTGAGATTCGGCAACAACGACTTCCCCTTTTTTAGCTTCGAAACATGCTTTTTCGAATGGACGTACCATCTGGCCTTTTTTAAACCATCCTAAATCGCCTCCTTTTTGTGCCGAGCCGTCTTTAGAATAAATTCTGGCTAATTCGGCAAAGTCGGCACCGTTTTTAAGTAATTCTTGCAAACTGTCGCTCAATGCTAACACCTGTTGTGGCGACATTGCTTCCGATACTTGAAGTAGAATATGTCTTGCTTTTGCTGAATCCGGCAATTCTTTAATCTCGACTAATTTGGCAATTTTATAAGCATTACCATCTAAATAGACATCGGTTACGGCGCCAGTATCGGCAGAGAACATAAACGTGTCGAGATTCATTGGCAACTCGCCTTTAGCAAAAAACATATCTTGATATGGCTCGTCAGAATTATAAGTAATATATTGAACAGCATCGTTAGTCGAAGCAAATTCGGGTTTCATTTGCTCTAGGCTTTCTCTTGTAGCTTGTTCATCTTCTTTTGAAGGTAATACATCGAAAGTCACATAGGTAATGCTTCTCGACTCATCTTGTTTAAATTCGTACAAATGACTATCGTAATAGCTTCTTAAATCTGCATCGTTGAAAGTCACATCTTCGTCTTTTAACTCAGCATATTTTTTAACGATATAATCCACATCAACCGTTTTATTGGTTGCCTCTACTTGATCGGCTACTTCTAATTTATTGGCGATGTATGCTTTTTGAATTAAAGTATTGTATTTAATTGCTTTTTTACCTTGTACAATAGCATTTTCGAAGTCGACCCAAGAAGCACGAGCAACACCACTAGGATCTTGATCGAGGTTTTTAAGAAAAGAAATAACTCTGGATTTATCAAAAATCTTTGTTTGAGGGTTTTGAAAAATAGGCACTTGTTGTACTTGAGGATCAACAAATTGTCCTTGAACCATATCTTCTAATTCGTCAACACCAACATCTATCCCAAGTAATTCGTATTGCTCATCCATAGTGTATTGTAACACAAGCGATTCCCAAGCTTGATCGTAAATTCCTTCAACAGCTTTAGAATCTAAACTCTCGTTACCTTGGTTTCTCTTGGTTGTTTCTGTAATTTCATCAACTTTTTGCTGATATTCTTGAACTGAAATATTATTTCCTTTCACCG
This sequence comes from Bacteroidales bacterium, assembly GCA_016936665.1. GTDB lineage: Bacteria > Bacteroidota > Bacteroidia > Bacteroidales > JAFGXI01 > JAFGXI01. The sequence continues at coordinate 130,593 of JAFGXI010000017.1, forward strand.
ACCCTACTTCAGGACTTGATGAAAAACCTGTCCCTTTTTGTAAAAAGTCACCAAGAATAAACGCAAAAAGTGATATACCAATCACCGATGCTACTAACACTCCTGCCTTGTCTCTAATTTTTTGTAATGTAGCCATTTCTTTAAAATAATTTCAATGGTTGTTAATTTGTTAATCTTATCGTTATCAATGATTTATAAGCTTATTATAAATCTAAGCATACTATCGTGAGTAGACTTCTAACCAAGATAGTTTTATTCAAGCCACGAAGATATAAAAAATTGTGACTTTTAAAGCTTTTGAAACTTAAAAATTGGCATGAATCGTTGGCTTAATCTTCTATAAATAGATGCACTGCTTCAATACGTGTTGTATTCACATCTATAATCACCATTTTAAATCGGCCTAATTCAATAACTTCGTTAAGTGTTGGAATATCGTTATGTTCGGAAAGAATATACCCGGCAAGCGTCTCATATTCTGTAGATTCCGGAATATTTAGTAAGTATTTTTTGTTTATGTAATCGATTTCCAATCGTGCAGAGAATTTATATTCTTTATCGCTTATTTTAATCTCTAATTCCGAATCATGATCGTATTCGTCTTCTATTTCGCCAAAAATTTCTTCGATAATATCTTCCACAGTAACAATGCCTGCTGTTCCCCCAAATTCGTCTACAACCACGGCCATGCTTTTGCGTTGAGTCATTAAATTACCTAGTAATTTTTCTGCGCTCATACTTTCCGGAGCAATGCTGATGCTATGCGTAATGTTTTTTATGCTTTTCGGGTTGTTAAAAATATCCAAAGAGTGTGCGTAACCAATAATATTATCGATAGAATCTTTGTATACAACAATTCTTGAAAAACCGGTTTCGATAAGCATTTGCTTCAACTTTTCAACGGGTTCGCTTTGCTCTATGGCTGCCAAATCGGTTCTAGGAATCATGCAGTCTCTCAATTTAATATCGGAAAAATCGAGTGCATTTTGAAATAAAGTCAAATCGATTCCTTCGTCTTTATTGATATGTTGTTTTTCTTCATCGGTAAGAAAAAGGCTATCGATATCTACCCTTCTAAAAACCTCTACTTGTGGTTGATCCTGTTGGTTGGTACTAACTATTTTCAAGAACACTTCAGAAAGAAAAATGGAAAATCGAGCAATAATAAAAAGTAAATAATAAAAGATGACAACCGGTACTGAAAAGATATTTAAAAAAACATTTGGTAAAATTCTGAAAATCGTTTTTGGTAAAAACTCGGCTAATATGAGAATAATAAGCGTCGAAATAAGCGTCTCGCTTAATAACAATAACCAAGAATCTGTAAGTATAGGGTCTAAAATTGGTTCTAGTAGCTTGGCTGTAAAAATACCGTAAATCACTAAAGCAATATTGTTACCCACAAGCATCGTGGCGATATACTGCGAAGGGTTGCTGTAAAAGATATTGAGAATTCCTGAGAAAGTTTTTTTCTGCTTTTTTTCAAGCTCAAACTTCAATTTGTTAGAAGCCACAAAGGCTATTTCCATTCCGGAAAAAAAGGCTGAAAATAATAAGGCAATAACAACTATAAGGTACTCGTTCATTGTTAATCTACTCCTCTTTTGATTTTTGATTTAGGCGCAAACGTCTTCTAAAACCATACATTGCAAACGCAATTAAGGCCATTACCCACAAAAGCCAATCTTCACCAATATGTCCAAAATACCATTGATGAATGCCTGCTACTACGGCTCCAGCTGCGATAATTAACCACAAATATTCTAAAAACAAATTAGTATTCGATCTCATTGATATTGAATTTGTTGTTGGCAAAGATACAACATTTATTCTGCCCAACTATGTGTTTAATATTGACTAAATTCGTTTTGAGCTCGTGCAAAATCTTCGGGGATGCCTATGTCGATAAAATAGCCCTCGATTAATTGTCCGATAAATAATCTATTTGCTACTTCTTTTTCCATGACCTCTGTTTCGAACGAAAACTTTTCGCCAACAGGCCAATGTTCTATTAACGATTTTTTCATTCTATAAATCCCTGCATTTATTAAGCCTTCGTCGATAAATTGTTTTTCGTTAAAACGAATAATTCTACGACCATCAAGCGTGATTGACCCATATCGATCGAAAGCTTTCATTGGCTTTAAAGCCATACACAAATCTGCTGCTTGAGCCTTGGCATATGCTTCCATTTCTGCATAATTCATCTCTAAAAAAGTATCGCCATTAATTACAAAAGCATGATCTTCGTCGAGAAGATCGAAGGCTTTTCGTATTGCGCCCCCTGTTCCGAGCGGACTATCCTCAACAGAATACAGTAATTGTAAATTTTTATAACGATGTCCAAAATGCGATTGAATAACTTCGTATTTGTAACCTACTGCTAATACAATTTTATCGAAGCCTTGCTTATCTAAATCGTCCAAAATATAAGTAAGAAAAGGACGCTCTGCGACTTTGGCCATAGGTTTAGGGACATCGGCTACCACACTTTTTAAGCGGGTACCCATACCTCCTGCCAATATTATTGCTGAAAACCCCAATCTTATGAATTCAAATGACCAAATAGCTGGGCTTCGACCAACTCACAAACAATATGTCCCATAAGAATATGAGATTCTTGAATTCTTGGGGTAACCGTAGAGGGAACATTGAGCAATATATCTGAGAATTCCTTCATTTTTCCGCCAGTCTCGCCGGTGAGCGAAACAATTGAAAGTCCCAAATCTTTAGCAACATGTTGTGCTCTTATAATATTCCCAGAATTACCAGAAGTCGATATTCCAATAAGCACATCGCCTTGTTTAGCAACCCCTTTTAAATAGCGTGCATAAATCTCGTCGTAGGAGTAATCGTTGGCAACGGCCGTTAAATAGGATGTGTTAACATGTAATGCTTCAGCAGGAAGAGGAGGCCTGTCGAAATAAAACCTGCCCGATAGCTCGGCAGCAATGTGTTGCGCATCAGCGGCACTGCCGCCATTACCACAAATCCACACTCTGCCTCCTTCCTGAAATGTTTTAACTAAAAGTCCGGCAACTTGTTTGATTGCCGATACTAACTCTTCTGACTCTAATATTCTTTGTTTTGCCAAAATTGAATCGGCAATAATATTTTTAATTTCTTTTTTCACTGTTGATATTATTTAAAATGACCAACTGGTTAAACCTTCGTTGGTGAACTGATATCTTTTTACATAGCCTCCCTTCGATTCCAATGCTTTAATAACCGAGTGTCTTGTGTTTCCCGGACAGTAGAAAAACATGAATCCTCCGCCACCTGCTCCAGAAATTTTACCTCCACTAGCGCCGGCTGCAATGGCTGTTTGGTAAAGTTCTTCCATCATTGGAGTAGCAATACCACTGGCCATACGTTTTTTAAACTCGTAACCATATTGCAACAATTCTCCAATTTTATCCAACTCTTCTTTCAACAACGCCTCTTTAACCATCACAGCTTGTTTTTTTATGTTATGCATCGCTTCTATCGATTCTGTTTTATTTTGCGACACATTTACTTGCTGTTTCTTAATAATATCGGCAGATACACGGCTAGTATCGGTATTAAACAAGACCATGTTATAAGCCAACTCATTAAGTACTCTCGGTCGTATTCTTAGCGGGTTAACAATAACTTTATCATCTTTATAAAACTCCATGAAATTTACACCTCCAAAAGTAGCGGCATATTGATCCTGCTTACCACCGGCCATTTGCAAATCTACTCGCTCTATTTGATAAGCCAAATGCGCAATATCGTACTCTCCTAATGGCAAAAATAACCACTCAACAAACGCACCAAGAATTGCTGTTACTAATGTTGAGGAAGTTCCTAATCCAGAACCGGGAGGCGCATCGACAAAAGTTGTGAGTTCAAAAGACAATGCTTTTTTTGTGAAATCTTTGACCACTCTATTGTATATCCCTTTAAGCAAATCTAAATTACCATCGATGGGCAATTCTTCTACACTATCGTATTCGAAACGTTCTTCCTTGTCGATGGCATGCAAAACAATTTTCCCATTATCGCTTGGAATTATCGTTGCATATGCGTACATATTAATAGTTGCATTTAGGATGGCTCCACCATATAAGTCGGAATATGGCGAGACATCGGAACCACCTCCGGCCAAACCAATTCTTAATGGCGCTTTACTTCTAATAATCATAATTGATGGTACAAATCTAAAATTGTTTTAGTCATTCCAGACCAGCTATATTTTTCTTTTTCCGCTAAGATAGAGCTATGAAATGGCTCTTGCAAATTTTTATCGTAAAAGGCATCGATCGCTTCGGCAATGGCCTGAGGCTTAGTGTCGACAACGAAACCAACTCTGCCATCGGGTATAATTTCGGCTAAACCTCCCACATTGGTAACAACCATCGGTTTTTCGAAATGATAAGCTATTTGCGTGACTCCACTTTGGGTCGCCGTTTTGTATGGCTGAACAACCAAATCGGCCACACTGAAATAATATTTAACTTCCGGATCGGGAATGAATTTCTGATGTAATATTATTTTGTCTTTCAAACCGGATTCTTCAATTTGCTTAAGGTAGGGCTCGGGATTGCTGTAAAACTCGCCCGCAATTAATAAATTAAGTTCTGGTTTATTTTGGATTTTCTGAAATGCTTCGATCAGCCAATCTAAGCCTTTATAATCCCTTATCAAACCAAAAAAAAGCAAATACTTTTTATTAGAATCAAGCTTGAGATATTGAGTCGCTTCTTGCTTAGGAACGGAAGAACCAAAGTTATCGAAAAGCGGATGTGGATTAAGTGCAATTGGCTTTTTTCGGTCGAATAATGTAAGATCGTCGAGAACCGATTGCGACATGGCCACGAAGGCATCAATTGCTCCTACAAAATATTTCGAAAACTGACGATCGCCAATTCGAGGCTCGTGCGGTATAATATTGTCGAGAATTGCAATGACCTTTGTGTGTTTATTGCTTTTGGCAATACGTGCTATTGTTCCGAAACAAGGCGCCATAAAAGGCAGCCAATATTTAATGATTAAAATATCGGGGCGGTCTTTTTTAATTTTTCTACCAATTTTTATCCAATTCAGTGGATTTACCGAGTTAACCGATTGTTGTATTTCGATATCTGTAGGTGCTTCCCAGTCGGCCATTTGGGTTTTTCCCGGAAATAAAAAGCTGGGATACTGCAAGGTGAAAGTTTCAATTTTCGCTTCGTGACCCTCGTTTAAGAATTCCTTGATAAGCCTTTCGTTATAAGCGGCTAAACCACCTCTAAATGGATATGCTGTACCTAACAAACTTATCTTCATGTGCTAAAATTAATCTATGCTTTAAAGATTTTTACTTACAAATTTTCGAGACAATATTTTCTAAAACAAAGATAATAAACTCCATCGAGTTATTTTATTATACCTAAATTTATAGCATAAAAAACGACTCACAAAGAGCCGTTTTTATATTTTGTTTTATAAATGTCTATTGCGTGATTTCAATAACCAAGTATTTAGAAACACTCCAGAATTTATCTGCATCTTTAATGATAAGCTTATCTACTTTTTCGCCGTTGCCTTCAAATTCATAAGTTCCGGCAGGATGCGTGGTTATTAACTTGGCTTTCTTGGCATAAATCGCAATTTCTTTAAAAGAGCCTGTGTTGATTTCTGTAAAGTAAGAAGTATCGAAGCCATTATCTAATTTAGAATTTCTGCCAAGTCCAATAAATCCACCTTCTTTAGTGATGATTTTATGCTCTTTAAGTTCTTTGGACGTGCCTACAACATAATAAGCCGTATGTATGGCTTGGTCTTGGGCCTCAATCACTTGAGCTTGGTCTTCGTTTTCGGTTTGCATGCTCAACAAATCGTCTGTTAAACCTTTTATTTCGATGTTTAGGCTTTCGAGCTCTTTGTTAAGTGCTAAAATTTCGTTTTGATTGGCTTCTACTTGCGCTTGAAGTGTTTCGATTAATTTTTGAAGCTCTTTATTTTTATAATCTGAATTTTTGTACTTTTTGTTCATACTCGCCAACTTTTGTTGGTTTTCTTTTAACAAATTATAAATTGTTTGAATATCTTCGTTAATCTGATCACGATTCGACATGGCTTGTTCGCCTGATTTTTTAACATCGATAATCTTTTCAACCTCTTTAATTTTATTCAAGTTTTCTTGAATATTGTTAAAGTCGGCAATGTAATTATAAATGTCGGCACCTTGGTTCGAAGATACAGACATCAAACTATCGTTTTTAGTTTGTAAAGCTTTGTATTCCTCTGTTTCTGTAACGTTAGTACAAGAGATAAATACTGCAAGAACAGGCAATAATACCCATAATTTTTTCATGACTGAAAAGTTTAAATTGTTTAATATTTTAAATTGATAATGTTTCTAAACCGACAACAAATCTATAAGTAAAATCGAAAATAATATCGATTTCCTTCATAAAAAATGTTAAGTAGCTAGACCTGCTAGTACAATAACAATTTCTCCCTTAACCCCTTTATTTTCAAAATAATAAATCACTTCTTTTAAAGAGCCTAAAACGTTTTCTTCGTGCAGTTTACTCAACTCTCTAGAGACCGAGACTTGTCGATCGTCGCCGAAAAACTCTGCCATCTGCATCAAAGTTTTAACTAATCGGTGGGGCGACTCGTAAAAAATCATTGTTTTTTCTTCGCTCTGCAATGCAGTCAATCTTTTTTGTCGACCTTTTTTTACAGGCAAAAAGCCTTCGAACACAAAACGATCGTTGGGCAATCCGGAATTAACCAAAGCCGGAATTAATGCCGTTGCTCCAGGTAAAGTTTCTACTTCGATTTTGTTTTGTTTACAAGCTCGAACCAATAAAAACCCGGGATCGGAAATAGCAGGTGTCCCTGCATCAGAAATCAGTGCTAAATCTTGCCCGGCAAGAATAAGATCGATATACTTTTGTAACTGTTGATGTTCGTTGAACTTGTGATAAGACTGCATCCTTGTGTCGATATCGAAATGTTTTAGCAATTGTCCCGATGTTCTGGTGTCTTCGGCTAAAATTAAATCGACCGACTTTAGCACTTCGATGGCACGAAATGTTATATCTTTTAAATTGCCTATTGGTGTGGGAACGACATAGAGCTTACTCATAATCCTCCATAAAAAGATTTAGAAGTCGAATAATTTCTTGCACTTTGTTGAGTGGCAATGTTGCATTCTTATCGAATATATCGTGGTAAAATTGTGGACCTCCTCTGGTAAACAAAAATACGGCCGGCACTCCTTTATCGTGAAAATAGTAATGGTCGCTATTTGCAGAACCTTTGCCTATTCTGACATCGGAAAACAGAGAATCTTTGGCGTTGATCGATTCAATTAATTCCGATGCTTTAGCATGCTCTTTACCATTAACCACAGATAGACCTTCTACTCCTGTTCCGACCATATCTAAATTAAAAAGAAATTTAATTTTTTCGAGAGAGAACAAAGGATGGCTTACATAGTACTCCGAACCTAACAAACCGGCTTCTTCTGCAGAAAACAACATAAAAGCTATATTGTACTTGGGCTTTTTTCCACTTTCTGCCCACATTTTAGCTAAGGTTAGAATAGTGGCTACACCACTGGCATTATCGTTTGCTCCCGGGAAATAGGCGTCTTGCCCGACTCTACCAAGATGATCGTAATGTGCCGTGAAAACATAGAAACTATCTATTTCCCCCTCAATGTATGCTATCACATTTTGTGTAGTATAATTGGGTATAAATTTATTTTTAACATCAATAGTTATTTCTGTAGCGGTAGAATCCCATCGATCGCCGGCAAATTGCAACACCGGATATTTAAGCTCGTATGTTCGTTGTGTTTGAATTAAACGAGACGATCTTACTTCAATAATTGCGGGAACCTTTCCCATCATTCCTGTTTTATTTAAGGACTCGTATTTTTCAATTAAATCGGGAGACTTATAATGTATCGTATCGAAAACAAAAACTTCTTTATTGTGAGATTTTTCAAAAAACGACTTCACTGAGAATTTGACAGGTTGATACAATTGATATTTCCCTTTTAATGATGAAGAAGCGGCGTACACTAAATAATCTTCTCCGAGCACTTGCGCCTTTCCATCGATGCTTACTTTAGCTTTTGTAATTGTATTAATATCGATATTGAAATTTTGAAAATAACTTGCGCCTATTGGTTTTGCGCCCCACTTTTTCAGCTCGTTAACTATGAAATTTGCAGCAATTTTATCGCCTTTTTTCACGAACCCTCGCCCATGAAACGCTTCAGACGATAATTGTGCAACACATTGCCTAGTATACGTTGTGTCTTGCGCATTATCGACTTTAAAAACTAATAAAAACAGGCTAAGTATGATTATTTTAATTGGCATTAACTTCATTATCTTACAAATTTACGGTAAATTAATTCTAAAAATCGCTTGGTGCTACTTTCCTCTTGATTCCACCCAAACTTACTTACCAAATCAATAGCCTCCGACATCCCTTTAAAACTGTTAATCTGTTCGATGGTTTGATTGTATCGATCGGCATTCCCTGTAAACAATTCTCTTATAAACCATATTTTATCGTTCAGAGATATTGCATTTTTTAAATCTTCAATAGGTCTATTTTTAAGCTGTGTTGCCAAATCGGTGTTTTGTTTAATTTCCGACAGCAAGTCGTTCAAACTTTTTTTCGACTCAAATTGTTCAGCCACACTTTTAGTTGAGTCGCGTATTATTTTTTCTTGTTTTGGGGTTTCTTCTTTAAGCTCTTCCTTTATCACTTTCCTTTCAGCAGGTTTCTTTACAACATCCGGAATTGGTTTTTCCTCTACCAACTCAATAGGATCGTTTTCAATAACAGGCTCTAAGTCTTTTTTCGGCTCTAAAAATTCAACTTTAACATCCTCTACCTGCGCTTCTGATGGACTTTCCGCCATCTTTTTTGATTCTGGTTTTACTTCTTCAACTTGAATTTCTTTCGTTTGGCTTGAACCTTCGGACATAATGGCAAGCTTCAGATTTGTAATGTGTTCGTACAATCTTCTGGTTTTATCTAAAAGTAAATCAGCTTCAATTAAATTTATCGTTTTAAAAGAAGTTAAAACATTAAGTTCAGATAAGCAGTTTTTAATATTATTTAAATCGTTGTTCGGCATGTATTTTAGTTTTATGCTGATGAAAAATTAAAAATAGTATAGGTAACAATCTCACACAAAAATAATTAAACTTTTTACGAATCCCTGATGAAATTCAGAATATAGTTACGGAATATTATTTAAATTTAATGGATAATATTTTTTGAACATAAACACTATGGAACATTTTAATATTGAAGTTTGGCATTATCTAGTAGCCGGGGCATTTGTCGCCTTAATAATTGAGATTTTTACTATTTCTTTTGTTGCCGGATCGGTAGGTGTAGGCTTATTGCTGGCAGCGTTAGCCAATTATCTTGGATTTGCCATTCAGTGGCAAATCGTTTGGTTTGCTGTTGGCGTTGGCGTAACCTTTTTCACAATTAGAGCCATCATGGAAAAGTTTGTATTTAAAAAAAATGGCGTTAAAACCAATCAAGATGCGCTTATTGGAAAAACAGCCAGAGTTAGCGAAGAAATTGACCCGGCAAGAGGTAGCGGTAGAGTTAAAATTGATGGTGACGACTGGAAAGCTGAAACAGAAAATGATGAAATTATTGGCTTTGGTCAACTTGTAGAAATTACAGATGTGAGAAGTATAATATTAATTGTAAAATCAAAATAAACTGAATTATGGGAACTATTATTATTGCAGGGGCACTCGCCTTATTTGTACTCGTTTTTGCAATGGCCGGCTTAAAAATTGTCCGCCAGTCCGAAGTTGTTATAATTGAGCGACTTGGGCGATACAATCGTACACTTAACTCAGGCATCAACATTATTTGGCCAATCATTGATCGACCAAGAGAAATCACTTGGCGTTATGTTGTAGAAGGCTACGATCAAAAAATTGTAAGCTTTCGCACACGCTCCAGAATAGATTTAAGAGAAACTGTTTACGACTTTCCTAAACAAAATGTGATTACCAAAGACAACGTTAATGTTCAAATTAATGCCGTGCTTTATTTTCAGATTATGGATGCTGTAAAAGCCATTTACGAAATTGAAAATTTACCCGATGCCATAGAAAAATTAACTCAAACCACGCTACGTAATGTAATTGGAGAACTCGAATTAGACGAATCACTTAGCTCTCGCGACACTATTAACACTAAATTACGTTCGATTCTCGACGATGCAACCAATAAATGGGGCGTAAAAGTCAATCGCGTTGAATTGCAAGACATTAATCCACCGGAAGACATTAAAACGGCCATGGAAAAACAAATGCGTGCCGAGCGCGACCGAAGAGCTGCTGTATTGGAGGCCGAAGGTATGAAACGTGCCAAAATTTTGGAAGCAGAAGGTCTTAAAGAAAGTGAAATTAATAAGGCCGAGGGACATAAGCAGTCGGAGATTTTAAAAGCAGAGGGCGAAGCCCAAGCCAGAATTAGAGTAGCCGATGCCGAAGCACAAGCCATCAAACTTGTAACAGATGCAATTTCGATTAAAGGAGCCGATCCTTTGAAATATTTAATTGCAACTAAATATATCGATACCCTTTCTGACATGGTTAAGGGAGAAGATACTAAAACCGTATACATGCCTTACGAAGCCTCAGGTGTGCTAGGCTCTTTGGGCGGAATAAAAGATTTACTAAAAAATTAACTCAACAATCGTTAATAAGTTTTGAAAGTTGAAGGCTGTTTATTCAGCTTTCAACTTTTATCTTTATAGCCCATTTTAAAATTCACTGAATACGCAAACAGAATTATGTTTTTAGAAAGTAAACCATCGAAAAAAAACAAAACAGGCTGGGTAGAGGTTGTTTGCGGGTCTATGTTTTCGGGGAAAACCGAAGAATTGATTCGCCGATTAAACCGTGCAAAATTTGCTAAACTATCGGTTGAAATCTTCAAACCTAAAATAGATACCCGCTACTCGGAAGAGGATGTTGTTTCGCATAACGAAAACTCTATTCGCAGTACTGCTGTTGACAGCTCTGCTAATATTTTACTTTTAGCCAGCCCGGCAGATGTGATTGGCATCGACGAAGCACAATTTTTCGACGATGGTTTAGTAGAAGTCTGTAATAATATAGCCTCGCAAGGCGTACGTGTTATTGTAGCAGGCTTAGACATGGACTTCACCGGCAAGCCATTTTCGCCAATGCCTCAACTTATGGCCATTGCAGAACATGTTACAAAAGTTCATGCTATTTGCCTACGATGTGGGGCAAATGCTCAATACTCTTTTCGAAAAACACTTTCGAGAGACCTCGTATTACTCGGGGAAACAGATGCTTACGAACCGCTTTGCAGAACTTGCTACAATAAAGCCGTAAATGAGCAAAAATTAAACAACACCTTATAAATGCTATACACCCTAAAATCCATATCGGAGATTCTGAAAGTTGATTGCATCAGCCATTCGCAATGCGATATTAAAATCGATCAAATTCTTACCGATAGCCGACGTTTAAGAAATGTTCAGCAAACACTTTTCTTTGCATTAAAGACCGAACGTAACGATGGCGCAAATTATATCGTCGACTTATATAAACACCAAGTTAGAGCTTTTGTAATTCAAGATGGGTTCGATACAAAACCATTTCCTGAGGCTCATTTTATAGTGGTTAAAAACAGCTTAACGGCTCTGCAAGATTTAGTTAAGTACCACAGAGCTCAGTTCAATATTCCTATTGTTGGTATCACCGGAAGTAATGGAAAAACCATTGTAAAAGAGTGGCTATTCGAATTGCTAAAAAAAGATAAAAAGATTGTAAGAAACCCTCGTTCTTATAACTCACAGATTGGTGTACCATTATCGGTATGGATGCTAGATCAAGATACCGAAATGGGTATTTTCGAAGCCGGAATCTCGCAAGCAGGAGAAATGAGTAAGCTGGAAGCCATCATTCAGCCTAACATAGGTATATTTACTAATATTGGCGATGCGCATCAAGAAAATTTTATCGACTATAAACATAAAGCCGGCGAAAAAATAAAATTGTTCGAACGGTGCGATACTATAATCTACTGTAGAGACCATCAGTGGATCGATTGGCATTTAAGCAACCAAGACCGTTTTGAAAACAAAACCATCTTAAGTTGGAGCGAAAAATTAGGAGCTACATTAAGAGTTAAAAACAGAAAGATACAGAACAACTCAACACTAATAGAAGCACAATATCAAAACAATACGCTTTTATTAGAAATTCCTTTTACCGATTTTGCATCGTACGAAAATTTGATGCCTATTTGGGTTTTATTGTTGCATTTAGGTTACCAACAGGAGCTAATACAAGAAAGAATTTCGCAACTATCGCACATAGCAATGCGGTTAGAGCAAAAGCAAGCCATAAACGGTTGCACACTTATAAACGACAGTTATAACTCGGACATCGGCTCTCTGCACATCGCACTAGACTTTTTGGTTCAACAATACCAACACCAGCAACGCACACTTATCTTATCGGATATTTTACAAAGTGGGCGCGAAGCTGTTTCCTTATATAAAGATGTGGTTGATCTCCTAAAAACAAAATCGGTGAACCGTTTTATAGGCATTGGGCACGACATGCAAAGTGTTGCCAATCTGTTTCCTAAAAATGCATTGTTTTTTGAATCGACAGCTGAGTTTATGAACAAAATGGGGCCTGACGATTTTAAAAAAGAAGCGATCTTAATTAAAGGAGCCAGAACATTTGAATTTGAGCATATTTCTAATATGCTTCAGAACAAAGTTCACGAAACTGTATTAGAAGTCAACTTGAGTCATTTGATTCATAATGTCAATTATTTTAAATCGCAACTTAAACCTGAGGTTAAAATAATGGCCATGGTAAAAGCTTTTTCGTATGGTGCAGGTTCTGTAGAAGTTGCCAACGTCTTGCAGTTTCATCAGGTCGATTATTTAGCGGTAGCTTATACCGACGAGGGCGTCGCTCTGCGTAAAGCCGGCATTGCTTTACCAATAATGGTGATGAACCCAGAAGAACAAAGCTTCGAACAGATGTTACGCTACAGTTTAGAGCCCGAAATTTACAGCCTACGCATTTTAAAATCGTACTACCAAGCCGTTCGTCATCACGGAACGGTATACGCTCCATTACATATAAAAATAGAAACCGGCATGAATCGCTTAGGTTTTATAGAAGCTGAAGTTGATGAAACGATTGGGTTTATACAATCAAACCCAAGTTTAAAAGTAGTTTCTGTATTTTCGCATTTGGCAGGTAGCGATGGTGAGATATTCGACAATTTCACAGATCAGCAGATTGCAAAATTTCATCGAATTTCGGATAAAATTATCAAAGCATTCGACTATAAAATTATTCGCCATCTGTCTAACTCGAACGGTGTTTTAAGGCATCCATCGGCACAATTCGATATGGTGCGACTTGGAATAGGCATGTACGGCGCCACCGATTTTGAACACCATCAGCTTAAAGAAGTTAACAGATTAGTCACTCGAATTTCTCAAATAAAAACGATTAAGAAAGGAGAAAGTATAGGTTACGACAGAAACGGCCAGCTCGAAAAAGATGGGCAAATTGCTATTCTACCAATTGGCTATGCCGATGGTATCCGCCGTAGCTTAAGCAATGGTGAAGGTCACTTTATGTTAAATGGGCAATTAGCACCTATTGTTGGCAATGTTTGCATGGATATGTGTATGCTAGATGTTAGTAAAATTAAGTGTAAAGAAGGAGATCAAGTTATTGTTTTTGGGCCGGATTTTTCAATACAACACATTGCACGTGAAATGAATACCATTCCTTACGAAGTATTAACCGGAATTTCGCAAAGAGTAAAACGAATTTATTTTCAAGAATAGCGTAACTTAAAATACACTTGATAGTATAAAAGATTGCATTTATTCATATCTTTTTGATTATCAATGAAATACGTTGTATTACTTACGCTTTTCTTAGTAGCAATATTAGGTCGTTCTGAAAAGATTATTTCTTTAAATCATGGGAACATCGACGATGTTAATTTCCCGGAGTATATTTATATACTCGAGGATGCTGAAGGCAAATTTTCTTTAGAACAAGTAATATTAGCTAAACATAATCTCTTCGAACAAAATCACCAGGCTTTAATTAATTTAGGCTTTACTTCTTCTGTGTACTGGCTGAGATTTTCTGTAAAAAACGAGACTAAATCGCTACAAAACTTCGTATTTGCTATCCAAAATCCATTAATAGCTAAAATAGATTTTATTGGAATTAAAAACAACAAACCTTTCGAGCACATTCGAACAGGCGAATCCAGACCATATATCAGTCGTAACATTCAAAACAGGAATTTTTTATTCGACCTAACTATAGAATCCGGACAACAACTCGATTATTATGTTAGAGTAGATAACCAAGGTGGGCCATTACAAATTCCAATGGTTATCAGTCCATACCAAAGTTATTTAAACAACGACCATGGAAAATTTATTGGTTTGGGTGGTTTAATGGGAATGTTTGTTCTTATTATAGTTATCAATCTTTTTATTTTGATTATCGATAAAGCCCGATTCAATATTTATTACACTATATATGTAGCTATACTTACACTTTTTATCGCCAATGTTTCGGGCTTGAATTATGAATTTATTTGGCCTTCGAATCCTACAATTCAGAGATACGCAACCTTAGTTTTTGGTAGTTTTGCCAATGTTTTTTTAATATTATTCTCACAACAATTCTTCAACCTTCAGCGATTTTTTTACAGAATCTATAAAATATCAAATCTGTTAATTCTTTTTTCATTTCTTATAATTAGTATCTCATTTTGGAATACAAGTTCGTACGTATTAGCATTAAAACTGCTCAATATTTATTCGTTGGTAACAATCGTGTTTTTAACTCTAACAGCCATTAGAGGGGTAACTAAAAACATGAAGATACATTATTACTTTATGCTATCGTTCTTCTTTTTTTTATTGGGCGTTGGCTCTTTTGTAAGCTATAATTTGGGTTTTCACAACCAACGAACATGGGCATACGGAGGGTTGTATTTGGGTTTTCTATCAGAAGTTATTCTTTTGATGTTCGCCGTTTTACATAAATATCGAAAAATTGAACTTCAGACCAATCAGGAGCTCGAATACATTGTAAAAGAGCGAACTCATGAACTTGAAATTCAAAAGCAAGAATTATTGGAACAAAAAACCGAAATTATTTACCAACGCGATAAAATTATAGCACAGCACAGGAGAGCTTTAAAACAATCCGAAATCATCAGCAAAAAAAATAATGAAATTAATTCGAGTATAGCCTACGCAAAAATCATTCAGAATGCTGTAATGCCTCCAAAATCGTTGCTCGATAAATCGTTCAAATCGTACTTTATTTTAAATCAGCCCAAAGAGGTTATTGGTGGAGACTTTTATTGGTTTCACGAAAAAAACCAGAGAGCATATTTGGCTGTTGCCGATTGTACAGGACACGGTATTCCGTGCGCTATGATAAGTATGTTGGGTATTGCTGCGTTGAACGAAATAATGCTTAAAACCAATGAGTTAACCCCATCAGAAATTCTCAATAAGTTAAGCAGCGTTGTGAGTCGCTCGCTACACCAAAGGGGAGAAATGGGTGAGACAAAAGATAGTATGGACATCAGCCTATGTATGATTGATAAAATTACCAACACACTTTTAATGTCTGGTTCTAACAATCCGATTTACATTTACAGAGAAGAAGCTCCAACAGAACACGCCTCATATATTGCAAATTACGAATTTGACGACAATTCGCTTATGGTGGTTATGCCCGATAAACTGACCATTGGTTATAACGAAAATCTGAATTTAAGCTTTACCGACAAAAAAATAAATTTAATGACCAACGATATGATTTATCTTTTTTCGGATGGGTACATCGACCAATTTGGAGGATACAGTGGTAAAAAACTCAAACGAAATAAATTTAGAAAACTACTTTCCGAAAATGCCAGCATCGACAGTCAGCGAATGCAACATCAACATTTAGAAAAACACTTCGAACAATGGTCGGTGGGCCACGAACAAATAGACGACGTTATGGTTTTGGGAGTCCGGTATTAACAAGTCTCTAATTTTTATTCTATTCGCAGAAGAGCATTTCTACTCCACTTTGGTTTTTTGGGTTGAAAGCAATCAAAAAAAAATAAGCCGCCATACTCAAAGCGACTTATTAATGTTTTAGTGACCGCAGAAGGACTCGAACCCTCAACCCTCAGAGCCGAAATCTGATGTTCTATCCAATTGAACTATGCGGCCATTCCGATGTGCGAAAGTATAGAATTTATAAATTTTATAAAACTATTTTTTTCGAAATTATCAGACCATCGTCCTGAATAAACTTTACAATCCATACAGAATTACGATCTGTAACAGGAATACTAAGTTGATCCTTGCCATTTGTTGGTTGTTGCCAAAGCTTTTCTCCCTTTATAGAATATATCTCAATGGACTTTGTTGATTGAAGCCGACTAAAAATAACAGACTGCACATTTACCTGCACTTTTATCCCAAATTCTGATTGCACAGATAAAAGATCAGTTGTTAAATCGATAAGTTGCATTGACGTATCGTTTATACATGTGCTATTAGCAATGAGTGTAATTATATAATTGCTATAATTGGCAAACGAATACACCGGGTTAATTTGTGTAGAATGTGGCGATCCATCGCCAAAATCCCACTCAAAGCTAACAGCATGTATCGACTGATTTACAAATGAAATTTCTGTGCCATCAATTTGATAATCGAAATCGGCAATTGTACTAATGCCATTGTCTACCCAAACTATATTTGTAAAATCGTAGGTTTGCGATGTCACAGAATCCTCTAATAAATATTCGTATTCTGATGTAAATAAACTATTGGCAACCGATTGCAAATACAAAGCTTCCTCTTCTGGAATTGTAGAATAAAAGTCGGAAACCACAGGATTATGAAAAATTGAATTGTAAAAAACACATGCCGTCAAATAAGTTCCGTATACAGAAGGGTGGCTTTCGTCGCTGGAATATAGATCGATGCCCGGGTATTGGCCATCTTCTATAGCCTTTTTCCATGCCATACCAACCGGAGCCATAGAGGCATTATTTTGTGTAGTCATGGTATAATAACCAACTAATAAACGATCGTTCATTCCCTCGAAAGTGCAAACAGGTGGCCAATCGGCGCAATTATAGCTATCGCCATATTTTCTTCCCCATGTTTCGTAAAACAAAATTTCGGAACACACACTATTGGCTTTAATAGAATCTGAAATTTGCTTTGCATAAGGAAAAACTTCATTTTCTATCTGCTCTACCGGCCACGAAGGCTCTTGGCTTTGTGCTTGAAGAATAACAAAATCCCAAACTCTACTTTTAATCTTCGTATATGTCGTCGCATTTGCCGCGTGGTTGAGCAATCTGTAACCTCCGGGAGTACTTTGATCGGTATAAAGGGAATCGCCCATAGAAGAGCTCAATTGCCTAAGTATTCCCGGTAAATCGTTTACATAAGTATAGCTGTTACCCAAAAACAAAGCTGTTTTCTGAGCATTCAAATTGAGCATGTAAAAAAAAGTTACAGCTAAAATGGTAAATCGTATCATTTCTCTTAATTTTGTTTGTTCGTCCATAGACGATATTAAAGTTGTAACGTTGCCAATATAAATGATCTTTCAAAACACATATACGCCACGATGGTACATTTTCATCATCGATTTTTTAATCGTAACCATCTCCATTTTACTGGCTTACCTTTTACGTTTTAACTTTCTCGTGCCCGTTGAGTACCTTCATAGTTTGGAGTATGTACTACCCCTTATGCTATCTGTGAGAATTATTGGTTTTGTTTGGGGGAAGACCTATGCCGGCATTATTCGTTACACAAGCTCCAAAGATGCCGAAAGAATCTTTTTAGTTATCTCACTAGGAACCTTAGTATTATTCATTTTAAATGTAGCCAGCTATTTTTTCAACGAAAACACGTTCTTAATTCCAATGTCGATAATAATAATCGACATGCTTACCTCCATCTTTCTACTTACCAGTTTTAGAATTATTGTTAAGTCCCTGTATTTCAATTTGAATTTATCTAAAGACGAACGTAAAAATATAGTAATATACGGTGCCGGCGAACTTGGGCTCATTACGAAAAGAGCTTTAGACAGAGATAGCGAAATCGGTTACAACACAGTTGCTTTTATAGACGATAATAAATTAGGACAAAACCAAAGATTAGAAAGAATTACAATATTGGCTCCGAACCAACTAGAGCAAATTGCAGAACGACATAAAATCTCTACTCTAATTTTTGCTAAAAAAAATATCCCTTCTGAAATTAAAAATAAGATAGCCGATTTTTGTTTAAACAATAATATTAAGATTCAGCATGTTCCCAATGTTCAGCATTGGATAAACGGAGAATTAAGTTCTAAGCAAATAAGAAATATAAAAATTGAAGACCTGCTACAACGCGAGCCTATCATTCTTTCGGAAGAGGATATTCGAGCAGAAATATTAGGCAAGAGCATTTTAGTTACCGGTGCTGCAGGTTCTATTGGCAGCGAAATTGTTAGGCAGCTCACTAGATATCAGCCAAAAACAATTATTTTATACGATCAGGCAGAGTCGCCACTTTACGATTTGGAATTGCACTTAAGTGAGGAACTCCATTTCCATAATGCAAAAATTATAATTGGAGATGTTCGAAACAAAAACAGACTCGAATACATTTTCGAGCGTTATAAACCTAGTATAGTATATCATGCGGCGGCATACAAGCACGTGCCCATGATGGAAAAAAACCCTGTAGAAGCTATTTCTACAAACATCTTGGGGACTAAAAACCTAGCCGATTTATCTAAGGCATACGAGGTTAAAAAATTTGTCTTCGTTTCTACCGACAAAGCCGTTAATCCTACAAATGTAATGGGCGCTTCGAAACGCATTGCAGAGATTTACATCCAGTCGTTAAACCAAATCGCATCTACACAATTTATTACCACACGATTTGGCAATGTCTTAGGCTCTAATGGGTCGGTGATTCCTCGCTTTAGAAAGCAAATTGAAAATGGTGGACCAGTTACAATTACACATCCGGAGATTACCCGTTTTTTTATGACCATTCCAGAGGCTTGCCAATTGGTGCTAGAAGCTGGCGCTAAAGGCAATGGTGGCGAAATCTTTGTATTCGACATGGGCAAATCGGTTAAAATTGTCGATTTAGCTAAAAAGATGATTAAACTATACGGGCTTAATTTGGGCATAGATATTCAAATTCAATATACCGGCCTTCGACCCGGCGAAAAACTTTACGAAGAGTTATTAAATATTGCAGAAAACACCATTCCTACACATCATAATAAAATATTAAAAGCTAAAGTAAGAGAATACCAACTCGACGAAATTACAGCCGACATTCTCGAATTAATAGAATTGGCAAAAGGCTACGATAATTACAAAATGGTAGGAAAAATGAAAGCCATTGTGCCAGAATTTATTAGTAAAAACTCTAGTTACGAAACCCTCGACCAATGATTGTTGTTCCTGATAAAACCCTGTGGCATAAAACCGATGTTCAAATCCGTTTCAACGATATCGACATTGCTGCACACGTGAATAATGCTGTGTATCAAAATTACTTCGACTTAGCTAAAACCCATTTTTTCGATGCCATTTTTGGAGAAGTAATCGACTGGAAAATAAAAGGTTTGGTATTGGTTCATATCGAAATAGATTACTACCAACCAACTTATCTGGAAGAACAAATAGAGGTAGAATCGACCATGACTAAAATAGGAAAGAAAAGCTTCGACATGGTGCAAGTTGTAAGAAAAAAAGGAACAAAAGGAGAAGAAAGTATTAAATGCGTGAGTCGCTCTGTTATGGTAGGTTATCATTACAGAGATGCCTATTCGTTCGACTTACCCGATGCATGGATTGAAAAAATTAAGCAGTACGACCATACCATATAAAGCAGAAAAAAACTTAACTTTAAACCCAATTTCCAATCAAACCAAAAATTAAAAATGAAACGACTGTTATCAATACTTGCTTTAATAATAGTTTCCGGATATCTGTTAGCGCAAGAAAGCATCCCGTTTAAAAAAGAATTTTTCGAAGGTAAAATTGGTTTCGAAGAAGCTAAAAACAACTTTTTAGAAGGCAACGACTTCTTTGCCGAAAACAACTATTTTGCTGCACTTCCCTTCTATAAAAAAGCCTTTGAGTTCAACCCAAACAACGATCAACTTAATTTGAATATGGGTATTGCTTATTTGCACACATCCGAAAAACATAAAGCCCTCGAGCATTTGGCAAAAGCATACAAGCTAAACCCCGAAGTTTCCGAATTGATGCCATTATACTTTGCAAGAGCCAATCATTATATTTTAGAATTCGAGAGCGCTATCGATTATTACAACGCTTACAAAGCCGAGCTAACCGACGATAAAGAAACCAAAACAATTAATAAATACATCGAAGAATGCAACAATGGTATTGCCCTGAGAGATAACAGGGCTGTTGGCTTAATTGTAAACATTAGAGAATTAAACTCCGAATATGCCGACTTTAGCCCAATGATTTCCGCTGACCAATCGACTATCATTTTTACGTCGCGACGACAAATTGGTAACGGCGAAAAAGATCCTTTCGACATGCAGTATTACGAAAATATTTTCATCAGTTATTTCGAAAATAATAAATGGTCTGAACCTCAACCTATTTCTGAAGATCTAAACTCAAAATACCACGACGCCAATGTAGGAATCGATAACGACGGGCAAACCATATATGTGTATAACTACACCGAAGGTAAAGGCGACATTTACAAAACAACTTTAGATGGGAAAATATGGTCGGCTCCTATTTTACTTCCCGAACCAATCAATTCGCCTTACAACGAGAAATGCGTGAGTGTTTCCCCCGACTTGAAAACCTTGTATTTTGTAAGCGATCGCCCTGGTGGAAAAGGCGGATTAGACATTTATTACACCCAAAAAGATGCGAACGGAAACTATGGTCCTGCCCAAAATATTGGCGACATTATCAATACCGAATACGATG
The DNA here is from genome assembly GCA_016936665.1 of Bacteroidales bacterium. Lineage (GTDB taxonomy): Bacteria > Bacteroidota > Bacteroidia > Bacteroidales > JAFGXI01 > JAFGXI01. Next base: position 151,680 of record JAFGXI010000017.1, read on the forward strand.
AGGATGGCATTTTCGTTCATCCGGATGGTACTGCTTTATATTTCAGTTCGAAAGGGCATAATACCATGGGAGGTTACGATATTTTCAAAACCGAAAAAGATAGTCTTGGACAGTGGACTAAACCCATTAATTTAGGTCAACCTATTAATTCGGCCGACGACGATGTATTCTTATTTGTGACTCCTAACGGGCGAACAGGTTATTTTTCTTCGGTAAAAGAAGGAGGCATGGGCGAAAAGGACATCTATAAAATCAATTTCTCCGAAGACGACCCAGGTTTACTTAACAGCCAAATGATGCTCGTAACAGGTTTTGTCAAAGATGCAGTCACAAAAGCCCCTATTAAAGCTGAAATTATTATTACAGATAACGCTAAACAAGAAGTTATCTCTAAAGTTAATTCTAACCAAGAATCGGGTAAATTTACCATTACATTACCTTCCGGAATTAACTATGGTATAACTGCAACACGCCAAGACTATCTGTTCTACTCCGAAAACTTCGACTTAACCGATACTACGAGCTATTTGGAAATCGATTTAATGATGGAAATGAATAAAGTCGCGGAGAAATCTTCTTCCATTTTACGAAATGTATTTTTCGATTATGGCAAGTCCGATTTAAAACCAGAATCTCAAATGGAGATTGACCGACTGTACCGTTTGATGATTTCGTATCCGAAAATGAAAATAGAAATATCCGGCCATACCGATAATGTCAGCTCTCAAAAATTCAATAAAGAGCTATCGAAAAAAAGAGCCAACTCTGTTGCTAACTACCTTATTAAAAAAGGGATAAAACGAGAACGATTTACAACCGAAGGTTATGGTTATTCGAAACCAATTGCCGACAACAAAACCGAAGAAGGTAGGCAAAAAAACAGAAGAGTTGAATTTATAATAACATCATTTTAAAACAATATGACAATTATTTTTTTACTCTCAGGTTTATTGCCTGGGATAGCATTAGCTTGGTTTGTATGGGCCAATGCACAAAAAGAGCAACAAATCATTAACGATCGGATTCTCCAATTGGATGCCCAAGTCGAGCAAGTAAAAGAACTAAAAAATAATGCCGAGCAGGCAATGGCTGTAGCTTCTAGTCGTTTAGAAGATGAAAAAAGAGAGCATTATAATACTAAAAACGAAAGACAATCCATTCACGAAAAAAACGAATTACTTAATAAAGAAAATGCATCCTTAGTGGCTGAAAACAAAAACTTTAAGCTTAGAATTGAAGAGCAAAAAATCGAATTAGAAAATCTAAATAAAAAGCTGACTACTGAATTTGAAAACATCGCGAACCGACTTCTAACCCAATCGGGAGAGAAACTACAAAAGCAAGGATCAGAGCAAATCGACACCATTTTAAAACCGTTTAAAGACCGTTTAATAGAACTTAAAACACAAATAAGCGATACCTACGAAAAAGATACTCAACAACGCATCCGACTTCACGAACAAGTAAAACAGTTGGTCGAACTGAACAACCAAATTAGCCACGATGCTAAAAACCTTACCAATGCTTTAAAATCGAATAGCAAAGTGCAGGGCGATTGGGGCGAAGAGGTGCTTGAAAACATTCTCCAAAATTCCGGTTTACGCAAAGGCTACGAATACGATCTTCAAAGCTCTTTTACCGACAACACCGGCAAAATTATGCGCCCCGACATGGTTGTTCATTACCCCGACCAACGCGATATAATTATCGATTCGAAAGTTTCGTTAACCGATTACGAACGGTATATTTCTGCAGAAACCATCGAGGAACAAGCCACGCATCTTAAGGCACATTTGAATTCTATCAAACAGCACATCAAAGAATTAAGCGAGAAAAATTACCAAGACATCTACGAAATTGCAAGTTTAGATTTTGTAATGATGTTTATCCCTATAGAAGGAGCTTATTACCTCGCCATGGAGCAAGACCGAGCGTTGTGGCAATACGCCTACGAGAAAAAAATTCTGCTTATCAATCCTACAAATTTGATTGCCGCTTTAAAAATGATTTCAAACCTTTGGCAACAAGACTTTCAAAATAAAAACGTAATGGAAATTGCCAGACAATCTGGTAATTTATACGATGCTTTTGTAATGCTATTAGACGATATTTCTAAGCTCGATAAAAAATTCAGCGAAACCACTGCTTTATTCGAAGGCGTGCAGAAAAGAATTTCTACCGGCAAGGGCAATTTGATTTCGAGAGTTGAAAAATTAAAAGCGCTTGGCGCAAAAACTAAAAAAGATCTTCCGGATCAATATCAATCGGCGATAGAAGAATAAACAATGCCTGAGCAAGTCATAAAAGCCAATCGTTTTTTCAACACACAGGTATTTGAAGGGCCTGTGATAATTGCCGATGGTGTTCAAACGCCCGATAATCTTGGTGCTATTTTTCGCTTGGCTGGAAATATTGGATGCCCAAAAGTGGTGTTGACCGAACGCTCATCCTTATCCTCAATAAAAGTTGAAAAGATCGCCCGAAACAGCCTGCAATACATACAAATCGTCCAAATGACTTATCAGGAAATACAAGCGCATTTCCCTGTTTTATTGGCTGTAGAAACCTCGTCAGATGCTCAAAATATTTATCAAACAAAACTACCAAAAGAGCTAGCCATTGTGGTTGGAAATGAACGTTTTGGCATTGCTCCAGAAATGATAGAATTTTGCACAATTCAAACATATATTCCTATGCCCGGCAATGTAAAATCGCTCAACGTAAGTCATGCTTTATCGATTGCTTTATTTGAGTGGTACAGACAAAATTTCGAGTAGTAAGTTGAGGATCGTCGTAGTCAGAAATTTCGAAAAAATCACCTTTACACATTAATCAAACCAGTAGATATGCAAAAAGAAGAAATCAAATATGTGCTTAATTTATTCGCTTCGGATGTAATAAAAGAAATAGAGCAAGCCATGAAGAAAGCAGATTGTAACCAATGCGCCAAAGGGTATTTCGATAGTGGTATGATTGTGAAAAAACGTTTAGAATTGTTTTTGCAAAGACTGGAAGAGAAACTATAAACAATTTACCTTCTGTATTTTCCCAATTTGTTCATTGTAGGCCGGTTTAAGTAATCCATTTTGCACATGGACTTCTCTCATTCGCATAAAGGTAGCATCACTGTCGGTTATGCTGTAGCTGTTTCTATCGCCTAAGGTTTCAAGTTTTTGCTCATATTTCTTTAATATTCTATACTTTAAGCGTAATAAATATGATCGTATTTATAGAATATTAATCATAAAAAAAGAGTGCCAAAAACTTTTTGGACACCCTCAAATATTAATTAGTAGTAATTTTTATCCTATGTATTCATCGGCAAGATATCTGGCGATAACTAGCTTTTGAATTTCGGAGGTACCTTCACCAATCTGCAATAATCGTTGGTCGCGATAGAATCGCTCAATATCATAATCTTTCATCAAACCATAACCGCCATGGATTTGAACGCCTAAATCGGCTACTTCTTTTGCTATTTCTGAGCAATAATATTTTGACATTGCTGCTTCTTTTGCAAATGGTTTTTTGTTGTCTTTTAGCCAACATGCTTTGTACAAAAGCGTTCTAGCCATTTCAATTTTAGTGGCCGCTTCCGCCATTTTAAAGCTTGTATTTTGAAAACTATAAATTGTTTTTCCAAATTGTTTACGTTCGTGGGCGTAGTTAATTGCTAATTCGAATGCGCCTTGTGCCAAGCCTAAACCCATAGCAGCAATCGATAAACGTCCGTTATCTAAGGTTTGAAGCATTATTTTAGACCCCTGCCCCACTTTTCCTAGTATATCGCTAACAGGCACTTTCAAATCATCGAAATAAAGCTCTGCCGTATCTGAAGCTCTCCACATCATTTTCCCGTGCATAGGAACAGAAGAATAACCAGGTGTTCCTTTTTCTACAATAAACGTTGTGTATTCCTTTCTTCCTTTTTCATCTTCTCCTGTAACCGCTTGAACGGTCGAACCAATCGCTAATTTAGAAGCTCCATTAGTGATGAAAATTTTTGATCCGTTAATGATGTAATCCTCGCCCTGTTTAACGGCTTTCGTTTTTGTTCCTCTAGAATCGGAGCCGGCGTCGGGTTCTGTTAATCCAAAAGCCCAAAGTGCTTCGCCGGTACAAAGTTGTGGTAGATATTTATGCTTCTGTTCTTCTGTGCCAAAATAATAAAGCGGACCTATTCCCAATGAATTATGAGCAGCCAGCGTAGCAGCTTGCGAACTGTCTATTCTTGCAATTTCTTCGACGGCAATAATATAGGATAAAGTATCCATTCCTCCTCCTCCATATTGTTCGGGCAAATACATTCCAAACAAACCAAGCTCTCCCATTTTGTTAGTTAATTCGACGGAAAACTCGGCTTTCTCATCAAGCTCTTTAGCCATGGGTTTTATCTCTCTTTCAGCAAAGTCGCGAACAGTGCTTCTGATCATTTGTTGTTCTTCTGTCAATTCGAAATTCATGATTATTCTCAATTAGTTTAATAGCTCTGTAATATTACAAAAAATCGAGCAAAATCTCAAGTAAATAGTTACAAACTTACATATGTTAATTTCAGAGTAATTTCTAAAAAATGAGTTTTCTTCGACAAGAATTAATAATCCTTATATTTGCAATTCAAAATTCAAATATATTTTTGTGATTGTCGTGCCGGTTACAAAACTAAAAGACGCCTAATAAAAAACAAAGAAATGAAAAGACTCATTGTTGTATTTACCTTTATTTTATTTAATCTTTTTAGTGCCTATTATTGGTTTTTTTACGAAAGTGAAAAAAATGAATTTAAGGATGAAGTTATGACCGTTATTGGTGACCAACTTCAAAAAGAAATGCAAGGATTATTGAAAGAAACAGAAGCAAATTTCAAATCATTACGAAATGATTGCTCTTCTTTTAATTTTGATTTTGAGACATGTAACAGCTACTTCCTTCAATATTTTGATAACAATAAATTATCAAGATCCTTTCTGCTAAAAAAAAATCAATTTAAATTTTTAATACAACAAGATCAAGACAGTTATATAAGTGCTTTTGATAGTACTCAAAATATTGATGTCGTAAATTGGAAGCGTTTCGTTAATGGAAAAGAAATATCGCAATGGAACGAAATATTTTCCGACGACGACTACCAGCTACAATGGATAAATGATTTAGGCAAAGAATCTGAAGATTTCTTTTGGACGGACAAAGTCCTTTCACAAAACAATCAATCGAACCTAATTATTGGAGAATCTTGGATCGAAGGATCCAATCATTGGACATTGCTATCGCGTTTTTCTTATCAAACATTAAGAGATCGTTTAAGCTTTCTTAAATCTTACGAAGTATTTAGAGTCATTTTGGAAACAAGTAATAACCAAATGATCTTCTTGTCTAACAATCTATCTGGCTCTGCAGATACAATCATCGACTCCGATAGTTTCAGGCAGTTTTATAAGGCAAAATTTTTAGAAAACGAAAAAGAGACTTTGGTTACCTTCCGTTTTAACGAGCGCAATACTTGGGCGGCTATTCGCCCTATCGATGGCAGTTTAAATATTAAGAAAGTGATTATAAGCATGCCTGAATCCTCAATTCAATCGATTCAAGAAACTGATCAACTTAGCGATATATTCTTTTTTATTCTTGGATTAATTATTAGCTTTTTTGCAATATGGTTCATTTTTCGTCCAAAAACATTCAAAAGGGCATCAATATCTGCTACATCAAGCTTATCAATCAACGATATTTTAGAAGAGAACGAAAATCGTTATCTTGAATTCAAATCCTCGCTTCGGTGGGATTATAAGCAAGAAAAAGTAAATCCCGATTTAGAGTTCGTTATTATTAAAACAATAGCTGCATTTGGAAATTCTGACGGAGGGACTTTATTAATTGGTGTCGATGACGATAAACAAATCCTAGGATTAGGAGCAGATTACCAAACATTAAAAAAACCAGGTGCAGATTATTTCGAAATATACAGCCGAAACTTATTTCATAAATATTTTGGGGTTAAATACACTACAAAAAACATACGGATGAGCTTCTTAAAAGACAACACAAAAGAAGTGTGCATGGTCGAAGTTTTCAAAGCCAACGAACCTGTCTATATTAAATATAAAGATAAATCCGGATTGATGGGTGAGAAATTTTTTGTTCGTTCGGGAAACTCGTCGCAACAAATCGATTCGTTAAAAGACATTAACGATTATATTTATGAGCGATTTAAGAAAAAAGACTAGAGCATTAACGCTTTAGCATTTTCGATGGCGATAGGACTGATGTTCTCGCCACTTAAAAGACCTGCTATTTCTAAAATACGTTCATCTTTGTTTAAGGCAAAAACTTTAGTAATTGTGCTTTTGTTGTTCTGTTCTTGTTTTTCAACTTTAAAATGATGATCGCCTTTAGCTGCTATTTGAGGTAAATGAGTTATTACAATTAGTTGTCTGTGTTTTGCCATGGCTTGCATTAAAACGGCCATTTTATGAGCTATTTCGCCAGAAACACCTGTGTCAATTTCGTCTAATACCAAACTCGATAAATTGGCTTTTTTCGACCAAACATTTTTAATGGCTAGCATTATTCTCGATTGTTCTCCACCCGATGCTATTTTGCTAAGATCGTCTTCCTTTTGGCCAATATTAGCTGAAAATTTAAACAGAAAATCATCTTTTCCTAAGGCATCTGCTTGCTCTTTAGTTTGGTGTTCGATTGAAAACACTGCTTTAGGAATGCCCAACTGCTGAATAGTCGATTCAATTGACTGGCTCAATTCTTTCGCAATAGCCTGTCTCTGTATACTTAACTGTTCGGATGCAGAAAACCATTGTTCTTCTGCCATTTTTTTCTTTTTTCTTAGCTCCGATAACTCAAACTCGAAATTACCCAAAGACTGAAGTTGCTGATCGAGCTGATTTCGCTTCTCGATGAGTGCTTCGACACTGTCGAGCTGATGCTTTCTTAACAAGTCGTGCAATAAAGCTAAACGCTCATCGATCCATAATATACGCTGAGCATCGTACTCGATAGATTCCGCGTCTTGCTCAATATCCGGACTTAAATCTTTTAAATCGATTAGGTTTTGAGAGATTCGATCTAAATATATTTTAGCATTCGGATAATATGTGGCTAATTTTTGCAATTGAGTTTCGATGCTCGAAAGTTGTGAGATTATAGCATTTTCATTTTCAGACAAAAGCATTATTGCTCCACTCAATGCCTGTTTTATCTCTTCGGCATGATTTAGTGTTTCTAGCTCTTGTTCTAAGACTTCGAGCTCTCCGGCTTGCAATTTAGCTTTATCGAGCTGATCGAACTGAAATTGAATAAATTCAGTTTCTTGGCTTAAGACTGCATTTTTCTGTTCAAGTGTTTTTAAGGACTGTATTGTATTTTGGTATTCCTCCCAAAGCGTCTTATAATTCGATAACAAAGCATGTGTTCCAGCAAAATCGTCAATCAATTGCAGTCGATAGGACGATTGTTTAATTTTTAAATTTTGATGTTGAGAATGCCAATCGAAAAGCTTAAATGCCACATCTTCCATAACTTTTAAATTGACAGGCACATCGTTCACAAATGAACGGCTTTTACCATTCGGGTGTATTTCGCGACGTAAAATTGAAATTGGCTCAAATTCAATATCATTAGTTTCGAAAAACGTTTTTAAGCTTGAATCGACTTTTACTTCCAACTCTACAATACATTTTTCGTCTGGATTCTTTAAAACCTGTCCTTCTGCACGCTGACCGGACAATAATGCTAAGGCACCCATAAGCACAGACTTTCCTGCACCAGTTGCACCGGTAATTACATTGAGTCCTGTACCAAATTGCACTTGTACTTCGTCTATTAAAATATAATTACGAATGGAAAGCTTCTGAAACATAGGGCCTATTGTTCCTTAATCTTATTGTATTTATTCATGTTCGAAGGATTAATTTCGGATAAGATATTAAACGCTCGAATTTTTTCGTCTGGAGCTCCTTCGCTGAATACATTTACAAACTCATCGGCCTTTGCATCGAAAATAAGTTGTAAGTATGGCATGTAAGGACTTGGCTTTTCTCTGTACACTTTTTGTAACAGACTTAAAGATTCTAAAATTTTAGCTCTACCTTGGCTAGCTTTTTCACTCATTACGTCCAACCCTAAACGATGATATTGATACATAAAATCGCGAATTGGTGCATATTTAGAATCTAAAATATTTTGAATAAACCAATATCTGTTTTTTTGACTTTCGAAGGCTTTCCAACCCGGCTCTACAGCATTTTGAGCATTGTTCACGATATTTTCTGCTTTCGAAAAAAATTCTGTTCCCGCTTTTGGAGAAAACGAATCGTAATCCATTCCCAAGATAACATACGACCAATAGGAGATAACCGCAACTAAATTATTTCCATGCGAATTTTCGTTGAATTCCAGAGGTTGATTTTCGACGTATTGAAATTGAATATCAATATCGCGATAGTTTATTAATACTGTATTTAAATTAGTGCCAAACACAGGGCGATTGGCTTGTACTTGCATTGAGCCTTTGTAATTATCGGAAGAAACTTGCTCTGTAATATTAATTTGGAATGTACACTCGATACGCTCTTCGGCACTAAAAATATGATTGGTCCATTTACGATTATTTACAAATTCAAAAAGACTTTTTTGAAGGGTCTGAAAAATTTCTTTGTTTACACTCCCTTGTATTTGTTGCCCCGATACCTGAACACGCGCATTTAATTCTTGACCAAAAGACAAGATCTGTATGCATAAAAATAGTATTAAAATAGCAAGTTTGCGCATTTGATATAGCTTTTAGATTTAGTTCTATTTCTTTTACAATGATGCAAGTTATAAAAAAAACAAGATTGATTCAATTATTTAAGCGTTCTTATCAGCTTCTCCACAATGTCGCTTGCAACTTCTTGTTTTGTCTTTAACTCGAAATATTGAATATTATTGTTATTATCTACAATTGTAATTTTGTTGGTATCTACACCAAAACCCGCCCCTTCATCGTTTAGAGAGTTTAGTACGATCCAGTCTAAATTTTTACTTAACAACTTTTTCTGAGCATTATCTAGCTCGTCGTTGGTTTCTAAAGCAAAACCAACTAGTATTTGACTAGGTCGCTTTACAGCTCCTAAACTGGCTGCAATATCTTTGTTTGGCACTAAACTAATTTGTAAATCTCCTGCCTCTTTACGTTTTATCTTAACATTGGTTGAATGTTGCGGTTTGTAATCAGCAACTGCTGCCGCCATTATTGCGGCATCAACTTCGGGGAAAATGCTAATACACTGTTCGTACATTTGATCGGCAGAAAGCACATCGATACGTTCTACCGACGTATGATTTGTTTTTATTGGAGTAGGGCCGGTTACCAAAAAAACTTTTGCGCCTTGCTCCGCCAATCGATCGGCGATGGCAAAGCCCATCTTTCCAGATGAAAAATTTCCAATAAATCGTACTGGATCTATTTTTTCGTAGGTTGGCCCTGCTGTAATTAAAAATTGTTTACCGCAAAGCTTTTTTTTTTGATTGAAGAATGCAATCACATTTTCAACAATAGTTTCGGGTTCTTCCATCCGACCTTTACCATCCAGTCCACTGGCCAATTCTCCACTGGTGGGCTCAATAATAATATTGCCGTAAGCTTTTAAAGTCTCAATATTTTTTTGGGTCGAAGGGTGCTTAAACATGTCTAAGTCCATCGATGGAGCTAACATAACCGGAGCTTTACACGATAGATAAGTCGTAATTAACAAATTGTCGGCTATGGCGTGAGCCATCTTACCCATCGAAGAGGCTGTTGCAGGAGCAATAAGCATTAAATCGGCCCACAAACCCAAATCGACATGACTGTTCCAAGCGCCATCGTCGTGCTTAAAAAAATCGATAAGCACTGTATTTCTTGATAATGTTGCCATCGTAACCGGCGTAATAAACTCTGTCGCATTAGGCGTCATTACTACCTTTACATTGGCTCCTTCTTTAATGAGATAACGGCAGAGATAAGCGCTTTTGTAGGCCGCTATCCCTCCCGTAATCCCTAAAATAATGTTTTTATTTTGCAGACGCATTATTCAGCGTTTCTGAATTTTATTCTGTTTTCAATAAATTCTTGTAAGGCAATTAAAGTTGGTTTTGGTAACTTTTCGTAGAATTTCGAAATTTCGATTTGCTCTCTGTTTTCGAAAATTTCTTCTAAGTTATCGCTATAGCTGGCAAACTCTTCAAGTTTTTGCTTCAACTCCTCTTTCAACTCAAGAGAAATTTGATTTGCTCTTTTCGAAGCAATTACAAGCGATTCGTAAATATTACCAGTCTCTTTATCGAAATCGGTTAAATCGCGAGTTACAGTTGTGCCTGCTGCATTTGTTTTTTTATAATCCATTGTTGTATGAATTTATTGTTGTTTTAAATATTTACGTGACTTATTAAATAAACGCTCAGCCTCTTTAATTTTTTCAGACTCAGGAAATTCATCGGCTAAAATATAATATTCATCAATGGCTTTTTGGTAGCGTTCGTTTTTCTTAGATTCTACACTCTTCTCAGCAAGAACGAATGCCGATTTGAGTATTAGATATAAAATTTCTTCTCTGTATTTGGTATCGGGGTATTCGATTAATACGTTTTTTAGTGCAATACCAGCAGCTTTATAGTCGCCCAAATTATAGTATAACTTAGCATTTGCAAAAGCTTTAACCTCAAGTCTTCCTCTAAGTTCGTCTATCAAGCTGTTGCACTCTGTAACGTAATTGCTTTTCGGGTATTTATCGATAAATAACTGAAGAGCTTTTATACCTTCTACGGTAAACGACATATCCAACGAAGATGGGCTTGCATTTAAATATGCACAGTAGGCACTTTTGTACAAAGCTTCTTCGGCGTATTCACTTTGCGGATATGTCCTGGCAAACATGCCATAATGATAACCTGCCAAGATGTATTCTTTTTTTCCGAAATGGCTACCTGCCAGATAATAGTAAACCTTCTCTGCTCTTTGAGTGCCTTTGTAGATTCCATGCAACTCTTCGAGTAAGTTATAGGCTCTGGTATAATCGCCTTTTTCGTAATACATAACCCCCATTTTATATTTCTGCTCATAATCGGAACTTTTTAACAATTTTTGATACTTGCTACAAGCACTGATTACCAACACAATAGAGGACAATATGGCTAATTTTTTAAACATTTTGCAAAGATAGATGTTTTAAGACTAAATACGATAATATTTAACAATTATTGTATCATTCGATCGGATAAAAAAGCCACCCAAATTGGTGGCTTTTAAAATGGTTATTAGTCGATGAGTATTAATAATTACTCTCTTTTATCTCGAAAAAAGATTGAGGGTGTTCGCATGCCGGGCACATTTTTGGGGCTTTAGTTCCCTCATGTAAATAACCACAATTTCTACATTTCCATACTATTTTACCTTCGCGTTCGAAAACATGACCTTCGTCTAAATTTTTATAAAGCGTTCTAAATCGTGCTTCGTGGGCTTTCTCAACCTTGGCAATCAAACGCCATGCTGCTGCAATTTCCTTAAATCCTTCTTCCTCTGCTATATCTGCAAATTCCGGGTATAATTCAACCCATTCTTCGTTTTCGCCATCGGCAGCCGCTTTCAAATTTTCTAATGTTGTTCCAATGGTTCCTGCAGGAAATGAAGCTGTTATTTCGACCATTCCGCCTTCTAGAAATTTAAAAAAGCGTTTTGCATGGGCTTTTTCGTTTATTGCTGTTTCTTCGAAAATTGCAGCGATTTGTTCTAAGCCTTCTTTTTTTGCTTGTTTTGAAAAATAATCGTAGCGCATACGAGCTTGCGACTCGCCGGCGAACGATTTTAACAAATTTTGCTCTGTTTTAGTTCCTTTTAAAGATTTCATATATTCAGATTTTTATGATATAGTTGAAACCATGAAGGTACAAAGTTTATTCATCAAAGCATGATTTTTTTATATTTTTTGCGGTCAATTAATAATCTTTAACGCCACAAAAAGAAGAACGTATTTTTGTGTGTAAATTTTTATTTACTTTTATGTCAGAAATCTAATACTACAAGTTATGAAACTCAAACATAACATCTATTTTAAAATTGGAATTATCGTCATCTTAGTGCTTCTTCTGATGATTCCGACAGCCTTAGTTAAATCTGTTATTAACGAGAGACAATTTTTAAAAGAATCGACAATTCAAGAAGTGAGTTCGAAGTGGGGCGACGCGCAAACACTAGCAGGTCCATTTATCTCCATTCCATACAACAAAATTGTAAAAGAATACTCACAGGCCGAGCAAAAATACAAAACTGTAGTTTATCGTGAATGGATCCATTTTTTACCTGAACAATTAACAATAAACGGAAATATTGATCCTGAAAAGAGAAGTCGTCGTATATACGAGGTTGTAGTTTACAACTCAGAGTTTGAAATTTCTGGTTTTTTTAAATCTCTCGACTTAAAATCGTTCGATATACCAATAGAGCAAATTCAATTCGATAAAGCAACTTTCAACATTGGCATCAGCGATTTGAAAGGCATCGAAAAGCAGATAGAGCTAGACTGGAATGACCAAAAAGCATTCTTTAATTCCGGCACTTCGTCGAACGATATTGTAGTGTCCGGAATTAGTGTACCTATTAAGTTGGCTTTCGACGACTCTACAGATTATCAATTCAATTTTAAATTATCACTCAAAGGTAGCCAAAGCATTAATTTTACACCAGTTGGCAAAACCAGCGATGTGCATTTAAGTTCAAATTGGCCTACCCCAAGTTTTGTCGGCAACTTTTTACCGGACGATAGATCGATTAACGAGCAAGGGTTTACTGCCGATTGGAATATATTACACTTAAATAGAAATTATCCTCAAGCATGGATTGGAAATGCTTTCCGCTTAGACGACAGTGAATTTGGAACAAGTTTATTGTTACCAGTCGACAATTACCAGAGAGCGTACAGAGTGGCGAAATATGCTATTTTATTTTTAGTATTAACCTTCACGGTTTTCTTTTTTGTAGAAGTAATGAATCATGTATTTATTCATCCTATGCAATATTTATTGGTGGGTATAGCTTTGGTCATTTTTTACAGTTTATTGTTATCTATTAGTGAGCACATCGTTTTTAATTGGTCATATATAATTTCTACAGTATTAACATTAGGGCTAATAACAGCGTACACCTATGCCATTCTTAAATCGAAGAAGTTGGCCTTACTCATCTTCAGCATATTGCTATTACTTTACTTATTCATCTTTACCATTATTCAACTGGAAGATTATGCTTTATTGATAGGTTCTATCGGTATGTTTATTATACTGGCTATTGTTATGTATTATTCAAGAACCATCGATTGGTATCAAATTAAATTAGGCGATCACAAAACAAACTAATAATGAAACAAACTTTAAGCATTTTGCTACTCACAAGTGTTATGTTTGCCCAAGCGCAGATAACTAACTTATTGCAATACAAAAAGGCAAAACGATTGATTTATCTCGAAAACTACCAAGAAGCCTTACCTATTTTGGATAGCTTATCGCATATAGACGATAATAACGCCAACTTAAATTATTTATTAGGGTTGTGCTACTACCATCAACAGCAAGATCGACAACAAGCCATTCCTTATCTAGAAAAAGCATCGAAAAACGTTAACGAAAAAACAAAAGAGGATTATAAGTCTGATGAAGCTCCCATGGATGCCTTGTATTATTTAGCTCATGCTTATTTACTAGATTATCAGTTAGACAAATGCATACAAACCAGCGAAACCCTGAAACAAAAAAGCTCAGACGTTTTGTATAAAGACAAGGCTGACCGTTTGATTAATCATGCACAAAATGCACAATTGTTAACCAAAATGCCCATCCAAATAGAAATTAATGCATTAGGGGCAAACATCAACAGTACAGAAGACGATTACTCACCATTAATAAATGCCGATGAAACGTTTATGGTTTTTACATCGAGACGAGAAGGCAGCACCGGTGGGCAACTAAACGACGAAGGTCGATACTACGAAGATGTTTACTCCAGCATAAAAGATATGGGACAATGGCAAAAAGCAGTACCATTCAACAACAACATTAATACCACTCGTCACGATGCTGCCGTAGCTTTGTCGGCCGATGGCAACGATATGATTATTTATCGCGATGACTATGGCATTGGGAACTTATACAGCTCACATTTGTTTAGCAACGGCTGGTCTAAAGCGGAAAAACTCTCTAGCAATGTCAATTCGAAAAATAACGAAACACACGCTGCATTCTCGCACGATGGTCAAACCTTATACTTTATAAGTGATATAGATGGTGGTTATGGCGGAAAAGATATTTATTTTTCTAACAAACTTCCCAATGGACAATGGGGACTACCACAAAACTTAGGCATCGGCATCAATACAAAATGGGACGAAGATGGCGTTTATATTCATCCTGATGGAAGCAAATTATACTTTAGCTCAGAGGGTCATAATTCGATGGGCGGTTACGATATTTTCTATTGCGAATGGCTAGCCGAAAGCGGTTGGTCTGAACCTAAAAATGTGGGATATCCAATAAATACTACCGACGACGATGTTTTTGCTGTTTTTTCTGCAGACGGGAAACGAGCATATTACTCTGCTCAGAAAAAAGATGGCATGGGTGGTTTCGATATTTATATGATGAATTTAATGTCGTTGCCCGAACGGAACAACACCATTGTAAAGGGACCTATTTTAGATGCTAATGGTCAAATTGTTTTAGGTTATAATTTAAAAGTATACAACAGCGAGCATCAACTAATCGGCCAATATAAAGCGAATAACGAAGGGATTTACACTCTTGTGCTCAAACAAGGTGAAACTTACTTTTTAGAGTCTAATGATGCGAAATTGATAAACAATAAATTAGAAGTTCCGGGAAACACTGCTTTTTATATCACTCAATTACCATATCATATAAAAGCAATTGCTAACACCCTTGCCAAGTAATGAAAACCTTTAGCCAAACCATTTCAGCAATCCTACACCCTGCATTTGTTCCATTACTGGGCTTTTTACTTCTGTATTATATTAGTGGCGATGCTCTATATCTACCTCCAAATATATTTTGGTTTACTTTATTAATAATTTTTCAATTTACCATACTTATACCTTTTTCTATTTTGTACTTTTTATACAGAATAAAAAAAGTAAGCGACTTTTACTTATCTAAAAGAGAAGAGCGCCCCTTGCCTTTAATTCTTACTTTGATAAGCTACGCCATCAGTTATGCCATTTTCAGATATTTTCATTACCCTCATATTATTGTAAGTTTTTTCGCAACGGTTGTTATTGCCACTGCCTTTAGCATGTTTGTATCTTTTACATATAAAATTAGCCTACACAGTATCGCATGGGGAGCCGTTAGCGGGCTATGTTTAGCCTTGGCTTACCGATATCATATAGAGCTTCATTTTATCGTTTCAATATCATTTATTATTTCTGCAATTGTTGCGCTAAGTCGTTTGTTTTTAGACGCACACAAGCCAGCCGAAATATATACCGGTTGGGCTTCTTCGTTTAGTTTAGCATTGTATATAATGACTTTTTTTTAGATGGCCTATTTTTTAGTTTTCATAGGAGGAGGATTTGGAAGTTTAACGCGATTTTTATTGTCGAAATGGGTACAAAATCAGTTCGATGGCATACATCCTGTTGCTACTTTTATTTCCAACATGTCGGCAACTCTAATTTTAGGACTTGTTATCTTCTTTACACACAACAAAATAGCTGAACACCAAGCCCTAAGGTGGTTATTAGTAACCGGATTTTGTGGCGGTTTTAGCACTTTTTCTACCTTTAGTTACGAAACCTTTAGCTTATTCAAATTAGGAGCATACGGTTGGGCGATTTCCAATGTTCTAGTGAGTATTTCACTTGGTATATTAATTATTTTCTTACTTTCAAAAGCCAGTCCACATGTTTAACTTCCTGAAAAAGAGAAGAAAAGCAATTTCCGAAAACAAATTCTCGAAACTAAATTCAGTCTCTGATGCTTTTTACCATGGGAAATACCGAGAATGTATAGAAGAAGCAAAACCATTATTTAACAATTCCGATATAGAAATTAGGCTGAATGCACAACGTTTCTATGGTTTAGCCAATTATAGACTAAAACGATACGAAGAAGCCAGCAGAATTTTTCAGGAAATTGCCGAAGAAACCAAGAATACCGACGATTGGTTTAACTTAATGACTGCTGCTATTAGAAATAAACAAATTGAGTTGGGAGAAAAGGCATACGAAAAGTTCAATCATCCGCAAAGCGTGAGAGGAGCTAATCAAATGCTTACGTATGCCAATGTAACCTATCAATTAATGATTGCCTTGCAGGATGCTGAAGTTTACGATAAATCTCTGGAAAAATTAATCGTCTTGAAACGATACATTGCTCAAGCGAAAGAACATAATTCCGAATTCCTTGCTAAACATGGTTTGCCTTTTATTTTTCAGACTTTAGTTTCTGCTCGAACAACCTTAGAGCAGCAATATACTAATGAACAAATTGAACGCTTTTTAGACGATTTCGAAAAACATGTCGACCAAGATGGAAAAGAAAGTATTCAGGAATTTAGAGCCAGTTTAGTAAAGTAAGTTTACCATATAGAGCTAACTTTTTCGGCAATAGAGTTACTGTCGAAGCCACAAAGCTGATACAGTTCACTTTGGCTACCATGAGGAATAAATTTGTCCGGAATTCCCATTGTGTCGATCGTATTTTTATATTGATGCTTAGCCATAAACTCTAAAACGGCAGAGCCAAACCCCCCTTGCACAGCACCATCTTCAACAGTAATAATATGTAAAAACGACTGACATACATGGTGCATCACTTCTTCGTCGAGGGGTTTAACAAAACGCATATCGTAATGCTGAAACTGAATTCCATCGGCTTTTAACTGTTCGGCAGCTTCTTTCACCAATTCACCGGTAATGCCAATGCTTAATACTGCCACTCTACTCCCTTCTGCAATTAAGCGAGCTTTGCCAAACGCTATCTTTTCAAATGGAACTTTCCAATCGACAATCGATCCTGATCCTCTAGGGTAGCGTATCGCAACCGGACCATACGACGCAGTTTGAACGGTATAAAGCATTTGCCTTAAGTCGATAACATCCATAGGAGCAGCAACAATTAAGTTGGGTACTGTACGCATGTGCGATAAATCGAATGCTCCGTGATGCGTTTCTCCATCGTCGCCCACTAAACCTCCTCTATCCAAGCAAAACACTACATTTAGGTTTTGTATGGCTACGTCGTGAATTACGCCATCGTAAGCGCGTTGCATAAAAGTTGAATAAATATTGCAATAAGGGAGTTGCCCGGAAATTGCCAATCCTGCAGAGAAAGTAACTGCATGTTGTTCTGCAATACCAACATCAAATGCTCTATCGGGCATTTCTTTCATCATGATATTTAATGATGAGCCCGAAGGCATGGCCGGTGTAATACCTACAATTTTTTCGTTCTGCTTTGCTAACTCAACAATAGTATGACCAAATACATCTTGGAATTTTACCGGTGTTGGTCTATCAGATTTACTTTTAATAATCTCGCCCGTTACTTTATCGAATTTACCCGGCGCGTGAAATTGGGTTTGGTTGAGCTCTGCTTGTTTAAATCCTTTCCCTTTTTTTGTGATTACATGCAGAACTTTGGGACCTGGGAGATTCTTTAAATCAGCAATAATTTTACTTAAATACACAACATCGTGCCCATCTACAGGGCCAAAGTATCGAAAATTGAACGACTCAAACACATTGCTATGTCGAAGAATAATAGATTTAATACCATTATCGATTTTTTGAGCAATGTTTCTGGCTTCGGGTATTTTACCTAAAATTCGCCATACATCTTTTTTAACTCGATTATATGTTTTAGAGGTAGAAATATCCATCAAATACTCGTTAAGCGCTCCGGTATTTGGATCAATTGCCATGTTATTATCATTAAGAATAACAAGCAAATCGGCATTTAATGAACCTGCATTATTGAGCCCTTCGAAAGCCAAACCACCCGTCATAGAGCCATCGCCAATAACAGCAACTACTTTTCTGTTTTCTTTGCTTCGCTTGGCGGCTACAGCTATGCCCAAGGCAGCGCTAATCGAAGTCGAGGCGTGCCCAACTCCAAAAGCATCGTACTCACTTTCGCTTGGTTTCGGGAAACCACTTATTCCTCCTAGTTTACGATTAGTGTTAAATTGATCTCTACGACCTGTTAATATCTTATGTCCATAAGCCTGATGGCCAACATCCCAAACAATTTTATCATATGGTGTGTTAAGCGCATAATGCAATGCTATCGTAAGTTCTACAACGCCAAGACTCGCGCCAAAATGTCCCGGGTTATTAGATACAATATCAATAATATACGAACGCAACTCTTTACTAACTTGTAAAAGCTGATCGATGCTTAATTTCCTAAGATCATCGGGATTATTAATATTTTTGAGTAGCTCGTATTCCATGCTTTGCATTTCAACTCGTATCGGCAACAAATTTATAAAAAATGCATAGGAAACAAGTGCACTCTGTGGTATCTTAGGTACTAATTTCTTATAATTTATATTAAAATAATTGAATTAGTCCAAAACGGTATTTGCTGTCTAACGTAAAAAAGCGGATTATTTCTTTTTATTAGCCTCCTTAACATACTGCTCCAAAGCCATAGTCATCGATGGTGCTTTAGGGTGTGGAGCATTAATATCCAGTCTTAACCCAGCCTCTTCCACTGCTTTAGCGGTGGTTGGTCCGAAAGCTGCAATACGTGTTTCGCCTTGTTCAAAATCCGGAAAATTCTGAAATAAAGATTTAATCCCCGACGGGCTAAAAAAGACTAAAACATCATACTTTATGTCGGCTAAATCGGACAAGTCGCTTAAAACAGTTCTATACATAATGGCTTTAATGTATTTGAAACCGGCACTGTCTAAAGAAGCTGGTATCGATTGTTTGTGAATATCTGAAAGCGGGATTAAAAACTTTTCGTCTTTGTGTTTTTGGGCCACAGTTAACAAATCGTCGAATTTCCCATTTCCATAGAAAATCTTTCTTTTTCTGTAAACGATATACTTCTGAAGATAAAAAGCAGTAGCCTCGGAAATACAGAAATACTTCATTTCATCCGGAATCGTAATTCTTAATTCTTCGGCGAGTCGGAAATAATGGTCAATAGCTGTTCGACTGGTAAAAAACACTGCAGAGAAATCTAATATATTGATTTTAGATTGTCTGAATTCTGAAGCAGAAATTGGCTCAACATGTATAAATGATCTAAAGTCGATCGTTAAATTATACTTTTCTGCTAAATCGAAATAAGGTGACTTGTCACTTTGTGGTTTGGGTTGAGAAACCAAAATACTCTTAACTCTTTTACTCATGTAAAGTACTTTTTTATCTCCCTAAAATATCAGTTTGTACACCAACATTATAGGTACAATTTCAAGGGTGCAAAGATACAAAATCATATAGAAATACGGAACCCTTGCCTTAAAACTTATTTGTAAGCCTCTGAACCACCTATAAATAAAAGAAAAGCTAATTATGAAAAAGATAGCTCCAAGAATATATTGCTGTGCATTTAGGTCGACAAAAGGGAATAAAACCACCAATGGCATTAAAACCACACCTAAAAGGCGATTGTTATAATAGACATTGTACAAATATTCATCGATGAGTTCGCCGGTTTCGAAGAAAAATGCTAATATTTTATTGCTACTGTAATAGGCAAAATTATATGCTAAAAAAGCAGAAAGGATAAGACTAAACCATAAAAAATAAGCATCTATCGCCATTTTAAAGAAATAGGAAGTATAAAAACCAACCAAGGATATATTAAGATAATATAATACACTTAATAAGGTGTCGAACTTTACCTGGACAACATTTTGTTCTTTGTATATCTTATAAAAATGCTGATAACTAAAAAATGCTTGCCAGAATATTTTGAATTTATGACCAAAATATAATCTCACAAAAGCCAATAAAAAAAGCATAGACAAAACCATACTAATCAACCAGAAAGAGCCACTCAAATGCTTATCACTCACTAAAGTTACTTCTTCTTGCTTCGAAGGAACCGACTGGATCCATTGTGTAGAGTCGCTCTCTTTCACCACTTTTCTCGGTGCAATTTTAGGTTTAACCGATACTTCCTCTACCGCATTAAATGCAAGGCTATCTATAGGCGCTAATACCGGCAAAGTATCTTCAACCAGTATTGAGTTTACAAGAGAAACGCTATCTTCTACAGCAAGTTCGGATTTTGTTTCTGTTATGAAATTTGGAACAGGAGTGTAGATAAAACCCTTAATATCCCATAACTTAAAAGCTTTATTTTGGAACGACTGAATCATCGCCAAAGTATCTTTTTTAAGCAGTAGATAGGAATCGTTAAAGCTTCTTGCTTTAATTTCTTTGGGCTTTTTAACACTCAGTCTTCGTGTTTTTACTTTTACTATAGAATCGATTTGATGATGATCGAAATCGGTTGATAAAATAGAGCTTGGCTGATTATTGAAAAAGTCGACAGGCTTATTTTCTCCAGCAAAAGGATTATTTTGCTGAGTAGAATCGGGCGACTGAGGCGCTACAGTATATGACTCAAAATAAAAGTGGCTTTCTTGCATAATCTAAGCTAAGATGTAAAAATAGTGTAAATTTATAATTTAAGAAAACGAAACAAATTGGGTATGTATTTAAAATGATGACGACAGCTTGTCGTAAATCGATTTTATTAATAAATATTATCGATTTGTTTTCAAAAAAATGAATATAACCATAGTTTTGTAAATCAAACACAAATCATTAAATTAAGCATTTTCAACATGAATAAAGATATTAAACTCATCCCCGATTATTTTATTATAGATCAACTACTTACAGAAGAACATCTTTTAGTCCGACAATCGGTAAGGGACTGGGTGGACAGCAAACTAAAACCAGTAATAGACGACTACAGTCAACGACACGAATTCCCTAGTTTTGTTCTAAAAGAATTAGGTGAACTGGGCGCATTTGGCCCATATATTCCTGAGCAGTATGGTGGTGCCGGGCTCGATCAGATTTCTTACGGATTAATAATGCAAGAGCTAGAAAGGGGCGATTCTGGCATTCGTTCAACCGCTTCGGTTCAATCTTCGTTAGTAATGTATCCTATTTTCGCCTTCGGGTCGGAAAAACAGAAACAAAAATATTTACCATTGCTTGCCAAAGGCGAAAAAATCGGAGCTTTCGGATTAACCGAACCAAACCATGGCTCCGACCCGGGTAGCATGATAACCAAAATAGAAGATAAAGGCGATTATTATTTGCTGAATGGGGCAAAGATGTGGATCACCAATGCTCCTATAGCCGACATTGCTGTTGTATGGGCAAAAGATGAACATGGCATTGTAAGAGGACTTCTTGTTGAAAAAGGCATGGAAGGTTTTTCTGCTCCTGAAACACATCGCAAATGGTCGTTAAGAGCCAGTATCACAGGAGAGTTGGTCTTCGATAACGTTAAAGTACCTAAAGAAAATCTTCTTCCCAATATTCAGGGCTTAAAAGGCCCGATGATGTGCTTAAACTCCGCACGTTATGGCATTGCTTGGGGTGTGGTAGGTGCTGCAATCGACTGCTACAGCACTGCTTTGCAATATGCTTTAGAAAGAAAACAATTCGACAAACCCATTGCTTCGTTTCAACTTCAGCAGAAAAAATTAGCCGAAATTGTGACCGAAATAACAAAAGCCCAATTATTAGTTTGGCGTTTAGGTACACTACGTAACGACGACAAAGCAAGTCCGGCACAAATATCGATGGCTAAAAGAAACAATGTGGATATGGCTTTAAATGTTGCCAGAGAATCTCGTCAAATACTCGGGGCTATGGGAATAACCGGCGATTATCCTATTATGCGACATATGATGAATCTTGAATCGGTGGTTACCTACGAAGGCACCCACGATATTCATTTGCTTATTACCGGCTTCGACATAACTGGCATTGCTGCTTTTAAATAATCTTATAAATAACTGAATATGAAATTTTTATGGACAATTCTTTTAGCAATCGTTGTATTACAATCTTGCACAGAAGTTAAATTTAAACAACCTCAACCCCAAGGCATAGCTGCATTAGAAAGCATTCCGGAATCGATGCAAGGTTATTACCTTTTGGGCGATAAAGACACCGTTAAAATCTTTGCCAATGGCTTTGAAATGAAAAAAGACAGTACCAACGAAAAAGAGCAACACGAACTTTCCGAGTTTTTTGCTATCAAACGTTGGAAGAAAACTATTTTCATCAATTTAAGAGATAAAGATGAACCATATTGGAGCGTAATCTTTCTAACCCCCAACGATAGTAACATTAGTGTTGGTTTTTTAAGTTTCAATCAGAACGACAAAGAAAGCATCGATCAATTTAAACAATTAACCAAGGTTGAGGAACTTTTAAATGAAGAAGGAAAAATTACAAACTACTTAATCGATCCTTCAAAAAAAGAGCTAAAAAAGATTTTAAAAACAATTCCAATGTATGATCTTGGAAAACTGCGTAAAATAGAATAATCGATGAAAATAATTTCATATAACGTCAACGGAATAAGAGCAGCTATTGGTAAAGGATTTGCAGAGTGGTTATCATCAGAAAACCCAGACATCATTTGCCTTCAAGAAACCAAAGCAACAGTCGATCAAGTCGATATGCAAGCTATACGAGATTTAGGATATTTCGATTTTTGGTTTTCGGCTCAAAAAAAAGGATATAGTGGCGTGGCCATTTTTACCAAAATAAAACCCGATCGAGTCATCGAAGGTATAGGTATCGAAACTTACGATAACGAAGGGCGAATGATTCGTGCCGACTTTGGCGAAATAACCCTTATCAATTCATATTTTCCGAGTGGCACAACCGGAGATATCCGACAAGAAGTAAAGGAAGCCTATTTAGCCGATGTACAAGTCTTTATCAACCGTCTAAAACAAGAGCGTCCAAACATTATTTTATGTGGCGATTTTAACATTTGTCATACGGATATCGATATCCATAATCCTTCGAAACAACAAAACACATCGGGTTTTTTACCACACGAAAGACAATGGATTAGCGACTTTCTAGCCGGTGGTTTCAAAGATAGTTTCAGAATGTTTAACTCGGAACCTCACAATTACAGTTGGTGGAGTTACAGAGCAGGGGCAAGATCTAAAAATTTAGGTTGGCGCATCGATTATCATATGGTTAGTGAGACATTAGCCAAGAGCGTAAAATCGGCTAGCATTTTAAGTCAGGTTGTTCATTCCGACCATTGTCCTATTGTTATAGAGTTGGATTAAGGCAGATGGAAAAAATGTCCACTGGCGTTTGGCGCGTATGAGACATATTCTTGTTTGCAAGAACCATGTAGATAAAAATCGCCCGATTTTGCAATTGTTAAATTAAGTTTTTCTTGCACAGTAAGGTGCATGTTACCTAAAGACGAATGATTAACGCTGGCGTTTTGGACTACTAAATTTTCGAAGTATAAATGATTGGAACCACTCGAATAAGAATACAAATTCTCGACCTCACCACTCATTGTAAATTCGCCAATAACAGCGTGAAATTGAAAGGAGAGTTCTTGAGCTTTAACTTTAATGTTCCATTTTAGCAAATCGGCTCTCGACTCGAACAAACATTTTGTCAGACGCAAAGTATCTTCTGAATAGCAATCGGCATTTCCATTAATTTCTACTTTAGATAACTCTTTAAAATGCAACTCAATTTTAAGATCGGGGTAGCCTTTAAACATTTTACAAGTGTTTTCGTCGCTGATTGTCAATAAACTGTCATACAGATCGAACTTAACATTTTCCAGCATATCTTTCGGCCCTTCAATAACAGCGTATGAAGCAGTGTCTTGAACAAAATAAAACTGAAATCGACTTTGAATATCTAATTGATTGAAATCTTGCAGCATCAATGTTTGGGCTCCAAGCTCCCCATTATCGCCACACTTTTCCATTTTATCTTTACTGCAAGAAAAAACAAGAACAAAACTTAATAATATTACAAAAATTGCAGAGCGCTTCATGTTTAAGGATGATCGATATTATAATGTAATCCGATGCTCTTTTTTCTGTCCATCGCCATTTTAATGGTTAAATAAGAAATATTGATGGCATTTCGCAATTCGCAAATCTCTTTAGAAATGATCGATCGTCGGTACAAACTTTCTGTCTCTTCGTATATTATTTCTAATCGCTTAAAAGCTCGTTCCAAACGTAGATCGGAACGAACAATGCCCACATAGTTACTCATAATCTGCATCAACTCTTTGTGCGATTGGGTAATTAAAATCATTTCTTCGGTTTGTGTTGTTCCTTTGTAATCCCATTCCGGAATGGCTTCGTTATACTCGCTTTCGCATAATTTCTTGACTGAATTTTCTGCAGCAATTTCGGCATACACGATAGCTTCGATAAGCGAATTCGAAGCAAGCCGATTAGCCCCATGCAAGCCGGTAGAAGTAACTTCGCCGGCAGCAAATAAATTTCGAATAGTGGTGCAGGCATCGTGCCCCACTTTTATACCACCTACCAAGTAATGTGCAGCAGGAGCCACTGGAATATAATCTCTTAAAACATCGATGCCTAAAGATTTACATTTTTTATAAATATTAGGAAAATGTTCGTGCCAAGTTGCATTCGTAATTGATGTACCATCGAGATAGACAAAATTCTTTCCGCTTAGTTTCATTTCATTATCTATAGCGCGAGCTACAATATCGCGTGGAGCTAACGATGCCCTTTTATCGTATTTATCCATAAAAGCAAAACCTTTATGATTCCTTAAAACAGCCCCTGCTCCTCTCAAAGCTTCGGTAATTAAAAACGAAGGTCTATCGTTAGCATTATAGAGTGCTGTTGGATGAAATTGCACAAATTCCATATTTTCGATAATGCCTTTTGCTCGGTAAACCATGGCTATTCCATCGCCAGTAGCTATTTCTGGATTGGTTGTTGTCTGATAAATGTTACCAATACCTCCTGTTGCAATAAAAGTATTTTTAGCCAAAATGGTATGAACCACATCTGTTTCCAAATCTAATGCATAAGCGCCGTAACAAACCACGCCTCCGGTCTTTCTTCGTAGTTCCTGCCCCAAATGATGTTGCGTTAAAATATCGATAGCAAAATGATGCTCCAACACCTCTATATTTGGATGTTTTTTAACCTGTTGCGTTAAGGCACGTTGTATCTCGAAACCGGTGTTGTCTTTATGGTGAAGTATACGATGTGCCGAATGACCTCCTTCTTTGGCTAAATCGAGAGACCCATCGGAAGTAGTGTCGAATTTTGTTCCCCATTGCATTAAGCTGTTAATTGCTTCTGGAGCTCGTTTAACAACCATTCTAACAGTTGCCTCATCGTTTAAATACGCACCGGCAATTAATGTGTCTTCTATATGTTTTTCGTAACTATCGAGCCGATCGGTCACTGCTGCAATACCACCTTGAGCATAGCTGGTGTTGGTCTTCTCTAAATCTGTTTTTGTTAAAATGATGACTTTACCATATTGAGCTACTTTAAGCGCATAACTAAGGCCGGCAATTCCTGAGCCGATCACTAAAAACTCTGTGTGTTTCTTCATTCTATAATCAACATCAATAAACCCCAAACGATTAGTAAGGGAGATAGATCGTATATGAACGCAAAGTTAATAGTTTATCATTATGTTTTAGCTAAATGCCCTCGATTGATTGGTTTTATTTTGTTCTATTCAACAAGTCTTAAACACAAAAACGCATTTATTTGTTCTTATCTTTCAAAGGATAGGTTTGTAAGATGTAGTCCAAAGTAGGTCTGTCGTTGAAATGCCATTTGGCTAAAATAGTTCCATTTTTAAGCAACACGAGTCCCGGATTCGCTCTTACAATGGTTTTTAATGTAATTGGATCGCATATATAAAATGGCGAATGTTGTTTGGTTTCAGATTCAATTTTTTGGTCTTCAACTCCTACAAGCACATAATCATCGGATAAATCATCGGGCAATTCGGTCTCTTTAAATTCTACAACTTCTCCCATGTAGTCGTAGAAGTAGATTTTTTCGGTTAGCATTTCCGGTTTTTGATTTGTATCGGGGCCTAATGTTTCGTTAAACCAGTCTTGTTTATCGTTAATCTGCTCATCTAAAGAAGCTGTTAAATAGAGCGTTTTATAACCTTTGCCGGCAAGTTTTCTTCTTAATATTTCGAGTTGTTCCAAGCCCCAATTATCGGCTGCAGACAAATCGTACGACACAATAATAAAGGTATAAGAACTGTCGTGTAAGACAATGTCTGCAATATCGCCTATCCCTTTTTGAGAAATGGTAAAATCGTGAATTGGCGGATGATAACCTTCGGAAACCAGCTCGGAATAACTTTCTACAAAAGCCCAAACATCGGGCTCGGCAAGCGGCACGCTCAATTCTGATTCTTCGAAGACTTTACTTTGTCCTGTTATCGCATTCTGATAGACGAAAGAGCTTTTATAAACATCGGTCGGAGCATCGGCTGGCATTTGCATATCGTTCCAAATATTGACCCCAACATGGTATGGCCTAAAGTCTAAAATAGGTAAATGACGGTAACCATACATCGAAACACCAACAATAGCAATTAAAGCCATGCTTAGTACGCTTATCTTAATCCAACTTTTTTTACATTCTTTAATCGTTTTGCCACCTACTAAAACCAAAAGTATCGCTAAATCAATAATGATGTTTTTCCAAAATGTTTCCCAGTTCGTCAGTATTAGGGCATCGCCAAAACAACCACAATCGCTGACCGGATTCGAAATGGCTAACACAAGTGTAACGGGTGTAAAAATCAACATAAAGGCAATGGCCAATCTATTGAACAATTTAGTATACATGCCTGCCAAAAGACCTACACCTATCAGAAACTCTAAAGACGACAACACTATTGCCAAAGAAAAAGCCATCGGAATAAAAAATGGCATTCCAAAGGCATTGAAATAATCGGTAAATTTATAGGTTGAACCCAGAGGATCAACTGCTTTTACAAAGCCGGAATAGATAAAAACTATGCCTAAAAATATTCGACTAACCAGAACAATTTGCGCTCTATATTTAGGATTAATAAAGTAAATTGATGTTAATAGTAAAAAAAAGCTTCCTAATGTTGCTAAAGTGATTGTCATTTTTCAATTAATTTCTGTTTTTTTCGATTCAAAAATAAATTCTCAAAACTTTTATTTCAACTGCATTAATAAAATAAATCACATGATTTTTATCATGTTTATCGGTTTCTATCTCTTAATTTTCTGTAAGGGACTAGTAAAATCCGTAACAACTCATGCCAACGGTATGGTAAACCACTACGAAATTTCCATAAATATTTTATACGTTTAAACCCGTTAAAATGAGTAGATTCATAAATCGACTGCCAATTATTTCTATCGAAACCATCTACCTTATCGAACCATTTAAACAGTCCAAAACTCTTAGCCAACTGCTTAGCCGATTCGTAATCTTCAATGCACATTGATGAGCGCATTTTTAAAATATCGATTAGCCAAATTAATCGCGAAAAATTATGTAATGCCGCGTGCGCAATTAAATACACATAATACCTATCTGTAGGCAAAACCGGCCATTTTTGATATCCGTCGTCGTATAAAAATCTTTGTTCAAACTCTTCATCGACATTGGGCCATACTGCCGGATTGTTAAAAAGTCTTACATGCAATTCTAACAACAAGTTAATTTTCGGATGATACAATTTCACTTCCTTGTCCATGTATAGTCGTAAATCGTTTATCGGGTGTTGCTGAACAAAGCCAAGATTCTTTAACAAGCTTAGAGCTTCTTTTAAACGATCGCGTTTGATTAGAACATCGATGTCTCTTGAACCTCTCGCATCCCAACGACCATAAAGCATAGAAGATAGTACAGGGCCTTTCAAGCTGATGTATTCAATTTTATTTTCTTCGAAAACCTTGGCAATATGCTTTAAGGTTTGCATGCGTTTCAACATCCTTTTTTGATTGTTCGATATTAACATTTTAATATCTTCCGGTACCGAAACAGCTTGAGAAGATAAACTGCCATAATACAAATTTAAAAGCCGATGGCTCTTGATAAAGTCTAAAGGAATTGGAGGTAAATTGCTTGTAACTTGTTTATCGATTACTAAGCCAAGAATGGCAGGAACCCAAAGTTCAAGCTCTTCTGTAGTCCATGTCTGGTTTGACTTAGTCATTGTTTTTAAAAAATTTTAATTATGCATATCTTTGCATGCTAAAACTACAAACATATTAACGATTGCCATGCGTTTTCATCAAAATATCATAATAACGATTTCCATTTTAGTCCTTTTATCCTGTCAGGAGTCGACAAAACCATCGCCTAAAGCTCAAAACAAAAAGGCTATTAAAACCATTCAACCCTCTTACGCTAAGTGGTTTAATATAGAATACTTCGATGGCTTTAAAAAAATAAACATCATCAGCCCATGGACACATAAGCCTTACCAAAGTTATTATGTTTACATTAATGATAAGCCAGAGCTTCATGAAAACGAACAAGCCTGTGCACAAAAACACACACCATCTTGTTATGTACTGAGTGGTACGATTTTAGGTTTTTTTAAAACCCTTAATTTGAATGACATAATTGGAGGCATCGATCAAAAACAATACAGTGCACAAATCGAAATACGACAAAAAGTCGAACAAAATAAAATCCTTGAAGTCGGCGATGGCGAACGACTTAATTTGGAGCGAGTACTAATAGAACACCCCGATATGGTTTTCACCAGCGGCTGGCCACAAATACACATCAACAACCAGCGACTCATACAGCAAGGCATTCCGGTTGTTTTCACACTCGATTGGCAAGAAAGTTCTGCACTAGCGCGTGCCGAGTGGATTAAATTTATTGCTGCTTTCTTCGAACAAGATAAACTTGCCGACAGTTTGTTTAAACAAGTTGAAAAACGATACATTGCACTTTCGAACTTAGCTAAAGCAGAAGCTATTCAACCCACAGTTATGCATGGTACGCCCATGTCCGGGGTGTGGTATATGGCCGGAGGCAAGAGCTACATGGCTAAAATGTATCAAGATGCTGGGGCGCAGTTTCTTTGGGCTAACGACAGCTCTACCGGCAGTTTACCGCTCGATTTCGAAGCAGTGTTTCTAAAAGCTGAAAAGGCTGATTATTGGTTCTGTACTTCTCCAACTGACGAATTTTTAAAAGACGATAAATTGCAACTTTTCGATGCCGTTAAAAACGGACAAGTTTATTCGAATAGCGTGCCACAATCGGGCGATTTACCCAACCTCTATTGGGAAATAGGTACTGTGCGTCCCGACTGGATTTTAGAAGATCTTATCCACATTCTTCATCCAAGTATATTGCCAACCGACTCTCTTCATTTTTATAGAAAATTCGAAAATTAGTATTGGTTAATTATTAATGTTGAATGATTAATCGTTTTAACAAAATTTACCGTTAAATCGTCGTTCGACCATATAAAGTAGTTATTTGCAAAATCAAAATAAAAACAAAAAATGCGTTAAAAAATTTCACGCAACAGAAACCTTTAGAATAAATTTTAACGTATAGAACTGAGCTTTCTCATAAGCTTATTGATTGAGATTGACTATTTTTGTTCCTCGAAAACCCTATTACCTATATCTATACAATTTAATAAGTACATTAATTTATTTCATAATGATCAATCATATTCCATTATTGCAAGATGCAGACTTAAAAGACAAAGTTGTCTTAGTTCGTGTCGACCACAATGTTGTTAAAAAAGGGATTATTCACGATCCTTATCGTATCGATGCAACCATTGGCACGTTGTATTACATTGCAGCCAAAGGAGGCAAAATTATTCTGATGACACACGTGGGGAGACCAAAAAATAAAAAAACAGGAGAAATCGAAATTGGAGAAGATACTTCTGTTCAACCTATTGTCGATTATTTGAAAAGTAAGTTGCACATAAATTTCCAAATCCCTGAGTTTTTCAGTCACGAAAAGCAAGGTTATTTAGGCTTGGAGACTTCTATTAATCACATGATTAAAGATTTGAAAAACAATAAAATAGACGGTATTTATTTGCCCAACACCCGATGGTTTTACGGCGAAGAACGAAAAGATGAATTAAGCGATCGATTAGCCAATCAATTAGCCGGTTTGGCTGATATATTTGTGAACGATGCTTTTGGTTCTTGGCAACCCCATGCTTCTACCGTTGGAGTTACCAAATACTTACCTTCGTACGCCGGTTTTTTGATGCAAAAAGAGATTAAAAACCTCGATCGCGTTTTCAATCCAAAATCGCCATTTGTGGCCGTAGTAGCTGGTTCAAAATTCAATACTAAAATCAACTCATTGTACGCTTTATTAGAAAAAGCAGATCATTTAGTATTAGGAGGGGTTATTTACAATGCCTACCTCTGTGCTAAGTATGGTATTTCAATAAAAGGGGTTGACGATGAAGAAATTGCTACCGCAAAAAAGTTTGTAGATTACGCTCAAAAATACCCAAACAAGCTGGTCGAGTTACCTTACATAGTTGAATCCGATCTCTTAGAAGAATGTACAGGTGGACATTATAGGGTTCATGCTATAAAAGATCTTAAAAAAGGACAATCGCTTAATTTTGTATTAGATGTTGCGAAGGAATCGTTCGACGATGCAACCATTAAATCGATCTTTTTAGAGGCTCACTCCATTTTTGTTAATGCGGTGATGGGCTTTACACCTCATTTCAACGAAGGCACTATTGCCCTCGACGAATTGATCGATTTAAATAAAGATGCTGTTAAACTATACGGCGGTGGCGACACTATGCAAGAACTAAAACGCTTGTTACCGGGTTTATACATTGTGGCTCTAGACAGCCCCAAGTATTATATTTTTACCGGTGGTGGAGCCGTATTGAAAGCCATCGAACAAAATCAAGTTTTTGGACTAGAGCCGGTTAAAGCTTTAAAAGAAAAAAAACAATAAACTTGCAGTGCTTTTTATTAAAGAGTTTATTTCGAAAGAAGTAAGCTCTTTTGTTTTTTATATGAATGAGTCGGTGTCGTTTGGTTTTAATTAGTTCGTTTATTATCAATGTTATAAGGACTCGCAAAATCGAGGGTCCAATAATAGCCTGAAACAGCGGCCCCCATTTCTGTATAGTAAGGGTTCATAATAGCGGTACAATGTGGCACACTTCTAAGCCATGACTTAAAAACAGTTTCTTCGTCTTCTTGCCCTTTTGCTATATTCTCACCACAGCTCGAACAATTATATCCAGAAGCAACAATTCTTTCACTAGGTGATGATAAATCGCTACCAAAATGTGTCATGTTCTTCATGTTAAGCATATCGTTTGAATGGAGTTTTGCGGCTTGTTCTAATTTGTTACTCCACTTCAAACGCTTAACAGGATGGTAGTATTTTGTGCCACATTTACAGCCTTTGGTTCTGACATTATTTATGAGCAGAATAAGTTTCTGTTTATTTATTTCTTTTGAAGTCGAAAAAATTTTCGATTCATTTAAAACAGAATCCTTAATAAAATTTTCATCAATTACTTTAAGTAACTTTTGTTTTGCAATTCTTTCTTGCTCTGCTAATATTATTAATTTATTTTGTAATTCTTGAGCAATTAATGCTTGTTGACTACCTGTAAATTCCTCAATAAAGTTTTTATATGCAGAAATGGTATTTTGAACTTTAGTGCTAAAAAACGCTTTTTCAATAATTTCATTTTTGGCTTTGGCAATATTATCCGGACAAGAAATATATTGCTCTATATAAACATTATAATCTTCTACATCGTTTTTTAACTCAGCCAGCTCGTAGGCAAAGTCACATATGTTTTGCTGTAATGTGTTTAAATTGCTTTCTAATTCCGGACTTAAATCTTTTAAAAATTTCGTTTTATTAGCTAATAGGTAAGCTTTGTCGATATTATGTTTTAGCTTGCCATAGCTCAAGTCGATAATATTGTTCTGGCAATACAAATAGCAAAGTTGAGCATAATTGTAATTGGCTTCTGCATTGTTTGGCTTTTCTTCAATTATTTTCTCTGCTTTTGCAAAGGCTTTCTCATACAGCCCCTTATCCACCAACCTCTGGTAGGGAAATTGAGCTGCCAGAAGTTGAGGGAGGAGTAAGAAAAATAATATGTAATGTTTTTCTCGCATTTAAAAAAAATCTAAAATAAATCTCTAAATCGGCTTAGCCATCTTCAAGTATTAATATTTACTCAATGTCTTTAATACACCTAACAGAGTAAGCGTAAGTTTTGTCCATATAGCCAATACCTAAATAGGTGTTTGTGTAAAATAAACTTAAAAAATAAGAGCCATACAAGTTCTTTTCGGTTGCAGACCACCATAAAGTTTCATATGCCTGATTTACATAATCTCCATTATCCTTTCTGTAACCAGATGGTAAGCCATTAAAATTTGACATTCCAAAGTTTGTACTTTCTGTTAAGGCACTATTCTCCCATAAGGCTGAATTACCTGCTAGTTTTGACCCCGCTTCTTCACCTAAGTATGCCGCTAGCTCTTCCCACTCTTCTTTTGTAGGTATATGCCAACCTTCTGGAGCAGCATTCATGGCAGCATTCCAAGTGTATAAATAACCATAAATTGTAACATTATCTATATCGTTATGATATGCCCAACAGCCTGGGATTCCATCATAAGCTAAATTTTCCTGCATCCAAGTTTGCTCCCCTATTTTAACCCAATGGTAAACTTTGCCATCTCTACTATCTACAAATGTACTAGTATCTTCTGGCTCTACAATACTATCCGGTGCTACTACTACAACACAATTAGACTTTGTAAGCTCATACTTACCGTAA
>JAFGXI010000018.1 GCA_016936665.1 Bacteroidales bacterium
ATAAAAATATTTTTTTCATTTATGCCTGTTTGGTCGTTATTGTAGATTCAATTCATGAATTGAATCTACAGTATGAATTGAATTTACTATTCACCAACTTTTACTATTTGTCCCAAATGATTGATGCGAACTTTTGTTATTCTTTCAAGATATTTATTCGACTGAAAATTAATTTCTGTAACTTCTTTTAAACTTCTGTTGATTGTTGCTTCTAAATGATGTCTGAACATGATATTAAATACACCAACATTATTTTTACTCATTTTTTGAACTCTAAATAGTTTTGTACTAATTAAAGCTCTGTTTGTGGTGTCAAAAAAGTTTATTTCGTTTTCTTCTTGGGGATTTTCTGAGTGTTTTAAATCAAATACAAACAAATCGTTGATTTGCATAGAAAATTGGAATGTCCCAAGTTCAGCATCATCTTTTCTATCGATAATAGGATATGGTTTACCTGTTTCTGTTTCTTGAATATTTACCAAACCTATTCCTACTGCATCGAAAAATGAAATCACTTTGTCTTTGTATTCTCCTTTTTCGTTTTTGTAAATTAATGCATGATGATTTCCGCCTGTATTAACAAAATTTGAAGGAATTTTTAAACCTTTACTATCGATTATTTCCTCACCAAACAAATCTTTTTTAATAGAAATTGATTCAACTTTACTTTCATCATAAATAGTTACAGTTATTAACTTCTTTCCATTTTTTAAATATATTGGATTCTCGTTTAGATTTTTAAATGCTGAAATAAAATCTCCATTATGTAAGCTTAAACGTTCTTGTAGTTTTTTCCCAATTTCACTATCAACTTTTAATACATTTTCAACAAACTTCTGTTTAGCTGAATTTTTTCTTTGTTTATCAGTGAAGTATCCTTCAACTCCAACTCTTTTAGTATTAACATATTCGTAAATGGCAACCTCAGTCAGAGATTTGTTTTTATAAAGCAAAGGTTCTTTTTTAAGCTGTTTACTATCGAAAGCCTTTAAAGGATTATTATTAAATTTCTTTAAGTAACTTATTATTAATTCTTTTTGTTGAGGGCTTATTACATTTTCAAGTAATTCGATATTGAAATTTTTATCAAGTTTTACTTTTTTCTCAGCAATTCGTTTAACTCGCCCCATTACAGTTTCTTCGTGTAAACGGGCTCTTGGAACCCACGTAAGTTTCTCTTTCCCTTTTTTGGGTTTATTAATATTTGGTGTTAGAACCTTGCTATTTTCTTTTTTAAACGATATAAAAATTTCGGATAAATGCTTAATTACTTTTTCCCGTAAATTCTCGATAGGCTCCGGAAATTCATATGCACCTTGTGCAACGAACTCTTTTAAATCGTATTTATGTTCATTAATTTGCTCCATTTTAGCAATTTCTTCTGCCGAAAGAGAGTTTTTAGCATACTGATAAATTTTATTTAAGTTATTGAGTTTAAATATTATTTTTTGGTCTGTTAACGCACAAATCAAAGCATCAACGGCATGATGACGGTGGTCGTCGCGTTTGCTCCAATCTTTTATCACTTCAATTGTTTTATTGTTACCTTGGCTATCTTTTATGTCTTTTGGTTCAGTTTGTCCTAATGCTCTATATTTTTCAATATTTATTTCTTGCAATGCATTTTTTAATTGCCACTCTTCCCTTAGCAAATCTGTTATTTGCCCTGTTGTGGTATAAACATTTTCGCAAACTTCTTTTAGCATTTTTACTGCTTCTTTTGCAATATACTGTGAGTCTTTTTTCATTCTCTCGACAAAATCGGAAGGAATATCTTCGCCTTTGGTTAAAAGCTTTTCAAATTTTGATTTGGAAATTTGACCGCTTCCATCTTTATAAAGAGTGTTAACTTTTGAAATATACTGATATAAAGCATCTTCTCCTTTCGATTCCATAAAATCGTATGCAGTTCTTTGTCCTTTATCAGCATTACATTTTCTGTGTGCCAATATAAAGTTGTTCATAGAATTATCGAAAGAGCGAGATTTTGGTAGAATGTGTTCAATATCTGCTTGCCCTTTAATAAAATCGGAATCAGTAATCGGGTTGTTACAATACAAACATTGCTGCGATGTTTCTTGCCACAAATTGTAACGTTTAACATCTCTTCCGTTTACAATGTTATAAGCATACTCATTGGTTAATCTTTTTCTTGTTTCTTCATTTATTTTTTTGTTTTTAGAATTACTTGCAGAAATTCTTTTTCGGGTTTTTGCGCTATTTCTTAATTCTCTTGCCAATTCAACTCTAATCTCATCAAATGCTCCATACTTATCAATAGCAAGATTTACCATATTCACCACTTGATTTAAAATTTGCTCAACAACCGGGTTTCGGAGGCTATTTTTAACAAGAGGTTTAAGTTTTTCTTTAACTTCTATTTTGGTTTTATAACCACTGTGGTCGTAACCAACACTATCGCAAGCTTCGCTATAACCAATTCCTTTTATCAAATAAGGTAAAAGTTTTTTTATGGCTTTGGTTGATAAGCTTCCGTAGTCGGCATTATAATTTGCACTTTTTGCAACAATAGATGCTTGTTCGAATGAAAAATTAAATCTTTTTTGAAGTGTGTTAACAATATCTTTTTCTGTTGGTAATGAGTAAGTAATGTGCCATAATTCGAATAAACCGCCTTTTTCATCATTCATTTCGGGATTGAAGAACAAATATTGTTCAGTATTGTCAATTTTTGCTTCTTCCAAAGCGTTTTTAATTACTGAATAAGTTCTACTTCCGTCTAATTCGGTAAAATTTAAATATATTTTCTCTCTTGATGTGTAGCCTAATATTTTTTTAATTTCACTAACTGTTAGTTTGTGCGACTTATTAAGATTTTCTCCATAATAAAGGCTTTTATAAAGCTTTTCTTTTTGCTCTAATGTTGGAGTATAAATAACACCCTCAGGTGTTTTCCATGACAAATCGTTTATTCGTTGCCATATTCTAAAGATTTCGAAATAAGGAGACGACTTTGCTACAGCTTTATGATGTTTCTCAAAAGGGCATTCAGAAATTAACCCTTTTTGGCTTTTCAACGGACGCTGATAGTATATAATTTTATTTCTAATCTCATTATATAGCGTACCTTTTATATCTCCTAAATTTGAATTTCCTGTTAATATTTCCGGATAAAACTCATGTTGCTTATCCCATATTCTATCAAATTCTTCAATATAACTTGCTCTTTGGTAGGTTCGTTCGCGAATTAAAATATCAAAAATTGAGTTGCTATTTTGTAATTCTAAAAATATTTGTTGCCCAATTGTTTTTCCATTAAGTTCTGATTCTAATTCAGCGATACGTTTTTTGTAATCAGTCCCACTTTCTTCTTTTGTATTTGCTTTTCTGTTGCTTAAAAAGCCTCTTCTTTGATTTAGCAATATTAAAACACGGCTAAATTCTTTTAAAGAAATTTTTTCTTCAACAGCTTTTGCTCTTAATTCATATAGTTTTAATGCTTCTAATTTAAACAGCTCGTTATCGGGAAAAATATTTAACTCAGAAAGTTTATTATATAATTTATTTCTTCTTAGTTTAAATCGTTGATTGTTTCTTCTTATTCCTCGTTTTATTGTTCTTCCCTCATTTTTACTAGCTGTGTTACCTGAATAAAATTTTCCATGAAAATCTGGGTCTTCAGGTACAATTCTTACAGACATGTTTTCTATTTGTTTTTCTCCATTATTTTCGGAGATTATAGCTAAACCAACAGAAGATACTCCTATGTCTAATCCTAATACTTTTTTCATAATCTATAAATTTACAACGGTTGATTAAAATTATATTAAATAATTTGTATAGCTATATGAAATTGTATAATTTTGAGTTACAATTTGAAGCAATTCACAATAAGGATTATTCCGTTGTGAAAACATTTGGTAAGCCTCTCCGCCTTAGTGGGAGGCATTTTTTTTGTGATTTTTTTACAGTTTTTGGTATTCGAGCTTTATTGTGCCTTTTATACCTTCTGAACTATAAAAATTAACAAAACGGAGTTTGTAATAATAACCATCTTGGTTGCGAATGATATAGCATAAATTGGGAACAATGCTATAAATGCCTTCGTCGAAATTGTAGAATTTCCAGTTATAGCCAATAGCATCGGCTTGTTTTGTAAACAAGTAGTCGGAAGTATCGGCAATGCTAATTGTGCTATAGTCGGAAGTATCGACAGCCACTTCTGTTTGATAGGGATTTAATAATACTCCTGTTACCAGATAAGGATATTCATCACCATCGTCGGTATATAAAATTGTGGAATATTTCGAAAATTTTAAACTCCAACTGTCTTTGGCAGGTTCTATGTTTAACAGCCCTTGCTCGAAAGATAAAAACTGATAATTAAAAGTCTCATTCTTAGTTATAGTATAAACTTGTTCTTCTGTGTTATCGAGATTAGAAATTTTAATTTGATATTGATTTTGTACAAAGTCGAGTTGTAGTTTTTTATATCCTAAAGCATTATAATTTTCATCTTTTCCGCGATCTAACAAATACACTTCGCGTTTCGAATTTACAGAATCGTTTGCAGTGGTATACCATAAACCAATTGCATTACTATCGAGCAGACCTGATGAAGCGTCAAATATAAAATCAAAATCTTCCGGACTATATGTTTTCCGAAAATCGGTATCGTGTGTACAAGCCACTTGCATCATTAAAGCTGAATTGAGCATAACATAGCAGTTCTCAGGCGAAGAGCTAAAAGCCAAATCCCAAGACGAAACAAGATTTGAGCTCATACTCATTTGATTTGTCAGACTAAAATAATGTTGGGTTTCGTAGTTAGAGCCTAGCACAATACTTTGCTCAATATTATTGCCTTTTGAGTGGGGACTGATTTTATCATCCTCTTTGAAACAAGAACTGAATACTAAAAGCACAAAACCTAACAATAAAGTTTTTTTAGCGAACCAAAATATATTCTTATAAAAAGATGATTGTTGATACATAGATTTCGAATTAATACTTTGCTAAATTGAATTTTAGACCCAAATAGAACGTTCTTCCCCAGCTTACCAAATTTCCGGTGCTTCCTCCTCCATGTGTACTACCACTCGAGCCCACTCCTCCAATTCGTTTATTGTCAAAAATATTTTTTACACCGGCACTCAACACCAGTTTGTTTTTATAAAACTGCTTACCAATATTCAAATTCATGTCGTGATAGCCCTCAACATAACCCAATACGATGTCTCCCTCGGTATTGTAAAAATATTCTGGCGTTCTTCCTATATATTTATATATGAGCGCAATAGATAAGGTTCGGTTTAAAGCATATATACTTAATTGGCTGTTGAAATCGGTATTGAATATAAATTGATTGGTTTTAAACTCATCATCGCGTCGAGCAAGTTCCGATGCGCCAATTTGGAAATCGACATAACTCGACCATTTAACCGACAAAGTAATTGCAGAACCATAATTTTCGAAAAAACCAATATTTTCGTTTCGATAATGTAAGTCATTATCTTGAGCAACTTGAACTAAAGTAATTTTGTTATTGATCTGATTATAAAAGCCTTTAACTTGCCAAAGCCAGTTTTTTTTAAAAAGCTTAAAGTCGGAATTTAAAGAAAGGCTGATGTTGTGAGAGTATTCGGCTTGTAAGTTTTCGTTACCTTCAATTTGATGATTAGAATCGTAAAAATATAAATACAATTCTTTTAACGATGGCGATCTGAAACCTCGTCCATACGAAGCGCGAAAAGCCCATTGTTCCGTCTGATATTTAAGATGGACCGATGGCGTAAGTGGCGCATTGTATTTTGTATTGTATACTCCTCTGAGTCCCGATTGTATCATCCAATACGGATTAATTTTCCATTGTAAATTGGCAAATATTGCATAATCTCCAATGGCTTGTGTTTGACCCAAGATACGCTTACCTTTCAAATTTTCGTAGTTAATATCGAATCCTGTTTGTAGATTGATGGGTTTATCGATGCGATCGTAATAATAAATACCTCTCGACAAATAAGCACCGAAAACCGTAGTGTCGTTATCGAGAGGGTCTTGCGAGAGCTTGTTTTCTAAACTGGTAAGGTCTTTAATGTATGTACTTTTACTTCGAAGGTAATGTGAGTAAGATAAAAGCAAATCTGAGCCACTAAATTCTGTCCATTGGTAATTTGTTTTCAAAGCATTATCGAAACGCCAAGTTTCGAACCAATGGTCGATGGCTGTTTCGTAATATGGCGTAAGTAAATTGCCTTGATCCCACAAACGTTCCTTAAACAAATCGCTTTTAAACTGTGTTTTAAATCGTTTTTGGAAGTATTGATAAGCCAGAGTGGCTTGGTATTGTTCCTTGGGTTTCCATGCCATTGAGCGTGTTGTTTTATCATCGTCGAAACCACCGAAAAAATGCCTTCCGGTACTTAGGTCTAAACCCTGAACTTTCCCTTTTAAGTGCCCCTCGGTATTGAAGTTATAAACACCAACGGATTCGTAATATGTATCGCCACTCCATTTGAGTTTAGCAAATTTGTTTTGTTTGGTTATTAGATTAATCACACCGCCTAAAGCATTAGAACCATAAATGACCGACATTGGACCTTCAATAATTTCGACATGATCGACGTTATTCAAGTTAATCTGGCTTAAATCTAGTTTCCCGTCCAAACGGCCAATTATAGGTACGCCATCAACCATAATTTTTATTTGTTCGCCCTCCATGCCTTGCAGTTTAATAGAAGTACCTGTAGAAGGATCGTTTTCGATTTTAACATTAAGTTCGGTATTTAGAAGATCTGCCAAATTGATTGGTGCTTTTTCTTGAATCGTTTTTGAACTAAGTACTTTTACTTCGTAGATTGATTGATCGGCTTTGATGGGTTTCGATTGGCCAGTAACAACAACTTCGGATAAATTAGACGTCGTTGGAATAAGATAATAAACAAATAAGTCTGCATGTTTATCTAGTGTATCGATAAGTGTTTCGTAACCTAAAAATGAAATACTAATGATGCTTTTTCCTTTAAATTTAAATTCAACTTCGCCTTTTTGATTACTTAATAAATATAGTTTTTCGCCATCGGTTTTCGACTCAATACAAACATGGCTAAAGGGTAAAAGTTCCTTTGTTTGCTCGTCTTTTACCAAAACTTTCATGTTTTGTGCAGTTGTTTTAACTGCTATAAAACCCAATAATATTATTAAAAAGTATTTCAAGATAAAAAAATCGGAGGCTACAATAAAGTAGCCTCAGAAAGATAATTATTTATTCTATTACGAAACGTTGCTCAAATAAGCCTTTCATGTTGCTTAATTGCATGATATACACCCCTGATTTGAAACTTGAAACATCAATTTTTTGCTGCGAAAAACCAATGTTATTAATATAAACAGAATGTATTAGTCGGCCTTGAATGTCGTAAATATTAACAGTTAAAGCTTCCTTAGTATCGAAAATTAAATTGATCGAATTTTTTGCAGGTATCGGATAAATTTCGAACATCGATAAAGATTCTAATTCGTCGATAGAAGAACTGCTTAGATTTTCTTGATTGAATGTGTAAACACCGGTAAATGAACCGGAAAAAGCTGTAAAATAAATTTTCCAGTAACTGGAATCAGCGCCATTGTTAGTCATTTGTTTTAAAAAATAAACTCTATCTGCATCAA
This sequence comes from Bacteroidales bacterium, assembly GCA_016936665.1. Classification (GTDB taxonomy): domain Bacteria; phylum Bacteroidota; class Bacteroidia; order Bacteroidales; family JAFGXI01; genus JAFGXI01. Next base: position 7,630 of record JAFGXI010000018.1, read on the forward strand.
CTTCATAGTTGTAAGTACTCATGTTAAAAGACTTCCAATCGGACCCAATAATAGTCAAACTATCGATAAACGACGTTTCTTCGTAGGCGGTATAAGTAGCCGCAGTTACACCATCGACTTCTTGAGCCGTAATGTGTTTGCTATTAATCATCACACCGGTTACATTATACGGAATGGCATAATCGTAGTATTTAGTAAACAACAAATCCCAATCGTTACTAGCCGGCTCTCTATCAACAACAACATCATTATCGATAGAATAAAATACGTAATTTTTAGTGATGTAATCGTCGGCAGTAATTGTGATGGTTTGCTCGTTAGCGCCATCAATATCGGCATACTTAAATTGCCAAGCATTACCTCCGGTATTAGGGTTTTTGTTAATGATTAGAAGCTTTTTGTATGTGCCTGCTACTGTTTTTACGATAAACAAGCTATCGCCTTCTATAAAATGTGTTCCCATGTTGTATCTGCCCCATCCATAATCGAAATCATCGCCGGGAACCATGTTTTTGGTAAATGCACCTGCATCTATATCGCTGGTTGAGTTATACATTTGAGTCCAATCGCCAATATTAGCAATATCTACAGATGCCCAAGCATTACTATTGCCGTTGGGGTAAGTATACAACTCCACGCCGTAGCCATTGTTGGCCAAAATACTAATGCTGTATCGATCGGTGGCAAAAGCTATGTCCCAATTAGAACGGGCTTGCGTTCCAACGGTTCCGTTCTCTAAACTATAATACGCATCGTTTACATACGATGCACCGGTAGCGACTTCTTTTGAGGTTTGAGCCCATACTTGACCAACTGTCATTAGAGCTAAACCAATGGTAAAAATTTTATTCATTGTATCTAAGTTTGATGTTAATTTAAAATCGATGTATTAATGCATAAGCAACATTCTACAGAATGAGCATTTGCATAAAAAAGCTGTGCATCTTGAAGAGCACAATGTAAAATGTGAATAATGTTAAATTAAGTAGGGAGGGCCTCTTAAATCGGGATTTGGTATATTGTGCTGAAAAACAAATGACTGAGCACAATCGTTAAACACCTTATAACTTATTTTCTGAAAGTTAGCAGAAAATTGATTGGGTAAAAGAGCATGAATTTTTAAAGACTTAAAAGCTTTTTCTGCTTTTTGGGTTTTAATTTGAAAATCTTTATGATCGGAAGTTTTATGGCTTTTCGAATATGGCTGATGACAGTCGTATAAATCCTTACCATAAATAACATGAATATGCATAGCCACCAAGTCGCCAATAATCACCCACAAGAAGGCGAAAATCATGGTGGCGAAGTACAACTTGCTTTTATAACTGTATTTATTCCAATTCATCTTATGAAAACTCGAACAAAGATTATAAAAAAATATTTACAAATAACATGGATCAAAACATGTTATCTAACCAGAAATAAATGATAATGACTTGACTTTTTTGAATTTTTTAAATAAATATTTGATAACGATTGTTTAATTTTATCGAGCAAGACAAACTAACTAAAAATGCGTCGTTTTCCTTTTCTTTGGTTTTTTATTTTTACGGCCTTAGGCAATATTACAAGCACATATAGCCAAATTTCATTTCCTAAATTGGCGATTGTATTTGCGTTTATTCTACTTATTTTAACTCAGCAAATAAGTCACCGCCATAGTCGTTGGATTCCTTTTTTTAGTTTTAGCGTTTTTTTCTTCTTTTTCATTCTTGGAAGCACGGTTAGTAGCGAATATAAATGGAAAGCGCATCAAAATATAAATCAAAAAAATGGGTTGTTGATTGGAAAAATAATTGCCCAACCCAAAATAAGTGAATACCACACCAAAGCAGAACTGGAAATTATTGGTTTAAAAACAACAGACGGCTACAAAGAAGTTTCCGGAAAAGTTCTGGCACGTTGGCCGATCGACAGTCTTACAAAAACTTTAAAATTAGGAGATATAATCTTGTTTGAACCTGATTTAAAGCAAATTGATGACGATAAAAATCCTGAAGCATTTAATTATAAAAGATATTTATTTTTTCACTTGATTAGCGCTCAGGTTTATTTAAAACCGGAACAGTGGCAAAAAATTGAACTACCTAAAGCATGGTACGCTATCGATATTTTCGATACATGGCGGTCTCATTTACTACAGTTATATCAAAAAAACCACATCGAGGGTCGAGAGCTGGCGGTTTTATCTGCACTAACTTTAGGCTATAAAAACGACTTAGATGCAGAAATCCAGAAATCGTATTCTGCCAGTGGAGCTATTCATGTCCTTGCTGTAAGCGGCCTTCATGTAGGAATTATTTTTATCATTTTATCTTTCTTTTTTAATCGACTATTGAAATCGCCTCGTATTCGGTGGATAAAGTTTTTTCTTATAATTATTGGCATCTGGTTTTACGCGCTATTAACCGGTGCATCGCCTTCGGTAATGCGAGCCTCAACCATGTTTAGTTTTATTGCTCTTGGGCAAGCACTCAACAAAAGCAGTAGCATTTACAACAGTATTTTTGCATCGGCTTTGCTCTTGATTGTTATCAACCCCTTTTTGCTTTATGATTTGAGCTTCCAATTGAGTTATTCTGCTGTTTTAAGTATTGTTTTTTTTCAAGCTAAAATTGCTAGTATTTTGGAGCCTAATAACAAATTACTAAAATGGATTTGGGGACTGACCAGCGTAAGCCTTGCCGCTCAATTTGGCACAGCTCCTCTCACAATTTTTTATTTTCACCAATTTCCTAACTATTTTCTAATCAGTAACTTTATTGTAATTCCAATTGCCTTTATTTTAATATGGCTGAGTGTTATATTTCTTGTGCTTCAGTTTGTTCCTTTGATTGGCGTTTTCTTAGCAAAAATTATACACTGGGTTTTGTGGTTTCAAAACTGGAGTATTGAATCGTTAAGTAGTTGGCCCGGCGCATTAACAGAAGGGCTTTATATCGATAAAATACAGTTATTAATTGCTGTGCTTAGTTTGCTTTTATTAATGATTTGGATGGAACATAAAAAAGCAAAATTTATCATCTTGTTTTTGTCAAGTCTAATTGTTTTTAGTGGTTATTCGCAATGGGTTAATTACCTAAAAAATAGACAAAAAAGTATTTTTGTCTACAATATTAAAGGAGAAACTGCTATAAATTTAATCGATGGTTCAGACAATATATTAATCAGTTCTTTAGCAAAAAATGCCAATGCAAAAACGTTTCAGCTCAAACCCAATTGGTTGGCTTTAGGTTTGAACGAAGAAAAACACATCAGCACCCAATGGTTTTCTCCACGTTTTATGTTCACAAATTTAATTAATGCCAATCATCGCAATTACTTTTATAAACACGAATTAATGCAGTTTTACGATAAAAGCATTCTCTTAGTGCAAGACGAGAAATTTGTAAAAGATTATTACCCTAAAGCATTACCTGTAAACTATATAATAGTTGGTAACAACGCTAAAATTGATTTAGCTGAATTGTCGTTATACTTTAAATTCGATCAAATCATCATCGATAGTTCACACTCCAAAAGAAATCTGAAGTATTATAGAATGCAACAACAAATTCTACCTTCGAAAAAGATATACATTGTGGCCGATCGAGGCGCTTTTAGTCAATCTTTAATTTAGAGATTATAAAAGCGTAATTACGGCTTTTCTGTTGTAGTAATTATTTGAATTTTCGCTTGTTTCGCCGCGACCGGTAGAGTTAATCAACTCTGCCTTCACACCTTTTTTAATAACAGCAGCCTTAACAGCATCGGCTCTTCGTTGACTTAATTTTAGATTATAAGTTTCGTTACCTACCGGATCAGCAAAGCCATCAATCTGAATGGTTTTACTACTATCTTTTAACCAAGCTTGGTATATGGCTTCAATATCGGCATCGAAGTTCGATGAAACGCCCGATTTATCAAATCCAAAATATACCTCTTTGCTTATAGATTCTATTGAAGAAACCGTTGTGTTTAGCGGAGCTTTGTGTGAATCGTCAACACTTGCATCGGCCAATACATCGGATTTTACCAAATGTAGTTCAGCCACTAAATTTTCTGTAACATCCTGACAAGAAATAGGTTGATTTAATTGCAAATTAACAGTATCGGTGCCTTGCGCAGAAATAGCTAATAATAAATCTTTAAAATCGGTTTCGAAACTAAGCGTTTGATTTTCGATTTTATAGTTTCTTAGCATCAAACCGGATGTATCGACATGAATATCCGTAAAAGCTTGTTGTTCCTCACCCGCTAAACGGATTTCGGCAATCACTTTCAAAATAGGTTGACGCGTAGAAACAGTAAACCAATTATCGTTATTTTGTGCTTCTGTTTTTCTTAAATTATCATCATTTAATGGTGCAAAAGCTAAGTTTCCGTCTTTTTGATTCATATAAAACAAATCGTTGCCCGGGGTGTTTAATGGAAAGCCAACATTTTTAGGTTCCGACCAATCGCCGTTATTCCAATCGGATTCGTATATGTCGTAACCTCCCATATTCTGATGACCTTGCGAGCTAAAATATAACTTAGAACCATCGGCCGTTAAAAAGGGTGTGTCTTCGTCGTATTCTGTATTAATGTTAGAACCTAAATTCTCGGCTTTTCCCCATTTCCCATTTTCTAGTTTTTCCGATTTATAAATATCGAAACCTCCATTACCGCCTCTTCGATCGGAAGTAAAATAAATGGTATTGCCATTATTTGCTAAAAAAGCATGCGTTTCCCATGCTTTTGAGTTGATTGGCTTGCCTAGTTTTTCGGCTTTCGACCAATGCGATCCATCGAATAAACTTTGATAGATATTGCCGTTATCGTTGTCGTCTTGAACCAACAATAGTGTTTTTCCATCTGGAGATATTGATACGGGCATGGCATTCTTATTCAAACCTAAATCCTTTGTAATATTTACAGAATTTTCCCACAATCCATTTACTTTTTGAGCATAATAAATATCGTCTGTTTTATAGAAATCGACATCGGAAATAGAAATAACATTTGGGGGTAGAATATTTTGCGATCCATATGCAAAAACCATCATCGATTCATCTTCTGAAACTACAGGGCAGCTTTCAAATTCTTCTCTTCTGCTAATATCGTGTTCACTGTTTTGAGCATCAATTATAATAGGATTATCCATCAACTCTTGGGCTGCTTTACAATGAGATTTCTCGCGTTTTAAATAGTCTTCGAATTCGCTGTCGTTAGGAACTAATTCTTGATACATGGTGTAAGCTTTGTAAGCTTTTTCGAACTGATAATTTAAACGTAATGCATCGCCGTAATAGATCCAAGCCACAACCGGGGCTCTTGTTTCTTTATAATTATCTCGATATGAGGTTTCGGCTGTTTCTACAGCCTTTTCCATATGCAACAATGCTTCTTTTAAGTAATTGCTGTTTGGTAATTGCAAATAGCACAAGCCTATTTTATAATGCAAATTCCCATTTTCTGGATTTTCGTTTAATAATTCCTTGTAGCTTTCGAGCGCTTTTTCATACTGACCAAATAAGTAATAATACTGGGCATCGCCGTATATTTTTTTAGTATCTACTTTATTCATGCCTCCTCTTGCTTGTAGCAAACTTTGAGAAAACAAGGCTAGTATTAGTATTATAATTAATTTCTTCATACGCAATACAATAATGCATTAACAAAGTTAATCTTATCTGCCTATAAACCAAATATTTCGGGAATTTTTACATAGAATGTTAATTTTCTTATACATTTGGCTTATGATTTTGGACGAATATTACATGCGTATTGCCCTGAAAGAGGCTAAGTTAGCCCTCGATAAGGGTGAAATTCCGGTGGGCGCAATTGTGGTTTGCAACGATACAATTGTAGCCAAGGCTCATAACCAAACAGAACAATTAAACGATTTTACAGCCCATGCAGAAATGCTTGCGCTAAGTTCTGCGAGCGAATATTTATCTAATAAATATCTTAATCAATGTACTTTGTATGTTACATTAGAGCCTTGTATGATGTGTGCCGGAGCAACTTATTGGACACAAATCGGGAAAATAGTTTATGGAGCCTCCGATATAAAACGCGGATTTTCCAATTTTACACCTAGCCCAACACATCCTAAAGTTCAAATTGTAAGTGGTATCCTTGCCAATGAATGTGCGAGTTTACTCACTGATTTTTTTTCGAGAGAAAGAGCCGGAAAGTAAAAAATAAGACCCTAAAATTGCCGGTAAAATAATATTGATAAACCAAATTATTGCAGCAGCAATCGCCACCAATTCAAGCTTTTCGGTGTAAGCTTGTAAAATCAATATTGCTATAGATCCTCTAACACCCACTTCGCTTATCGTAAAATGCGGCACAGCCAATACAATTAAATAAACTAGCCCTATTCCTGCTATATTACTCAAAATTGGAACATGTACTCCTAATGCACGAAGTATAAGAATATACTGAGTTACAAACACCACATACCTAAAGAAGCTGAGAAATAAAATATAACTTAAATGAGAAGATCGAAAACGTGTCAAATATCTTAACTCATCGACATATTTTTGATTGATATTAAACCATTTTGCCAAATCTTTTATCCATCGTATTCGATAATATAATAACAACATAAAAATAGCCAGCAAAGCAATTCCAATTAAGAAAATAGGTTTATAATGGGCTTTTTCGAAAAATTCTAAATCGTTAAATATGATAACCCAAGACACTAAACCCATAATTAAAGTGATAAGCACTTGTGCCCAACTGCCTAACATGGTAGCTAAAGTGCCTTTTATTCGACTGCCTTTCTGTAAAATAGCCACACGACCAAAATAATCGCCAATTCTATTTGGTGTAGCTAAACCGGATGTAACGCCAATACTAACTGCCCGAATTGCTTTGCCAAGTGGCATATATTCGATTTCGCTCAATAAAGAACGCCATTTAAACGATTCGAGCAACCAATTTACAGGCATCAACACAAATGCAATTAATAACAAAAGTGGATTGGCTATTGATACTTGTCCCCACCTAAAATCGTTAGTTTTGAATTTATAGTAGATGTACCCATAGGAAATTGTTACCAATAACAACTTAAGAAAGAGTTTGAAATACTTATTTTTGTACATTGTGTTAAAATTATCAATTTTTTTAATTGATTGACTGAAAGCTGAAAAAATTTAACATTTTGCTTTCTCCTAATAAATAAACAGAAATTTCATCCAAAAAATCAGATGCAAGTAAGAGCAAAAAAACAATTAGGTCAACATTTTTTAACCGACGAAAACATTGCCGGTAAAATTGCCCAAGCAATTATCGATACACGAATTCAAAATGTACTGGAGGTTGGCCCAGGTATGGGCGTGTTAACGAAATATTTACATGAGCATATTGCACAATTTAAAGCAATCGAAATAGATAAGGAATCGGTTAGTTATCTTAGTGAATACTATCCCGATTTAGAAGTAATATCCGGAGACTTTCTTAAAATTGATTTATCGTCGATGTTTGAAGGTGAATTTGCTGTGGTTGGGAATTTCCCATATAACATTTCGTCTCAAATTTTTTTTAGAGTGCTCGAAAATAGAAACCGTACAACAAGTGTGGTTGGAATGATACAAAAAGAAGTTGCTGAGCGTATTAAAGAAAAAGAAGGCAACAAAACTTATGGAATATTAAGTGTGCTATTACAAACGTTTTTCGATGTTGAATATTTATTTACAGTTCACGAAAATGTATTTTCCCCACCGCCAAAAGTAAAATCGGCAGTTATAAAACTTACCCGTAATCAACGTGCTGAGTTACCATGCAACGAAGCCCTGTATTTTCGTTTAATTAAAGAAAGTTTTGGGCAACGAAGAAAAATGTTGCGTTCATCACTAAAAACATATTTGACTTTGTTACCCAACTGTAAATTTTCCACCCAAAGACCGGAACAATTGAGTATTGATAATTTTATAGAATTAACGCTTCAAGTTGAGCAGGCTTTAAATGAAAAAAAAGCCCACTAAGGTGAGCTTTTTATTTTATTTCCAATTCAAAATTAAATACCTATAAAGGCAATATTCATTCCGATGCTATTATAAAAAAACACTTCTGCGGCTGCTTTTGTATTATTTCTGCCAAAGTGTAAATATAGAGCATAAAAAACCGACAATGCTAGCGCATATCCTTGAATCCAAAATTTACCGGGATAATTTAAAGCACTGAAAAAAATTGCCCCCAATACGATACTTTTATACATCATAGTAATAATAGTAAACCCTTTATTTATAAGCCACATATAATCGTTTTTATAGTCGATGACTATAAAAAGTAAGCTTATTAAGTAAGCAAGGTGAACAATAATTGTAGGAAAACTATCTAACAATTTTGCAATTATTGCTACTATTAAAAAAACTATACTTGAAACCCATTCTTTTTTCATAAAATATTAAACCTTCTTTGAATCTTTTACTGCTCAGTTTGAGCTTCTTTTTTCTTTTTCATGGCGTCGTAAACGAAGCCTCCAATCAATAATAAGAGCAGTAAAATTGAGCTTATCATTCCGATAACTACACCTCTGCTATACAAAGGAGGTTCGAATTTAAATTCTATAGTATGCTCTCCGGCCGGTATTTTCATGGCTCTTAATACGTAGTTGGCTCTAAAGTGTGAAACATGCTCTCCATCGATGTAAGCCATCCAACCTTTATCGTAATAAATTTCAGAAAAAACAGCCAACTGGTCCAATTTTGTACTTGTTCTATAGCTCAATGCATTGGGAGCATAACTAAGTAATTCAATATTAGCGGTACTGTCTTTTTCGAATTTGAACAACTGATCTTGATAGCGTTGATCGACAATAGCAGTTGTTTTCGGATCGAACTGATCTAAGGCTTGAATTTCTTCATCGGCATTGGCTACCGTTTTATATTCTTCGACAAACCAAGCATGACCTAAGGCAAACTGGTTTGGAATGGCTGGTGCTTGCGGACTGTAAATAATATATTTTGCATTGAGCATATTCAAAACATCCAATCGGTTTAAAGCTTGCATGACTTGAACATTCGTAGGTTGCGACTGCAAAATTTGACTAAATTGTTGTATTTCCGGTGCAATATGGTAAGTAATTAACTCTTGGTAACGTCGCATTTTTGCGCCATGGTAACCTCCAATCGATTTATGAAAATACGAGGTTGATGCATCGTTAAAAGTACTAACGGTAAGATTTAATACTCTGTAATCCGGATCTTGATCTTTTAAAATACTTTCGTCGGCAACCGTAGCTTGGTATAATTGACCTTCTTTTGCCGGTCTTTCGAAATGATCATCGTTTAAATATCGTTTATCGACAGTCCATAAGTCAACCGTTATGCCTAAACCAATGATAACAATGAGTAAAGTTGTTTTAATCTTCTTTTGAATAAATAACCAGACGCTAGCAAAACCCAGAGCTATAAAGAAAATTGAGCGCAATGCATCCGACTGAAATAGCGAAGCTCTATCGTTTTTAATTGCTTCGAGTAGCATATCGTTTTGCCCAAACATTTGCGTATCGGACGGGCTGATAAATGCAGTATCACTAGATTTTAAGTAAAGAATTAATAGAACGACCAAGCCTAAAGCAGAGGCTCCGGCAACTAGAACTTGTTTTTTAATCTTAGAAGTATCGTAATCTCCGGAAATGATTCGTTGTAACCCTAAAATTCCTAACAAAGGAATTGTGAGTTCGGCCATTACCAAGGTCATTGAAACGGCACGAAACTTATTGTAACCCGGAAAATATTCTAAAAATAAGTCGGTAAACCACATCATGTTTTTACCCCAAGCCAACATTAAAGAGAGAATGGTTGCTGTAAGTAACCACCATTTTAAAGAGCCTTTAACAACGATTGAACCTAAAATAAATAGAAAAACAATAAGCGCACCAATATAAGTTGGCCCGGATGTAAAAGGCTGATCGCCCCAATAGGTTGGCATTTGTTTTACAATTTGCTTTGCGTTTGGTTGACCTAAGTCTTTAAGCGCTTCGTAAGTTTCCGATTTTGTACCCAAATCACTTTGTGATGCGCCTCCCATTAGGTTAGGAATCATTAAATTAAAACTTTCAAATACGCCATAACTCCAATCGGTTGCATAGTCTTTGTCTAAACCGGAAGTTCTATTGTGTGCCTCAGAGCTTAATTCTGATGGCCCTCTGATGGAGTCTTTTCCGTAATCGTAAACAGCCGATAAACTTAAAAAGTTAGAGCCGATAGCCATCAATGCTGCCACTAATAAATAGGAAGACGATTTAAAAAACGCTCTGAAAGATTGATTTTTTATTGCTTCAACAATTTGAATGATAATAAAAACAAGAACAATTAAAAATGTGTAATAAGTGATTTGCAGGTGATTGGCTAAAATTTGTAATGATAAGAAAAGCCCCATCAGAATACTTCCCCACAGTTCTTTTTTATTGTATGCCATATAAACACCGGCAATAATTGGAGCCATATATCCTATAGCAATAGCTTTAGTGATGTGTCCGGCTTGAATAATTATTAAAAAATAACTCGAAAAAGCAAATGCAATTGCCCCGACTATACTTAACCAAGGATTAACCCTAAAAGCTAATAAAGCAATAAAGAATCCTAATAAATATAAAAAGATAAACGAAACTGGTCTAAAGTTATTAATTGTCAGTAATTTGCTAAAAAAAGAAAGACCATTACCATCAGATAAATTGTTAATCAAATAGGTTGGCATTCCACCAAACATTGAATTGGTCCAAAAAGTATTTTCACCGGTTTCTTCTTTAAAATCTTTGGCTTCTTTAGAGGCGGCTTGCCAGACTTTAATATCGTGCTGTGCAATGACTTTTCCTTGATAAGTCGGAAGCAAATAAGCAGAGGATAAAACAAAAAATAGAACCACAGCAACAACAATGGCTTGCCAGTGATTTTTTAAATAATCTATCATGATTAATAAATTTATGATGTAAAGAACAAACTTATCTATTTTTATTAGATATTTTTGTAAAAAATGCTAAAAACTTGGGTGTAATCATCAAACAATCGATGCGTAGTACTAGTTACTCATACATCGGTGCTGTAATAGGATTTTTAAACGCAGGGCTTTTGATGCCCAAATTATTATCTACCGACGAAATAGGCGTTATCGGTTTGATTGTTTCTATCTTTTTAGTGTTTTCTCAATTGTCGAGCTTGGGCTTTGGGCATGTTCTCAATCGTTTATTTCCTTATTTTAGAAACCCGGATGATAACAGATATCAATTTTTTACTATAGGAATGCTCGTTTCTGTTGCCGGAAGTTTTTTTTCAGTTGTCGTCTACTTTTTAATCAGGCACTGGTTTAACGATGGCACTGCTAACCAAGATTTGTACGATACCTACGAGTATTATATATTACCATTAACTATCATCACAATTTTTTTAAATTATTTCGATAATTACTATCGAATGTTATTTAATGCAACTATTGGTGTGTTTTTAAAGGAAATTATTACCAAAGTTTTTATTTCTGTAGGCATCTTATTTTACTACTTGGGATTCATTCAATTTTTTGGTTTTGTATTGATATATTTTGCGGCGTACAGTCTTCCAACCTTTGTGCTGGCTTTTGGTTTGCTCTACAGAGGTGAATTTAAGCTGAGGTGGCCAAGGAAATATTACATCAAACGTTTAAAATGGGCATTTATTAGTCTTTCTGTTTTTGGGGTGATTATTGGGTTTAGCAATGTTGCCGTTTCAAATTTCGACAGAATGATGCTCAAATCTTTCGAAACTTTAGCCGTAATTGGGGTATATACCACAGGCTTTAATTTTGCAACATTAATTTTAATGCCGGCGCGTTCGATGAAACGTATAGCTTCGGTTGTTTTAGCCGAATCGTGGAGAAACAGAGATCTGCCCAACATAGCTACAATTTTAGAAAAAAGCAGTATAACACAATTCATCAGTGGCATATATTTGTTTTTGGGCTTATGGCTGAATGTCGATAACATCATTGCTATGTTAGGCCCAAACTACGAAGGTGTCAGGTTAGTAATTTTATTTATAGGCTTAAGCAATCTCACAGAAATGCTATCGGGCGTAAGTATGAGTGTAATATCGACCAGTAAAAAATATGTTTATGCGGCTTATTTTATGGTTTTACTACTAAGCTTAGTCGTAATATCGAATTTAATTTTTATTCCGATGTTAGGTATTGCCGGTGCCGCATTAGCAACTTGGATCTCTATGTTAATTGTGGTTGTAGCTAGGTTAATTTTCATTTGGAGTAATTATAAAATTCAACCCTTTAGTGTAAAGCACATTAAAATTCTATTAATCATGGGGCTTACCTATCTTATAGTTATATTAGTACCTAGCGTTTCAAATTTTATTATTGATGTACTAATTAAAGGCACACTGATAAGCATTATTTTTATTCCGGGCATCTATTTTAGTAAAGTATCTGTAGATATTAATCTGAAGTTAGAACAGATTTTAAGCATCGTTATTAAAAAAATTAGAAAATAAAATGAGAGGCGATTCGAAAATTTATCATCAATTAGAAGCCATTCAGATCCCCTACGAATATTACGAACACGAAGCTATTCCTACAATCGAAATGGCATTGATTCACAAAGCTCATATCGATGCAACCCATTGTAAAAATATTTTTCTACGAAATCATAAAGGCAATAAGCATTACTTTGTAGTTATAGAGCAATCGGCTCAGGTTGATATTCATTTTTTAGAGCAACAGCTTAAGCAAGGAAAACTGAGTTTTGCATCGGAACAACGATTAATGAAGCACCTTGGCGTTTTACCCGGTGCTGTATCGCCGTTAGGATTGATTTACGATATTCAAAAAAACACTACTGTTTTTATCGATAGTACGTTAAAAGAAGCGTCCCGTTTGAGTTTTCATCCCAACACAAGCGATGCAAGTTTAGTGATTTCAACATCGGATTTATTAAAATATATCGACGTTCTTAACATCCAAAGAGAGTGGTTAAGTTTGCAAGAGTAATTTGTAATTTGCAACTTTACGATAACTTTTATCGTCAATAACTATAAAAAATCCATTATGAAAAAGCTAAAACTAATTTCCATATTTTTTATTACTAGTCTAGTATCTTTTAGTCAAATAATAAATCAAAAAACAATACAAGAAAACATTATTTGGAGCGAAGACTTTTCAAGTGGTATACCACTCGGATGGACAATTCAAGACAATGCCGGCATTGGAAGTTGGGTATTTATAGATGCAGACACAAGCTATGGTGGAGCATACACAACAACCTCCTCCGGGCTAATTCCCGGTGCTACTCCGGGTGGTTATATACATCTACCACTTGATTATTACAACTGTATTCCCGGAGTATATCCATACCAAATGAGCACTACTTTAATCGACGCTGATGCCTCAATAGAAACTAACTGGATTCAATTAAATGGAACATACAATAATTTATTTTTTTCTTGTAATACCAATTACAGATATTGTTGTTCCCCATCCAATTCGAAATTAGAGCTTGGGTATTCTTTTAACGGAACGGATTGGTTTTACTCCCCTTTAAACGTTTATGAAGAAATAGTACTTGTCCCCAGTCAAAACCCTGTTCAGCTCGGAGCAACACATCCGATAATCAGTTTAAATTTTGAAGAAAATTATGTAGACTCCATCAAATTAAAGTTTAGAATGCATGGTGCATCACACTTTTTTTGGTCGATTGACGATATTGAATTATCCGAACCAATAAATAATGACTTAAAATTGGTTCAAGGATTTGCAGGAGACACAATCTATGAACAATCATCAAATAATTATCAGCTTAACAGTATTTATTCTTGCGTGTCCAATAATCTTATTTCTGATTTTGTGTTTGGAGCAAAAGTGATACAGTTGGGAATGAGCTCACAAAATACTTTTGTTAAGTTTTCTGTATTAGACGAAAACGATAACCTTATTTGGTCGTGTAATTCGGATACCCTAAACACCCTAACGGGTATGTACACCGATAGTATATTAAAAAATTCGAGCCAACATTTCTATATTTTTAATCCTGAAATAAATGATGAGTTGAATTATAAATTAGTCTATAAGGTATATAGCGAAACACCCGACGCAAATCAAAATAACGACTCAATAGTCGTTCCATTTAAACAAACATTAGGCAGATATTCGTATCATTGGCAATCCGCTTGCGCTTCGAATATAGAAAGCTACGTTAGCCCATTCGACTATGTTTTACTACAAGACGTAAGCTATAATAAACTGATTAACAGATTCTATTTTAAGCAGGAAGATGGTTACGATTTTAAAATATATGGTTTGAGAGTGTTTATACCAAATGAAGATGTGTGCAGATTAACTTTTGATGCCAATGGCAATGGCGTGATTTTATCACCTGCACTTCTATATAAAAACCCTCTAACACAAACTATTAGCGATCTATCTGATATCGTTTTAGGTGATTCGTATCAAATCACAGAATCTGACCAAGATAAATTTATCTACTTATACTTTAACGAAACTAATGTTGATAGTTACAATTTTCAAGAAGGCGAATACTATGTTGGCGTTTCGATTGAAGATTTAAATGGTTGTGAATTTTCAATTGGAGTAGATAAAAGCTATCCTCAACTCTCAGGGCACTTTACATTTGGTAGTAGTCTACTTAATGATTTTTACAATATTTCTACCAAAGGAGGTTCAGTAATGATTGACGCTTATACTGATCTTGATTATATGAATTCTGATAAGTGCGGTTTTGAATATGTAGATGCTTTCAACAAAGTAACAAACATTAAATTATTCCCAAACCCTACCAACGAAATAATAAATATTTATTTTTCAGAAACGCAAGCATTTGCAGAAATCGAATTAATAGATATTTCGGGGCGTATTATTAATTCTCAATATGCTGAGTCTATAACAAACCTGTCAACTATTATTAATTCTAAATCAGGTATCTACTTTCTTAGAGTAATTACTTCGGATTTTGATAAAATATTCAAAATAATTAAACAGTAATATATTTAATATCGTTTATCTAAGCACTTTAAAACAATAAAAAAGCCGCTTTTTAGCGGCTTTTAATATTATAACTTAAAGTTTTGCTCGTCGAATTGGAGATATTTATAAATCTCGTCTTGATTTTCGGTTAAGTGCTTGTTATAGAACTCGAAATATTCGGCTGGCGTTGGAATACGACTAATCATCGAAACCACAGCGGCCATTTCGGCTGAACCTAAAAATACTTGTGCTCCTTTACCCATTCGATTATCGAAATTTCTGGTAGATGTCGAGAACACAGTATCGCCATCGGCTACGCGCAATTGATTACCCATACAAAGGGAACATCCTGCTGTTTCGATGGAAGCTCCAATGCTACCGAAAGTAGCAAACAAGCCTTCTTTTTTCAATTGTTCAGCATCCATTTTTGTAGGTGGAGCAATAAATGTTTTAGTGTTTTTGTTTACACCATTGCCTTCCCAAATACGACCGGCAGCTCTAAAATGACCGATATTAGTCATACAAGAACCGATAAAAACATCGTCAACTTTAGTTCCTGCAACTTCAGAAATAACTTTAACATCGTCCGGATCGTTTGGACAAGCTACTATAGGCTCTGTAATTTCATCTAAATTAACTTCGATAATAGCAGCATATTCTGCATTTTCGTCGCGTTCCATTAATTTTGGATTCTTCATCCACGCTCTAACTGCATCGATACGTTTTTGAATGGTCGGTCCGAAGTTGTAACCATCTTTTATCATTTGCTCCATCAAAGCAATGTTAGAGCGTAAATAAGTTACAACTGTTTCTTCAGATAATTTGATGGTTGCAGCTGCGGCCGAACGTTCAGCAGCAGCGTCGGTCAATTCGAATGCTTGTTCAACTGTAATGTTTGGCAGCCCTTCCATTTCGAGAATGCGTCCATTAAATACGTTGATTTTATTCTTTTTTGGTACAGTTAACTTGCCTTCTTTTATAGCTTGCAAAGGAATGGCATTCACTACATCGCGAAGCGTAATTCCTTTTCTTAATTGGCCTTTGAACTTAACTAAAACCGATTCGGGCATATCTAAAGGCATAAAACCTAATGCACCGGCAAAAGCAACTAAACCAGAACCCGCAGGGAAAGAAATACCCAACGGAAAACGAGTGTGTGAGTCGCCACCGGTTCCAACTGTATCGGGGACTAATAAACGGTTTAACCAAGTATGAATAACACCGTCGCCCGGACGTAATGCTACACCTTCTCTTTCGGCAATAAAATCGGGTAAAGACTGGTGCATTCTAACATCGGTAGGTTTTGGATATGCCGCAGTGTGGCAGAAAGACTGCATGAACATTGGAGCTTGGAATTTTAAACAAGCCAATTCTTTGAGTTCATCGGCAGTCATTGGACCAGTAGTGTCTTGAGACCCTACGGTAGTCATGAATGGATTTACTGCTTGGCCAGGTAATACGCCTTTTTCGCCAATTGCTTTACCCACCATTTTCTGAGCTAAAGTATAGCCTTGATTGGCTTTATGTTCTGGCTGAACAGGTTCTGAAAAAATGGTCGATTTACTAAGTCCTAAGGCTTTACGAGCTCTGTCGGTTAAGGCTTTACCAATAATTAAATTGATACGGCCACCGGCACGGTACTCATCAGCAATGGTATTTGGTTTTAGAGCAAAAGTGCTGATAACTTCTTTCGCTGAATTATAAATCTTACCTTCTTTAGTATTAATGGTAATAATATCGCCAGAATTTAAGTTTGTAACATCGCAAATAATTGGCATACCGCCAGAATCTTCAACAGTATTGAAGAAAATAGGAGCAATAACGCTACCTAAAATAAAGCCTTCACGACGTTTGTTTGGAATAAATGGAATATCTTCTCCAATGTGCCACAACACAGAATTGGTAGCCGATTTACGAGAAGAACCCGTTCCTACTACATCGCCTACAAATGCCACTTTGTGACCCTCGCTTCTCCATTGAGCAATGGTAGCATTTCCTTCGGGGAATAAGCTTTTACCCATCGATAACGAATGTAACGGAATATCGGGACGAGTAGAAGCATCCGATGCTGGCGAAAAATCGTCGGTATTTATTTCTCCATCTACTTTGTATACTTTTACTGTAGCTGTTTCCGGTAATTCATTTTTCGAAGTAAACCATTCTGCATTGGCCCACGATTCGACTACGGCTTTTGCATAAGTATTGGATTTACTAAGTTCTAAAACTGCATCGAAAGCATCGTAAACTAAAGTTGTATGTTTAAGTGCTTGAGCAGCGGTTTCTGCTAATGTATTGTTTTTTAAAGCTTCAATCATAGGCGCTACATTGTAACCCCCTACCATTGTCCCTAAAATTTCGACAGCTTTTTTAGCATCGAATAAAGGTGAATTAGCTTTCCGATTAACAATATTTGCTAAAAACTCAGCTTTCACTTTAGCCGAAGGGTCTACACCCGGAGACACTCGCTGAGTGAATAAATTCATTAAAAAATCTTCTTGTCCAGCTGGCGGATTTTGTAATAATTGGCATACTTCTGCCGTTAATTCCGGATTCAATGGTAAGGCCGGAATTCCTTTTTCGGCTCTTAAAGCCTCATGTTTTAAATAATTTTCAATCATCGCATTTAATATTATATCGTGATTCAATACTGATTTTTTTCTGCCTATAAAGATAATCATTTCTTATCGGACAGATAAGCAGTATGTTTTTAAATATGTAGATATGACTATTATGGACTGTATAAGATTAAAGCATAGCTTAAACCCTAATATTTAGCCATTTTTGGATCAATTTGCTTAGCCCATTGATCGATACCTCCCAATAAATCGTGAATATTTGTAAATCCCTTTTCGGCTAAATAGCGATAGGTCATTTGACTTCTGATGCCTAAATGGCACATTATGACTATTGGAATATCTTTAGGAAATCGATCAAGATGTTGCGGAATTTCCATCATTGGAATGTGATGGTAAGGTTCAATTTTGCAGATTTCCACTTCATCAATTTCTCTTACATCTATCAAGTAATAATTACTACCTGACTTTCTTAAGAGATCAAATTCTTCGACCGTCATTATTGTTGTGTTTTATTTTTTCTGCTTTTTTATATTGTTGCGAAAAGGATTGTCGACTGAATTTTGGAAAAAGTTTGTATTTCCCCCACTTTCCTTTTAATACCGTTTTTATGCCGACATTCATTACATTACCAGGTACAGCATCCATCCAAAATCTATTTTGCATCATGCCTTGGTAGCCCTTCATGGCAATATCCCAAACCCAATCGCTATTATTCTGAACGGCTTCTTGTCGGTTAAGTAATAACAAATCGTGTAAATCAATTTTCACAGGGCACACTTCAGTACATTTTCC
Source organism: Bacteroidales bacterium (assembly GCA_016936665.1). Classification (GTDB taxonomy): domain Bacteria; phylum Bacteroidota; class Bacteroidia; order Bacteroidales; family JAFGXI01; genus JAFGXI01. Next base: position 25,935 of record JAFGXI010000018.1, read on the forward strand.
GCAAAGCGTTGATGCAAAACTTAAATGTTGGAAAACGCCAAAACCATTATAATGAGGTGTAATTACGGAGCCTATTGGGCCACTGTATGTGCTGTTGTAAGTATAACCTCCAATGTTTCTGTATACCGGACAAACATTCAAGCAAGCACCACACCGAATACAAGCCAGAGCACGACTTTGTTCTGGTTTGGTGAACAATTGGCTTCTACCATTATCGAGCAATATTACGTACATGGATTCCGGTCCATCGGTTTCTCCTTCTTGTTTAGGACCACGAAATAAACTGCTGTACGAAGTGATATTTTGTCCGGTACCATGAGCCGCCAATGTTGGCCAAATATAATTGAGATCTTTGAACGATGGTATAATTTTTTCGATGCCAACTATTGCCACATGAACTTTAGGAAAGGCAGTCGTCATCAAGCCATTGCCTTCGTTTTCGGTTAAGGCTACTGCGCCAATATCTGCTACTAAAAAATTACCTCCGGTAATGCCAACATCGGCATGTGTAAATTTATCTCTTAGTTTCTCTCGAACAAATTGCGTAAGTTCTTGCGGTGTGCTTTCGATAGGTGTGTTAAAATGTTGGTTGAACAATTCGGCTACATCTTCTTTCGATTTATGCATGGCCGGAGTTACGATATGATAAGGCTTTTCGCCGGCTACTTGAACAATATATTCGCCCAAATCGGTTTCTACCACTTCTATTTGTTGATGCTCCAAATGTGCATTCAATTCGATTTCTTCGGTAGTCATCGATTTAGATTTTACCACCATTTTAGCATGGTGCTTTTGCATTATTGCATCGATATGGCTTAAGGCTTCTTGAGCATCTGAAGCCCATAAGACCTGAGCTCCATTTTGGGTTATTTGCTGTTCGAATTGCTCTAAATAGACATCCCAATCTTGTAGTGCAGTACGTTTAATGTTTGCTACTTTTTGTTTAATTGCTTCTAAATCTGTAAATTGCGATAAGCCTTTCTCAAAAGCTTGCTCGTATTTCGACATGTTAAAACGAATCGTAGAACGATGCTTAATATCGAACGATTTTCGCTCGGATTCTACAATAAACTTTTTCTTTTCTTCCCCCATATTTTTTTGATATTGCAACTAGGTTTGCCTCCACTAAAATAGTCAAACCGATAGATTTAGAATGCTTCTTTTAAAGTTTGTTCGTAATATCAATAAAAAATAAAAATGCCACTTAATTGCTAACTAATGAAAAAAAATGGCTTTTAAAAAAGCGCAGTCTGATAATAAACCACGCTTTTAAATATTTTAAAATAATCCTTCTATCAGTTGATCATCGACCGAATGCGGTATGGTTACTTTTAAATGTGGGTTTTTCTCCATTGCTCTCTGAATGGCTTTGGTTGCACCTTCGTTGCGCGCCCAATTTCTTCGACTGATTCCATTATTGACATCCCAAAACAACATCGTTTTTAATCGGCGATCTGCATCATCCGATCCGTCGAGTAACATTCCAAAACCACCATTAATAACTTCGCCCCAACCTACGCCTCCACCGTTATGGATCGATACCCATGTTGCACCTCGAAAGCTATCGCCAATTACGTTCTGAATAGCCATATCGGCTGTAAAGCTAGAACCATCGTAAATATTGGAGGTTTCTCGATAGGGAGAATCTGTTCCTGATACATCGTGATGATCGCGCCCTAAAACCACCGGACCTATTTTACCTGCTTTAATCGCTTGATTGAATGCTTCTGCAATTTTAATTCGACCTTCGGCATCGGCATATAAAATTCTGGCTTGTGAGCCAACAACCAATTTATTTTCTTGAGCGCCTTTTATCCATTGAATATTATCGGCCATTTGCGATTGAATATCGTCGGGCGACACTTTCATCATGTTTTCTAAAATATCGGTTGCCAATCGATCGGTATAAGCTAAATCTTCCGGTTTGCCCGATGTGCATACCCAACGGAAAGGGCCAAAACCATAATCGAAAAACATTGGCCCCATAATGTCTTGAACATACGATGGATATTTAAAATTGATACCATCTTCAGCCATAACATCTGCGCCCGCTCTCGATGCTTCTAATAAAAAGGCATTGCCATAATCGAAGAAGTATGTGCCTTTGGCAGTATGTTTATTAACTGCTGTAGCATGTCTTCTTAGTGTTTCTTGAACTTTTTCTTTAAACAAATCAGGTTGGTTGGCCATCATTTCATTAGCATCTTCAAAGGCAATATCTGCGGGATAGTAGCCGCCAGCCCAAGGATTATGAAGCGACGTTTGATCTGATCCTAAATCGACGAAAATATCATCTTTGTCGAACTGTTCCCATACATCTACAATATTACCCTGATAGGCAATAGAAACTACCTCTTTTTTAGTTTTAGCTTTTCTAACTCTTTCCGAAAGTTGATGAATATCGGTAATAACTTCGTCGACCCAACCTTGCGAGTGTCTGGTATGCACCGCTTTAGGATTGACTTCGGCAACAACCGAAATTACACCGGCAATATTGCCAGCTTTAGGTTGAGCACCCGACATACCTCCTAGACCGGAAGACACGAACAGTTTGCCTGCAAAAGGATCTTCTCCGACTTGAGCTACTTTTCTTGCTCCATTCATCACCGTTATAGTCGTTCCATGCACTATGCCCTGTGGCCCTATGTACATGTACGAACCGGCAGTCATTTGACCGTATTGCGTTACACCTAAAGCATTAAACTTTTCCCAATCGTCGGGTTTTGAGTAATTCGGAATCATCATTCCATTGGTAACAACCACTCTTGGCGCATCTTTATGCGAAGGGAACAAACCCATTGGATGCCCTGAGTACATAACCAAAGTTTGCTCGCAAGTCATTTCCGACAAATATTTCATAGTTAATCGGTACTGTGCCCAATTCTGAAACACTGCACCATTACCTCCATAAGTAATTAACTCGTGAGGATGTTGAGCTACTGCATAGTCAAGATTATTTTGAATCATCAGCATAATGGCTTTGGCTTGCTCACATTTCCCGGGATATTCGTCTATATTTCTAGCATACATCTTGTAGTCCGGCCGTAAACGATACATGTATATTCGGCCAAATGTGTCTAACTCATCTGCAAATTCTTTAGCTAATTCTTCATGATCATTCTTCGGAAAATAACGTAAAGCATTACGAAGAGCTAATTGTTTTTCTTTAAGCGATAAAATTGCCTTTCGCTTGGGCGCATGGTTAATTTCTTTTTCGTAGGGTTTTGGTGAAGGAAGCGGTTGGGGAATTCCTTCGGTTAGCGATTTATGAAATGCTTCTAAGCTCATATTTTATTATTTTATTCTGAATATCAGATAATTGTTTAATTGTTTACAAAATTAGTTTATTAGTCTAAAACAGCAATGTAATAAAAGAGAGATATTGAGGCTAAACTCTTGTAAAACATGTTGTATAACTGAGTTTAATCCAAAGTATACAATACGAATTCGTACTAAAAGTTAACGATATTTTAGTAACTTTGTGCAAATTAAAAAAACAACAAGATGGAAAATATTAATTGGGGAGAATTACCCTTTGGATATGTAAAAACCGATTATAATGTTCGTAGTTACTACAGAAATGGAAAATGGGGAGCATTAGAAGTATCGTCGGAAGAAACCATTAATATACATATTGCAGCTACTGCATTACATTACGGACAAGAATCCTTCGAAGGCTTAAAAGCATTTAGAGGAAAAGATGGTAAAATAAGATTGTTTCGTTGGCAAGAAAATGCAAAACGTATGCGCAATTCGGCCATAGGCGTACGTATGGCTCAAGTCCCGGATGAATTGTTTTATGAAGCCATTCAAAAAGTGATTAAACTCAACGAGCGTTTTGTCCCTCCATATGGTTCAGGAGCTTCTTTATATTTACGTCCTTTATTGATTGGTTCAGGTCCTCAAGTTGGTGTTAAGCCTGCTAATGAGTATTTGTTTATGATGTTTGTAACTCCGGTAGGGCCTTATTTTAAAGAGGGTTTTAAGCCGGTTAAAATGAAAATAGAACGCGAATTCGACAGAGCAGCACCTCTTGGAACAGGAAGTATTAAAGTTGGCGGAAATTATGCAGCCAGTTTAAACGCTTTACACAATGCTCATGAAGAAGGCTACGCTTCAGCTTTATTCTTAGACGCTCGCGAAAAGAAATATATCGATGAAGCCGGACCTGCAAACTTCTTTGGTATTAAAAACAATACTTACATTACCCCAAAATCGAATTCTATTTTACCTTCAATTACCAATATGAGTTTAATAGATATCGCTCAAGATATGGGTATGAATGTTGAACGAAGATCGATTACCGTTGATGAGCTTGGGACGTTCGAGGAAGCCGGTGCTTGTGGTACTGCTGCTGTGATTAGTCCAATTGCTAAAATAGACGATATCGCCAATGGAAAATCTTATGTTTATACCGAAAGTGGAGAAGCCGGACCTGTTTCTACAGCTCTATACAAACAATTGCAAGGTATCCAAACCGGTGATGTAGAAGATAAATTTGGCTGGGTTGATTTTGTAGAATAGTTTTTATAAATAACTGAAAATATTAAAAAAGCTGTCGAATTTTGGCAGCTTTTTTTTGTTTTCCATATGGCACTTCTGTTTTGTTATTTTTGATATTAAATTATTAACGATGCCTAAACACCTTGTGACCGTCTGATAAAATTTAATACCTTTATACAAAAAACATCCTATTATGAATACATCATGTTAAACGGACAGACAGCAGACCGAATTAGTATTTACGATATCAATGGTAAATTGATGCTCTCACAACCCATAAA
>JAFGXI010000019.1 GCA_016936665.1 Bacteroidales bacterium
AAAACTAAACCTGTATCTGAGCAATTTTGCAGAACATCATCGTGAATTCCTAAACGGGTTTTAATAAAACAACCCCAAGCTGTTAGTACTTTTTGAACTTTTTCTGCAGTGTCTTGTCTTGTGCGCAAATAAATTAATAATACATTACGATTCATTTCAATAAAGTTTATGTGAAAACAATAAATTTAAACATTAGTGATACTGTAAAATATGACTTTTGTTGCTTTTTATTTTTAAGCGACATTTAATAATATCTTTGATGCAAAAAAAACCTAGCCGTTGAATTTCAGCTAGGTTAAATATTTGTTTTGCTATTTATTTTTCGAACACAAAATTTTTACTCTTTGCTTGGGCTCGTATGGCTTTTAGCATTGCTTCGTCTAATGTGTTATCGGCATTTTCCGATTGTTTCTGTTGGGCGATATAAGTTATTCTTTTTTGGTTGAGTTCGTTTATTTCCTTTTGAATGGACTGGCGCTGAGCTTTATTATCTTCAATATATTTTTCCTTTTCGTCATCGGTCATCTTTTGCATTTCTGCCGGTAAAGCAGACTGTTCGATATCTTTTATTTCAAAATTGGCATCCTCAGAAGCATCTACCAAATCCCATGTTTTGTTATTGTATACATGAGAGCTTTTAGAAACTGTTCTTTCGACAACATTTACCGATCCGTATGCACTTGCATTTTGATCTTGTTTAACTTGATTTTCTTTTTTTGCTTTTCCTACAGAGCCGTATGCAATATAAGTTTGGTTGAGTTTTTGGTTTAAGGCAGCAATTCTATCGTCGTATGGCGAACTTACATATACTGTTCTAGTGTTTTGCTCTATGCTCATATAATTCCCCCCTGTAAGATCTGCGCCATCTTTCCAACTGGTGTTTACCCCTTCTTGAAAGTTTCCACAAAATATAGTGTTCACCACCACACCTTTGTTTTTAGCTGAGGAACAAGCTGTTCTGTACGAAACTCTGCCTTGAGTAAAAGGCTCATTTCCGGCAATAAAAATCAACTGAAGATCGTCGCCATCGGTATTCCACGCCAATTGACTTAAAGATGTATTAATGACTTGGCCACAAAACTCATTGCCTCCATTGGTGGTTAAGGCAAACAATTTTTCCGATATAAGATCTAAATCGCTTGTGAAAGGGGCTACTTGACGGATATGACCTTCGGATGCTGGTAATCCGTCGTTGCCATATTCGTATAAAGCAATCTGAAGATTAGGCTTGGTATTATCACAAACCGCTCTCGATAATTCGTTAACAATGGTCCATAATTGCGATTTGGCTTGATTAATTAGCCCATCCATACTATTGCTAGTATCGAGTAATAAAGCAATTTTAATATATTTCTCGTTTGTTGGCGGTGGTGGAGGTGTGGTTTGAGCAGTCCCATTTTGAGTGCAATTGCTGGTTATCAATACCAAAATTATTAACGATAACATTTGGTAAAAAGACTGTTTAATGTTTACGATTGTTTTCATGACAATTTATTTTTTATGTGATTAATTCTTGTTGTTCTGTTGTAAATCTACGATCAAAAAAAAGTGAATAAAAGTCAGATTTAGTGAACAGGACGTTTCGTTTAGTTAACTGGTCCGACGATTTAGTGAATTGAACTTCTATCTGCCAAAACACTTGGTATTCAAGCATTATAGAAAACTTCACATTTTGTTTTTGTAGAATTAGAGCGTATATTTGTTTGAACCTTTAAAACATCGGTATTGAAAATTGTTAGCAATTATATTGTTTTAATCTTCTTGCTCTTAAGCTTGAGTTTATCTGCTCAAAGCAGTAGGAGCTCCTTGTCTAAAAAAACAAGAATTCAAGTTGATACCACAAATGTTGCATCACTATTATCGAATGCTAAAAAACTGGTCAAAACACAAGCTTCGTTGTCTTTCGAATATATCGAAAAGGCATTAAACATCAGTTTATCTAAAGGCAATTTACTAGACGAAGCCAATTGTTACTATACATTAGGCGAGCTCAATCAAACATTAGATATCGACTTAATGGCAGTAAAAAACTACCAAAAAGCGATTACCCTTTATCAAAAACTAAAACACAACGAAGGCTTATTACAATCGTATCAAGCCATAAGTAAATCGTACGAAAAACTAGGCGATTATGTAAACAGTCATCGTTACAACGATTTGTATTTAAAACTATCGGAACAAACCAATGCTAAAGATGACTTGATAAACGCGAAAAAGATGAAAGCCTCGTCGAGTGCTAAAATGCAAGATTATGCCAGTTCTCGAAGCAGTTACGAAGAAGTTAAAAAAGAAGAAAAAGAGCGCAACAATCCTCAAGCTGTAATTGATGCTAATAATAAGATTGGCGAGTTACTCATTGAGCAATCCAACGAGGAAGAAGCTTTAGAGTACTTTCAAGAATCGCAAGTTATTGCCGAGCAAATCAACGACGAAAAGAGCATAGCACAAGCCTATAATAATATGGGCAATGCTTACCGATCGGCTGAAAATTATGATAAAGAATTGGAGGTTCGACAAAAAGCAGCCAAAATCAACAGCAAATCCAACAACGCCGATGCCTTAAGCGACGATCGGTTAAATATTGCCGATGTTTACATAAAAACCAATCAACCGGAAGAAGCTATACCTTATCTCGAAAAAACTTTAGAATATTCCGAAGCAATTGGTAGCATTGAAAAACAAGCGAAAGCGCAAAAATCGATGTCGGTGGCTTTAGCAAAGTCGGGGAAAATAAATGATGCAATAGCTCGTTACCAGCTCTATGTTCATTTGCAAGACTCCATTCTTCGTGAAAAAGAACAAGCAATTTTAGCTAAGTTAGAAATTAATACATTGGTTTTAGAAAAACAACAACGCATCGATTTGCTAGAAAAGAACAAAGCTCTCCGCGACAACGAAATATTAATTCTTAAACAAGAGCAAGCCATCAAAGCCGAAAGCTTAAAAAATCAACAGATCTTTATCTATAGCTTATTGGCCGTGGCCTTAATGCTGGTCATCTCCACCATTTTAATCTTGAGAAGTAGCAGACAAAAACGAATTGCCAATCAAATGTTAGCATTGAAATCGTTGCGAAGCCAAATGAATCCGCATTTTATTTTTAATGCCTTAAATTCTGTCAATAGTTTTATTTCGACTAATAACGAACGAGCTGCTAACAAATATTTATCGGAATTTTCCAGATTGATGCGCGCCGTTTTAGATAATTCTGAACATAACTTTATTCCTCTTAGTACAGAAATTAACATGCTGGAGCTTTATCTCAATTTAGAACATTTAAGATTTCAAGATAAATTCGATTATCAATTTAAAGTTCAAGAAAATATCGATCTAGAACAATACGAAATTCCCCCAATGCTAATTCAGCCTTATATTGAAAATGCTATTTGGCACGGACTCCGTTACAAAGAAAGCAAGGGCTTTCTAAAAGTTGAAATTACCGAAAACAAAGAAACCGTTGCTGTATTAATAGAAGATAACGGAATAGGTAGAAAAGCCTCGCAGGAGATCAAAACTAAAAATCAAAAAGCAAAAACATCAACCGGACTTAGAAATATCAAAACTCGATTGGAGGTTCTTAATCAGACTTATAAAACCAATATTCGCGCTGAAATCAGCGATTTGGAAAATAATAATATAACAGGTACACGAGTCGAAATTTTTGTGCCCCAAAAACATAAAAACCATGCTTAAAGCAGTTATTGTGGAAGACGAAGAAGCCGGTAGAACCACCCTTCAAAATTATTTAAACAAATACTGCCCGGATGTTAGGATAGATGCCCTATGCGATTCCGTGGCTACCGGTAAAACAGCTATCGAAACCTATCGTCCCGACATCGTCTTTTTGGATGTAGAGATGCCTTTTGGCAATGGTTTCGACTTGCTCGAACAAATCGAAGAAATCAATTTTGAAACAGTATTCGTGACGGCCTATAGCGAATACGCCATTAAAGCATTAAATTTCAGTGCTTCATATTATATTTTAAAGCCCATAGATATCGATGAACTTATTGCTGCTGTTGATAAAATAAAGGTTGAAAAAGAAAAAGAAGACCTAGCCAGTCACTCCAAAATATTACTCGACAATATTAAAAACAGCAATAAACAACTTCATAAAATTGTACTCCCTTTGCTCGATGGCTTTGAAGTCATTCAAGTTAAAGATATCATCTATTGCAAAGCCGAAGATAATTTTACAATGTTCTTTTTAGAAAATGGCACCAAGCACTTAATTAGCCGGACTTTAAAATATTACGAAGAGCTTTTAAAAGATTTCGATTTCGTTCGCACTCACAAGTCTTATATGATTAACATTCATCATGTTAAACGTTACAAAAAGGGGAAAGGAGGCATTTTAATTATGAGTAACGATTCAGAAGTTGATGTTTCTGCTCAGCGAAAAAATGATGTATTAAAGTATTTTTAATTCATAGATTGAATTATTTTCGCAAAAATTATTTTAAAATATGAATTGGTATCAAGAGCTTCCTTTTGCAATTACTGTAAGCGATGCTGAAGGCAACATTCTTATCATGAACGACTCATCTGTGAAAACTTTCGAGAAGTATGGCGGTTTACCGTTAATAGGTCTGTCTTTATTTAATTGCCATCCTCCTGCAGCAAGTAAAAAACTATCGGGCATGCTTGAATCACATGAGATTAACGCCTACACAATTGAAAAAAACGGACTTAAAAAAATGATTTATCAATCGCCGTGGTTCGAAAATGGTGTATTTATGGGTTATGTAGAACTTTCTTTAGTGCTCCCAAAAGAAATGCCCCACTTTGTGAGGCAACCTTAAAGTTTATCGGTTATACATATCGTTTGCGCGATTGCCATATTGGCTCTCTCCATTCGTATCGTTAAAATTAAACGGTGTAGTATTATTACGTTTGGTTAAATCTCTTTGCCAATATGGATTGTTCACTTCGCCATTTAAAGTCGAATGCAACAACTGATAATCCTCTCCAACTAATTCGGTACTGTAAAAAACAAATTTTACGTTGGTCTCGTTATTTAATGCAAAATACTGCCAAATTTCGTACGGATATGTGGATGGTTCATGGTTAGATCGAATAATATCGTTAGGTTGTCCATATTTTAGAAAAACTCTTCCCCGATCTGTCTCATAGCCCCTTTTTATTTGTGTACTGTACGATGCATTGACCCGATCGACATTTGTTTTGTAAATATTCCAGTCGGTCTCGGGTTCATTACTATTGCTATACCAGTATTTTTGAAAAAAAGCTTTCATTATTTCAAGATCATCGGATTTTACAGCGTTACTTGCTTGGTATAACTCTCTCTGATTTAGAATTGGATATAAACTTAAAACCATATCTTTCATCGTGTTAGCATCTTTAACCATTTGTAAAGCAAGCATGCCTCCTTCCGGAATCTCTATTGTGTCTGTTAGCTCTACCTCTTTTTCGTTAATACGTTGAATAAATAAAACTTTTTCTTTTTTAAGCTGATTGGTTTTGTCCCTTAGTTGAAGCACCAATTCGTAGTTACCAGTGGTAAGCTCGCTAATATCGAACCCTGCTAAAATCGGACTCACCGATTGGGCTTCTGTTTTTTTAAATCTGGAATATTCCGGTAAAGCATTTTTCTCGCCCGCTCTTCTAATAAAATATTGAAGTAAAAAAACATCTTTTTCATTTTGCTTTTGATATACTTCGGCATAAAAATTTAGTTTGCTTTTGCTCTGAGGGTAAAAATTCGAAATGTACGGTAATATTTTATACCCATTTTTATTGATAACCGAAATATCGTTGTTCTGTTCGTACGATTCTACCAATTCGATATCCGAAATTGCTTGATTTCCGGACATATCGACCGTTAAAATATTGGTGTATTTAAAAGCATTTGTCGAGTCGTTTAGATCTTTGATAATGAGCTCAAAATTATACACCCCATTAGGAACTGCTACTCTCTGAACGTCGGTAAAATTTGCCGGCATTTGGGTTGTATCCGTCCATACCGGACTGGCTAACTCATACTTCTCAAAAGCTTTAATTGCGCCATCTTGTTTAAACAAATAGAGAATTTGCAATTTCGCGTTTAGCAACCCATCTTCGTTTTTCTTATATTTTAAGGTTTCGCCGTTAACGCCTAAATAACACTCCATATATGGACCTTGATTTAAGGCATCGAACTGTGCCATGTATAAATAGGCTCCTAATTGAGAAAAAGCACTACTCGCAGCAATGAGAATAATAAATATTGTAAAGATTTTTTTCATCGTGTATAATTTTATAACAATTTCTTAATGTAAGCAAAAAGTCCACACAAGGCAATTTTAAGCCCTTTTTTTTGAAATATATTGATATATCTGAATGTTTGAACTGATGTAATTTACTGAAGAATTCGTTAAAAGACAATGATTCAAACAAATAAAATGTTAAAACTATTGTAAAACAGTAATTAAACTGATAATTGTCATATTCTTTACTAAGTCCTCATATTAAGTTTGTCAAAGTTATAGATTGTTTAATAAGTAAATATCTAAATTATTCATCATGAAAAAAATAAATTTTTATTTAATTTCTTTGTTAGTTGCTACACTGTTCTTTTTTAATAGTTGTGGTAACTCTACAAACACAGAAGCTACTGACGATGCTGCACAGACCGAAGTTGCAGCGGTAAACGAAGCACAGATTTTAGTTGATTATCTGGAAGCCAATGGTAACTTTATCAATAGCGATAATGTTCCTGCAATGATTAAAGCCACAGAGGTTCACGAAAATCTTGAAAATCCTAAATATTTAGTGGTTGACATTCGTAAAGCCAACGACTTTGCAAAAGGTCACATCGCAAATGCTGTAAATGTAAAGGCAAAAGACATGATCGTTTATTTTGAAAACGATATTAAACCGGCCGATTACGATAAAATTGCATTGGTTTGCTACTCTGGTCAAACTGCAAGTTATGTAACTTCTGTTATGCGTTTATTAGGTTACAACAATGTATTTGCCATGAAATGGGGAATGGCTTCTTGGAATATGCCTTTCGGAGAGAAATGGTTAAGTCATGTTAGCAACGATTTGGCAGATCAATTAGAAACTAACGTAAATGCTAAACCAGCGGCAGGTAATTTACCTACACTATCTACAAATCAAACCGATCCTAAAGCTATTTTAAAATTAAGAGCAAAAGAAGTTCTTTCCACTCCTTTTAGCGATGTATTAGTTAAAGCTCCGGAATTATTCACCAAGGGCAGTGCATATTATATCAATAACTATTGGCCAATGCCAAAATATGAGGCTGGTCATATCCCGGGAGCTTTTCAATACACTCCTAAGAAATCTTTAGATACCAAGGCTGATTTATTAACTTTGCCAACTGATAAAAAAGTAGTAACATACTGCTTTACAGGTCAACATAGTGCTTTTGTAACAGCATTCTTAAGAATCTTAGGCTACGATGCTTACACCTTAGGTTTTGGTGCCAACAGTTTTATGAATAGCGTTATGCAAGAAAAAGGTGAAGGTTGGAATGCTTTTACACAAAAAGAAGTACACGACTACGAGGTTGTAGAAGAAAAAGTAGAAGAAGGCGCAGTTGTTGAAGAAGAAGGCGGCGGAAGTTGCGGTTAATCATCAAATAACTTCAGATTTAAAGCCACCTCTTTCAAGGTGGCTTTACTTTTGAATAAAAAATCATATTCCATTTACATAATCAAAACCACCTTTAAATAAGTCATTTCAACAAATGATAAATTTAGACTGTGTCTAAATAAAAGAAATTGTAAATTTGAATACTTATAAATGTAAACCCTGCGCTTATATAAGTGCTTAGAAATAAAAATAATACAATACTTACGATGAAACATTATTTATTAATCTTATCGGTGTTTTTTACTACACTGTTGTTTGCACAAGACTTACAATGGGTAAAAGATTTATCAGAAACAGATCCTGATAATTTAACAGTTGTAGATATAGAGGAAGGCCCTAACGGATATATATACGTTTTGGCCAATTTTACAGGAACTATCGATATTGCTGCTGGCAGCACAGAATTCAACGTTTCCAGCTACGGAGGCAACGACTTCTTTGTTGCAAAATATACTGCTTCTGGTCAATTTTATAGCGTTTTTCATGGTGGTAATGATGGTTGGCTGGGCACAGCAACTTCTTCTGATGAATACGCCTACGATATGGACATCTCAAGTTCTGGAAACATTTATTTTACTGGATCTTTTGAAAGTAATATGTATTTTCAGCCATACGATCATAGTTCGGATATTTATTGTAACTGCTCTCAAAATATGTTTGTTGCAGAACTTAATCAGAATTTAGCTTATCAATGGGTTTCAACACCATACGATTGTTACGAAGACATGGAACAAACAATGATTGAAGGTCAGAAAATTTTCTATTATTCACCTAACGACGAAATTCTAGTTGCCGGACAGTTTACAGGCGATATTTCATTTACTTCTTCTAGCTCAGTCAATTCTTCTGACGAAGATATGGATTTGTTTTTTACTAAACTCGAAGGAAACGGAACTTTCGACTGGGGTAAAGCGATAAAGAGTACATCTACAGGCAAAACAGAAAGTGTTACCGGGATTTTTGTACATCCGGATTATGAGTATATTTATTTAGCTGGAAGTTTTGAAGGCACAATAGATATGGATCCAGGCACTGGTGCAATCAATGTCACATCCAATGGCTATCATGATATTTTTATGGGGTTTTACAGTTCAAGCGGAACAGCATTTTCTAGTATATATTATGGACAAATTGGTTCTGCAACTGTATCAGATTTTTGTACTGATATGGATATGGATAGTTATGGTAATGTATATATATCAAGTTCGGTGTATACTAACAAAACCGTAGATATTGATATTAAATCTTCTGTTACAAACGTTTCTGCAGGATCTGGCAACGATTCTTACATTGCAAAATACAATTACTTACTCAACTTACAAGATTTTCTGCAGATATCCGGTAATGAAAATAATTCAATAGAACAATTTGGCATAGACCAAGACGATTTAATTTGTTTGCAAGGGTGGTATTATGGTACAGCCAATTTTAACCCAAAAGGAACAAGTTATAATATGAGCGCAAGTGCTTCAACCATAGACATGATTATAGGAAAATATTACGATAACTTCGAAAAACTGGTAGTACAAAGCATCGGGAATGCTGATGCCAATTTGTATCAATCTATGGTTTTAGGGGCAAACAAACATTCCAGCAACATGATAATTTTTGGGAAATACGTAACGACAACCGATTTTGATGGAGGAATTGGCGAGTCATATATTACCCCTAATGATTATTTTAATGGAAGGTATTTAGCAAAATATTCACATTGTCAACCCTCGAATATTTCCCTTCAACCAAGCACAAGTTCTAGTTGCGAGGGGACAGATGTAGGGTTATCGCTTTCAGCGTCGGGCACTAATTTATCGTATCAATGGTATAAAAATAATACAGCAATTTCGGATGGTTATACAGCCTATGGCGGTGTTCTTGGTTCTACCTCCAATTCGCTATCTATTTCTGGAATAAATGAAAATACAGATGACTTATATAAGTGTATCGTATCTAGTTCTTGCGATAATGCATTAACTTCTAATCAGGTTGCTATTAGTGTAGTTTTAAAACCTGAAATAACCTCAAATCCAACAAATGTAACAAACTGTGAAGGGAATAACGCTAATTTCTCAGTTGTTGCTACCGGCTATAATTTATCTTACCAATGGCTAGTCAACGATGGTAGTGGTTCATTCCAAACCATTTCTGATAACGCTACTTATAGTGGCTCTCAAACCGGTTCTTTAACTGTTAGTAATATTCAACCTTCTCAATCTTATTACCAATATAAATGTATGGTAAGTGGAGATTGTTCGCCGAACACATTTTCTAATCCCGCTTTATTAATTGTTAACCCTAACCCAAATATTCAATCACATCCTCAAGACGACGAAGTTTGTGAGGGTGATAATGCAAATTTTAGTGTATCAACTTCTGGCAATGGATTATCTTATCAATGGCAAAGATCAACCGATGGTGTTAACTACTCAACAATAAGCGATAATGTTTTTTACAGCGGATCTAACACCTCAAGCTTAACGATAACCGCCATCACACTTGGCTTTAATAATTACAGCTACCGTTGCATTGTCTCAGGTACTTGTGGTTCGAGCATTACTTCAAATAGTGGAACTATAATTGTTAACGAAAATGCATCCATCAGTTCACAACCTTCAAATGTTGAGATTTGCGAGTACGAAAATACAACATTTAACATCAATGCTAGTGGTTATGGTTTATCCTACCGATGGCAAGTAAATAACGGAGGAGGATGGGTTAATTTAAACAATGGAGGTTATTATTCAAATGTAAATTCGCCAAGTCTAAACATAACATACGCAGGCACTTCGCTCGATGGTTATTTGTACCGATGTATGGTTAGTAGTAGCTGCTCAGGCACAAGCTATTCATACTCCGCTGAATTAACGGTTGCTTCTTCTCCAGATATTACCGTTTACTCATCCAATGGTAATGATTTTTGCGAAGGTCAAACTACCGACTTGTGGATAACCGGAGGTTCTGTTGAATATATCTACCAGTGGAAACGAAATTACAGTGCAATTATAGGTGGAACTAACGACGAGTATTCAACAGCACAAAGTGGAATATATAGTATTTATGCAGAAAACGCTATCGGTTGCTCGTACGAATCGGATCCAATTACGATAAATGTTCATGCTTTGCCAAACGCAACCGTGAGTGTAATTGGTAATTCCACATTCTGCGAAGGAGCTTATGCAGAGTTACTCGTCCCTTCCGGTAACGGCTATAGCTATCAGTGGATGGAACAAAACTCTCCTATTATCGGAGCTACCGACAATACTTTTATTGCTACTGAATCTGGAATTTATAATGTGTCAGTTACCAATACTTTTGGGTGTTCATCAAACTCCTCTACAACTCAAATTACGGTTAATCCACTACCCGAAATTAATATTACACCTATAGGAAATGTTGCAATTTGCTATGGTGAAGAAGAAGCCTTAACTGCAGATTTAAATACAGACTATATCTATCAATGGAAATATAACAATATTAATATCAGCGGTGCAAATAATAATACATATTCAGTTTCTGAAAGTGGATTGTATAACTTATCGCTAATTAATACAAATACAGGTTGCTCCAGCACAAGTCCATATATTACTGTGGTAGTTAACCCATTGCCTCAACCGGTTATTAGCTCTTCAGACGAATTAACATATTGTGTTAATGATTATACAACTTTATCACTTAACACATCATATAATTCTTATATATGGGATGATTTATCTACCGGAAACACTTTAGTTGTAAATACAGGAGGAAATTATCAAGTTACCGTAACCGATAATAATGGTTGCCAGAATACCACTAGCATAGAAATCAACGAAGATTTAGTACCAACACCAAATATCTGTATGGTAACAGTAGATACTTCGTTAAATAAAAATTTAATTGTTTGGGAAAACATGCCTGACGTTACAGGTATTGCATCGTACAATGTATACAAACTAGTTAATAGTTCATATCAATTAATTGGAAATGTTTTATATAACGACACTACCGAGTTTGTCGATTTAACATCTGAACCGGATGTTCATTCAGACCAGTACTCTATTGCATCGGTAGATAGTTGCGGAAACATAGGTGCCTATAGCCCTTTCCACCAAACCATGAACTTGAGTATAGTTGACGGCTCCGGTTCTTCTATTGCTTTAATTTGGACTAAGTATATCGACGAAGCAGGGATAAACAATCCATCTGAATACGAAATTTATCGAGGCTATAGTACTTTGTCGTACTTTTCATCAATAACCGGTGGTTTGTCAGATTACAATGTCAATATCGCAACACCGCTTCCTGATGAGCGTTTTATCATTGTAGTTCAAAGACCTTTAGGCTGTGCTCCTTTAAATAATGAGGCTAAAGCCAATGGAGGACCTTATTATCAATCGACTTCAAACATTGAAGACGAAGGGATTATTGCAACAAAAATCAATACTCTAGTTAGCAACAATTTAAACATTTATCCAAATCCAGCTACTTCCGTTTTAAATATTCAATCGGATAAATTGATTCAAACTATTGAAGTGTTTGACGTAATTGGAAAGAAAGTATTAACGCTTTCCGATATTATGTTAACAGAAATACAAATCGATATTTCAAGTTTCAAGAATGGAGCTTATACTTTAAGAATTAATGGACAAGTATTAGAGAAGATTATTTTACAATAATCTTCTCTGTATATCCATTAGTCAAAATAAGTTGAACGGATGATGAATAAACACTAAATTGCAATTAAATCATCCTTAAGGATGACAAAAAAGTAAACCCGAAGATGCAATTTTGCGTTTAATTCGAGATGTAAAATGTAAAGATTTATCAATTTTATCTTTACTGGTTATACAAATCGAAGCAGGTGTATTATTTTTGAGGAACATAAATATCATTAAATATGAAAAAATTTTTACTCTTTATCTTAGTTGTTTTTGTATTTCATTTGACAAATGCTCAACAACATTTTACCAATTACGCAAGTAAAAACACAATTACTTCATTGGCAGACAAAGGATCTCAAATGTGGATTGGAACTTCAGGAGGATTGTATGTAAGAAGCAAATCGACTGGTGCAATATTACTAACATACACTGTAGATAACGGTCTTCCTTCAAGCTATGTAAATGATGTTGTTGTTGACCCATTCGATAACGTATGGGTTGCAACAAGAAAAGGTTTAGCCAAATTTAACGGAAGCACATGGACCATCTACAACACATCAAATGGTTTACCTAATAACTTAATTGATGGTATAACTGTTGACCAATCCGGTAATATTTGGGTTTATAGTTTTTGGAATTCCCTGTCGAAGCTCGAATCCAACGGCACTTGGACTACTTACGGAATAGGTGAAGGTTTCCCAAATTCAACTCCATTTTGTATCACTACTGGGCCAAATGGAAATATTTGGATCGGAACCAATGGTAGTGGGGCATACGAATTTGATGTCAATGCACATACCTTTACGCAATATGCCGGCCATTTTGGCACATACGACAGAGTGTACGATATTATTGTTGATGCCAATTCTGAAATGTGGTTTGCATCGTATGGAGGATTAGCTAATTACGATTTTTCTACTTGGTCTTTATATACAACGGCAGATGGTTTAGCTGCCGCAAACTCTAAAAACTTAACTGCCGATGCTTCTGGAAATATTTGGGTAGGACACTATGCATTAGGTGTTACTAAGTTTGACCCCAATGGTGTTAATACAGAGATTTATCAAGAGTCTGATGGTTTAGTTTATAACTATACTCAGGCTATTACTGTTGATTCTGATGGAAAAGTTTGGATAGGCACCCAATATGGTTTAAGTCGCTACGATGTTGCAGGAAATACTTGGAACAATTATATTGTTTCTAACTCATTATCTAACAACGAAGTACAAGCTCTAGATCAAGACGCATCCGGTAATTTATGGATAGGAACTGAATATGGTTTAAATAAATTCAATGGAACTACATGGACCAATTGGTTTGAAGATGATGGCTTAATACAAGATCGTGTTAAATGTTTAGATGTTGATAATAACGGTGATGTTTGGACAGGTGCCAATTATGGTTTGTCATTTTTAGACGTTAGCACCAATCTCATCACAACCTATGGATCTGCATATGGTATTACACAAGCCAACGATGTTCTTTGTAATAATGACGGATCGGTATGGGTTGCAACTACAAACGGTTTAATCCATTTCGATGGTGTTACAACAACCACTTACACAACTGCAGACGGATTGGTTAGCAATAGCTGTTATGGCTTACTAAAAGATGGCTCCGGTAATATTTGGGTAGGAACAAGTAGTGGTATTTCTGTGTGGAATGGCTCTACATTTAGCAACTATACCACTGCGGATGGATTATCTCAAAATTACGTTTCGAGCTTTTCACTTGCTAATAATGGTGATGTTTGGGCTTTTTGTCAAGCACAAATTTCTGTTTGGAACGGAACTGCTTGGTCTCAAATCGGCTTTTATACTTCGTATGATATGGATCAAGACGTTAATGGTAACTATTGGATTGCAAATTATTATGGTGCTAAAAAATACGATGGAACAAACACAGCAGTCTATACCTCAGCAGATGGGATGGCAGACGATGTTGTGTACGAAGTTGAAGTAACTACATCCGGAATTAAATGGTTTGGAACGTATGCTGGATTGATTAAAGCTACATGTGAAGCCCCGAGCCCAAGTTTCACGTCTAATGTTGCTTGTTTACCGGGTGCAACAAATTTTACCAACACATCAGACTTAGTAGATGTTACCACCTTATACGAATGGGATATTAACAACGATGGCTCTGTTGAATACACAAGTTTTGAACCTTCTCACGCATTTGTTGCTGAAGGTATATATTCTGTAAAGTTAACTGCATATAACGACGACTGTACGGATGTCTTTATCCAAGATGTTGAAGCTTATAACACACCTGAAATTATGACCGATCCTATGGGCTCTGTTTACTTATGTAGTGGATCTTCAATGGATATTTCAGCAATTAATAGCAGTATTAATACTTTTTTAAATGAACCATTCGATTATTTCGACTTAGCATCTAGCGGATGGGCCATGGGTGGCGAATGCACTGACAATTGGTTTATTGCTAGTTCAAATGTAGCTGGAGGAAGTGCTTCACCAGAATTAAAAATGAATTACAATACCTCATACAATGGCTTAGGTTGGGTTGAATCACCAACTATAGACGTAAGTGCTTATGGTAATTTAAGCTTATCGTTCACACACAGTGTTGATGATTATTCAGGTGGATATGTATTAGGCCTTAAAACCTCATCGGATGGTACAAACTGGAACACTGTTTGGTCAATCTTGGTATCAGGGAATATTACTCCTACTACAGAAACTATTAATATTTCAAATGCAGACATTGGATCTTCAACGTTTCAAATTGCATTTTTCATGGAAGGCAATAGCTATAATTTAAATTACTGGTACATCGACGACCTTTCTTTATCGAGTATTTCTACTTCTAGTATGAATCCTGCCTATACTTTCGATTGGTCCCAAGGCAGTCATACCTCAAATATTAATGTAAGTGCATCAGATACTTATACTGTAACAGTTTACAATAATGTTTGCTCATACGAGCCGGCTCCTGTTACAGTGAATGTTGTAGAGCCTTTAGATATTACTATTTGTATGGTAACAGTTGATACAACTTTAGTTGTAGATAGAAACTTAATTGTTTGGGAAAAACCTGTTACAACAACTATCGATTATTTTAATATCTACAAAGAAGTTTCCACAGATGTATACAGTATCATTGGATCTCAACCTTATTCAAGTATCAGCGAATTTGTAGATTACACCTCTACACCAGACGTTCATGCTGATAAGTATAAAATTTCTGTCGTCGATACTTGCGGAAACGAATCTGACTTAAGTCCGTATCATCAAACGATGAATTTAAGCCAAGCGCAAGGCGCTCAGTCCGATGAGCTTGTTCTACTTTGGAATAAATACATCGATGAAAGTGGCAGCTTTGTGCCAGCTAATTACTTCGTTTACAGAGGTGTTGATCAAAATAACATGAATCTCGAAAGCACTTTATCCGGTGGTTTAAGCTCGTATAACTATAATGCACAGTCGGTAATTAACGACGAACACTTTATAGTAGTTATCGATATGCCAACTTGTGCTCCAACAACTCAAGCTAAAGCATCAGGAGGTCCATATTACCAATCTATGTCTAATCTCGAAGACGAAGGCATTATCAATGTTGGAATTAACCAATTATCTAATTTTGATTTAAAGATATACCCGAATCCAATTACTGATAAAGTAACTATCGAATCTGAAATCGCTTTGACTTCTGTTAGAATAATCGATTTATCTGGTAGAATTATTAGACAATACGAAGATATTAATCAACAAAGTATTGAAATCTTAAGAGATGATATTGTTTCAGGCTCTTACTTTATTGAAATAAATCAAGCTGTTAGAACTAAAGTTGTCTTCAATTAATGAATAAATACCTCATATCAAAAAGGCTTCTCGAATGAGGAGCCTTTTTCTTTGTAAATCTTTTTACCTTTGTCTATACATATTGAATTCTTATGAGCAATACATCTAAAGATCTTTTCACATTAATTGAACAATCTTTTATAAATCAATCATTAGTAAAACTAATTATTAGTGCCCCATATAGTAAGCAACACGAATATAAAAAAATAAGTTTACGTCCTGTACTAATTAAAAATAATGAATGGATACAATGTATTTATACAGAGCATTATCGCGATGTTACTAAAAATTATTCTCATACAGACTGTCTTAATTTGATTCAGGATCAAATGAAAGCATTTAAAAATCTTGATTTATATACAATATCCTATCATTATATGTATAAAACCAATAAAAAAGGGAACTCCACATTAATCAAAGAAACAAATGCATCGGCAAAGCCCGTCGATAAAGCACATAACAGAGAAAAAAGAACACTTATAGAACCCAAAAACAATATTTATCTTCAAGCCCTAGGAGTTGTCGATAAAAAAGGTATAGTGCTAAAAGGCATGGGCGATAAACTAGCTCAGATTAACCGATATATCGAAACATTAGAACACATTTTAAAACAGTCTTCTCTAGTCGACAAAAACGACATTTCTATTGTTGATATGGGCTCCGGTAAAGGTTACCTTACATTCGCTTTGTTCGACTATTTAAGCAACAACTTAGGCAAAAATGTAAGCATGATCGGAGTAGAACAAAGAGAAGAGTTAGTTAATACCTGCAATCTCATTGCTCAGCAATGTGGTTATAATCAATTGAATTTTTCGCAAGGGCAAATTGCAGATTACCAGATCGATAAAATTGATATCTTAATTGCCTTACACGCCTGCGATACCGCTACCGACGATGCAATTTATTCTGGTATTGCTGCTAAAGCCGAAATTATAATCACGGCGCCTTGTTGTCACAAGCAAGTACGCAGAGCCATGCCTAAAGAACATTTTCTTAAAGATATTACTCAGTTTGGTATTTTAGAAGAGCGTCAAGCCGAAATATTAACAGACACCATTCGTGCTCTATCCTGAGAAGCCCAAGGTTATAAAAGTCAAGTTTTCGAATTCATTGCCGATGCTCATACTCATAAAAATGTGATGGTTGTAGGGGTTAAAAGTCACCAAAAAACCAATATTAAATTGTACCACGATAAGATTGACAAACTAAAAGAACAGTTCGGTGTTGATTACCAACAACTCGACAGAAAATTAAGAGACGCTACTAAAGCTTAACCCCGATTACTACAATATCGTCAATCGCATTATAATTGCCTCTCCAGTCGATATATGTTTGCTCCAAAATACGGTGTTGTTCAGGCATTTTTAAATGTGCATTTTGTTCGATGAGTGCTTTAAATGTTTTACTCTTAAATTTATCTTTGCTCTCACCTCCTATCTGATCGGCAAACCCATCTGAAAAAAGATAAATCTGATCTCCTTTTTGAACTCTCATAACTTGATTGGTAAACGGCGTTTCTTTTCGATGAATTCCAACGGGCATTCTGTCTGCTTTCAGTTCAGTCATCTGGCCATTTCTAATTATTAAAAGAGGATTGTGAGCTCCGGCATATTGCATCTCCATCGTTTCTGTATTTATCACGCAAACAGCCATATCCATTCCATCTTTTTGCTCTCCCGTTTTTCCGGTTTGCTTCAAGGATGTTTTAACTTGATTTCGCAAAATGTCTAAAATATAATTGGCTTGACGAACATCTGCTCTTCGAATAATGTCGTTAAGCGAGGCAATGCCTAACATACTCATAAATGCGCCCGGAACGCCATGCCCAGTGCAATCTACAGCGGCTAAAACAATATATTGATTAACTTTCTGAAGAAAATAAAAATCACCACTGACAATATCGCGCGGTCGAAAATAAATAAAATGATCATCGAACAATTTCTCAAACATTTCGGCTTCTGGTAAAGCGGCTCTTTGTATTTTACTGGCATATTCGATGCTATGTGTTATGGCATCGTTTTGTTTTTCAATTTGATCATTTTGTATTTTTAAACGCTTGCTGAGCCTTCGTTTCGAAATCATTAATACAAAAACAACGATTCCTAAAACAGCAAATACAACAAGGCCGATAACGAGCAACATCGTTAACTTTTTTTGCATTTCTAGCTCTGTTGCCTTGTCTTTAAGTTGATATTCTTTGAGTAATTTCTGAAAATTAAGAGACGATATTTGTTGTTGCTTTCTCAAAGTGTCTTCCTCAAGAATATCGATAGTTACCTCCGAACGTTCAAGCTCACGACTAACCGTATCGAGCACTACTTTAGCGGTATTTAGTTGTTGCTTTGTTTTATTTACAATTTGCTTTTGGTTGACGACTTCTTTTTTATACAAATCGATTTGAGAGTTAAGCACCCCTTCGTTCATCAGCATAATGGCTTTCAGATAGTCCGACAGACCTTTATAATCTTTGTTTTTTTCACTAACAATAATTAATGCATTGTAGCCAGCCCTTATCAAACCCTCGTCTTTAATAGACTTCGCCAAGTTTAAACTGTTTTCGAAATAACCTTGTGCTTTTTTATCTTTTTCTAATCGTAAGCATGTGCTACCCAAATTGAAGTATGCTTCCGATAGCGCTTCGGTTTCAATAGATTCTTTTCTTAACTCAAGTTCTTTCTCGAAGTAACCAATAGACTTATTATAATTTCCTTTTTGATAGTAGATTTTAGCCATGTTTCCATAGACATCGGCTAAAGTTGGTATATGATTTTCTTTTTTTGCTTGTTTTTCTAAGTCTTTCATGTAATCTAAAGCAGCATCGTATGCCTTAGACAACATTAAAGAGTCCAGCTTATTTTGATCTAAATCAACAGCGAAAAAATCTGATACTAACAATACCGATAGCATTGTTAGTAAGTAAATACGTAGTGTCATTTAATAGCCCTTTTTCAGTAATGCTACAAATTACGCAATTACACAGAATTAGTTTATATCTTTTCCGACTTTTTCTCGAGAATATTCAGTAATAATTCTCTAGCTCTAAATAATTGTGCTTTTACCGTGCCCAACGGCAATTCCATTTCTTGAGAAATTTCCTCGTATGAATACTCTTTAAAATATCTTAACTCTATCAAACTTCTATAGCGTGGCTTTAAAGTTTTTACCACAGAACGCATAATATCTACTTTCTGATTCTTAATTATTGTTTCCTCCGGCGTTAGGCCAACATCAGGCACTGCAGGCTGATATTCGTTACCCTCATCGTCGGTTCTGTCGAGCGATACAGTGATACCTCGTTTTTTTCGAAGAAAATCAATACTATTGTTCGTTGCTATCTTAAACAGCCAAGTGCTAAAAGCAAATTGGGGTGAATACTGATCGATATTTTTAAAGGCTTTACCAAATGCTTCAATAGTTAAATCATCGGCATCGTCGAAGTTGTTCACCATTTTTAAAACCATATAATAAATGGAATCTTTATATCTCGACATCAAAGAAGCATATGCTTTTTGATCGCCTTCGCGAGCTTTAAGAACTAATTGATAATCTTTTTGCGCTTTCTCAGATAAGTTTGGGTAGTCTACCATTTTCGATTTTGAGTTTTTAGGTAATCCAAATATAAAAAGAAATTTAAGATTGGTGTGAGAAAATCTAAAACATTTGCGAGATACCACAAGTCCTTTTCATTAACCTTTTTGGCCGATAACAACATAATTAGTATCTGCGAAACTAACTTAAAACCTGCTAATCCAATAAATATCAAATTATTATAGTACAATGGGATTAAGAAAAGAAACAAAACCCAAAACATTTCTCGACTCCATATCTCGCAAAATAATAATGCTTGGTGTCTAGACCTGTATAAATTAAAGGTCGATAAATGCCTTTCTTTTTGGCGAAACCAAAACTTGAAAGTGCTTTCTGGCTTCGAATACATAAAACTAGCTTCGTCTAAAACAACAGAAGCTTGGTGATTTTTAGATATCTCGTTAATAAACAAATCATCATCGCCCGATGGTAAATGTGCATGAGATGCTAAGCCTTTATTTTCGATAAAAAGCGACTTTTTATATGCCAAATTTCGACCCACACCCATATAGGTTAACCCGGTTTTAGCCATCGAAATATACTGCATCGCTATATTTAAAGTGTCGAAACGTATCCATCGATTTAAAAATGATTTTTCTGGAGAATACGGTCCATAACCTAAAACGATATCTGCCTTTGTAAATCCTTGTGCCATCGTTTCAATCCAATAATCAGTCTTAGGATAGCAATCGGCGTCTGTGAGTAAAACATAGTCGTATTGAGCTGCTTTTATGCCAAGTGTAATCGCCAATTTTTTTCCATGGTCAATTTTGCCTGTATTTTTAATAAAAGTAGTTCTCAAATGTGAGTGTTGCTTTTTTAACGCTTCCAGAACATCTTCGGTATCATCCTCCGATCTATCGTTGATGACGATTACTTCGAACTTCGAATATTTCTGTCTTAAAATTAAAGGCAAGTATGCTTGCAAATTTTCCGATTCGTTATGAGCTGCAATAATGACAGAAATAGGTTCTTGAAAATGTTCTTGATGCTCGTTTTTAGGTTTAATGATGAATCTGATATAAAAAAAGAAATAATAAAAAAGTTGAATACTTGTCACAAAAACAAAAGTTATCAAAAGGAGCAATTCAATAGACTGTGTAATTCGAAAAAAGTTGAATAACTCCATAATATCCTTTTATTGGCGAAGCGTAGCCTCAAGTGATTTTGGGTTTAAAAAAAGAGCTAAAGCCGCATCGATGGAAGGCACAAGAATATCGACATACGGCAATATCGCAGGATGAATACCTTCGTCTTGCAAGGTTGCTATGGATAAACTCGCATTTTCGAAGGTTCCAATATCGATTCTCGCATTCCCTATAGCTACCGTTGAATTTTTATCGAACTGTTGCATTACGATAGCTTTTTCGGTACTATTTTTTGCTATGTATGCTTCTAAACCTAGTTCTTGCGCACGTTCAATGGCATTGCCTCGAATGTCACCGGAAATTAAAACCAAACGGAGGCCTAACTTCTTAAGTTCGTCCAATAATTTAAGCGTCGATGAAGCTATTTTTCCATGGACAGCCAAAGTACCATTTAAATCTAAAACGATAGTAGAAATTTGATAAGTTCGTTCTGCAGTCTGAATTTCCATTTTGGCATCTTAACAATCTTTAGCAAAAGTAAAGAAAGCTTTTAAGATAGCCTTTACTCAAATAAGATTATTCTACTTATATTTGCTTTTTGTAGTTGCCTAGCCACAGGTAATATAATAAGGAATATCGATATGCAAATAAAAATTATAAATCGCTCTAAACACAGCTTACCAGCATACGAAACAGCGCTTTCGGCAGGAATGGATCTCCGAGCTAACATAGACGAACCCATTGTATTAAAACCATTACAAAGAGCTTTGGTGAAAACCGGATTATTTATACAACTTCCCGAAGGTTACGAAGCACAAATACGCCCAAGAAGCGGCTTAGCTTTTAAACATGGTCTATCTATCGTAAATGCTCCCGGAACCATTGATGCAGATTATAGAGGCGAAATTGGCGTATTGTTGGTTAACTTATCAAACGACGATTTTACTGTAAACGATGGTGAACGAATTTGCCAAATGGTTATTGCAAAACACGAGACAGCAGAATGGATACCTGTCGACTTGCTCGACGAAACAGACCGTGGTGCCGGTGGCTTTGGGCACACTGGTAAATAATTTGGTTCGGTTATTGAAATTATACATACAAATCTTCATCCTTTGAATATTATAACAAATTCGACAATATGTGCCAATAACATATTTTGTTACAAAAAAATAAACAAATGAAAATAATTGTTCCTATGGCCGGCATGGGTAAACGCATGCGACCTCACACGCTTACAATACCAAAACCACTAATCCCAATTGCTGGCAAACCAATTGTTCAACGCTTAGTCGAAGAAATTGCTAAAGTTAGTGCTTCAAAAATTGAAGAAATAGCTTTTATCATTGGTGATTTTGGCGACGAAGTGGAACAACAGCTTATAGGGATTGCTCAAAAATTAGGCGCAGTTGGAAAGATTTATTATCAAGAAGAAGCTTTAGGAACAGCTCATGCTATATACTGTGCCGAGCCATCGTTAAACGGTGAAGTTGTTGTGGCCTTTGCAGACACCCTTTTTAAAGCCGATTTTAAAATTGACAATTCTACCGAAGCGAGTATTTGGGTTCAAAAAGTAGCCGATCCTAGCGCATTCGGAGTTGTTAAAGTAAACGATCAAAATATTATAACCGATTTTATCGAAAAACCTCAAAGTTTTGTGTCGAACCTTGCCATTATTGGGATTTACTATTTTAAGCAAGCCGAAGTTCTTAGAAAAGAATTAAAATATTTGATAGACAATGAAGTGCGTGTTAATGGTGAATACCAGTTAACAGATGCATTGGAAAACATGAAAAACAATGGTGTTCAATTTGTTCCGGGCGAAATTATTGAATGGATGGACTGCGGAAACAAAGATGCTACAGTTCATACCAACCAAAGAATTTTAGAATATCATAAAGACGACGAGCTTATTTCTTCGACAGCAAAAATTGAAAATTCTATTATCATTCCCCCATGTTTTGTTGGAGAAAACGTTACCATTAAAGATGCAATAATTGGCCCGCATGTTTCTATCGGCCGAAACTCAACTGTAGAGCGCGCCATTGTTAGCAATAGTATTGTGCAACAAAATGCTATGCTGAAATCCATCACCATTACCAATTCTATGATTGGCAATCATGCCTACGTAAAAGACGTTACTGTAGAAATTAATGTGGGCGACTTCACGCAAATCGATTTTGATATTCATTAATTAAGAAAAACTAAGCTTATCGCATCATTTAAAAGATATAATTCATTTATAAAACCGGTTTTAGTAACAACTTTGTTTTATTTGCTAAGCATTTTTGTGCTTAGTAGTTGTGCCGTTAAAAGAAATAAAGGTAGCATAAACACCGGCAAAGACGTTCAAAAAGAACGTCAAAGAATGGAATCTCGATACGCTTTCTTCGAAGCTCAAAAGCAAAAGATGCTTGGTAATCTGAAAGAAGCAGGAGCCTACTATCTGAAATCGATCGAAATGGATCCAACAAACGATGCGGCCTATTATGAATTTTCCATCATACTAAGTGTTGTAAACGATCTGAAAGCAGCAGAGTCTTATGCTCAAAAGGCTTATGATATTGACCCAAACAACAAATGGTATCAAGCACAACTTATCACAATAATAAAAGCAAAGGGCGATCTTAAAAAAGCGGTCTTACTAATTGAGGATTTGTTAAAAAAACACCCCGATGATTACAATAGCTATATAGAACTCAACGATACCTATCTCAAACTAAATTTGCCCGAAAAAGCCTTGAATACGCTCGAACGTTTTGAAGAAAAATTTGGTTATTCCGATGCGTTGATGAGCGAGAAAAACAGAATTCACATTGCTAGAGGCGATTATGCATCTGCGCGATTAGAAGTACAAAAATTGATTAAAATGGATCCGGAGAATATGAGTAACTTTATCATCTTAGCCGACCTTTATGCCGAAGATAATCAATTAGAAAAAGCTTTCGATATTTACCTTGATATATTAAAATCTGATCCCGATAATGGACAAGTCCATTTATCATTGTCTGACTATTATAATCTAAAAGGACAAAACGAATTAGCATTCGAGGAACTTAAAAAAGCTTATCAATCGGAAGATATTGAACTCGATTTTAAAATCAATATTCTCATTAAATATATCAGCTTGAAAGACCCTACTAATGAGGAAAAAAAACATACTTATGAGCTGATTAATATTTTACTGCAAAACGATCCGGATAATATACGAATTCATACTTTATACTCCGATATTTTAGTGAAAGACAAACAATACGAAGAAGCTCAAAAAGAATTGGAATCGATTGTGATTAAAAGTCCGGAGAATTATTTGGTGTGGGAGCAAATTTTATTTGTAGATAATCAGTTGGGCGATTATACAAAGCTTAACGATCATGCTGTGAAAATGCTTGAATATTTTCCCAACAAAGCCTACGCTTATTTCTTTGCAGGACTATCATCGTATCAGATTTACCAATATAAAAATGCTGTAGATTACGCTACCGAAGGTTTAAATTATGCTCTAGACGATACTCTTTTACGCTCTCAGTTTTATGCCATCTTGGGCGATGCTTACCATCGATTAAATGACTCCAAAGCCTCTGATGAGGCATTCGATGCCTCGTTAAAGCTGAACCCAAACAATAATTATATTCTGAACAACTATGCCTATTTTTTAGCTTTACGTAGTGAAGATCTCGACAAAGCAGAAAAAATGATTACCACCTGCGTAGAACTTGCTCCAAATAATTGGAATTACTTCGATACATACGCTTGGGTAATGTTCAAAAAGAAACATTATAAAAAAGCTTTAGAACTTATAGAACAAGCATATGAGCAAGGCGGAAAAGAAAGCCCAGTAGTTGTTGAGCATTATGGAGATATCCTATTTTTTAATGCGCAAACCACTGATGCGCTCAATAAATGGAAAGAAGCTATGTCTAAAGGCAAAGGCTCCGACGTACTAGAAGAAAAAATAAAACAAGAGAAGTGGATAGAAGAATGAGTCTATGAATTTTATTAAAATCGTAATAGTTTCAATAATAGTAATTGTTCAATTGGTGGGAAACTTGCTAAATGCTCAAGTTGATTCTACAGAACTTAAACGTTTTAAAGAGCGCCGATTAACCCGTCGTGTTCTGCAAAATGCTTTAGATTATAACTCTATAAGCTATAAAATTGATGCGAAAATCAACACCGGAGAAAAATCGTATAACCTAAATATTATATTTAGAAACGCAAAAGACAGCGTCATATGGATTAATGCCAATCATAATACAGGAATTCCTGTGGCTCGCTTTTTAATTGATAAAGACTCAACTCGTTTTTTAAACAGAATCGATAATAAGTATTTGCTATCAACCAACGATGAACTCAAAAATCTATTAAATTACGATCTCGATTTCGAAATGATTCAATCGATATTTACGGCTGGTTTACTTAATCCTGAACCCGAAAAAGATCCTGTTCAAGTCTTTAGTCGTTATAATGTTTATCGTATCGATTCTTGTTATGTAATGCAGAACATTAAAAAGAAAAAGTTGGAGCGCCTTACAAAAAAAAATAAAATTGATGAGTATTTTCTACACCAAGTAACTATAAATGAGCAATTTATAATCACCGGTTTAAAGGTTGAAGACAATGTCAACTTACAAAAAATAGAAATTTTCTATAAAGATTATACCGAGCTCGAAAATGGAAAAATGTTTCCACAAACCATTGAAATTATTGCACGCAACGAAAAGGGAACAACCACTATTAATTTAGAACTTAAAAAGATTAAAGTCGACCAAGACGATTTAGATTATCCTTTTAAAGTGCCAGAAAAATATACAGCGATAGATCTTCGCAAAACGGAGGAAAATTAAATTCGTAATTTTAAAATTTCTTCAACTTTTAAATGATCAATTAAAGCAAGCTCGCCAAGCTTCCATCCTCTCGTTTTTATTCGCTCAGGAATATCCCAAACCTTATAACATTTTTCGGTATAATCATCGAGACGTGTTCCGACGTTCAAACTATGAAAAAACAACTCTGTCTTTTCGATCGCTTTTTCTGCAACTTCTTTATCATCACCAGATAGATTCCAAACAAGTCTTCCATACTGAGCTAATTTTTTCTGCTTCGTTTCGAACATCACTTCCCAAACACCGGGTAAAATAATAGCAAGTGTTCTTGCATGGTCGATACCAAACATAGCTGTAAGCTCATGGCCAATCATATGGGTCGCCCAATCTTGCTTAACGCCTGCTCCAACAACTCCATTTAATGCATAAGTAGCTGCCAACATAAAATGCTGAGCAGAAGCCTCATCAAAAGGATCGTTATAGACTCGAGGACCAAATTCAATTAGGGTGCGTAATAAAGTTTCGGCGTAGCCATCTTGTATTGGCGTTGCCTGCTCGGATGCTGTTAAATATTGTTCTAAAATATGAACCATGGCATCGACAATACCGTTGGCAATTTGCTTTTTGGGTAACGATGCGATAACAATCGGGTCGAGAATTGAAAACTTTGGGAAGCATTTCGGATTAGAAAAAACCCTTTTTTCTTCTGCCTTTCCGTTGGTGATTACAGATCCTGCATTCATTTCCGAGCCTGTTGCAGGCAAAGTAAGTATCGTTCCAAAAGGTACCACTTCTTTAATTAATTGGCCTCCGGATAATACAATCTGCCATGGATCTTCCTCTTTAAAATGAATTGCCGATGCTATAAACTTTACACCATCTATAACAGAACCTCCGCCAACAGCTAGTATAAAATCGACTTGTTCGTTTCTAGCCAATTCTACTGCTTTCATTAAAGTTTCTAATTTTGGATTAGGTTCTATGCCGGAAAATTCGACCCAATTATTGCCCGATAAGGCTTTGCTAACCTTTTCGTAAATCCCATTACGCTTTATACTACCACCACCATAAACCACTAAAACTTTGTGAGTTTGTACAATGTACTTGTTAAGCGTTTCAATTTTAGACTCTCCAAAGATGAGCCGAGTTGGATTATAGAATTCAAATGAATGCACAAGACTATATTATTATTGTACAGAAAAAGTGTAAGAGTTTACACCATTGGTTAGAACGTATTCGCCAACTAAAAGCGTATTAGCAGGTACAAATTCATATACATCATCGCCCACTTTTTTATAATTAACCTGCATAGCTGATTTATTGATTTCTGCTTTAGCAAAACCGCCTGAAGCTATCCCAAAACTTCTATATTTACCCTTTTTAACGTCTAACTTGTATAAAGAATAAGCACTTAAAGACATGGGCGTTGTTGTGCTGATGATAAAAGCCGTATTTGATCTATAGGGAACAATGGTTTTAGATGATGGTCCGTCAAACTTATAATTTATTGAGGTGCCGTATTGTTTCATACCGTAAGTATTCGCTTCTTTTGTAACCAGTTGCAAACTGTTGTCTTTAACATTCAAAAGATAAAGTTGGTCTAAAAACTCAGGTTTATGGACACCGGATCTTAATTGGTTCTTTTGATCTGCTTTTTGAATATTTTGATTTTTATTTTCTTTCTCCTGTACATTATTTATTTGCATAAATTGATGTTCGCCTTGTTCTCTAATTAAAAACATATAAACAGGGAAGTGATCGCTATAACCACCAATCCAATTGCCAAACGAATACGTACGTTTTGGATATCCTTTGTATTGACCCTCTGTTTGAATAAGTTTGTCTTCTTTATATATTTCTGCCTTATAAAACTTCCAAGCTAAGGCATTGGTATTTAGAAATGCTTTGGTTAAAATAAGCTGATCGAATAAATTCCAACTATCGTTATAAGCAAGTGTGCCTAAACCTTTTTTAT
Organism: Bacteroidales bacterium; assembly: GCA_016936665.1. Classification (GTDB taxonomy): domain Bacteria; phylum Bacteroidota; class Bacteroidia; order Bacteroidales; family JAFGXI01; genus JAFGXI01. The sequence continues at coordinate 27,559 of JAFGXI010000019.1, forward strand.
AAAACTTCTCCATAGGATTGTACATTTGCCCATCTGCAACATCATTTTTGTCTACCGAGGTATTAAGAACGACCTTTACACTTTTGTTGGTCGGGTCGTCATTCAAATCGCCCATAACAACGACTTTTGCATTAGGAACAACTAGATTTAAGGAATCAATAATATGTTTGGTAAGTTCCGCAGCAGCTTCCCTTAGCGGACTACTTCTCTTTTCGCCACCTCTTCGCGATGGCCAGTGATTGACAATTATAAAAATCGGTTCGCCTATTAAATCAGCCTCTACGACCAATTGATCTCTAGTTAAAAAATCCGGTTTATCAGCTATCTTTAAAGTATGTGTGGTTGAATTTACAATTTTTACAAATTCTTTTCTGTAAATGAGCCCCACATCTATCCCTCGTTGATCGGGCGAATCGTAGTGAACAATACCGTAATCGTATTTTTTCAAGTTATCGGAGTTAATTAAATCTTCTACTACAAATCTATTTTCTATTTCAGAAATCCCGACAATCGTGGGTGCTGTATTGGATAAATCGGCTCCTAATTTTGAAATTATTTCCGACATATCTTGAATTTTTTTGTTGTATCGTTCTGAATTCCATGCATTTTTACCTTTTGGCGTAAACTCATCTTGAAGAATTTTTGTAGTATCAGGATCGACGATAGTGTCGAATAAATTCTCTAGATTGTAAAAAGCGATCGTTGCTAAATCGTAAGATTTTTTGTCTTGCGCTTTTAATGTAAGGAATTGGGCTGTTAGTGTAACGTAAATTAGGATTAATCCAAATCGTTTCATCATGTTCAATTTTTAAATTTGTGATAATAATCGTTACAAATAAAAAGCCTAATATTGTAATCCCGAAAACAATTTCGTTTTTTTTCGAATATTTTTTTTAGGAAGAAGTTCTTTCACCGACAACCTAATACAAGAGATAAAATAATCATAATTTAAATACAGATGAGAAAAAATCTATTACTAATGTTTATTGGTTTAGTCAGTTTTTCATTTGCACAAGAGGTTAAGGATACTAGTTCGATCAATCCATCGAATCTACCAACGATTAATCTTTCAACAGATGAGATTGACACCGAAGACGATGCTGAAGTCAGCAACGTTTCCAGCCTATTACAAGGCTCTAAAGATGTTTTCGTAAATACTGCCGGTTACACTTTTGGTGCTGCGCGTTTTAAAATGCGTGGCTACGATACCGATCAGTCTGAATTGTTTATGAACGGTGTTCAAGTAAACGATATCGAAAGCGGAAAAATCTTCTACAGTACTTGGGGAGGATTAAACGACATGATGCGTGATAAAGAATACATTAATGGCCTAGAGCAAAGTTCATTTGCTTTTGGTGGTGTTGGTGGTTCTAATTACATCACAACGAGAGCATCGTCGTATCGTAAAAACATAGGTGCTAGTTATGCAATTTCCAACCGTACCTATCGTAACCGATTTATGCTCAGTTACGCAAGCGGTCTAATGAAAAATGGATGGGCTGTGGCTGTATCCGGTTCTAAACGATGGGCACAAGAAGGGTACCAAGAAGGTACTTTTTACGATGCTTATGGTTACTTTTTATCGGTTGAAAAACAATTTAACAAAAAACACAGTATTGGTTTAACAGCCTTTGGTGCTCCATCTAGAAGAGGGAAAGCCGGAGGTTCGGTACAAGAGGCATACGACCTTACCAACAATAATTACTACAATCCAAATTGGGGTTACCAAGATGGCGAAAAGCGTAATTCGAAAGTTGCCGATTCTCATAAACCTCATGCTATTTTATCGTATTATTTCACCCCAACCGACAAAACCAGCATTACAGCTTCTGCCAGTTATGCTTTTGGGTACTATGGCAATACTTCACTAAACTGGTACAATACCAGAGATCCTCGTCCGGATTATTATCGTTATTTACCTTCGTACTATGACGATCCTACAGCTGCGGCGGCTGCACAAGAAGCTTTTCTAAATAATTCTCAATTAGATTGGAATTATTATTATCAAGTGAATGCATGGAACGGAAACGGAAGAGCCAGCTATATTGTAGAAAATAGAAAAACTGATTATTCAGAAATTAAAGGAAATATTTTCGTTAATCACAAGTTAAACGATCATTATACCTTCGACGGAGGCGCAAGCTACAACAACTACACCGGGAGACATTATGTGGTTGTAGACGATCTTCTTGGTGCCGAATATTACTTGGATATCGACAAGTTTGGTGAACGAGATTTCCCAAACGATCCTAACATGTACGATTACGATTTAAACAATCCTAATAAAATAAGACACGTGGGCGATGTGATTAGTTACGACTACGACATTCACCAAATAGATTACAAAGGATGGGCACAAATTGGAGCAAAATTAGATCATCTCGATTATTTTTTAGCTGCAAATTTATCGCAAACCACATTTTGGAGAACCGGCCATATGAAAAACGGTAAATTTCCCGACAATTCTTACGGTGATTCAGAAAAACAAAATTTTTTGAATTACGGGGTTAAAGGTGGCGCTACTTATAAAATAAATGGTAGAAATTATATATACGCCAATGGTTACTACGGAACTAAAGCCCCTCTAACCGATAATGCTTTTATCTCGCCTAGAACAAGAGATTTTGTAGTGGACGATTTAAAAAGTGAAACCATTTATTCAGTAGAAGGTGGTTATCATTTAAGAGCTCCAAAGATAAAAGCCAGATTATCGGCATATTATACAAAATTTCAAGACCAGACCGAAGTTTATAGCTTTTATAACGATTTATACTCAACCTTTACAAATCAAGTGTTATCTGGAATGGATAAACAAAATATAGGAATTGAATTTGGGGCTGAAGGTAAAATTAATGCCAGTTTTTCTGCTACGGCTGTTGTCGCATTAAGTCAACACACCTATACTAATAGACCAACTGGTTTGCAGTTTGAAGAAAATGACGCTTCTCAATTGGCTGATCCATTTACTATTTATCAAAAGAATTTTTATCAAGCAGGCCCTCAAAATGCTTATTCTTTGGGTATAAAATACAACAACCCTCATTTTTGGTTTGTTACACTAACCGCAAATTATTACCAAAAGAATTATTTAGAAATTAATCCTGCACGCCGAACTATCCCTGCTGTTTCGAATGAGACAGGATCAGATCATATTGAAGAAGGCTCTGTGGTTTGGCACAAGATAATTGACCAAGAACACTTAGACGATGCCTTTACTTTAGACTTGTTTTTTAGAAAAACATGGAAAATAAAAGGCTATTATATATACCTAAATGCTGGCGTGAATAATATTCTTAACAATCAGGATTTTATTACCGGAGGCTATGAACAAAGACGCAATACTTATATTAATGAATCCAATACTGCTGCAGATGTAAATCCGGATAAATTTCCACCAAAATACTTCTATGCATATGGCATCAACTATTTCATTAGTTTAGGTTTTTGGTATTAATCAACATTAATTTTTAGAAAACAAAGAAATCATGAAACATATTTTTAAATTATTTTTGAGTTTATTCATCGTATCAGGTTTGATGATGAACAGTTGTGTTAAAGATGATTTTGATCAGCCTGAAATTCCAAATCAGTGTGACCAAAAAACAGATTTTACACCAAATATTACAGTAGCCGGAATTCACGCTATTTTTGATAGTCTCAGCGTAATTGATGGAAGTACTGTAAGACAATTCCCAGACACTAATTTTGTGCTAGAAGCTAAAGTTGTTTCTAGTGATGAAACAGGGAATTTTTACAAAGTTATGTACTTAGAAGATGCTACCGGTGCTGTTTGTTTAAGCATTGAAGGTAGTGACTTATATATAGATTATCCACTAGGACAAACCGTTCATTTGAACCTTTCCGGTTTAACTGTAGAGTTTGACAGCTGGGTAGGAATAAACGAAATAGGTATGGGAACTTATCTTGAAGCCGGCGTCATCAAAGGTATTGGAAGAATACCTGTTACTCATTTGCCAGTGATGTTACAGAACCATAGTTGCCCAAGTAAATTAACGCCTACCGTATTAACTGCGATGCCTTACGACGATTCAAATGTTGGTCGTTTGGTTACTTTCGAAGAATTGCAAGTTATTGCAGCAGACACTGCTAAAACATACGCTGATGCAGTTTCTGATCCTCCACAAAGTGTCAGTATCAATCTAGAAGATTGTAGTGGAAATCAAATTATTTTAAGAAATAGTGGATACGCTTCATTTGCAGGATTTGCAGTTCCTAAAGGCAAAGGTTCAATTACGGGTGTATTAACTAAATATGGTAGCGATTATCAAATTTTAATTAGAGATACTTCTGATGTCCAATTTACCGGTACACGTTGTGGAGCTGGAGGCGGTGGAGGTACTGGCGAAGGTACAGGAACTTTCGATGACCCTTATAATATTGAAGCCGGTATTTCTAATCAAGGAGGCACAGGAGTTTGGGTACAAGGCTTTATTGTTGGTACAGTTATAAACGATGGAACTAACCCTATTTATTCAGATTTAGAAGCTCCATTTACTGTAAATACAAACGTTTACATTGCAGCAAGTGCAACAGAAACTGATACTACAAAAATGCTTTCAGTAAAACTTCCTTCAGGAGCAGTTCGTACAGCAACTAATTTACTAGATCATGTTGATTTATTGGGATTAGAGATCAAATACCATGGTGATTTGGGCGCTTATAATCTCATTCCGGGAATGCTAAACACTTCTGGTTATTGGTTAATAGAAGCCAACACCGGAATCGATCCAAATTATGTTGCACCGGGTACTTTTTGGACTGAAGATTTCGCATCTAGTTTAGGTCAATTTACGGGAGTTTCTGTAGTTGGAGCACAAGTTTGGGCACAAGGTACTTATAGTGGTACTACTTATGCAAAGATGAGTGGATATAGCAGTGGAAATCAAGATAATGAAGACTGGTTAGTTTCTTCAACCATAGATTTAAGTGGTAAAACCAACGTAAAATTGGTCGTAAATCAATGTGCAAAATTCTTTGGAGGTACTGAAAGCTGGAATGATTTAAAAATATTTGTAACCACAAATTATACCGGCGATGTTTCGACAACTACATGGGATGCTATTACTTATAACACTCACAACGACGGTACATCATATGATTTTACTGACACAGAAGATCTTGATTTATCTGCCTACGATGGACAGTCGGTAACAATTGCATTTAAATATGTAAGCACCACTGGAGGAAGCGCTACGTGGGAAGTTTCTAAAGTTAGCTTAAAAAACTAAATAGGTTTTTATAAAATATTAAGCCATCCATTAATAAAGGATGGCTTTTTTATTGCTTTGTACTGAGTGCTATTAGATAGGCTTTTTTAATACTTTCCAATTGCTTAAGGGCTTTCTGTTGCGCAAGCGGACCCAAATGCTTTATTCGATCGGGATGAAACTTCAAACGTGCTTTTTGATAAGCTATTTCGATGGCTTGTATGCTTGCCCCTTTATTTAACTCTAAAACTTGAAAGGATAATGAAATCAAATCGTTTTCTTTGGCTGTTATTTTAGAGTCCGAAATATGATGAATTCCTTTTAATTGATCTAAAGCCTGCTGCGAAATACCTAAACGTTGTGCTAATACATTAAGTCTGGAGAATTCCTTAGTTTGCATAGCATGATCGCTCAAGGCCAAACGATACAATAAATCGATTAATAATAAGCGTTCCTCTTCCGTTGTATTTTGTTTTATCTGTTTTATTACAAGCTCTATTTGTTTTTTGCTAAGGTTAATATCGGAACTTAATAAAGCCTTCTCGCCTAAGGTTTTAGCATCTATTCCAAATTCTTGAAGCAAAAAAGATTTTATAAACAAACGCTCACTTTTAGCTAATCCTTCGTTGGCTAATGCTATCCATTTCATTAACACCAATGTGCTTAGGGCTAAGTCGCCATATTGAGTTTGAAATTTTTTTTTTTCTGAGGTCAACTTCTCGATATACCGACTAGACTCCAAAACGCCAATCGAAACTAACAAAGCTCCTATTGGACCTCCCAAAGTCCAACCTGCTACTCCCGTTAATAATTGATAAATTGCTTTCATCTACGATTCTATTTTATCGAGTTTAGCCTTGCCTAACAAAATAAAATTACTCTTAATATTATTGTCTGCTAATTGGCTTTCATCTTTAATCTGCATCCAATAAACATCTTCGCTTCTGTAATACAAGTTAGCAGAATTTGAAACAAAATTTATAGCTAACTTATTCACTATCTTTCCATTAATAAGAATGGATTCGTCTAATGCCATAATAAACCAGCCCTTTTCCACTATCTTTTTCTTCTTAAGCCAAATAGAATCGTAATAAATCTGCACCTTGTTTATCAACTCTCCTTCAATTGTTGAGTGATATTCTATGCGATTGATGTTCTCTAGTTTTTCTGGAATATTTATTCGCGCCTTAATACCGACAAAATTCTCTTCGGCTGTATGCAAGTTATAAGTATTGAAACTCAAGTTAAAAACGCCCCATTCACCTTTAACTAAATTGAAATGGCTGAAGTGATCTGCAATGAAAATAAGCACAAATAAACTGGAATAATTGTTTAAACTGAATGCTTCGTCTAAAGCTTTAGCAATGCTATAATAAGAGGCTGTGTATATAAACTCAACTGCAAAAATCAAACTGATTCCTATAGCTAATAATTGCCGTAAGTTAATCGACTTCATTTTAATATGATAATCGAAAAATACAGAATTGTTTAGCGAATTATTGATATATTTAATAAATGCTTTGGTAAGAATAATGAAGAAAAATACAAAGACAACGTAATAATCGTAAAACAGTAAATAATCGAAAACCCCATGCGCTGTTATCGAAATAAAGAAAAACAATAAAATTGTAGGAACAAATTTCCAATTGTTATAACGATAATTCGCAAGAATAAAACCGTAAGCAATGGTTGCCGAAAAGAACATATGACCCATGCTTGAATATATGGCTCTTGCAGTATAAGTGTGCAAACTGCCTTCGGTAAAATAGATTAAATTCTCTGTAAATGCGAAGGCTAATGCAGACATAACCATGTAAAGCAAAATGTCGTAGGGCTCATTAATCAACTTGGGTTTGAGAAGTAAAATAAACATAAACGGAATTAACTTGACCGTTTCTTCTATTAAGCCAATGCCAAATATGCTAAAAAGCAAGTCGTTGAATGGTTTTCCATTTAAATAAAAATTCAAATTGACTTCAAAAAACTCATAGGCTATTAAACTCAGATTGGTTAAGAGGGCGCTGGTTAATACCACTAAAATGAGCCAATACTTTTTTTCGGGTTCAAATAAATCCAGTTTATAAAAGAATAAAAACCAAATAATCAAAATAATAAAAGCGACAAGCAACCCAATAGCATGAACACGTCCTAACCTTTCTTGATAGTGTAAACCAATAAAATGAAGGTAATCGCCCTTTATATAATACCAGTGGGCTTGAATACTTAA
>JAFGXI010000020.1 GCA_016936665.1 Bacteroidales bacterium
AGTTCATAGTGTTTAGTTCATAGTGTTTAGTTCATAGTGTTTAGTTCATAGTGTTTAGTTCATAGTGTTTAGTTCATAGTGTTTAGTGCTTAGTGCATAGTTTATTGTTATTAGTGTTTAGTTATTGGTTGCGATTGGATTTTATATTTTGTTTGGTTTTGATAATTATTGTTTTTATGATTTTAAGTATTTTGGTAGCATCGTTTTCTAATGATTTAAATTGTTCTTTTTCTATGTATTGTGTGGCATATAATAATTCTAGCCAATAAATAGTTTCGTCTGCTTCTTTTTGTGAAATGGCTAATTTGTGAACAAAATCGGCCTTGCTTTCTGCATTATCAGCTTCTCTGTAATTGGCCCCAACGGAGGTTCCAGATCGTAGAATTTGTTTGCTTATAATAAACTCTTTCTTTTCTTCGATTAAAAACTTTGATAAATTGACTATTCTAACCGCAAAATTAAAAGTCTTATTTCGAATATTATTATTTTCTATTTTATCCTGATAAGTCATCTACTACAAACTATAAACTACTAACTAAACACTATGCACTAACAAACTCAATCACTTTTTCAATAACATAATCCTGTTCCTCCTCAGATAAAGTAGGAAACATAGGTAAACTGATGCACTGCTCGTAATAAGCTTCTGCCATAGGGAAATCCCCTTTTTTCCATCCTAATTTTTTATAATAAGGCTGAAGATGAACTGGAATATAGTGAATCTGTGCAAATATCTGGTGTTCTTTTAAATAGTCGAATAAGCCTTTTCTATCTTCAACTTGAATAATATACAAATGATAGGCATGATACACAGACGCATCTACAAAGGGCGTTGTAATTGCCATGCCTTTAAACGCTTGGTTATACTTTTGGGCAATTTTGTTTCTTGATGCTACACCTTCTTTTGCTCGGTCTAGTTGAGAAACGCCCAAAGCGGCTTGAATATCTGAAAGCCTGTAATTATAACCTAATTCTTGCATTTCGTAATACCATCCACCATGGTTTTCTGTTAAGAGTTCGGCTTCTTTGGTAATACCATGGGTGCGATAAAGCAGTAGTTTTTTATAAAGTTCTTCATTATTAGTTGTAATCATGCCACCTTCACCGGTTGCGATATGCTTAACGGGGTGGAACGAAAATATTTGCAAATCCGAAAACCGGCCATTACCGCAAAGTTGGTGTTCTCCTTGTTTGTCAGTAAAATACCCCCCGGGAGCATGACAAGCATCTTCGATGATCCATAAATTGTATTGGTCAGCAATTGCTCTTAGTCTTTCAACATCAACAGGGTAGCCTGCAAAATCGACAGGTACTAAACCTTTGTATGTTCCTACAGGATGACTGGCTAATTTAGCTTCTAAAGCATCTAAATCGATGGTATACGATTTAGGGTCAATATCGACAAAATCGACTTCGCCGCCACAGTATAAAACAGCATTGGCACTAGCGGCAAATGTGATGGGCGTTGTTATAACTTTATCGCCAGCTTTTGTGCCTAGCACCATATTGCATAGATGTAAAGCCGCAGTTCCATTAGAAACAGCAACAGCATATTTTGCATCTACATATTTGGCAAATTTCTGTTCAAATTCGCTAACCATTGGCCCCTGCGTAAGGTAATCCGATTTAAGCGTTTCTACAACCAAGTCAATATCTTTTTGGCTGATAAATTGTCTTCCGTATCCTATTGGGTTCATCTTTATTTATAATGTTGAATCTACATGTTCTTTTATGAGAGTTCTCATGCTCTCTACGGTTTCCCATTCGGTGTTTTGTTCAGAATTGTATGAGAAACCTTCTTTCACTTTTTTTGCATTAAAATGATTTATAAATTCTTGTAAGTTCCAATTGGTTACCGATGGAAGAATCACAAAATATTTACCTAAATCGTAGGTGAAAAACGAGTCGGATGAGGTAATCATTTCTTCGTGTAATTTTTCTCCGGGACGAATACCTATTTCTGGTTTTTCGCAGTTTGGACAAATAGCATCTGCAACATCTGTAATTCTGTAAGAAGGAATTTTAGGTACAAATACTTCACCTCCCCAAGCATGTTCGATAGCGTGCATTACCATATCGACACCACCATCTAGGGAGATATTGAAACGGGTCATATTCTTGTCGGTGATAGGGAGAGTTTTGCCTTCTTTAGCTTTTTGAATAAAAAACGGAATAACCGATCCGTTAGAGCCCATAACATTTCCGTATCTGACAACTGAAAATTTAATATTTCTGCCACCCTTGATGTTGTTAGCCGCAATAAATAATTTGTCGGAAGCCAGTTTGGTTGCCCCGTATAAATTGATTGGCGCAGCTGCTTTATCGGTAGATAAAGCAACGACATTCTCAACATTGGTTTCAAGCGCTGCATTAATAACGTTTTCTGCGCCACCAATATTGGTTTTAATGGCTTCCATTGGATTGTATTCTGCAATAGGCACATGTTTCATTGCCGCAGCATGTATTACGATGTCTATGCCTTGAAAAGCTCTTTTAAGTCTGGCTTCATCTCTAACATCGCCAATAAAAAAGCGAATGTTTTTATATTGCGCATTAGGGTATTCTTGAGCCATGCTAAACTGCTTTTGTTCATCGCGTGAATAGATGACTAAACGTTTAACATTGGGCCAATTTGTTAAAATTCTTTTGGTTAAACTTTTCCCTAAAGAGCCTGTGCCTCCTGTAATTAATATTGATTTATTATTTAAATCCATTGTTGTTTATTATTATCTCACTTAATTTAAAATCTATTGCTGTATCTATGTCGATACTATTTTCTTGCGACATTATAAATGCTTTGGTTTCATGTCCTAAGAAGCCATTATTCTGTTGTAAATATTTTAGCTCAGCGATGTAAATGGCACCATTTATTCTGTAATATTTAGGTAAATCTTGAGATCGCTTACCGATTAATTCGGGTTTTATAAAATTAGCCATTGATAAGTCATTTTCCAAAGTATTTGTCCACAAAGGCGAATGTTCTGTTTCGCACACCGATACAAGAGCTTTAGATGATTCCATTGCCTCAATAGCAGCGTCAATATTTTCTGTTGTTCTTAGAGGGGAAGTAGGCTGTAAGAGTATCAAATAATCAAAAGTTTCTTTCAGGTTATCTATGGTATGAAAAATTACATCGATACTACTTGTTGTATCTTTTGCCAATTCTAGAGGTCTGATAAAAGGGACTTCGGCTCCAAATTTTTCCGATATTTCTTTTAACTTAATACTATCTGTCGACACAACACATCGATCTATGTATTTAGATTTAATGGCAGCTTCTACAGTCCATGCAATAAGTGGTTTACCTGCCAAATCTAGTTCGTTTTTATTTGGAAGCCTTTTGCTACCTGCTCTAGCAGTTATTACAGCCAATATTTTCTTGTTTTTATACATAAGCGGTTAATCCCAGTTAATGTGTGCAATATCTTTTTGAGCTTTTTCAAAATCGTTATGCTTCCCTATATCAAGCCAATAACTTCTTATAGGATAATGCATTAAGCTATAACCATTTTTTAAGATATCTTCCATAAATTCGGTGGCATTGTATGGTTTGTTTTGGGGGATTAACTTGAGTAATTTTTTCTTGAAAATGTAGATTCCTGCATTGGCATAATGTGTATATGTAGGTTTTTCTTTTAAGCTATTGACCGTTCTATTTTCTGTTTCGAAAACAGCATATGGTAAAGTAATGTCGTAGGGGATAGAAGCGACTAGCATGTCGGCGCCACGTTCAATAAACGTTTTGTAAAAGTCCTCGTAATCTATATTCGTTAATAAATCGGAATTCATTAGCAGAATGGTATCGTTTTTAAAATCTTGAATTAAGCTTAAGGCACCTGCTGTACCTAACAATTTGTGCTCGTGTATAAAATTAAAATGAATATCTTTTGGGTAAGCATTGCAAAAGTCAACAATTTTCTCACTTAAATAATTTAGTGTGATATGCTGATTTAGAATGCCAAACTGATATAAACGATCAAAATTATAGCTGATAATTTCTTTTTGGCCAATTTTTAGGAGCGGTTTTGGAGTGTCATTAGTAAGCGGTCTTAATCGTATACCTTCACCGCCAGCCATTATAACAGCATCTAAAGGTAGTATAGATTTAATTTTGGTAAAATCATATATTTTGATGATTTGTCCTTTTTTATTGAGTAATGGTACAGCACGTAATCTGCGTTCACGAAATAATTTTAGTTTTTTAAAATTATCTTCTCCTTCTTTAAGAAACTTAAAATCGCAATACATAAACTCAGAGAGCGGTTGCTTTATGCTCTTACCTGCTATCAAGCCACGACGTACATCGCCATCAGTAAGGGTACCAATGAGTTTTTTTTTGTTGTCGAGTACAAAAAGAGTCAATAAATCTGGCAAGTTATTTAGCTGTTTAAGGGCATCTAAAAGACTGGTATTGATCGATATCGTATGTTTGTCTAAGTTCTTAAGCATATATTTTCTTTATTTTTTCAACTATGCGTTTGGCAGCGTTGCCATCTCCATAAATATTACAATTGGCATCTATTGATTCTGTTTCTATTTGGCGTACAGATTCCAATATTTTATTTTTATCAACCGGTACGTTTTTTATATTTGGTGTTAGGATTCTGCCTTTTTGCCGGTCGCCAATATTAATCACCCATTTTGGGAAAAAAGCAGCCTCAACAAATCCGCTGGAAGTGTTTCCAATCATAAAGCTACAATACTTCATGCAGCTTAAATAGCCCTTCATTCCAAAACTTTCTATTAGTACAATGTTATCTCTTTTTTTGCCATATGCTTCAATAATTTGACGAACTTTTAATCCCATAGTATCAGCATTAGGCATAGTAATGATTATCTGATATTTTGATCTTAACAAGTCAAATGTTTCGAGTAAGGTATGGATGTATGTTTCGTTTTTTTCTAAGGAAACTGTTTCGGGATGAAACGTTGATAGGATAGTGTTCTTATTTAAATCAATATTAAATGTCGAATTAAAGTCTTCCTTTGAATATAATTCAGTTTTGAGAAGATTATCGTTACTAAGGGCGCCAACATTAAAAACATAGTCCGGTATTTTATTTATTTCGATGGCTCTTCTTTTATATTCTTCGGTTGAAACGAATAAATATTTAGACATTAATGAGATGGCGTGTCTGTAAGCATTATCAATGGCACCAAGTGTTGTTTCGCCTGCGTGTAAATGGGCAAATGTTACATTAAAAGGGCTCCCTGCTATAACTGCGGCAAACATTTCGTAACGATCGCCTATAGTAATAACTAAATCGAATTTATGATGGTTCCAAAACTCAGAAAATGCCTTAGTTGTATCTGCAATACTGTTTGCTATATCAAAAGGTGTATCGCCATTTGGTGTTGTTTGGATTTGATGTTTTACCTCGAAACCAGAGGCTGTTATCTCATCTATAGTAAATCCATATTTTTTAGATAAATGGGTTCCAAATGCGATTATCTCTAATTCAAAAAAAGCATCGTTTTTAATTTCATGAATTAAAGGAATATAGACTCCAAAATCGGCTCTTGTACTAGTTAAAAGTCCTATTCTCATCGACTAAATCTCTATTAAATCATCAATATTAAAGTCTTTAATAGCGGTGCTGCCAATAACTTTATTCCAAAGCATTGGCGATAGTCCTGTACCAGGTCTTTTTATACTGATGTTATTGATATTTAAAGCATCTCCTTTTTTAATATTTTTTATTGCTACGATGCTCTTTCTAGCAATGGATTTATTTTTAAGTTCCGATTCCGAGGCTTTTTTAACACCTGTACCTAAAGCTAATTCTATATTACGAATACCGTTTACCATTGCTTTTAATTCGGATGGCTCTAAACTAGCTTTATGATCGGGACCTGGTAAGTTGCGATTGAGTGTAAAATGTTTTTCAATGACCCTCGCCCCCATAGCTACTGCGGCTATTGGAACTTCGATACCTAAGGTATGATCTGAATAGCCAACCTTAACATCAAATGTATCCTGGATGCTTAACATGGCTTTCAAGTTAACATCTTTCATTGGCGTTGGGTATTCTGTATTGGCATGTAAAACGGTTAACTGATCTTTTTGAATGCCGTTATCTAATAGAATTGATATAGTAGCATCTATCTCTTCTATGTTAGCCATGCCGGTTGAAAGTACAACGGGGAGTCTCTTTTTTGCTATACTTACTAAATAAGGGTAATTGGTAATCTCACCTGAAGGGATTTTAAAGAAATCCATGCCAAGATGATATAAAAAGTCGACGCTTTCTAAATCGAATGGCGTAGACAAAAATTTAATGTTTTTATGTTCAGCATATCTTTTTAGCTCATAATGATCCTCTTCACTTAGAAGTAGTTTTTTGATCATTTCATATTGGCTTTCTTCCGATCCTGTAGCTTCTTTTTGGTACTCGGCTTTTTGGGCAGATTTTGTGATGATAGAGTCTAGTTTTGCTGTTTGGAACTTTACATAATCAGCACCAGCTTCAGAAGCAACATCTATCAACTTTTTTGCTTGATTTATGTCACCATTATGATTAACACCTGCTTCAGCTATTATTATTACTTTTTGCATTTTCAAATTTTTCAAAAGCTTAAAAATTTATAATCGAATTAACCATTCTTTAAAAACAGGGCTAGAAACTTTATATGATTTTTCTACTTTTTCAATTAAATCTTTTTTTAATAAGGTAGAAATACTCGACGTAATGCTCGAAGCTGGTGGCAGTTTTAAGGCATTTCTTGTTGTTGTTGAAAATAACTCTTCTGGTTGCATCGCTATGGCCCAAAGTACTTTACGTTGATTATTACTTAAGTCATCATAAATATTTTGAAAAATTACTGATTGGGAATCGATTATTTTATTGATCCACTTTTCAATTAATTCTTCCTTTTTTATGTTCGGTTCGGCTTTTAACATATCGAAAATAACCGATGCAAAATACTGTGTATAATGTGGATGTCCTCCCGATTTATCGATGATCGTATCAATTAGATCATCTTCGATCAGAATCGTATTCTCTTCAAATTTATTTCTGATATATTTGAAAAGCTCCTCTCGTGCGATTGGTTTTATGTTCATCTTAAGAGCATATTCGTAAAATGGTGAATTGATATTAGTAAAAATATCTTCCATCAGCGATTGCTTACTACCCAAAAAGATATAGGAAACACGTTGTTGATTTTGAAATTTGGAACGCATCCAATGAATTATAAATGAATTGACTCTGCTTATTTCTTGAAACTCATCGAATGCAATACAAATGCTAATATTTTTCTGTTGAGCAATTTTTTCGGGGATACTCAAAATCGTTTCTAAATCGCTTTGCTTATTTAATTGCTGTTTCTGTAAACTTAAGGTTGGGAGGGCGTTTTCGTCGAAACTTATTTGTGGCGATAAATTTTCAAAATAAGACTTGATGCTCGATGTTAGTGATTTGATATCGTCTTTCCAATTAAATAATTCCTTCGATAAAACGTTTGAATACTTTCTTGCAAAATCATCAATGGTTTCAATATTGTACAAATCAAAATATATCGTTTTGACATCTGAAGTTCTTTTAAATACTTGTTTTATTAAGGATGATTTCCCGTACCTTCGCGGTGCAAATAACCATGTGGAATACCCGTTATGTACGTTTTGTTGGAGGTCGTGCATTTCTTGTACTCGATTGCAAAAATGGTCTTCATCTACTATTTTTCCAAATACAAAAGGATTTTTCGAAACTGTCATTGATAGATGCTATCTGTTTTAATATTACATTAATTCACGTTACTTAATTTTGCGTTACTTTATTTTAAGTAATTCCAAATATAGTAATAATTATTTATCTTTCTATAAAATGAATCTTATATCGAACTCAGGCTATTATATCACCAACACTTTACTGGTCGTCTCTTGATATGCTTTTGTTTGGCCTGCCGGATTTTATAATTTTTGCAGGAACACCCACAACGACATGGTCGCTTTCTACGTCCTTAACCACACAGGAGCTAGCACCAACAGTTACATTATCGCCCAAAACAATATTTTTTATAAACGAATTGGCGCCAACTTGGCAAGCTTCTCCTATGATACCCTCTCCATTTACGGTAACATTAGGGCTAATAATCGAATATTTTCCAACTTTTACTTTATGTCCTAGAACAACATGAATATTTAGCATTACAAAATCATCTATTTCGCAATTAATCGTAAGGTCGGTATATCTTCCGATAATTACACCTTTCCCAATTTTATTTGAATGATGTACACGCACGGTTGGAGAAATAAGTGTGGCCCAGTTAATGGATTCTTTGTTGATGTTTTCAACAGTTTTTCTTCTTAAATTTGGCGACCCATATGCGATTGTAAAATAGGCATCGGGATAAGCATCGATATCTGTGCTTTTGCCTAAAACTTTATATCCTAGTACTGTGTCTTTTTTGTCAAATGCATAATCGTCTAGGAAGCCTAATAAATTCCATTCTTTTCGGTAATCATTTATTTCTTCTATCAACCATGCAATTTCTTCTCCTAAAGCTCCTGCTCCAATTATAATAATGTCTTTCATGATAAGCGATTTCTGTAAAATTAATTATTTATCATAAATTATATACAACTATATCACACTACTAGGAATATTCACCACTCGATCGGCCAACAATTCAGAATTTTCAATATTCTCTACTTGACAATCTTTGAACATCGGTAGTCGATTCATCAGTTCCCAAATTGGGCGCGTCATAACACCATTCTCGTTGGTATATTTTAAAAACTTATCTCTTTCGTCTCTATTCTCTAAAAGTACAGCATTGAGCCAGTAATTGGATTGTGAATTTTCGGGTTCCGTTGCAAATTGGATTTCGGACTCAGCAAAAAATGCTTTGTATTGAGAAGCCAATTCACGTTTCGATTTTAGTATCTCTGGCAACTGTTCCAACTGAGCTACACCTAGCGCCGCCGCCAAATTGGTTAAACGATAGTTATATCCAATGTAATCGTGACGGTACTCCCATGCATGTGGCACTTTGGCTTGGGTCGTGAGATGTTTAGCCATTTTAGCCAATTTTTCATCGTTGGTAATAATCATACCTCCACCTCCGGTTGTGATGGTTTTATTGCCGTTAAAACTTAGTGTACCCATTAAACCAAAAGTACCCGTATGTTGCCCTTTGTAAAAACTACCTAGACTTTCAGCTGCGTCTTCTATTAAGGCAATATGATATTCATCGCACAAGATTTTAATTTCATCAATTCTAGCAGGGTGTCCAAAGGTATGCATTGGCACAACAGCTGCAATTCTCCTTCCTGTTTTTTTGTTAATTGTTGATGGTTTATTAGTTGAGGGGTTTATAAGTTTAGTAGTTTCGTTTTCTAGAAAATCTCTTAAGCTATTTGGGGAAAGTCCCATCGTATCACGATCAACATCTACAAAAACAGGTTTTGCTCCGGTATAGGAAATGGCATTTGCTGTGGCTATAAAGGTTAATGGCTGTGTAATCACTTCCTCGTCTGCTTTTACACCAGCCAACATCAAAGCAATATGTAAAGCTGCAGTACCATTAACGGCTGCTACAGCATATTTTGCGCCTGTATAGAGTGCTATATCTTTTTCGAACTGATCGACGTATTTGCCAACGCTAGACACAAAAGTGCTATCGATACAATCGTTGATGTATTTCTTTTCGTTGCCTCGAAATCGAGGTTCGTGAAGCGGAATAAAATCTGTAGTTCTGTATATATTTTGTATGAATTGTATAAAGTCCATTTTGGTTTATAAGTTTAAATAGTTTATTGGTTTATAAGTTTAAATAGTTTATGGGTTTGATTTTGCTAATTGACTCTTTCGAAGTGCATTTATTTGTCGTGCAATACTATCAATATTTTCGCGTAATTTAATATAATTTTCATTGTTAATGTAACCTAAATCATTGGCTACGATAAGTTGACTTAATACTTCCATCAAACTACTAAATGCTATTTGAGAGAAATGAGCTTGGTCTTTTAAACTTACCCTTGAAGTACCTTCGGCTATATTGGAACTTATTGAGATTGCTGCTCGACGCATTTGATTGGTTAACCCAAACTTTTCAGAGTCAGGAAATCCTTCAGTTATAGAATAAATTGCTTTTACAAACCCTTTCAAATCATTCCAAAAATTCAATTTCTCAAATGAATATATTTTCATATCATTAAACCCATAAGCTAATTCACATCTTCCCATCCAAATACTTACCTGTTTCTTTATGTCCAAAATTGGGAATCATCTCATGGAATAGTTTAACTATTTCAGATTTATCCCAATGGTTTGAGTTTTGTATTTCCAAAACACGAGTTCTAAAAGCCTCAAGTTGTTCATCATTATAGTCTAATTGATTTTTTATAATACCAAAATTTTCGAAACGGTGCATATCTAATGTTTCATGATTGGTAAAGAATTCTTCGAAATCTTTTTCTCCTGTGGTATCACTTTTTGTGAATAAACAAGGCCATTTACCCTTATTTTCTTCAAGATTGAAGTCGTAAGATCTAGCTTCTTCTTCCGATTGGCATATATGGGGTGTTAGACCTTTTTCTTTTAAGTATTTTTCTGCAATCTCTGAAAAGGTTATCAAATGTAAATCCTCGCTGAGTTTAGGAAAAAATATGTCTCTATTTTCGCCAAATAAACAAGACATTAAACATAGTTCACCCGACTCTTGAGCTGTCACGAAGTAACGCTTAATGTCGTTGGGAGCAACAATCGCTTGCTTTTTTTCGAGTCTTTTATTAAAGCCATGTAATAGAGAGCCATCCGAAAATGCAACATTGGCAAAACGAGCCATTGATACTTCAATATCTTTGCTTTCTCGATGTACAAACATTTCCATAATACGTTTTGAGGCCCCCATCATATTAACAGGATTGGCCGCCTTGTCTGTAGAAACACAAAAGTATTTCTTGCTACCTTTTTGTTTAGCTTGCTGAATAGTTTTTTCTGTGTTAAAAATATTAACCTGAATCATTCTCATAAGCGTATATGGATCTTTCTCGCTTCTAACATGTTTTAATGCAGATAAATTTAAAACGTAATCGTATTGACCATCAGCTTCAAAAAAGGCGTCGTATTCTTTTGCCCCTATGTCTAAAGTAAAGGTTTGAAAATCCCCTTTGATATACCCAAAGGAACTACGGATGTCGCGAACCAACTCCACCATGTTGTTTTCGCTAATATCTACAACATGCAATTTTTTCGGATTTCTTTTAAATATTTCTTTTACAACAGCTTGCCCAATTGACCCTGCGCCACCTAAAACTAAAAAAGTAGAGTTTGATACAATATCTTTTAGTTCAGTTTTGTGCGATTGAACATCAATGGTAAATAATTGTTCGCTTCTTCCTATTAAATGTAGCATGATAGAGAAATAATAAATAACAAAAATAAACAAAGAAAATCGAGTTTGAGTATTTGTAACTAAAAGTCTAAAAAAACATAATTATAATTCATTTCAAATTTAATATTTGATTGTGAAAAGGCTTATTTTCGCAATATGATACTTCGTTTACTTGCAATAAGCATTGTAGTTTCAGCTATAACATTTCTGAGTTGTGGTAAAGAAAAAGCATTGCCTCAAGACGTTTTTAGATACAACGAGTCGAAAGGTATTTCTACTTTAGACCCTGCTTTTGCAAAGAGCCAAACCATTATTTGGCCAGTAAGTCAAATTTTTAATGGTTTAGTTCAGATGAACGAAAAAACTCAGTTGGTTCCGGCTTTGGCAAAAAGTTGGGAGATTCTGGATGATGGGAAGACCTATATTTTTCATTTGAGACAAAATGTGCGTTTTCACGACCATCCATTATTCGAAGGGCGTATTCGTTATTTAAACGCAAAAGATGTGCAATATTCTTTGCTTAGGCTTTCCGAACCCCAAACCGCATCGTCGGGAGCATGGGTGATGAACGAAGTTGACAGAGATACTTTGAGCCAAGGATTTAGTACACCCAACGATTCTACATTCATTGTTAGACTAAAAAGATCATTCCCCGGATTCTTAGGTGTGCTAAGTATGCCTTATTGTTATATTGTTGCCCCCGAAATTGTAGAACATTATGGAAACGATTTTCGAAGCCATCCCGTGGGTACGGGTCCATTTTATTTAAAAGCATGGCGTGAAGGCGAGAAGCTTGTTCTTCGAAAAAATCCTCATTATTTCGAAAAAGATAGTTTAGGTAAGAGATTACCATACATAGAAGGGCTTGCAATTACTTTTATCAACGATAAACAATCGGAATATCTCGAATTTATTAAAGGTCGTCTAGATTTTATTTCGGGAATTCATCATAGTTACAAAGATGAATTATTGACTAACACAGGGGCCTTAAGACAAAAATATCACGATGAAATTATTCTGAAAAAAGCACCTTATTTAAATACAGAATATTTAGGTTTTTTAACTGATTCCTCGTTGAGTCCGACTGCAAATAAATATTTGCGAAAGGCCATTAATTGGGGTTTCGATCGAGAGAAAATGTTGAAATACCTGCGCAATGGTATTGGTCAGCCGGCAGAACAGGGTATAATTCCGGTTGGGTTACCTTCTTTTGATGCAAAACAAACTGCATACACATATCAAATCGATAGTGCGAAATATTATCTTAACTTGGCGGGGTACCCTAACGGCATTAATTTACCATCAATTATACTTACTACTACGAGCGATTATGTCGATTTGTGTGAGTATATACAGCACGAACTTAAAAACATCGGAATAGATATTAAAATTGAAATTAGTTCAGGAGCCACTTTTAGAGACCAGGTTGCCAGTTCAAAATTAATATTTTTTAGAGGATCGTGGATTGCCGATTACCCCGACGCAGAAAACTACTTGTCATTATTTTATAGTCCAAATTTTTCACCTTCGGGTCCAAACTACACTCATTTTAAAAATAAAGTCTTCGATAATTTGTATGAAGAAGCATTAAAATGTACCGAAGATTCTGTTCGTTGGGATATTTATAAGTCTATGAATCAGATTGTTATCGATGAGGCTCCTATTGTTCCTTTGTATTACGATCAAGTTGTCCGATTTTATCATCGTAACGTTCGTAATTTTGAGGCTAATGCAATGAATATGCTCTTGCTTAAAAGAGTAATAAAAGATTGATTTTTTTCAGAAAAAAAGCAGGCAACATTTTAGTTGCCCGCCAAACCCAAAAATAACTAATTATGAAAAGAGTAAACTAACAAATAAAGAACTTATTTGATTAGAATACGATTACGAATTTATTAAATTTTAACATAAATAAAATATGTTTTGCGACATCAATGTTTTATTGTAAAATAAAAATAGACCCCATATCTACAATTCGTTGTAAAGTCATGAATATAAAGGTTTAATACTCAGTTTTATTTTCTGTAGATGCCCATTTTACAAATGCTTTTTGAGCTTCGCTGCGCATAAGAGGAATGAATTTAACATGTCTATCATGAATCGGTTTGTCAAGTTCATCGTAGATAAATTGATCATCAAATTCTATTTTCGCTGCATCTTTTTTTGTATTGCCATAATAGACCGTTTTTATACCCGACCAATAGATTGCTCCCAAGCACATTGGGCAAGGTTCACAAGAGGTGTAAATTTCGCAATCCGATAAATTAAACGTGTTTAGTATTTTAGAAGCTTTTCTAATGGCGTTAACTTCTGCGTGAGCAGTAGGATCATTGTCATTAGTTACACTATTGGCTGCTGCGGCTACAATTTTCCCGTCTTTAACAATCACGGCACCAAAAGGTCCGCCTCCTCTATCAATATTGTCTATTGACAAGTCAATAGCTTCTTTCATGAATTTTTCAGACTGATTCATCGTTGTATTATATGTTGTATGATAAAAATTTCAGCACAAAGCTAAGAACTAATTTAAAATAATCTCACATGAAATAGGATAGTGATCTGATCCATTATATATTAGACGTTTGTAATTTTGGCTTTTAATTTCCTTGCTATGTAATATGAAATCTATTCTAAAAGCGGGAAATGCGCCCTTATAAGTATTGCTAACACCATTTCCCGATTCTATAAAAGCATCATTTAAGTCTCCTCTTATTATATAATAGGTGTATGAATTTGGTGTATCGTTGAAATCTCCAGTTACAATAACAGGATAAGGACTCGACTTAATATAAGACGATAACTTGTCTGCTTGATAAGAACGTTTTATCATCGCTTTTTTCATCCTATTATATATAGACAAATATTTATTTACTTCTAAATCGAACGTGTCTGTCACATTCTCTGCCAATTCATAATCGGCTTTACTAAATCGATACGACTCCAAATGATTACTAAAAATTCTAACAATCCCTTTATCATTAATTTTAATATCGCAGAACATCGACATGTTGGTTGTATTAGGGTATTGAATTAAATCGCTTTTAATTATGGGGAATTTACTAAAAATAGCTTGCCCAAAATGACTGGATCCATATAAAAATTTGCTATCAGTTATATAATAATATGGCATATTTAGCTTTTGGCTGATGGAATCGACCAGTACATCCTTATTATCGTAATAGAATTCTTGGAACGAAACGATATCGGCCTTTTGCTCATCGATGAATTTTAACATCTTGTTTCTATTTTCGATGTTGTTTTTCCAATCATACAAATCGAACAACCTAACATTGTACGACAATATTTTAAAATCTGCTCTTAGTTCAGAAGTTTTATTCCATTGAATCCAACTCGTTAACTGTATCCAACCGAGCAATAGCACCCCGATATTGATGAAAAACCAGTTCCATTGTTTAAAAAATAGATTAATTATAATGTATAAGAACAATAAAACAACAAGAAAAGGATATGTCATACCTATAAGATTAATGGGTATAAACAAGCTTGGTGATAAATATTTCGATAAAAGAGCTACAATAAGAAGAAAAATCAATGCTAGATTTCCTATTCTCGATGCTTTTTTCAACAATTTAATCATTTAACAAAAATAGTTTATTCTTTAAAAAAGAAGAATTTTGCAGAAAATCTATTAAAATTTGTCATTAAAGCAATGCATTGCACGAATAACAAAAATCACAATACTACAAATAATTTATAAAAAGCAATAAATTATTTAAAATTTACCAACTATAAGAGACTGAATATCAGTATCAAAAAAAATAAATAAAAAAATGGCAAAAAAAGATTTGGAAAATAG
>JAFGXI010000002.1 GCA_016936665.1 Bacteroidales bacterium
ATGTCAGAGTGTATTACAACAACTCAGGCACTTGGCAACAAATTGGGCAGGACATCGATGGTGAAGCAGCCGGTGATAGGTCAGGCTGGTCCGTAAGTCTATCTGCCGATGGTAATACTATAACTATTGGGGCAAAAGGAAATAGTGGCAATGGGACTGAAGCCGGCCATGTTAGAGTGTACAAAAACAACTCAGACACATGGTATCAAATTGCTCAGGACATCGATGGAGAAGCTGCTGGTGACAACTCAGGCAGTTCCGTCAGTCTCTCCGCTGATGGTAATTTGGCGGCTATTGGTGCTATATATAATGATGGCAATGGAACTGATTCCACCGGGCATGTAAGAGTGTTTGCTTTAAAAGGTTTTTTTGGTAAAATCTATAACGATATCAACGATAACTGTATCGCCGATGCGACTGAACCAGGCCTTGCCGGCCGAGGCGTTTATATTACGCCCGGTAATTATACGCTTCAAACAAACGAAATGGGCATTTGGCAAATCGATTCCTTACTTAGTGGAAGCTACACTGTTACTGTGGATACTTCGGGCAATTGGTTGCCTACTTGCCCCATCAGTCAAACGTTTACCGTTACCGACCCTGAGGGTATAACAGTAGCGCCTTCTTTTGGCTTTATCAGTATCCAGCCTTGTGCGGGGCCTAATGTGTCGGTCAATATGCCATTTATGCGTTGGGGCTTTAGTAATCAACAAATCTATGTGCAAGTTTGTAACGATTATATTGCCACCGGCGCTTTACTAGATGCTTATGTCGATTTAGAACTAGACAGCTTAATATCTGTCGATAATGCCTCTTTAGGATATGCCGATTTAGGCGAAAATAGCTATCGCTTTAATTTGGGCGATATCAATCTGGGGCAGTGTGTTGCCTTTTCTCTGTCTTCTACCCTAAGCACCGAAGCAATCTTGGGGCAAACCCTATGCATGCAGGCCAATCTTTATCCGGCCGATTCTTGCATATTCGATACCATACCGGCCAATCCTCCGGGTGATTTTACCCCTTGCGATTTGCCTTGGGACAAATCGAGTTTATCTTTAGAAGGCTGGTGTAGCAACGATAGTATCTTTTTTAGCATTACCAATACCGGAGAAGTCGGAGAGGGCGATATGCAATGCTATAGCCCGGTACGTCTGCTTATCGATGGCGAATACCAGTGGCTAGATTCTATTATGTTAGCTGCACAAGAAACCTTCATCTATGCTTTTCTCGGTGACGGTAGAACTTGGCGCTTAGAGGCCGATCAACATCCTTTGCATCCGGGCAATTCACATCCTAACGCTACGGTTGAAGCCTGTGGCGATTTGGATCAATGGACTGCCGGCTTAGTTACTATTTTACCTATGGATGATGCAGACCCAATAGTGGACATTTACTGTGGAGAGGTTACTGGCAGTTACGACCCTAACGATAAATCGGCTATTCCTACCGGTGTTGGAGCAGAACATAAAGTCTTGCCCAATGTGCCTTTGGAATACATGATTCGTTTTCAGAATACCGGCACCGACACGGCCTTTACAGTCGTCATTACCGATACTTTAGATACCGATTTAAATATCTTTTCGGTACATTCGGGCGCATCCAGTCACGACTATAGTTTCCGCATACAGGGACCACGCGTATTGGAATGGACTTTTGAGAACATCATGTTGCCCGATAGCAATGTCAACGAAGCCGGCAGTCATGGTTTTGTAAGCTTTACAGTCGATCAAAACCCCAATTTGGCCGATGATGTGGAGATTAACAATACAGCCAATATCTATTTCGATTTCAACGAGCCTATCATTACCAATACCACCAGTCATATTATTGACAGAAATATAGGTGGAGGCACAATTATCCTTGGCTCAGAAAACAATTTGAAGGCTAATGCTGTAAACACTAGCATTGTTGCATATCCTAATCCAACAACAGGTGAGCTGGAGATTCGTTTAGATAAAAGCTATGCCAATGTAACAGCTAAAGTAACAGACCTGACAGGCCGAACTATAAGCAGGCATCATTTTCAAGATACCCAAAGTTTGCAGTTAAACATAAAAGCACCTTCGGGCATGTTTTTCGTCGAGTTGATTACCGATGGAAATAATAGATCGCTGATAAAACTTATAAAAGAGTAATTTCAATAAGGGATAATATAGCAAAGAGGCTGTCTTAATTTAAGGCAGTCTTTTATATTTATGCTTAGATGGAAATATTTTTTTCTGCCTAAATTTTTCTAGCAATGCAGCTATGAGTTTAGGACGAAATTTTATAGAAATAGAACGATTAATTGTTGTCTTAAAGCACTGGATTTAACTTACAATAAGCCCATCCTTCATTCTTAAAATGCGATCCGATTTTTCGGCTAGATTTTCGTTATGTGTTACCAATACCACGGTTTGGTTGAGTTCGATCTTGAGCTTTAGTAACAAATCGAATAATTCTTGAGTATTGTTGCTGTCTAAATTCCCGGTTGGTTCATCGGCAAATAGAACAGAGGGCTGATTGATTAAGGCTCTTGCTACAGCCACCCTTTGTTGTTCGCCTCCTGAAAGTTCGTTTGGTTTATGAGTAAGACGATGAGAGATATTTAAAAAATCGAAAAGTTCGTGAGCTCTATGCTTATATTCTTTAGGATTGACTTTCCCTAGCATAGCCGGTAAAATAGCATTTTCGAAGGCATTAAATTCCGGTAATAGCTGATGGAATTGAAAAACAAATCCTAGTTCTTGATTTCTAAATTTGGCTATAGCCTTGTTTTTTAACTTAAAAACATCGGTGCTGTTAATGATTACTTTGCCTTCGTCCGGATTTAATAAAGTTCCTAAAATTTGTAGTAAAGTTGTTTTTCCGGCTCCTGACGCGCCAACAATTGAAACCAATTCACCTTTATCGATACTAATGTTTATTCCTTTCAATACATCGACTTGTCCGAAGGATTTTTTTATGTTTTCTGTAGAGATCATTTGTAGTACCTATAGTTTGAAAAGTTTAAAGTTAAAAGTTTAAAGTTAGAAGTTAAAACTTTAGACATTTTAAAACAACAAATACACATAAGCAATGTAAATGCCGATAAATAATAAACCTTTCCAGCGATGGATTTTTCCTTTTCTAATAGGAAGTATCGATAACAATAATAACACGCTAATACCTAACATCCAGATCATGTCGTTATTTAGAGTGGCAGGAGAGACATCTATAGGTTTAATTAGAGCGGTAATACCCAAAATCGATAAAATATTAAAAATGTTCGACCCGACAATGTTTCCAATTGAGATGTCCATTTCTTTTTTTAATGCGGCTATTAACGATGTTGCTAACTCTGGAACACTTGTGCCAAATGCAATAATAGTTACAGAAATTATTCGCTCAGAAATACCCCAGCTTTTAGCAATTATAGAAGAGCTATCTATTAACAAGTCTGCACCAAAGTACATACCTATAATTGCACCAAGTAACAATAAAATTGAGACATAAAACGGATATCGGGCTATGTTGCTTTCTTCCTCATCTTTGGTTTTTCTATAACGAATAGAATATAAAATATAAACGGCTAAGATTAAAAGCATTATTAGCCCTTCGTACCATTCGATTATTAAGTCGTAAGAAAAAACAAACAAGAGAAGTCCGGACAACATCATCACAATCCAATCGATCCAAACTGTTTTGTTTTTAACCACGATAGGCAGAATAATGGATGTCAAACCTAAAACCAAAGCAATATTGGCAATATTCGATCCAACCACATTACCCATGGCTATCTCCGGATGCGATTTTAAGGCCGCTTGAACCGAAACCAATAGTTCCGGAGCCGATGTTCCGAACGAGACAACTAGCAAGCCAATTATCATCTTCGGAAGATTTAGTTTGATGGAAATATCGGAAGCAGACAGGACTAAAAAATGCCCGGAGGCTAACAATAATATGAACCCAATTAGGAGATATAAATAATCCAAAGTTTATTTTTTTAAAGTGTTACTGAGGTCTTTAATGTCTTTTATTATTTTCGTTTCTTTAACAATATCGGTTGTAATATCGTCTTTTACTTTCTTAACTTCTTTGTAGCCTTTAACAATATTAGGAATTTCTTTCGATCCGAATAAAACCAAAATAACGATACCTACAATGATTAGCTCTTGTGTTCCGATAAATAATAGCATACTTAACTCATTTGCATTTTGTGCAATTTACTATAATGCCCATCTAACTGTATAAGCTCATCGTGAGAGCCTTTTTCGACAATTTGACCTTCGTGCATGACACAAATTAAATCGGCAGAAACAATGGTCGATAATCGATGCGCAATAACAATGGAGGTTCTGCTTTTCATTAAATTATTTAATGCTTCCTGAACCAATCGTTCACTGTTTGTGTCTAAAGCCGAAGTGGCTTCATCCAAAATTAAAATAGGCGGGTTTTTAAGCACCGCTCTTGCAATACTCAAGCGCTGACGCTGCCCCCCAGATAACTTACTACCTCCATCGCCAATGTTTGTTTCATAGCCTAATTCAGTTTCTATAATAAATTCGTGAGCATTGGCAACTTTTGCGGCGGCAATCACTTCATCCATGCTAGCTTTTTCTACACCAAAAGCAATGTTGTTAAAAATACTATCGTTAAACAAAATAGGCTCTTGATTCACATTCCCCATAATGCCTCGAAGGTCATGAATTTTAAGATCTTTAATCGAAGTGCCATCAATTTTTATATCGCCTATTTGAATATCCCAAAAACGAGGAACCAAATCGACCAAGGTAGTTTTTCCCGAACCCGATTGCCCGACCAATGCTACTGTTTGTCCTTTTTTAATTTTTAAGTTGATGTTTTTAAGGATTTCGGCTTCTTCGTATTTAAACCCAACATTTTCGAATGAAAGTTCATTACGAAAATCGCTTAAAGTAAGTGCATTTTCTTTTTCTTTAATGGGATTTTCGGCTTTCATTATTTCGTTGATTCGATCGATGGAAGCCAAACCTTTTTGTATGTTATAATAGGCTGTAGAAATTGATTTTGCCGGAGAAATGATTTGTGAGAATAAAGCTAAATAACCTAGAAATGTTGATGGTGACATGGCGCTATCTCCGTTTAAAACTTGGTTGCCGCCATAAATCATAAGGGATACAATTACGCCGGTGCCTAAAAATTCGCTCAGTGGGTTGGCAAGATCGCGACGACGCCACATTTTAATCATAATATGAGTAAATCGCTGGTTTTCTCCTAAGAAGCGTTCTTTCATTTTAGCTTCTGCATTGAATGCTTTAACAACCCTGAAACCGGAAAGCGTTTCATCGACAATGGTCATCAAACTGCCTAAAAGATTTTGACCTTTACGTCCGGTTTTTCTAAGGTTTCGACCAATAGTACCAATTATACCTCCGGTAATAGGCAGCA
Organism: Bacteroidales bacterium; assembly: GCA_016936665.1. GTDB lineage: Bacteria > Bacteroidota > Bacteroidia > Bacteroidales > JAFGXI01 > JAFGXI01. The sequence continues at coordinate 5,389 of JAFGXI010000002.1, forward strand.
GCACAAAGACCATCAAGGTTAATTGCCAATCCATAAACAATAACATGCCGATATAGACGATCAATAATATTGGATCTTTAAATAGCATGTCGATAGAACGCATTACTGAGATTTCAATTTCTGTAACATCGCTAGTCATTTTCGAAATAATATCACCACGTTTTTCTCCTGTATAGTAGGCAATAGGCAAAGTCAATATTTTAGTAAACAATTTATTACGAATGTCCCTGATAATTCCCATTCGTAAAGGCGCAATAAAATAAGTGGCAAAATAATGGGTAATATTTTTTAAAAAAGACAAACCCATAACCAATGCACTAATAAAAAATAATCCATACAATTTAGAATGTTCTAAAATCAATTGATTGACTTGCCAGTTAAACCAATTCATCATGGCTTTAATATTGAAGGTCATTTCTGGTTCTGCAGAAACAACAATCGCTTTTTCGCTAAATAAAACCTCTAAAAAAGGAATCATCATGGTTAAAGAAAAAACACCAAAAACCGCGGTTAAGATGTTAAAGATGACACCTAAGATGGCATAACTTTTATAAGGCACTAAGTAGGCCAGTACTTTTGCAATTTTCTTCATCCAATTGAATTTTAAAACTTAACGCCTGTATAATTCTGAGGTGTAATTTGCTTTAATTCTGCTTTTATAGCATCGCTTACTGTTAAAGTATCGATAAATCGAGCAATACTTTCTTTGTTAATAGTATCGTTGGTGCGTGTTAATTCTTTTAAAGCTTCGTATGGATTAGGATAAGCTTCGCGTCTTAAGATTGTCTGAATCGCTTCGGCAACAACTGCCCAATTGTCTTCTAGATCTCGATTTAAAACCGATTCATTAAGTAAAATCTTATTTAAGCCTTTGATCAAAGATTCTATTGCAATTATTGAGTGGGCGATAGGAACACCGACATTTCTTAGAACTGTGCTATCTGTTAAATCGCGTTGTAAACGAGAAACCGGCAATTTTGAAGAAAGGTGTTCGTAAATGGCATTGGCAATTCCCAGATTGCCCTCGGCATTCTCGAAATCGATGGGATTCACTTTATGAGGCATGGCAGAGCTACCCACTTCGCCTTTTTTTATTTTTTGTTTGAAATAACCCTGCATAATGTACATCCACATATCGCGCGATAAGTCTATAAAGATGGTGTTGATGCGTTTAAGGTTATCGAATAAGGCCGCAAGATTATCGTAATGTTCTATTTGTGTTGTGGTTTGCGAACGATCTAATCCCAAAACATGATTGACAAAAGCATTTCCAAATGCTACCCAATCCATTGCCGGATATGCAACGTGATGTGCATTGAAGTTTCCGGTTGCTCCGCCAAATTTGGCAGAATAGGGTATGGTCGATAGTAATTTTACTTGAGTAATTAAACGCTCATAAAACACATAGAATTCTTTGCCTAAGTTGGTAGGAGAGGCGGGCTGTCCATGTGTTTTAGCCAACATTGGGATGGCTTTGTACTCCAAACTTAAGTCCTTAATTCTTTCGATAAGATGATTTAATCTTGGCATATAAACCTCAGCAATACCTTCCTTTAGCGAAAGAGGAACTGAAGTGTTGTTAATATCTTGAGAGGTCAGCCCGAAATGAATAAACTCTTTGTATTCGGAAAGTTTAAGTAAGTCGAATTGCTCTTTGATGAAGTATTCTACAGCCTTAACATCGTGATTAGTCACTTTCTCGATGTCTTTAATTTTTTGAGCATCGGCTTCCGTGAAATTTTGATATATTTTACGAAGGCTAGGGAAAACAGATTTGTTGACAGATGTTAGTTGTGGTAATTTAAATTCGCATAAAGCGATAAAATATTCAACTTCAACGCGGACACGGTATTTGATCAGTCCAAATTCCGAGAAAAAAGGGGCTAAATCTTCTGTTTTATTTCGATATCTGCCATCGACGGGCGATGTGGCGGTTAATGCTGTAATATTCATTTTTATTTTATTATTAAGTCGCTTAATCGACTATTTTAATTTTAATCTATTAAATAAATGCCATCATCCTGAATATTGATGATGTGTTGTTTGTATAAGTTGCCAATCGCCTTTTTAAATGATTTTTTACTCATTTGTAAGCGTTTTTTTATCTGTTCAGCATCCGATTTGTCGGTTAATGGTAAATACCCATGACTGCGAACTAAAAGATCAATGATTTTTATTGAGAGGGGCTCGATAGATTCGTAACCTAACTTTTGCATGCTCAAATCTACTTTCCCATCTTCTCTTATCTTTTTAATGTATGCCGTAACCGTTTGTCCAAGATCGATAGATTTGTACACTTCGTTTTGGTATATTAATGCAGCAAACTGATGATTGACGATGCAGTTCCAACCAATCTCTGTTTTACTGGAAATTATAGCTTCCACCTCATCGCCTTCGTTTAGTGTTTCCGGAATTGGCGATAAAAACCTATTCTGATATGTGCTACCAACCAAGCGATCGGTTTCTTCATCTAAGTACAAATAAACCAAGTAGGTTTTGCCAACTTGCATAGGTTGTGCTTGGTTACGAAAGGGTATAAGCAAATCTTTTTCCAAGCCCCAATCGACAAAAGTTCCGTAGTCGGAGGGATGATTGGCTTTTAGAAAGGCGAATTGATTAAGTTTTATAAGTGGCGTTAAAGTCGTCGCTACTATTCGTTCTTGCGAATCGAGATATACAAATACGTCGATATATTCATCGATTTTGTAGGATTCTGGAACGTATTTGTTAGGAAGCAAGACCTCATTTCCTTCTTCGTCTGAAAGAAATAACCCTACGCTTGTGCTACGCATTATTTTAAGTTTGTGGTCTTGTCCTATGTTCAACATAAACTATTTTAGATTGATTTAGTTTATAAATTATATTATTAATGCATCTACAATGCTATTCCCATTCGATGGTTGCCGGTGGTTTAGAACTGATGTCGTAAACAACTCGGTTAATACCTCGAACATTGTTGATAATCTTGTTTGAGACTTTTGCTAAAAATTCGTAGGGGAGATGCACCCAATCGGCAGTCATTCCGTCGGTAGATTGTACCGCACGCAATGCTACTACATTTTCGTAGGTACGTTCGTCGCCCATAACGCCAACAGACTGCACAGGCAATAGCATAACGCCTGCTTGCCAAACATCGTCGTATAAACCGTCTTCTTTTAGTCCATTGATGAAAATAGCGTCTGCCTCCTGTAAAATTCTCACTTTTTCGGCGGTAATGTCGCTAAGTATTCGAATGCCAAGCCCCGGTCCGGGGAATGGATGTCGACCAAGCAAATCATCTTTTATTCCTAAAGATTTACCAACACGTCGGACTTCATCTTTAAAAAGAAGATTTAAAGGTTCAACGATTTTTAATTTCATTTTTTCGGGTAAGCCTCCCACGTTGTGATGAGATTTAATGGTTGCAGATGGGCCTTTAACCGATACCGATTCAATAACATCGGGGTAAATAGTGCCTTGAGCTAACCATTTTACATCTTGTATTTTGTGTGCTTCGGCATCGAATACTTCGATAAACTCGCCACCAATAATTTTACGTTTGGTTTCGGGGTCGGTTATCCCGGCTAGCTTTTTTAAAAACTGGGCTTTAGCATCGACACCTATCACATTTAGCCCCATGCCTTTGTACGATTCTAGAACAGATTCGAATTCGCTCTTACGAAGTAAACCGTTATCTACAAAAATACAAGTTAAGTTATTGCCTATGGCTTTGTTTAATAAAACTCCGGCCACAGTAGAATCTACTCCGCCCGATAAGCCTAGTACAACTTTATCGTTGCCTAATTTTTCTTTAAGATCTGCAATTGTAGTTTCGACAAAAGAATCGGGAGTCCAGTCTTGTTTACAACCGCAAATATCGACTACAAAATTTTTAATCATTTGCTTACCTTCGGTTGAGTGGTAAACTTCCGGATGAAACTGTATTCCGTAGGTGATTTCGTTTTTTATTTTGTAGGCTCCGTACTCTATATCGTGTGTGCTTGCAATGACTTCGTAATTATTCGGAATACGAGCGATAGTATCGCCATGCGACATCCAAACTTGGGTGTTATCAGATACGCCTTTTAAAAGCTCGTTCTCTTTATTGATGTAGGCTAAATTTGCTCTACCATATTCTCGTTTATTTGATGGAAGAACTTCTCCTCCATAGTTATGCGCTAAATGTTGTGCTCCATAACAAACCCCTAAAAGCGGTTGAATGCCTTTAATATTGGATAAATCTGGGATAGGAGCTTGTTCATCTCTTACCGAAAAAGGACTTCCAGACAATATCACTCCTTTAATTGAGTTGTCGATTTCAGGAATTTTGTTGTATGGATGGATTTCGCAGTAGACATTTAATTCTCGTATTCTTCTGGCTATCAATTGGGTGTATTGTGAGCCAAAATCCAAGATGAGTATTTTATCAGTCATTTGATTAATTTTTTTGCAAAGATAAGCTATAGTTTGTCAAACTAAAAAAGAAGAATAGGCTAATCAAGTTAATTTTCGCTTGCTGATTTTAAAAATGTATTTTCGTCTTTATAATCGGCAAATTGAAAAATAAAATAGTAAAAAAAGCTAATAAAAATAACACCAGATTGTTTATTTAGCATTGACTCCGGAATCATTCCAAAAGCAATTATGATGATAAAAATTGTCATCATCCATTCTTTGTATTTATAAGCTTTTTTGATGCCGTAAAAAAGCAAAGCTAACAAAAGTAAAAATCCGAAAATACCTTGTCCTAAAAATGTCTCTAAATACTGATTATGTACATTGAGTTGTTTTTCTAAAGCACCATCTAGATGAGTTTTTGAATAATCTTTAAATAGTGTGGGTTTGATATCTCCGGCACCAACACCAAATAACCAATGTTTGGAAATTTCTTTTGCAGTGAGCTTCCAAATGCTATATCGTACACCGGTTGTAGAGTCATCAGAACTGCCATTTTCAGATATTTCTTTTACACTGCTGAACATGGATTGTAGCCTTTGGCTGTTTTGAATAGAAATAAATACTACCGAAAGAGCAATAAGGGCAATTGCAATTTTTAGTAATAAAGAACGTAAACGGATGATGGATAAAACTAACAGGTATATTGAAACGGCAATCATTGTTAAAATACCGGCTTTTGATTGCAAAAGAAACACCATTCTAAGCAAAAGAATTATTAAAGCAGCAGGCACGAAAAGTTTATCAATAGGCCTTTGTTGCGATACCATATATTTGATCAAGATTGCAATTGAAAAAATATAATACATGGCCAAATAAGAAGGGTGTATAAAACGGGCTAGTTGCGTGTAATGAAATGCTTCATCGCCTAGCTCTTTGTAATTTAGAGCGGAAAGAAAAAGCAACAATAGCGAGGAAATAACAGACCCTAAAACGAAACTAATATATATGTAATGTTTATTTTGATGAATGTAATCTGTTTTGAATGAGAAAACAATTGGGAAAAATAGCAATCCGAGTTTCACTTCTATATCAAACCATGCTCTGTGCTGGTCGTTGCTATAAAATGCTGAGATGACATGAATAACAAAAAAAGCAATTCCTAAGGCAAATAAAATCTTTTTATTAAATCTGAAACTGCGATTGACTATGCCATTAATAATGTTAATTAATATTGCAAATGCAATAATTGGAGGCATAATCTTTTCGTAAAATGGCAATGCAAATACTAGTAAAGATAGAGAGTATAAGGAGGCTTTATTTAAAATTTCTTTAATCAAATTACTTAAATATTTTTTGAATTGTTTTAAAAATAAGATTTATATCGTGAGCAATACTCGGATTTGAGATATACTTTTTATTAAGTTCTAACTTGTGCGGCATAACTTCTTCAATATATGTTTTTTCGGGATCTTTTGATGCACCTAATAAACTGTTTTCATCAAAATACTCAATAGAAGCATAATCAGTAATTCCGGGCTTTACATTTAGAACCTTTATTTGTTCGTCGTTGTATAATTCAACATACTTTCTAACTTCGGGCCTTGGGCCAACCAAACTCATATCGCCTTTTAAAACGTTGATGAGTTGTGCAAATTCATCTAGTTTATATTTTCTAATAAAATGCCCAACTTTAGTAATGCGAGCATCTTTACCAACTGTTAATAATCCTTTTTTATCGGAGCCTTGCGCCATAGATCTAAATTTGAATAATTTAAAATCTTTATTGTTTTTACCAACTCGGGTTTGCATATAAAAAATACCGCCCGGGGTTTCGACCATTATAGCTACAGCCAATATTATTAAAAAGGGAAATAAAACAATCAGCCCAATCAATGAAACTATTATATCAAAAAGCCTTTTAAGCATAAATTACTTGCTCTACAGAATCAATAACTGCATTAATAATGGTAGTTACCTGTTCGTCAGTTAAGTCTTGGTATACAGGCAATGATATTTCTCTTGAATAGTTATTGTATGCTATTGGAAAGTCTGTAATTTTATAACCTCTGTTTTTATATGCTGTTAAAAGAGGAAGCGGTTGAAAATGAACATTCACCGATACATCTTTGTCGAAAATAGCTTGTATAATGACATCTCTTTGTTCTTCGTTGATATTCTGTATTCTTAAAGTATATAAGTGAAAAGAGCTAGTTCTTTTATAATCTTCAATTACAGGTAATTGAGCCCATGATTTTTTCGAAAATGCATCTTGGTAGGCTTGCATAATTTGTTTTCGTCTAGGCAGGTTGTCAATTTCGTAATACTTTAAAGAGATCAATCCTAATGAAGCTTGTATATCTGTCATATTGCCTTTGTAACCTGCGTCAATAACATCGTATCGCCATGCACCTTTTTGTGTTTTGGCTAATGCATCTTTGTTTTGTCCATGCAAGGATAAAGTATTTAATTCTTTGTAAATTTCTTCATTATCGAAAGGTTTAGGAAGATTTAATGCAATTGCTCCGCCTTCTGCTGTAGTTAGGTTTTTTACGGCATGGAATGAGAAAACGGATATATCAGTTAAACTTCCGGTTTTTTTATTTTTATAGATGGCTCCAAATGAGTGAGCAGCATCGCTCATTATTAAAATTCTGCCTAATTTAGATTGGGTTTCGTTATTGGCTTGGAATAAATTTACAATGTCTGGTACTTTTACAATGGTATTAATGGCATCCATATCAGCCGGTAATCCTGCAATATCTACAGGTACAATTACTTTTGTTTTACTAGTTATCGCTTTTCGAAGGGCTTCAATGTTAATATTAAAGTCGTCGACATTAATATCAACCATTATGGGCTTTGCACCTGTATGAACCACCGTGTTTGCTGTGGCAGTGTATGTGTAAGCAGGAATGATAACTTCGTCGCCTTCTCCTATGCCAAACCAGCGCAATACAGCCTCTAAGCCAAAGGTAGCAGAGTTTACAGCAAGTGTTTTTTTATGACCACAATACTCTGTTATTTTTTGTTCGAATAATTTTGTTTTAGGACCGGTAGTAATCCAACCAGACTTCAGTGTGTCAATCACTTCGTCGATGGCTTCTTGCTTAATGTGAGGAGGAGAAAAAGGTATCATAAACTTTCTAAAACTGAAATAAATTTTTTGGCTAAAATACGATAATCGTGGTTTTGTAGAACGAACTTATGTCCGTTTACTCCCAATTGTTTTAAGTCTTCTGCTTGCATTTTTTCAAGAAATTCGATGGACTCAACAATAGCTTTAGGGTTTTCTGGTTCGATATCGACTCCGCAATTGGCTTCTTTTACGACATTATTACCTGCTTCAATAGCCTGTATAATTGGTTTAGAAGCCATCATATAGTCGATAAGTTTATTGGGGCTAATGCCAAATCTAAATAGAGCCTGTTTTTGTAAACCAATATATAGGAAATCAAATTCATTTAAAAGGGCTGGAATTTCTTCTTTTTGAACGGCTTCTAAAATGAATACATTTTGTAATTGTTCTTTTTTGATTAATGATAAAAGATGATCTTTTTCTGGCCCTTTTCCAATCAAGAAAAAGGCAGTGTCCGTTTTGCTTTTGGCAGATAAAACAAATGAGTCTAAGGCATTGGCAACCCCAAATGTGCCAGCATAAGCAATTGTGTTTTTAAAGCCTTGCTTAAATTCTGTAATAGACTTTATTGTGCCTTGGTTAAGACTTAAGGGTGTTTCCCATTCAGATAGCTTAACTCCATTAGGAATGTAGTACCATTTTTTTAAATTTAGGCCTCTAGATTTCATGTGATCTTTTGTTACGGGGAGCATAGATATAACCGCATCGCAATGTTTGTATGCAAAATCTTCACTGTGTTGCATCAATATAATAAAAGGGTGGTATTTGCTCATTCCTCCAAGTTCCATAGGCGAAAGAGGCCACAAATCGTGAACTTCGTACAGGAATTTAGCGTTTGATTTTTTAGCTATTTTTCTAGCCACGTAATTATCGCTAGGGTAAGTAGATGATGCAATAACAACATCAGGTTTTAGCTCATTAGATAATTGTAATGCATTAAAAAATAAAGTTTTGACATAGGCAAACATATTTTTAATTCGCCCAATCCCATTTCCTGAGTATTGTGGTGTTTTAATCCATATATATTGTATGCCATCTATTTCTTCTCTTTCAATAGTAGCATCTTGTATCCTGTTCTTTTGGCGGATATGCGAATGGGTTGCCGCAACAATGGTTACAGCGTGACCCAAATTAACCCATTCTTTAGCAAGGTAATAAGGGCGGTATTCCATTCCAAGCTTTGGAGAGCCTGCGTAATGATTTAAAAGAAGAATATTCATTTATTTTAAAAAGCTATTAATGCTTCAATAATTGACCTTGCAGCAGTTCCTCCTCCGTACAAGTTCTGGTTAAAATCAGTTGCAAACTGATGATTGAAATAGGTATCTTTAATTTTGTTTTTATCAGCTCCAACTAATTTATTGAAATTGTTGTTTACCAATTCCACCCATTCTGTTTCATCGCGCATCGTTATACAGGATTTTTCGAAGAAAAAAGCTTCCTTTTGTAAACCGCCACTATCGGTCATTACAAGCTCACATCTATTCAAGAGATAAACCATTTCAAGATATCCGACAGGCTCAATTATTGTTAAATTATCGATTTTGAAATCGCTCTTTTTTATAATGTTTGCTGTTCTCGGATGAAGTGGTAAAATAATAGGGGTTTCTTTAGCAATATCATTTAAGGCAGAAAGAATACTTTCCATGCGTTTTGGATCATCAGTATTTTCTGCTCTATGAATAGTAGTAAGAATGAATTTTTCAGGGATATCGATGTTGGGTTTTTGTTCTTTATTAGAGTAAAACATAGCTGCATCCTGCATAATATCACCTGAGTTTATTATTTTGCAGTTGATATTATCGTAGCCCTCGTTTTTAAGATTGTCGATTGCGGTTTGAGTTGGGCAGAAAAGGATGTCTGAAATTCTATCGGTTAGAATTCTGTTTACTTCTTCTGGCATATTCATATTAAAAGAACGTAAGCCAGCTTCAACATGAGCCACTTTAATGTGTAACTTTTTAGCAGCCAAAGCCCCAGCAATGGTCGAATTAGTATCTCCATATATTAAAACCCAATCAGGTTTTTCTTCTAGCAATACTGTTTCAATTTTTTCTAGCATTTGACCGGTCATAGCACCATGGCTAAGACCATTGATATTAAGATTGTAATTAGGTTTTGGAATTTCCATTTGTTCAAAGAAAATATCACTCATATTGGCATCGAAATGTTGCCCTGTATGTATAATAATTTCTTGAATATCGTCGTGTTTTGCAATTTCTCGACTTAAAGCTGCGGCTTTAATGAATTGTGGCCTTGCGCCTATAATGGTGATAATTTTCATTCTAAAATGTGTTTTTTTTGCTATGAATTGCAAAGATAAAAAATATTATATCGATTAGAGATATTCCCCAAAATAGAGCATATTGAAATAGTGATAGTATAACTAAAGCCATTATAACTAGAGCATTGCCTTTTTTAATATTAATTAAAATTAAAAGTATAAATAATAGAAAAATTATAAATCCATGATTTGCAAGTACTTGTAAAAATGAATTGTGGGCATGAGCGCTATTCTTTTCACCCTTGTAATCTATCATATATTTTTGCGAGTAATTCCCATATATAGGATGCTCTTGAATAAATGAAATATAGGAAGGCCAGATTTTTTCTCTCCCGGATAACTCTATTTGTGAGTTGCCTTTTGATAATTGAAAAATAATAGTTTTATAGATGACTCCAGTTAGAATTAATATAGTTAATACTAAGCTTATCTGAAGAATTCTCTTAGGAATTTTAAACTTTATTATTTTTAGTTTCAATGGATTTACAGTTGTCCATACTTTTTGAATAATTCTACTTATAAGATAGAAAATGAGAACTATAATGGATGTTCTTTGAAAAGATAATATTAAGGCAATTGAAAAAAGTATATACAGTAAGGTTCTCTGTTTTGTTGTAAACAGTTTATAATAACTCATCAGTATAAATCCACTTAATAGCTTTATTGCTAGATTGCTAGAGTTTTCGCTTAAGCCAAAAACTTTTTTGAAATAAATAAGATTAGTAGATGAGTAATGTTCAAAAAAATCTTTCCAAAATAAAATAGAATTTATATTATGTAAAAATTCGACGACCCCGATTAACGCTTCAAAAGCAATAAAAAAGACTAGTAACTCAATTGATTTTTTATCAATATATTTTGCAATAATGAAAGATCCAAACATTAATGCGGTATAAGGGAAAAGAAGATAAGCGTGACTAATTTGTTTAAAATGTATCAGTGAGTTGATGAAACTTAATACAACTATTAGGCTTATAAAGATTATATTTTTATAAGTTTCGGATTTTATCGATGAATTAAAAATTGTGTTGTAATTCTTTACGATCGTCCAAATTAATGCTAAGATCATTAAAAAGTGAGGAGCAAGTGCCGTTGTTGATAGATAAATTAATATACTTACCATATTTTTAGCCAATTTATTTGGTAGTATTTTCTGCTAACTAACCATGTAAGTATAAACTGAAACATGAAAGATACCGTCGATGCAATTGCTGCGCCTTTTGCTCCAAATGTATTAATAAAGAAATAATTTAGAATAATATTTATCAAAGCTGTTGCCAGCGTAATAAATGAAATTGTTGTAGTGGATTTTGTGAAAAACAAAAAACCTGCAAACATTTTATACATTCCATTAAAAGCAAACCCAAAAACAATCCAAGGTACAAATTGAATGGATGGCTGAAACTGTTCTGAAATAAATATTTTAAATATAAACGGGGTGATGATCCATAGGAAAAATGCAATAAAAAAGATAGAAATAAAGTAGTATGTAATGTATTTTTCTATTTGCGTTTTTACTTCTTTATTGAAAGATTTTAACTTACTGTATAACCAGGGAGTCCATGCTTGGTTAAAAGAGTTTTGAAGAAAATAAATAATCATACCTATTTGATAACCAACAGAATAATAACCTACTTGTTTCAAATCGACCATGTTTTTTATAAAAAATCGATCGGAATAAGTCATAATAATAGCTCCTAAAACATGTAAAATTAAAGGAGTTCCATATTTTACAATTTCAATGAAATGAATTTTATTGTATTTACCAATTCCAACTTCTTTGTATATAAAATAGAAAGCTATTATTAAAAAAAGCATATAAGACAAAAATTGTCCTAAGGTTCGACCTTCCCAATCCATTGAATAAGAGCCAACTAAAATAATTGAAATGAGAATCTCTATTAATGACCTTGAGATTCTAAAAAGACCAAAATTTATCGATTTATTTTTTGTTTGCCATATTGCAAGTATAATTTGTGCAATATTTAATGCAAAGGTTGTTGGTATGGCATATAAAATCCAGCTATAGGGAAGAGACAAGAAATTTTCTAGGGACTTTATACTAAGTAGAACTAGAAATACGGTCAGAATGGTTGTAAGAAATGTAATCAATATTGAATTATAAACATAGGACGAAAAATCACCTTTTTCTTTCGAGTCAAAATAAAGTCTAATAATTGCGCTATGACTATTTAAACCAATAAATGGTATTAAAAATTGAATGAAAATATAAAAAATATCAACTTTTGCGTATGCTTCCGGACTTAAGTGTACGGTTAAAAAAGGTAATAAAAAAAAAGGAATAGCAGCCGCAACCAAGTTGGAAATTGTATAAATACCCGTATGTTTTAATAATTTATTTTTAAACATTTAATAATTTATCGATAAATTGATTCAAGTTCTTCTCGAAGTTGGGTACAATGTATTCATTATTTGAATCAATAATTTCTTTTCGATTCATCTGATTAACATCAATTGATTCAATTAAACTTAATAATTCCATTGCGTTATTTGCAAAAAATGTAAATTTCGGAGATAGTTTATTTTCGTAATATTGTTTTGCTTTATCTTCAATGTTTAATAAAATATTCGGCACTCCGAGCGAAATCGACTCTATCGAACAGCTTGAATTCACTGTGCAATGAAAATCGCAACTGATAATTGTTTCGTAGCAGTTTAAATGAGTAATTATATGAACATTATTAGGTAATTTTTGCCTCGAATAATAATTATCTTCTACATTTCTTGGAATGATACAGAAAAGTGTATCGGGAGAACGTTTTGCAGAATCTTCGATGATTTCCCAGATTTTAATATCGTATACAACTTGTCCGGATACAGCAAGACTTCTTTTATAAGGTTTTTTTATTTTAGTTAAGGTTGGGTCATTTTTTGAGTTTTTGGAAATATAATCAATATAAAAATGACCTGTTTCAAACACATTGTAAACATCTATCAATTGATTTGGCAAATCAAATACTTTTTTTTCTGATTTTCCGAAAGTTAGGAAAAAATCAGGAAACAGAGTTTTGTCATTTTCTATAAAATATCGATAGGCAAAATGTTCTTCGTTTATAACGCCATGTTGAAGTTCTATAGTCGGGATATTAAATTCTTTAAAGGCTTTTACATAGCCCATATTTGTAAAATATGAAGTAAAAAAAACCGCTTTAGGTCGATATATTTTCGAAATTAATTTTCCGATATAATGTTGAGAAAAAAATTGCTTTACCAAAGAATTATAATCCGTTTTAAATTGAAGATTATTTTGCATTGTTTTCAAAACCTCATTGTTTTCTATTTGAGCATTTCGAAATTTGGTGCGTTTTAAAACTTCAATTAAAAGGTAAAGAGGAATTTTTGAAACAATATGTTTTGTTGGAATTAAAGTTCGATAATAATGATTAGGATTAGGAAGTTCAACGAAAAGAACACGATATTTTTTATCAATAAAGTCAAACTTATCATAATATAAATGGTCAATTATTTTTCGACTACCACTTTCATTAAAAACCAAAATATCGTATTTTTTAAACCAAGATCCAAAACCATAAAAGCAATTTTTTAAATACCGTATTGCTTTGTTTCTTTTTACTTTTACAGGATTTTTTCCGAAAATTTCATACGACAAATATATACGAATTAATGGCCAAATAACTATTCCTTTTGAACGAATAGATTTTACTTGGTATTTTTTTTCAAGCTCAGAAATTTTTTCGATGACACTCATGTCCTTACTAGTGGTTTTCTAAATACTTTTCTAGAACAACATCTAACATTTGGTTTTGAATTAAAATTGTTTCAATAAATTCGCGAAAAGCACCTTCTCCTCCTTTAGCTTTTGTTATAAACGTGACATGTTTTTTTACATAATCTCTTGCATTTGCTGGAGCTGCAGATATTCCTACTTTTCTAAGTAAATTAATATCTCCAATATCATCGCCAATGTATGCAACTTCATTCCAATCTATATTTAAACGGTTTATCAGCTCTTGAGTAACTTTAGTTTTGTTAGAAACGCCTTGGAAAAGATATTCAATATTTAATTTTTCGCTTCTTCGTTTAACAATGTTAGTGTTTTCTCCTGTTATTATACCCACAGGAATGTTTAAAGCCTTGCAATATATAACACCTGCACTATCGGATGTATTAAACTTTTTGAATTCATTTTCATTATTATCGTAATACATTCCTCCATCAGTCCATACGCCATCGATATCAGTTAGAACTATTTTAGGTAATTTATTCAAAGTCTTTTGCATAAATAATTTCATTTTTAGGAATATCATTTTTAACAATCTTCCCGATAATTTTTTCTTTATCAGCCCACTTAAAACCATCTCCTGGGCTTAGCATATGTATGTCGTTTTCTGAAATAACATGCCCTTTGTATAAATCTACTTTAGATGCAATTGAACGCTCAAGTTTAATTTTTGAAGATGACACTGATTCGGAGATAAACATATCTTCGATACCCATTGCTTGATCGATGTTTCTTATATCTCTAACCATTCTCCAAACACCCTCAACGCCTAATGAACCAGCTTGATCTGTTCCCTTCATTTGCCGGTCTAACGTAATATGCTTTTCGATAATTTCAGCACCCATAGCTACTGCTGCAACCGGTGCAGCTATCCCGATAGAGTGATCCGAATAGCCAATTATATAGTTAGTGTAATGTTTTTTTAAATAAAGGATAGTGTTTAAGTTTATATTTTGGTACTGAGACGGATATTCTGATAAGCAATGTAAGATCGATATATTACTATGCTGTTTTGAAATGACTTCCAATGCGTCGTCGATTTCTTTTTTACCTCCCATACCAGTCGATAATATTATAGGAATTTTTGTTTCGGCCATTGCCTGTAAAAGTGGTAAGTTTGTTAAATCTCTTGATGCGACTTTTAATCTATCAGGAGTAAATAATTTTAATAAAGTTAATGCTCCCACAGCTGTTAACGTCTCAACAAAATCCAATCCATAAGTTTTTGAATGTTTGTATACTTCAAAATGTTCCTCATCAGATAGCTCTAAATATGCTCTGTGCTCACCATATGTTTTACCAAACGAATGGGGAGAATCGTATACTTTATTCATGGCAGAGTCAGTGAGTTCTTCCTTAAGGTCCCGTTTTGTTAATTTAACAGCATCCATTATAGGAAGAGTTCTGTTAAATAGCTCATCTTTAATAGGTCTTGCAACGACATCAACTATTAGCTTGGCAATATCTACAGAGCCATTATGATTTTGACCAATTTCACCAATTATATATGTGTGTTTATTTTTCATTCTTAATGATTTGTTCATGCATAAATGTTTGAGCTTCTTGAGAAGATTTTAGCATTTCAATTAACTCTTTTGTATTTAAACCCGAAAATTTCTCATATAGCTTTTTTTCAAAATTAAAATCTTCAATGGTATCTAATGTTAATCTGATATCATTGGTATTGATGAAATAATCAGGAAGGTTTAATAGTTTGAAATTATCAGTTTGTTCATACAAATAATTAGTTACATGTTCTAGATATAAGGTATCTGAAGTGCTCTCTCTAATTTTTTTTAAAGCATTAATTGTAGTAGCTTCAGTAAACAAACCCAAATGAGTTTTTATTGTTGGTCTTCCGTTAGGATGTTTAAAACTGATATAATCGTATTTGTTTTTTTCTATTTCATCGATTAAGTTAGGAATGTGACTGACGTCTAAAAAAGGATTATCAGCACAAACTCGGATAATATTTTCGGCAGAGAAGTAATCAGCTGCATCAATAAAGCGTTTTAATACATTTTGTTCATCACCACGAAAAACCTCAATTTTCTTATTACTAGCAATTGTAACCAATTCATCATCAATTAAATTTGTTGTTGTAGCTAATATTATTAGCGCTTTAACCTCGCTTTTTATTAATTTTTCAAGTACTAGCTCAAAGACCCCTTTACCTTTATAAAATGGAAGTACCATTTTATTTGGTAATCTCGAAGATCCTTTTCGGGCTTGAATAATAATTACGGTTTTCCGATTAGTAAATGTCATATGTAAAATCTACTTTAAATCCTCCCAATACCAGTCTATAGCTTCTTTTAATCCCTTTTCTAAACTATATTCTGGTTTATAGTTTAATAATGTTTTTGCTTTATCTACAGAGGCGTGTGAGTGAGGGATATCACCAGCGCGATTAGGGCCATGTTTTATTTCAATATTTGCTATATCGATGTCGTATTTAGATAATAATTGTTTTAATAAACTGGTCAATTGATTTAAATTGTTGCGTTCGCCAACTGCTGTGTTAAAAACTTGGTTGATAGCAGAGGCATTTGTTGAGGATGCTGCTAGCTCATTCATTTGAATCACATTTTTTATATAGGTGAAGTCTCTCGAATAAGTGCCATCACCATTTATTATTGGCGATTCGTGATTGATAAGTTGTTTTATGAACAAAGGAATAACTGCAGCATAGGCACCGTTTGGATCCTGATTTTTCCCAAAAACGTTAAAATACCGTAGTCCAATAGTTTCAATATCATATATTTTAGAAAAGTTTTCTGCATACAGCTCATTGGCATACTTTGTTATAGCATATGGTGATAATGGTTTGCCAATGTTTTCTTCAATTTTTGGAAGAGCTTGGCTATCTCCGTAGGTCGAAGAACTAGCCGCATATATAAATCGCTTAACTTTTGCTTCTTTAGCAGCAAATAACATTTTTACAAATCCACCGATATTAATATCTGTAGTAGTCATAGGGTCGTTTATACTTCTAGGCACAGAGCCTAATGCTGCTTGATGAAAAACATATTCACACCCTTCAACAGCGCTCTGGCAATCTTCATAGTTTCTGATATCACCCTCAATCAATTTAAAATTAGGATTCGTTAAAAATGATTCAATATTCTTTCGATGACCCGTTAAAAAATTATCTAAGCACGTAACCTGATTACCTTGTTTTAAAAAATACTCAACTAGGTTAGACCCTATAAAGCCGGCACCTCCGGTAATTAATATTTTTTTATTTTCAATCACTTTTTTTACTTGTTTAAGAATGGATGATATTCGATTTCTTTTTTGGCAAAAGGATGATAATCGCCATTTAATCCTACCGGTTTATTATTACGGATGTCGTGTACGATTTGGATACTTTGTCTGGCATCGTCGAGGCCAAAACCATTACCAGCTAGTATTTCTTGATAACTTCTGGTGTGTAAATCGGTAAAACCATCGGAGAATTCGATTTCTTTGCCTTCCATTAAAATAGAACGATAAGTGCGCATGCCTTTTGCCTTTAATTCATCTGGAATAGCATTGTAATCGACACTTAAAAACCAGCGAACTCTTGCTTTGCTAAACTCTAAATAGCCGGCAGCACGTTTAGGCTCATAGACATGAACGATATTTGCTTTAACATCGCCAAAAAGCCACGATAACATGTCGTAAAAATGAACACCTATATTGGTTGCAATACCGCCCGATTTAGATTCATCGCCTTTCCATGAAGCAAAATACCAATGGCCACGAGAGGTAATGTATGTTAAATCTAATTCATAAATTTTATCTTTTGGCCCTTCTTCAATTTGTTTTTTCAAAGCGATAATAGAAGGGTGAAGTCGCAATTGCAAAATATTATATAGTTTTTTACCGGTTTCTTTTTCAACCTCTGCCAAAGCATCAATATTCCATGGATTAAGCACTAAAGGTTTCTCACAAATAGCATCAGCTTCATTTCTAAGAGCAAATCTTATATGTGAATCGTGAAGATAATTTGGTGTACAGATGCTAACATAATCGATTTTATTATCGGTACGTTTTAGTTTGTCTATATGACGTTCGAAACGTTCGAACTCGGTAAAGAAATCGGCATTGGGGAAATGGTTATCAATAATACCTACACTATCATTTTTATCGAGCGCAGAGATTAACCGATTGTTTGTTTCTGCTATAGCTTTTAAATGTCTAACAGCTATGTAACCTCCTAAACCAATGATTGCAAAATTTTTCATCAAGAAATAATTTCAAATTTTAAACTTACAAAGATAGTTATTTTTCAGTAATACACTTCGGTATAAAAAGAAACCGCACCCCTTGTTAAAGATGCGGTTTTATTAGTGATTTGAATATCTTATTTAGCGTAATTTACAGCTCTGGTTTCTCTGATTACAGTAACTTTAACTTGCCCAGGATAAGTCATTTCATCTTGAATCTTTTTAGCGATATCAAACGATAGTGTTTCTGCATCTTTATCAGAAATTTTTTCGCTACTAACTATAACTCTTAACTCTCTACCGGCTTGAATAGCATAAGTTTTAAGAACTCCCGGGTGTGAAAGAGCCAATGCTTCAAGGTCTTTAAGTCTTTGAATGTAAGATTCTGCAATTTCTCTACGGGCACCAGGTCTGGCTCCCGAAATAGCATCGCAAACTTGAGCAAGAGGAGCGTATAGCGAAGTCATTTCAACTTCGTCGTGGTGAGCGCCAATCGCGTTACAAACATCGGGTTTTTCGTTGTATTTTTCGGCAAGCTTCATTCCTAAGATTGCGTGTGGAAGTTCCTCACCGTCTTCGGCAACCTTTCCTATATCGTGTAGTAAACCTGCTCTTTTGGCAATTTTAGGATTCAAGCCCAATTCAGCAGCCATTATTGAACATAGTTTGGCTGTTTCTCTTGAGTGTTGCAAAAGGTTTTGTCCATAAGAAGAACGATATTTCATTCTACCAACCAATTTAATAATTTCGGGGTGCATGCTGTGAATCCCTAAATCGATGGCTGTTCTTTTACCTGTTTCAATTATTTCTTCTTCGATCTGTTTTCTTGTTTTATTCACCACTTCTTCGATTCGCGCTGGGTGAATTCTACCATCGGTTACGAGCTGATGTAAAGATAAACGAGCTATTTCTCTTCTTACAGGATCGAAACCAGATAGAATGATGGCCTCCGGGGTATCGTCGACAATAATTTCTATACCTGTTGCGGCTTCTAATGCCCTAATGTTTCGACCTTCTCGACCAATAATTCGACCTTTCATTTCGTCGCTTTCGATATGAAAAACAGTTACTGAATTTTCGATAGAAGCTTCTGTTCCAATGCGTTGTATCGTTTCGATAACGATCTTTTTAGCGTCTTTATTGGCTTGTAATTTTGCTTCGTCTATAATGTCGTTAATAAGCGACATGGCATCGTGTTTGGCCTCTTCTTTTAGTGTGTCTATTAGTTGAGATTTAGCTTCTTCTGCTGTTAAACCCGAAATAGTTTCTAGTTGCTCGATGTGTTGCTTTTGAATTTTATCTAATTCTTCTTCTCTTGCAAGAATTCTTTGCATTTTCATCTCAAAATCGGCTTGAATAGCTTCGGCTTCTTTTTTCTTTCTTTGTAGTTCTTCTGCTTTTTGATTTAATGCATTTTCTCGGTTTTTAATTTTAGATTCAGCCGATTGCATTTTACTGTTTCTCTCATTGATGAACTTTTCGTGCTCAGATTTTAGTTGGAGAAACTTTTCTTTAGCTTGTAATATTTTGTCTTTTTTTATGACTTCGGCATCGGCTTCTGCATCGTCTAAAACACTTTTTGCTTTTTTTGCTAGTGTTTTATTCCATACAAAATAAGAAACTGCAGCACCAATTATAAAGGCTGCCAGTTCTATTGATATACTTATTGCATCCATTTTGATATTTGTATTTCTATGTTATGTATATATTTACTTTGTCTCGTTACTATTTATAAAAAAACCCGTACCTGACCACTAATAATTTCAGGAAAAATCCTAAAATAAATATGGAAGGGGAGGCCTTTAAAAGTCTTTGACTTCCACTGTTGACATATTATAAAATATGATCTTGCAAGCAAGATTGAGGCCTGTCATTGACAACAAGAACTTTTCCCCTAATTGAAAAGTGTTGATTTTTCAAAAATTCAATTAATGGTTCAAATACGGGAGTATTTTTGAATATTTGTAAGAACGTCTACTCTTTTAAAAACTGCTCGATATCTCTATTTATTGTCTTAACATCGTCGATTATACTAACCAAATCGCCCTGATGATCTAAGTCAACTACTTTAGTTCCTAATTGAAGCGCAACCATAGCCAAAAAATCTTGTCCATCTTTATCTTTAAACACTTCTCTATATTTGGCAATCATTGCGTTAATATCTTTTGCAGCTTTTCTAATTTTCTCTTCGTCTTTCGCCTCAATTTTTAATGGATAAAACCGCTCATTAATGTTAACTCGTATGGTTAATTTTTCTTCTTCCATTAAAACCTCAATTATTTAAAAGAGCTATGCATTTGTCTATCTCCCGCACTAAATCATTAATATTTGATTTAGTCTCGTCTATACCTTCTTTACCCGTTAAAGCTTTTGCATTTAATAAATGCTTATACTTTATTTCTAAATCTTCGATTAATAATTCTTTTTCTTTTACTACTATTTCCAAGTCTTTATTTTTATTCTGAAGTTCAGAAATTTCTTTCTTAGCCAATTTAAGTTCTTGCATAATTGCTCGAACATTTTGGCGAAGCCTTTGAATTTCTTCTTGATATATCTCCAACATGTTTAAAAAGACTTTAAAACAAAAGTATAAATTTTTTTTCTATATCACACTTTCTGTATTCCTTTGTGTGCAAATTCCCAAAAGAAAATAAATGTTTAAAAGAATGAAGCGGTTCAATTGGATTTATATTTTATTTTTAACAATACAGCTTTCGGCTCAAAATCAGTTGATTGCCCCTTTAGATATTCCTTTATTTATGTCTGGTAGTTTTGCTGAATTGAGGAGTAATCATTATCATTCTGGGGTCGATTTTAAAACTAATGAGCAAATTGGGTTGCCTGTTTATTCTGTGGATGAGGGTTGGATAAGTAGAATTAAAATATCGCCTTGGGGTTACGGAAATGCTATTTATATCGATCATCCTTCCGGAATTACTAGTGTATATGGTCATTTAAATAATTTTATTCCAGAAATTGAGAAGTTAATTAGAAATCTTCAGTATCAAAAAAGATCGGAGAGCATCGACCAATATTTCCAAAAAGATGAATATAAGATTAATAGGGGTCAGGTTATTGCATTCTCTGGAAATACAGGAGGTTCGGGAGGCCCACATTTGCATTTTGAGACTCGTCGTACAAATAATCAAGAGCCATTTAATCCGCTTAGCTTAGGATTCGATGTACAAGACCATCGACATCCAATTATTAGAAATTTAATGGTTAATTTTAACAATAACCAAAAAATTATTCCTGTAAACAGAATTAACGATAGCTTGTATTCGATTGAATCGTTAGTTGAGTTGCCTCAAAAATATTTACGTTTAAGTGTAGATATTATCGATTTTTCAGATGGTTCGCCAAATAAATTAGGTGTCAACGAAATAGAATTTATAGTTAATGGCATAATTATTTATACATTCAATATAGATCAATTCTCGTTCGATATTTCACGATATGTTAATGCTCATATTGAGTATGCGTATTTTAAGGAAAAAGGAACTCGATATCATAAGCTTTATACAGAACCAGGCGATTTATCAAATTTATATCCAATTAATCAAGATTTTGAAATCCCTTACGGCGAAGAGATACCATGCCAATTGAATATTGTTGATTCAAAAGGAAACAGATCGGTACTCAATTTTAATGTTTTAGCAAAAAAAGAGGAGGTGGCAAAAGAATCAAAAATAAAATTCTTAAATGATCAGTTAATCGATTATACGCAATCGTATCATATCAACTACAACCATTTAATTTTAGATTTTGCTAAAAACTCATTTTATCGAAATTTTTATCTCTCGTACAAAGAAATTGCAGATTCTTCATTGACCGGCCATTTGATTTTTCAAATTCATAAGGATACAGAACCTGTTCATAAATACTTCAAAATGAAATATAAGAACCCTAATATTCAAGGCGTGGATCGACATAAAATTTGTTTTGCAGAAATTGAAAACGGGCAATTAAGTTATGTTTCTACAAAACACGAAAAGGATTATATTGTAGGATCTAGTCGGAATTTCGGTAACTTTACTTTGTTTGTCGATACTGTTGCTCCTAGAATTTCTTTCAAATCGGACATTAGGGTAAATGAAAGTAGAATTATAAGTTTTAATGTTGCCGATAATTTTTCAGGTGTTGATTATTATAATGCCTACATCGATGGAAATTGGGTTTTATTAAAGTATGATTATAAAAATAAAGCTTTATATTACCAGCTCGATGATTATTTAATGGCAAATGGGCAAGAAAGAACGATGAAGGTGCTTGTGAAAGATGCTTTGAACAATGCTTCAGAATATATTTATAAATTCATATATTAATTGATTTACAATGAGAAGATATTTAAAATGGCTTATGTTACCGGCTATATTGTTGATATTAACAATGTGTAAAAAAGACGAGTGGTTTACTTTTACTATAACAGACTCTACAACCTTCGATATTACACCAATTACACCTATTGCATTGCCATATGAATTGCCATTGCCCGATATTACAACAAACTCTGAACAAGAGTTTAAAAACAACAACACTTCTGTAGGCTTAGTTAAAGAAATTAAACTTTCAACCTTAGATTTATTTATTCAAAATCCGGCAGATAAGACTTTTAGCTTTTTAAAAGCAATAAGTATTTACATTCGCACGAACGACGACGACGAAATTTTATTAGCGACCAAAACAGATATTGATTCTGATGCTAAAATGATTAGTCTAAATACAACAGAGGCTATTTTAGATAAATATGTAAAAGCAGACTCATACAAACTAAGGACGGAAGTTACATTACGAGAAACATTAACTCAGGCGGTAACAATTGAAGCTAAAATGAAATATAATGTAAAAGCAGATCCATTGTAGTTATATTAATCAAAAATTTTCTGAAGAATATTATATAATTCTGCTTTTTTGATTGGTTTGCTTATGTAATAATTACAACCTGCTCGCATTGCTTTGTCTTTATCGCCTTGCATTGCATAAGCCGTCTGAGCAATGATCGGAATTTCTTCGTTTAATTTTCTAATTTCTTTTGTACATGTTAAGCCATCCATTTCTGGCATTTGTATATCCATTAGAATTAAATCGAAGTCAAATTTTTTAAATAACTTTAATGCTTCTTTTCCATTACTTGCATGAGTTAAATGATTGTTGTTTTTGTTAAGTATAGCGTCTAAATAAATGTAATTCTCAAAATTATCTTCTGCAATTAAAATCGCTTTTTCACTAAGATTAAAATCACTTGTAGGTTTGGTTATTTTTTTAATATCATTTGTTTTATTGGTTTCGAAAGGTAAAGAGAAGAAGAACGTTGTGCCTACATTAATTTCAGATTCTAACCAAATTTTTCCGCCATGCAACTCTATGAGCGATTTTGTAATAGCTAGCCCCAGTCCGGTTCCTTCGAACTTTCTAGTAATGGTTTCTTCGGCTTGTCTGAAACGTTCGAAAACTAAATCTTGAGCATCTTTTTCTATTCCTTTT
Organism: Bacteroidales bacterium; assembly: GCA_016936665.1. Taxonomy (GTDB): domain Bacteria; phylum Bacteroidota; class Bacteroidia; order Bacteroidales; family JAFGXI01; genus JAFGXI01. Next base: position 28,644 of record JAFGXI010000002.1, read on the forward strand.
CCGGTGTCTTTTATATAAAAACAGATGCTGTTATTTTCTGTATAATGACCTATCGTAACGCTACCTTCTAATGTGAATTTTAAAGCATTGCCAATCAGGTTGATGAAAATTTGTTTTAGTCTAGTTTCGTCGCAGTTAATTGTATGTTGAACTTGTGATTCGAAGATGATTTTTACTTTGTTTTTATTGTATGGTTCTAGCTCGAAAATAACATCATTAATAAGTTCGTTGACATTAGTCAGGTTATAATACAACTGAAAATTACCCGACTGAATTTTTGAAATGTCAAGAATGTCGTTAATTACTTTTAAAAGATGCTCTGCACTGCCATTAATCAAATTTAGGTATTTTAAATGCTGTTCATCTTCTGCTTCTTCAAGTAATATGCTAGTAAAACCTATGATTGAATTCATTGGAGTTCGGATTTCGTGGCTCATGTTAGCGAGAAAAGCCGATTTTAATTTATCGGAAGATTTAGCTTGAAAAATGAGTTCATCCCTTTTTTCTAAAATTTCTTTTATGTCTCTTTGAACTAGAATAATAGCATTATGTATATCGGCATATGGGCTATCGCTTCTGTCAATTTCTTCATCTTTAAATTCGTAAGTTTCGTCCCAAGAAACACGTCCTAATTTATTATAAATGCTTTTTATTTGGTTAGATCTTTCTGTTTCAAGAAGCTCAATTCTGGTATTAAGTTTTAATATTTCGTTGAGCAGGTTACGTTTATTTAATTTTTTATATTGATTGATAATATTATCACTACCAACTATGTCTTTATTTTCGTATATCTCGATGGTATCGAAAACGCTTTTTAAGTTTGTAAGAACGTGTACTTTATTTTTTAAGTTGATGTATGGACTAAAACTTCTAGCGATTTTAAGTTGGATTTTAAGCATTGGACTGGCATTAAAGAAGCCACTAGAAATTAAAACATGTCTGTGGTCGATGTACCATCTCAGTCCATCTTTTCTCATTCCCAAAGACATAGACTTGGTATGCTCAAAATCGATGTAAAAATGATATTGTGAGTTTTTCATTTTTACTTCATCCAGAATTTGATCAAAAGTCTCCTCGATATGAGGCATACTATCGTCGGAAAAAATGCCAATATATCGTCGTATAAAAATATTTTCGTTTATTAGATAGGTTTCATATTCACTTAATTCATCAAGAGAACTGTGAGCCCATTTTTTCTTAATTAAATATTTGATATCAGATTTGCTTTCGAATAGTAAGCTACCATCCCAAAAAGGAACTTGAATTTCAGGAGAGAATTTAGCTTCTTCCTTTTCTTTAATAAAGTTTAGGGTCTCTTTATAATTTTTAAATATGTATGTGTTTTTTAGGTTAGGAGAGAATAATTTCCCTGCTTTAATTAAAATTGATAAATAATTAGTGGTGTTGTAAAAACAGACGTCCAGCATTTCATCTCTATGCTTCGAAACCCATTGTATATAGTGACTTCGAGCTTTCGAGTTTCCGCCATTAAAATTCTTGTAATTGTGAACTAAATAGTATTTCCCATTGATTTTTTTACGAATCAAAGCTTCTACTTTTGGCCAAAGTTCTATTCTATTTCCTTCTGTTGTGTATCCGGTAACATCTAAATGAACAATATTTTTGTTGATAATACTAACAGTTATTGAATAATCGACATCTAGAGTAGATGTAAAAATCCAATCTTCGTCTGTTTCTATTTCGTAGTTTGTTATTGCACAACGTTCCTTCATTCTTTAGTTATTTCTGGCCTTTGGTAAAACGTATTATAGTGACTAAAGTTTCATCTAGCTTCGTTTTAATTTTTTAAGCAATTTGATAGCAAATGGCAGTTTTATTTCTTCGTCGTAATAATTGTGGCTGTAATAGGTGCCTCCGTATTTGTAATTATAATTGTATTTATAAGAGTAATAACCACTTAAGTTAATATCGTTGATTACAATATTTAAATTGATTTTGTTTTTTTCTTTGATGTCGTTTAAAAACTCTAAAACTGAAATGTTTGAGTAATCTTGGCGAATCACGTACAAATGAATATCGACACTTGGCGACAGTAAAAGAGCATCGGTTACAAGTGCAATAGGAGGGGTGTCTAAAATAACATAGTCGAAGCTTTCTTTGAGGTGCTCGATTAATTCATTCATTTTGGCTAGTTCTAACAATTCAGCGGGGTTAGGAGGAATGGCTCCGGCTAAAATAACAGACAAGTTTTTAACTTTAGTTGGTCTAATAATTTGTTGTAAATCACAAGAGTTGGTTAAATATTCGCTTACACCATCTTCGTTTTCGAACTCAAAGTATTTATGTAAACTGGGCTTTCTGAGGTCTAAGCCTATAATAATCGTTTTTTTATCCAGTGCTGCCAGAACAGAAGCTGTGTTAACTGCTGTGAAGGTTTTTCCTTCGCCACTTATTGTAGATGTTACCGACAAAACCGTAGACCCTTCTGTTTTATTAATTAAACTATATTTTAGATTAGTCCTTAATTTTCTGAACGATTCAGAAATAGATGATCTTGGAAATGCATGTACGACTAAATCTGAATTTTTATTGTTATGCCCAATTTCTGCAATAATTGGAATATTGGTTCGTTTTTCGATGTCTTTTCTTTCGTGTATTTTATTATCAAAGAAGTCTATTAAAACAATGATTAGCAATGGAATAAAAAAGGCAATGATAATTGCAATTATATAATTTGTCTTTTCGTTTGGCGATAATTTTATGGCATTATCCGTTCTAGAATAGTCAAGAATTTTATTTTCGGCAGTATTAGATGCCATTACAATACCGGTTTCAGCTCTTTTTTGTAATAGATAATTATAAATTTCATCGTTAAGGGCGTATTTTCTCTGAATGTTAATCAATTGCTTCTCGGTAACCGGTAGTTTTCTAATGTCGTTATCAAGCCTGTCGATGCGTTTGTTTATTCCTTCTATCGATAAATTATTACTGTTGATTATCGTTTTTACATTCTCCGATATTAACTGTTTATTTTGAGTAATTTTTCCGTTGTATAACGCAATTACAGGATTGTTTTTAGAGGCTCCATAAGATAAGGCACTTCTTTGAGAATACAAGTCGTTAAGGTCTAATACAAGCCTGTTTAATGCTCCATCGTTTATGCCAGCAAACGATGGAGACAAAACGGACAAAGTGTCTTTGTTGCTTTTGATGTATTCGAGTAAATAATTGAAGTATTGATCTTTTACAATTAATTCAGCCTTTTCTGCTTGAATTTTCTCGAGTTGTGTAAAAAGTTCTTTGCCTTCGTTACTAAGATTAACAATTCTATTGTTTTCTTTGAATTGTTGTAGTTTATCTTCTACAAGTCTTAAAGAATCTGTTATACTACCAAGTTGCTCATCGATGAATTTAATTGTTTTGGCGTTGATTTCATTTTTTTCATCTAAATCCATTTGAATATATTGATCGCACAGCATATTTAGGAAATCAACCTCTTTTGCAATTACTTTTCCTGTGCTTGATAGAACCAATATAGAACTTTTATCATCGCTCGATTCGATTTTAAGTTTTCTTTTGACACCATTAGTTGTTCCGTTCAAATTATTTATAACAAAATAATACTCATTTCCCTTCAAAGAGTCTAAGTCAAAATCTTTTTTGAAAATTGTAAAATTGTAGTTTCCAGAGGAATAAGGCATGCCAAAATATAGCTCTTTTTCAGTTTGCGCCTCATCATCGAGAATTAAAGAGTACTTTTCATTATTTAAAAGAATTAAATGTATGGGAGTATCAAATTTATTTTTTTTCAATGTATCTACTACTACAGTAAATGGAGCCCTATTATACATTTCGGGTTGTCTGATTCTTCCTACTGAAAAATATGAAACATTAAAGTTTAATTTTTCAACAACTTTTCTAATTAGCGAATAGGAATAAAGTACTCCAATCTCGTTTTCAACGTTTTTTCTTCTAACTCTATCGAATACTCTAAATTCTTGTACAATATTTTCAATTCCAGAATTGGCAGAATTACTTTTATCTCGAATTAAAATGCTTGCTTTTACAGAGTATATAGGGTCGGTGTATTTATTTACAAAATAGGTAAACGATATGGCAATAAAAATAGTCAAAACAAACCAATACCAATTCGATAGTATTTTGAATATAAACTTTTTAACATCAAAAGTTTCTGTTGACTCTAGCAATGAATGTATATCTTGATTTTGGCTCATTATTTTCCAATGAAGTTAAGGACAAGAATTGTTGTCGAAATAGATGAAAATATTAACGCAATATTGGGTAGGTTTTGTCTAAAAGATTTGTTTCTAACTGGTTCTATGTATATTATATCGTTAGGTTGAATATAATATGCTTCACTTTCTAAGATTTTTGATTGCGTAAAGTCGAATATTATTATTTTATTTCCGGTTTCTGTTTTTCTTATAATTTTTGCTTGGGTTTTATTTCCAAAAACGGTTACATCGCCGGCATCGGCAACGGCTTGAAAAATGGTTAGTCTATCATTAAAATTATTATATGTGCCAGGGTGTAAAACTTCGCCGATAATAGAGTATCTAAAGCTTAATAATTTAACGGTTACAACAGCGTCGCTAATGTATTGTCTGGCAATTTTCTGAATTGTATCTTGGCATGTTTCAATTTTTAAATTTTTAACTAGCACAGCGCCAATTATGGGCAAATTTACATATCCGGAATCGTTAACTGAATAGCCATTAATATAGATATTAGACTGAGAATTCCACATAGAATATTGGTATGTTCCTTCGGTTTTACTAAAAGTTTCTGACACAGCTTTGTTTAAGGAGAAGATATCTATGTAAAGAACATCACCAGTAGATATCAAGTGGTAAATATTTTGCGCAATATAAACATGTGCAGAATCTTGAGATTCGTTTTGCAAATACAGAATCTTTTTTCTTGATGTACAAGAGCTTAGAGCGATCAAGAAAATGAATGATATAACTATTGTAATACGAAAGTTTTTCATTTTATATTTTTAGACTATTGCAAAAATAATAAAATCGAAACACTAAGGTATACAAATTGCGATAATAGTGTATGTTCAGTTCGTTGGTATTAATTGGCTACTTCTGAAATAAACATGATTCTAACTAATCGTATTTCATCTTCTGTGAAACCTTCTTCTTCAAATTCATCCAGAGCATCGCTTATATTATCGTCGTCAACGTCCATAAAATAATCGAATAAATCATCAATTTTATCTTCATCTATCTCACTCTCAATATAATAGGCGATATCTATTTTTGTGCCCGAATAAACAATGGCTTCTAGCTTTTTTATTAGTGCTTCAAGCTCAATTCCCAAAGAGTCGGCAATTTCGTTTAGAGGGACTTGACGATCGATCGATTTGATAATTTGTAGTTTGTCGCCCGATTTTTTAACTACGGTTCTAACGACTAAATCGTCCGGGCGTTCTATTTGATTGTCTTCTACATACTGATTAATTAGTTGTAGAAATGGCTCTCCGTATCTGCTTACTTTTCCACTGCCTACCCCGGAAATATTGCTCAATTCCTCTTCAGTCAAAGGGTAGTGAATAGACATTTCATCTAATGAGGTATCTTGAAAAATAACATATGGCGGAATATCTTTTTGTTTTGCAATTTTTTTCCTCAAATCTTTAAGCATCTTAACCAATTTTGGATCGCCTGAAGAAGATACCATGGCGTTGTTTTGAGCCTCTTCTTCGCTTTCTTCGTAGTTAACGTGTCGTATTAAAGTATAAGGATGAGGATTTTTGATAAATTGTTCGCCTAATTCAGTTAAGAAAATTAATCCGTAATTATCAATTTCTTTTTCAATAAACCGCCCAATTAAACTTTGTCTGAGTACGGCAGTCCAAAATTTTACATCATGCTCACTTCCTGCACCATAATGTTTTAGCAAGTGTAAATTATGTGATTTTATTTCTGAATTTTCAGAACCAACAATTACTTCGGCAATCAATTCGGCTTTAAATTTCTCTTGCATTTCTTGAATAGTTTCAAGAGCAATTGAAACATATTCCTGTCCTTCGAATCGTTCTTTGGGGTATTTGCAATTATCGCAATTTCCGCAAGGTTCAATATCTTCACCAAAATAATTTAAAAGAGTGATTCTTCTACAAATAGACGATTCTGCAAATGAGGCTGTCTCAATTAACAATTGCTTACCGATTTCCTGCTCAGCAACTGGCTTGCCCTGCATGAACTTTTCGAGCTTCTGAATGTCTTTATAAGAGTAAAAAGCAATGCATTGTCCTTCGCCACCGTCTCTACCGGCACGGCCGGTTTCTTGATAATACGATTCTAAACTCTTAGGAATATCGTAATGAATTACAAACCGAACATCTGGTTTGTCGATGCCCATTCCAAAGGCAATAGTCGCTACAATTACATCGACATCTTCCATTAAAAATTCATCTTGATGTTTTGCTCTCGTGTTTGCATCCATGCCTGCATGATAAGCAAGCGCTTTAATGTCGTTAACTTGAAGTGTTTGAGCTAATTCTTCAACTTTCTTCCTACTCAAGCAATAAATGATAATGGATTTTCGAGGATTATTTTTAATTATTTTAATAATCTCTTTTGTCGCGTTTACTTTTGGTCTTATTTCGTAATATAGATTTTCTCTATTGAACGATGCTTTATATAAATCTGCATTTGGAATACCAAGATTTTTTTGAATATCGTGCTGAACCTTTAATGTTGCAGTCGCAGTTAAAGCTATGATAGGAGCAATTCCAATTTTTTCGATGGTAGGTCTAAGACGTCTGTATTCTGGCCTAAAATCGTGTCCCCATTCCGAAATACAATGCGCCTCGTCAATAGCATAAAAAGAGATTTTTATTTGTTGAAAAAACTCGATATTATCTTCCTTTGTCAAAGTTTCAGGAGCGACATATAATAATTTTGTCTTTCCCTTTAACACATCTTCTCTAACTTTTGTAGTTTCTGCTTTGTTCAGCGATGAGTTCAAAAAGTGAGTAATAGAGTCGTTAGACGAATAGCTCCTTAAAGCATCGACTTGGTTCTTCATTAAGGCAATAAGTGGCGAAATAACGATAGCAGTACCTTCTTGCATTAAAGCGGGAAGCTGATAACATAAAGACTTACCACCTCCAGTTGGCATGAGTACAAATGTATTGTTGCCGTCTAGTATATTATGTATAATTGATTCTTGTTCGCCTTTAAAACGACCGAAACCAAAATGTTGTTTTAAACTTTTATGTAATAAATCAGAATTCATATATTTGATTGTCATTTCTAACGGAAGCTATGGAAAAAGATTGTTACTTTTGTGGCTAACCTCATAACGAAGTTAATGATTATATTTTTTTTGGGCAATACTTTTAATAACAATATGGACAACTTTCATCAAAATATACACGAACTTGCTGTAAATACAATCCGAACCGAGTCGGCAGCAATTTTAAAATTAGCAGATTATATCGATCAAGATTTTGTGCGTATAATTGATTTGCTATATTCTAGTGAAGGTAGGGTAATAATTACAGGCATAGGAAAAAGTGCGATTATTGGACAGAAGATTGTTGCAACGTTAAATTCAACAGGCACACCTTCTATTTTTATGCATGCTGCCGATGCAATACACGGCGATCTTGGAATTGTACAAGATGACGACTCTGTTATTTGCATATCTAAAAGTGGTAATACTCCAGAAATTAAAGTTTTAGTTCCTTTAATTTTAAACAGAGGAAATAAACTGATTGCAATGGTTTCTAATACAGATTCTTATTTAGCTAAAAATGCACATTATGTATTAAAAGCAATTATTGAGAAAGAAGCTTGTCCAAACAATCTAGCGCCAACTACCAGCACAACAGCTCAATTGGTTTTGGGCGATGCAATGGCAATTTGTTTACTAGATAGAAGAGGTTTTAGCAAAGAAGATTTTGCCAAAGTACATCCGGGCGGTTCGCTAGGGAAAAAGCTTTATCTTAGAGTCGAAGACCTTTTTAAAATGAACGATAAACCAATGGTTTTTGAAGACACAAGCCTTTCGGATACGATTTACGAAATCTCATCTAAGCGTCTAGGTGCTACGGCTGTTGTAACAAAAGACGAAACGCTAATAGGTTTTATTACCGATGGCGATATTAGAAGGATGTTGCAGAGGGGGGCAAATCTTCAGAGTATTACGGCACAACGTATTATGTCGTCGAGACCTAAATCTGTACACCCCGATGATATGGCAATTTCTGCATTTCATATCATGGAAAAATATAAAATTACTCAATTACCGGTGTTGGATGAAAACGGGAAGTATTTAGGAATGGTTCATTTACACGATATTCTAAAAGAAGGAATTGTATAATGAAGTTAAAGCTACTATTTTTAATTTCATTTATCATTTTAATTCAGCCGCTTTGGTCGCAAGAAACCAAAGTGAAAGGGCTTGTGCTTGATGCAACAACCAATGAGCCTGTTCCTTTTGCAAACATTGCTTTTAAAGGCACTAATGTTGGTACTATATCTTCTATGGAAGGACAGTTTTCAATATCTACAAGGCAAAAAGTAGATACACTTATAGTGTCTTTTATTGGCTATAAAACGCAAAAACTTAAAGTAAAAAGTGGTGTTTATCAATCGTTCACTATTGCTTTAGAAAGCGAAAATATAAGTTTAGACGAAGTAGTAGTGGTGCCTGGCGAAAACCCTGCTTTTGAAATATTAAGACGAATCAATAAGCATAAAAAAGAAAATAACCCCGATAAAGTGGATCGATACAATTGCAAGGTTTATAACAAAATGCAAGTCGATTTAAATAATATTTCTGAAAATTTTCAGAAACAAAAGTTACTAAAAAAATTCGATTTTGTATTCGATTACATCGATACCTCTGTGGTAACCGGAAAAAACTACTTACCGGTATTAATTTCTGAAACCTATTCCGATTTTTATTACAGAAAGATTCCAACAGCACAAAAAGAGTTGATTTTAGCCAATCAAGTTTCTGGAATCGATAATAAAAGTATTTCGCAATATACCGGACAAATGTATCAAAAGATCAATATTTACGATAATTATGTAAGTATTTTAGATCGAAGTTTTGTTAGTCCAATTTCAGGAGTAGGTCGCGCCTATTACAAATATTATTTACTAGACAGTGCTTTTGTTGGCAACAATTGGTCCTATAAAATATCGTTTGTCCCACGTTTTAAACATGAACCTGTGTTCGATGGTTTTTTTTGGGTCGCAGATACATCCTATGCGATTAAAACAATTGAGATGAACCTTTCGAAAGATGCAAACCTAAACTTAGTGCAACATTTTTATCTTAAACAAGACTTCGAGCAGGTTAATGAAGATACATGGATGAAAACTGGTGAGAAAATGGTGATGGACTTCAATGTTGCTGAAAAAACAATGGGTTTTTTTTCCAGAAAAACCACCCATTTTTCCGATTATATTATTGGGAATCAAATTTCGGATACTATTTTTTCTGCTTTAAATTCCAGAATGACTGTTGTTGCCGATACTGCTGATAAAGTCAATCAACAACAATGGAATACCCTTCGCAACGAAGAGTTAAACGAGAATGAGTTGGGTATATACCAAATGGTAGACTCTATTAAAAATGTACCAATTTTTAGAACATATATCGATATTGCTCGTGCTATTTTCTCGGGATTCTACGAAATCGATAAAATTGAGCTAGGCGACTACACCAGTTTGTATTCATACAATGTTGTTGAAGGAAATCGCTTTAAATTAATGGCAAGATCAAGTACAAATTTTAGCGAGAAATTGTTTTTAGATGGATATCTGGCTTATGGAACTAAAGATGAGCGATTTAAATATGGAGGAGGTTTTCGTTATTATTTTAATAGAGATTTAACTAGATCGTTTGGTGTTAAGTACCAAAAGGATGTCGAACAATTGGGCATAAGTCCATATTCTTTGGCCAGCGATAACTTTTTAAATTCTCTATTTTCGAGAACTGGAGCAGTCGATTTATTAACTAATAAAGAGGAAATTTCAACTTTTATTAAATATGAGTGGTTTTCTGGCTTCACCAATACAATTAGCTTTTCGCATCGTTATTTAAGTCCGCAAGAGGAGCAAGGTTTAGACTTCAGGCCTAAAGAAGATAGTTATGGTCCGAATGAAATTATTGTTTCCGAGGTGTCGTTGAAGACAAGAATTGCGTTCAACGAAAGAACTATTTTGGGACGAGAAGAAAAGGTTTTTCTTACTTCAAAGTACCCTGTAATTACGTTGAATTTTACGGTGGCACCAAAAGGCGCCATCAATAGCACATATAATTACCAGCGTTTGCAAGTGGGATGGTTGCAATTGGTTAAAACTAACCCAATTGGTTATTTTAAATATTACTTCGAAGCCGGGAAAATATTCGGAACCTTGCCATATCCACTCCTAGAAATGCATAAAGGAAACGAAACCTATTGGTACGACGATTATGCATTCAATTTAATGAATTACTATGAATTCGTAAGCGACGAATGGTACAGTTTGCTTTTTACTCATCATTTCGAAGGTTTCTTTTTAAATAAAATACCTTTAATTAAAGAACTGAAATGGCGCGAAGTTCTTACACTTAAAGGCGTTGTCGGCAATATGACGGAAGAAAACAAAAATTACTCTAATTTTCCGACCTCAGTTCAAGAAGTTAATACGCCATATGTCGAAGCCAGTTTAGGAATCGAAAATATATTTACTATTTTTCGAGTGGATGCCTTGTGGCGATTAACTCACCTCGATCAACCAAATATCAGTAAATTTGGTATACGAATGAAAGTTCAGTTCGAGTTTTAATTTTGTTTTAGTTTGTAAACAGGCTCCAAAAACTGGTCGGGAGAGATTGGTTTTCCATTCGCAATAACAACAGCTGTTATTTTAGCTTTTAGAATTAGATCGCTATTACTTTTAATTATATCTTGAAAGAAAACAGCTTTTAATAAACCTTCCTTTTCCACCCTAATTTTTACACTAAAATCATCGCCACTTACCAACGACTTTTTATATTCGAGTTCTGCTTTATAAACCATTGGTAAAATATTTTCTCGATTTAAAGCAGCAAAATCGTAACCTATCGCTTTCAACAATTCATGTCTTGCATGTTCTAAATAATTCATATACACAGCATTGTTAACAACCCCTTGTATGTCGCACTCATAATCTCGTACTTCGAAACTCAATTCGAAATGATAACCTTTCATTGGATTTTGTTTTTCGATAAAATTACATAATCTTTTCAGTTCTTAAATTATAATGTTAAATGATCAACCGACATAGTTTGGCATGTTTAAAAAAACTTTTTAGAAATAAATTTTTTCATTATTTTTCTAGCTTCAATATTTAGTTTAAACAAATAGATAACACTATGAAAATGAATGATTTTCTTAATCAAGTTGACAACGAAAATGTTCTTGTGATTGGCGATGTGATGATTGATGCATATTTGTGGGGAGCAGTAAACAGAATTTCGCCGGAAGCACCAGTGCCTATTGTTACAGTAACTAAAAGAGAAAATCGTTTAGGAGGCGCAGCCAATGTAGGTTTGAACTTGAAATCTTTGGGTGCAAATCCTATAATATGCTCTGTCATTGGATCTGACGATGGAGGCGATATTATTTTAGATTTGATGGAAGAAAGTCAAATGACCTCTGTTGGCTTAATTTTAAGTAAAAAACGTAAAACGACTAAAAAAACTCGTGTATTAAGCAATGGTCAGCAGTTATTAAGAGTCGACGATGAAATAACATATCAAATTGCAAAAGATCTAGAAGATAGCTTGATAGAAAGAATTGAGCATTTAATACATGAACGTTCGATTGGAGCCATCATTTTTGAAGATTATGATAAAGGGGTAATCACCAAGCGATTAATCGATTCTGTTGTAGAACTAGCTAAAGCCAATAAAATAATTGTAGCTGCCGATCCTAAAAAGAACCAATACGATGATTATCACGATATTGATCTTTTCAAACCTAATTTTAAAGAGTTTGTAGAAGGCAGTAAGCAAGACTTTTTCCGTGGTGACACAGAATCGATTTTTAAATATGCTAAGCAAATTATTTCGGAAAAAGATTTTAAAAATGTAATGGTCACTTTATCCGATTTGGGTGTGTTTATTACTGACGGCAAAGTATTTCATTTAATTCCCGCAGAATATCGACAAATTGCCGATGTGTCTGGAGCAGGAGATTCTGTTATAAGTATTGCAACACTTTTATTATTAAATGGTTACAGTATAAAAACCATAGCCGATATATCGAATAAAGCGGGCGGTATTGTTTGCGAAAAAGTAGGTGTAGTACCTATAGAAATAGAGGATCTTTTAGCTGAGATTAATTCTGAATTAGATTAATCCTGAACAATTATTTTTTTAAAACGATCGTTCATCCATACTTCGTTACTTGTAGAGTCTTTGGCATAAATTAAATATACCGACAATTCCGGATGTTTATTTAAGAAATCTTGACTTTCTTTTAAGCTCATAACCATCATGGCTGTTGCATATGCATCGGCAGTCATACAATCGTCTGCACAAACAGTAGCACTTAGTATGTTATGAGCTACCGGATAGCCAGTGAAAGGGTCGATGGTATGTGCGTATTTTTTTCCGTCTTTAATATAGAATCGACGATAATTTCCGGAAGTAGCAACACCTCCATTTAGAGGAACTATTATTTCTTGAAGTTCGTCGGTCTGATTATATAAATCGTCAATTGGTTTGTCAATGCCGACAGACCAAGCCATGTTTTTATTGTTTTTTCCTTTTAAGCGTATTTCTCCACCAATCTCAATTAAATAATTTTTAATGCCAACTGCTTCCAGATAATCTGCAACTGCATCTACACCATAACCCTTTGCTATTGCACTAGCATCGATGTTTACATTAGGATTAGCTTTTATAATTAAATTGTTCTCCAGTTTAATTTTTTTGTAGCCTACATATTGCATTAAACTGTCGATTGTTGTAGAATCTGGAAAATCCATGGTTTTGAAACCAAAACCCCAAGCATTTACCAATGATGAAACAGTCATATCAAAAGCTCCATTTGTTGCGGCTGACACTTCTTGCCCTTTATTAAATACGGTTCTAAAATGCGCATCGGTTGCTTGACTTTCGTTGGTGTTAATTTTAGAAAGTACAGATTCTGGTTTGTAAGTGGAAAGCGAATAATCGACGACTTTTAAAACAGAATCTATTTGCTGTTGAATATCGTTGGTGTTTTGATATTGTATGTGATAGATTGTTCCAAAAATAAAACCTTCGTTGTATTGGTAGGCTTTCTTTTGACAAGAACTGTATAAGAAAAGCAGACCTACTAAAGATAAGCCTGTTGTTGAACGAATTAATAATTTCATAGGAATTAAAGGAAATTTGCAATCACAGTTTGTTGAGCAACGGTAAGCTCGTCTAGAACTACATTAATAGCTGTATTTAATGGTAAAATAATATCGACACGAGAACCAAATTTGATAAAGCCAAAATTGTTGCCCTGTTCAACTTTTTCTCCGGTTTGTGAATAACATACAATTCTGCGAGCTAAAGCGCCGGCAACTTGTCTGAACATTATTTCTGTGCCGTTTCGATGTTTTACTACAACAGTAGTACGTTCGTTGTCGGTCGAAGATTTTGGGTGGTTGGCAACAATATGTTTACCAGAGTGGTATTTTGTGTAGGTGATATCGCCGGATATAGGATACCAATTGGCATGCACATTTAAGGGCGACATAAAAATCGATACTTGCATGCGTCGATCTTTGAAGTATTCTTTTTCTTCAATCTCTTCGATGACTACAATTTTACCATCAGCAGGTGCAATAATGCTGTTTTCGGAGCGATTAACAATTCTTTTTGGATATCTAAAAAAACTAATAATGAACAACCAAAAAATAAAATAGGCTACAATTAATCCATATTGTAAAATAGCTAAAGTATTAGGAATGAGGTATAATGTTGCAAAGCTAGCCAAGGCTAAAAAAGCAAAAATAACAGAAATTGTAGTAAAACCTTCTTTATGGATTGTCATCATTTTTAGAGTTCCAAATTCGGTGCTAAAAATAATAAATAATTTGCAAATAAAAATAGACCATAGGCAATGCCAGTAAACTACTATCGAATCGGTCTAAAATACCTCCATGACCGGGCATAATTTTACCGGAGTCTTTAACAGAAACACTTCTTTTGTATAAAGATTCTATCAAATCGCCAAAAATTCCAAATACAGTAATGATGATGCTAATAGCTATCCAGTGCAACAATGCAAGGCTAGGATAGAGGTAATGCACGAAGTATGCCGCTCCTATGGTTGCGAGTAGCCCCCCAATGGCTCCTTCCCACGATTTTTTAGGAGAAATTCGTTCGAATAAGCGGTGTTTGCCAAAACTAATTCCAAAAACAAATGCTCCTGTATCGCTCACCCATTGTATTATAAAGTAACCAATAATGATAAATGCATTGAAATAGATCAGCTCGCTATCGGTCTTGTTCCATAGGATATTAGAAATTTGGCTAATCCAATCGGGCTCTTCTGCAATGGCATGTTTCGAAAGAACCATAAAGTGCATGAGCGAAACAGGAAGTACAACATATACTAGACCTAAAAAAGTAATACCAATATTATTTATCGGCTGTGATTTTTGTCGATATAATTCGAGAATCGGAATAAAAATAATAAATGGGATAACTAAAATATATGCTTTTAGTGGTAGCACATTTCCTGCTATTAGATACGATAGCGTATAAATTACGATTCCTGTAACAATACCGATCGGCATGTTAGGATGGTTTTCTTGATATCTACCAAAACGATAAAATTCTCTTAAACCGAAAATAAGTACAAACAAGAATAAAATATAACTGCTAAAACTACTAAATAGCTCAGAGCCTAAAACCAATACGATAAAAAACAATCCCGACAGGGAACGAACTAAAATATTTTTCAATTTTCAAAATCGTTTAAACATTCTTTAGCTTTGTCGTAATCTTCTTCTTTTACATAAATTTCGACACTTCCAACTAATAATTCTGAACCTTTTTTGTTGATCGCTACTGCTTGAATATTAATGCTTTCGAGAAGTGCTGAAAACATGTCTGCTCTATTTCTATGATCGAAATATGTAAGCATTACCCATCCTTTTTCCATGACTAATTATTGTTTATGGTTTGTTGTTTCAATTTAATGTTTTTTTTCTAATCTTCAAAATTTTTATAGATAACGGTCATTCTTTTTGGCCCATGTGCTCCTAAAATCAATGTTTTTTCGATATCTGCAGTTCTACTTGGTCCGGTTGCTATGGAGATAAAAGAAGGTAAATTTTCGTACCGATTAGGTAAATCCTCAAAAGCATCTTCGATATTATAAATCAATTGTTTTTTTTCTACTAAAATGACTTGATGCTCTGGTATCACATTTAATTGCCGGCCGGATGCTAATGCTGAGCTTGTAATTATGCTTCCTAGTCTGGCAACTGCATACTCGCAACTTATAAATGCAAAACCGGTATATTTTTTATCGAAACTATCGACATAATTTAAATCTGCCTCGTTTAGTATGGATTGCAAGTTTACATCGAAGCAAGAAACTGATTGAGAATCGAAAATACTTCGAAGCGCTTGATGTAATTCTGTGCTGGAATTAACGACTAATAAATTCGCTGTTAATTCGTCGAGTTTCGATTTAAATAAGCCAATCATCGATAAGTCTGAGCTCTGAAAAAAGTTTTCTGTGCTTGGCTTATCAACACCCTCCCAAAGCTTAGTATTTGATTTTGCTTTTTTAATTCTGTCAAGTATTTTTGATTTGGAATCGCTCATCTATTCGATTTTATTATCTTCTTCTGGCGTTTCTATTTTTGCATCTTCAGTAGGTATTTCCTCAGGTATAATTTCTTCTGTATTTTGAACTTGTTCTTCGGTAAAGAGTTCGCTTTCAAGTTCGTCAGAGCGATTAGTCCATTGACGTTTTCCGAATATTTCTTCCAAGTCTTCAGTAAAAATAACTTCTTTTTCCATTAGTCGCTCACCAAGAGCAACCAATCCTTCTTTATTATCATTTAAAAGTTTTAAAGCTCTTTGGTATTGCTCATCGATTATTTTTTTTACTTCAACATCTATTAACTCAGATGTTTTTTCGCTGTATGGTTTTGTGAAGTTATAAGCCGATTGACCTGTAGAATCGTAAAAGCTCAAATGCCCAACTTCAGTGCTCATTCCGTAGTAGGTGATTAATGCGTAAGCTTGTTTGGTAACTTTTTCAAGGTCGTTTAGCGCACCTGTAGAAACTTTTCCAAAGTTAACTTCTTCCGAAGCTCTTCCTCCAAGTGTTGCGCACATCTCGTCTAAAATCTGATCTTTGGTTGTTATCTGTCGTTCTTCAGGCAAGTACCATGCTGCACCAAGAGCTCTTCCTCTGGGAATAATTGTAACTTTAATTAATGGATTGGCATATTCTATTAACCAGCTAACTGTTGCATGACCTGCTTCGTGGTATGCGATGGCTCTTTTCTCGTTTTTAGTGATAATTTTATTTTTCTTTTCAAGACCACCAACAATACGATCGATTGCATCTAAAACATCTTGCTTTTCAACTTTCTTTTTGTCCTTTCTTGCTGCAATTAATGCTGCTTCGTTACAGACATTGGCAATATCAGCTCCGGAAAACCCGGGCGTTTGCTTAGCTAAAAACTCAGGTGTAATATCTGTCGATATTGATTTTAAAGGTTTTAAATGAACTTTAAAAATTTCTTGACGCTCTTTAATATCAGGTAACTCAACATGTATCTGTCTATCGAAACGACCGGCACGAAGCAAAGCTTTATCTAATATATCGGCTCTGTTTGTTGCGGCAAGTATAATAACACCACTGTTGGTTCCAAAACCATCCATTTCGGTTAACAACTGATTGAGTGTATTCTCTCTTTCGTCGTTGGCTCCCATGTTCGGGTTATTACCTCTAGCTCTACCAATAGCGTCTATTTCATCAATAAAAATAATACAAGGCGATTTTTCTTTAGCTTTTTTGAATAAATCGCGAACTCTCGAAGCACCAACACCAACAAACATTTCTACAAAGTCTGAGCCCGACATCGAGAAGAATGGTACATGAGCTTCGCCGGCAACTGCTTTTGCTAATAGGGTTTTTCCCGTACCCGGAGGGCCAACCAGTAAAGCGCCTTTCGGAATTTTACCTCCTAAGTCGGTGTATTTTTTTGGATTTTTTAAAAAATCTACAATTTCTTTAATTTCAACTTTTGCTTCTTCTAAGCCTGCTACATCGTTAAAGTTGACGTTAATATCGGTTTCTTTATTAAATTCTTTAGCTTTAGATTTGCCAATACTAAAAATTCCACTTCCAGAGCCTCCGGAGCCAGCTCCGCCCATTCGTCGGAAAATAAATATCCAAATTACAATGATGATTATAAAAGGGAAAATATTCCAAAATATGTTTCCGAAAATATCTTCTCTAGTTTCGTTTTTGAGTGGAGCACGGTTTTCTTCAGGAACTTCTGTGTTTATTTTATCCCATTTTTGAACGAAATCATCCATCGATAAAATGGTATAGTAATATTGTGCTCCTGACGAACCAAAGGTGTTGTCTTTTTTGTTTGAAGCATCTTTATATTCTTCTTTCTGAATGCTTTCCGATTTAAGATATATTTCTGCTGTTTCTCTATTAACAACAACAATTTCTTTTAAATCGCCATGTTTAATGATTTGCTCAACTTTTTGCCATTGAATTTCTTTTAAAGACCCGGTTGAAGTAGAGTAAAAATTAATAATTAAAAATAACACAAACAAACCGCCATAAATCCAATAAATATTGAATTTTGGTTTATTTGTCTTAGGTGTGTTTTTAGGATTGTTTTTATTGTTTTGTTCCATCTTTTCTTTAATATATTGAGTTGATATGTTGAATAGGAGCATCGGCCCACAATTCTTCTAATTGGTAAAAATGACGATATGGCGTTTGAAACACATGAACGATAATAGAAACATAATCTAATACAATCCATTGTGAGTTATCTCTTCCTTCTGTTTGCCATGGCTTTTGTTTTAATTGTTTTCTGACATCTTTTTCAATTCCATCGGCAATTGCATTTACCTGAGTGTTACTGTTTGCATTGCATATAATGAAATAATCGGTAATGGCATTTTCAATTTTCCCGATTTCAATTACAGCGATATTTTCACCTTTTTTATTTTCAATGGCTTCAATGATGGCCTTTTTTAATTCTTCGTTTTCTTCTTTACTAAATCGTTTGCTCATTAGAATCAATTTTAACACGCAAATTTAATAAAAAACTACATAGAAAATTCATCAATTCGTATAGCTCAAAGTATTTACTTGTTTTATTTAGTAATTTTTAACTTTAAGCTCAGTATAGCGTATCATTTGTGTAATCGTTAAAAATAGCGTATCTTGCGGGGCTCTAAAAATTTGTCTATGAGAAGGATTATATACATTTTACTCGTATTAGGTTGGGGATTAGGCTTTTCTCAAATTCCTAATGGATATTACGATAATGCACAAGGATTAACGGGCGATAATCTTAGAACAGCGCTTTATAACATAATAAAGAATCATAATCAGGAATCGTACAACGGTTTATGGACAGATTTTCAAACAACAGACGTAAAATCGAATGGGAAAGTTTGGGACATGTATTCTACTAGGTCCGATGGAACAGCAAATTATGAGTTCACATTTGTAAGCGATCAGTGTGGAAACTATTCTGGAGAGGGTACTTGCTATAACAGAGAACATTCAGTTCCGGCAAGCTGGTTTGACGATGATTATCCTATGTATTCCGATTTATTTCATTTGTACCCTACTGATGGATATGTTAATAATCGTAGAAGTAATTATCCTTTTGGAGAAGTAGGTTCTGCAACTTGGACATCTACAAATGGTAGTAAATTGGGTTCGTCGAATTACCCTGGTTATTCAGGAACTGTTTTTGAACCAATCGATGAGTTTAAAGGTGATTTTGCTCGCAGTTATTTTTATATGTTAACTTGTTACATGCCCAATATTTCTTCGTGGTCTAGCGATATGTTGAGTGGTGATAATTTTTCTACATGGGCAAAAAATATGTTATTGGAATGGAATGAATTAGACCCCGTAAGCCAAAAAGAAATTGATAGAAACAATGCTGTGTATGGGATACAGAATAATAGAAATCCATATATAGATCACCCGGAGTGGGCTGTGGCCGTGTGGGATCCAAATGCATTTAATGTTATTAAGGACGTTAAAACGTCTTTTCAGTTTTGGTATTCAAATCAAACTGCAAATTGGAATTATACTCAACCCATTAGCACCTTGGAAATTTATAATGTTTTAGGTCAGAAGGTTGATGTAGAAGAACATTTAAATAATAATGGGAGTGTTAGTATTCCATTGAAAAAAGGCGTTTACATTGCACGTTTTAAATCGGATCAGATTTATGTGTTAAAATTTGTGGTGAAGTAATTTAAGTTATTCAGATTATTAGAAAGTGCCGTTTTTACGGCTTTTTTTTTATAAGCCAAAATACAAATGCTCAATCAAAATTTTAATACCAATAATAATTAAAACGACTCCACCGAGTAAAATTGCTTTTTGACCTATTTTATCTCCCATTATTTTACCTAACAACAGTCCTACAGCAGCAAAAAGAAAAGTAACAACAGCAATGCTGATACTGTAATGCCAGATATTAACTTCTAGAATGGCTAAACTAATACCGACAGCAAAAGCATCGATACTTGTCGCTATGGCTTGTGTTAATAAAGTACTTAATTTTAAATGGTTTTCTTTTGTATCGGAAATTTGGTATTTAATTCCATCGAATAACATTTTACTTCCGATGATTGATAATAAAATAAAAGCAATCCAATGATCGAAATGTTTAACATCTTTTTCAAACCAAGAGCCGAAAATCCAGCCTAAAATTGGCATTGTACCTTGGAATAAAGCTAGTACTGTTGCTATATACATTGCTTTTGGTCGTTTTAAACCAACGATACACAATCCGTTAGAAACAGAAACTGCAAAACTGTCCATAGATAATGCAACGGACAAAAAAAGCATTGAAAAAATCTCGTCCATTAATCTGATATTAAGGCTTCAAAATCAGCTTCGCTAATAATATTTACACCAAGTTTTTCTGCTTTATCTAATTTACTTGGACCTATTTTATCGCCAGCAAGTAAAAAACTGGTTTGTTTAGATATTGAACTTATATTTTTACCACCAAAATCTTCGATTAGCTGTTTTAATTCATCACGGCTATGTCTTTCGAAAACCCCTGAAATTACAATAGATTTTCCGATAAGTTGTTGGCCTTTGGTTTCTCTAGATTTTTCCTTAAGTTGTAGTCCGAAGCTTTTTAGAGAATCAACAATATTTAAATTTGTAGGTTCTTTGAAATATTGAACTATACTTTGTGCTATTTTTTCACCTACTTCTTCTATTGCTGTTAGTTCTTCATATTTCATGTTTTGTAACTGCTCTAACGAGCCGACAGATGAGGCTATTTTCTTTGCAACAGTTTCTCCTACAAAGCGAATTCCTAACGCGAATAAGACTCTGGAAAAGGGAACATTACGACTTTCGTCGATACTTTGAATTAAATTGTCTGCCGATTTTTCTGCAAACCTATCCAGAAGTATTAAGTCTTCTTTTTTCAAACGGTAAAGATCTGCAATGTTATGGATAAGTCCTTGTTCTACTAAAACATCTATAGTTGCTTCTCCTGTTGCAATATTCATTGCTTTTCGGCTAACGAAATGCTCGATTTTTCCTTTAATTTGAGGAGGACAGGCATTGCTATTCGGGCAGAAATGTTTGGCTTCGCCATCTTCTCTAATTAATTCGGAACCGCACTCTGGACAGTGCGTGATAAATTTAACAGGTTCTGCATTTTGAAGACGTTTTTTAATATCGACGCCTACAATTTTAGGGATTATTTCGCCACCTTTCTCAATGATAACTGTATCGAGTAAGTGTAAATTGTGCAGGGCAATTTGATCGGCATTATGCATCGATGCACGTTTAACGGTAGTTCCTGCTAAATGCACTGGTGATAAATTGGCAACAGGTGTGATAGCGCCCGTTCTACCGACCTGATAATCAACTGATAAAATCTCTGTGAAAGCTTGTTCTGCTTTGAATTTGTATGAGATTGCCCAACGGGGTGTTTTAGATGTTAATCCTAAAATCTCTTGCTGTTGAAAGTCATCGACTTTAATGACTATTCCGTCAATATCGAAGGGTAGATGATGTCGCTCACTGTCCCAATATTCAATAAATCTGAATACATCTTCGATATTATTGTGCTTTTCTATGATATCGGGTGTTTTAATACCCCATTGTTTGGCTTTTTGTATTGACTCAAAATGTGAGCTGAATTTTTTTTCGTTGGTAAGAACATAATATAGAAAACTATCTAATCCTCGTTTTGCAACTTCAGATGAGTTCTGTAGTTTAAGACTACCCGATGCTGCGTTTCTAGGATTTGCAAACTGTTGTTCTCCTATTTCCAGTCTTTGTTCGTTGAGTTCTCTAAATGCTTGGTGAGGCAATATTATTTCTCCTCGAAATTCAACTTTTTCAGGAAAGTCACCTTGCAGTTGAAGAGGAATGCTTTTTATTGTTCTAATGTTGGCTGTAACATTATCGCCCTTAGAGCCATCGCCACGTGTGACGGCTTTTACCAATATGCCGTGTTCGTAAATTATACTTATAGATGTGCCGTCGTATTTTAATTCGCAACTGTAGCTATATTCTTGGCCTTCAAGAGCTTTGTTAATGCGTTGGTCGAATTGTTTAAGTTCATCTAAAGAATATGTGTTGCCAAGCGATAACATTGGCTTCTCATGTGCTTCTTGTACGAAATTTTGCTGTAAATCGCTACCAACTCTTAAGGTAGGAGAATTAGCAGATTGTAATTCAGGAAAAGCCTTTTCAAGAGTTTCAAGTTCTTTTAAAAATTGATCGTATTCGTAATCGGAAATTGTAGGCTGTGATAATACGTAGTAATTGTAATTGTGCTGATTAAGTACGTTGCTTAAAATTCCAATTCTTTCTTTCGCCTGTTGATATTCCATTATTTTAAATCAAAATCTTGTTTGTTATGTGCAATTTTTAAAACTCTAATCACATCGCCAAAAGCATCTTTAATTGGTGTATATGTCTCCATTAAAGTGATGGTTTTGCCTTTAAAATCTACTTTCGAGCTACATTTAAAGGAATTACCACTTAACAGGTCTTTCCAAAAATTATTTTCGGATGCTTGATCTATTTCTAAATAATCGTTGTGCGATAATGTTAGAGCTTCTACTTCTGTGATACCAAGAATATTTAAATAGGCTTGATTTATTCTTACTACTTTTCCATCAGTATTATATTCAACCAAATAACTAGATGATTCTATAGCATTAATTAAACCTTCGAAAGCTTCGTTTTTTTCCATTAGTTCTGTCTGAATGCCTTCGAATTCTTCCATATTTAATCGCATCATTTCTTCTTGAGCAGTCATTTCTTCGTTTTGTTGCAATAGTTCGGCTTCTTGTTCTTTATTTTTAGAAATATCGCTACATATAACCATTACACTAACTGGAGAATCGTTTTCGTCGAATATGGTAGAAAATACCTGCGATAACCAAAGTTCTTTTCCGTTCGATAATCTAATGAGTTGTTCATCTTTTTGGGGAATCCCATTGCGTAAATTGTCCCAAAAATTTTCGTAATTGTCTGAGTTTGAAGAAATATCAGTAAAATCTCTTAAGTTTTTGCCAAGAACCCCTTGTTTTGGTAATTCAAGAAGTTTTAAGAAAGGTTCGTTAATATCTATTAAAACGCCGTTCATGTCAATTTTCAAAACAAGTGAAGAAGCGTCTATAGCATTCAGAATGCCTTTCATTTCGGAGCTTTTGGTGGCAATCTCTTCTTGAGTAGCTTCTAATTCTTCTAAGTTTTGGCGCATTTCTTCTTCTTGCGCCCTCATTTCTTCGTTTTGTTGTCGTATTTCGTTTTCTTTTAATTTATTATCGGTAATGTCGTTACAAATTACCATTACACTAATGGGGTCGTTGTTTTCGTCGAATATGGTAGAAAATACTTGAGAAAGCCAAATTTCTTTACCGTTAGAAAGGATGATTAGTTGTTCGTCTTTTTGAGAAATACCAGATTTTAAATTTTCCCAAAATGCATAATATTTACTTTCATCCATCGAGGTATTAAAAACATCGCGAAGGTTTTCTCCTAAAATGCCATCTCTTGGTAATTCCAATAATTCTAAAAAAGGTTCATTTATATCTATTAAACGGCCTTTCATGTCGATTTTTAGAACTAAGGAAGACGCATTCAAAGCATTTAAAATACCATTCATTTCTGAACTTTTAACAGCCATTTCCTCTTGTGTGGTTTGCAGTTCTTCTAAATTCTGGCGCATTTCTTCTTCTTGCGCTTTCATTTCTTCTGCTTGCTGTTGGGTTTGTTCTAGCAAATATTTAGTGTTTTCATTAACTCTAACAGATTCTACTACACCAGCTAAGTTTCTGCAAATGGTCTCGATGAATTCTATTTGATATGCGTCGAAGAAATCTAAGGAAGCCATTTCTAACACACCTAAAACAGCCTTGTCGGTTTGAATAGGACAAATAAATAGGCTTTTTGGAGGGGCATCGCCTAGTCCTGAAGTTATTTTTATGTAGCCTTTGGGTATATCGGTTATGTAAATCGGACTTTTTTCTAATACACAAGTACCAACCAAGCCTTCGCCTGGTCTGATTTGCGATTGATAATATTTGTCTCTGTCATATGCGTAAGTAGCTTTTGCTTCGAAAACATTGTCTTCTTTATTTTCCAAAAACAGAGTGGCTTGATTTGCTTTGTTAAATTTGACTATTTCTCTTGTAAAAACAGAGGTTAGTTCTTCGATGGAGTTGGCATTTTGACGTAATATTTCTGAAAATTTAGCCATGCCTTCGTTGGCCCATTTTCGTTTGTTATCTTCTTTTTGTCTATCGGCTTCTAATTCTTTTGCTTTTAGCAGACTATTTTGCATTTCAACTAAAGACTGCCCTAATGTATCGTCGTCACTCAATAAATTGAGTTTTGTGTCGTATTCTTGTCTTCCAATCGCTTGTGCAAATTTTGTTTTGTCTGAAAGACTGATTATCGATTTGTTTAATGCTATACTGATGGATTCAATTTCATCGCCGGTTTGGTAAGAAGTCATCATTTCTTCATTAACTTTTCCTTTAGATAAGTCTTGAAGTATGCGAGTGATTTTGCGAAGCGGTTGTGTGATTTTTCTGGCAATAATTGCAATAACTAAGCTGATAAATGCAACAATTAAAATACCTACAAGCAAATAATATCGACTTTGAATTGTAGCTTCACTAACGATTGATCCGAGAGGGACTTTTAGCCCTAAACTCCAAGATTCGTTTGTGTTTCCTATGTTGATGGGCGAAAAAATATAAAAATAATCTTCTCCATCTGCATCTGAACTTGTAAAAGAGAACTTTTTCCCCTTTTTAATTGTGTTTAAAAATCCGTTGTATTCAAAATCGTCACCAGAGAATCCACCTACTAAATTTGGGTCTGGGTGACTGGTATAATAACCTTCATGAGAAATTAAATAAGCTTGGCTGTTTTCGTAAGGCTGAATTTTATTAACCATTAATTGAAGCTTTTCTAACCGAATATCGGCTCCAACAATACCAATGTAATTACCTTTTTGATCGTTGATTGGGACGGTTAAATCAGTAATTAACATAGCGTCGGTTTGGTTTCCTGTAAAGGAGTATAGATAAGGTTCTTCTATGTTTTCAATGTTGCGTGCTTTAAGTTCTGCATATTGTTTACTATCACCATTAAGACTTCTGAACTCTTTGTCTAATCTAATACCATTTTCTACATTTACGGCCGCTAAACTAACGCGTCCAAATGGTTTTTTCCAATCTGTAATATAAGAACTCAACTCCCAACTATCCCAAATATCGTCGAGTTGTTTGTTTTTACTTAAAACATTCTTATACATTTGAGAATATACATTTTGCCATTGCGAGTCCGGGAACATCTTGTAAACACTCACCGATTGCGCTAGTGTTCTTACAATAGCTAAATCGGTATTTATTTTCATTTCAACTTGCTTCGAATATTTTTCTACTACTTGTTCAGTGAATAATTTTGCATTCTCAACAGCTGTTTTTTTTATCTTTTGACTAATAAAAAGTATGGAACTTATTAAAAAAATAGTAGTTACACTGATGATGTAAATTTGCAGTTTTTGACTAAGATTCAATTTTATCTTCATTATCTTGTGCTTTTTGAAAGAAGTTTCGGGTATAATAAGAACTAGTTCATCTTTCCAATTAATATCAATTTCTCATAGTTAACAATGTCGCAATTTAAAAAAAATCGAATATATTTTAATACCTTTACAAGTATTTCTTTAATCATTTTATGAAGTATTTTATTTTAATAATTGCATCTGTAATTTCGATGCTTTCGAGCACGAAAGCACAAACAAAACAGTGGGTTTACTTCACAGATAAAGCAAACGTAAATTACAATCCTAGCAAATACTTATCTAAGAAAACGATTGAAAAGCGGTTGAAACAAGGTATTTCGCTTAACCAATATAGCGATTGGCCTTTAAATCAAAATTATATTGAGGTAGTATCTTTGTTGTCGGATTCCGTCGGTTTTCAGTCTAGGTGGTTTAATGCTATTGTTGTTTGGACAGATAATGAGCGTATAGCACAAATTCAAAATTTACCTTTTGTACTTAAAACAGAGCTAGCTCAGCCAATGAATTCTGTTTTAGCCGACTTTAAAACAGAAGATGCCGATACTGATGATTATCAGTTGTTAGCAGAACAACAAATCGAACTAATGCAAGGACAATTATTTGAACCTCTCAAAATTGATGGTTCGGGTATTCGAATTGCCATTTTCGATGGAGGTTTCCCTAATGTAGATAAGGCCCCTGAATTTGAACATATAAGAAATGCGGGGCATATTATTGCTACGCGAGATTTTACAAAAAACAAGGATTTTGTTTATTACTCAAGTACGCATGGCACAATGGTTCTTTCTAATATTGGCGGTATTTGGAATCAACATAAATTAGGCTTGGCTACAAATGCAGAGTTTTTATTGGCCAAGACAGAAGTTGGTTTAGAGCCTTTTGCAGAGGAAGAATACTGGTTAGCAGCGGTGGAATGGGCCGACCAACAAGGGGCAGATATAATAAACAGTTCGCTAGGTTATACCCATCATCGTTATTTTCGAGACCAAATGGATGGTACTTCTTTGGTAGCAAGGGCAGCGAACATGGCTGTTAGCAAAGGGATATTAGTTGTGAATGCAGCAGGAAACGAAGGTGAACAATCTTTTTGGAAATATATTGGCACCCCCGCCGATGCCGATAGTGTGTTGAGTATTGGTGGTATTGATCCGGAAACCGGCTACCATATCTCTTTCAGTTCGTACGGACCAACGGCAGATGGGCGTGCGAAGCCGAATGTTTCTGCAATGGGGAAGGTAGTCGTAGTTTCCAAAAAAGGTATCACAACAGCCTACGGCACATCGTTTGCAAGCCCGCTAGCTGCCGGTTTTGCAGCCTGTGTTCTACAAATGAATCCGAATTTCGATGTGCATCAATTGTTCGATGCAATTCAAAAGTCGGCAACTTTGTATCCTTATTACGATTATGCCCATGGATTCGGAATTCCTCAAGCTTCGTATTTTACGCAGGCAAGGCACGAGAATACCATGGCGACTTTTCGTTTTAAAAACAACGATAATCTGGTCGATGTCGAAATATTAAATCATGTTGAATATATACCCGGTCAAAGAAATTATTTGTATTATCATATCAAAAGACCCGATGGAAAAGTTATAGATTATGGTTTAGTCGATGTTATTGAAAAAGATGCATGGGCATTAAACATAAATAATTATGAAAACGGTGATTTGATTTGTGTACATTTTCATGGTTATACAAGTACTTTTAAAATTGAAAAGTAATGAAATTGAAATCTTATATTATTTTATTATTCTTTGTGGCTAATATAAATGCCTTTTCGCAAATCGTTTTAATGCAAGAGCATGTCGACTCAACCTATGAGAAACATCAATTCGGAGTCAACCAAAGGCATTATTTACACCTTTTTATTGGTTTAGGTTTTTCTTTTGGCGATTCGCATGGACAAGGTTTAGTCACAAAATTTGGAGGAACATCTACTTACGATTTAGCCTTACGTTACAAATTAAAACTAAATAATTACTTTGCTACAGGTATAGATGCCGGGCTTAATGGTCAATATGTAAGTTATCCGGTAAAAGATCCTATTGAAAAGGATAAAATGAATATCACTTCATTAAAATATGCTTGGTTTTTTAGAATAAATTTTGGTCATAGGGGCGACATTATGGGTAAATTTATCGATCTTGGCATATGGGGGACTAATGTACTTGATAGTTATCTGATAATTGAACAAGAAGTAGAAAACCAAGATTATAGAATTGAAGAAACATATTATAGGCATTTAAAGATATTCAACCCTTTTAACTATGGGCTTGTTTTTAGAATGGGATGGAATCAGTTCGCTATTTTTGCAGAGTATCGTTATTCCGAAATCATTAAAAATCAATATTTGAATCAGAAGCGATTAGTTCCAGAATGGACTGTGGGTTTACAAATAGGATTACACCGATAAATTTATGTATACAGAATATCAAATAGTTTTCGATAGAGGCATTTCTGAGGAAGAAGCCGATATAATAGTTGCTTTACTTAGTCAGACAGAATTCGAAAGTTTCGAAAATGATGAGAATGCTGTTAAAGCATATATCCAAAAAGAAAAAATTGATAATACAAACATTGAAGAAATTGTATTCAGTTTGAAAATGCTTTACGAGTTTAAGTTGGAGGTCAAAGAAATTGAAACGGTCAATTGGAACGAGGTTTGGGAAAAAGATTACGAACCTGTTTTTGTGAATGAACAATGCGTTATTAAAGCACCTTTTCATTCAATATCTCCCTCGTTGCCTTATGAAATAACCATCGAACCCAAAATGGCATTTGGAACCGGGCACCACGAAACAACTGCTCAAATGAGCGATTTATTATTCGATATTCCTCTCAAAAGAAAAACGGTTTGCGATGCCGGTACTGGTTCTGGCATATTATCTATTTTAGCGATAATGCTTGGCGCGAATTCGGTGTTTGCATACGATATCGATGAGTGGTCGGTAAGAAACACAAAGGAAAATCTTAAAATTAATAAAATTACCAAAGTGGAGGTAAAACAAGGCGATGTTTCAGTTTTACAAAATATGTATTTCGATGTAATCCTTGCAAATATAAACCGCAATATCTTATTAAAAGATGTTGTTCAATTTGTGAAGTCGCTCAATAAAAAAGGCACTTTAATTGTAAGTGGTTTTTATACACAAGATATGTCTATTATTCAGCAAACATTTACTCAGCACGGCTTACATTTAGTCCGATTTAAAACCAAAAACAATTGGGTAGTAGCGGAGTTTAATTTGAAAAACTAAAACAATACTATGTCGTTTAAAACAATTCTTACATTTATAAAATTCATAGCAATAAGCTTTTTTGTGTTTTTTTCGATTAATACAGCCGAAGCTCAAGAGTCATTTCCTGCCGACAGTGTTAAGTTCATAAAAAAAATTGATGATTTTATGAGTAACACAAAAGATAAAGATAAGGCAAAGAAATTTTTCGACGAACTAGAAAAAGAGTGGAAAGAAGGTGTTTTGGTAGAAAAATATCGTCAAGATATTTACAAGCTAACCAATAAAATGTTGGAGCGTAAAGCAAGACCATATCCTCATTTCGAAACCTTTTTTGGTATTATGATTGCCTTTGCAAAGAGCGAACAAAGCGAAGATAATTACCAAGTATGGGTCGATTTCTTTTCCGAAATGCTCGATAATAAAAGGCTTTCGATGGCAAAATTAGACCGATTTTTGGACAATAGCTTACACCTTATAGAAAGCAATTCGTTATTTAAAAATACCATTGTTGAGTGGCGAACGAGCTCTCCGGACTTTAAAATTCAGAAAGTTGACGATGATTTGCAAGTGACTGTTGAGCATATAGATTTAACATGTTTCGCAAAAGGCGATAGCACTCAAATATTTAATATTTCCGGTCAGTTTAAGTTTGAAGAAATGATTTTTAATGGGAAGGGTGGCCTTGTAACTTGGGAGCGATCGGATGTTAATAAAGATTCTATTTATGCACTTTTGGATAATGTTAAGCTTGATTTAAAAAAGTCTGAATACATCATCGACACCGTCCTTTTTTACAATAAATATTATTTTACAGAACCTTTGTACGGGCAATTACACGATAAGGTAGTGAATACCAAATCGACCGATAAATTATCTTATCCCAAATTCGATTCGTTTACTAAGCACTTCGAAATGAAGGATATATTTAAAGACGTAAATTATTCCGGTGGATTTTCAATGCAAGGATCGCAGTTTTATGGCTCCGGTTCTAAAGAATCTCCGGCAAATCTTCAGTTTTATAGAAAAGATACACTGGTACTTACTGCAAGAACACAGATGTTTATTTTTAAACCGGAGCAAGTGCTAAGTTCGAATGCTAGTGTGACTTTTAAATTAGAAGATGACTCAATTTTTCATCCGGGTTTAAAATTCAATTTTGGAATAAAAAGCAGAATAGTAACACTTACAAGAGATAAAGAAAATATTGGTCGTGCGCCTTACATTAACACTTATCATAATGTTGATATGATGGTTGGTAAATTGGTTTGGGATATGTCGAAGCCCAAATTGCAAATGGAGCCGGGGCCAATTCAAAAAGTAGCTTATTTCGAATCTGCCGATTTTTACAGTGTTGAAAAATATTTCGAGATTCAGAAAATGGACGATGTAAACCCTTTGGTTGCGGTACGCTCATTTGTTAAGCGCAACGGGAACTACAATGAGTTTTATGCTTCCGAATTTGCCGATTATATGCGAATGTCGGAACCAGCAATTCATAAGTATTTATTGGGCCTAGCTTTCGATGGGTTTATCACTTACGATTTAGATAACGATAGAGTAACTGTTAAAGAAAAACTGTATCATTATTTACGCGCCAGTGTGGGCGATAAAGACTACGATGTTATTGGTTTTATTTCTAATACCGAGGGTAAAAATGCCGAAATAAGTTTACTCACCAACGAATTAAAATTATACGGTTGCGATCAAATATTTTTATCAGACTCGCAAGATGTAGTCGTGTTTCCTAAAAATGGCGAAGTTCGTTTGAAGAAAGATCGCGATTTTTCTTTCGATGGTCAAGTTAACGCCGGGTTATTTTATTTTTATGGTAGTAATTTTGAGTTTAGTTACAAAAATTTCAAAATCGATTTCAACAATGTCGAACGATTGCAAATGCATGTTAAAAGCTACGATCAATACGACAAATATGGTGAGCCAATTTTAATTCCCGTTCAAACACCTTTTCACAATATTAAAGGAGATTTACTCATTGATAAACCTTTCAACAAGTCGGGGGTTAAACCTTCACCCGAATATCCGATCTTCAATAGTAAAAAAGAATCTTACGCTTATTGGGATAACCCTAATATTCAGAATGGAGCTTATAAAAAAGACGATTTTTATTTTCAAGTTTATCCTTATTCTTTCGATAGTTTAGATAACTTGGAACGCAACAGTTTGGTTTTCGATGGTTATTTCAATTCGGCTAATATATTACCGGGTTTCGAAGAGCAATTGCGCTTACGCCCCGATTATTCATTGGGTTTTGTTCGTCAGACACCACCGCAGGGTTACCCAGTATACCAGGGCAAGGGTAATTTAACAGGAACAACCGATTTGAGTAATGCCGGTTTGTTGTCGGAGGGAGAACTACGCTATTTAACCTCTGTAACCAAATCGAGAAAAATGACATTATTGCCGGATGTTTTGAAAGCCGACGAATCGAAATTCGATAATACTAAAACACTTGGCCCTCCAGAGTTCCCGTGGGTTAATGCAGAACAGTCGCATGTCGATTGGTATGCATATAAAGATAGTTTGGTTACCGAATCGGTGGATATTCCAATTAA
Organism: Bacteroidales bacterium; assembly: GCA_016936665.1. Taxonomy (GTDB): domain Bacteria; phylum Bacteroidota; class Bacteroidia; order Bacteroidales; family JAFGXI01; genus JAFGXI01. The sequence goes on from JAFGXI010000002.1 coordinate 59,742, forward strand.
AATGTACAACGATCAAACGACTTTGGTAGGAGCAACCATCTTGCAACCAACAGGTATGAGTGGGTGGGGTTTGGTCGATTTAGTAACTGCTGAGTTGATTTCTGAAATGTTTAGATTTAAAGAAAACACTTTCGATGCAGATACTTCAGGCTTTAATTTGAAAACCGCCGGTGCCGAAGATTTCGATTTTAAAACCAATAATGTAAATGCTCATATCGATTTTAACGAAAGAAAAGGTATTTTTAAATCGAATGGAGAAGCATCATTCGTAGAGTTTCCACAAAACCAGTATATCTGTTTTATGGATCAGTTTACGTGGTATATGGACAACGAAGTGCTTGAAATGAGTGCTAGCGAAAAAGCACAAGCAACCATAAAAAGCAACGAAGATTTAGGGCCTATTATGGAAGATGATGTGGAACTATCCGGCTCGCAGTTTATTTCGGTTCATCCGCGACAAGACTCGCTCAATTTTATAGCACCAACGGCAACTTATAACATGAGAACAAAGCTCATTTCGGCTAAAGATGTAAAATATATTCGTGTAGCCGATGCAGTAATTTATCCGGTCGATGGCGTAGTGGAGGTCGAAAAACATGCAGTCATGCGAACTTTAGAAAATTCGAGAATCATAGCCAATAGCGCAACAAGGTATCATACCATTTTTAATGCTGCGACCAACATTTACGGACGAAAAGAATACACTTCTTCTGGCGATTATAATTTTTATAATGAAGACAGCTTAAAACAAGTTATTCATTTCGATGTTGTTGGTGTAGATTCTACAATGCAAACCTACGGACGAGGCAAGATAGGTGTGACCGAAAATTTTACTTTTAATCCTTATTTCGCATACAACGGAAAGGTATATTTGTATTCAAATAATCAGAATTTAACGTTCGCAGGTTATACTAAAATTTCTCACGAATGTGAACGCACTAAACCTCAATGGGTTAAATTCAAATCGGATATTGATCCAAAAGATATCTTCATACCCGTTACGCCACCAATAGAAAATATTAATGAATCGATTTTACATGCGAGTTTAATGATTACCAACGATTCTGCTCATATTTATCCGGCATTTTTATCGCCTCACGAAAAATACAGCGATACAGAATTAATACCAACCGAAGGCTATTTAATATACGATAAGCAAGATGGAAAATACATGATAGGTAGTAAAGATAAGCTTGAAGAACCGAGCTTGCCGGGTAACCTTGTCAGTTTACACCATACCGTTTGTAATTTCTATGGCGAAGGTAGAGTTGGTTTAGGAACCGATTTTGGAAGATTCTCTGTAAAATCGGCAGGAAATATTAACCAGAACGCAGTAGGAGAGAGCACCGTGCTTAATTTAGTGATGTTCCTTGAGTTTTATTTTAACGATAAATGCTTGAACATTATGGCAAAAGACTTAAGTGCTTCCGGCGAAGGCTATGCTCCTGAAGATGTTTATTACAAGGGAATTACAGAAATTGTTGGACGAGAAGAAGCCGAGGAATATATTGCTAATTTGAGTATGGGTAGCAATAAAAAATACCCTAAATCTTTAGAAACAGGTTTGTTAATTAGCGAGGTAAAATTGAAATGGGATCCTGCAAAAAAACGTTATAATTCCGATGGCCCTATTGGTATTGGAAGTATTCTTAAAAAGCAAGTAAACCGTTTGTTAGATGGTCATTTACAAGTTATTAAGAAACGTTCCGGCGATGAGTTTTTCTTATATCTGGAAGTCGACGAAAATACATGGTATTACTTCCATATGGCTCATAATGTGCTCAAAGCAGTCAGCTCAAACGAAGAATTCAATACAGTTTTAAGAACCATGAAACCAGCTGATAGAAAGCTAAAAGCAGAAAAAGATCAAGCTTCATATTCGTTTTTCCCATCAACCGAAGGTTTAAAGAAAAAATTCTTGAAGCAATTCGAAGAAGGAGCCTCGGAAGAAGGCGACGAAGAAGATGAAACAGCTCCGGAAGAAGAACATTTTTAATACTTAACGTTCAAATGCTTAGCATGAAAAATGAGCTGAGTTAATTTTTAAGGCTATAAAAACAGCGAAAGTTTTATATATTTGTCGTGGAAGATTTGTAGGATAAAGATATGTTAGAATTAGTTTCAAAATCGATAAGAGCACTTATTAAGGAGCACGATTATGCAATTGTGCCCAACCTTGGCGGTTTTGTAACAAAATACAAATCGGCAGAGTTACTCCCTTCGAAAGGTATTATTTTACCACCATCAAAATCGATTGCATTTAATCGGAAATTAATTGATGACGATGGCCTTTTGGTTCATAAAATGGCTATTATAGGGCAAGTCTCTTTGGAAACAGCAAAGGAACATTTGCAAGAATTTATAAAAAAAGCATTTCAGCAGTTGGACGAGGCCAGACCAATCAATATTGAGCAATTAGGTACGCTTAAGTATAATAAAAACTTACAACTGGAATTTGAGCTAAAAACGAAAGATAATTTTAATCCATATTCGTATGGTTTAACGAGCTTACATTGTGAGCCTATACAAACTAAAGCAAAAGTAAAACAAGCTCAAAAGAAAATATTAAGCCGATCGATTTTAAGCAAAGTTGCTATTGTGTTGCCATTTGTTATTGTTGGCGTTTTATTATCATATTATATTAAAGACCACTCGATTTCTGAGCTCAAGCAAACAGCCGAGTTCTTTTCGTGGTTCGATACTTCCACTGTGAAAAACGATACCTCTAAGCAAAACCAAACTAAAACAGAAGTCGAAGCTAAAATTGACGAGCAAACTCAAAAACAGAACGCTCTAAAATATATTGAACCAAAAGTAGAACAGACCGTTAGTATAACAGAAGATACGAAAGTCGATAAAGCATCTGCAGAAATTGAGGAGGATGAGCCTATAAATAATTCTCAATCAGAAATGCAGGAAGAGCCAGTAAAAACAATCGATAAAACGGCAAAATATCAATTGGTTGCCGGTAGTTTTAAAGCGTCGGGTAATGCCAATCGTTTGCAAAAGAAACTCGAAAAACTAGGCTATCCGGCCATTGTTGTTCATCAAGCACAACGCTACAGAGTAATTGCATCGGCCTATTCGGATAAAATTGAAGCTATACAAGCCAAAGACAGCTTAAAAGCACAGCATATTTCGACTTGGGTGAATACCTTAAATTAATGAATTAAGGCAAGATTTCAACAGTAGATTATCGTTTTGGATTTAATGGACAGGAAAAAGATGACGAGGTATTTGGCTCTACAGGAACAAGTTACACCGCCGAGTTTTGGCAGTACGACCCACGAACCGGCAGGAGGTGGAATGTTGACCCGGTGATTAAGCCTTGGGAAAGTGCTTATGCTACTTTTAATTGTAATCCAATTGCAAAGATAGACCCTAATGGGAATAATGCCGATGAGTATAATTTAAATATTGAAACAGGCGAAACTGAAAAGGTTAGTAATAAAGGAGGTAAGGATACTCAATATATAAATATAAATGATGGTTCAGGCAGTAGTATAAATACAGTAGAAATACAAGGGAGTAGCTTTTCAATTGACTATAACTCTTACTCTGAGGGTGGAAATTTTAGTGCGACAGCAACCATTAGTGGAGGTAATTCATCTCATAATTTAGCATATACTTCTAGTGCTGCTCCTTTAGTGGTTGGTAATTTAGCAATTGCATCTGACCTTACATATAAATATGGTTTTAAATCACAAGTACAATTATTTAATAAAGGGTATTTTGAAGGACAAACATTAAAAGGGGCAAGTGGTATCTGGAAACAGACATACAATGGAGGTAATGGTGTAGGCTCTGTAAAAGCAATGAAATCAGCATTTAAAAATACTGCTATTACTGGAAAAGGTTTAATGTATTCTAATTATTTACTAAACGGAATTTCAGGAGGCTTTATAGCTTATGATGCAATGACTAATTCTCAGTACGGTGAAGGATTTGGCGGATGGGGGTATGAATTCTCTTTAGATGCAGTTGGGTTTGGTTTAGGCTTCACAAGTGCTTTCCCATTGTCTATGGCATACTTTAAAATAAAGCCTACTTTAAAAGTAGCTAATGACGACCAAGTAACAAAAGCTAGTCTTTATACAGGATATAGACCAATACCAAATGGATATGGTCCAGACGCTTACAAAAAGATGGATAAAATCCTAGATAGTATGTGGAATGAAAAAACTAAAAGAGGACAAACAAGAACTGCAACATGGTAAAAATTAAAAAAATATTAGACAGGTACTTTTATATTTACTATATTTTTCTAGAAAAATATGGAACATTTGGAGGCTCAGGTATAGGAGTTATAGGTTTTTTCAGTGGCTTACTTATGTTTATTGGTACGGCGTGTTTTTTGAGATTAAAAATAGGGTTTATTCATCCAATTTTATTTATAGTAATTGTAAATTCCATTCCTTTTTTACTTCTTTATAGACTTTTTATGTATAAAAAAAAATGGATTCTAATTATTGAGAATAATAAAGATAAAGTAATAAAATGGTATGAAATTTTATTTTCAAGTTTATTTGTTATCCTTTTATTTGTTACTTTCGTCATACTTTTGCCAAATGACTGGGAAACTTATAATTGAAGTGGTAGCATACCATGAGTTTCTATGTAATTCCCCCGCTATTGAGGGTTTGTAACCCGAATTCTACCAAGTAAGGAGACAGTTTTTAAAAGGGTAAATTGGTAAGAGGAATATAATATGAGAGCCTTTACACTTGGTGTGTAGAGGTTTTTTGCGTATTGTATGTAGATTGAAGTTACAAACTTAAATCAGCGTTGTCGAGGGATCATTTAATTTGAAAAGAAAAACCCCAATAGCATAATAAAACAAACACTTGACAATGGACGTAAAATACATTATCTTTGTACCGTATTGGTACACGTTTTAAAATAAAGAATTATGTTAGTTATAAGCAGTAGAGAATTTAGGCAAAATCAGCGTCTTTACTTTGAAAAAGCAGATAAAGGCGAACAAATTATTGTTCAGCGAGGCAAAAACAAGTCCTATGTGTTAACGCCTGTAAACAATGATGATGTTTACTTATCGGCAGAAATGCTTAAAAAACTTCAAGAAAGTTTATCAGAAGTATCAGAAAGAAAAGTTAAAAGAATTACAACTTCTGAGGAAATAAGCGCATTATTAGGATTATGAAATACGCACTAGAGTTTACAGAGACAGCCTTGTCAGATATAGAAAAACACAAGAAATCGGGCGACAAAGTTACATTAAAGAAAATAGAAAAGTTACTTAACGAATTAATGGAGCATCCAACCACAGGAACAGGACAGCCCGAAGAACTTAAATATGATTTTGCAGGCTTATACTCTCGAAGAATTAATCAAAAACACCGATTAATTTACTCCATACAAGAAGAAATTATCACAGTCCATGTTTTAAGTGCTTGGTCCCACTACGGAGATAAATAACTTCCACAGTTCAAACAATAAAAAAGTGTTCATACTCCCACACGCCTATTTGTTGTCTGCTCAATTAGAAATAAAAAGCAAAGCTTTTTTTAATGACTACTAGTATAAAGAATACTTTAAGTAATTTGTGCAATGGTTTTTTTGCGTATTGTATGTAGATTGAAGTTACAAACTTAAATCAGCGGGCGCATTTTAATGCGGAATTAGAAATTTAGTTTATTATATTTGTTTTGTGTCAGATATTAATTACAAATAAATGGGATATAAAAGCGTAGTTGTAAACTACGCTGAGGGGGTATGATGGCTCCTTGGCTATATGGAAAATAAAATAATTAAAATAGCAATATTTATAATAAGTCGCTTTCAAGTATTTGCTAGAAAATACACCTTTGGTTCTGCAGAGATTGATAGCTCCCTAGCTTTACTTATAATACCCCTGTCATTAAATGCACTCTCTTTTATTGAGTTATACGCTAATTACAAAGCTCTAAACTTTGATGTGTATAGGTATTATTTTATTATTCCAATAGCGATACTCTTGCCTTTATATATTGGCTTATTAATTTTCTTTGGTAATAATAAGTACAATACGCGGTTTAATCAACTCTCTAAAGAACGATTTTATAAATTTTTATATAAAAAACGTTTACTTATCGACATCTTGCTTTTCATACATTCCACTATTTGGTTGATTGTATTTGCTCTAATATTTCTTATATACTGGAACTAATCCCCTGCTGGCGCGAGCTTGTAGCTCGTGACTATAAACATAAACCCCACTAAGCTTAGAATAACCAAATAAACAGTGGCCTAGGCGTAGTTTGCAACTACTCTTAGCGTGGAAGTATTATATAAAGCACCAGAAGAAGAGGCTTTTATTACAGGGTAATATGTCCTTATTGAGGTAGAATTTATAATTATCTAATTATTTTTTCGATATATGTTCTATCTTCTGTTGTCAATTTGATAAAATATAAACCGGCTTTCCAATGATTAGTAGGTACTTTTATATGTGATATTTTGTTAAAATCGCTTTGGTATATCAGTTCCGACTTATTGTCAAATACTTTAATTTTAATACTTTCTGCTATTGTATTTAAATCGATATAAAGAAAATCGCCATGGTTAGGGTTAGGGTATAATGTGTATGTAAGAACATCTGAATTGCAATTTGACCCGATGATTTTTGAATAGCTAACACTACCATCTAAATCGACTTGCTTTAGTCTGAAATAGTGTTGCTTAGCGTCGTTAAATATAGAGAATACATAGCTATAGTTTATTAATTGGTTCGACTGTATAGCACCGGAAATACTACTTATCAAATTAAAATTTTTCGCATCGTTAGAATATTCAATATCAAAATAAGCATTGTTATGTTCGGAGGCTGTAGCCTATTTTATTTCAATTTTAACATTATCGACACATTTTGCCGAAAACTCAATTAATTCTACCGGAAGAATAGAATTACTTTTAGCGACAGCCCACCAGCTAAAGGCATCTATTTCTGAAAGACTAACAGTATTGTCATCGCTGTTAACAGTGCCTTCTCTATTTGTCCAGCTTGTACCTGCATCTGTAGAACGATAAAGAGAAAGTTCGTTTTCGATGTTTCCATTTAATTCGTCTTCGGTATATGAAAATGTGAGTGTGGCATCTAAGCCCGAATTGTTAGTAGGACTAATGATGTAATAGCGTTCAACTGATGCATTCTCGTCGCAAATTAGAGCCGCGTGCCTACGAACAATATTGGTACTACCCATGTTCTCCGAAGTTGTAATAACAGCGCCTAAGCCACCCACATTTTCTTCAGAAATATTGGATAAGTTTCTGGTCGTTTCAATTTGTCCGGTAGCACCATAGAAATGACCATTTTTTTCGAATAAAGTAGCTGAACTGCCAAATGTAATTGTATTGCCGTTTAAGTCGATATTTTCATCTGTAATTAAATACCCACTAATGTCGAAACTACTGGTAATACTGGGAGTAGAACCGGCTTCGAAATAAAGGTTTCTTATACTTGGACCGGTACTTATAATCGGAGAAGTGTTTTGTAATAATATACCCACATTATCGGAACTAGAAGGTGTCGAAGCTCTACTCCAATTACTACTTGTCGACCAACTTGTAGAACTGCTATTCAGCCAAACATTGTATGCTTCGGAACTAACCATACTCCCGCTATACATACTGGCATCGTTATTTGTATTGGAAAGATCAATTAAATTACTTACACTATTATCATCTAGCGGGAAATAACCAACTAAATTACTTTCGGTACCTTTCATCTTTTTATACATATTCGACCGTATTTCTTCATCTGTTCTTACATCTGACCAAATACGTAATTCATCAATTTTCCCATTAAAATACTGGCTATAAGGCCCTCTCTTTCCAATAACTATATCCCTTACAGAAGTGCTTAAGCTTACACTGGCTGTTTGATCCAATACACCGTCATAATACAAATACATTGTGCTGCCATCATATACACCGGCAATATGATGCCAATGGCTATCGGTCCATCGCCAAATTTCCGAGACTCCACTTCCATTACCCACGCCAAAAATAAGACCCCATCCTCCAGAAACGGTCATAAAGTAAAAGTTTGAATTATTGTCTCTGCCATTGTCTAAAATGCCACCCCAACCCACAGATGGCACATCCATTTGAACCCAAAATTCTACTGTAAAATTAGCATTTGTGTAAGCAGCATTTCCCGGAATAACACCATACTGGCTACCATTAACATCTAAGCATCTTGCAGATGCATACATAGCAGAAGACGTTTGCCATTCGGTTCCTACCATATTTGTTAAAGTTCCGTCTAAACTACCTTTAGAATCGGTTAAAATTGTTCCTGAGGTTTCGTTAAATTGATAATAAGCAATTAGATTGGCCTCTGAAGACGGATCAGATAATTCGCAATACATATTTTGTCTGATTTCGGCTTTCGTGCGTGCATTATTCCAAACGCGAACTTCATCTATGCATCCATCAATAAATCTGGTATCGCCAATTTTATTGTTTCCAATATAGAACAAACTGTTCGATACGAAATTTCCACTCTGAGAATTACTTACATCAAGGTTTCCATTGATATAAATTTTCATTCCGGTAGATGAATCGTATACACCTGCAATATGATACCATGTATTGCTTGTTAGTGCTTGCGAACCGTTTAGTTTTATTTGCGTACCACCAATCAATAAAACAAATTGTACTTTGTTTAGCGCAAGAGGTACACCGCCGTCGCCAAGTCTCAAAAAAGCAGAATTACCGCTCTGTTCTGTTCCTATAAGACTGATGACCCCTTGTCCGGGATCGTTGAAATTATCAACTTTCACCCAACATTCTAAGGTAATTGATGAACCGGACAAGTTAATTGTACTGCAATCAACATAGTCGTTACTACCATCAAATACAAGCGCATTATTTTGCGAAAAAAGGGCAATAGTAGCAGTTAAAATGAGAAAATAAGTAAATGTTGTTTTCATGGCTCCGTAATTTTATTAATACAGTTAGATATCAATCTTTTAAACTTACGAGCTCAATAGCGATCTTGTTTTTGTAGGTGTATTTATTGGGTTTGTATATTGACTTTTGTAATATTTGTAAAGTATAGATTATCAAATAAATACATTGTTTTAGGCTTGATGTATAAGTCTTTTGAACTAAGAGATTTCTCTTACATGAAATAATGTAAGTTTGATATTAATTGAAACAATAGTTTTATACTTATAAAAAAAGTATGGATAAGCATTGTTTATTATTCGTAGGTTTGCTATTTGTAGATTAATATTGCATAAAAACACATTCGAATTGAAATATTGGGACAATGGCATATTAAAATATTTTATCGTTGCAGAATTAATTTTATTGAGCGTATTGTCATATTCCCAAAACACATCGGAATTGAGCGATTCTCTATTGCATAAAGCGACTAAGGACAAGCTAAATGAAGAAACATTCTTTGAAAAGATTTATGCTACGATGCACAGTAATCCGTTATTTTCTGCATTTTATGCCGAGATATTCAAAAAACCGGTAAAACAAAAAAACGAAAACAAAATTGAAGATGCAGAAAATGCATTTAAATTATATTCTGGTTTATACATTCGTAGAATATACATAGTTCAGCTCAATGTTTTAGGAGAAAGAATTTTTGATACAATTAGTTATAAAGACTATCAAAAAAAAAGAGGTCCGTTATCTAAAATACATATCAATACAGCCAAAAGAGTGATTTTAAAAAATCTCTATTTTACAGAACAAGACACTATCGATCCTAACAAAATGCTTCAAAACGAAATTCATTTGAGATTGTTGGGTTTTATACAGAATGCTTTAATTCAAATCGATCGGATTGATAGCACAAAAGCAGATGTGTACATTGTAACCAAAGATAATATCCCGTGGGATGTTGTGCCAATTTACATCGAACCCGATCACTGGCGTTTAAATTTCAGACATAATAATATTGCCGGTTATGGTGGCGATTTTAATAATACTTTTCTCATCGATAATAGCTCAAAAGATAAAGTTTACTTAAGTAATTTTAAATTGAGTTTCGATAACCTAGGCGGGACGTTTATAAACACAACAGCTGGTCATTTATTTACAGATAACAGTACAGCCTATTATGCAACAGCGTCGAGACCTTTATTACCTTATAAAACAAAATGGGGCGGTAGTATTTCTGCTCAGCAAGTTAAAACATTAACTCAAGTCGCTTTTAACGACTCCGCAATCACATTTACAGGTTTAAAACAAAATATTGGCAATGTATGGCTTGGCCGACTTATTGGTATAAATATCAGAAAGCAATTGGGTTTCGATTTTCCTATTTGGCTAGTTCCTGCTATTAGATATACTCAAATCGATTATATTGATAGACCGGATATTCTTTTACCGGAATATTCTTTAAAGTCTTATAAAATGATTTTAGGAAGCGTAGGGCTCAGTTCTCAGAAATACTATAAAGTTAGATATATTGAAGATTTTGGTAAAGTAGAGGATATTCCTTACGGGTTTATCGCCAAATTAACAGGAGGTTATCAGTTGCTCGAAGATAAAGAAAGAGCATATACAGGTATTAAGTTAGCTTATAGAAAAAAGAACAAAGCCAACGGTATATACTACATTGGTAGCGAATTCGGAAGTTTTTACAACGCCAATAAACTTAGCCAAGGCGCATTTATATCAAAACTTTCGTATTTATTTCCGCTGTACGAGTTAGGCAATCAGAAGATAAGAACATCGGTCTTGACGGAGTATGTTTTGGGAATTAACAGAGCCGATGGAGAGAATATTTTTATTCAAAATTCCGATCTAAGCGAACGCGTCATTTTAAGTGATCTTACCGGAACACAAAAATTGCTTTTGCATGCTGAGGCCAATTGGTTTACCTCTTTAGATTTTTATGGGTTTAGATGTTCCGTATTTGCAGCCTCAGAATTAGGATGGATCGACAGAAGCGAGCAACTTTTCGCTACAAAACCTGTAGGTGCTATAAGCCTTGGTATAAGGGTTAAAAATGATTACATGATATTTAGTACAATTCAGTTGCGTTTCACTTTTTATTCTAAAAACATAGAAAGCGAAATAAGAACTACATTCGATGTCAATGAGTTAAGTCGAAATTACTACGAAAACTTTTCTGTTGGGGCACCATCAATTATCAATTATTAATTTATAACGAGATAGATACATTTTGTAACTTTTAAGCAATAAAGCATTATTTTTAGCTTTTAGTTATTAAATCTACTTATGAGAAAGCATCATTTATTATTATTCATATTCATTTTATTATTATTTAAAAATCAATATGCTCAAAATATAAACCGCTCTAGAGTCGATAGTGTTTTACAATTCGACGACGAAACAAGTAGGGTTGAAGCACTGTTATCACTTTCCTCAGATTGGCTATTTACTAACAAAACAGAAGCTTTAGAAACCTGTAATTTAGCTATTTCTATAGCAGATAATCAACAACTCAATTTGCTGGCAAAAGCATACAGCACAAGAGGAAACATTTACTTCTATTACGACGATTATGTGGCTGCAATGGCAGATTATACAGTAAGTTTAGATTTATATGAAAAGCAAAAAGAAGCGTCTAATGTTGCAAATTTATATTCGCACATAGGAAATGTAAAAGCAGTTCAAGGTAATTATCCCGATGCTCTACAGTATTACCAAAAAAGTTTGGCTTTTTTCAACGCACAAAACGATTCGAACCGATTAGCAGGAGTTTATAATAATATTGGTGGCGTAAAACAAGAAATGAAGGACTACCAGTCGGCACTTATCAACTTTAAATTGTCGGAGCAGTTCGATATCGGCAACAATAAATTTCTGAAAGGTCTCAGAAGTTCAAATATGGCCGATTGTTACTACAAAATTGGAAATATCGATAAAGCTATGCAGTTGTACGAATTGAGTATCGAAATAAAACAATCGATTCAAGATTACGGTGGTGTTGCTCAATCGCAGTCTAGTTTGGCCGAGATCTATTTGCATCAGAAAAAATATAAGGAAGCAAAGCGTTATGCAGACAAAGCTATAAACGTTGCTAAAGAATACAAAGCGATTACTCAGCAAGCAAGTGCCCTTAAGGTATTAAAATTAATTGCTGCGGTAGAAGGGGATTTTGAAACGGCATACCTGTATAGTAATGCATATATTGTAATGAAAGATAGTATAATGTCGCCAAAAATTGCAGATAGAATCAGAGAAACGGAAAGTAATTATTTGTTCGAAAAAGAAAATCGAATTCAATCCTTAGAACAGGAAAAGAAAAATTTGTTTTACTATATCATTATTACTTTATTAACCTTAGGAGCAACTTTTGTTTTAATACTCTTTTTATTGCAAAGACAAAGGGTGCAGCGACTTAAACATAAACAAATACTTTTAAATATCGAAAAAGAGAACCTTATTAAAGCAATCGAAGAAAAAGATAAAGTTTTAGTTAGTAATACCCTTCATTTAGCCGAAAAAAACGAAATGATAAACGACCTTAGTCAGAAACTAGAAATTCATTTTGCAAATATCAGCGAAAAGAATAAACCGGAGATCCGACAAATATTATCAGGGCTCAATCAGCACAAAAACAATCAGTTATGGGAAGAGTTTGAACTGCGTTTTTTAGAAGTGCATCAGTCATTTTATGAAAATTTACAAGAAAACTATCCAGATTTAACGCCCAACGAACGTCGGCTTTGCGCTTTTTTGAAACTAAATATGAATACTAAAGAAATTTCTTCTATAACCTTACAAAGTTCTGAGAGTATCGAAAAAGCAAGAACAAGACTTAGAAAAAAATTCAATTTAACTAATACACAAACTTCTTTGGTTGCTTTTCTTAATCAATTTTAATTTACGTAAATATCTGTATAGCTTTTAGTTATACTTATTGTCCTAAAATTGTCCTATTATTAAAACATTGAATTGTTGCTTTTGTACGGTTCAATAATTACTAGGATGATTTGTTGCATCAATACTTTTGCTCACGGTTATAAACAAACCAAGCTAACAAGATATACGAATGAGTAATTAAAGCAAGGTTACAAATTAAAAAATGAAAGCTATGAGAATTTTAAAATTAAGTTTGGTATTTACGCTATTAATTAATGTAAGTGTTAATGCTCAAAATCTTTGCAAAGAGGTAGTCGGCTATTTTCCTAATTGGCAATGGTACGATCGTAATAAGGTGGTCAATCCACAAACCATTCAGTACGAAAAGTACAATATTTTAAATTATGCTTTTTTTTCGCCACAGAGCGATGGCCATATAATAGCCACCGACGAATGGGCTGACGATAATTTATTATTAGGTACGCCCATTTGGTATCCCGTAGAAACAAACGATTTCACCACATCTGTCGTTTATTTAGCGCACGAAGCCAATGTTAAAATTGTACCTTCTATTGGCGGATGGACATTATCTAACAATTTTCCTAGTATTGCGGCAGATCCGGTTAAGCGTGCTGTTTTTGTTAACGATTGTATGCAACTAATCGACGAATATCAATTCGATGGTATTGACATCGATTGGGAATATCCGGGCTTTGCCGAGCACAACGGAACAGCTGCAGATAAAACGAATTTTACGATTCTAATGCAAGATATTAGAGATGCTTTAGGTAGTCTCGAAATCTCCAATGGCAAATCTTACATATTATCGGCTTGTTTTAGCGGAGATCCTTTAAAAATGGAGAACATAGAATATGGAAATCTTATTGATATATTGGATATGTTCAACATGATGACCTACGATTTTTCAGGTACTTTCGATGCTGTAGCAAATCATAATTCGCCGTTATATGCGCCCGCACAAGGCGACCCTAATTGGAATTTAGATGCTGTATTTCATAATCTTACAGACGTTTATGGTGTTCCGGCAAATAAAATAAATTTAGGGGTCGCTTTTTATGGTCGTACGATGACTAATTGCGCCGGATTATTTCAAACACACTCTGCCACAGGCAATACAGAGCTGTTTGCTGTAGATGAAGGAACACCACTTTATTATAACATAGTTCAACATTTAGATGAGTTTACTTACAATTGGGATGACCTTGCCAAAGTGCCTTATTTAACCAATGGACCCGATCTAACATTTGTAACTTACGATAACGAAGCATCAATTCGTGAAAAAGGTGAGTATATTGCAGAAAATAATGGGAGAGGAGCTATTATTTGGGAAATTACTGGCGATTATATAGAAACATATCCTGGCAGCGGAATTATTGAATCAACCCCTTTGGTCGATGCTTTAAATGAAGGTTTGTGTAGCGAAACCTCTGTTACAGATGTTTCTGTTCAAAACAACGATTTTAAAATTTACCCAAATCCAGCCAAACAATCAACACAAATATACCTAAACACCAAATTTAGAGACTCCTATCATTTCCGTGTTTATAACCAAGTGGGTGAACTAATTTATTCCGAAATAATCGAAATCGGCCTCATCAGTTGGTCGCTTAAAAATTTGGAAAAAGGAGTTTACCTCATACAATTGGACAACGACAAAAAAGTGTTTCAACAAAAACTCATCGTTCAATAGTAAAATTCATCAATTGTAATTTCGTTCGGAGTCTCTTAACTCGTTAGGCTGTCTTCTTTTCTGAAGGCAGCTTTTATTATAAAATCGATTTGTATGCTTTTAATAGACGTTCTACAATTTTATTATTATTGTAAGTTTCGTGTGCAAGTGTCCATGCATTTTCTCCTATCGAGTTGTAGAATGCTTTGTCGTTTAAACATTTCGATATCGACTCGACAAAGGCTTTGGGAGTGTCGGCAATAATAATATTTTTATTGTTTTCGTATTCGATGCCTTCGGCTCCTATGCTTGTAGAAATGATTGTTTTACCCAGAGCCATGCCTTCCAGTATTTTTAATCGCATGCCGCTACCCGATAGCAACGGAACGATCATAATAGCTTTGGTGTTGATAAAGTCAACTGCGCTTTCAACTTCTCCTAATATTTCAACATTAGGCATTTCAATTTTAAAAAACTCGTCCGGCGTATTTCTTCCGGCAATATAGAGTTTAAGATCCGGAAACTTTAAATTGATATCGTTCCAAACTTCATTTAGAAACCATTTTACGGCTTGCTGGTTGGGAATCCAGTCTAGTGATCCTAAATGAAATATAGAGGGGAACTCTGTAGCTTCCGGAACTCTAATAAATTTCTGACTATCGATGCCTGCTGTTACAACATGTTGAGGCTGTTTACATCCTAAATCGATTAAAATTTGACGATCGATTTCCGAAATTGGTAATATCAAATCAACTTCGTTTATGGCTTGTTCTTCAAACGCCTTTAATCGCCTAGCAAGTAGATTTAAATAGGCTTTCTTAACTTTTTTAGTTTCAACCGCTGCAATTCTTTCCCATATTAAATATTCAACGTTATGTGCACGAAGAACGATTTTAGCTTTAGAGTGTTCTCTAATAATTGGAATATATGAACAAACAAATAAACTGTCGAGATGTATAATGTCGAAGTCTTTTTCTTTAATTGTTTCGATTAGTTTCTCTGCAAATTCATAGCTTTCGAATCGCTGAATGTTGTAAGATTTTTTAGTAAACAAATTTAAAGCGGCATCTTTTGGTTTTATTCGGTTGTCGATATCTACTACTCTAAGGTCAATTTCTTTTCTGAATAAATCCGGCAAGTCCTCAATATCGATGTAGTGCTTACTGGTGTTCATCGACAGTAGTGTTAAGTCAACGCCTAATTCTGCATAAGACTTTGTAAAATTATAATAACCAATAGCACCTCCATCTTTAGGAGGGTAAGGTATTCTATTAGTAATTTGTAAAATTCTCAAAATCAAAATATTAATCTAATTCAAACCTAAAGAATGCTTTGTTTTTTATTTTCAATCGGCAAAGATATAAAATTGGCCTTTAATATCGGCTTTCTAAAGCTTTTCATTAATATTTAGCTTTTTTTGTATAATAATGCTTCATCTTTTTAAATTTAAATCATCTACATAATAATCGGAAAAAGGTTGAGTTTACATTGTTGATATTTAAGTCTTTATATTGACCCTCTTCGCTATTTCAAGTTTGGTAATGGTTAATGGTAAAACGGATTTTTAAAACGAGGTATTTGGTTGATGGTTTTGGAAATGATTTTAGTCCTAATATTTATAAGGTTGGATTAATTGAGATTACTTCTCTTTGCTATCATTCATATGTCGCAAACGCAGCGAGCCAACCCTCAATCTTAATTTGCAGTAAGAGCTTTCAAGTCCGTTCTGTCAGTCTAAAAGAGAAAGAGCAACAAAAACAATTAAAAAATTGATTGATAGGTTGAAAACAGCCAGTATACAATGTTGTGTATAAAGCATTTGTTAATCAGAGAGTTCTAAAACATTGTGCATTCGTGTCGATGGACGGGAAATTTCTATGCAGGCTCTTACAGCACATGCATACGACAGTGTGGCACATTAAAATAGCGGATTAACTGATTATTATTCGAAAAAAAACAAAATAAGTTCATTAATTTCTGAACTTAATGTACCTTTGTGTTGTAATTATTAAAGAGTATGACAGAAAAAGAAAAATATATTGAAGAAGTTGGTATTTTTTACGAAAAATATGGATTGCCCAAAATGGCAGGTCGAATTTTAGGTTGCCTAATATCTTCGGAAACTGACAACAACTCATTTGAAAATTTAAGAGATATTTTAAAGGCAAGTAAAGGTTCAATAAGTGGGAATATAAATTTATTACTAAATCAAAATATGATTGAAAAACACACCATCTCTGGTGATCGAAAGTCGTATTACAGAATTGCAATGAATAGTCTCGAAAACATAATGGAAGCAAAAACTAAATCGGTTACTGAGTTTAGAATAATTCTAGAAAAAGGATTAAATATTAACCCTAACCAGAATAGTTTAAATTTTAACAATATTTCGGACATATTGGATTATTATAATTTTCTTGAAATTGAAATTCCTTTATTGAGAGTTAAATGGGAAAAAAGAAATAAATAAAAATAAAATCTGAAAATTATGACATTAGAAAGAAAAGTTGCAAAAACCTTCAATTTGACACACGAAAATTGGATGAAACATTCCAATCCGTGGAGCGTTTGGACCCGATATTCGGTTTTGCCTGTAATTATATTCGCTTTTTGGAGTAGAATATGGATTGGTTGGTGGTGTTTAATTCCCGGATTATTATCAATTCTGTGGATGTTTTTTAATCCCGTATTTTTTAGTAAGCCAAAATCAACAAGAAATTGGGCTTCAAAATCTGTTATGGGAGAAAGAGTTTATTTGAATCGGGATAAAATTGATATCCCTGAAATTCATAAAAAGCTAATATATAAAATATTGAACCTTATTTCTTCGATGGGAATGGTATTGGCAATTTGGGCAACAGTAACCTATTCTGTGTGGGGTGCAGTTTTAGGCATAGCATTAGCATATCTTGGTAAGAGTTGGTATTTAGATAGAATGGTTTGGCTCTATGAAGATATGAAGAATGAAAATGAAGAGTATAAAAATTGGGATTACTAAATAAATACGCCACACAACATTTTGTATAAGTAATGACAGGTAAAGTAGGTAATTATAAGGTTTGATTCTCGCTTAAACTACAAGTAATTTGACAGTAAATCGCTTGCATTTTATCTTACTCATACACACAGTTGTTACCTGCAAACGTAGATAAATTCACAAAATAAATTTATTATTTATGACATCTTTAGATGAACAAATAAAAATAATTTTTGAACCAATTAAATTGGATTCCGATTATGATTTCGAGCTACCAGATTTAACAAAAGAAATCTATATAAACGTTGAATCAAATGTGGCTTTGAATGGATTTCTTTTTGAAAAACAAGAAAACGTAAATTTGATGGTATATTTCCAAGGAAATTCTAAGAATCTGCAAAATTTTTTGGATAATCATCATATGGTTTTGAATTGGGGCTATACTGTTTTAGTAACAGACTACAGAAGTTTTGGTAAATCAACAGGAACGTTAACCGGACATACACAAATGTATTCGGACGCAGATAAAGTATATGATTATGCAATTAAATTAGGATATAAACCACAGAATATTATTTTGTATGGTTATTCGATGGGAACATCATTAGCCGGATATCTGGCCTCGTATCGAAAAGCAAAGTCTGTGATTTTGGAAAGTCCGTACTCCTCAATTTCTGAAATTAGCTGGGTTGGTAATAAGGCTCCAAATTTCGAATTGAATACTGTAGAAAGAGCAAAAAGAATTGATATTCCTACATTATTAGTTCATGGGAACAAAGATGATGTAATATCTCCTGATCATTCTCAAAGAATTTATAACAACTTAAAAACAAGCAGGAAAAAAAGAATAATCATCGACGGAGGAGGTCATGGAGATTTGAAGAAAAGACCAGAATACAAGAAAATAATAAATAACTTTATAGATAAATATTAAAATGCCAATAGACAACATATGGTATAGTGCATGCTGGTTGTAGAAGAATATTAGTTTAAAAATTGCTTGATGCCATTATTAGATTACAAGTATGATATTTTTTGTTACGCACGGTTTGACACTATTTTGATGGTAGGTTTTTTTAATAAATCCAAAAAATAATTTTTCAGGTGTAAATTTCAAACAAAAACTATAATGATAAAAATGCATTCAAGAATAAGATATTCAATGTGTACAAAAAAATGTAGAATACTATTAATGATTTACATTATCGGATTTTCTGTTGGTGTATGTACTCACACTTTAGATTTAATAGAAGGGGGGTGGTTACCTTATACTCATGTACCTGATTGGAAAAATATTTTTTGGACTTCTTTGACAGTACTTGACTTTTTGACAATCATACTTATTGTTAGGTATGTTTTCTCAGGGGTTCTATTTTCTAATCTGATTATTATTTCTGATGTCATTATTAATACTCAGATATTCACTGTTTTTAATGATTACAAGATATTAATGCAGTTAACTTTTGGATTATATATTTTGATTACAACACCGATAATCTTGGATGAAATTAAACGGATTAAAAAAGTCCGTACGTAACAATATGTTTAATTCATATTAGAGTTTCTGGTGTTTTTGTGCGTTATTCCCTGCATCAATTTTGGACGGTGTTTTAATAGGCTTGAAGCCCACAATTCTTTGCAACACTATATTGCCAACGTTGGTATGTATATAAAACAGATTTGATTTATCTCATACTTAAACTTATCCTTAATTTCAGAACTAAACCAAAGTTACGGACTTGTCACAGTTCAACTGATTAAGGTAAATGCTAAAAGGATATATACTCAAATTAACACTTTCATAGCTTATTCATTAGAAGTTACAACTGGAATAAGAAAAGAAAAAAAGTAATCTAATCATTAAAACTTATTACTAAATGATTAGATTACTTTTTTGCAGTTCGTAAAAACGATACAAATATTTAATAAATTAAAACATTCACTCTGTGATTACAATTTTAATTATTTTGGAATAGTTATGCGATAGGACTTGAATCGTATATATGCCCGATGCAAGAGGCTTATTATGTCGCCATGACTTTTGCATTTCTAATTCGTATTCCGATACCATTTGTCCACTAATATTAAAAATCTTTATTTTACCACTAAAACTTTGCTTAAAATCGACAACAAAATTTCCATTATTTGGATTTGGGTAAATATTTATATTTTGATTTTTAGTTTGTTTAATCTTTGTATCGATAATTCCTTCATCTTCAATATTTGATACAGATTGGTAATATGGCCCTCCGGAAGTTTTGCTGGCGCTTGTAGGAATACACGATTCAGGAGTTTTAACAGTAACAGAATACCATAAGCCTGCGTTATCCGGTGGGATGTTGGTGAAAGAATGAATATCGGTTGGTAGTGAGTCTAAAACAACCCAACCTTCCGAGTTAAGATGTCGGTTTACATAAAAAGTACTGTACGGGAAGCCTTCATAATCACCCCACATAAGATTATAAGCACCATTCAATCCTGCATTAATAGACAAATGAATGGTTTTATGATTCGGGCTAAGCTCAGATTCTGTACCACAAACATCAACTTTAGAAATTTTATAACGCCAAGACCGCACTAATGGGTTAGCAAGTAAATCGGAATATTCGCTTATTTCCTCGTATAAAACACTATCGATACGCATGTATTGTCCAGAAACAGATGTTTCTCTGTAAATATTGTAATGCGAAATGATGGATGATTCTTCTTTTTCCCAAACAATAAGATTGTTTCCTGTGGTTTCGTCTACTGTAACTACACAAAGCTCTTGAATAGTAGGAGCTAATGTTGTAATAAAAGTGTCGAGTACCGATATGCATAAACCATCGGTAACCGTTAAACTGTAATGACCAGATGGGATGGATATTAAATCCTCAGTACTATAGGTGTTATTCCAATTGTAAACAGGTGTACCAATAACATTTTGTAAACTAATATAAATAGCTGCTTGTTCGCCACATTCTGCGTTTATTATAGAATCTACGATAATTTGAGGAGCTCCATTGTTAGATATATTGAACGATTCGGTAAGCATACATCCTTTATTGTCTATTGCAGTAACAAAGTATGAGCCTGCAGATAAGTTGTTGTCACTAACAGACCACTGAATGTTGTAGGGTGGCGTACCTCCAGAAACAATTGCAGAAGCCGATCCATCGCTCATGTCGCAGGATGCATTTTCTGTTTCAATGTCAACAGTTAATATGCTTGGTTCGTTAATTGTGTATGTTTGTAGACTAACACAGCCTTGATTATCTGTAACTGTCAATTGATAAGTACTGGCAGACAATTCCTCTATAGTGCTTGTGTTATCCCCAGTGCTCCATTCCAATACTGGGGAATTCCCGCTAACGATAACAGAAATAGAACCATCTTGTTGACCATGGCAAGAAACATGATTAATATAATCTATCGTAACAGCAGGCCCATCTGTATTTGAGATTTCAAAATATACCTGCTCAGAATGTCCTAAAGCATCAGTTACAATTACTGAATTTATTCCAGAGCTTAAAGTGTCGGTTGCAACATCTCCAGCTCCGTTACTCCAAAGATATTCGTATGGTTCTACACCTCCGCTTACAACCAATTGAGCAGCTCCGTTATTATCTCCACAAGCCGAATTACTTACGATTATTACTTGAACGTTGATAGGAGCTGGTTCGTTGATCGCTGCTATTGTAGAGGGGCTACCGGAGAGCGTAAGTGAATAATTGTTTACATCAGTCCCTGTAATCTCAGCACTACTAATATTCACCGGAATATTTAGTCCAATCTCAGAAGATTCAAATACTGTCACTACGTTTGTAAGGCTTACATCATCGTTTGGTACAATATTTTGGAGGATTAGATTATTTTGAGTCATTGTAGCTGATGTATTACCGTCGTAGATTTTATCGGCCACTGTAAAACTTCCCCCCACAGTTAATTCTCGCACTGTAATGTCAGCAAATAAACCTACAGGCTGTGTCAAAGAATAGTTTCCAATATCGGAACCGTCAATAGTCATATTTGTACTAACGCTTATTCCGTTGCCAATTTGCGATTGAGCAAAGGTTCCGGATGTATAATTGCTTAAATAAACATCTTCACCTCCTACAACGCCACTTAGTATTGCGCCATCAATTACAGCTGTATTATTGCCATCGTATATTTTATTTTCGGCTGTGGCATCGCTAACTAATAGTACTTTGCTAATAATATCGGCAAATAGATTATTAGCTTGAGCTAAAGTATAATTTTCTATATCAGTTCCACTGATACTCATATTTACTGTAACAGGAATATCAATCCCAATATTGGTTTGGTTGAAAGTCCCAGTGTTGGCATCGTTGAGCACTACATCATCTGCGCCCACTACTCCATTCAATGTAGCACTGTTTATTATAGCTATGTTATTACCGTCGTACACTTTATCTTCGACAATCATATTGCTTACAGTCAGTTCTTTAGGAGTTACAGTAACATTTACAGTTGTCGGCATACTGGCATATGTGTTAGGATCATCCGGTACAAATTGAATTTCAGCAGTATAGGAGCCCGCATCAGGCACATAAGATGGATTAATGTATTCCCAAGTTCCTGATACAGAAGCGCTGCCACCCGCTAGTGTTGCGTTAGATAATTCTTAACCGTAAATTATAGCAGATGCCGTTGGAGTCGTATATATTTCGGGATAGTTTCGTTGAAGATAACGAATAACCGTAAATTGTTCATCATTAAAACCACAAGAAACAACTATTTTATTATCGCTTTGTATATTCTGAAAATATCCCCTAAGACTTGTAGCACCTAAAAATATTCCGCTAACACTGCCGTTTGTGCCAAATGTATTGTCTAAAGTACCATTGTTATTTAATCTTGTAGTAGCAATATTGTAGTTACTTGAAATATAAGCCATGCCACCTATTAAAATTTTATTATCGGGTAAAATGTTGATATTATTAGCACTACAATAGCTTGAGCCATCCATTGCAATGGCTGTTTTTCCATTTGTGCCAAACGACAAGTCGGGTGTTCCATCGGGATTAAATCTAGCTAATGCAGCATAAGAACTATAGTAATATCTTTTTCCAGCGATGATTATTTTGCCATTTAAATCTACTTTAACATCGTTTGCAAAATCTTCACCTCCATTGAAATCGACAGTCACATAACCAGTGTAATTAAAGTCTACGTCTAATAAGCCATTGGTATTTAAACGAATGCAAATCATATCTCTTGATGCTTCAGAATTGCCATAAGCGCCGCTGAAAAGGATTTTCCCATCAGTTTGTAACGCGATTCCACTACCAGCTAACATGTTATAATTGTAAAAATTAGAACAGCCTAAATCAATTTTATTGTACCCGGTTGTATTAAAGCTTGTGTCGAAACTACCATCGGAATTGTATCTAATCACCGTAAAATAATAGGCACCTGTGTTCGATTCCAATGAATATGCAGAAACCAATATTTTCTGGTCATTTTGTAATACAGCTTTACCAGGAACTTCGCTACCGGCACTTAAATCGGTGGTAACAAAACCATTCGTTCCGAATGTATTATCGATGGTTCCATCGGAATTTATTCGAATCAAAGTTAAATCGTAATCGTACGAATTATTAAGGACAGTCCCATAAACAAGTATCTTCCCATCGTTTTGAATAAGCATCTTTTCTGTGCCAATTACACCATTCATGGGACCTGGATAAGTGCCCTTTCCCGTGCCATTAAATGTGGCATCCAGACTACCGTTGGAATTGTATCTCAATACAACCAGTTTATTTTGATTATTTTTTCCTGCAAGCAGTATTTTCCCATCGTTCTGTATCGCGTTGCAAACATTGCTTCCATAAAAATCTGAGCTTTGAGCAAACCCAACTGCATTAAAGCTTAAATCAAGATCGCCATCTTGTGCGAAAGTATTAACAAATACTATTGCAAAAAAGCAAGTAATAATTATTCTTTTCATAAAATTTTATTTAAATAATGTTATCTTATAGATTTGAAAATATGATGCGACTAACAAACTGAAATTAATCGTAAATGTATATGATATTTCTCTTTTTATAATGATTTTTTCTAAGAACATGGTGAAAATATATATATATATGTATCTGTTTAATATTTAGCATTTAAGAAATAATTTGTTAGATAATCTAGCCTAGTTTTGAAAGTAGTTTTTGTTCTTTGTTCATGTTTTTTGATTTTGATTGCCCTATGTTCTCACAGATGCAAACTACGATTTTATAGCCCCAAACAAAAGTTATCAATTTAACATTATTACTAATTAACACGAATGTAACCATCGCCTTTTTTAAGAATTTTTCCAATAATTTTTGCAGGGTGGATGCTTACATTTTTTATTATTTCTAAAATTCGTTCTGCATTATTCGATGGCACAGCGAGTAATAAGCCTCCTGAGGTTTGAGCATCGCATAGAATATATTTCATGGGATTAGAAATTTGACTTCCCCATTTTATGTGTTTTTCTACATAAGCCATATTGTTTTTAGTACCACCGGGGATAACACCGGCTGTTGCTAAATCTTCTACTTCTGGCAAGAGCAAAACTTCATTACTGTATATTTCTGCATCGACTTGACTGCCAACAGTCATTTCTTTTAGGTGACCCATAAGACCAAAACCAGTGATATCTGTACATGCTGAAATATTTTCGCTAAGCAATAAATTGGACACTTTGCCATTGAGTTCGGCCATGGTGGCGATAGCTATACGAACAGTATCCTCCGAAAGTTTGCCTCGTTTCATGGCTGTGGAAAGAATGCCACTGCCGATGGCCTTGGTTAAAATTAAGACATCTCCAACTTGTGCGGTAGAGTTTTTCCAAATTTTATCGGGGTGAACAATACCACTCACAGCCATACCATATTTGGGTTCGGTGTCTTCTACTGTATGACCACCTAAGATTTGAACTCCGGCTTCTGTTGCTTTGTCGTTAGCCCCTCTTAGAATTTGCTGTAGTACTTCCATAGGCAAACGATTATCGGGGAACCCAACTATGTTAAGTCCAAATAAAGGACGTGCTCCCATAGCATATACATCGCTTAAGGAGTTAGCCACGGCAATAGCTCCAAAATCGTAAGGATTGTCGACAATAGGTGTAAAAAAGTCTACGGTAGATACCCAAGCTGTAGAGTCATCTATTTTATACACTGCCGCATCGTCGGCGGTATTCGACCCAACAATGATGTTCGGATGCGTTGGGACAGGCAAATCGGCTAATACGCGTTCTAAATATTGAGGTCTTATTTTACATGCGCAACCTAAACCATGGGTATAATGTGTCAGTTTTATTTCTGCATCAGCCTTTGGCATTTCAAAAATTTCTGTTAGAGGTGTACTTAACAGCTCAACAGTTTGGCTAACCAATTTAATAGCCTCATCGATATCGGTCTCCGTAGTGTATATGCCAGTGGAAAACCGTATAGTTCCCATGGCATAATCCATTGGGATAAACATCGCTTCGAGCACGTGCGAGATATCAACATTATCGGAATGACAAGCTGTACCGGCCGATGCAGCAACTCCTTCCAATGTATCTAACAAAGTATTGGCTTCAATTTTAGGGAAGCTTACACTAAGCGTGTTTGGCAAACGTAATGCTACATGTCCGTTAAGCTTAATATCTGGAATATTATTTTTAAGCCCATCCCAAAGTCGATCGCGCAGCGTTCTATAATGCTTTTCGTTTTTAGTTAAATTTTGATATGCTAACTCGGCCGCTTTCCCAAGGCCAACAATTTCCAGTACATTTTCGGTACCGGCTCGCAAGTTTTGTTCGTGATCGGCTCCATGCATTAATTTTTCGAGCTTAGTACCTGTTTTGATGTAAATTGCTCCAATGCCTTTTGGTGCATATAATTTATGACCGGCTAGCGAAAACAAGTCTATCCCTAAGGCATTAACATCTGTAGCAATTTTACCTACCGACTGCGCACCATCGCAATGAAATGTAATTTGATGTTGCTTGGCTAATTCTGCAATTTCTGCAATTGGCTGAATCGTGCCTACTTCGTTGTTGGCATGCATCACGCTAATTAAAATGGTATCGGGTCGAATGGCTTTTTTTAGCTCATCAAGTTTAATTACCCCATCGTTATCTACATTGATATAGGTGGTATCGAAGCCTTGTTTTTCGAGAAACCGGAATACTTCTAATACGGCTGGGTGTTCTACCATCGAAGTAATCAAATGTTTGCCTTCGTGTTGGCGAGCATAAGCAGTTCCTTTAATTGCATAATTGTTCGATTCGGTGCCTCCGCTGGTGAAAATAATTTCTGAAACCTTGCAGTTTAACATGGTTGCAACTTGTTTTCTAGCTTTTTCAACGGCTTGTTTGGTCGCCTGTCCGTAGCTGTGAACACTCGATGGGTTGCCAAAATAGTGTTCTAAATAAGGTTTCATGCTTTCTGCTACTTCTTTAGCAATAGGCGTAGTCGCATTATAATCGAGATATATTGGATGACTCATGGTTTTTGATCCTTTGATAATAATTAATACAAACGTATTAAAAAATAGGATGACAAAACGGGATAAAAAAGAAAAAGTCTAGCAAATTGCTAGACTTTAATTTTTGCGGTCTGGACGAGACTCGAACTCGCGACCCCCTGCGTGACAGGCAGGTATTCTAACCAACTGAACTACCAAACCGTTGCAAAAACGCGAAGCAAAAATAGAGCTATTTTTTTATATGAGCAAATATTTTATCTGATTTTTTAATAAAAATTTTATTTGAAATTTTAACATAATATTCACCTAGAATAATAAGGCAGTAAATAGCATTTTCAATATTTTTGCTAAAAAAAATAATTATGTTAAGATTAGCAGTAACTTTCGTAGCGATATTAAGCATTGTAGCATGCAAACAAAATGCAGAAACTATTACAACAGAAAAAGAGATTTCTCTTCAAAATACAAATAAACTACCAATAAATGTAATCTTGTTGATTGGGGATGGCATGGGTTTATCTCAAGTGTCGTCTTCGTATTATTATTCCGAAACGACTCCTAATTTCAGTCGATTTAAACAAATTGGTTTAATAAATACCTCGTCGGCAAGTCATAAAATTACGGATTCAGGTGCTGGTGGTACAGCATTTTCTATTGGAGAAAAAACGTATAATGGCGCTGTTGGCGTTGATGTAGACTCTTTACCTTCGAAAAATTTAATTGAGATTTTCTCTGAACAATTATATTCTACAGGTATTGTGGTTACATGTCAATTACCGCATGCCACGCCAGCAGACTTTTTTGCACACGTGAAATTTAGAAAACAATACGAAGATATTGCTAAACAATTTGTTTATTCCGAAGTCGATTATTTTGCCGGTGGAGGGTATCAATATTTTATTAATAGAGAAGATGGTGTTAATTACTTGGATAGCTTAACCAATCATGGATTTACTGTCGATACAAATGATTTACAAGATTCAAAAATGTATCAGCTTTCTCAGAAATGGGCTTATTTATTAGCTCCGGATGCATTACCTTCTAAACTCGATGGTCGAGGTAATATTTTCGAGCGTGCCACTCAAAATGCGATTGACTTTTTAAGCTTAAACGAGAAAGGTTTCTTCTTAATGGTTGAGGGGTCTCAAATAGATTGGGAATGCCATAGTAATAATGCAAAAGGTGTAATTGAGGAGGTGTTAGATTTCGATAAAGCGGTTGGTATAGCTTTAGATTATGCTGAGTCGAACGATCATACTTTGGTTATTGTACTTGCCGACCATGAAACGGGAGGATTTGCTTTAACGCCGAAAGCATCAGACGAAAAATATGACAATTATAATGAAATAGACCCAGGGTTTGCCGGTAAAGAACATACCGCTACTTTAATTCCTGTGTTTGCTTTTGGGCCAAACGCAGAGCGCTTTAATGGAATATATCAGAATAGCGATATTTTTAATAAAATATTGGAGGCAACGCGTTAAGCAATTCTTTTCGATCCTAAATTGTGTATTTCATTATTTGAAAAGGAGTAATAAGATTACCTTGCATATCAAATATTGACATTAGTGCGACCCAAACACTTTTTTCAATAAATCTGTTACTCTGGCTAATGGATCTTTTCTAATAGCTTTTTCTTCTAATTCGATTTTAGAAAACAAACCATCTATTGTTTTTTGAGTTACATATTGCGTAAGATCTGCCTCAACTTGTGGTAAATCGCTACTAAATTTGGCAATCTTATTATAAGGATTAACGAGATTCGACCATGCATTATTTGAAGATATATTGGCAACAATAGGTTGATCGAGAACTTGTTTAACTACAGGAGAAAATGCTTGGTTGAGTGCTAAATATGTGGTCTTTCTAAAATACGCTGTAGCAGCATTGTCCGGACCATTTAATATTGCAAACGCATCTTGAATACTCATGCTTTTTATTGCGTTTATAAAGATTTCGCTGGCTTTAACTGAGGCATTTTCTGCCGATCTATTTAGCCTGAGTATTAAATCATCGATAAGTTGACTGATTCCAATAGCTTTAAATGCGGCTCTGTCTTTATTGTCGTATATTACATTTGCTTCTGGCGGCAGTAAAATTTTAATGTCTTCGTCTTTATAAAAACCATCGGTTTTGGAAACTAAGTTTACTGCATTTTTAGTTCCGATGTTTAATGCTTCTTTTAGTCCATTAATCACTTCTGATTCTGTGAGTTGATTGGTGGGGTGTGTTTCGGAAATAACTTCATTCACAATAGGTTGCAAACTTTCGCAACGAAAAAACAGACTTATCGAACCAATAATAAAAAACCACTTTATTGTTTTCATCTTTTTACAATTATCAAACTAATTTAGAAATTAATCTTTAAAGAAGCACTTTTTTGTAATTTTGAAATGATTTATTAAAATACTAAACTATGAATTTACCTCAGCATCAAGCTGAAAAAATTGAGTTTACAACCGCGAAATTACCTATAAACTTTACTGTTTTAGGGTATTTGTTTATTGGCTTGGGTATTTACTCTTTAATTAAGCACTTATGGGAAGCTGTGTTTCTTTTATTGATAGGATTGATAATAGTATTGTTTAAATCGGGGTTGGTTATAGATTTTAATGCTCGAAAATATAAAAAGTACAATGGCTTGTTTTTTATCAAAATAGGAGAGTGGATGAGCATTTCGAAAGACGCATTTTTAAAATTGGAAAAAAAAAGAATGGTTCATGCCAATAGCGTGTTAACAATAAGTAGAAAAGAGCTTCAGATAGATTATCGATTGTATTTATATAACGATTCTAGCAAAGTTTTACTCATCAGTGGAAATAAAAATGAAGTATTCGAAAGAGCGAATACGATTGCAAAACGATTAGGCATTGAATTGAAAAAATAATTTTTTTTAAATCATTAAGTATAACGACAATTTTATAGCACAGATCGTTGTTAGTTTAAAGGATCTGCATTCGCTGGGTTCTGATGAAAGATTTTAACTAAATCGTTATAAAGTTCCGGATGACGTGTTTTCATTGTTTCCGGGTTATCGAAAAAATATTCTCCAACAACCGCTAAAAATTCTGCATTGTTTGTTAAAGCATAAGGGTTAATATCTGAATGTCCATATTTTATTTTGTTCATTTCTTTGGCGATTTCTTTCAACCAAGTTAATGTAAAAGAATGTTCGAATAGCACATCCGGTATGCCGTTTATTACGCCATCGGCTCCGTCAATCAAATGAATAAACTCATGAATACCAACATTGTTTTTATGTCTAGTACCATCGAATGCCGCTTCTAAATCGGGTTTAAATAATAATACATGGCCTTTCAAAAAACCGTCTCCGACCATGCCAAGTATATTTCTTCCTTCAACTTCGTTATTAGTTTGAAATTTTTTATCGAACGAATTAGGGTATAATAGAATCTCTTTCACGCCCGGATAACTATAATATGGAAAACCAAACAATGGAATTATTGCGCTAGAAGCCACTAATAAACGGTCTTCGTTGCTAACGTTTGTGTCGATTCCTGTAATATTTTTATGAGAAAGGAATTTGAGTAAACGTTTTTCGAACTCACTTCTTTCGCTTTCGTTTAATTTTGAGTAGTACTTAACTTTGTTTTTTAAAAAAACTTTATAAGCCTCAGTTATAGAAAGTATCTTATTTTTTGGAGATTTCATAACCGAATTAATAATAAAATATAGAATTAATCCTCCAGTGAAAATAAAGGCAATAACAGTAAAAATGGTAGTAATATTCATTGTTTTTTTTTTCAAAAGTATCTACTTTTTAACAAGTAGACATATTTTTATAAATCTCAATTTAAATTATTATTTAGACTGAGATGCTGATTTATCTAGTTTTTTTTCTACTATATTTAACTCATGAAAAAAATGAGCATATTTGCTATAGTTTTATTCTTTAGTCAATTGATTTTGGCTCAGGATTATATGCGTATAGATAGTTTAAAAAAGCAACACCAGATCTTAGAAAACGATTCCTTAAAAATTTATAATTATATTCATATTGGTGATGAATTCGGAAGTTATAATATTGATTCATCTAGGTTTTATTACGAAAAAGCTTTAAAAGAAGCGTTAGCTGTTAGTGATTCTTTTTTAATTTCAGAGTCTTATCATTATATAGGTTTCTCATATTATTTTGCATTCGACTACCCTAATACAATTAAGTTTTGGGAAAAATCCTTTAAAATTGATTCACTAACTAAAGACACTGCTGGTGTTTCTCGTAATTATGGCAACATTGGGCTTATTTACATGGAAATGACAGAATACAATAAAGCTCTAAGTTTTTTTAACAAGGCTGCCAAAATAAATAAACAAATCGATCATAAAAAGTTTTTAGCAATTAACTATGGAAATATTGCCTTATGCTATTCTTATCAGTCGGATTATATACAATCTTTAATTTATTATCAAAAGGCGGTTGATATATATGAGACCACTCAAGATAGCCTAGGCTTAGCCTTGGTTCTCGGAAATATAGGTAATATTTACGACGATCAAAATGAGTATGATAAAGCACTTGAATATTTTCAAATTTCACTGAATATTTACAAAAAATATAAGGATGATGATGGGATAGCAAGAAACTTAAGTAATGTTGGTTTAGTTTATCATAATAAAAAGCAATACGAACTTGCTTTAAAATACTACAAAGAAGCATTGGAGATAAATAAAATGTTGCATAATCTTAGGCACGAAGCTACAAATCTTTCAAATATTGGATTAGTTCAGTCCGAATGGGGCAATACTATAGAAGCGTTAAAATATTACGAAGAAGCCTATGAGAAATATAAATTAGCAGATTCTTACGAAGGGATGGAATCTGTTTTAATTAACATTTCGAATATTTTAAATAAACAAATGCAATATAAAAAGGCAATAAAATATGCTAAAAACGCACTTGAATTAAATACTAAAACTCTTAATAATCTTTGGAAACGAAATGCATATCAAAGTTTATCTACTTCTTATAAAGGGCTAAAAGAATTCGAAAAGGCACTAGAATACAAAGACTTATATTTACAGGTGAACGATAGTTTATACAACAATGAGAAAACTAAGACTTTAGGTGAATTACGAGAAAAATACGAAACAGAGCAGAAAGAAAAACAAATTTTGATTCAAAAAAGCCAGTTAGCAAAGAATAAATTAGCCTTGGCTGAAGAAAAGGCTGAAAAGCAAAATCAGCGTTCACAAAGGAATTTATTTTTACTAGCTTTTGTAATGATGCTAATTTTAGCAACATATGTATTATTTAATCTTAGGCAAAAGAAAAAAGCAAATCATTTGCTTAGTGCTCAAAAAGCGCAAATATTCGAGCAAAATGAAGAACTGAGCATGCAAAATGAAGAAATTTTAGCTCAGAAAGACGAAATAGAAAGTCAAAGAGACGAAATTGAAGCACAGAGAGATATTGTTGTTTTGCAAAAAGAAATATTAGAAAAAACCCATCTCGAAATTTCGCAAAGTATCGATTATGCTAAGCGAATCCAACAATCTATTTTACCAGAACCCTCTCTATTGGCAGAACATTTGAGCGATCATTTTGTGTATTTTCGTCCCAAAGACAAAGTTAGTGGTGACTATTATTGGTGGTCTCATATAGAAAATCATACTATTATAGCTGTAGCCGATTGTACTGGGCATGGTGTTCCCGGAGCTTTTATGAGCATGTTAGGAACATCATTTTTAAGAGAGATAGTTCAAAAGGAATACATCACTCATACAGGTGTGATTCTCAGGAAACTACGAAAAGAAGTAATTAAATCTTTAAAACAAAATACCGAGTCCGGATCTCAAAAAGATGGAATGGATATGGCAATTATTTCGATAAACCATGCAAACAACATCGTGCAATATTCTGGGGCTAACAATCCTCTTTATATCATTAAGAATTCAGAATTAAATGTATTAAATGAAAAAATAAATAATGTTGTAAAACAAATGGATTCATTAGAATTGAAAAAACAAACTACAAAACTATTTTATGAAATAAAACCAGATAAAATGCCGATTGCCATATACGATAAAATGGACAGTTTTAGAACCATCGAGTTTAAAGTCGAGAAAGGCGATCAGTTATATCTGTTTTCTGATGGTTTTGCCGATCAGTTTGGAGGTCCTAATGAAAAAAAATTTAAGTATAAACCTTTTAAACAATTGTTATTTTCTATATCGGATAAGCCATTAATCGAACAAAAGAATATTCTCAATCTTTCTTTTGAAGAATGGAAAACTCAGCAAGAACAAGTGGACGATGTTGTAGTAATGGGAATTAAAATATAACAATACTAGTTATTGGAAAGAAATAGTTTTTTATATTTTCTCGATGAGTAAAATTAAATCATCGATTTTTTGATATGCTTTTTTAAAGAATTGGTATCTGTTTTTTTGAGAAACCCCACTTATTAAGGTCGATTTTGAGATTAAATTATTTAACCACAATTCTGTTTCATAAATAAACTTTTGATTAGTTGTTGTCAGTTTATTAAAAGTGTGTACGCTTAGGTAAACCGATTTTAGTTCGGCACGTTTGGTGTAAATACAGTTATTACCAATTTCGATATCACTATGATATATCATAAAAGATTTCGAATCTTGACTCGATTTGGCACTATACTCAGCTTGCTTTTCAATCACTTCTATTTCTTCTTTCACCTGATTACAAACAATTAGGGCATCTTTTTGAGTCTGAAAATTACCCGATTCCCAATAGAATTGCACTTGTTTTATTAAGCTATTGATTGTTTCTGTTGTCCAAATCTCTACAGAAGGAATTTTATTGTAGGTATCGTATATCGCCTTACTTATATCACTTATTTCCTGATTTATAAGTTCTACCGAAAATTTTTTGTCTTTTAGTTGCTCAACGCCTACAATAGCCTTCATCCAATAAAACATTTTGAATGCAGATAGTTCAGGATAATTAAAATGATGAAAGATAGGAACATCTACAGCCGCGTATTTAATCATCGGGTCTTTAGAAGCGGCTATTTGCTGCATATCATTCAAAATAGAATTTAAAAAATTTTTGAAAGCATCCGAATCGTTAAGCTGATTATATTTAAAAGCGATACTGTCTTCGTACTGTGCAAACATATCAAAAGACACATTGTAATGCGAACACAAAGTAGCCACTTCGTTAATACTCAACGAGGTTTCTCCACGCAATCTTCTGTAAGCGCTGTCATTGCTTATACCCAATAAATCCGATAGTTCATCAACAACCGAAATAGAATCCGGCAGACTCTCTATAATTCTATTTAAGAAATTGATTTGCAATTCGTTCTTTACCATAACTCTCTATGTTTTGCATTTAGATTCCTTAAATCAACTGTATTCATCTATATTTTTCTAGCAAATATTGATTCTACTCATGAACAAATTTAGTGTTTTTTGCAAAATCTAATACTTCAATAATTATTTTCTGCAAAAATGCGCTATTTATTCGACATTCATTGGTCTAATTACGATTAATCGAAAAGCAAAGGAAGTTGGCCGCAAATATCAGTTTCTTAAAATATTAAACCTAATCTAACTTTGTCTGCATAACAAGACTTATCGTCTATTTAATAAGAAATGAAAATGAAAACAAAATTGACATTTATAATTTTATTAGGATTAATAAGTATTATAAGTAATGCACAAAAACAAAGTATTGCTGTATTAAATTTCGATAGCCAGAACATCAACTATACACCGGAACAATTGGGTAATATTGCAAGAATGGAACTCGAAAAAGTGGATACTTTTGAAGTCATCGACCGATATGATGTTTCTTACCTGGCCAAAAAAGAAAATCTACAGTACGAAGAATGCTACGGGAAATTATGCTTGGTGGAAATAGGTAAACTTTTAAAAACCGATAAAATCTTAACAGGAAGTGTAGAATTATACGGAAAGACGACTATTGTAACTTTGCGACTTATCGACGTTAAAACAGAAAAAACAAAAGTTTTAGAATACCTCGATTTAAAAGATGAAATTAATGCAATGTTAAGTATTAGCATTATGAAGCTCTTCGATTTGCCTTATAACGAGCTACTTAACGAACGAATAACCAGAGTAGATCAATATGAAAATGCAATAATTGCCGAAGATAATACTAGACTTAATTTAAATGGGCCAAGGCTAGGAGCGGTTTTATTTACCGGAGAACAAGCAGGTTTAATGGCCTTGCCTAAAAGCCAAGGAGGGATAGATGCTATTCCTGTCATGTTTATGTTCGGATATCAGTTTGAATTCCAGTATATCAATCAAGGTAACTTTCAGGCTTTATTCGAGATTGTACCTGCTATAACAGGTTTAGATCAAAGTTATATTATTCCATCGATATCGATTCTAAATGGTTTAAGACACAATGTTAATGGCTGGGAATTTGCTTTAGGTCCTGTTTTAAGTTTAACATCAAAAGCTAAAGGTTACTATGACGAAAATGGAATTTGGTATTTATCAGACGATTTAGAACATCCATTAACGCAAAATTATCAAGAAATTGAACGTTTCGATAGCAGAGGCGTACTCCAAATTGAAACAGGTTTTGTATTCGCCGTAGGAAAGTCCTTGAAATCTGGTAGACTAAACATCCCAATTAATGCCTATATCATTCCGTCTAGGCATAGTCTTAAAGTCGGGCTAACGTTTGGATATAATGCCAAGAAAAAACGTTAACCATGTAAAATGTAGTTTGAAAAGAGGCTGTCTATAATTAATTCAGCCTCTTTTTAGGTATTTACGCTCAGTAACTTCCCAAATTTTAAACATTTAAAAGCTCTAATAGTTAGAGTTTTAGAAATGTATATTTTACCAAAAGTGACTAAGTTACCAAAGCTGATGAGGCTAATAATATTACAGCTGTTTATAAATACGCCATACTACTTGGATATTTTGCATTGCAGGAGAGTAAAGTTGCTCCAGCGTCGTACAATGCTTTATTTACATGAAATCAATTACTCCATAATATAACTAATTCATCAATATTAGGTAAAAATCATTCAGTTGTATAGTTGTCTGTAACTCAATTTTAGCAGAGTAATTGTGCTTTAAATTCATTTTATATGCTCCATCAACTACTAGTTGTATTGGTTGTACTACCCGTTTATTACCATTGAGCTAACGTTTTGTGTATTTATTTTCCGACGATGCTTTAGAGAAAGATGATTTCGTTAAGCATTTTGTTGATCCAGAACAAATGACATATTCTGTCGTTCGTAAAGAAGATATATTTAAAACCCAATCGGGAGAAAAGAATTCTGTTTTTAATGTTAATTTCAAAAGCTAATTTGAAAGATGAAATATTATATACAGCCTTAATCAATCGATAGAGATGGAAATGTTTTAATTGTAATTAAATAAAGCAAAGTTTATATTAACTTTCCACAAATATTATAAGAGATAATTTATATTCCTTTTTTGATGAAGAAAAATTTTATATTATTAGTAATCATTGCATTAAGTAATACATTGTACTCCCAAGATACAAGTTCCAATAAATTTTGGAATGGGTTTTTTAAAGACATCGAATACTCAAAACCATTTATTTCAGAACTACATAGCATTGTAAATAGAATCGAAATGGGATACCACGAAGAGTACGGTCCCTATAAGCTTTCAAATAGTTTTCAATTATACAAGCGACCAATGGTCGAATTACATTTAGGGTTCGATGCATCATTATATCGCTACGATTGGGGCAAAAACTGGAGCGTTGGACTTTCTTTGCCTGTAAGCATGCATGTTTTGGAAGACATGTGGGAACCAATTACAGCTGCTGTTATTGATGTAGATTATCGATTCGGGTCTCCTAAGATTAAAGCTATTAAGTCGTTTTCTAATTCTAAATTGATTAAAAATGTTTCTGTAATGTGGTTACCATTGTTTCATGAGTGTACACACTTGGGCGACGAGCTTGTTTTAGCGGTTGCAGCCATTGGATACCCATTAAAGCGCGTTAATGTTTCATATGAATATACAGAACTACAAATGACAATTAACGATCCTAATGGTAGTATAGAAAATAATCATGCCTTAAGAATAGGGGGGCGATATCGAGTTAGCAATCGTGGTTATGGTTGGTTTTCTACAGAATCGTTTGCAATTGACTCCTCAATTGTAGAACTTACAGAAAGTACTCATCGTTTTGAGTGGAACATAGAATACCAATGGCAGCGTTCGAAAGGATTTTTAGCAAGTAAATATGCGGTTAACTATTTTAGCTTAGATGTTAGTAGTCGTGTAAAATTAGGACTACCAGTATTTCTTAATGATAATGGGGTATGGCTAGCAAAAGATAAAGAAGAAAAAAATGTTGTTACTTTTAATGCGTTCTTAGGCTGGCAATTTAGGGGTAGTATACCAAAATCACGATCTTTAGGGTTGTATTTACATGTATATAAAGGCATTAATTACTGGGGACAACTTCGAAATCAAGGAAACTATGGTTACTATGGAATAGCATTAATCTACGATTATTAAAAATAGCTTATCATTTTCAAGCAATACATAGTTAGAACTTGTCGTTTAAGTTATCTACAAATTCACCATAGCAACAAATGAAAACACAAAAGGGGATTTGATTTCGTTTAATAAATTTGTGGTTAATGGAGTAAGATCTTTTACCTTTTTTAACAATATCATCTCAATTTTTTAATGATTTATCTACATATTTTCCACTCAAGTCATTAAGAGGAGTATCTTTTAATGGACCAGTTACAGATGCTCTTCCATTAAGTTTTTTATCTTTAAAGAAGCCTAATACAAAATGCTGATCAATTTTAGGTGTAGGTTCATTGTAAACACTGTAATAATGAAAAACTAAAGCCAAATCTTTTCCGTTACCACAATCACCACTTGAACATTTGACTTTTGTTTTATAATAAACGTTGTACTCTTTTTTTTCAAATGATTGAAAAGAGAAAAGTACCATTATAGTGGTTAAAATGAAATGTTTTGTAAATATTTTATCGGAAAAGTAATTGGATGTTAATATAAAAAACAAATTGTTTAATAAACGCTCAATAGTTAATTGTAAGTTAATATAAAGCCATTAATTGGCTCGACTGAAGTATCAAGTGGCATTCAACAGGTTGCCAAAACACAATTTTTTGTACATGATCCGGAAAATAGACAATAAAAAAAGCCACCATATTTGGTGGCTTGCTCCCCTTCTTGGACTTGAACCAAGGACCCCCTGATTAACAGTCAGGTGCTCTAACCAACTGAGCTAAAGAGGAAGGTTAGATGCATTTCAAAAATGCGTTGCAAATATACGTGCCTTTACGATATTATGCAATATATTTGTACAAAAAATATCAAAAAAATAACATTTTTACTTTAAGTAATTGAAAGTCAAAAAAATATTTTTTTGTAATCAAGGATGAAAATAAGTTTTAGAATAGAAAATTACAATTATATCAAGTAAAAACATGAAGAAAATTATTGGATTAGGCAATGCAATTGTCGATAGAATGACTCAAATTAAAGACGAACAGTTTCTAACAGACAATGGTTTGCAAAAAGGTGGGATGTTCTTAGTCGATGAAACAACCATCGCACAGGTACTGGAACAATCAAAACACTTAGAACAAAAACAAACATCAGGCGGAAGTGCCGCAAATACAATACATGGTTTAGCAAAACTAGGTGCCGATGTAGCATATATCGGTAAAGTCGGTCAGGACGAAGTAGGAGCGTTCTTCGTAAAAGACTTGGAAGCTTCAGGCATTACAACTAAATTAAAATATAGCCAAACCAGCTCTGGTTTAGCTGCTGCGCTAGTTACTCCCGATGCAGAACGAACATTTGCGACTTATCTGGGTGCTGCAGTAGAAATGACACCCGAAGACATCACTCCCGAATTGTTCGAAGGCTACGATATTCTTCACATCGAAGGTTATTTGGTGTTCAATCAAGCGCTCGTAGAAAAAGCCTTAAAAACAGCAAAATCTCTCGGAATGGAGGTTTCTATCGATATGGCAAGTTTTAACGTGGTTGAAGCGAATCTAGAATTTTTACAAAATATGGTGAAAGAATATGTCGATATTCTATTCGCCAACGAAGAAGAATCCAAAGCTTTTACAGGCCTTGAACCAAAATCTTCTTGCGAAGAGATTGCAAAAAGTGCGAGAATAGCTGTGGTTAAAATTGGCAAAGAAGGAGCCTACATTAAAGCAGAGGGGCAAGATATTGTTCTTGCTCCGGCATACACTGCCAACAGTATCGATACAACAGGAGCCGGAGATTCGTACGCTGCCGGATTTTTATACGGTTATACAAATGGAGCAAGCTTATACAACAGCTCAAGAATAGGAGCAAAAATTGCCTCTAAAGTTATTGAACATATCGGCGCAAAAATGCCCGAAACAGAATGGGAGGCTATTCGTCCTGAGATTCAAAAATTGATAGAAGCATAAGCGTATGGCAGAAAAAGAAATTGTTTTAAGTGGCATTCGCCCAACGGGAAATTTGCATTTAGGAAATTATTTTGGCGCTGTGAAGAATTTTATTAAAATGCAGCACGATACTAACGCTTATTTTTTTATTGCAGATTATCATTCTTTAACCACACACCCCACACCGGGCGATTTGCATGGCAATGTTAAGCAGGTTTTAGCAGAATACCTTGCCACAGGTTTAGACCCGGAATTGGCAACGATATATGTACAAAGCGATTTACCCGAAACAGCCGAGTTGTACTTATTATTGAACATGAACGCTTACATTGGAGAGTTGGAGCGAACAACTTCTTTCAAAGATAAAGTTCGAAAACAACCAGAAAATGTAAACGCAGGCTTATTAACTTATCCTGTGTTAATGGCTGCCGATATATTAATTCATAAAGCTAAAAAGGTTCCTGTAGGCAAAGATCAAGAGCAAAATCTCGAAATGGCAAGGAAATTTGCCAAACGTTTTAATCGCATATATAATGTTGAATATTTCGACGAACCTATTCCTTACAATTTTGGAGAAGAATTGGTGAAGGTACCTGGTTTAGACGGCTCTGGAAAAATGGGAAAATCGGAAGGCAACGGTTTGTATTTGATTGATGACGAAAAGACCATTCGAAAGAAGGTAATGAAAGCAAAAACAGATGCTGGTCCTACTGAACCAAATTCCGAAAAACCGCAAGAAATCGTCAATTTATTTACTTTGGCAAATATTGTTTCTAAGCCCGAAACGGTCAAGTTTTTCAATGAGGCTTATAGCGATTGCAGTATTCGTTATGGCGATTTTAAAAAACAATTGGCAGAAGATATTGTACAGTTTACAATGCCAATTCGCGAAAGAATTTTAAGTATTTCTGCCGACGACGCTTATTTAAGTAAAGTCGTAAAGATGGGAGCAGAGAAAGCTCGCGAAAGTGCAGTAAAAACACTCAAAGAAGTACGAGAGATAATAGGGTTTAGACATTTCTAAATTCAAATAAAAAAGGCTGGATCAATAAAATCCAGCCTTTTTCTTTTAAGCATGGCATCCACATCCGCCACCATGTCCGTGGTCGTGTTCGCCATCGGTACTGCAACTGCCCGAACCGCAACCACAACCATGATCATCGTCGTGATCATGATGCCCGTGCGAATGCACGTGTCCATGACTAATTTCTTCGGCTGTAGCATCGCGAAGAGCAGTGATTTCTCCTTCGAAAAACAAGTCTTGCCCAGCTAACGGATGATTAAAATCCATTTTAACGTGTGCATCTGTAATTTGAACAACCTTTCCGTCTATTCTGTGGCCATCGCTATTTCGCATAGGAACTAAAGCGCCTTCGTAAATCGATGCTGTATCTAGTTGACCATCTCTTAAAAAGATATTAATATCTAAATCAATGATGGCTTGCTCATCGAATTCGCCGTAAGCATCGGTTGCTTTTATTTGAAATGCAAATTGATCCATCTCATGTAATCCACTCAACTCAGTTTCGAATTTTGGCAACATATGGCCAATACCATAAATAAAAGTTAAAGGCTCCGATTGATATGTTTCTTCTATTAAAGCTCCGTTCTTGTCTTCTTTTTTTAATCTGTAATGTAGGCTAACAACCTTGTTTTTTGCTATCATTTTTATCTTAATTGAATTACTATTTAGAATCAGTCTAAAAAACTAAGTCGCAAATGTAAGAAATTAGATTAATATAATTTAAGAGAAATATCAATTAAAAAGTGCTAGCAATTCATTTTAAGTTCTGATTGAAGTTTTTTTGGCAAACTTTCAAAAATCAAATGGTGCGATTGATGAATAAGCAACTCAATAATAGAATCTTTAGAGAAAATTTCTAAATCGACCGTAATCCAATGTTGTTTGTTCATATGATAACCGGGATAAATGCCATCGTATAGCTCAATTAACCGAATAACTTCTTCGGGAGGCGCTTTTAAATTGACGCGCTTGTCGTCGAGAGACAATAAACAAAACATTTTATTGCCGGTTTTAAACACCAAGGTTGTTTTGTCGAATGGAAAACTTTCGGTAGTTCCTAATAAATCTATACAAATTGCTCTTACTTGTTCAATATCCATTTTAATTGAGTTTTCTTCAAAGATGTTGAAAAAACTTGAAATACTTAGCTGATAAGATTAATATAAACAGTTAATCTTGATTATTTTTGCAAGAAAAATTTAGATATGGCTAAAAAACCATTGATATTAATTTCGAACGACGATGGCTATCAAGCTAAAGGATTAAAAGTGTTGATTGAGGCAGCTCGTCCTTTTGGACGTTTGCTAGTGGTTGCACCAGATAAAGGAGAGAGCGGAATGTCGCATGCCATTTCTATTAAACATCCGTTACGATTGACAAAGCAGCACGAAGAACAAGATTTAAGCATTTATTCGATCAATGGCACCCCGGTCGATGCTGTTAAAATTGCTTTAAATCAAATTGTCGACGAGAAGCCTGCGCTATTGCTGTCTGGCGTTAATCATGGATCTAACGCATCTATCAGTGTAATTTATTCCGGAACTTTAGGAGCTGCAAGAGAAGGCTGTTTAAACGGTGTCCCATCGGTCGGTTTTTCTCTTTTAAATCACGATAAAGATGCAGATTTTTCAATGCTTGAAGGCTATCTTCCTCAAATGATTAAACAAGCCTTAGAGCATGGTTTAGCCGATCAGACTTTTTTAAATATCAACTTCCCTGACGTTAAAACTAAT
Source organism: Bacteroidales bacterium (assembly GCA_016936665.1). Lineage (GTDB taxonomy): Bacteria > Bacteroidota > Bacteroidia > Bacteroidales > JAFGXI01 > JAFGXI01. Next base: position 100,819 of record JAFGXI010000002.1, read on the forward strand.
GAGATTAAAGGCGTTAAAGTCTGTAGAAAAACCAAAGGGGTTTGGAAAGAGGAATACGAAAAAAGAGTAGACCCTCATGGAGGAGAATATTACTGGTTGACCGGCTCTTTCAACAATTTTGAACCCAATGCCGATGATACCGATGAATGGGCTTTGGCTCGCAATTATATTGCTGTTGTCCCTACACAAATCGACACCACATCTTACCAAGAATTAGAAAATATTCGCAAATGGGATTGGTATGGAAAATAAACAAAAATCTGTAGTTAATAATTTTCTATTAGGTTTCGCACTAGGTGTTTTAGTGCCTGTTCTGACGGTTATTTTTATTAATGCAGAAGCCAACAAACATTTAGGAATGTTCGAATTTTTTAAACGATTGCACGAAAATAACCAGCTTTCAGCATTGGTAAGTTTATGTGCAATACCAAACCTTGGAATTTTCTTTTTATTTATCTGGAAGAGTAATTATAAAACCGTACGAGGTGTAATGGCCGCCACTATAATTTTGGTTGTCTTAGTATTTAGCTTGAAATTTTTAGTGTAGAAAAATGCTAAAATCAAATTTTATTAAAACAAATCGATGAGATACTTTATCATAGCAGGGGAGGCGTCGGGCGATTTACACGCTTCGAATTTGATTCGTTACGTTAAACAGTACGACAATAATGCGCAATTTGCTTATTGGGGTGGCGATCTGATGCAAGAGCAAACCGGAGTAAAACCCTTAAAGCACATCAAAGAATTGGCATTTATGGGCTTTGTAAAAGTTTTGATGAATATTAGAACCATTTTCAGGAACATTAAAAGTTGCAAGGAAGATATTCGAAGTTACCATCCGGATGTCGTTATTTTGGTCGATTACCCGGGATTTAATCTAAGATTGACTCCCTTTATTAAATCGTTGAATATTCCTATTTTCTATTATATTTCTCCCACGGTATGGGCGTGGAAAGCATCTCGGGCAGAAATAATTAAAAAATTTGTCGATCGTTTGTACACTATTTTACCTTTCGAACCGGAATTTTACGAAAAATATCAGTACAAAGCCGAATATTTTGGACATCCTTTGCTCGATGCCATTGCCAATTATAAAAAAGAAAAAGCCATTACGCTAGAGGAATTCAGGGCTGAACATCAATTAGATGAAAGACCAATTGTGGCTCTTTTACCCGGAAGCAGAGTGCAAGAAATTAAGATTAAACTTCCTTTGATGCTTAAAATGATTGAACGTTTTCCAAATTATCAGTTTGCTGTTTCTGTAGCACCTACCTTGGAGCTAGAATTTATTAAATCATATACAAAATCGTATCCTGTACAATTAGTAGTCAATAAAACCTACGATTTGTTGCGCTTTTCGCATTCGGCATTAGTAACATCAGGAACGGCAACCTTAGAAACAGCATTGTTCAAAGTGCCTCAAGTGGTTTGCTATAAAGGAGATGCTTTGTCTTTTTCCATAGCAAAACGCATCGTTAATGTGAAATATATTTCTTTAGTTAATTTAATTTTGGATAAAGAATCGGTTAGGGAACTTATTCAGAATGATTTTACAGAAAAAAATCTGCAACAAGAGTTGTCTATGATTTTAGATGGGAATAAACGCGAAGCTGTGTTAAGCGATTACGATTTATTAGCGAAAAATCTGGGAGGAGAGGGAGCGTCGGAACGAGTGGCACACGATATGTACAACCAACTACTAACTCTAATAAATCGATAACTTTTGCAAAAATCACTTTGGATATTAATTTTGATATTGAGCTTGATTAGTGCTTCTGCTCAAAATATTAAAGTTGGCTTGTTTCATAAATATCAGCTAACATCATTGTTGATTTCTCCTGTTTTTGGTCAATACGAATTAATTGCCGATAGTTCAAAACACATTAAATTGAATACCAATTCTATCGTGTATTTAAATTTAGTTAATCAGAAAATACAACTTAAAACAACCAATGGAGTTATTGGCTACTATCAACATATAGAATTAAAAGGAAATCAATCGTTCAATACCTTGCGAATTAAAGCGGATGCCCCAAGTTTAAAAGCTCGCGAATATGAAGATGATTTTGTTTTAGATGTTGTACAAGGGAAAATTCGAATAATCAATAATGTTCGTTTAGAGAATTATATTGCAGGGGTCGTCGAGAGTGAAGGAGGAATTAAGGCAGGGAAGGAGTATTACAAAACGCAGGCGATCTTATGCAGAACCTATGCTTTAGAAAATTTCCACAAACACGATGCCGATGGCTTTAATTTATGCGACGATGTTCACTGTCAAGCCTATCATAGTAGAGCAAAACGAAACGATTTAATTGTAGAAGCGACAAGCGTTACCAAAGGATTGGTTATTGTTGACACATCTTTAAGTCTAATTACTGCATCGTTTTACTCTAATAGTGGTGGACAGACCGCTGCTTCTGAATGGGTTTGGTTGCAGCCAAGAAGTTATCTAAAGCCTATTGTCGATACTTTTAGTGTAGGGGGCAATAACTATGAATGGGAAAAACGGATTTCATTATCGAATTGGATTAGTTTTTTAAAACGAAAAGGATTTAAAATAGCGATTGGAGTCAATGGAGAAGCCTTTAAAGACTCGCTTTACGAACGACGTCATTACTATGTATTTGGTAACGATTCGATACCATATACTCAAATTAGAACAGCATTTAATCTACGTTCTGCATTTTTTGCGGTCGATTATCAAAATGGTCAAATAGTTCTAAATGGGAGAGGGTATGGGCATGGCGTAGGATTATCTCAAGAAGGCGCTATGCGAATGGATGAACTTGGTTATTCGTATAAAGAGATTATCAAATATTACTATCAAAATGTATTTATAGTAAGCTTGCGAGCGCTTCAATTTTTTAAAGACTAACAAGGAATTTCTAAATATTAATTATTAATCCGTCGTAGGCTAAATGTACATTTTTTGGAAGCTCTTTAGAAACTTCCTTATAAAGACCGAGTTTATGACTGATGTGTGTTAAATAGGCCTGCTTAACGTTCGATTTTTTAATTATTTTTAAGGCGCCATCCAAACAAAAATGAGAAATATGTTTTTCTCTTCTTAGCGCATTAATTACCAGAGTATCAATATTTTTAAACTTTTCGATTTCAGAATCATCAATAAAATTCATATCGGTAATGTATGCAAAGTTACCAATTTTAAATCCTAGAACCGGTAATTTGTAATGAATCCCCCTAATGGGTGTAATTAAAGTTTGATTGATATAAAACGGTTTTTCGTTGATCTCGTTGAGATGTATTTCGGGTACTCCGGGATATTTATAATCGGCAAAAGCATATGAGAACTCCCTTTTAATTGTATTCAAAACGTAAGCTTCGCCGTATACTTGCATGGCTTTTTTTTGAATAAAGTTGAAGGCTCTAACGTCATCCAATCCGGCTGTATGATCTTTATGATCGTGAGTAAAAACGACAGTGTCGAGATTTTTCTGATTTATTCTGAGCATTTGTTGCCTAAAGTCAGGTCCGGTATCGATAACCAATGTTGTATCTTGAGTTTCTATTAAGACCGATGATCTTAATCTTTGGTCTTTTGGATCAATTGATTTGCAAACCGGGCATTCGCAACCGATAATCGGAACACCCTGAGAAGTACCAGTGCCTAAAAAGCTGATTTTTATTTTTTCCAGATCCATTGCAAAAAGCTTGATTTAAAAGTCAAAAATAATAAATATGCTAGAACTAATACACTTAATACTGCTGATGGAATGACGGCATCGCCCCCAAACAATTGGAGAGAAACCACAACCGAGAATCCGGAGCTTTTGAGCGTTAAAAGTAAGTTTTGACTCATACGTTCGCGTTCGTCACTGACCCATCTTTTAATGATATAATCGTAGGTTTGTCCTAAAATGAACATCGCTATAAACAAAATTAGTCCAACTTTAAAAACTTCATCTAAATGATATATAAATATATGTCTGTTAATCCCGACAGCAGTAAAAATTATTAATGCAAATCCCCAATTAACTACTTGCCCACGAACTTTTAGTGTAATTTTTTTCACAGTGTTTAGAAGTAAAATTCTTGAAATAATAAATGGAACGATGATGATTTTAACCATATTATAAAATAAGGGCATGAATTTTAATTCGTTGTTTCCTGTTAATATTTTAATCATTATTGGAGCAAGAAAAATAGCAACAAGAAATCCTGCAGCAGTGCCTATCGTTGAGCGATTTACATTTGCCTTGAGCATGGAAGAAAAAGGAATGATGGCGACTCCCGGTGGACTGACTGCAATAACGACAAACCCATTGAATAGCGAAGCGTTATCGGCAAAAAAGTAGGCTAAAGCGACCAAAGTTGTACCAAATAGCAAATAATTAAGCAATATACCTTGTGCCATGCTCGAAATAAAAAACTTTTTGTTTTTAATATCTTCCATCACAATACCGGTAGTTGAAAAACTTAAAACAGTAGCTAAAATATAAAACGTGTATTCTTTAATGTTTTGAGCAATATCGCCAACAGAAATACCAAGCACTATGGCAAGGATTAAAATGGTGTTTCTATTCTTTACGATTTTTAGTAAAGTATTCATGGGCACAAAATTAATGATTGTTACTTATTTTGCTTACAATCTTAACATTTCAATATAAAAAAACCGCTCTATAAGACTTTAGAACGGTTTTGATATAATGCATTTTTAAATATTAATTGGTTTTATATTCAAATTGAATTTTAGAAAACTCTTCGTTGGCTTGTTCAATTTTATTTTTAAGAGTTGCCGAAAAAGCATTGACTTTACTTTGAATATCGGCATCTCCTGTACCCATTATTTGCATGGCCAAAACAGCCGCATTTTGTGCGCCATTGATCCCCACTGTTGCAACAGGAATACCCGGAGGCATTTGAACAATGGCTAAGAGTGCATCCATTCCATCTAAAGAGGCATTAATTGGGACGCCAATTACCGGAACATTCGTACTGGCCGCAATTACACCGGGTAAATGTGCAGCCATGCCGGCAGCAGCAATAATAACTTTTATACCTCTGCTCTCAGCTTCTTTGGCGAATTTTTCGACAGCCTCCGGAGTTCGGTGTGCAGATAGCGCATTAATTTCGAATGGTATTTTATATTCGTTTAAATGTTTAGCCGCTTTTTCCATTACCGGCCAATCCGATGTGCTACCCATTATTATACTTACCAATGGTTTCATAGTTTATTTGATTTTAAATGATTTACTAATTGAATTCTTGTTCGTTAATGTATCGTTTAATTATGCTGTCTGAAGAACGTACTGTTTTTCTTAACCATTTTACCATCAGGTGGTTTGCTTCTTCTTCGCTTAATGTCCAATTTACTTCGCTTTGTTCCATTTTTAACCTTAAATGATGCATGGTGATTGCAGCAGAAACCGAAATATTAAAGCTTTCTGTAAATCCATACATAGGAATTTTTACAAACTCATCGGCTTGCGCCCTTACCTCATCACTAATTCCTGTAACTTCAGTTCCAAAAATCAAAGCAAACTTCCCTTTTTCAATTTCAACGTCATCTAAATTAACATCGTCTGTATGCGGTGTTGTTGCTAAAATCCGATATCCTTGAGATTTTAAATACTTCAGGGCTTGTTTTGTGTTGTTTTCTCTCGAAGAATAACGATGCATATTCAACCACGAAGAAGCCCCTTTTTCAACATCGGGGTTTAATGTGTACTCATGATTATTTTCGATGATGTGAACATCTTGTATTCCAAATCCATCGGCAGATCGTAAAACAGCACTGGCATTCTGTGGCTGATAAATATCTTCTAAAACCACAGTCATGTATCGTGTACGCTGACTGAGGACTGTTTGCATAGTTTCGAATCGTTGTGGTGTCGCAAAAGGACTTAACAGGTCAATTATTGTTTGATCGGTTAGTTCCGTCATAGGCATTAAACATTTGAGAGTACTGCTTCAAGAAAATCGAATCTTTTCTGATAATCTTCAACAGAGTTAATAATTACTTGATAGGCTTCTTTTTGTCCATAAACATGCGTTATTTCGCAATCGGCATTTTTTTCGCCGGGTAAATCTTTGTAAGTTAGAAAGTAGTGTCTTAGACGATTGACTACTAAATCGGGTAATTCGCTAATGTCTTTAAACTGACCATACATAGCATCGTCTTTAAGAACAGCTATTATTTTGTCGTCGGCTTCGCTACCATCGATCATTCGAAGGCCACCAATAGGAATAGCTTGTACTAGTAGGTCGCCATGAGTAATCTCTTTTTCGGTCAATACACAAATGTCAAGAGGATCGCCATCGCCTTTGATGTTTTCTCTACCGGTTTTTTCCGAAGATAGTTTTGCAACATTATCACCACAATAGGTTTGAGGAATAAATCCATATAAGGCAGGAACTACATTGGAGAATTTTTGTGGGCGATCAATTTTTAAATAGCCACTTACTTTATCGACTTCGTATTTAACGGTATCGCTTGGTACTACTTCTATGTAAGAAGTAATTACATGAGGCGCTTTATTGCCTATTTCTACACCATGCCAAGGGTGCGATTTGTATCGAAGACCCATTAATCGGCCTATAGGATCCATTAATTTATTAGCCATACTCTTTCTTATTATTGAGGATTTATTGTTAATACAGGAATATCTGAAGAAAAGATTATATTTTTTGCCAGCGAACCTAAGAAAAATTCTTTAAAACTGCCTTCTTGTTGTGTCATAAGTACCATTAAGTCGGCTTGAACCTTATGGGCAAAACCCACGATTGATGTGGCCATAATTCCACGATCGTCATCGGTATAAAGATATTCGGTGTCGCAGACAATTTGGTGAGCTTCTATTTCTGTTTTAATGTTTTGTAACTTTGTATTTACTATATCTATTTTATCTTGATTATTCTTTTCAAGTGCGGTTAATATTGTAATTTTAGAATTGAACCATTTGGCAATTTCAATCGTCATTTTTACTTTTTGTTCGGTATGTTTAGTGGCGTCTATCGGGAGTAGAATGTTCTCACAACCTTTACTGTGTACTTTCCCTTTTATCGATAATACAGGGTAGGGCGATGTTTTAATAATATGTAGCGCTCTCGAACCTATTATTTTTCGTGTAATATTTATCCCTGCAGTCGTCCCCATAATTAACATCTTAGGTTTTAGATGATCTGCAACTCGTAATATTTCATCGACGACTTTGCCTCTTCGAATAATGCTATATACCTCAACATTGCGTTGTTCTTTCGACTCGTTTGCTAATTTTTTAAGCTTTTGTTCAATTTTTATTTCAAGATCCTTTTGTTCGTCTTCGCTAAAAACACCCCAAAAATTTGAGTTTGTTTTAACCACTGTCATTATGGTAACTGACAAATTTGACGACTCGGCTAAGCCAAGTGCCTGATCTAAAGCAATCAGGGATTGCTGAGAAAAATCTATGGGAACTAATAAGGTATTTTCCACAATATTACTACTTTTATGGTTTTTCTGTTAATAGTTCGGCAAAATTAGAACTAATCCAGCAAAGTAACATTATTTTTTAATTAATTTAGATTTAAACAGAAAGTTAAGTAATATGAACATTCCAGCATCAGAGCTACTAATTAACCCCGACGGAAGTATTTATCATATCAATCTAAAACCCGAAGATATCGCAGATACGATTCTTTTGGTTGGCGACCCGGATCGTGTGGCGATGGTGGCTTCTTTTTTCGATAATATTGAAGTTCAAAAGCATAAGAGGGAGTTTTACACTGTAACTGGGTATTACAATAACAAAAGGCTAACTGTTTTGTCGACCGGAATAGGAACTGACAATATCGATATTGTACTTAATGAGCTAGATGCTTTGGTTAATATCGATTTGAACACACGAACCATTAAAAAAGAGCATAAACAACTTAATTTAATTCGAGTTGGCACCTCCGGAGGTTTGCAAGCAGAATATCAGCCGGGTGCGTATTTAGTTTCGGAATCTTCTGTTGGTTTCGATGGAATGCTTAATTTTTACAAAGATATTGTTGAGATTACCGATAAAGAATTTGAGCAAGCCTTTACACAATATACGCAATGGAATTCTCGATTATCAGCTCCTTATCTTGTAGATGCATCTAAAGTGCTGGTCGATAAAATGCAAGGGGAGAACTATCAGAAAGGAATAACAATTTCATCCAACGGGTTTTACGGCCCTCAAGGTCGTGTGTTAAGATTGGCCACTGCCGATAGTAATTTGAACGATAAGATTCATCAATTTGAATACAAAGGACGTAAAATTTCAAATTACGAAATGGAAAGTTCTGCGTTATACGGTCTTTCACAACTTCTAGGACATAATGCTGTTACCGTATGTTTAATCATCGCCAATAGAATCACAAAAAACAGTGTGAGCGATTATCATCCTTTGATGAAAAAACTAGTTAAAGACATTTTAAATAAGGTAACTGCTTAACAAGCAATCTGCTTATGGGTTTCGAAAGTACGTATTCATTTTGGTGGCTTCCTCTTGCTGCAATTTTAGCTGTAGTTTTAAGTTTTGGAATTTACCGGAAAAACAGTTTTTGGAATTCCGATGAAAAGAAGTGGTTGTATGTTGCTGCTGTTCTTAGAGCAATAAGTCTGTTTTTGATAACATTTTTATTGATTAAACCATTAATTGAATCGAACAAGGGGCATTTTATTAAACCTAAATTGATGATCTTACAAGATGCTTCTTCATCTGTTTCGTACAATCAAGATAGCAATCAGTTTCAGTCACATTTTCGAGATTTGGCAAATCGCTTGAACGAAGCGTTTTCTAAAAATAATATTGATGCAGAAGTTTATAGTTTTGCAGATTCTATAAAATCGGGGTTCGACTTTAGTTTTGGCGGTAGAGCAACCAATATTTCGAATGCTCTCTCTTACGCCAGCAGAAATTACCCTTCAGATCAAATAGGCGGTTTATTGCTTATATCCGATGGAATTTATAATAAAGGTAACGATCCATTTTATGCAAGCAAGTCGCTTATAAATACGATTTACACTCTGGGTGTTGGAGATACCAGTAGCTTGCGAGATTTGTCGATAGACAAAGTTAATATTCAAACTTTGGTTTATAGCGACCAAAATATTCCATTTCAAATGGAAATAAAAGCTAATAATGCTAATGGACAAAGCATTAAGTATCAGTTTTTAGTTGATAAAATTCCGTTGAAGTCAGGCCAAGTTGGTGTAAATAAAAATGAATTTTTTAATACAATTATATACAGTTTACCGAAGCTTTCGGTGGGTATTCATCGAATCGATTTTGAGTTAACACCGCTCGAAAACGAAAAAAATACTAAAAACAATTTTAAAACAGTTTATATCGAAGTCGTTGAATCGAAGCAAAAAATACTAATGCTTGCATCAGCGCCTCATCCAGATATTGCTGCAATAAAATCGGTGGTATTACAAAATCCGGCTTTTGAGTTTGAGCTAGTTTATCAAAGTAACTTTAAAAACAATTTCGAAGCATATAATCTGGTTATTGTGCATGGTTTGCAGCAAAATAATAAAGTAGGCGAGAATATTTTAACAAATTTAGCGCATGCCAAAGTACCGGTTTGGGTGTTAATGTCGCCAAACGACGATGTTAAACAATACGATGTTTTAAACGATCTGTTGCAATGGCGAACGCTTATAAAGAAGAGTGACATTGCTCAGGCTTCGCTAAATAAAAACTTTAATCTTTTCGATTTTAATAATATACAGACCGAATGGCTAACACAGTGCCCGCCGCTTTATGCTCCATCGGTTAAGTTAAATACTCAACTTCCTTTGGATGTTTTGAGTTTTATGAAAATTAAAAATATAGAAACCGATCAGCCACAGTGGTTTTTTACGCAAAATAACGAACTAAAATTATGCTTCACTGTGGGGCAGGGAATATGGCAGTGGAAAATGTTTAATTACCACGAAGATGGAAATTTTAATCAGTTCAATAGGCTTATTACAAAGACGATTCAGTATTTGTCGTTGCGCCAAAAGACAGATAGATTACGCCATAATATTGAACGAGAGTATACTAGCGGACAGCCAATTAACATTAGTTTACAATACTTCGATAAAAGCATGAGCTTAAACAATACGCCAGAGTTCTTTCTGAAATATACCGACGAAAAAAACCAAAGCTACGAACAAATTTTTTCTAAAACCAAAGAAGATTATCGTTTAAATCTAAGTCGATTAAAAGAAGGTTTATATCAATATCAAATTGGAAGCTCAGATCCTTCTGTTGATCTAATGAAAACAGGCTTTTTTGTTGTTTCTGCAACCTCGCTTGAGAATATTAAAACCAGAGCCGATTTCGATTTGTTAAGATCGATTTCAGAAAATACTCATGGTTTGTTTTTCGAAGAATCAAAAGTTGATTCGTTAATTGATGCTATTGCTAAAGATGCTCATTTTAAAGCACAAAAGTTTAACACAACAGAACTTTCCGATTGGATTCAATTTAAATGGTACTTTTGGTTACTTTTTGTTTTAATCGCACTCGAATGGTGGATGCGAAAGTATAGCGGAACGATTTAACGGTTGATCAAATTATTTTTATAACTTTCCAAATACAAAATATACATTACAATAGACAAATGTTGACTGGTAAACCGTCAATTTCTGTTTGTTTACAAATTAATTATAAGCTAAATTAGCAATAGCTCTAAATTAAAGAACAACGAGTTATTTCACAATTGCGGTTTATGAGTCGGGATTTCTTTCCCGACTTTTTTATGCCATAATGATGAAAATTGCAGGCACTTTATGGATAGAAGGCAATTGCCCTTTCCAAGCTTTTACACTTTTAGTTTTAATGAATTGTTGAGGCCCGGTTATATCGGCTGCAATGCAAAGCAAAGTAGAAGGTGATAATGTTTTTAGCATCAATTCCATAATTTGCATATTTCGGTACGGAGCTTCAATAAATATTTGGCTTTGTTTTTCTTGGGCAGATCTTCTTTCTAATTGCTGAAGCGCATTGGCTGTAGCGTTACCTTTAATGGGCAAGTATCCATTGAAAGCAAAACTTTGTCCGTTCATACCGGAAGCCATTTGAGCAAGCAAAATAGATGAGGGGCCAATTAAAGGAACGACTTCAATAGATTTTTGATGCGCTAAAGCCACTAAGTTAGCCCCCGGATCGGCAATACCCGGGCAACCTGCTTCTGAAATAATACCAATATTTTCTCCGTTTTCGACAGGTGTCAAATATTTCGAGAAGATTTGTTCGTCTGTATTTTTATCTAAAATTTCGAAATGCAATTCGTCGATATTAATAGAAGACTCTACCGCTTTTAAAAACCGCCTGGCAGTTCTTAAATTTTCAACTAAAAAATGATTTGTAGCTAATATTACTTCACGGTTAAAGTCAGGAAACACATGGTTGGCTTGACTTTCTCCTAAAAAACTCGGTATTAGATATATTTTACCTTTTTGCATAGTATTCAATAATGAGCAAAATTAATCATTGTTAAAACAAATATGAATTTTTAATTGCGGATAATATGTTCAGATAAGTATAAAACTAAGATTCAGGAATCGATAAATAAGAATTTTTGTTTATGGTAACATTTTTTTTACTTTTGCCGAGTTATTACGAATAGGAGTGCCTTTGTGGCTGAGATAATATCCTTTGAACCTGATGCGGGTAATGCCGACGCAGGAAATTCACAAATTATCCCACACATTTATTAGCGCACTTTTTATTCGATTTTGTATCATTTAATGTTATTTAATCGATGAAAAGATTTATTTTTTTAAGTTTAATTCTGATCTTCAGCATTCTTGCTAAAGCTCAGGATTATTCGCTAACCGGCAAGGTAAGCGATGAAAATGGACAGGCTTTAACCGGAGCCTCTGTAATTCTAAAAGGGACTTTTGCAGGTACAGTAACCAACAAAGAAGGGATTTACCAGTTTAAATCATTATCTAAGGGCGATTATACTTTAGAAGTCAGTTTTTTAGGATACGAAACACAAACTAGAAGTTTAAATTTAGATTCTGATGCTGAATTTAACTTTCAATTAAAATCGGCCAGTTTGATGTCGGAAGAAATAATTGTTAAAGCATCGAGAGCGCAAATTAATACACCGGTAGCGCAAACCACACTCGACAAAGAAACTATCGGAAAAATGAATGTAGCTGCCGATATTCCTTATCAATTAGAATTAACACCATCGGTGGTTGCTAGTTCCGAAAATGGAACAGGAATGGGTTATACCAACTTGCGTATTCGTGGTACAGATATGACACGTATCAACGTAACTATGAATGGTGTACCGTTGAACGATAGCGAGTCGCAAGGCGTATATTTTGTAAATATGCCCGATTTTAGCGCATCTGTTCAATCGGTTCAGATACAAAGAGGTGTTGGTACTTCGAGTAATGGCGCTGCTTCTTTTGGCGCTTCAGTCAACTTTCAAACCTTAACTATAGAGCCAAAACCTTACGCAAGAATCAGCTCAACAGTGGGCTCTTTTAATACATTTAAAGAAAATGTGGCAGTTGGAACAGGATTAATAAACAACAAATTCGCTTTCGATGTACGTGCTAGTAAACTTAATTCCGATGGTTATATACAAAGAGGCTTTTCGGACCACCAATCTTTTTATATGGCAGGAACTTACTATGGCGAAAAAGATATGCTTAAAGCGGTTGTAATGATGGGGAAAGAGCGAACAGGCATTACATGGTGGGGCGTACCGGATTATATGTTAGACTCAATCCGCAATTACAATCCAGCCGGAGAATACATCGATAAGAATGGTAATACACAATTTTACGATGGGCAGACCGATAATTATTGGCAAAATCATTACCACATAATGTACACAAGAGAATTGTCGAAGTATTTAAGCTTAAATGCAACGCTTCATGCTACAACCGGAAAAGGCTATTATCAGCAATATAAAACTGGAGAAGATTTTGCCGATTACGGCTTACCAAGCGATACAGTTGTTGGCTATTCTGATTTAATCAGACAAAAATGGTTAAACAATGTTTTTTATGGCGCTATTGCTAATGTTAATTATCACAAAGCGTCCTTAGATGCAACTATAGGATTGTCTGGAAATCAATATAATGGCGATCATTTTGGACTTATTAAGTGGGCTCAATACAACAACGGTATTCCAAATGATTACGAATGGTATGATAATAATGGCTTAAAAACAGAATATAGTGCCTTTTTAAAAGCTCAGTACGAATTAACTGAAAAATTATCGTTTTTCGCCGATTTACAATCCAGAACAATAGAATATTCCTTAAAAGGATCGGATGATGATTTAGCTTATTTAAATCAAAGATATCATTGGACATTTATTAATCCTAAAGTAGGTGCAAATTACCAGATGGATGCTTATAATCGGGTTTATGTTTCATTTGCGGTTGCCAATCGAGAACCAACCCGAGCAGATATAAAGGAAGCGAATAAAAATGGAGGCGATAAATTTCCGAAAGCAGAAACTTTAAACGATTTTGAGTTGGGATACGAGTTCCGCCCCTCGCAATATGCTGTTGGTATTAATGCATATTACATGATGTATAAAAACCAGTTAGTTCAAACAGGTGAACTTAACGCTGTAGGCTATCCAATAATGACCAATGTAGATCAATCTTACAGAGCCGGTATTGAGTTGATGTTAGCTTACAAATTTAAAAGCCTATTTTCTTGGCAAATGAATGCAACTATTTCTCAGAATAAAATTCTTAATTACATAGAATGGGCCTCGCATTACGATTCGTTGTGGGCAGAAACATACGAAGGGAGAGATTTAGGAACGACAGATATTTCGTATTCTCCAAATATAATTGCGTCAAATATGTTTAGATTCACACCAATAAAGAATTTTGGTATTAGTCTGGTAACTAAATTTGTAGGTTCGCAATTTATCGATAATACTTCATCTGAAGATAGAAAATTAGACCCATATCTTGTGAATAATTTGAGTTTCGATTATACCTATCGATTTGAAAAAGGACCAGAGATTTATCTGAATTTTGTAATTAATAATATACTCGATGCTCAGTATATTTCGAATGCATACGGAGGCAATTGGTACGAACAAGACACTGAAAATTCTTGGATATATTATTATCCACAAGCAGGTAGAAATTTTATGTTTAAGCTTGGTTTGAATTTTTAAATAACGAATTGATTTAATAAGCTTAAGTATATAGCTCAAGCTTTTACTTTTTTTTGAATGAACTGGATAAATACACATTGGATTGAGTTAGTTGGTGCGCTTGCGGGCTTTATATATATTTTCTTCGAAATAAAAGCGAATAGCTGGATGTGGCCTATAGGATTACTGACTTCGGTTTTTTATATTATCGTGTTTTATGAATCGAAGTTTTATGCCGACATGTCCCTGCAATTCTATTATGTGGGCATCAGTATTGTGGGTTGGTATTTGTGGATAAAAAAGTCTAAAAATAAATCGAAGTCGGAGCTAAAGATAAGTCGGATTTCCACATTCTTAAAATGGAAATTAATAATGATTTTCTTATTGTTTTGGGTAGTTATTTATATCATTCTTAAGTATTTAACCGATTCTCCCGTGCCTATTGGCGATGCCTTTACTACAGCTCTCAGTTTTGTTGCAACTTGGATGTTAGCCAGAAAAATTATTGAACATTGGTGGCTATGGATTATTATCAATCTAGTATCGGCAATATTATATTGGATAAAAGGTCTATATCCGACCACTGGGCTTTATTTAATTTACGGAACCTTATCGATAGTGGGATATATAGAATGGAAAAGAATTGCAATTAAAGAAGCAAATCAAAAATGAGCAAAAAAACGATTATACTTGCCAATGGATTATTTCCATCATCGGAAGAAAATATCAAACTAATCAGAGAGGCAGAAACCCTTGTTTGTTGCGATGGTGCAGCTAATCATCTTATTGATTTGGAAATAGAACCCACTGTAATAATTGGGGATTTAGATTCGCTTAAAGATGAATATAAGATACGTTGGAGCGATCGTTTAATTGGTGTATCGGAGCAACAATCTAACGATTTAACAAAAGCAGTTAATTGGTGCATCAATAACAATTACAATCAAGTGATAATTATGGGAGCGACGGGTTTAAGAGAAGATCATACTATTGGTAACATTGCGTTGTTAGGGGAATATAGTCGAAAGCTCGATGTCGTTATGTATTCCGATTATGGGCATTTTATTCCAATAAACAGAAGTACAGTGTTTGAGGCAAAGGAGGGGCAACAAATTTCTGTTTTTAGCTTTAATCCGGAAATTAAAATAAGCTCTAAAGGTTTAAAGTATCCATTAGATCAGCTTTCTTTGAGAGGATGGTGGATGGGAACATTGAATGAATCGATCGGGGAGCAATTTGAATTAATTTTCAAAACAGGGGCGTCGGTAATTGTTTATTTTTCTAAGGAAGTCAAAAAAACTACACAAAATACTTAGAGTTTATTCAAAATTCTTATACATTTGCAATCCGTTTAGCCCAAGTGGCGGAATAGGTAGACGCGCTGGTCTCAAAAACCAGTATCTTCGGATGTACCGGTTCGATTCCGGTCTTGGGTACAAAAGCTCATCAGAAATGATGGGCTTTTTTTGTGCCTTGACGGGGGAGGAGTTTACATCCTCGCTCAAAACGCGGTCGAGAGGGGGCGGAAATTTTGGTTAATTAAAACAATAAGAACTCTACATTTTCACCCGTCTAAATTGCGCTCTAAACATTTTTACTTTTGCATTAATAATTTGTACTTCTGTTTCAAAAATAGTTTAGTATAGATCTGTGGTTTAAACTGATGGCGTTTGCAAGGATGTGTTAAAGGCTTTAAGTCCAGATTCTCGCTCTTAATGTCGTAAAACTGATGGTATTACAAGCTAGAATAATAAATTATTCATTTTCTGTCATTTATACAAAAAATTAAATTACTTTTGTACCGAAATTGTTTTAAAAAGAAGTACATTTTACTTTTTCCACATTTAAATTGATACGTTTTTTTATTTTTTTCAATATTGCAGAAAGCTTAGAAAAAGAAAAGTTCGTATCAGATAATTCTTTCTAAAAATACTGCGCAGTATTAATAAAGCTTAGTTGTTAAACAAGCTTAAATTTTATTATAATATGAATATTTATGTAGGCAACCTTGATTATAAGGTTGATGAAAATGACCTAAAAGGCATTTTTGAAGAGTACGGCTCTGTAATTGACGTGAAAGTAATCACCGATAAAATTAGTGGTCGAAGTAAAGGTTTTGGTTTTGTTACCATGGGCGATTTAGCTGAAGGAAAAAAAGCTATCAGCGAATTGAACGGTGCGACATTAGAAGATCGCGAAATAGTAGTAAATGAAGCTCGTGAAAAGAGCGAATCGAATAACAGAAAGAAAGGAGGTAATAGGTATGAAAGAAGGTAAGGTAAAGTGGTATGACGAAACCAAAGGGTTTGGTTTTATCGAAGCAGAAGGTGAGAATGATATTTTTGTACACCGTTCTGGATTATTAAGCCCTTTTGGTGGCCTTAGAGAAGGACAAAAAGTTACTTTCGATATAAAACAAGGCGATAAAGGCGAAGTCGCTTTTAACGTAAAATAGTTCTTTTTGGAACCCTTAAAAATTGGAGATTTAACAATACCCATTCCTATCATTCAAGGAGGAATGGGTGTTGGTATTTCCTTATCTGGTCTTGCCTCTGCTGTTGCGGATGAAGGAGGAGTTGGTACTATTGCAACAGTTGGAACGGGATTAATACATTGGAATTCTGACAAGACTTTCCGGCAAAATAATATCGATGGTGTTGTTTTGGAAATCCGTAAAGCTCGTCAAGCGACAAATGGAGTACTTGCTGTTAACATTATGTCTGTACTAACCAATTTTAGCGATTTAGTGCAAGCAGCATTAAAAGAGAAGATAGATATTATTTTCTCAGGCGCAGGTCTGCCTTTAGATTTGCCCAAATATAAAACTAAAGAAAATAACACAAAGCTAGTTCCTATTGTTTCGTCAGGAAGAGCCGCACTCATTATAGCAAAAAAATGGTTGCAAAACTATAATTATCTCCCGGATGCCTTTGTAGTCGAAGGACCTGAAGCAGGAGGGCATCTTGGTTTTAGCATGAACGATTTAAAAGATAAAAAGTTCAACCTGAAAACACTTTTGCGTGAAGTATTAGAGGTTACCAAAGATTTTAAAATAAAGTATAATAAAGAAATACCTGTAATTGTTGCTGGAGGAATAACCACAGGTCAGCAAATTCGTGAATTTCTCCAACTAGGAGCATCAGCCGTTCAAATGGGAACAAATTTTATTGCAACTAATGAATGTGATGCAAACGATAATTTTAAACAAGCATTTATTAATTCCGAAAAAAAAGACATTCGATTAATTGAAAGTCCGGTAGGTCTTCCGGGGCGCGCCATTGAAAATGATTTTTTGTTGGCAGCAGAACGGGGAGAAAAACGCCCGAAAAGTTGTAAATATCATTGTATAAAGTCTTGTAATCCTAAAACTACCGATTATTGTATTGCTGAAGCCTTACTCTCTGCATACGATGGTAATTTCGATTCAGGATTTGCCTTTTCAGGGGTAAATGGGTACAAAATTAAATCAATCACCTCGGTAAAAGAAGTTTTTCAGCGTCTCATAAGAGAATATAACAATAGATAAAAGATACCAATGAGGCAATTAAAGATAACCCAACAAATTACACATCGTGACGAAAATTCTGTAAATCTCTACTTTCAAGAGGTAAATAGGTACGAAATGATAAGTGTTGAGGAAGAAGTTGAGTTAACTGTAAAAATTCGCAACGGTAACAATATTGCCCTGAAAAAACTTGTTGAAGCAAATCTTCGTTTTGTAATATCGGTTGCCAAGCAATATCAGAATCAGGGTTTATCATTTGCCGATTTAATAAACGAAGGTAACCTAGGCTTAGTAAAAGCCGCAAAAAAGTTTGATGAAACAAGAGGCTTTAAATTTATATCATATGCTGTTTGGTGGATACGCCAATCAATAATGCAAGCAATATCCGAACAAACAAGAGTGGTTAGATTACCATTAAACAGGTTGTCGACCATGAAACAAATTTCAAAGGCGGCATCGCAACTCGAACAACAATACGAAAGAGAACCCACAAATGATGAGATTGCCGACTTTCTTGATATAAAAAAGGAATTAATTATTGATAATGACAAGCTAAAAAATCGTCAAATATCTTTTGATAAACCTTTATCACAAAATGAGGAGAACGATTCTTCTCTGTACAATCTAATTGAATCTGAATATTTTTCTTCTCCCGATAGTGAACTTATATCGGAGTCTTTAAAAATAAATTTATTGCGTGCCATCAAAAAACTAAGCGACAGAGAGTCTGCAATTATTAATTTGACATTTGGAGTGAACAATAATAACTTACATAGCTTGCAAGAAATAGCTTCGTTGTTAGAAATGTCGAGTGAAAGGGTAAGGCAAATAAAAAGCAGCGGATTACTAAAACTAAAAAAGATAATGTCTGGAAAACAAAGTTTTCTCGACTAGTAAATAAATTAATATCAACTTAATGGGAAGAGCCAAAGAAACTTTAGGTAAAAAAGAAGTAAGAAACAAACAAGAAAAAAAACGAAAAGATAAAGCAAAGCGAAGGCTTGATAAGAAAGAACAAGGCAAAAAAGGGAGCCTTGATGATATGGTAGCCTGGGTTGATGAAAACGGGGTGATCACTTCGACGCCGCCTGATTTAACAAAGAAAGTAGAAATTTTAGCTGAAAGTATAGAAATTGGAGTCCCAAAAGCAAAATTTCGAATTAATAATAAAATTCGTGCTGGAAATGTTAAAAACTTTGATGAATCTAAAGGCTTTGGTTTTATTATAGACTCAGATAGCAAAGAATCCATCTTCGTGCATGCTAACGATTGCTTAGAATCCATAAAAACAGGAGATAAAGTAGAATTCGAAACGGAAAAAGGAATAAAAGGGCTGAAAGCTGTAAACGTAAAACCAATATAGAACTGTTTTAACAACTAAAAAATGAATATCAACTTAGCAGTACTTATTGATGGCGATAATATACCTTCGGCATATGTAAAAGAAATGATGGAAGAAATTGCCAAATATGGTAATCCAACTATAAAAAGAATTTATGGCGATTGGACTAAACCAAATCTTTCAAAATGGAAAAATATGCTTTTAGAGCATGCAATTACTCCCATTCAGCAATATGCATATACCTCGGGGAAAAATGCAACTGATTCAGCCATGATTATTGATGCAATGGATATATTATATTCAGAAAAAGTAAACGGTTTTTGTATTGTATCCAGCGACAGCGATTTTACAAAATTGGCTATGCGGTTAAGAGAAGCTGGAATGCAAGTAATTGGTATTGGCGAAAAAAAGACGCCCAACCCATTTATTGTAGCCTGCGACAAGTTTATTTATATAGAAATACTATATACAAATTCTAAAGAGAAAGAGTCGGAAGAAAATAAAGGCACTGATAAAGAATCGTTTGAAAAAATAACTTCAAAAGTTATTAAGCTAATTGCAACTACCATAACAGACTTATCGGATGATGACGGTTGGGCTTTTTTAGGTGATGTTGGTAGCTTGTTACAAAAAAAACAAGCAAATTTTGACCCTAGAAATTATGGTTTCCAAAAACTCACACCATTGATAAAGTCAATCAAGAATTTTGAAATAGAGCAACGAGATACGCCCAAAAGTAGTCACAAATTAATATTTGTAAAAAATAAATAAGTCAAACCTATTTTTAATACAAAAAGCCTCTGATTTTCAGAGGCTTTTTGTATTATCCTGCTTGTATACCATCAGCATCGGGTAATAAACCAATTAATTTTTGAGGTTCATGAATTAATACCGGAATATGCTGAGAGCAAATGTAAAATTTTACCGATTTAAATTTAAATTTTGTAATTGGGATTTCTTCGTGAGTTTTTCCACAAACAATGCATTTTTTATCCATATTCTTTTCTTTTAACAATTTAGGTACTAAAATAACTAAACACATTAAAATATCATAATCAATCTGAAATACTTTTATTTTTTGTTCATTTTCACAGCACATTAAAATTCTGAAATGGAATAATTCAAACTAATGTTCTATAAACTAGGAAATAATGAATTATTTTATTAAATTTCTTAAAATTTTTAGGCAACCATTTTAACTCATTCAGGGTTTATCTTATAATACTAATTCATTGGTTATGAAATTTTCTACACTTAAAATCATTCTTATAAGTATTTGGATGATTGGTTTTTCAGGCAACACTTTTTCACAATGCAATTATTCTATTAGCCTTTACGATTCATACGGCGATGGATGGAATGGTGGACGTGTATCTGTTTATGTTAATGGGAGCTTGGTTATCGATCAGCTGACGATTGAAAATGGGTCAGGACCAGAAGTAACACCTTTTTCTGTCAATACAGGTGACGAGATAACAACTTTATATACAGCAGGCATTTGGGAAAGCGAAAATGAATACTCAATATTAGATGCTGATGGTATTGCTGTAGCGCAACAAGGTTTGTCAGGCACAGTTCCGGGAAATATTTTATCGGGGACCTTGTTTGCAAATTGTTCTGCTTGTCCTGCGCCAATCAATTTAGGAGCTGATTATGTGTTCGAAAATTCGGCAGTGCTTAATTGGCAAGAAAATGGTTCGGCTACCGTATGGAATATACAATATGGTAATTATGGTTTCGCATTTGGTACTGGAACGATCATTAATAACGTTACAAGTCAAGTATATACCCTTAGCGGTTTAAGCGTTAGCTCGACGTATTCTTTTTATGTTCAAGCCGATTGTGGTTCAGAACAGTCCAATTGGGCAGGGCCTTACACTTTTACAACCATTACACCACCTGTTACAAATCCTTCTGCTTGCGGATTAAATTATTCGGTAGAAGATGGCTATAGTGTATGTTTAGACACTTACATCGACGTTAACGGTTTGTATGGAACATCTTTAGGAACCGATGTTTTTGTCGATAAAGTCAATATAATAATTGAAGCACCTGATGTATCAGTAATTACATTTTCTTTAACATCACCAAATCAAGTTACAATTCCGGTTTCGTATTGGAATGGCACAGGCTCAAATTATGGAATCATCGATGGCACATGTACCCAATATTCGAGTTTTAGTATGTCTGGCCCCGATGGTACATGTAATGCTGCTACTGCACCGTTTTTGGGAAATTACACCCCGGAAAACAGCTTCACGGGTTGGTACGATGGTTCTGATCCGAATGGTGCATGGCGACTCCGAATTTGTGTCGACCCTGGTGGGGAAATGGCACATTTACAATATGTTGGAATAGAATTTGAAGATTTGGCAGCACCTCAAGCGGAAATTGTGATTAACGAGATTGATGTCGACCAGAATGTCGATACACTTGAGTTTGTCGAATTGTATGATGGTGGTATTGGTAATATTTCTTTAAATGGATATACAATTGCCTTTTACAATGGTAGCACTAATCAAATCTATAATGTTTTTGACTTAGATGGATACTCAACCGATGAAAATGGATATTTTGTTCTTGGCAATACCGCTATAGCGCAGGCAAGTCTAAATTTTGCTAATGGTAATTTACAAGATGGTGCAGATGCTGTGGCATTGTATATCGATGATGCTGTAAATCTTGCTGTTGGGACTTTTGTAACAACTAACAACTTGTCAGATGCCATTGTTTATGGAACTGACGATGCTACCGACGATGATTTATTACCATTATTAAATCCGGGCCAAAATCAAGTAGATGAAGACGCTTACGGTTTAAAAAAATACCATTCTTGTTCGCGAATTCCAAACGGAAGCGGTGGGTTTAGAAATACAGATACGTTTGAACCAGCAACACCAACCCCGGGGGCAGTAAACGAAGGTGCTGTTCATTTGATATATTCTAACAATACTTTTACCGAAAATATTGCCAATGATGGTAGTATTTCTAATACCATAGAAGTAGAATTACAAAACCAAACGTTTGCATTATCAGGTACTTTAACAGCAGGTGTTGCATATAACAGTTTAAATGTGCCTGCCGGTTTAAATTTAATAGTCAACGCTAATACCGATACTACACTGCAAATTGATTTAGTTGGAAATGCCAATTCACATATCGAATCTGATGATGTTAGTAATTTACAGATTGTTTTTTTAGACGCTGTTTACAATGGGAGTACAGCAAACACAGTTGTGAATAATTCCTATTCTTTAAATGTTGATTTTTTCGATACGCCTCCAGCTACTTTATTGTGGCTTTCAGATACTTTTTATGAAGATCAAACTTCTGATGATGGTAGCTTTAATACGACTGTCGACCTTGAATTAATAAGTGAAACATTTAGCATTCCTTCTGGCAATTTAACATATTTCACAAGTAATAATGTACCAAGCGGTCTTACAGTATCAATCGTTGTTACCGATAATCAGCATGCAAGCATCAGTTTAATAGGACAAGCCCTTAGTCATAACGAAATTGATGATATTAGCAATTTACAAATCGTTTTTACAGACGAAGCATTCACAGGAGGTTCTGCGGTATCAGTGAACGGTTACGATAAGTCAGATATTGTTGTAGATTTCTATCAATTTTTCGAAACAGGTACCGATATCTTAAGCTATAGTTTTGCTCAGCAAACATCATCTGCTGTAATAGATAATATCAATCATACCGTCGAAATAGAAGTAGGAGCAGGCACTAATATTTATAATTTAGTAGCTCAGTTTATTTTATCTGCCGGAGCATCTGCATATGTAAATTCAAACTTACAAAACAGTGGCTTATCACCCAATAACTTCGGATTACCGGTAACCTACCACGTAGTGGCAGAAGATGCTACGACTACTCAAGATTGGTTAGTAACTGTTTATCTTGCATCAAAAATTAATGAAGTTCAAATAACGAATAATGTTTTGGTGTATCCTAATCCTATTAAAGAAAAACTAAACATAGAAATAGAAAATTTCGATGTACAAAATATTTCGCTATATAACCTATATGGTCAAATTGTAATAACAATTCAACGCCCAAAATCAAATATGCAAATAGATGTATCAGAACTTACAAACGGAGTTTATGTTTTGAAACTCGAAACATCTGTTGGTACAATTAATAAAAAAATAACAATTGAAAAATAAAACTTGACTAACAAAAGAAAATGCTATGAAAACACATAATAAATTTTACTGGATAATAGTTTTTTTTATTTTCTCATCGCTGAATTTATGGGCGCAATTAAGTACAAAGCATTATATTCCACCGGTATTCGGTAGAGAAGATTTAGGTTGCCACTACTTGGTTTTGAGCACACCTTCAAGTGTTCCTTTTGATGTTACCATTAAAGATGGGTCTGGAAATTATATTACAACCCAAAATATTTCAAGCTTTAACTCGAGTACCTATTATTTAGGTTGCGATTATTCCACAGGCTTGCTTGTATTAGAGTCGGAACTAAATACTCCGTTAACAGGAAAAGGTTTTATTTTAGAAGCCAGTGAGCCATTTTATGTGAACTTAAGAATTATTGCAGGCCCACAAGCTGGTTCATTGACCTCAAAAGGTGCAGAAGCCTCCCTAGGCACAGAATTTAGAGCCGGTTTTATGTTTAATAACGATGGACAAGATTGGCGAAAAAGCAACACTATTGGAATTCTAGCAACAGAGGACAATACCCAAGTTTATATTACCGACATTAGACAGGGTGTGGTTTTCGAGGGCACTACACCCACAGGATTACCTTTAACGTCGTCCGACTATAATATTACACTTAATCAAGGCGAGTCCTTTGTTATTGCTGCTTTTGTTGATAACCCAGATGCAACAGAAAATACAAATGGGATGAACGGCATACATGTTAGCTCGACTAAACCAATTGCCATGAGTACAGCAACTTGGTTAGGAGGAAATGCATTGCAAGGCGGTTCACCAGGAACAGGACGAGATTTAGGAATTGATGAGATTGTTCCTTATGAACATGTTGGAAATGAATATGTTATTATAAAAGGAGAGGGGATAGATAATGAACGAGTTATAGTTGTGCCCACCGTAGATGGTACCGAATTGTTTTTAAATGGTAATACATCGCCTATTGCTACAATTGATGCAGGTGATTATTATGTGATAGACAATACTCAATTTTCTTCCAACGATAATTTGTACTTCGAAACAAATTACGATGTATATGTTTACCAAATGGCAAATGGAGGAAATGGTGCCACAGACGATAATGAACGTCAAAATGGGCTGAACTTTATTCCTCCTGTGGGTTGTTCTGGAGGAAAGTCGGTGTTTTTACCTGATGTCGATTTTATAGGTGAAGCACAAATTAATATTATTGCCGATGCTGGCGCAACTGTATATGTCGATGGAACCAACGTTGGGTCTGGCGATGTCATTACAGGCACATCGAATTATGTAACATACAAATTAAATAATAATTACTCTGGCGACGTGGTTGTTACATCCGACAAGCTCATTCGCGTCTCTTTAGTAAATCTGAACGGAAACATTGGAGCCGCAGGATATTTTTCCGGCTTTACCAAAGATATTGCCATCAGTACTCAAAGTATAAATTCCGATAATATTGCTAAAGAAGGTTGTGTCAATGGTAGCTTTAATTTATTTATAGGCACTCCATCCTCGACTGATACAGAAATAGATTTTACCATTGCAGGTACTGCGACCAATGGAATAGATTATGAGTTTATCGACAATTCGGTTGTTATTCCTGCCGGGCAAACCTCAGCATCGATTACAATAGAGGCAATTCAAGATGGTATTTCTGAGGGGCAAGAAAGTATTATGTTAATTTACGAACCTGAAATTTGTGCTGGTTTAGACACTGCCTATTTATATATAGACGATGCAGACCCTATCCAGTTTACTATTGTACCAACTGATTTATCTTGCTATAATGATAATTCAGGTGAAATCTATTTCGATGCTACAGGTGGCACTTTACCTTATAATTTCTATGTGGAAGATGAAAGTAATGTAGTAATTAATTCAACCAATAACCCTGTTACAGGTTTGGCAGCAGGAACTTACACGGTGCAAGTGTACGATGTATATGGTTGCAAAGCCGAAGCTGTTGTTGTGGGTGGTCAGTTCGATGCAGGTACTACTTTTTTGCCGGATGGCAGTGGTGTTACCTATACCAGCGTGCTACCGATTTCAGGTTTTGGAGTAGGAGAGACAATTACAGACTTGTCTCAGGTACAACAAATCTGCGCAAATATGGAGCATTCTTATATGGGCGATTTGTCAATTAGAATTATTGCGCCTTCGGGGGAATCTGTAATGTTGAAAAATTTCCCGGGAGGAGGAGCAACGGATCTGGGAGAACCTGTTGCTACAGGCCAAGTCGATGGTAGTGCCGGTTCTACAATGACCGACCCCGGAAATGGTTTCGATTATTGTTTTAATGATGCTCCTAATTATGGAACAATGAATTCTGAAGCTGGGAACTATTCGCATACTTATATAGATAATTTAGGACATAATTTAACTGATTCCTATTTGCCGGCTGGAGCATATACTTCTGACCAACCATTTAGTAATTTGCTTGGAGCTACCAAAAATGGTAATTGGACAATAGAAGTTATCGATCATTATGGCTTAGATAATGGGTATATTTTTTATTGGAGTATTTCCTTATTGGGAGAATATCCGGATACGATAGCTTATATTTCCGAACCTGCAGGTATGAATATCTCTGGTTCTATTGCACAATCTTCTTGTGGAGAAAGTAATGGCGCAATTAACTTAACCGTTAGCGGAGCAATTTCCCCTTATTCATTTCAATGGAGCAATGGTGCAACAAGCGAAGATATAGGCGGTATTCCATCAGGTTCATATACAGTTACCGTTACCGATGGTAATGGCTGTTCACAACAAGAAACTTTTTTACTCAACTCTAACAGCAGCCTTTCAGGAACAGCAATTTCCACAAACAGTATCTGTTTTGGAGGAAACTCTGGAGCAATCGATTTAACTGTAACAGGAGGTTCAAGCCCTTATACATATTATTGGGAAACAGGAGCAACAACAGAAGATGTATCTAGTTTAAGTGCAGGTGCATACATTGTAACTATTACAGATTCAGAAGGATGTCAAAGAGTTGAAAGTTTTTCTGTAGCTCAAAATCCTCAAATTAGTTTAAGTCAACAAATTATTAATAACGAAATTTGCGGTACGTCTAACGGGAGTATCAATATTGAGTGTACAGGTGGTTCTGGTTCTTATGGTTATAATTGGAGTAATGGCTCACATACACAAGATATTAGTTCGATTTCTGGAGGAGATTACTATCTAACTATAACCGATGCATATGGGTGTCAAGTTAGTTTTGATTTTCTTGTTCAGAATAATGTAAGCAATTGCACTAATTACTGTTATACCAATCTTACGGCAACAATAACGGACGATCAGTGCGGAAGTGCACAAGGTGCAATTAATCTTTCAGTAAATGACGCAACTACCCCCTATAATGTTCAATGGAGCAATGGTGCAACAACAGAAGATATTTCTAACTTGGAGGCAGGAATATATACTATTACAGTTAACGATGCTGCTAATTGCGAAGTGATAGAAAGTTATATTGTAGGGAATAATACAGGGGGCTTATCAATATCAAATATCCAAACGACCAACGAACTGTGTGGTAATAGCAATGGTGCTATCGATATAACAGTTGTTGGTGGTATTTTGCCTTATACTTATTATTGGGACAATGGTGCTACAAACGAAGATATTTCAGGACTTTCTGAAGGAACTTATACGCTTGAACTTACAGATGCAAACAATTGTAGTTTGACAGAAAATATCACGATTACAAACAACACTGGCACTTTAAGCGCAACTGCTATACTAACGCACGAAATATGTAATAACAATTCAGGAAGCATCAATCAAACAGTGACAGGCAACAACGGTGCATTGTCTTATATTTGGAATCAAGGAAGTAGTCAACAAGATATTTCTGGTTTGTCAGAAGGAACATATACCTGTTCAATTTATGATGCTTCGGGATGTGAATTGATTAAGAATTACACTATTAACAATTTATCAGGAAATATAGCCATTGTTAATTCAAATATTGATAATGAAACGTGTAATCAAAACAATGGTCAGATTGACATAGTGGTTTCTGGTGGCGATGGCAACTATAATTATTTGTGGAACAACGGAGCGACAACAGAAGATCTTACCGATTTAAACGAAGGTTCGTACAACTTAACCGTGACTGATGGCAATGGCTGCCAAGTGAGTACAGGTTCAATGTATGTTTTTAATACTGGAGGAAACCTAGACATTGCCACAGTCTCTACTAACGAAGAAATTTGTTCGAATCATTTAGGAAGTATTGATATCGAAGTAACAGGTGGTGATGGAACATACACTTACGCATGGAATAATGGGGCAACAAGTCAAGATTTATTTAATATTTCTGCGGGTATTTATTATTTAACGGTGACCGATGTCAATGGCTGTCAACAGACGCATTCAGAAAGTATAATAAATACATCCGGAACTTTAAATATCGACAATGCAATTGTGAATAACGAATATTGCGGTCAAGCCAACGGAGCAATCGATTTAATAATTTCCGGAGGAACTTCGCCAATCAATTACGGTTGGAGTTCAGGGCAAACCACTCAAGATATTGCATCAATCGGAGAAGGAAATTACAACTGCACGATTACAGACGCTTTCGGGTGTGAACTTATTTATTCGCAAAATGTTTTAAATATTGCGACAGATTTATCGGTTACTCACATAGCCAGTGCGGAAATTTGTTCCAATATAGAAGGATCTATCGATTTAACTGTTATAGGATCTGCCAGTCCTTTTCAATTTGTATGGAACACAGGTGCAACATCAGAAGACTTATTTAACATTTCGTCTGGAACGTATTCTTGTGCTATTACAGATGATAATGGATGCACAGTAAACACAGGCTCAATAATTATTAACAATAACGCAGGTAATCTAACAGTTTCTAGCATCGTGGCTGATGATATTTGCGAGGCTGGAGTTGGTTCGATTAATTTAACGGCTAGCGGAGGAACAGCACCTTATACATTTGCTTGGTCTAATGGCGATTCCGATAACAACAATGAAAATTTAACCGCCGGGACTTATTCTTATACCGTATCCGATGTTAACTCTTGCGAATTGATCGGGCAAAAAACATTGATTAACACCATCGGAGATTTGCAAATTATTTCTCAGTCTGTGGTTAACGAAATGTGTAACGATGCTACAGGAAGTGTCGACATTACAGTAGAAGGAGGCACAAGTCCCTATAGCTTTACATGGAGCAATTCTGCTACGACCGAAGACTTAATGGGTTTGAGTGCGGGAACTTATAATTGTACCATTAGCGATGTTAATGGTTGCGAATTGATAACAAATAACTATAATGTTCAAAATGCCTCAGGCGATTTGTCTGTGAGTTCATCTATCGTTACCAACGAAATTTGTGGAAATGGCAGTGGCACAATCAATTTAACAGTAAGTGGTACAGCCACACCATTCTTATTTGCTTGGTCTAATGGTGATAACACAGAAGATATAATTAATCTAAATGAAGGAATTTATACCTGTACCATTAGCGATATTAATGGTTGCTCTGTTACAATTAGCAAAACAGTTCAAAATACTCCCGGGAATTTATCAATTTTTGAAGATGATATTCAAGACGAAACTTGTGGGCAATCTAACGGAAGCATAGACGTACTTGTGCTTGGAGGTAATTCTCCATATACTTACTTATGGAGCAATGGAGCAAATACTCAAGATATTTCAGGCTTATCAAGTGGGATTTATAATTTATTAGTGAACGATGCGAATGGTTGTAGTCAAGTTTTTTCTGCTGAAATTGAAAATATTGGCGAGAATTTAACGATTAGCAATCAAAATATTGTCGATGAGATATGTGGCAATCACCAAGGAAGCATCAGCATCAATGTATTGAACGGTGCAAGCCCATATTCGTTTGTTTGGTCTAATGGAGCACACACTCAAAACATTTCAAGTTTAACCGAAGGAAACTATAATATTACAATTAGCGACGCCAACGGCTGTAGTATTAATCAATCCTTCACTATTGATAATAACACTGGCTCGCTGAGCATCGATGGTTTCGATATTAGCGATGAAACATGTGGGCAAGCCAATGGTTCTATAGACCTAAGCTATTCAGGAGGAAATGAACCTGTTACAATAAATTGGAGCAATGGCAACTTCGAAGAAGACCTCGAAGATATTTCTGCAGGAAATTTTTCGGTTACAGTTACCGATCATTACGGATGCAGTTTGTCCGAATCCGGTACAGTTCAAAATATAACCGGAGGATTTGCTTTTAGCAATGTTAGTTTTGCTAATTCACTTTGTAGCGATAGTCTTGGCTTTATTGATGTTACAGTTGTTGGTGGAACAACACCTTATAGTTTTGAATGGTCAAATGGAGAATCTACAGAAGATTTAAGCAATTTAGGTCCGGGAAATTACACACTTACTGTAACCGATGCCAGTGCTTGCCAATTGCTTGTCAGTCAATCAATAGTAAACGAATCTACAGGTTTAACTATTGTAGGAGCGTATACCGGAAACGATTATTGTTCTTTATTGGAAGGGTTTATTGATTTAAACATCTCCGGTGGTATATTACCTTACAGTTATTATTGGTCGAATGGAACAACAAGTCAAGATTTAACGAACATTTCAGTGGGCGATTATTATTGCGTAGTCACAGATAATTCCGGATGTATGGTTGTTTCTGAAACGTACACTATTACGAACACACCAAGCAGCATGACAGCTTATGCATCCTCAACACCTCAAATTTGTAATACTGGAGGCAGTATCAATTTAACAGTATCTGACGGCTTCGAACCTTATTCATTTTTATGGAGTAATACTCAAACTACAGAAGATATAAGTGATTTAATATCTGGCAATTACGATGTAACTATAACCGATGCAACAGGATGTGTAAAATATTTTTATACGACAGTTTCGCAATTACCAAATACTCTAAACATTACCAATGCTATTATCGATGACGAATTATGTGGTAACGCACAAGGAAGTATCAACATTTCTGTAAGTGGAGGAACACTTCCTTACAATTACGTTTGGGATAATTCGTCGACAACACAAGACCTGAGTGGCCTTTCGGCAGGGGATTATTATTTAACAATTTCCGATGCAAATGGTTGCGTGTTTCCAGCCTACTTTACAATTGAAAATAATCCGGGCGATTTGAATATCGATACCTTGATAGCACATCATATCAATTGCAATAACACGTTTGGCTGGATCGATCAAACTTATTCTGGCGGGACAGAACCTGTTAGTATTAATTGGAGCAACTTCGAAACCGAAGAAGATCCGGAAGATTTGACCACAGGTGTGTATACCGTTACAATAACCGATGCAGATGGTTGTGTAGATATTGCTTCAACAGAAATTTTTAATTTCGATAACTTTATAATCGATAATCTAACCATTGTAGACGATACTTGTACAAATTATTTTGGTTCAATCGATTTAACGGTTTCCGGTGGTATGCCTCCGTTGAGCTTCCTTTGGTCAAATGGTTTTGTTACTGAAGATATCTATAGTTTATCTTCAGATTATTATCAGTGCACCATTACAACAGCCGATGGTTGTGTTTTAACTACAGGAAATCAATTTGTTAACAATATAGATGGTTTTAGTTTTAATCAATACATCACACATAGTTCTTGTAGCACATGTCCGGATGGCGCTATTGATTTAACGGTTATTGGCAATGGCAATTGGTACACCTATTATTGGACAGGTCCAGATGGTTTTATAGCCTCTTCCGAAGATATTAGCGATTTACTTCCGGGTCAATACAATGTGCATGTGGAAAACGATTTGGGTTGCGATTTAGACACAACATACACCGTCTCGTTTATTAGCAACATATTAGGATTGAGTAATGAAAATACGCTTATTGTATATCCTAATCCGGCTAAGCATGCTTTTAACTTGAAGTTTGATCTACAATCGGAGATTAAATACATAGAGCTACAAAATGCCATAGGCCAAGTTGTAGTAAAAAAAGAAATACAACTAAAGAAAGGCAATATTATCTTCGATATTTCAGGCTTTACTCCGGGAATCTATCAGCTTAAGATAAATACAGAACACGATTTCTATATTGAAAAGCTAATAATTACTGAATAGTCGGAAAACAAAATAAATAAAAAAGCGGACAACATAAAATGGTCCGCTTTTCTTTTGCAAGCTATTTAACTTTTAGGAATATGAATCTAAAGGAAGATAGTTTTCCAATCTGAAGTTTTCAAAATTTTTCGGATCGACAGATTGTCAGTACCGTGGTTTTTCTATCATTTACATTTCTGTTCAAATCAATTTCGTATAGTTGATAATAGGGGCGAGAAGGATCGATTATAAATAATATTCAATCTTGCAAATCTAGTTTACAAAATGGCTTCATTTACAAAGCTTTTGTCATGTAATCTTTTATCTTATTCTTTTATTAAGCGATATGTACTTTTGCCCGATTCGCTTTTAACGTTAAGTATATAAACGCCTTTTGGTAAATCTGAAATGTCTACTTCGAATATTTTTTCTGATTTCATTTTAAAAGGCTCTATCTCTATTCCTAAAGGAAAAAACTTTATCAATTGTCCCGATAAATTGAAAATTTCGACACTTTGTACTATTTGATTATTTGGTCGGTCGAATTGTGAATTTTCAACTGCTATATGATCGCTAGCAGGATTCGGGTATATGTTAAACAATTGATTATCGAGGAAGTTTACTTCAACATTGTCAGAATAATTTATTGCGCCATTATTATCAAGTTCTAACAATCTATAATACGAAGTTCCTACGTAAGGATTTCTATCAAATTCTGTATATTCGCTTGTAACATTACTGTTTCCTTTCCCTTTTAATTGTGAAACTAACTCCCATTTTATTAAATCTGTAGATTTCTGAATTTGATAGAAATTTACGTTAATTTCAGAAGCTGTTTGCCAAAATATTTTTACTTGATTTCCTTCTTTTTTTGCATTAAAACTAAGTAATTCTATGGGTAACGGCGTTTCTTTGCTACCAAAAGTAAATAAAGAATTAAAAGTTATACCAGTATATGCATCTCCGTACACATACGTACTATAAGGATTAAGTTGTGGTGTAATAATATTATTAACAGTGTCAATTGTCATTGATAAATCTGACCAAAATGAAGATGCGTTTTCTTCAATTGATTGATATAAAATCATATTAGATTCTATTGGCTGATTAGCATCGAGCTCGGCGTTCCAAAAATTGAATTTCAATGTATTATCAGTGCCGTCTAATTCGTTGATGTTTGGCACAATATAATATCTTGCAATGCTTAAATTATCTTCATTGTAATCTATTCCATAGTATTTTAAGTGCCCTCTAATTACTGTTATTTCTCCTAAGTTGTTATCTGTAGTAATACTTACGCCTATATTTGCTGGATCATAATCAGCAACATTATTAATGACTCTTGTATATTTTATGATGCCAGTATGTATCATTGGATCAGAAACTTTTATTCTATGATTTTCAGCTTCGCCATCTATATAACCACTTGATAACAAATCTATTGTATCGTTCTGTAAATCGATATCTCCATTAAGCATTGTTAATTGATTTAGAATAGAAATATTTTGATTTAAAACAAGGTCTGAATTCGTTTTATCGACTATAATCTTATAGAACGAACTTATAGAATCGCCCAAAATAAATTGATTTTGATTGCCAATAAATTTAATAGTTGAGGCGTCGGAAATAAAAATGCTATTGTTCTCAAAATGAGCATTTGACAATACTATTTTCGAGCTATCTGATAGTACAATATACCCATTGTTTAAAAGCCCTTGCGAGCACAATAAACCTGGCAAAAAAAACAATATGAATTTTATAATTAATTGCATATCAATATTAATTTAGATTATCCCAAGTACTACCATTGTAAACTTTTAATTTGTTATCAGTGGTATTATAATATATACTACCAACTTGTGGCGATAAAGGTGCTGTTGCACTAGTTGGTACATTTAATAAATCACTAACCGAAATATAATTTGTTTCAACAGAATGAGTAGTTAATGTGCCTGTTCCTAGATTTAAATTATCATTATCGACATCTGGCTGAATTGTATTAGTATCGTCATCTCTTTTCCAATATTTTGCACCGCCATTTGCAAGTATGATTTCATCGATATCCCACTTAATAGATAAATTATTTCTTAGAGCTTCCCGTTCTGTATGACTGATAGCTTCGTTGTATATTAGTACTTCAGCAACATCTCCGTCCCAAAATCCCATACTTTCTGTGTCGCATGCCCCTAATTTCAGATTGGCAGAAACATCATCCAAATCAGCCACTGGGTTATCGCCTTTATCTTGTAAAACACCATTAATATATAACTCGGGGCTATTGTCTGGTGCCCATATATATTCAATAATCTGAAATTTACTTTTAGTCATATTTATGTCGAAAGAACTTCTGGAATTCCAAGAGCCTGAATCAAACAAATAGTTATTTTTATTTCCACATACAAAAGCTCTATCATTGCCAACAGATTTATATTTTGAAAGTAATGGCATTCTAGCACTATTTTCAGGCTTAACAACAGCAACAATTGTTAAGCCATTAGTATTACTGTGTAATTCAATATCACCGGCAGATAAAACATCATCAGAACCATCAAAGCGGACAATGTTTTTTGAATTTTGCTCATTAAGCTTTAAAATAGGTTGTTCAGAGCCACTAGCCGTAAAAGTATAGGCATTAACAAGGTCTTCCCAAGATGCAACAGATGATTCATCTGAACCTGAAAGTTGACTTGCATCAAGCCAGCACACAAGACCATTAATATCTCCGGGATTTTTTTCAAGTGTAATGTTTTTTTCTCTAACAATTTTAATAGTCGAATTTATCTTTTGTAGTTCGATATAACCTCCAGGGGCCATAACTCTATTTGTAGATAAGCCATCTATCAAATTACTATTTGGATTAAAAATTAAGCGATTAGAACCCGTATTAAAAAACATTCTTATATCGCCTTCAGGAAAACCAGATATATCACTAGGGAGTGTTATATTTATGTCGGAACTATTAGTATTTGCAATTAGAAAATCAAATATCCATTCACTATCGGCATTATAATCGGAAGAAATTGAAACTACTTCAGGAATTTTATCTCTGCTATCTTGAATTTTAGACCACTTAGTAGCATTATCAGATTTTATAAGAAAACCTTGTCCTACATAAATAATTTTAATAGGATTATCGCCTCCTATTAATTGCCCACTAGTAGTTTGAATGTTAATAATGCCAACCCCACTATCTTTGATTATTCTTAAAAACCAACCTGCGTTTTCGTTATTTGCATCTGGAATTGTTATTGTTGTCGCTGTTGAAGCTCCTTGAATATAATAGACTTTATTTAAGGTGGAAATACTAGCGGAACCACTGGTTGCATCAATGTATTCTATGCTTTGAAGTGCTACGTCTCCTAGGTTATACTTACCACTTATCCCTAACCACCGTGTATTTGCTCCATCGCCAGTCGATAAAACATACCTGTTATCATCTGAATAAGAAGAAGCATCTTCCTCAAAACGGTAATAGGTTTCCGTTTCTAATACAAAGCATAAATCATTATCATTTCCTTCGACATTTTCTGCTTCGGCAACAGTACTAAACGTAACTTTATCATTAGATAATTTTATCCAAACGGAGCTATCAAAGTAATAAAAACCAGGGTTTTCATCTGTTTGAAATATAATTAATCCTGCAGTCGGATTAGAAATTGCATTTTTTTGATCATTTGTCATTCTAGGCAACAACACACCTTTATTATGTAAACTACTATGAACATCGAGAATTGCAGATGCTTCCGGAGTAGACCCATCATCATTGATGCCTACATTTTGAGCATTAACTACTATTATAGAAATGCTTAATATTAAAGTAATTATCAGTTTCATTTTTAAAGTTTTTAAAGTCATAAACTTCTACGCTGTGTAAATGGAACAGTTTTATTATTAAGCTTTTAAAACATTTAATTAAGTATTATTACATAAGTAATTACATCAAGAAATAAAAAGAGGCTGTTCATTTTTGAACAGCCTCTTTTTTTAACAGTATTACTTCAAAATTATTCATCCATTAGGAACATAGGATCCCAAGGTGGAAGTAAAATAGGTTTCTGATCTAAGATTTTCAAAATTTTAGGATCGACGAATTTTTTAAGAACAACAACCCTGAATAAATACTCGTTGAACCATTCATCTGTAAACGTTAAGTAGCCCTCGTGTCCGTTGGTTGACCCCCAAGAGTTTTCGAATTGCCAATATTGTGCTTTTTCGTCTTTATTCAAATCGACAGCAACTAATGCCATTCCATGCGACGAACCACTTTGGTACGTTTGAATACGTTGCTTTTTATCCATGCTTAGATTGATGCCGAATAAATTTGCATAGTCGTAATTGCGAGGGTCTAAAACGCCTTCTTCACGATTCAATTGTTTGCCAACATCGCATGAGGCGTACATGGCCTCGTTGGCTTTAATTGAAGCAATGGCAAATGGTTTTATTTCGTCGGCCGGTAAATTAATATACAACCAGTTTTTCCCCTCAATTACATTCCTGTCCAAATCTATTTCGTATAGCTGATAATAAGGGCGAGAAGGATCGTTCATAAATAAAACGTAATCTTGAAGATTGAGTTCAGGTATAGCTTCTTTTACAAAACTTTTTGGAGTGAATTTCTGAAAGTCAGAAATTTTTCCGTCTTTATCTTCATATCGCCATTCGAAGTCTTTAGGAGGTACACCTAAAGAAAGCGCCAAAATTCTATAAACATCTTTCATCATTTCTAACTTTTCGTTTTCCATGACGAGCGTAGATATTTTTTTATTTTGATACTTTCCTCTAAGGTACATCGCATCTTGACGAAGTTTCTCAACTAAAATGCGATTGAGTTGCGAAGTATTTTCGCTCTGATAGGTTTCCGGCATAATTTCTTTAGGAACTGCACCGTATTTTTCGACCAAATTGGCTAAAGAGTTCCAAACGCCACCATCGCCTACTACATTTTTAAGTAAATATTCTACTCGTTTATCATCTAAAGGGCTATTTACCGATAGAATAATTTCTTGCAAGAATAAATTGCTTTTCTCAAATAAATCCCAAAAATATAAGTAGTTAGTAGAAAACTCAAATGATTTTAGATTGTAATGATCGATTACTTTAGGGCGTAAAACATTTAATCCGGTAAACATCCAGCAACGACCTGACTGTTTTTGGTTGGTAATACCTGTAGTTTTAACTCGGTAAGTGAATAAATGATCGGTTTTTCCCGCTACTGAACGATTTACTGCTAAATCGCTGATTTTATTGTTGCTGATGGCATTCATCAAGGCAATGTTATCGGCATTCATTTCAAAGCTACTTTCTATGGCTTTAAGTTGATCTGCATTGATGCTTCCGTTTTGGGCTTTTATCGTCATAATTTGAAATATTAGAAGCGAAAACAATAAAAATGGTATTCTCATATGTTTTTGTTTTATAGTTAAAAATCAAAGTTAGAAAATAATATCTAAGGATAATCATATTACCTTTGAATTTCAAAAAATGAATGAATTCAAATGAAGTGGTTGACATTATTAACTGGAGCGTTTTTTCTTTCGTGTATGCAAAATAATACGATTTACCAGCCAAAAGAAGGCGATTTATTATTTCAGGATTTAGATTGCGGAGAACTCTGTAATGCTATTAAAACGGTCACTTATGGCGTCGATTCTGCAGAGTTCTCACATATTGGTTTGGTTTATAAAATTAACGAACGGTGGATGGTTTTAGAAGCCATATCAGAAGGTGTTGTTTGGACGCCTTTGTACGATTTTTTCAAACGTTCAGTCGATTCGCAAAACCGACCAAAGATTTGGGTAGGGCGTGTACAAGCTCCTTCCGATACGTTAATTGCAAAGGTAAAATCAATCATTCCTCAATACCTTGGACAAGCCTATGACGATGCTTTTTTAATGGATAATGGTAAATATTATTGTTCTGAATTGATTTACGAACTTTTTAAAAAAGCAAATCATGGTAAAGAAGTGTTTAATCTTGAGCCAATGACTTTTAAACATCCTCATACACACGACTTTTTACCGGTTTGGAAGGATTATTATCATCACCTCAAAATGGAGATTCCCGAAGGTGAAGCAGGGATTAATCCGGCAGGAATATCTCGTTCCGATATTGTTAAAATTGTACTTAAGTTAGGCGAAGTAAGTCAAAAAAAAGGACGAGATTAAATCTCGTCCATTATTTTCTTTGCCAGCGAATTAGCTGCTTCTAAACTTTCACTTTCCGAATAAATTCTAATAATGGGTTCTGTATTAGACTTACGTAAATGCACCCAACCTTCTTCGAAATCGATTTTAACACCATCAATTGTCGATACAGGGTAATCTGCGTATTTCTGCGCCACTTTTTCTAAAATCGCGTCAACATCTATTTCCGGGGTCAATTCTACTTTATTTTTTGAGATAATGTATTTCGGATATTTTGATTTTAGTTCGAGAGTATTGGTTTTTGCTTTAGCTAAATAAGTAAGGAGCAAAGCAATTCCTACTAAAGCGTCTCTACCATAATGCAACTCCGGATAGATTATACCTCCGTTTCCTTCGCCACCAATTACTGCTTTTTCGGCTTTCATTTTAGCAACAACATTCACTTCACCTACGGCAGAAGCAAAGTATTGTTTTCCAAATGATTGTGTCACGTCTCTTAAAGCTCTGGAAGAGGATAGGTTTGAAACGGTATTTCCTTTTTTGTTCTGTAAAATATAATCGGCTACAGCCACAAGTGTGTATTCTTCGCCAAACATACTTCCATCGCTATTAACTACTGCTAAACGATCGACATCAGGATCGACTACAAAGCCGACATCTGCTTTTTCGCGCTGCATTAGTTCAGATATTTCTGTTAAATTTTCCGGTAAAGGTTCCGGATTGTGAGGAAAGTTTCCATTGGCATCGCAATATAGCTTTTTAATATTTTTAACGCCTAATGCATCTAAAAGCATAGGAATGGCAATGCCACCTACAGAGTTTACAGCATCGATAGCTACTGTAAAGTTTGCTGCTTCGATTGCTGCTTTGTCAACCAATTTTAAATCTAATATTTTTTGGATGTGAATCTCTGTATAATCGTCTAATATAAAGTGTTTTCCTAATTCATCAACATCTGCAAATACCATTGCTTGTTCTTCTGCTATTTTTAGCACCATTTCGCCATCTTCGGCAGATAGAAATTCTCCTTTTTCGTTGAGTAATTTGAGTGCGTTCCATTGTTTAGGATTATGACTGGCTGTTAGAATAAGTCCACCATTAGCTTTTTCATTTTCTACGGCAATTTCGGTCGTTGGTGTAGTTGCTAAATCGATATCTAATGCATCGAAACCCATGCTCATTATTGTTCCAATCACTAATTTTTGAACCATTTCGCCTGAAATGCGAGCATCTCGTCCTACAACAATTTGTCCTTTTTGTATGTTTTGCGTGTTTTTAATCCACTGAACGTAGGCTGAAGTAAAAAGTGTTACATCGATAGGGCTCAGGCCATCGCCTTGTTGGCCTCCGATTGTGCCTCTAATTCCTGAAATCGATTTTATTAATGTCATAAGTGTAAGTTTATAGTATTTTATTGGTATTCAAATCGTTTTGTTAATATAAGATAATCTTCCGATATTGCTTGTCCATGTGGGTTTTGGTAGTGCTTTTCTAAGATCAAACGATTGTTTTCGTATTGGTAGGTAATTATATCGGCTGATCCGTCGGGGTGAAGTTGCAATTCGCTTATTAAATGCTGGTTTTCGTATTCGTAACGGGTTTCTCTTTCCTGAGAACTTGTTTTAATAAGTAGACCATCGTTGTATTCGTGAATCATTCTATCTACAACTTGTTCTTTTCTATTCAAAAGGGCTTCTATTGTTGTTTTTCCGGCCTCGTTGTAGGCATAAGCAACGCCTTTAATGGGTTTGTTTTTAGCATCGACTTCCATTATTTTACTTACAAGTCCTTGCTCGTTGTATTCGTAAAGATGCTTTGAATCGATTTTATTTAGATAATTGAATCTAGTAACGGCTATGTTTTGCCCTTTTGTATTTAAATCGTAAATAATTTTTCCATCAAATTCTCCATCTTCGTCTTCCGAAATAACTTCAACCTGATTGGTTGAGTAGTTGTGCTTTTCATAGTTAAGAGAACCATCAGGAAAAGCCGATTTTACTAGCTGAATTTGACCATCGCTATAGTTGTTTTCTTTATCGATGATTAATATACCGTCTTCATCCCATGTTTTAGTACGATGAAGGGTTCCATCTTCAAAATACGATTGGATAGTTTTGTGCACTAATTCACCTTCGTGGAATTGTTGCTCTTCGATTAAACGATTGAGTTGATCGTAAATTTTAATTTCTGAGACAAACTCCGCTTGGTCTGAGTATTTTGAATATTCTGTTATGGTCATTTTTTAAGTTTACTTAGATAAATTAATAGTGCTAAAAAGGCAGGCCCAATGGCTGCTCTGTAGATTCTGAGACTTAGAAAAAACAAGGTTGCAAAAATTAAAAAAGCCAATAAAATTGCATACCAATTTTTACTTGAATTCCATTTCATATCAATCGTTTGATGATTCGTCGGTGTATTGAATTAATTTTAGTAAGGGCATGTGCATATCTGCAAAACGTAAAATATTATCGTTTAATGTATGGCACATCAGCATTTTTTGACTTTCGGTTTTAATACCGGCCAAACGATCGATAAGCGATAATGTTTCTGGTCGTATTGTTTCGTTTGCATCGTCAATTATAAAATATTTCAAGTCGTTGAAATTTAATCCATTATTAGAGTATAACTCGTTTAATCGTTTAGGTGTTCCGATGACGATATCCGAGCCAAAATAAATGCTGTCTTTAAGCTTTTGTAAGTTTGGACCGGGGTATACAACAAAGTTTCTAAGATTGGTAAAACGACCTATTTCGTCGAGTAAATCTTTTAGCTTGTCTGCTTGCTCTTTATTGTAAGTTAAAATTAATGCTCTTGGAACATCGTTTAAAGCTGCCCCAAGTTGATGGATTAAAACCGAGGCTAATGCCGTTGTTTTTCCACTTCCTTCCGGACTTTCTACTAAAGTATCTGCACCACTTTTAAAGCTAGAAACAGCAGGCTTTTGAACAAAGATTGGATTGTCGAATTGGTGTTCTTCGAAGTATTTATTGATTTCGCTATGTAATTTCTTGTGAAGCATATGCTTTGATTTGTTGTAATTTTACATGCGTTCGGGAACCGCGATGCCTAAAATCTTCATGGAATTTTTTATCGTATGTCCAATCCATTGCGAAAGGGCTAATCGCATGACTTTAATAGATTCGTTCTCTTCTTTTAAGATAGTAAAATCGTGATAAAATTGGTTGAACTCTTTGGCCAACTCATACACATACGAGGCAATCATTGCCGGGCTGTATGCTTTAGCTGCGTCTTGAATAGTGTTTTCAAAGTCTTTGACTTTTT
The DNA here is from genome assembly GCA_016936665.1 of Bacteroidales bacterium. Classification (GTDB taxonomy): domain Bacteria; phylum Bacteroidota; class Bacteroidia; order Bacteroidales; family JAFGXI01; genus JAFGXI01. Next base: position 141,443 of record JAFGXI010000002.1, read on the forward strand.
TAATTAGTTCAATTTCTTTTTCGTTTAATAGCGAATCTTCAAAAGAAAATTCTATTTCTTTTGCCCATTTACGTTTAAGCGATTGTATACGTGCGTATGTGTATTGAATAAAAGGTCCTGTATTGCCATTAAAATCGATTGATTCTTTAGGATTAAACATCATTCCTTTTTTGGGATCGACCTTCAGCATAAAATATTTTAAAGCCCCTAATGCAATGGTATTGTAAACCGATTCTTTTTCTTCTTCGGAGTAACCTTCTAATTTTCCAAGCTCTTGCGAAGTTTCGCGAGCTGTTTGAATCATATCGGCAATTAAATCGTCGGCATCGACTACGGTACCTTCTCTAGACTTCATTTTGCCTTCGGGTAATTCAACCATACCGTAGGAGAGATGATGGATGCTATCGGACCAATTGTATCCAAGTTTTTTCAAAATAAGCTTTAGTACTTGAAAATGGTAGTTTTGTTCGTTGCCAACCACATAAATATGATCTTCGATCGGGTATTCATCGAAACGTTGTTGTGCTGTACCAATGTCTTGTGTCATATAAACCGAAGTTCCATCGGCACGGAGCAACAGTTTTTGATCCAAACCATCTTCGGTTAGGTCGGCCCAAACAGAACCATCTTCTTTTTTAAATATTACGCCTTTTTCTAAGCCTTCCATCACAATCTTTTTACCCAAAAGATAGGTGTTCGATTCATAATAAATTTTATCGAAATCGATACCAAGAGCTTTATAAGTGATGTCGAACCCTTCGTAAACCCATCCGTTCATGGTTTGCCACAGATTGAAAATTTCGGGGTCTTTGGCTTCCCATTGTCGGAGCATCGTTTGTGCTTCTTTTAAAATTGGAGCTTCCTTTTCGGCTTTTTCTTTTTCCATGCCTGAAGAAACAAGAGATTCAATTTCTTGCTTATAGGCTTTATCGAACTTAACATAGTAATCTCCCACCAATTTATCGCCTTTTTTTCCGGTGCTTTCTGGTGTAGCATTGTTGCCCCATTTTTGCCAAGCCAACATCGACTTGCAAATATGAATTCCTCGATCGTTAACTAAATTGACTTTTACTACATTTTTGCCTGCTGCTTTAAGCAATTCGGCCACGGAATAACCCAATAAATTATTGCGAATATGTCCTAAATGCAAAGGCTTGTTAGTATTGGGTGAAGAATATTCTATCATGGTCACAGCAGCGTCAGGCTTGGAAGACGATATGCCAAAGTCAACATTTTTATAGGAAGATTTGAACTCGTTTAACCAATATTCAGCTTTGATATACAAATTTAAAAATCCTTTGATTACTTCGTATTTGGCAATGTTCTCGTTGTTTTCGACTAAATATTTACCGATTTTTTCGGCTGTTTCTTGAGGATTTGTTTTCGAAATTTTTAAAAATGGAAAAACATTAACAGTATAATCTCCTGCTACATCTTTTCTTGTTTTTTGTACAGTAACAGGCAGATCCCCAATAGGACTGAAAATTGTTTCAAAAGCTTTTTCTATCGACGACTTTAAATTATTTTCCAACATTATTGCTTTGGTTAAATGCTATGAATAGTATTGTTAAAATTCATGCAAAGATAGCAAAAACCATAGTTTTAAAGGAAGGAACTTTAAGTCTATTCTACAATAAGTTTTTGTCTTTCGATTTGTCCAGAATATTCTATTTGTACGATATATAAACCAGATGGTAAGTCATCATTAAAACTTATGCTTTCATCGGTATTTAAAGTGTTTTTTATCCACATTTTCCCTGATAAATCGTAGATGACTACTTCTATGTTCAAGTTTAAGTTGTTGTGAGTTTGAATGTTTAATTTTTGGTTGGATTGAATAGGATTAGGGAAAATATCGAATTCGCTAATATTTGAAACATCAGTATTTGAATTTAAATAAATAGATTTTATGTCTGAATTTTCGGTTGTTTCGTCGAAATCGTGTTGTACAAGTCGGTAATAAGAATATCCTTTCAAAGGAGAATTGTCGATAAATTGATACTCATGAACGTCGTTACTGTTACCGAAACCTGAAACTTCTCCAATGCTTTCGAAATCTATTCCATTATACGATCGTTGAATATCAAAAAAGTTATTATTTATCTCGCTTGTTGTTCTCCATAATAATAATGCAGTTGTATTAACTTTTTCAACTTCAAATGTTATCAATTCAACTGGAAGTGGGTTTTGAGAAGAAGTTGAGGATATTGTAAACGGGCTAAAAGTTGTAACATTGTTTGTAACAAGGGAGCCGGAGAGAATGTCGCCTGTAGTACCATCGTTTCCATAATCTTCCCAAATTGTATTGTTCCAGTGTGCAATTCTAAGTTCAGAAATATCATCGATATTTCCACTTCTCGGATTATTCCAAACTAATGTAACATTTACATTTGGAGTACCGACAACGGGTTCTAACAGCCAATATTCCTCGTGGGAGATATGATCGATTGTAGATGCTATTGCATTCCTATCGCCTACGTTATTCGGATCCATATTCCAGTATGCACAGAAAAAGTCTGTAGTTGTGGACGAAGGTGCCGAAATCGATAAAGGTGCATATCTGGTATTTATTAAATCGCTATCGGTATTACCCACAGGGAAAGTAAATGCATCGTTTCCAACTTTATGAATATAACCTTGAACATAAGAATTATCCGAAGCATTAGATACCGTTGCGTTGTCTTGAATAATAAAGTAATTAGAGCTGGTAGATTCTACAATCCCATCGCTAAATGAGAGGTTTCTGTTAGTAATAATTTCGGCAGTTCCTTCCATTGTTAATTGTGGAAAAATGTTCCAAGTATTATTTATTACTACATATTGATAGTTAAATGCATCAGTTCCATCGCCGTAATTTTCTGCGATTGTTTGTTGTCCGTAGGTACCATCGCCATCGTAATGAACAGTTGATTCATTTTCACAATACAATGTACCAAAACGGTTAGGACTAGCATTTCTTAAGAAGCTTCCTCCAATATGTAAATTACTTTTCCACTGAAGATCGATAAGTATTCTGTCTTGTGCTATTGCACTCGTTAAATCGATATTCCCTCTAACGTTTACTACAGCATTGTCATCTATAAGCAACAATGTTACTAGATTATCATTGTTTGAGTTCTTTAATAACAAATGTTTACTTACGTTTATATTGGAAGCATCGTCAAGAATAATGTTGTTTAAACTCCACAATCCGTTGTTTTGTTTATCGAAAGTAAAAGAACCATATACATTAATAGAAGCATTGTTGTAGGTTAGTATCTGCATGTCGCCCTGTGAGTTGTGATTGAAGTTAAAATCATCGTTAAAAACACCGTTGTTTGTTCCGATATTTAATACTGAATTATCTGTAAGTTCAATTTTAGAGAGAGTTGTGGTTGCTGAACTGTTATTGATGAAGTCGAATCCTTTCTCAGATGTGAAAAGGGCATTATTATTTAGAATTAGATAAAAATCGGACCAGTTCACGCCATTGCTAGCTGATATAGAAGATGACCCGCTTATGTTTGCAAATGCATCGTCGGTCAAATTGATATTGAAATCGCTACCAAATGTTTTTGAAATGTTTAAATTGTTACCAGTTGTTAATCCTGCATCATCGTATAAAGTTTGAGTATAAGTACCCCAATCGGCTAAAAACCCACTAACATCAATATTTAAATCGTTACTAATTTTTATATCAGAATTAAAATCTTGGTAAATAATAAAATATCTAACTTGTGTCGCTGAGATATTAAAATCGGCTCCAACATTTAACTGAGCATCTGTAGAACTCCCATTATTTGTTGCATTAAGGTTTATTTGCAAATCGCCTTTTGAAGTGTGGTTTATATTAAAATTGCCACTTACGTCTAATAAAGCATTTCTATCTAAATTTATGTAGGTCGCATCTATGAAGTTGCTAGAATTAGTAAGATTAAAATCTCCTCCAACGATTATGTTAGCATCTTGATTTTCAACAATTTGAAACTCTGCCCAGTCTTGAATGGCTTGATAATTAATGTTTAAATTGCCTTGTGTTCTGAAAACTGCATCAATAACAGATGTAACACTTGTGCTTTGATTAAAATACAAATACATATACCCTGCATCGATTTGAGAAATTGTGCTATTGCCATGAACATCGATAAAACCATTGTGTTCAACTCTAATATAAGTATTAACAAAAAGGCTTGGATGGAGGTTGTATATAAAATCGTTGTTTACCGTGATGCTAGAATTGTTATCCAATCGAATGTTATCTTCTTGCCAAGTTCCATCGTGTTCTGAAATATCGATATTAAAATCTTGACCAACTTGAATGCCGGAGTTTCTCGATAAGTCTAAGTAAAAATTATCGCCATCGTCTTTTGTAATATCTAAATTTCCATCGACTTGAAGTTGAGCATCGGTAGTCGAGCCATTTACATAGTAATTTAAATACATAAGCATTCTCTCATTTCCTGATTGATTGAAAGTGGCATCACCAAAAACACGGAAACTAGCGTTGTCGTCCATTTCAAAAATAAACTGATTACCATCTATGGTACTCATATTAGAAATGTATGATAAACTTCCATCGTTTGTCCCGATTGTTAAGTTGCAATCATCTTCTAAATCGAGTATTTGATTTATTTGTAAGTTTGTATTTAGCTGATAGTTGAAGTTACCTGAAATCTGAGCACTAGCATCTTCTTGTAACTGAAATTCGGCGGTTTGTCCGTTTGAGTCAAAGCCATTTAAAAGAATGTTGAAATTACCACCTACCATTAAATCGCAATCGTAATTTAACCAATATCTAAAATTATCGCCATCGTTTTTAGATATATTAAAATCACCATCAATTTGCCATTGAGAATCGGAGGTCGAACCACTTGTTCCTTGGTTTTGGTCTAAATACATGTTATTATCTCCATCTTGTATTAGCGAAAGACTTCCGTATATAACCAATTTTGAATCGTCGTCGGTACGAATTAAAAATTGGTCTCCATCTACAATTTCTATTACTGCACTTTCTGTTAAAAGGCCATTATTGGTACCTATTAAAAACTTGGAGTCGTCTTCCATATCGAGCAAAAAGTCGCAAGTTCCTCTAACCGATTCGTTAAGATTTACATTGTACGATCCTAAGACTTCAAATTTTGAATCGTCTTTTAATTCGAAATCGACGTCGCTATCGTTGGCTCGTGCACCATCCCAGTCAATTGTAAAATTTCCGTCGATACTTATTTCAGCAGAGTTTGTAAGGTTTACGTCAATATCTTCACTGCTATCGTGATTTATAAAAACATTACCTCCCACATGGAATTGTTTTACACCGCCTGTTTGCGACATATTCCATTGAAAATCTTCTGCTCCATTGCAAAGTACATTTAAATCTCCTGTAATATCAATTTTCGAATTATCTTCCATATAGAATTCGAAATCGTCGCCTCCATTTTCGTAAACATTAAAATTGCCAAGTATGTTCCACAATGCATTTTCGTGTAAATATAAATTCATTTGATTGCCGTAATCTTTTCTGAACGAAGCATTGTTACAGGTTATTATTGTGTTTCCCAATAAGTTAAATTCGTCGTTTCCTTCGATTGCTGAATGATAGTGATTATATATTATATCTCCGGTTATGTTTATTGTAGCATCGTCAGCAGTTAATTTAAGACGCGCAGAAACATTATTATTTGCAGATCTTGTAAAAATTAAATTACCTCCAATGTTTAAAATACCATATATCAATAAATCTACATGATTATTTCTATTATTTAATGTTTGTGCATTTAAATTACTTGTTATGTTTAATGTGTATCCTGTTAACAATTCGAGTTCGGCGGTTGAAGATCGGGAATCAACACTTACTGTAATAGAGTTACAGGTTACATTTGTATTCACTATTACTTGATAGCCATCTATAGTAACATTGTCTCCAGCTCCCGGACTTGTAAGTGCAGGCATTGGTATTCCCAAACCGTCCAGTTCATTCCAAGTGGAAATATTACTCCAATTGCCATTGGCGACAGCTATAAAATCTGAGGCAAATGTCAAATTAGGATTTACTAATAGAACAGCAAATAATAAAATGGTTTGTAGAGTTTTAAGCATAATATTCGATTTTAGTATTGCGGTACTAAATACAAATATAATCTTCAAAATACCTTAAATTGGATTTTTTACACGACTTAAAAATTTGTTTTATAAACAAACTATAATTCTTGACTAAAACGATAATATGCTCGGTTTAAAAAATATTGTATTTGATGAATTTTAATCTACAACAATCTCATCACTAAAAATAAATGCTCTATTTCCTGCTCCGGGGTGCCATTTTGGACAATAAAGTTCGTTTTTGGCAAAAACCTTTATATAGCGAATGGCTTTTGGATAAAATTGAACCTGAAAGGTTTTAATGGTTACATCTGTTTCCGTGTCTGCAATATCGTTTATGGCTTTGCCTAACGGGAAAAAGTAAACCGAATCTGTTGAGCCCCAAAATTCGACATAAGGAGGAAGCCATATCCACGATCTAGCATCTTGAATAAAATTCATACTTACTTTACTCGTTCTTTGAACATCTCCTAAATCAACAATTGCCTTTAAATCGTCGAAATAGAAACCTTGCCAAGCACCTGTTCTAAAATTCTTTGTGCCGGTAATTCCATCTATTAAAGCTTCATCTCCGCCAGCAGAATATTGAGGGTGGTAATGGGTTTGTAAATCGATTTGTTTGCCCTCGGGAATTTGGTAGAAATTAGCAACAACAGTATCGCTTGATGCATTTTCGGAACGGTTAAACAGTTTTATTTGAGTATTCCCATTTATTTTGATGGGCTCAGTGTAGATTTTCCAATCGTCTTTGTTAACTTGAAAATAAGTTTGATATTGCTTGTTCAAATCTATCCCAATTTCAGTTTGGCCTCTAAAAACCCTTGGCGTATTTCGTATGCTTGGTGTAGGTAGAATAAGATTATTGTCGATAGAAGATATTGGCAAGCTTTCCTGCTTGTAATTTGCTTTATCGTCGTTAGAATAAACGAAGGTTAAATGACCACCATCGAGTATCTGTTGGTGTGTGATGGATGCTGTTTTTAATATGTTGCCGTTTAATAGAATTTGAGATATATATTTTCCTTCTCCTTTTTTTTCAATCGAAAATATATTGCCATTATCTAATGTTAAATGCAAATTATTGAAAGAAGGACTACCAAGAATATAGGTTCCGTTTGCAGGATTAACAGGATAGAAACCTATAGCAGAGAACACATACCATGCTGACATTTGTCCGCAGTCTTCGTTCCCGCATAACCCATCTGCTCTATCGTTGTATAGTTCTGTTTTAATTTGTTCTACATATTTAACAGTTTTGTCGGTTCGGTCTACAAAATTATATAGATAAGCTATATGGTGTGAGGGCTCATTGCCATGGGCGTACTGACCGATTAATCCGGTGATGTCGCTTTGCTCACGTCCTTTAGTTTGCGAGTCGGCATTGAATAAAGCGTCTAATTGTTGCTCGAAATTTTGAGCTCCTCCATGCATTTCTATTAAATGTTTAACGTCTTGAGGAACATAAAAACTATATTGCCACGAATTGGCTTCGGTAAAATTAAAATCGACCTCAGCTGGATCGAATGGCGACTTCCAAGTTTCATTAATTTTTGGTCGCATACAATGGGTTTGTGAGTCGAATAAATTTTTGTACGATTGCGCACGTTTTGTAAACAGTTGATATAAACTATCTCGCCCTGCTTTTTTTGCTACTTGTGCAATACACCAATCATCAAAAGCATATTCTAAAGTTTTAGACACCGATTCGGCATCGTCTTCAATAGAAATATAACCTTTACGTTTATATGCTTCTAAGCCTAAATGATCTTGAAAAGCACTATGAGTCATCATTTTTAACAAAGTGTCGACCGGAATGTTGGTCAAGCCTTTTAGGTATGCATCTGCTATTACAGGAATGGAATGATAACCAATCATGCAACCGGTGTAATTGGACGAAAGTTCCCAAATGGGTAAAATACCGCCCTCATTATACTGATTTTTAAATGTTTCGATAAATTCAGCAACTCTAGCTGGTTCTAAAATAGTATAAAGTGGATGAGTTGCTCTGTATGTGTCCCACAACGAGAAAATGGTGTATTGAGTCGAAGCTGTTTTATGAATCTGGTCGTCCATGCCACGGTATCTTCCATCGATATCTGAAAATGTATTTGGGACAATGTAATTGTGATACAAAGAGGTGTAAAAAATTGTTTTTTCTTTTTGATGTTCTTCATCTTCGATAATAACTTTCGATAAAATCTTGCGCCAAGTATCTTGTGTTTTTTCTAATGTTTCTTCAAAATTCCAATTGGGATTTTCGTTGATCACATTTTGTTTAGCGCCTTTTATATCGACCGAAGAAACGCCAACTTTGGCCATCAGAGTTTGATTGTTTAACTGATCGAAAACTAGAGCCGCCTTAATGGCTTTAGACTGAGCTGAGGTCGATTTTATAAGGCTATCGTTCGATTGAATTTCGAATTGTGAAAAAGCCTGATTAAATTGAATGTAAAAGTAAAAAGATTGTTTTTGAGCCCAAGCTCGCGAAATCCTATAACCTTCGATCGTTGAGTCGTTCACAATATTGATGTAGCTGTCTAAAACTTCATCGCGGTGTGCAAGATCGATTAATAAACCTGATGGTGATTTTTGACTAAAGTGGTAACGATGCATGCCGCTTCTTGTAGTTGCTGTTAATTCTGCTTCGATATTAAATTTGTTTAATAACACTTTATAATAACCTGCTTTTGCAATTTCATTTTGATGAGAAAATCCAGATGCATATTCCGAATTAGTGAATTTAATTTCGCCTTGAAAAGGCATAAAAAGCAAGTCGGCATAATCTGAAACGCCTGTACCGCTAAGATGTGTATGGGAGAAACCGTAAATTAACGAATCGCTGTAATGATATCCAGAACAGCCATCCCAACCTTCAAGTCTTGTATCGGGGCTTAGTTGTACCATACCGAAGGGCGCTGTGGCTCCCGGATATGTGTGCCCGTGGCCGTCGGTACCAATTATTGGATTAACATATTTTAGAATGTCGATAGAATCTACTTCTTCCTGACAAGAATAGAGACTAATAAAAAGACTTAAAACGAAAAGGAGGGAAGTAACTCGGTTTCTCATAGAAATAGATTTTATTGGTTCATAATTAAAGCGGCAGCACCTAATAAACCAGCGTTTTTTTCTAATAATTTTGATGGATATACTCGTGTTGTATCTTTAAAAATAGGCAATACATTATCGTTTATTGTTTTTTCGATTGTTGGTATCAGATAACTATGTGCATGAGCTAAACCGCCACTTAGAAAAACAGCTTCGGGACTAAAAACCGTGATGTAATCGGTTAGTTTTTGTCCTAGAATTTTAGCAGTGTATTCTAAGGCTTTTATCGCTAAAGCATCACCTTTTATAGCTGCTTCATGTACATTTTTTGCGCTGATGTTAGTAAGATCTCTTAAGCTGGAGTTCTGCCGACTTACTGCCAATAGCTCACCTATAGTTAATTTAAGACCGGTGGCCGATACATATGTTTCTAAACATCCTTTTCGTCCACAACCGCAAGGTCGACCATTGGCTTGAGCAATGGTATGTCCCAATTCGCCTGCAAATCCGGTTTTTCCATACATCACTTCACCATTTACAACAATGCCAGATCCTAGTCCGGTTCCCAAAGTAACGACTAAAAAATTGTTCATTTCAGTGGCGCCTCCGAATAACATCTCGGCATAAGCTGCCGCGTTGGCGTCGTTGGTTAATACTGTTGGAAGATGCGTTTCCGCTTTGAACATTTCTGCCAAAGGAATATGACCCTTCCACTTTAAATTAGGAGCCATTTCTATTGAACCGGTAAAGTAATTTCCGTTTGGAGCTCCGATTCCAATACCAACCAATTGCTCGTATTGATGACCTTGATGATGTTCTTCTATTGCTTGGCTCACCATTTTTACCATGGACTCTGCGGTCTCGAATAATTCTGTTCTAAAGTTGATTTGATGAATGATTTGCGCATTTTCATCTATCCAGGCGCACTCAATATTGGTTCCTCCAATGTCGATGCCTATTGCAGTCTTTTCTGTGTTGGGTTTCATTGTTTTAATTGTTTTAATTGTTGATGTCCTTTCCATCCGTAGTAGGTAATGTATAATAATCCGATGACAGGAACGATATAAGAAGTTTGAATGTTAAACGATTGAATAATATGACTCTGAATCCAAGGCAATGCAGCACCGCCAACAATGGCCATAACCAATAAAGAAGAACCTTGACTGGTATATTTTCCTAGGTCTTTTATTGCTAAAGTGAATATATTCGACCATCCTATTGAGAAAAATAAGCCCGAACCTAAAACAGACCACATCGCTAAGTGTCCTTTGCTGAACATGGCTGTGCTTAACAATACAATATTGACTATTGAAAACACGACCAGTGATCGTGCCGGTTTGCTCTGCCCAATGAAGAATGCGAAAATGCTTAAAGCAATATAAAAAGCATATAAATAAACATCTTTCAACGCTAATAAATGCAAGCTGAACTGACCATCGATATATTTTATGGCTGTTGCAAAATAGATAAACACAAAAACCAAGATAGCAATAACAAACATGCTTAAATATTTTTTAACAGGAGCCAAATCAGATTTTAAAGATTGACTGGCCATTAAACGTCCGATCATCAAACCTCCCCAAAAATAGGAGAGATAGTAACTGGCTTCGTTTTCTGGTAAACCACCAATGTCTTTATGCTTTATCAGTTCAACAATCCATGTACCTACAGAAACTTCAGAGCCCACATAAAAGAATATAGCAATAATTCCTAAAACCAAGTGACGTTGCTTAAATATTGTAAAGCCGGCTGTAATGGATTCATTATTTGAAAATGAAGGCATTTTTGCTAACTTAACTAACATAGCCATAGCAACAAAGACAAATCCGTAGATAAGATAAGTTTTCGATACAGATTCAATTGTTGGAATCCCATCGGAGAAAATTTGATAAATAAGTAAAGTACCTACGATAGGTCCTATGGTTGTTCCGAGCGAATTAAAACCTTGAGCTAAATTTAACCGACTAGATGCGGTTTCCGGTGGCCCAATTATAGCAGCGTAAGGGTTAGAGCATATTTGCAAAAGCGTAACACCTGTTGCTAGAATGAAAAGAGCTGCCAAAAAGGTTCCGTAAGAATTAAACGTGGCTGCCGGATAAAAACTAAAACATCCGATGCCCGTAATAATTAGACTGATAATCATTCCATTGTTATATCCAATCTTGTTAATAGGATCTTTTCCGCTTAATGAACTAATTAAAAAGTAGATTAGAGAAACGATAAAAAAAGCTCCAAAAAAAGACATCTGAACCAATGAACGCTGGGTAGGGCTGAGGTGAAATAAATTTTGAAAAGTGTTTACTAAGATGTCGTTCATTACAGTGATGAAGCCCCAAGTAAAAAAAAGGCTTACCAAACTAATTAAAGCAGTAAGTTTAGAATGCTGTCTCATAATTTGTCAATATCTCTCAAAGATAAAATTTAGCGACGAAAAAAATGATGAAAAATATCAACAAAAGGGTAATATTTGACGATTGTTAATGATTAATTATTGAACATGGAGTAATATGTAAATCTTAATTTATCAATATGTTAAAGCTTGTTAATGAAGTAACAAACGCACATAAAGCTCGTCTGAACTGAAAATAAATATAAAAAGAAATGTTATGAAAAGTTTAGTCTTATTTTTAGCAATGGTGTTAGCTAGCCAATTATCTATGGCTCAAACACCAAATAATAATTTCAAAAGTTGTATTTCTGAAATTGTTTTGTATCCTAGTCAATTAAATTTGAACGAAACCAACAATTTTGCGTTGGTCGATTTAAGTGTGAGCGAAAATGGAACGCTGTCAGTTCATCAAATAAATGCTTCAAGTGAGTTGAAAAAGTATGTTTTAAGCAGATTAAACGGATATAAATTGATTAATTCCAAAGGCTTATCCGGAAAACGTTATGCCTTAAAACTTAACTTCGAAAAATAATATATGGGTTTGACGTAATAAAAATGGGCATCGTGAAAACGATAGCCCATTTTTTTGTAAGTAAATTTAAGTTAGTAGTTATTGTTTATCGAATTAAGTGAATTATACCCGAAACTTCGTGTTCTATTTCATAAATGTCTTTATATTTTGCTACGTAAGAATAAACTCCTGTTTTACCAATTTTATTGTCCTTAATTGTTCCATCCCAACCAACCTGCAAGTCATCTGAAACAAAAACAGGTTCTCCCCATCGATCGAACACTTTAAGTTCGTATCCTTCACTCAAAATGTTTACGCCTTTAGGTATGAAAATATCGTTATGATTATCGTTATCTGGTGTAAAGGCATCGGGGAACCACAATTCTACTACAGGTTCAACTTGAATAAACTTATAAGTACTGTCTTTACAACCGAACTCTGTCGAAGCAACTAGTAAAACTTCGTAATTGCCAATAGCTTTAAATAGATACAATGGGTCGCTTAAATTAGATTGGTCGCCAGTTCCAAAATCCCAGAAATAAACGTCGGCACCTAAACTTTGATTGGTAAATAATATTTCGGGTTTTAGTATTGAAGTTACCAAAGGGCTAGGTTTAAACTCTGCTTTAGGTTTAGGTTCTACTCTTATAAGTTCTTCATGTATGTATTGGGTCGCACATCCGTTAATGGTTCTTATCTGTAAGCTAACATCGTATAATCCTTGATTGCTATATGTATGCGATGGGTTTTCGCTCAAGGATAGGTTATTATCGTCTTGGTCCCCAAAATTCCATAGATAAGATTCAGCAAGCTCATCTGGTAAAATTTGTGCATAAAACTTAATGCTTTCATCTTCGCATATGGCTATTTTATCTGAGGTGAAGTTAACGTAAGGTAAAGGATAGGTTCTAACTTTAAGGGTATCTGTTACTTGCATACAACCATCTTCGGCAATAAAGATATAATCATGGTTTTCCATTACTGGTAACTTAACAATATTCTGAGAAAATTCTCCATCGATGCTTAATAGATAAGGAGCTCCTGTACCTCCGTAAATCGAAGCATTAGCTAGAATTGTATCGCCAGGGCAAAGGGTGTCAAAATTATTGTAAACATCTACTTTTAACGAGTCGAACACATAAATATTTACCATATCGGAATTACTACAGCCGTAGGCATCGAAAACTGTAACGCTATAGCTGGTCGATAGGTGTAGGGTTTCATTTATACTGGATGTGAATTTTCCATTGTTCCATAAATACATATAAGGAGCTTGGCCCTCGCTTACAATGGCATTAATATCAACATTTTCGCCGTTACATAAAGCATCCATCATTGGAATGTCAACAATTACTTTATCTACTTCTATATCTATAGTTGCAACAGATTCACAACCGGGTCCATAAGTCCCATGCGCATAATAAGTCGTGTTTGTTGTCGGATTTACAGTAACAGTAGAACCGTAAACACTAGAGATATTATAAGTTGGAAACCATTCGTAATTATCAGCTCCAATAGCTGTTAAAGTAACACTTTGACCGTAGCATATTAAAGCTTGATCGGGTGTAATTGTAACTGTACTTGGCGCAAAAACTGTTACAGTAACGTCGTCGCTCGAGCTACAACCAATGTTATCGGTTAAGGTAACAGTGTATGTTGTGGTTTGTGTAGGACTAACATTAACTTGGAATGTATTGCCTAAACCATGACTCCATTCAAAGTTCCCTGATCCATTTGCAACTAAAGTAGTTTGTTCACCTTCGCAAATATCTACATCCTGTCCGGCATTAACAATTGGAGATTCACGCACCAATACAGAAACCTCGTCGCTTGCTTCACAGCCTTGATTATATACTGTTACAGTATAGCTTGTCGTCTGATCTGGTTGAACAACGATTGACGCTGTCGATTGTGTAGTACTCCACATATATGTTGCACCCCCTGAAGCAGTAAGTGTAGCATATTGGCCTTGGCAAATTTCTTGGTCGTTACCTGCAAATGCTGTAGGTGTGGGTACAACAGTAACAATTACTTGATCGGTGTTTTCGCAGCCATTAGCATCAGTGCCTGTTACACTGTAGGTTTGGGTTGAAATAGGTATGAAAGACTGTTGATTGACAACATTATTGTTCCAAACATAGGAAACTGCTCCGCTTGCAACCAATATAGCAATTTGCCCGTCGCAAACAGAAGTATCGTTACCTGCATATACATTCGGAAGTGGATTAACAGTAATAGTGCTTATACCACTAACAGTTCCTGTACAATAACTATCGCTGACTTGAATTAAACTGTATTGTGTACTAAATGTTGGATTAACAGTAATATTAAAAGGAGAACTGTTTATTGCATTTATAGTTGTCTGTGTTGAACCATCGGTATAGATAATATCGTATGGTGCGTTGCCAGTCAACTGTATTTGTAATTCAGTATTTTCGCCTGAACAAATTGAGGTATTACCGCTTATTGTTGCTGTTGGTAAATTTCTTACAGTAATGTTGGCTGAACCGGAAACGGAACCTTGACACGTACCATCAGAAATCATATTTAAAGTAACGCTTGTGTTCGCGTTTGGTGTAATATCAAAGCTAAAAGGAGAACTGGTAATATTATTAAGGGTATATGTATTTCCTCCATAGCTGTATTCTGCATTATATGGGAAAGTTCCCCCAGAGACATTAATAGTTAGTGTTGCTGTTTCTCCCATGCAAATGGTTTGTGTTCCACTCAGAGAACCTACAATTGGACATGAACAATCTACAAATCCACTGATAGTTTGCGGATCGCAACCCCATGCATCGTCAACAACAAAACTATAATTGCTCGCAGAAGGAATAGGATCACTTGTAAATGAGCTACCAGATAACGAACCATTGTTCGGCGTTACAATGTACGAAGAAATATCACCGCCAATGATATCAAAGTTTACTTCGTATTCAGTATCTCCTGCTAAACAATTGTCGGTAATGTTGCTTACGCTTACGCCTTCGTGTACATTCACAGCAATAGTTTCGTTGATGTTTTGGCTACAGTTATTATCGGATACGCTTGTAAAAGTGTAAGTCGTATTAATTGTTGGATTTAAGCTGAAGGTATAAGGATTGCTATTTATGCCAGTTTGAGAGAAGGTATTGGTGCCGTCGTTGTATGAAATTGAATATGGGGCTGAACCGGTAAAGGTAAGTTCGATATCGAAAGCATCTCCATTGCATATATCGCTTAAGCCACTGAGCAATATATTAGGCAAAGCTAATACTGTTATTGTAGCAGAACCGGAAGATGAACCAGTACAGTTGATGTCGTTGCAAGAGTTAATTGTGTATGTAGTTGTATTTGTTGGACATACGTTAATAGTGTAGGGGCTGGTATTAGCCGTGCCATTATATGTATTTGTGCCATCGGAATAAGTGAAATTATATGGGAATGTACCACCAGAAAATGTAAAAGTAAGATCTGCGCAATCTCCATTACAAATATTTGTATTACCGGTTAAATTACCAATTACCGGACAGTTACAGTCTTGCGAACCGCTTACCGCTACTGGAGAACATCCATACTGATCGGTTACTGTGAAGCTGTAATTTGTTCCGGAAACAATATTGTTGCTTGTAAAACTATTTCCTGAAATTGTACCGCTACCTGCCGGCGTAACTTGATAAGATGTGAAATCGCCATTGTTAATATCGAAAGTAACTATATAATCGGACTGAGATGCATTACAGGCCGTTGTGATATTCGAAACATTGATAGGATTATGTACGTTGACACTGGCACTTCCGGAAAAAGTACCACTACAATTATTATCGCTGAAATTGGTTACAGTATATACGGTAGAATTAGTTGGATTTACAGAAATTGTATGCGGGTTATTATTTGTTGTGATACTCGTTGTATTTGTACCATCGAAATAATCGAAAGAAAAGGGAGAATCTCCTGTAAAAGTAAAACTGATATCGCTACTTTCGCCAGAACAAATATCTTCATTTCCACTTATCACTACTGTTGGAGTGGGATATATATTGACTTGAGCTGTGCCGTTAATAAAAGTGCCATCACAGTATTGATCACTTACGATTGTAAAGGTGTATGTTGTGTTTGTTGTTGGGCTTACCGTTAAAGAATAAGGCGATGAACTGATGTTATTTATAGTTTGTGTTGAACCTCCGTTAGCCGTATATTCAATATTCCAGTTGGGTGTTCCGCTTAAATTAATGATGATATTTGAAGATCCTCCCGAACAAATTTCATCCGTAAAATTAACATCGCCAGTAGGTAGATCTCTGACGGTAATGAGTGCTGTACCTCCGGAGGTGCCTGTACAGTTTCCATCGCTCGTCGATGTTAAACTATAAGTTGTTGTGCTTGTTGGGCATACCGAGATGGTATAAGGGCTGGTGTTTGCTGATCCATTATAAGAATTAGTTCCGTCGGAATAAGTGAAATTGTAAGGAAAAGTTCCTCCGGAAAATGTAAAAGTTAAATCTGTACAATCTGAGTTACAAATTGTGTTGTCGCCGGATAAGTTACCGATTACCGGGCAGTTGCAATCTTGAGTTCCACTTACCGTTACTGGAGAACATCCATATTGATCGGTTACTGTAAAGCTATAATTAGAGCCTGAAGTTATGTTATTACTTGTAAATGTATTGCCGGATAGTGTTCCGCTTCCTGCTGGTGTTACGATGTAGGATGTATTATCACCATTTGAAATATCGAAGGTTACATAATAATCGGATTGAGAAGCATTGCATATAGCAAGAATGTTATTTACCGTTACAGCCTCGTGTTCTGTAATAGTTGCAGAACCAGAAACCGTTCCATCACAGCCTGATGCATCGCTTACACTAGTTATAATATACGAACCATCACTGCCAGTAAATGTATATGGAGAAGAACCAATGTTATTTATTGATGATTGTGCAATGCCATCGAGTGTATAGTTAATCGTCCAATTTGCGGTTCCTGTTAAAGCCACCGATATATTGGCTGTTTCACCTTGGCAAATATCTCCACCACCACTTAAACTTGCTGTTGGGCCGGTTGCACCAGGGTTAACTATAAAAGATTGAGTCACTATACATGAAGCATCCAAGTTATCGGTTACTGTAACGGTGTAAGTTCCTGCGTATAAATTATTTATATCTTCATTGCTTGAAGAAAATGAAGGCCCAGACCATGAGATACTATAAGTTGAACTCCCAGTGATGGTTAAATTAATAGCCCCTGTGTTATTCCCAGAACAATCGACATGCATTATTGCTCCTGTAACAGTGGGGGGTGTACATGCCGAGCAGGGCGGGATAGAGGATAGATCTGTATAGCTTAGTTGAACGCCATTATCATCGGATATTTGCATTGGCCAGTTACTAGGTGGAGTCACGGAGGTGCCTGTACCAAATTGAACCCAATCTGTTCCTGTACAAGTGCTAGAACTGCACCCTGTGTAAAATCCAAAAACGTAATTTGGTGTTGCCGTCGGACAATCTATACATTCCTGTTCGTTACTTATTGTTGAATTAAAATTTTCCCAATCTTCCCAAATAATTGTACCAACACCACCTGTAGTAAGGGTAATGTTAGTCCCGTCGTAACAAACGTTCATTGGAGAACAATCAAGAACCTCAATATCTACTGTTTCTGAACCACAAGGTTTTGAATAGGTAATTGTATATGTACCAACCCCTACAACAGAAGGATCAAATGTACCATTGATAACATCGACAATACCTGGGCCGGAAAATGTTCCTCCCGACACAGAAACATCAATATTAAAAGGGGCATCGGTGGAGCAAACAGGATCTACAGGGCATATATTTACATCGCAACAAATCAATTGAAATTGACCGCTTGCTGACATATTTATAGCTTCAATTTTTCCTTGTCTATCCCCATTATATGAATTATCTTGAACTGCTCCAACGGCAAATACTTCACCATTGTTGCTAACTGCTACATCGTAAACAGTAAAGTTTACAGTAACTTGTTGAAGAATATTTAAATTTTCATCATATTTAATAACTTTATTTTTAGAGCCTGCATAAACATTGCCTGCATCATCAACAGCTAATCCACTGTTTTCAACAACAATTCCTCCTGTAAATGCTACAGTAGAAGAAGCTCCATTTGGAATTGATGCACTATTGATGTGTGTGCCTGTAGTAATATCCCATTGATGAATGACATCTCCCGCATGAGTATAAAAGTAATTGTCGTTTGATACTAAGGCTTTTAAACCGCCTCCATTTTGCGTTTCTGGCAAGTAGTCCTCACATTTATAAGCTAAATGGTGAGTGTTATCGACCTGAAATGTGGGTTCTTCGTTCGGGCAATTTCCTATGTTTTGATTAATGGCGCCAACGTCATGGTGAGTTAAAAAAATGTATTTGGCATCTTTTGAAGACGAGATAGATCTGACTTCTACCGGCATTGTACCAATACCTCCTATATTAGTTACATCTAAAGTAATGTAATCATTAATATTTCCACTATTTACGTCTATATCGAAGATTGCAGCATAATAGTCGAAGGAAAACATACTAGCGACATAAGTTCCTCCTACGATTAGTTTTGTTTTATCGCAGTTGAATGTAATTGTCCAAAATTCGTTTGATGATGCTAAAAAGCCTCCACCATTCATATGCCAATTCATACTACCTCCATTATCAATTTTTTCCATTGCAGGGGAGGTCCCAGAAGTAACATAAGAGTTTCCGCTAAAATCGGTAGCCAATGTTCCAATCCATACCGATGAGGTGTCCCAAGGCGTTACATAAGTCCAAACTAAACCTCCTGAATTATTATATTTTTTTAATGTCATATTGGTTTCTCCGCCAATAACATATGCATTTCCTACACCGTCTGCTTCTACTTCCCAAACGGCATTTGAGGTGTTAAAGGCAGCAACAACAAGCCAGGGATCTATTTCTACTGTTTTAGAGTGGTCGTAATCGGATAGTTTAAATTCTAGAATGTTATTACTGAATACATATTTTGAATCGATAATATTGTTTTTTTGTTCGGAATAATATGTAATAGGAGCTTCTTCGATAACACTACTATAACTTGTATTTATTTGTATTTGACCTCCTTCATTCTTTAAAATTTCTATAGACTCGTTATTGATATTGCTGTGTTCATAGGAGTATTTTAATTTTATATCTTCTGCATTCGCACCAGGATGAAGAATAAAAGAGTATTTTAATTTATTGTAATCTTTTATTTCATATACTAGATCGATTTTGTTGTAAATATTCTTGTAAATAATTTTTTTAAAACCTTTGATATGATTTTTGTTTACAACATCGTTGGTTACTTTATAGGCATAAGAATAGTATGAATTATCGATATATTCGGCATAAACTTTTACGTTAGGATTCGCATTCAACCATTTTACATGTACCAACTCACTAGATAAAATTCGTTTACTGATAGTTGAATCTTTTTTTAAGTTTTCATCGGTATGCAAAGGGTTGCGTATAATTTTTTCGAAACGATAGGTCAACCCTTGTCTCTCAAGAAATAAGTTGGCATCGTCTAAATCTATGGCATACAGAATAGGATTATTCGATTGCCAATTTCTTCCGTCGAATTGACCTTGATTTTCGATAAAGGACAGTGAACGTTTCGGTTCATTCAATAAATTGGCATTTTGGGAAAAGGAGAGAATAGAAAGCGAAATAATAATCGAACTTAAAAGTGATTTCATAGAACAAGCTTTTGTTTTTTAATAAATTTACCTTATTAAAGCTTGCGAATTTTTTAAGGCTTGTTTAGATTAAGAAATCAATACATCAATATAGTGTCCTTTCTAATCCTTTGCTAATTGGGCATCTCAAATCAATTGAAAATAAATTCGTCTTTTTTAATGTTTTAAAGGAGTTTTTGTTTAGAAACTAGTACGTCATGTTTTATGCGACTGAGTTTTCTTTTTGAAAGAAAGAAGGGGTAATGCCATGAATACTTTTAAATGCTGTATTAAAAACCGACTTCGATTTAAATCCAACTTTTTGTGAAATTGCTTCTATTGTTAAGTTTTTATTTTCTGGTAGGATTAATAAACTAGTGGCTTCACGAATTCTGTATTCTTTTAGAATGCTTTTGAAGTTTTGTTCAAACTTTTCGTTAATAACTTGAGAAATATAGGTTTTATTGGTTTCTAATTTATTTTCTAACATCGAAATGGAGCATTCTGGATCGAGATATATTTTTTGATTTTCGAAGAGATCGATAATCTCTTGTGTTAAAGATTCTTTTTGCTCATCGGTTAAGTTAGATGTTGTATATTTTTCAGATTCTTCGATGAATTCTTCTTTTTTTATTATTGGCGATTGAACAGACATATTCTCAATCCCTTTCTGAACAAGTTTTTTCTCAGCTTGGTATTTTTCTTTTTTTAAGAATAAAATAAATCCGATTAATGCTAACAATACGAAGAAACCTCCTGTTAACACCCATATCCATCGCTTTTGAGTGGAAATCATCAACTTATTGAGCTCATTTTCGTTGTTTAAATTTATTACCTTCTGTTCGTTTAATTCTAAATCGAATCGAACCTTTGTTTCGGTTAATATCCTTGTTTTTTCGATATTTCGTAAAGAGTCGTTTATATTGTGGTATTTTTCAAGATATACTAAAGCCGTTTCGTATAACTTGAAGTGTTTGTAAATAACGAAATAAAAATTATAAGTAGAGTTGGTAATTTCGATAAAATCAAGTTGATATGATGCCGTTAAAGCACTGTCGGCATAAGCTAAAGCTAATTCTTTATTTTCTTTATTCATGTACAACAAGCCATATAGTTTATAGGTGCTTATTAATTTTAATATATCGTCGTTTTTTCTAATTTCCTTATATGATAAATCGATGTAATACTTAGCTTTTGAATATTCTTTTTTATATATATAAATCATTCCAAGATTTGCATTAGCATATGATATGCCACGGTTGTTGCCTGTTCTCTTATAAACGGAAATTGCAGAGTCAAGATAATTTCTAGCCAATTCAAGTTCTCCAACATTGTATAAAGATGTAGCAATGTTATTATAAATATATTCAATCTTTTTATTTATTTTATGCTCGTGTTGGATTCTTATGGCTTCTCTGTAATGCTCGACAGCAGTAGTGTTTTCACCAATCTCGTTGTACAGAATTCCTAACCGATTATGCATTCTAGACATTTGAAAATAGTCTTTTTTAATCATAAAGAGCTTTAATGCTTCTTTATAGTTTCTTAAGACTAAATCTGGTTGGCCCAAATTGGTTTTAGATTCTCCAAGATTGGCCAATGCTTTAGCAATCTCTACGGTATCGTTGTTTTTTAAAGCAACTTGATAGGCTCTTTGTGCAAAAATATAGCAACTATCTTTCTTTGTTTCAGAGTATTCGAACGAAACTCTGTTAAGGTAATATGCAATTTGTGGATTTTCGTGAAGCTTTTCTAGATAATATAATAAAGAATCTCCGGCAAAGCTACTGACGGAAATAAATAGGTAGGTTAAAATTAGTAGTAATTGTTTCATAACACAATAATACATATATTAATTGTCTTATGAAAATCTTTTATTGTAACTCGAAGTTCATTATAATAGGTTGATGATCAGAATTTTGAAAATTTAAATCGACGACAGAAACAAAGTTAACTTTAATATTTGGCGATACTAAGAAAAAGTCGAGCACAGTAGTAGAAGTTTCTCCTTTTATGTAGGGTTTGATGTTTGAACGATTGGTAGCTTGCTCGTTATCGAAGACTAATTGCCAATTGCTAGGAAAAATATTTCTGTCTAATGTACTTAATATAAAACTCTCACTGTCAGAGTGTTTTCCGAAATTATCGGTGTTTAAACCCGGAGGATTTTGATTCCAGTCTCCACCAACAACAAAGTAATTTCCATTTTCAGCTTCGACTTCTAAGAATTTCTTTAAATATTCTAATTGCTGTTTTTTAAGCGATCCGTCGTCAAAAGCAGAGTTGTGTGTATTAATAATTATAAAATCTTTGCCATCTTCGACTCTGTATCTCGAAGCAATAAAACAACGATCGAGCATAAATAGCGAAGTTGGCCAATCGTAATTTCCAGGGAACGCATATCGGGTTGCATTCATAGGCACTTTTGTAGACATTGTTAAAAGACCGGCTTTAACTGCACCCATTGGCTCCGAAATTGGAACAGGTACAAAATCTACCAAATAATTATCGGCATAAATCGATAAATAATTTGGTAATACTTTTTCGAGCGTATCTTTTTCGTTGATGTAATACGAACGTTTAGCTTGGACATCGACTTCTTGAAGTAGTATAAAATCGACATTTCTTTGGTTTTCGAGTACCGATTTTATTGACGATAAGTTCTCTAATGTTTTTTCGTAAGAAGTTCTAACTTGCTTACCTCCATCGTAAAAGAAATCCATATCGGCGCCTAATCCTGCATAACCAATATTCCAGCTTAATATATTGTATGATGTTTTTTTAATTTTGTGGAATTCGGAGGTGTCCAACAACGAAATTTCTTTCTCAGGTTGGTAGTCATTTATTGTAAAATATGCCAAGAAACCACCAATGATTACTACTACTGCAATAACTATTTTAAATAGAATTTTGATAATCTTTTTCATACTTAAAGTTTTGATTATATGGGTTTAATAATTAGTTAGCTTATAACGTTCCAAATATAGTTATTTATATCTAAAGAATTTAATTTTAAATAAACTTTCAATAAAGTCTGAACATCTTTCTCGCAATATTTTTTTATTCGGTCGAGGTCTTTTTCTTCATAATAAACCCTTGCAACATCAGCCCCATTAATATCGTCTTTTGGTGTAGGAATGTTGAATAGTTTGGCTAATAATTCTAACGAAGTGAAATGCTTATAATCGCCAAATTTCCACAGTTCCATCGTGTCGATATGCTTTATTTCCCATGGTCTCTTGCCCGAAAGGTTTAATATTTCCGGTATTTGAATTTCGTTAATCAGCATTCTTCTGGCGATGTACGGAAAGTCGAATTCTTTTCCGTTGTGGGCGGCAAGTAATTGTTCGGGCTTGTTATAAAATTTGTTCAGCATCGAGGCAAATTCATTAAGCAAGTCTTTTTCATTTTCAGCAACAAAAGATTTGATTCTTACTTCGTTTTTGGCATCGATAATACCGCACGAAATGCAAACTATTTTACCAAATTCTGCATATATTCCGGCTCTTTCGTACACCTCCGATGGCGTATTATTTTCTTTAAGTAAGAATTTTGCTTTTTTATCCCATAATTGTTGCCACTCTTCGCTCAAGTCCGAATATTGATGAATAAAAGGAACAGTTTCAATATCAAGAAATAAAATGTTTTTTGGGTCTATCATATCGTGTTTAGTTTCTATTGGTCTAATTTACGGTGAATGAAATGTGTGAGCACATCAATAGCCACGGTGTTTTTTCCACCTTGTGGCATAATAATGTCGGCATATCTCATAGAGGGAGCGATGAACTCTAAATGCATTGGTTTTACAATAGCGTCGTACCTCTGCAATACATCTTCTACGGTTCGTCCACGTTCTACTGTATCGCGCTGAATAATTCTGCTTAAACGATCATCATTATCTGCCGAAACGAAAACTTTAATATCGAATTTATCTCGTAATATTTTTTGAGAAAGGATAAGAATGCCTTCAACAATAATAACTTTTTTAGGAGAAACGGTTCTGCTCTCTTCCAAGCGTTCGCAGGTTATGTATGAATAAGTAGGTTCTTCGACCGCTTGATTTTTTTTCAGTTGTTTAATGTGCTTAGCCAATAATTCAAACTCTATAGCATCCGGATGGTCGAAATTAATCTTCTTTCTTTCTTCCATTGGAATATGACTATTGTCTTTATAATAAGAGTCTTGAGAAAGGATAGCAACAGAATCCGGAGGTAAACTCTCGATAATTTTTCTAACTACTGTTGTCTTTCCGGAACCGGATCCTCCTGCTATACCTATCACTATCATTTTGTATTGTTTTTAAATTGAGTATTCGTTTATAAAATTAATGGATTCCTGAATTTTAGGATACATCATTTCATCATTTTCTACTAAAGAAACTTTCGATCGGTAATCAATAAGTAAATTTTCAACAAAGGGGCTCGATTTTAAAGGTCTTCTAAATTCAAGTGCTTGCGAGGCATTCATCAGTTCAATAGCAAAAATTTTATCTAAATTTTCAGCAATTTTATAAGCTTTCGTTGCTGCATTTGCTCCCATACTTACATGGTCTTCTTGCCCTTGAGACGATTCAATGGAGTCTACGGAAGCAGGAGAGGCTAATTGTTTGTTTTGACTTACAATAGATGCTGCTGCGTATTGAGGAATCATAAATCCTGAATTTAAACCGGGATTAGATACTAAAAACGAAGGTAAACCTCTTTTTCCTCCGATAAGCTGATAGGTTCTTCGTTCAGAAATATTACCTAACTCAGCCAATGCTATTCCAAGCATGTCCATAGCCAAAGCCAAGTGTTGACCATGGAAATTGCCGGCAGAAATAATTAAGTCTTCATCAGGGAAAATAGTTGGATTATCGGTTACCGAGTTAATCTCTTTTAAAACCACAGAAGCCACATACGACAAGGCATCTTTAGATGCCCCGTGAACCTGAGGCATGCAACGGAAAGAGTAGGGGTCTTGAACATGTTCTTTATGTTGATCGATAAGTTCGCTACCTTCGAGAAACTTTAGAATATTAGCAGCAGTGTCAACTTGGCCTTGGTGTGGACGCACTTGATGCACTTGTGGAAAAAAGGCTTCTTTTCTTCCGTCGTATGCTTCTAAAGATACTGTACCTATAATATCTGCCCATTTCGATAATTTGTTTGCTTTCAAAATAAGATAACTGGCATAGGCACTCATAAATTGGGTTCCGTTTAAAAACGCTAAACCTTCTTTAGATTGCAACTCAATAGCATCCCAACCTAGTTGTTGATAAACTTTAGCTGTCGATTGTTTTTCCCCTCGATAATAGACTTCGCCTAATCCTAAAATTGGTAAGGTTAAATGTGCCAATGGGGCTAAATCGCCCGACGCTCCAAGCGATCCTTGTTGATATACTACAGGGATTATATCGTGATTGTAAAAGTCTATCAAACGCTGAGTGCTTTTTAATTGAACGCCGGAATGTCCGTATGCAACCGATTGTATTTTAAGGAGTAACATCAGTTTTACAATTTCACTAGGCACTTCGTCTCCTAAACCGCAAGCGTGGGACATTACTAAATTCTTCTGTAATTGAGCTAGATTTTCACCAGAAATACTTTTGTTATATAAGGAACCAAAACCGGTATTAATTCCATAAATAGGTTTTGTTTCAGCTTTCATTTTTTGGTCGAGGTAGGCTCGACATTTTGATATTTTTAATTCTGCTTCTTCCGATAAAGCAAGGCTTAACTTATGATCTATAATTGATTGTAAATCGTCAAAACTTAGATGTTTTGTGGAAATATAATGTGTTTTCATGATAAAATTTGATTTTAAATAAAACGATTAGGTAATTGAATTTAATTATTTATAAATCAAAACAATACATGCCTTTTCTATTTAGCTTTATTTTAAATCGTAACTGCCAACTCATTATTTATACATTAGGCATCTAAATTAACAATTTCAAAATATTCAGGCCTAATTTCCGGATGATAATTTTTTAAAGTTTGGTTTAGTTTTAGGTGTTGTCCATTCACCCAAAAGTTTAATAATTGATAGAAATTCTGACTGTGATTTTTGTGCTTTGTGTGTGCCAATTCGTGTAAAATGATATAGTCTATCAATACTTTTGGCAAAATCATTAGATAAGCAGAAAGATTGATGTGATTACTGGATGAACAAGAGCCCCATCTTGTTTTTGCACTGTTAATTTTAAGTCCGTTATAACTTAAATTAAATTGATTACACCAATGTTGAACACGCTGGTGTAAATAGAATTTAGCTTCTTTTTTAAGCAATAGTAATAAATAGGACTTCAACTTCTCGGGCTGATCTACATCAGCATTGATTTTTAAATGATGATTCAGTAGTCTTGCGTTTGTTTTTTCGTTTATAGGAGGGTGGATTGAAAATTGATGAAAGTGGGTTTTGTATATCTTACCGTACTTGAAATTTACAGACTCTTTTTCTTTTATTTTTTGTTGAATACTATCTTTATGCTCTTGTAAAAAAATGTAAGCTTGTTTTTCGTTACCAAATCTAGGAATGGTAACGATTACAAGACCATCTTCTTTTATCTTGATGATGTATCTTTTTGCACGATTATTTTTATTAAAAATCACTTTCATAAAACCTTTGCAAAGGTAATTTAAAGCACTTGTTTCAATGCAATTCTTCGAAAATAATGTCGATAGCAGTTTGTTTTGATTTCTAAAGGCTTCTTGCTATCTTTGCAAAAATTTTTTCGAATGACATCAAAACCGGAAAATATTCACCCTATCTTCGATAGAACCCTTAAGAGAGTTGATAAACAAAAGATGTTAAACCAAAACTCAGTAGTGATTTGGCTAACAGGTTTATCAGGGTCCGGTAAATCAACAATTGCTATTGAATTAGAAAAACGCTTGCATGAGAGAGGTGTATTAACTCAATTGCTCGATGGCGACAATGTAAGAGCTGGCATCAATAATAATTTAGGTTTTAAAGCCGAAGATCGTCTCGAAAATATTAGAAGAATTGCAGAGGTTTCTAAACTCTTCGTTCAATGTGGCGTTGTTACGATTAATTCTTTTGTAAGTCCGACCAACGATGTTAGAGAATTGGCCAAAACAATTATTGGCGAAAAAGATTATTTCGAAGTTTATATAAAAGCTTCAGTCGAAGCCTGCGAAAAACGAGATGTAAAGGGTCTTTATGCCAAAGCAAGAAGAGGCGAATTGCCAAATTTTACAGGTATTTCAGCTCCTTTCGATGTCCCTTTGAACCCAAGTTGCATCATCGATACAGAACTATCGAGTATTGAAGTATCTGTTGAACATTTATTGAATAAAATATTACCCATTATA
Organism: Bacteroidales bacterium; assembly: GCA_016936665.1. Taxonomy (GTDB): domain Bacteria; phylum Bacteroidota; class Bacteroidia; order Bacteroidales; family JAFGXI01; genus JAFGXI01. The sequence continues at coordinate 168,469 of JAFGXI010000002.1, forward strand.
AAAGAGAAAAATGGAAAAATATAACATTAACCACTTAAGAGAGCTCGAAGCGGAATCCATTTATGTGATAAGAGAAGTGGCTGCACAATTCGAAAATCCGGTATTATTATTTTCCGGAGGGAAGGATTCTATTGTCATGTTGCATTTGGCAAGAAAAGCTTTTTGGCCGGCAAAAATTCCTTTTCCAATCATGCATATCGATACTGGACATAATTTTGAAGAAACCATTCAGTTTCGCGACGATTTGGTGAAAGAATTAGGCATTGATTTGGTGGTTAAATTAGTACAAGACTCTATCGACAAAGGCAGAGTTGCCGAAGAAAAAGGGCCAAATCCTTCCAGAAATAGAGCACAAACTACAACTCTACTAGATGCTATCGAAGAAGAAAAGTTCGATTGTGCAATGGGAGGAGGTCGTAGAGACGAAGAAAAGGCCAGAGCCAAAGAACGTTTCTTTTCTCACAGAGATGAATTTGGACAGTGGGATCCTAAAAATCAACGTCCGGAATTATGGAATATCTTCAATGGTAGAAAAAACGTTGGAGAACATTTTAGAGTCTTTCCTATCAGCAATTGGACAGAAATGGACGTGTGGCAATACATTTATTTAGAGAGTATCAAAATCCCCAATTTATATTTTACTCACGAAAGAGAAGTGGTACTAAGAGATGGAGCTTGGTTAGCAAAAAGCCCTTTTGTAAGTCTTAAAGAGGGCGAATCGTGGCAGAAAAAAATAGTTCGTTTTAGAACGATTGGAGATATGACTTGCACCGGTGCTGTGATGTCTGAAGCAAATAAATTAGAAGATATTATTGATGAAGTAGCTGCTGCAAGAGAAACTGAGCGAGGAGGAAGAGCTGACGATAAACGTTCGGAAGCTGCGATGGAAGACCGTAAAAAAGAAGGGTATTTTTAAACCATTATTCAGAAGATTATGAGCAATCAAGATACAAAACAATACAACGAAGTTACCGAAGGTTATTTAAACATGGAATTGCTTCGCTTCACAACAGCGGGTAGTGTCGACGATGGGAAAAGCACATTAATAGGTCGTCTTTTATATGATAGTAAAGCTATTTTCCAAGATCAAATGGAAGCTGTAGAGAGAGCAAGTAAAAAATCTGGCGAAGAAGAAGTTAATTTAGCCTTATTAACCGACGGTTTAAGAGCTGAACGCGAGCAAGGAATTACCATTGATGTGGCTTATCGTTATTTTGCAACACCAAAACGAAAATTCATTATTGCCGATACTCCGGGGCACATTCAATACACTCGAAATATGGTAACCGGAGCGTCTACAGCCAACGTTGCCTTAATTTTGATTGATGCAAGGAAAGGTGTGATTGAGCAGACATTACGCCACTCGTATATCGCTTCTTTGTTGCAAATTCCTCACATAATCATATGTGTAAACAAAATGGATTTGGTCGATTACGATCAAAAAACTTACGATACTATTCAAAAACAATTCGAAGCTGTTTCATCAAAATTAGATGTGCAAGATGTTCGTTTTGTGCCTATTAGTGCATTGAAAGGCGATAATGTGGTCGATCGCTCCAAAAAGATGGATTGGTACGAAGGCCCAACTTTAATGTATTTACTCGAAAATATTCATATAGGAAGCGATAACAACTTCAACGAAGGTCGTTTCCCTGTTCAATATGTTGTTCGCCCGCAAACCAAAGAATATCACGATTACAGAGCCTATGCAGGCCGAGTAGCCGGAGGAATTTTTAAAGTAGGAGATGCTGTAGTTGCTTTACCATCGGGTTTTGAGTCGAAAATTAAACAGATTGTAGAGTTCGAAAATGAATTGACACAAGCCTTTCCTCCACAGTCGGTTAGTTTGGTCTTAGAAGATGAAATTGACATCAGTAGAGGGGATTTGATTGTAAAAAAGAATAGCATTCCAAAAAGCGATCAAGACATTGATATGATGGTCTGTTGGTTTAACGAAAAGCCCCTGCAAATTGGAGGGAAATACGCAGTTAAACATACAACAAGCGATGCAAGGTGTATGGTTAAAGAAGTCGTAAGTAAAGTCGATATCAACACCTTAGAAAAAGATTTTGAAGATAAATCGATCAACATGAACGATATTGCTAGAATAAAAATTAGAACAACTAAAGCGCTACATTACGATTCGTATCGAAATAATAGAATTACAGGAAGTTTAATCATCATCGACGAAAGCACAAACGAAACAATTGGTGCTGGTATGATTATTTAAAATATTATAGATCGCACTTAAGAGCTCCATTTGTGGAGCTTTTTTTATGCTTGAATTTTCAAACAAAACGTTAATGTAGTTCCTTTGTTTATTTGGCTTTCGCCTTTTGGTAGTAGATGTAGAAAATTATCGATAGAAATGCTATAATCGGCATCGATTAAATTAATAATTTTTATACTCTGCAAAAGATTTTATCATTTATATCTATTTACAAATCAAGTTATTAACTTCTTAAACAAATGTTGTTTTAACTTCTTCTTTATTAGTGTTTTAAAGCCTAATATAATCAAATTTATATTCAGTTAGATTATAACTTAATTACAGATAATCATCTCTGAAATGCTAAAAACTTTTAAAATCTTAACCATTTGAATTAAGCAATAACAACTATCTTTGTGAAAAAATTAATAGCAAATCCTATGGCATATCCAGAAGTCAATCTAGAAACCGCGAAAGAGTTAGGAATTTTACCTGATGAGTTTGAATTAATTAAGAAATACTTAGGTCGTGAACCTAATTTTACCGAATTAAGTATTTATTCGGTAATGTGGTCGGAACACGCTTCATATAAAAATTCGATTAAATGGCTTAAAACGCTTCCTAGAGAAGGTAAGCATATTATGGTCGAAGCCGGAGAAGAAAACGCCGGTTTAGTCGATGTAGGTGAAGGATTTGCATGCGCATTTAAAATAGAAAGTCACAATCACCCGTGTGCTGTAGAGCCTTATCAAGGTGCAGCTACAGGAGTAGGTGGTATAAACCGCGATATATTTACGATGGGAGCACGCCCTATTGCACAACTCAATTCCTTGCGTTTTGGTAATTTAGATTTGGATCGTACTAAATGGCACATAAAAGGTGTTGTTAAAGGAATTGGTAATTACGGTAATTCTTTTGGCGTTCCTGTGTTAGGTGGAGAAGTTTTCTTCGACGATAGTTTTAATACAAATCCATTAGTAAATGCAATGTCGGTGGGTTTGATGAAAAAGGAAGACATGATTTCTGCAACTGCTAAGGGCAAAGGAAATCCTGTGTTTATTGTAGGTTCATCGACCGGAAAAGACGGTATCCATGGGGCTACATTTGCATCGGCTGATATTACTGAAAATTCGGCAGATGATATACCATCGATACAAGTAGGCGATCCATTTCAAGAAAAACTTTTGTTGGAAGCAACGCTCGAATTGAATACTATTGGTGCAATTATAGGTATGCAAGATATGGGTGCTGCTGGAATTATATGCTCAACATCAGAAATGTCGGAAAAAGGTGACAGCGGAATGATTATCCACCTTGATAGAGTTCCTCTTCGTCAGCAAAATATGGAACCATGGGAAATTCTTCTTTCAGAATCGCAAGAGAGAATGTTGGTGGTCGGAAAAAAAGGTAGAGAATCCGACATTAAAGCCATCTTCGATAAATGGGACTTAAACTGCGTCGAAATTGGGGAAGTTATCGATGAAGACAAATTGCATTTTTACTGGAATGGAGAAAAAGTTGCAGAAGTTCCAGCTTCTACTTTAGTTTTAGGTGGTGGAGCTCCGGTTTACGATAGAGAATATAAAGAACCAACATATTATTCGGAGTATAAAAAATTTGACATTAATAGCATTGCAGAACCTAAAAATTACAAGGCGGTTGCTATGCAAATAATTGCACATCCAAATATTGCTTCAAAACGATGGGTTTATGAGCAATACGATACTATGGTTCGTACAAATAATATGACCACAAATGCGCCTTCGGATGCGGGGGTTATTAATATTAAAGGCACCGATCGCTCATTGGCTATGACTGTAGATTGTAACCCACGATATGTTCATGCTGATCCTGAAATAGGAACACAAATTGCTGTTTCAGAAGCGGCTAGAAATATTGTCTGTTCAGGGGGCGATCCTTCAGCTATTACGAATTGTTTAAATTTTGGAAATCCATACAATCCGGAAGTATATTGGCAATTTGTAGGTGCCATTAAAGGTATGGGGCAAGCATGTAAAATGTTTGGGACACCTGTAACAGGCGGTAATGTTAGTTTTTATAATCAAACATCGATAGGCGGAAAAGTAGAACCGGTATTTCCGACACCTGCTATTGGTATGATAGGTGTGATGAATAAAAAACATAAAATGTCCTTGAATTTCAAGAAGAAAGGCCATGTGATTTTCTTGATTGGCTCTTCGCAAAACGATATTGCTTCGTCACAATATTTAGTAACAGTACACGGTGTAAAAGCGTCACCTGTGCCTTATTTTAATCTGAACGAAGAGTTTTTAATGCAAGAAGCAGTTAAAGGTTTGATCAAAAATGGATTGATACATTCAGCTCACGATGTATCCGATGGTGGTTTATTTACATGTTTAGTGGAAGCCGCGATGCCTAACCATTTAGGATTTGATATTACAACCGATGCTGAAATTCGAAAAGATGCTTTCTTGTTTGGCGAAGCGCAAGGGCGTGTTGTAGTTACAGTATCGGCAAGTAAAGAAGATCAATTTATCGATTATATGCGAGCTCAAGGGACTCAGTTTGTTGTTTTAGGTCATGTTACAAAGCAAGAAATTCGTATCGACGATTCTTCTTTTGGTTTTATTAGCGATTACAAAGAGTTATACGATACAGCTTTAGAAAAACATCTTGAAAAATAAAAGTAGCATTGGCATTACCATACAAAGAAAAAACGAGTAATAAAAAGGAACAAGTGGCTGAAATGTTTAATAATATTTCAGCCAAATACGATTTTTTAAATCATCTTTTATCGATGGGTATCGATAAATTATGGCGAAAGAAAGCTGTAAAAATTATTTCGCAGAAAAAGGTTGATCTTTTATTAGATATTGCAACCGGAACAGGCGATTTTGCATTGTCTGCTCTAAAATTGAATCCAAAAAAAATCGTTGGAGTAGATATTTCTGAAGGAATGCTTCTAAAAGGTAAAGAGAAAATTATTCATAAACGTTTAGATGACATTATTTCTTTTGAACTGGGCGATTCGGAAGCTTTGCAATTCGACGATAATTATTTCGACGCTATTACTGTGGGGTTTGGTGTTAGGAACTTCGAACATTTGGAAATAGGTTTAACAGAGATGTTAAGAGTTTTAAAACCCGGAGGCCAAGTTGCAATTTTAGAGTTTTCTAAACCACGAAAGTTCCCTATTAAGCAACTTTATCATTTTTATTTTATCAATATTTTACCAGCCATCGGACGGTTGGTTTCTAAAGATGCCTCGGCCTATACGTATTTGCCGGAATCGGTTCAAGAATTTCCTGATGGTGAAGATTTTATAGCAATTTTGAACAAGATTGGATACAATAACGCCAAGCAATTTCCTGTTTCATTTGGCATAGCCACAATTTATCATGCCGATAAATAAATCATTTTAAAGTATTATAGTATTAAATATTCATCAATTATTTAATTCTTTGTAAAGGTTATTTAATATTTCTATTATTTTTGATTAAAATTCAAAAATATAATAAGATGAAAATGAAAATGTTATTAATTGCTTTAGGTGTATTTACATTAAGTAGCTGGGCACTGGAATACAAAATTTTAACGACTGTAGAATCCATTGTGCCAATGGGAATTGGGCGTTCAAGGATAATTGAATCAAAAGAAAAGGTAACTGCTGAAGATAAGGCTCAACATCACACTAAAGATTCGAAAGATAAAAATAAAGCCTCTAGAGATGATGTTAAAATTGAAGAGTATGATGAAACTACTTTATTAAATTTTTACAGTGGTGTTGGAATTAATTTTCAAAATATAGCATCTAATGATGCATTAGTTGCTGAAAAAATAACCGAGCTTTCATCAGAAGGATGGGTATTAGTTTTTGTTACTTCGGCTGTAGAAAGTGATGCCGGAGAAAAGGATGGAAAAGGAATCTTTATTACAAGATATATTTTTAAACGTTAATCGAATATCTCTTGAAGAATTGATAAAGATTTACCGGGTTTAAAACCTTCGAGGTGAATATTCATATAATCTAAAATTAGTTGAATAAAAGTCTGTCGTTGATCTCTGGTTAATATAATACTGGGTACATCTTCGACAGATTTTTTACTAATTTGATAAAGTAATTTCGATTGTTCCATATTAAAATAAGACTGTTTCATTTGGCTAGAATTTACAAAACAAGCCTCAACTGGATTAAATATTGGGGTTTCTAAGCTATAATTTATGTTTGGGTAAATTCCAAGGAAGTAAATTAATTTTATTAGAGCCCAAAGGTGAACGTTGTTCAGTTTTTCGTTTGAACATTCATCGAGATAAGGAATAAAGCGAAATAAAAATTCATATAAATCATACTCTTGATGATGATTGGCGTGCGTTTGATGTATGATCTCTGCTAAGAAAAGTGCAATATTACTTTTATACAGTTGAATTTGAATATTTGAATTTAGTCGGAGAGGAGTAACCTCTTTAATTCGATATAAGTCAGACGTTTTAGAATCGAAAAATATTATTTCTAAAATTGAAAATGCTTGAAAATAGCCATACGGAAAGCTAGGTTTTTTTTTTCGAACGCCATTTGCAATAAAGCTCATTTTACCCCTGTCTTGAGTAAGAATTTGAACTATAATAGAAGTTTCGGAATACTTAAAATGCGTTAAAACAATTCCTTTTGTTGCAATTAAGCTCATTCTTCTTTGAGTTTAATTTTAACATTATCGATTAGTAGATAACTTGAAGATTTGTTCCAAACATAAATTTTAATCAACTGATTTGATTTAAGAGGTGTATTAAAAGAATATTCAAACGAAAACCTAGAGACCATATTTTTTTTATTTAAATATTTTTTTATCTCAAACCCTTGCCAATAGATCGATTGTCCATTTTCTTCAATCGAAACAACAGCAATAGGACTTGAGGAAGAATCATCAGTATAAATATCAGCAATAAAAAAGAGTCCCTCAACTTTATTTACATTTATATCAGATGTGCTTATTTCATAGGCTTTTCCCCATTCTTGATCTGGAAAATATTGGTATAATCGATTATTACTTAATGTGTCTGTATAAATTCTATCACTATTGTCTTCAGACTCGAAATCATCAAAAATAAAATATGAGTTATTATTGATATCTTTTTCAAATAATATAAATCCACTTGATCCAAAAATATCAGACTCAACCTTTTTAGAAAAATAAGAGTTTACAAGTTCTATTAATTCATTGTTGATTTCTTCATTACTCCATGCAAAAACAAAATATTTCGAATCATTTTCTTGTAATATTTGGTTTAATCGATTTAAATTATTGTATCGGTCTATGTTTAAGATTTGTTTAAAACCTGAATTTTTAAAGTTTTGATCTTTAGTGCAAAGCAAACTATTTACATTGTTATATTTCGATACAATATTTTCTAATTTTAGTTGAAAGTCTTTTGAAAAGCCTTCTTTGTTTAGGTTGTATGAGGTACGATTCAACGTTGTACTAGAAACAAAAATAAGAATAATAAATGAACTCAAAATGAGATATTTTTTTTGAAGTGTTTTATTGTTTTTAAGACTCAAAAGAATAAGCCATAAAAGCATGCTTATTACAATAATTATTACAACAACATAAGAAATTAATACCAAATAATTTTTATATACAAAAGATATAGTGTGTTTCCCGTTTGGTATTTCAATTGACATCAATGTAAAATTACTAATATAAATAGGAGTCTCAATATCATCGATATAAGCATGCCAGCCAGGAAAATAGTTTTGTTGATAGGTTAAAATTGATCTGTTTTTATTAAAAACTTTTGCAGATATATGTTTTGGGGAAAAGCTGTAAATATTTAAAGAATCAAGATTAGATGATTTTAAAGATGTTTTAGAAAGTAGTTGATAAACAGAGTCTGCAAAAAATAAAGTGTTTGAATTATAATTTTTAATGTCGTTAGTGCTTTTAATATCAGAAGATAAAAATAAAATACCTTCGTTTAATGTGGCCTTAAATAATTCAGGCTCATTATCCGTTAAATAGTTAAAGCCATTTAACTTAAAAGAAATCAAACCATCGTAACTTGGCTTTTTTGGAAAAACACCAGCGTTTAACCAAATAAATTCATTTGAAAACGATTTGTCGTTATATAGCTTTTGTGGTTTTAAATCGGGGAGAGGAAAGCCTTTGGGTAGAACTTTAAGATATTCAGAAAATTTTATAGGGTCTTTATCTTCAACAACTGTATATCTTATATTGAGTTGAGTAGCCACAAATAAATCGATAACGACTATTAAAAATAAAAGTTTATGAAAGTTTAAGTTTACTTTTTTTGAATTGTTTATCGTTAAAAAAACTAGCAATATCGTAATTTGAATAATGCCTTGTAAAATTATATTGTCATAAATAGTAGAAGTTTTTAAAGCATCTATAAAACTTATGTCAGAAAAATATACAAATGAATCAATTTGTTTGTACGACCAAAATACAGCAAGACCGATAAAAAGGATTATCACTAATGAGATAATATTTGATTGTTTTTTATTTCTTGAAAGCAAATAGCTTATATCGCTAGATGCGATAAATAAAATTAAAAAGAAAATGGTAAAAACTCTAAATAATGATGGGTAGCGAAAACTATCCATTAAAGGGAAAAAGTCGAATAATATATTCCTTAAATAAAAGCCATCCCCAAACGATGCTATTAGAGAAAAAATTGCGAGAAATAAAAATAATATATTTTCTTTTTTCTTTTTGATATTGACAAGAGATAAAACCATTAATAACAGCGAAATAATGCCGAAATATCCATTGCTCATGGAAATATCTGTACCGAAAAAAGAAGGCTCTTTCCCTGTAGCAAAGGGTAATACGAACGATATTAAACTTTGAGGCGTAAACGCATGTTGATTTGCTATTTCTTGACTTAATCCTGAATATTGAGAAATAAAAGGTTTAGCCTGCCAATAGGAGATTAACAGCGGGCTTACTACGATTAATAATAAAGCAAAAATGATTAAATGATATTTTAATAGATTTATCAGAAATTTTTTGTTGCTTTTTTTTGAGATAATAAAATAAAGAAGAGTAAAAAATAATAAATAGGCAAGTATTATTGTTAATGCAGGGTAACTAGTGTAGCTCATTAAAGCCGTAATAAGCACGACAGAGATTGCTTTTTTTAGATTGTTTTTTTCTAAAAACAGGTAGTAAATCAAATATACTAAAGGAATTAAAGCATAACCCGAAATAACAGCTAGATTTTGTGAATTTCCAACAACTACACCAGAAAGCATATATGATATAGACAAGATATATGATAACCACTTACTGTTGTTTGGATAAAGCTTCGTTATTAATAATTGAAAATTTAAACCTGCAATTAAAATGTAAAAAAGATAAATAAATTGAAGAGTTATATTTGAATATCCAAACATGTTACTTACGATCCAAAATTCTGGATTAAATACCGAAACTAAATCGGCATAGGTAGGAATTCCATTCAAAAGATAAGGATTCCAAAGTGGAAATTGATTGTTTAGTATAGATTCACTAAAGAAATACCTAGCCGGCAGAAAAGCATCTATGAAATCCCATTTTAAAGAGTTTTGAAGAAATGCAACTTGCCAAAACGAAACAATTATTATTAAAGAAAATAAAGCAGTTTTATAAATTAACTTCATTAATTGATAAATAATATTTTTGTTACTTCTGTAGATATACCATCGTTAGTTGATAAAAATACTAAATAAATTCCTGTTTTAGCTCTATTGCCATTTAAAGTATTTCCGTCCCAAATAGCTTGTCCACCTAGAGAATTCATTTCATTAACAATGTTCCCTGAAACGTCGGTTATTTTAACTACTGTATTCTCCATAAGCCCTTTAATTGTGATTGGGCCGGTGTAATCAGGTTTCACAGGATTAGGGAACGCATATACGTTTTCGAAAGCATCATTTCCTTCAGTTGCTTGCCCTCTGTAAGACATCAATCCATTACCGGTTGCAATAAAAACTTCACCAGAACTATTATCAATGCTTATACTTTTTATTTGATTAGAAGGAAGAGGACTGTTTTCGATATTAAAGTTTAATATCTGTTCTGTTCCATCATCAGATAACAGAAAGACTCCCGACTGTTGGGTACCAATCCATTTCCTGTTGCCTCCATCGACAGCAATGGCTGTTACTCGTTTACTTTCCATTAAATATTCGAGTTTACCATTAATGTCGATGATAATTTTACTGGCATAAAAGCCCTCTAAATTACTATTGTAAACGTTTTGTGGATTATAATATACAACAATTCCATTGTTGGTTCCAACCCAAATATATCCGTTTTTGTCTTGAGCGATGGCATAAACATCGTTGCTTATAATTTCGTTATTTTGGTCGAGTACAAATATATGCTTATGAAAATGACCTTGCGTATCGTCTAAGTTATTGTATTCGTTAAAAATGTACAATCCATTGCCTCGAGGCAACAAAAACCATTTTGCTCCGTCATCAGCTATGATAAAATTCCCCCAACTGCTATTGTATTCTTTTGCTTCGAATGCTTTCCAGTCTCCGTTATTTTTTTTTACATTAATTGGCGTTGATGTTCCTGGGTTTATAACCCATAAATTATTATTTTTATCAACTTTTGAATCCCATACCTTAACAAGATCTCCATAAAATACTTTTAAGCTACTATTGTTTTCGTCGTATATTATTGTAGATTTTACCTTGCTATTTTCGTCAAAATTCACTTCAATTACGCCTGAATTCCATGAGCAACAATAAATCTGGTTTTGGTTATAAGGGTTGGCTTCTATTGAAATAATATCTATTACATCTTTTAGAGAATCAATATTAGATTTGTTAAATGTTTTCCATATCCCGTTTTTCAATAGCGAAAACGCCCCGGGTGTATATGTATTACCTCCCGATGATTCAAGTGCCCCGGATGCAATCCAAGTTTGTTCATCTCTTGAAACCAAAAAGTATGCGTCGTTATTATCTGGTGCATTTGGTTTGACGAGTGCAGGAATTTGATTATTGTAGTGTGTTTTTATCAATCCCCAATACTGATCGGCCGTCCATAAATTTCCATTGGAATCGAAAATAGCGTCACTCGCATTCAACTGTACATTGCCCCAGCTAAAGGGTACACTTCCGATAAATTCGTTTGGCTGATTTAGTTCTGAGTAAAAACTGATGTGGTTTTTATTGACTACCATTAATTGGTTATTAATGACTTTCAATCTTTGTGTATAAATTTCCGAATCCGGGTTAAGTTGAAAAGTACTGTTGGTTGCAAAATCTACAACATATAGTTTATAGGTGTATGCCCAATAATTAGTTTGTGAGATAATTAATTTTTGATCGAATACAGCTAAATCGTTTACCGATCGTGTGTAGTTCGGGTAACCTCTTATAAGCTCCCATTCTGCATAATTTGGTAGTTGAACACTACTTTTGGCTGCTCTTTTAACTCCTTTTTCTGTAGCTGCATATATGTACTCATCATCTGAGGTAATACTGTAAATTTTACTTTCGTATCCGTTTTCTCCAATAATGTATGTTTCGATAAATTCGAGCTTAAACGGATTGTAAACAACAATTCCAAAGTCTGTGCTGATATAAATTTTATCATCAATCGATTGTATTCTATTAATTTTTTTTGAAGTATATGATTTACGATAAATATCGCTTACTGTTTTTATAGTATTACCATTAATTATTATATCAAATTCCCCGTTTTGATATCCTATATAGACTGATTTGGTAGCTTCGTGATAATAGACACATTCGCTTTCAATATTACTTGCGCCTTCAATTTTACCAAATTTTTGAACCGATTGATCTTTTAAGTTGTAATAAAATACACCTGTTTCTGTAGCACAATAAATGCGATCGCCAGCTTGAATCAAACTTTTTCCTTTATTGTTAGGAATATGAGCTTGCCATTGTCCAATAGGAACTTGCGCATTAACGAATAATGGTAATGTTGAAAAAAGAAATAAATAACTTAGTAGTTTCATCTATTTGAATTTAATGTAATATTAGAAAAAAAGCAACCAATAATTTTATTTGAAAAATTTCAAATTATAAAAAGTATGGTTTGTTTATTTTCTTTTACAAACGTCAAGCTTTTACAAATATTGCAATTAATCTAATTGATCTTTTAAAATATTCATTTCTATTCGTGGTGAGATTCGATCGTACAAAATATTATAAACAGCCTCGGTAATAGGAAGTTTAATATTGTATTTTTTATTTATCTCAAAAATTCCTTTAACAGCATAATAGCCTTCGGCCACCATATTCATTTCTAACTGCGCAGCTTTTACAGAATACCCTTTGCCAATCATGTTTCCAAAAGTTCTATTTCTACTGAAGGTAGAATAGGCTGTGACGAGTAAATCTCCCAAATAAACGGAATTTTTAATATCTCGTGTAATTGGGTGAACAAGGTCAACAAAGCTTTTTATTTCTCGAATTGCATTGGATATAAGCACAGCTTGAAAATTGTCGCCATAACCAAGTCCGTGAGCAATTCCAGAGGCTACAGCCATTATATTTTTCATTATTGCGGCGTATTCCGTTCCGTATATGTCGTCGGAAGTCGTGGTTTTTGTATAGTGGCATGCAAATAATCGTGCTAAATAATCTGCTTTTTCTTGATTTTCTGCAGATGCTGTTAGATAGGTTAATCGTTCTAATGCAATTTCTTCTGCATGGCTAGGCCCGGAAATAACACCAAATTGATCGTCCTTTAAATCAAACACATTTTTCATGTATTCTAAAGGTGTAACGTAATAATCCGGAACGATTCCTTTAACGGCCGAAACAATAAACAAATTATTAAATGCAGTTCGTTTTACATTTTGTAACGCTTCATGTAAATATGCACTTGGAATAACAATAATAACTGTATCAACACCTTCTAATGCTTGTTCAATATTATTAAACAGCTTGATTTTGTCGAGATGCAATTCTACACCAGTCAGATAATTCGGATTTCTTCGATGCTTTCGAATGTATTCTATATCATCTTCTAAACGTATATTCCAATTGATATTATGATTGTTATCGTTAAGTATCTTAACAATTGCTGTAGCCCAACTACCATCTCCTAAAACTGCAATTTTACTCATCGTTTTATGTTTAATTACACCATGCTTTAACATCTTCAATTGTTGGATTTTCTAAGCCTAATTTATGCTTTTTATTTAATCCACATATTTGTTGATGAATTTTATTAGGATTGCCTTCTTTTAAATCTTCAATGCTTAAAAAGCCTGCTTTTTGAACAACATCAATCCATGCTTCAGGCACGCCTATGGCTATGTATTCTTCTTTAGATGAAGCTATTACTTTTTTCTCTGGACGCATTTGTGGAAAGAAAAGCACATCTTGAATAGAAGGAGAGTTGGTCATAATCATTGCCAAACGGTCAATGCCAATACCTAAACCTGCTGTTGGAGGCATACCTAGCTCAATTGAACGAAGAAAATCTTCATCGAGCATCATAGCTTCGTCGTCGCCTCGTTTGGCTAATAAAAGTTGTTCTTCGAAACGATGACGTTGATCGATAGGATCGTTTAATTCTGAGTATGCGTTACAGATTTCTTTTCCGTTACATATGGCTTCAAAACGTTCTACCAATCCTTCTTTGCTTCGGTGTTTTTTAGCTAATGGCGACATTTCTATTGGGTAATCGGTTATAAAAGTTGGTTGAATTAATTTGCCTTCGCAATGTTCTCCAAAAATTTCATCAATTAATTTGCCTTTTCCCATCGAATCGTCAATTTCTACATTAAGTTGCTTTGCAGTCGCTCTTAATGCGTCTTCATCCATATCAGAAATATCGATTCCGGTGTATTCTTGAATGGCTTCGAACATAGTATATCGTTTCCAAGGACGTTGAAAATCTATTGTATTTTCTCCGACATTAACCTTGGTTGATCCATGGATGTCTAAAGCAATTTTTTCAACCATTTCCTCTACTAATTCCATCATCCAATTGTAGTCTTTATAGGCTACGTATAGCTCCATTTGAGTAAACTCAGGATTGTGAAATCTGCTCATACCTTCGTTTCTAAAATCTTTGGCAAATTCGTAAACGCCATCGAAGCCACCTACGATTAGCTTTTTTAAGTACAATTCGTTGGCAATCCTTAAATATAAAGTTGTGTCGAGCGTATTATGGAAAGTTTTAAATGGGCGAGCCGCTGCACCACCATACAAAGGTTGTAAAATTGGAGTTTCTACTTCTAAATATCCTTTTTCGTTTAAGTACGAACGCATTGAGTTTGTCAACTTTGTTCGTTTCAGAAATGCTTCTTTTACATGAGGATTCACGATTAAATCCATCGATCTGTTACGATATCGCTGATCTGGATCGGTGAATGCATCGTAGGTTTGTCCATCCTTTTCTTTAACGATTGGCAAGGGGCGTACCGACTTCGATAGAATTGTTAATGTTTTTGCTCTAACCGATAATTCTCCTGTTTGTGTAACGAATACATCGCCTTGAATGCCTATAATATCGCCAATATCTAATAGCTTTTTAAAAACTGTGTTGTAGAGGGTTTTGTCTTCGTCTGGACAAATTACGTCTCTGTTAACGTATATTTGAATTGAGCCATAAGCATCTTGTAATTCGAAGAAAGAAGCTTTACCCATAATTCTTCTACTCATCATTCTGCCGGCAACCACTACGTCGTTAAAACGATCGTCGCCTTCTTTAAATTGATCTAATATTTCGATCGATTTGTGAGTAACATCAAATTTTTCGGCCGGATAGGGATTTATTCCTAATTGTAGAATTTCTTCTAAAGATTGTCTTCTGACTTGTTCTTGCTCACTTAAATGAATCGTGCTCATATGCAATGTTTTTATTTTTTACTGATGAATTGGTTCGAAAGGGGTTCTGTTTAATATGCTTCTGCCTAAAGTTAACTCATCGGCATATTCGATATCATTTCCTAATGCAATTCCTCTCGAAAGTGTTGAATATTTAATATCTGAATTACTAATTTTTTTATGAATATAATAACAAGTTGTATCGCCTTCCATGGTGGCTGGTAAAGCGAAAACAATTTCAATATTTTTTACGTCTTGGGTTCTTTTTACTAATGATTCGATATATAAATCGGAAGGGCCAATGCCATCGATAGGCGATATAATTCCTCCTAAAACATGATAAACGCCTTTAAATTGTTTTGTTTTCTCGATGGCCATTACATCTTTTACACTTTCAACTACACAAATAATATTTTGAAATCGATGGTGATCTGAGCAAATAGAACATACATATGAGTCGGAAATGTTATGGCATTGTTGACAAAACACAATCTCTTCGCGCATTTTTTGTATTGCCTCAGAAAAGTCGATAACTTCGGGTAAAGGTCTTTTTAGCATATGCAAAGCTAATCGTAAAGCTGTTCTGCTTCCGATGCCTGGAAGTTTATTGAACTCACTAACTGCGTTCGACAGCAATACTGATGGAATTTCTTCGTTATGCATTATCAAAATTTTCTTCGTCGGTTTCTAAAAAATCAAACTTCTCATCAATTATTTTGTTGAGCTCGTCGATGCTGAGTTCTTTAACATTTGTAACAACAAAGTGTTCACTTAAGTCGATTCCTAGAGCTTTGCATTCTTCAATAGCCGACAAGAGCAATTCTTTAATTGGTTCCTGAAGTGGTATTAATGCATGCATCAAAACAAAATGTTCTTTAAACTCAATTTTTTCTAATGTACTGTTGCTGTGTCCTAAAATAAATTCGAACTCTTTTTGTATAGCTTCTTTTTCGTAACTTTTAAATTCTGTTTTTGAATTAAGAAATCCAGCTAGAAAGTAGCGAAGGTGCTGACCCTTACCTCCCAAACCTGTCGATATAAATACTTGTCGTTCTTCCAACAAACTGCTTTCTATCAACATTCTATTTTCTTGCAAAGCTAAAATAGCCCACGACTTTAGCAAATCGTTTTTTGTTTCGGAAACGAATTTCTCTAAGGCTCTGTATATTTTAACGTCTTCGGTTCTGGCAAAACCTACCAACAATTCTTTAACTTGTTCACTATCATCTAAATGAGAAAGCAGTAAATCTATTTTTGTGTCAATTATTTCATTTTCAATGGATTTTATTTTATTTCTCTTGATGTAGTCGAAGTATGATACTTGTATTTCTACATCAATTTTCTCTTCTAAAATGCTGAAGCTCTTTGGAAGATTATTCAGAAAATCGTTAAGATCGTTATAGTTTACTTGTCCATTCATATAGCCAACAAAAATACCAAATATTAGGGATTGGTGGCACGCTTACAATAAATACTTTTGTTAAAGAAATTAAACATTATTTTTAATATTAACAGTTGAATTTAGCTGATTTAGATACCGGACAAAAGGGAATAATCGTAAAATTATGCGGTCGTGGAGCTTTTAAGCGTCGATTGAGCGAGATGGGATTTAATAGAGGTGCTCTTGTAGAAGTTATAAAAAATGCACCTTTACGAGATCCGATTGAATATAAAATTTTAGATTATAATGTTTCTCTTAGAAGGGCAGAAGCCGAAATGATTGAGGTTGAGCAAGACGCTAATTTAAATGAAAATGCACCATTTTTGGGAACTGATTTAGGCGATCGTTTCGAAAAAGTTAAATTAGGGACAACAATTAATGTGGCTTTAGTTGGCAATCCAAACGCCGGTAAAACAACACTTTTTAATTATCTATCGAATCAAAACGAACATGTAGGAAATTATAGTGGCGTTACGGTAGGTTCATCTGTAGCCACAATACATCATAAAGGTTATACTATACGAATAGTCGATTTACCGGGTACATATTCCATTTCTTCATATTCTCCGGAGGAAGTCTTTGTGCGAAATCACATTATAGATGCAATGCCTGATATTGTTTTAAATGTGGTCGATTCGGGTAATTTACATCGCAATTTATATCTCACAACTCAGTTGATAGATATGGATTTGCAAATCGTTATGGCACTCAATATGTACGACGATTTGGAAAAAAAAGGAGCCAAGTTGGATTATTTGCATTTAGGCAATATGTTGGGAATTCCTATGGTTCCTACTGTGGCATCGAAAAAAAAAGGCATCAAACTTATTTTAGATAAACTAGTAGAGGTTTTCGAAGGAAAAAACCAAACTGTAAGACACATTCATATAAACTATGGAAAAGGAATAGAGAAGTCGATTAAAGCTATTCAGGATGAGATAAAACAGCCTAGAAATCATGAAGTTACAAATAGAATTTCATCAAGATTCACAGCTATTAAACTACTAGAAAACGATGATGAAATACAAAATGTTGTTTGTTCGTTATTTAATGCAGAGCAAGTTAATCAAATCGCAAAGGATCGTCAACGACGCATTGAAGATCATTTAAAAGAAGATGCTCACACTTTGATTACCGACGCAAAATACGGTTTTATAAGAGGAGCGCTTAAAGAAACATTAAAAGAAGGGAGTGAGTCTATATCCGATAAAACAAAATTGATAGACAATTTTCTAACCCATAAATTATTTGGCTTTCCAATTTTTATTTTTTTAATCTGGTTAATGTTCCAGTCCACTTTTTGGCTTGGTGCTTACCCAATGGAGTGGATCGATTACATTGTAGATGCCATTAAAAATATAGTAAGCGTAAATATGTCTTCAGGGCCTTTAAAAGATCTAATTGCAGACGGGATTATTAATGGGGTTGGAGGCGTAATAATTTTCCTGCCAAACATCTTGATTTTATTCTTTTTCATCTCTCTAATGGAAGATACCGGTTATATGGCTCGTGCCGCTTTTATTATGGATAAAATAATGCATAAAATAGGGCTTCACGGAAAATCATTTATTCCCTTAGTGATGGGTTTTGGGTGTAATGTGCCTGCGATTATGGCAACAAGAACTATCGAAAACAGAAGTGAACGCATTCTCACTATATTAATCAATCCTTTTATGTCTTGTAGCGCAAGGCTTCCGGTTTATGTGTTAATTACAGCTGCTGTATTTCCCGAACAGGCAGGAAATGTGATATTTCTTATCTATCTGATCGGTATTATCTTAGCTGGATTGATGGCAATTATTTTTAAGAAATTATTTTTCAGAAAATCTGAAACGCCTTTTGTAATGGAATTGCCACCCTATCGTGTTCCGGTCTTGTTGAGCACAACTAGACATATGTGGCACAAAGCTGCTGAATATTTAAAAAAGATGGGAGGAATAATACTGGTCGCATCAATTATTGTTTGGGCTTTAGGTTATTTTCCTCAAAATATTAGCAAAGAAAATGCTCATCTCGCATCAATTGAAAATGTAAACATTTCGCTCAAAAATGGAACGATTTCATCATCAGAGCACGACAGTATAATCAACCATAAACAACTTGAATACCAAAACGACAGGTTAGAAAACTCTTATATTGGTAGATTTG
This sequence comes from Bacteroidales bacterium, assembly GCA_016936665.1. Classification (GTDB taxonomy): domain Bacteria; phylum Bacteroidota; class Bacteroidia; order Bacteroidales; family JAFGXI01; genus JAFGXI01. The sequence goes on from JAFGXI010000002.1 coordinate 187,075, forward strand.
GTAAAGCCATTGAACCCGCGATAAGACCTCTTGGCTTCGATTGGCGATTAGGTGTCAGTATACTATCTGGAATGCCCGCTAAAGAAATCATTGTCAGTACGATGGGTGTGTTGTTCAAAGCCAACGATAACGAAGTTACAGCAGTGTCTTCAGTGCCTGGAAGCAGCGATAATATGTCTCAAAAAATTCGTTCACAAGTCTACTTATCAGGCGAACACAAAGGAAAAGCATTGTTCAGTAAGATTACGGCTTTTTCGTTTTTATTATTTGTCTTGATTTATTTTCCCTGTATTGCAACTTTATCAGCTGTTAAAAAAGAAACCAAAAGTTGGAAATGGCCATTGTTCATGTTGTTTTACACAAGTGGTTTAGCCTATTTTATGTCGTTTGCTTTTTATCAAATAGCCCATTTAATTATTTAATATGCAATTGATTATCACATATATTATTGTTTTTTCTGCGGTAGCTTACATTCTTTTTAAAATGTATGAATTTTTATTTATTAATAAGAGTTCTTGTTCATGTGGAGGTGCATGTAGTTTAAAATCGGAATTAACAGCAAATTATAAAAAAAAGCCAGTTCATTCAAAGTCTTATAAAGTATTGTAATATAGTAGTTTACTAATATTTTTTTTGAGAGCTCATTTAAATAATAATAATCCGCATTGTTTTCTTGGCATCTTTCTTGATTTAAACCAAAGCGAAAATACCGATCCTTACAGATTACTAAATTTAATAAAAAGGAACTCTAAAGCTTTGTATTTATGCAATTTTTGATACTTTCGTAGAACTACATTAAAAAATATCTAAAATGAGACAAATTTTTTCTTTACTTGCGATTTTAACTCTATCACTAAGTTTATCTGCTCAATCATTGGAGAGCGTCGATTGGGGACCGGAAAACGAAATGCCAGATGGCTCTTCTTATCAACTAGCTGTAGGTTTTGATAATGACAATTATTATTATGTGAAATCGGATCATCCTGTAGGACTTAATCGATTGCATGTGTGGTTAGATGGTGTATCTAGCTTAACCAATACTTTAGAACAATCTAACGAGATATTATTGCCAAGCATATCTGGTGTTCAGTCGGAATTTGAATCACTTTTTTACAAAGAAAAAAAATTCGTACTTTTTTCTTCGATAAGAGATAAAAACAGAAATCAAACGGTATTGTATGTATCTTACCTTAATGTTGATGGTAGCTTGAAAAATAAGCCAAAAGAAGTTGCTTCAGTACCAATGAGTAACGCTTTGGGCGATGGCTTTAATATTTTCTTATCCGACGATGAAAAAAACATCGTAGTAGAATCTCATAAAACATTTAAAAAGTATAACGACGACCCTCTAAATCTTGTTGTTCTTGATTTTAATCTTTCTGAAGTTTTTAAGCTAGACATGAAATTAGGCGATAAATTTAATGGTAGAGAAGTAATACTCGATCAGAACGAATACAGCAAAGGAAAGATGATTTTCTTGGCTAAAGCAGAAGAAGCAACCACAAGAAGATCTAGCAAAGGTACTGAATACGAATTTGTAGTATTCGTATACAACACTGCTAAAAAATCTATTTACGACTTTTCTGTAAAAATGCCTAAGTACAAGGTTACTGATGCAAAATTTACATTAAACAAAGATGGAAATATTGTCGTCGGTGGTTTCGTGTCAGGAACATCTTCAAAATTCGAAAATGAAAAACAAGGAATGTTCTACAAAAGATATAACCCAAATACGCTTCAAGAAGTCCCCGATATTGATGCAAAATCGTATGTTTTGAAGTTTACTAGAGAATTTTTAATGGATATTGAAAATGTTGAATATGGTGAGTCAAAACCAATTCAGTATGCATATAGTGTACACAGTGTTCAAGAGCTTGCTAATGGTGGTTATATTATTCTAGCAGAGCAAAAATGGCAAGATAGCAGAACTGTTGTTGAAGCAGGCAGTAAAGAAGAAACCGGAATTCAGTATTTTCACTACAATAATATTATGGCTGGTGGAATTACTAAAGAAGGCGTGTTCAATTGGACAAAGATTTTCCCTAAAGTTCAATTTACTACCAACGACAATGGTTACTATTCATCTTTTAAAGTTGTAAAAATCATGAACAAGCTTAAACTGTTTTATAACGGTAATAAAGCTAATCTTCAAACTGGAGACTTGAAAAAAGTTAAAGAATTTAAAAACAATGTAAGAACTCGTCCGTCAGGTATGGCTGGTGTTTATACTATTTATATGGATGGTAGCTACGAACGCGATCCATTATTCCCGGGTAAAGATAACGAAGTTGTTGTCATTCCACAAACACTAACTAAAAACAGCCTCGAATACGGTATTGGTGTTACAGATGGTAAAAAAGTTAAATTTGGATCTTTTGTAGTTGAATAGATTTTTTAAAAATAAAGATATCACTAGAAGCTGTCAATCATTGGCAGCTTTTTCTTTAATTTATAAACGAGTCATTTTGTTTGTAAGTATTGTTTTATTTGGATTTTCAGTTTCAGCACAAAAAGATTCCCTTTCAATAAAAAAATGTAGCCTTGTAGGAATAAGTAATTTAACAGTACTTACCTCAGGCTATATTGGTTTAAACCAACTTTGGTACAAAGATTACCCTCAATCGTCGTTACATTGGTTTAACGATGCTAACGAATGGATGCAAATTGATAAAATGGGTCATGCATATAGTGCATACTGGCTTTCTGATGTATTCGAATCGCAATTCAAGTTTTGCGGATTTACCTCGAAAAAAAGTGCTGTATTTGGAACAAGCTTGGGGTTTATTAGTATGTCGATGATAGAATTGTTGGATGCACAATCTGCACAATGGGGCGCCTCAGCTAGCGATTTACTCGCTAATGGAATGGGATCGCTTCTTTTTTTAAGTCAAGCTTTGATTTTTAAAGAACAAATCGCCAGACTGAAATTTTCGTACCATGCAACGCCATATGCCAATTTAAATCCACAATTATTAGGCTCAACGAACATAGAACGATTAATAAAAGACTACAATGGTCAATCGTATTGGTTAAGCGTCAATTTATCAAAAAGTTTAAATCTCGAAAAACTACCGCCATATATTTCAATTTCTTTCGGTAATGGTGCGGATGGAATGTTTCGAGCTAACCAATCAGATAATTCTTTGGCAAGCAGACGCTGGATGTTAAGCTTAGATTGGGATTTAACTCAAATAAAAACAAAAAAGAAATGGCTAAAATCTTTGTTATCTCTTATTAATGTGGTTAAATTGCCATTTCCAACATTGGTTTATCAACAAAATAAATTTGATTTTTACTATTTATATTTTTAATTATGATAACTCACATCGTTTCAATTTTACTTCAAAAAGATAAAAAAGATAAAGCGACATTAATTGTTGAGGCTTTAAACCATCTGCCGGCAAAGATTGATGAAATTAAATATTACGAAGTAGGATTAAACATAGCTAATTCGCCCGCAGCATACGATATTGTGTTAATTTCGAAATTTGAGAACTTAAAGACTTTAGATACGTATCGGAAACATCCGGCACATGTCGAAGTGCTCGATTTAATTGCAAAATATAAAGAAAGTTCAATCGTTGTCGATTTTTAGTATGGAACTGTATCCTTTAATATTCAACCCAATTTTGAAAGACAAAATATGGGGCGGTCATCAACTGGAAAGACACTTTAACAAATCTCCAAATGGTCTTGAAAATATAGGAGAGTCGTGGGAATTGTCGGGTGTAGAAGGTGATGTTTCTGAAGTAAGCAATGGATTTCTTGCAGGAAATTCGTTGGAAGAAATTATTGAAGTTTATATGGCAGAATTGCTCGGTGAAAATATTTACGAGAAATACGGCGGCGAATTTCCATTGTTATTCAAATTAATTGATGCCTCTGATGATCTTTCTGTTCAAGTGCACCCTAACGACGAATTGGCTAAAGAACGCCATAATGCCTATGGGAAAACAGAAATGTGGTACATTTTAGAGGCTAAAGATGATGCTGAGCTGGTTGTTGGTTTTAATCAAGAAATGAACCGTACAACTTATCTAAATGCGTTAAATGATGGTAGAATTACAGACGTTATTCAAAGAGTAAAAGTTAAAAAGGGCGATGTTGTTTATATTCCTTCAGGTAGAGTACATGCTATAGGCAAAGGCATTGTATTGGCAGAAATACAGCAAACCTCTGATATTACTTATCGAATCTACGATTGGAATCGTATAGACAATAATGGAAATAGGAGAGAACTCCATACCGATTTAGCTCTCGATGCGATTGATTTTTCTCCAATCGAAAACGTGTTGTCCGATTATAATAAGCAATTAAATGAAAGTACTAACTTAATCGACTCAGAATATTTTACTACAAATCTATTATCTTTAAGTAAAACGATAGAAACAGATTACTCATTATTAGATAGTTTTGTGGTTTATATGTGTATTGATGGTCAAGTTCAAATATTAATGAATAATTTAGACCCGGTAATAATTCATAAAGGACAAACAGTTTTAATTCCTGCTATTGCAGAAACCGTTCGATTAACACCTCAAAACACAACAGAAATTATTGAAGTTTACATAAAACCGGATAAAATAGGAAATTGATAAATGATTAAAACAGCAGAGTTTTTTGTAAGTAACTCAGATTATAAAAAATGCCCTAAACACGAAGCCGTAGAAATTGCTTTTATTGGTCGATCCAATGTTGGAAAATCTTCGTTAATTAATATGCTTTGTGGACAAAACAAATTAGCGAAAATTTCGAGTTCTCCAGGAAAGACACAACTCATTAACCACTTCATTATCAATCAAGATTGGTATTTGGTCGATTTGCCGGGTTATGGTTTTGCAAAGGTATCTAAATCGATGCGCGAGCAGTTCGACAAGCTTATTCGAGCATATATTCTGAATAGAGAAGAACTCGATTTACTATTTGTGCTTATCGATAGTCGTTTAGAACCACAAAAAAACGATCTTGACTTTATAAATTGGTTAGGGGAAAACGGAATCCCTTTTATGATTATCTTCACAAAGGCTGATAAATTATCGTCTTCTAAATTAAACAAGAATTTACTAACATTTAAAAAGAAAATGCTCCTAGAATGGGAAGAAATGCCGCGCTTTTTTGTGACTTCTTCTAGCGATGGGCGAGGCAAAGACGAACTATTAACCTATATCGATGAGTTGTTAAAAACCTTATCAAAATTAAGCTAAATTAATGCGACTAAAAATCACCAAGCTGCAAGGAGATTATTAACTTTGCATTAACAAAAAACATCATTTAATATCATGTCTAATAATTCTCCCATCAAATTTTTTACCGGTACTTCAACACGGTATTTAGCAGAAAAAATTGTTCATGCCTTCGGAACAAACCTAGGAAAGTCTTCATTAACAAGGTTTAGCGACGGTGAGTTTGTTGTTTCTTTCGATGAAACAGTTCGTGGAAATACCGTTTTTATTATTCAATCAACTTTTTCCCCAACCGAAAATTTATTTGAATTACTGCTATTAATTGATGCTGCAAAGCGCGCATCTGCGTATAAAATTGTTGCTGTAATACCATACTTTGGTTTTGCTCGTCAAGATAGAAAAGACAAGCCAAGAGTAGCCATAGGCGCTAAACTGGTAACCGATATGCTTGAAGCAGCAGGGGTTAGTAGGGTAATGACTATGGATTTGCATGCCGATCAAATTCAAGGTTTTTTCAATGTTCCGGTAGACCATATCTATGCATCATCAATATTTTTACCATATATTAAACAGTTGAATCTAGATGATCTTGTTATAGCTTCTCCAGACATGGGTGGAACGAAAAGAGCGAATGCCTATTCCAAAGCTTTAAATGCGCCGATGGTCGTTGCACATAAAAGTCGCGAAAAGGCTAATGTAGTAGGAGAGATGACTATTATTGGTGATGTTGAAGGTAAAAATGTAATTATTTTAGACGATATGATAGATACAGCAGGTACGGTAACTAAAGCTGCTGATATTATGATGGAAAATGGGGCTTTAAGTGTTCGTGCTATTGCTACACATCCTGTTTTATCGGGCCCAGCATATGATAGAATTAGAGATTCGAAAATAACCGAAGTTATAGTTAGTGACTCAATACCGGTTAATCTTAACTGTCAGAAAATAAAAGTTCTTAGTGTTGCTAATATTTTTGCCGATACAATTCATAAAGTTTATAATTACGAATCAATCAGCGATAATTTTATTTTATAAAAAGTATTTTGATCAATAAAAAAAGGCTGAATTTCAGCCTTTTTTTATTGGTTTTCTATGAGCTGAATGGCCGTTTCAATTATATCGTCTTTTCCGTTACTAACATTGCTTTCTGTCAATGTACAATAGATGTCAGGAGGAACACCATTTTCGTAATTATACCCCGATAAAGTTAATGTTTGACTAACTGAAAAACGGTAAGTCCAACCATTGGGTAATTGAGCTGCAGTTGGTGCTCCAAGTCCACCGCCAGTATAATCTCCTATTAATGTGATATTTGGAATTGCTTTTGTTGCCAATGCAAAAAAAGAACTAGCACTGAAACTACCTCTGTCTACTAAAACCACTAATGGTTTTTTCGTCCAACTGTATTGACCATCCGGTTCAGCGTAGGCAATCTGAAAATCGGAAAAATCGTCGGGCTCTGGGCCATTTTTAATATGGCTTTGATAAATGGCTGTATTTTCATCAACAAAATGCGATAGAATTGTAAAAATGTTAGTTACAGAACCTCCACCGTTTTGACGAATATCCAATATCAATCCATCCATATTTTGAAATCTTGCAATCATATAATCAATACTATAGTGACTTACAGTATTCATAAAAGAATCGTATCTGATGTAGCCAATGTTATGATTTATAATTTTATCATTTATGAAGGGGCCGGTTACGTAATAATCTTCTGTTATATAGTTTTCTCTTATTAATCGTTCATTATAATTATTTTGCCCTTGAAGGTAAAATTCGTATCGAGAAATGTTAAATGGCGAAATAAGATTAACATGCCCATCTCTTAACTCACAAAGCATATCGAACAATACTTCGAAAAGTTGGTTTTCGCTCATATTATCATTTATTTGGGATTGATATTTTATTTTAATATTATCCCAGTTTATGTTTTTGTATTCGAAATAAGAATAACGTTCGTTCAAATCGTTCCATAAATAGTTAAATACTTCGGTAGGATTTTCCGAAGGTTGTTCTTTTAATATCATTTTTTCGCAAGAAATAAATAAGAGCGAAAATAACAACAAGCTTATAATTTTTGTTTTCATAAATATTAATTTAATTTGACCAAGAGCGAAAATACGATCATATGGTAAGCCGACTGGTATTTATATCCTGCATCTTCGAATTTATATATATTCCATAAATAGCTAAATCTAAGCGCATTGCCATTATGTAAAATGTAATCGATGCTTGTTTTTGTATTCATAGCAAATGCTTTATTGAATTGTACATGACTGTACGACTCAACCGACCACAAATTCTGACCATCGGAAAAGTCGCTGATGGTAGATACAGGCTGTCTTAAATTTGCAAACAAAATAGGAAGTCCTAATTCAAAAGATGTTTTTAAATAGCGATCGCGAGTGTTAATTTTTATAAACCATATTTTATTATTTTTACCCTTTTTGAACCAATCTTTGTGTATCGAAGCTACTAATCCATTTGAATATACAGAAGTTAGGTTTAATGCTGCATTCATTAAGTTTGGATTATAATGGAAAAACATTCTAAAACGGGTTTCGAATCCAGCATATAAACTGAATTTCGAACTGTTTTTATTCATTCTTAACTTATAAAATACATTTAATTCTGAATTGACTTGTGTGGCTGAAAATTCATAGTAATCTGTGTTTGCTTTTAGTAAGCCCAAATTTCCATCGAGTGTAAACCCGTATTTTCTTTTATTGTTAGTTGACTCATATCCTAATTTAATACCTGCCATCGACCCTTTGTATAGAAGCGGAGAAATTAAATTGTCGATTGCTTTGTGATAAGTAAATTCGGGTGCAATAATCAAGTAATTGGCTTGAGTACTATCTTTATCTATCTCTTTCTGAGCAAAAGCAACTGAAAAAAAGCTAAAAGATAAGATAAAGAAGATAACGTTTTTATTCATATTTGATAAGATAGTTGTTAAGTTGCAAATTTATTCTTTTTTACTAAACGGAATAGCAAATGAGAAAATTGTGCCTTTGTTTTCTAGTGAAACTACATTTAATTTTGAATGTAGTGCTTGCAAAATAAAGTTAGCAATAAACAGACCTACACCTAACCCTTTGTATTTTAAATTGGTATCAGTTCTGTACTTTTTAAAATTTTCAAAAATCTGGATCAATCTTTCATCGGGAATTCCAATGCCACTGTCTTTAATGTAAAAAATAATTTTATTGTTTTCATATTCCGATCCAATTTCTACAAAACCTTTTTCTGTATATTGAAATGCATTATCTATAAGTTTTTCGAAAACAACTAACAATCGATCATAGTCAGAAATTAGATTTACATCGCTATATCGATCGAATGAAGTGTAAAACTCGATATGATTTTTACCAAACAACTCTGCTTTATCGTAGTGTTTTGTTTCGATGTTTTCAATTAAATCGAAATAAGAAAATTCGTTAATATCTACATAAAATTGTTCAGCTTCAATTCGGGAAACATCGACAATGTCGTTAATTATTCTTAGTAGAGCATAGCTATTGTTTCTGATTAATAAGCTACTTGATTTTAAAGTTTCTTTATCAACATCTTCATATGAAAGAATTTCTGAAAAGCCCATAATTGAATTAAGAGGAGTACGAATTTCGTGAGAAATATTTGCTAAAAATGCTGATTTTAATCGATTAGACTCTTCTGCTTTTTCAAGTGCTTTTTCTAGTTGAATGGTTCTTGCTTCGACTTCTTTTTCAAGTTTTAAATTTTGTTTTTCAACTTCGAATTTTTGCTTGGCAATTATTTGGTTTAACTCTTTTCTTTTTAAAGCAATTTTATAGGTAAAATATAAAAATACTAAAAGAAGCAAAATCCCTAATACAGAAGTGAACAAGATTTGATTTTTGAGCTGAATTTCTGTTTTATTACGAGCAATCTCCTCATTTTTTATTCTTTTTTCCTTATTGGCCAGTATTAATAAACTATGCGTTTTTTCAATATCAAGTTCCGCCTCGAAGCGAGCCAATTCTTTTTTAGATTCTTCAAGGTTTAAGGTTTTAGCCAAACTATCGTAAGTTACAAAATACTCCTTTAGCTCTGTGGTTTTATTTTGTGCAATCGAATTGAGAATTAAATGGTAATAGATTTCTCGAATGATGCGTTTTGCAATTGTAGTTTTATTAGAAATAGACAGGGCTTCCAAAAAGTATTTTTCAGCTTGAAAATACTTTTTTTGAAAGTTTTTAACGATCCCAAGATTTAGCAGCGTGCTAACTTTAGTCTCGTCTTCAAGTTTGTTTGTATTAAGGGCTTTTAATAAATATTTTTCGGCTAAATTATAATTATCATTATTCATTAAAGCATAACCCAAATTATTCAAATTTAAGAGCAAATAAGCGTTTTTATGATTTGCCGTAAAATAATCATTGGACCTTTTTAAATAGTCAATTGCCGCTATATATTGCTTTGTTTGTACAAAGATATAACCAATGTTGTTTTCTAATATTGCGATCTTTTCATTATCATTTAATTGTTTATAAATAGTTAAAGCAGCGTCGTAATGTTTAAGTGCTGTGGTAAAATCTAAATCTCTGAATAAATTCCCAAGGTTATTTTCTGTTCTTGCAATCCCTTGTATATCATCAATTTGACTGTAGAGCTTCAATGCCTTTTTACCATAATAAATTGCACTATCTAGTATATTTAATCTACGATAACAAATAGAGAGATTGCTATAAGCGTTTGGTTGATTAATAAGTGTATCCCTTTCTTTTTCGTATTCAATTTCCTTAAAAAAGCACGTAATTGCAGAGTCAAGCTCGTTTATATAAATATTGGCAACCCCTTTTTTATGGATTAAATTAACGGTAAGATCAATATTTTGATCTTTGTCATATAAGAAAGCAGCATTCGAAGAGTTTATTACTAACTGAAAGTCTCTTTGATCGAATGCCTTATATGATTTCAAAGCATAATAATAATACCATTGCCCTGAATTTTTAAAATCTGTGAATGCTTTATTGGTGATGTTGGTGTCGGGTTCATCGAGTAGCGTTTTAAAATAGACAGACAAACTGTCCTGCTTGCCAGAATACAATAAAAAGGGGAAAACCAATAATATTAATAAAGACCTTATTTTCATAATAAATTTAGGTTGCACCAAAGTTAATTGATACAACCTAGATTTCATAGGATTTGGAAAAGTTTATTCTGCTATTATATCAATAAGTAAACCTTCTCCATCAACTCTTCCGCCACTCCAATTTCCACCACCATCAGGTGTGCCCATCTCAAACTTTTGGCCTTCGGATATATCTATAGATTCTGTTAAAGTAACTGTGCCTTTAGCTGTTGCTCCAATTTTAATTACAGTTCCTGAGTCGAGAATAAAAGAGCCTTTTCCGATAGTTGTTTCATTAAATTTAAATAGGTAAGTTTGTCCTTGCGAGAGATCCTCTTTCAAAGCGGTCATACTTGCAGTAAATTTTGATGCTTTCATTATTAATAATTTAAGTAAATAAATAAGTTTTAATACGTAAGTGATATACATTAATAATTAAAAAAAGTTACAATAAATAATAAAAAATGAAAGCGATTTTGTTTTCAGCAGGATTAGGAACTAGGATTCAGGTACTTAGTAATGGTTTGCCCAAGGCATTGGTGTCGATAAACGGCACAACTTTATTAGAAAGAGCGATTGAATATTTAAATACTTATGGTATAAAAACTATAATAGTAAATGTTCATCATGAGTCTTCTCAAATAAAAGATTTTATAAATAATCGGCAGTGGCCTGTTGAAGTCATCATTTCTGATGAGTCTGATTTATTGCTCGACACAGGTGGAGGTTTAAAGAAAGTAGCATCAGAATTAAAAGATGAAGCATTTTTTATTGCTTATAATGTTGATATTTTAACCAATTTAAATTTATCTAAAATGATACAATATCATAAAGATAAACAACCTTTAGCAACACTTGCTATTAGAAAAAGATCGACATCTCGTTATTTTCTATTCGATGAAAATATGAATCTTAAAGGTTGGGAAAACAAAAGCTCAAATAAAGTCATTAAACATGTGGAAACTGAGCTAAATTCTTACGCATTTAGTGGAATACATGTAATTTCAAACGAAATATTTAATCTGATGCCCGAAGCCGAAATCTTTTCGTTAACCCCTTTATATTTAAATCTCTCTAAAGATCATACTATAAATGGATATATACATCAAGAAGATTATTGGTTCGATGTAGGAAAACCTGAAAGCTATCATCAGGCGGATATGTTTTTAAAAACGCTTACTTAAACCACCGTTTTTCAGAAATTAATAAGCCCAAAATTACTAATACAACGCCTAAAAGTTTTGCCGTATCAATTTGCTCATTGTATATAAAATAGGACAGAAGCATAGCGAATATGGGAATTAAGTTGGTGTAAATTCCAATTTTAGAAACCCCAAAATAACGAATAGCATAAGTGTATAAAAGAAAAGCACCATTCGAAGCTAAAAAAGCAAGTAATAATATATAAACAAAATTGCTTTGAAAGATACCGACATCTTTAAAATTATTAAAATCGAAAAAAAGAAAGAAAGGTAAAAAAGCAAAGGATGCAATTATATTTTGCCAAGTTACAATGGTGATTGGATTGTAACGATCGCTCAGAGATTTCAGAATAACGGTATATCCTAAAGCTGCAAATACGGCCAGTAATAAAAGTAAAATTCCTATTGTACTAGCCGAGACATTAAAATTACGATCGACAATTATCGCTAAAACACCGGAAATACTAATAATTACACCAATAATATTACTTCTTATAATTCTTTCTTTAAGAAAAAAGACACCTACAAATGGCAAAAACAATGGAATTGTAGAAATAATTATTGATGCTACAGTAGGAGAAACTAATTTTAATCCGAGATTTTCACCTACAAAATATAAAAATGGTTCAAAAAAGCTCAACAGTAAAAAGACTTTCCAATCTTTCTTTTCAATTCTCTGAATAGCTCGAAATAATTTTCCAATTAGCAATAAACTAATACCGGCAATACTTAATCGAAAGAGCAGAACGGTAAATGGTTCGTAGGTCTCGAAAGCCAGTTTACTCCAAATAAAGGAACCTGCCCATAAAAACATGGCAGAAATAACAGCGAATAAACTAATTGATTTTGATTGTTGCGACATGCTTAGGTAATAAAATAGCTGCCTAAAAATTAGACAGCTATAAATTTGTACTACAATTGACCACTATGCTGGGCTAATTGCTTCTACAGGACAAACATCTGCACAAGCACCACAGTCAGTACATACATCAGGATCGATAACATAGATATCGCCTTCTGAGATAGCTTCAACTGGGCATTCATCGATACATGAACCGCAAGCAGTACAATCGTCAGAAATAACGTAAGCCATAATTGAAATGTTTTAAGTTAATATTCGAAGCAAAGATATAAATATTAGAAATCTTGCACTATTAATTGTTTAAAAACTCTTGAAAATTCTAGCCAATGAATATCCGGGGGCATCGAGCGATATATCTAAAAAATATCCAAAGGGGGTTTGAAATGCTTCATAATCAGCATTTTTCATTTTAGCTTCTGTTTTATCAAACAATTCTTGAGTAAATTCGGGACTAGCTTTACTATCCGATAAATGAGCAAAAGAATGTAAAATAACACGATTAGTATTGTTTTTCTTTGCAGCCCATTTTAAATTTTTAACCAATTTAGTTTCTGTTTTCTTGAAATCTTCTTCGTCTGCTTCCTCGGCATGTATAAAAGCAACGAGTGCATCTTGGAAGTTTTGCCCTTCATTAATTTCTTTAGCTTCGTCGAGATTTTTAAGTCTTGGGAAGTACGAAAAATTTTGGGTGTACATCATTAATAATTTCATATCGATATCGTTTAAAAATGTAAATCTTTTACGAACTTAAAAAAACTTATCGAAACTAAGCTTTATTTTTGCAATGTGGAATTTCAATTAAAATCAGAATATAAGCCAACCGGCGATCAGCCTCAAGCTATCGAAAAGCTTTCAAAAGCTCTTAATTCCGGTGAAAAGCATCAGACCTTGCTCGGAGTAACAGGTTCAGGTAAAACATTTACCGTTGCAAATGTCATTGCTAAACAAGGAAAGCCTACCTTGGTTTTGAGTCATAATAAAACATTAGCGGCACAATTATATAGCGAGTTTAAAACTTTTTTTCCGAATAATAAGGTTGAATATTATGTGTCTTATTACGATTATTATCAGCCGGAAGCTTATTTGCCTGTTTCCGACACTTATATTGAAAAAGACTTAGCCATTAACGACGAAATTGAAAAATTACGTTTATCTACTACTTCTTCTTTACTTTCCGGGCGTAGCGATGTAATTGTGGTTGCCTCTGTTTCTTGCATTTATGGTATCGGAAATCCGGAAACGTTTCATAAAAATGTAATTGGTTTAAAACGTCATCAAACAATTGGCAGAGATGCTTTTTTACATCTTTTGGTAGACAATCTTTATGCGAGAAGTTCGATGGACTTTCAACGAGGAAGTTTTCGTGTTAAAGGAGATACTGTGGACGTATTTTTAGCTTATGATGATATTGCTTACAGGGTTGTATTTTGGGACGATGAAATCGAAGAAATATATTCTATAGATCCTCTTAATGGTTCCGTAATAGAAGAACACGATCAGGTTATGATTTATCCTGCTAACTTATTTGTTACAGAAAGAAATAGTTTACATAAAACAATATATAATATTCAAGATGATTTAGTTAAACAAATCGAATTTTTTAAATCTATTGATAAACATATTGAAGCTAAAAGAATTGAAGACCGAGTAACTTTCGATTTAGAAATGATTCGAGAAATAGGTCATTGCAGCGGAATTGAAAATTATTCGAGGTATTTCGATGGAAGAGAAGCCGGCACTAGACCGTTCTGTTTATTGGATTATTTTCCAGATGATTACTTATTAATCGTGGATGAAAGCCATGTTACAATTCCTCAAATTAGGGCAATGTATGGAGGTGATAGATCTAGAAAACAGAATTTAGTTGATTTTGGTTTTCGTTTGCCTTCGGCTTTAGACAACCGCCCATTAAAATTCGATGAATTCGAATCTTTAACAAACCAGATAATATACATAAGCGCAACACCAGCCGATTATGAATTGGAAAAATCTGGAGGGGTTGTTGTTGAGCAGCTTATAAGACCTACAGGATTAATCGATCCCGAAATTATTGTAAAACCTTCGTTAAATCTGATTGATGATTTGCTAGAAGAAATAAGGATAAGAGTAGGAAAGGAGGAGCGGGTATTAGTAACTACTTTAACTAAACGCATGGCCGAAGAGTTAGATAAGTATTTAGCGAAAGCCTCAATTCGTTCAAGATACATCCATTCGGATGTAGATACCTTAGAACGTGTTGAAATAATGGAAGATTTAAGAGCCGGTCGTTTCGATGTTTTAGTTGGCGTCAACCTTTTAAGAGAAGGTCTAGACTTGCCAGAAGTCTCTTTAGTTGCTATTTTGGATGCTGACAAAGAGGGCTTTTTACGATCGACTCGTAGTTTAACTCAAACTGCTGGCAGAGCAGCAAGAAATGTAAATGGAAAGGTAATAATGTATGCCGATAAAATTACACGATCGATGCAGGCTTTAATAGACGATACAGAAAGAAAGAGAACCATTCAGCTAGCATATAACGAAAAATATAATATTACGCCTACGCAGATTGTAAAAGCTCAAAAATCTATTCTTGGATACGATAGTAAAGCCAAAAAGAATCAGACATATCAACAAAACCAAAAGAACGATTTAGCAGCCGATCCTGTAATTAAATACATGGGAAAAAGTGCCTTGGAAAAAGCTATTCTTCAAACCGAATCGTTAATGAAAAAGGCAGCTATTGATTTGGACTTTATTGAAGCGGCAAGATTACGAGATGAGCTAAAGGTTTTGAAGTCTCGTTTAGATGAAGAAAAAAATAAAGGCCTCCAAAATTAGAGGCCTTTACTTATGTTGTTACTTCAGAATTACATTCCGATTTGTTTTTTCATTTCATCAGACATTTCTTCGTATCCGGCAGGGATTTCAAAAATACCTTTCTTTGGTTTTTTAACACTTACTTCGGTAGCTTGGTAAACCATAACTAACTCTTCGTCTTGAGGTAACTTTTGTGAAATATAAAGCGGAAATCCAGGAAGATCTTTATATTCTTCGCTATTGGCTTTTATTTCTTCAGTATAGTAAACTGTAGTAATTGCACCATCTTTTTCGATTTCGGCTTTTTTACAAGCATAGCCTGCTATGGTTTTAGTTTCGTCAATTAATTTGATGTTAGGCTTTTCATCTTTTAAAGAATCTTTAGCAGCTTTCACTTCTTCGCCGGATTTCTTAACATACATTTTCTGACCCATCATATCAAAAAGAATCGTAGTTTCTAAAGATTCGTTGTTGATTATGGTTAAGAAGCTGTACATGGGCGTAACGATATCCATACGCATCATCGATCCTAAAAAATAATCAATTTTTTCGCTAGGTAATTGAGATTGCTCGGTTGGCGTGATTTCTCTTCCTTCGTAACTGACTTTGTATTTAATGGTTCCACTAAAACCTTCAGATCCTTTTTTACCGCCAGAAAATGCTTGAAAACTGCTTAACAAAAATATAGCAGATAATAGAATTGTAAATTGTTTCATGTTTATTTAGAATTATTTAGTTTAAAATGTTTGCCTGCTATGACAAGAATGAAGCCAAAAAGTTACAATCACATAAATTTATAGACCGATTCTTCAATTTTTTCTTTGGAAACACATTTGTATCCTTCAGGAATATCAAATTCGTCGTCAGCAACTTCTATACGTTCAACTTCTTTAGCAATAACTTTTGTTTTTATATTGAACATTTTAATTTGATATTCCATTAATACACCTTTTACCGTTTTAAAAGGTGTATTCCAGTTGGCATCATCAATTTTTAAATCTTCGGTATAATAAAGCTCATATTGTTCATCGTTTGTTTTTGCTAAAGCTTTTTTACATTTTAAGCCTGCAATTAGTTTCTCCCCGTCAACATACTCAATTTTTGCACCTTCGAGAGGATCGTAACCAAAACTATCTTGACCTAATCTACAGCGATATTTGAATTTATCACCTAAAATTTTCATAAGTGCTGTAACAGAGTCTGTTTTAGTGTCGGAAATGCCAACCATTTTAAAAACGCCACCCCAGCCTTCAACTTTTTGAACAGTTTTATTTTTTTTAAAAGCGTATGTCATCGAGTTAGGCAGAAAAGTAATAATTGGGTTACTGTTTTCTCCATCGATATAAATTAGTTCATAATGAATAATGCCTTCTTTTCCTTTACTAACACTGTTGCCACAACTTTGAAACAAAGCTAATGCGATTATATAGGATAGATAAAGTATATATTTGTTATTTCCGGTTTTCATCTTATGACAAAAATAAAATAATTCTTTGGATGGCATAATATATTAGGCAAAAACAAAGGCTTTTATTTAACACATCTTTTACCAAGAAATAGCCTCTTTGTTTAAAAATGATGCAATACCTTTTACACAATCTTTTGTGCTTCTGGCTTTTGCATTAATTTCTGAAGCATAATTTAAACCTAATTTAAAATCCATACTGGCGACATCTGCCAAAAGTTTTTTTGTTAGTTCTAAAGAATCTGTCGAGCAGTTAGCAATAAGTTGTTTTGCGAATGTTTCAACTTCGTCTTCTATCTCTTCTCTGTCTACAACAAAATTGATTAACCCTAGTGCTTTAGCTTTGTTTGCAGTAATTAATTCGCCTGTCATGAGTAATTCTTTTGTTTTAGCTTCGCCAATCTTTCTCAAAATAAAAACGGAAATAATTGCTGGCACAAATCCAATTTTAACTTCTGTAAAACCAAATTTGGCTTCTGATACAGAAAAAACAAAATCGCATACCGACGCTAAGCCTCCTCCTCCTGCAATAGCATGTCCTTCGACCTGAGCAATGACAGTCTTTTTATTGGTATATATAATTTCGAATAATTCTTTTAAATGATTTGAATCGGCAAGATTTTCCTCGTAACTATTGGTCTGAAGGGTTTGTAAGTAAGCTAAATCAGCGCCTGCACAAAATGCATCACCATTGGCTTTAAGCACGATAATTTTAACGTCGTCGCTTGCTTCTGCTTCTTTAAATAGAGACTTTAAGTTGCCCACTAAAGTGGGATTAAGCGCATTTCTCTTTTCTGGTCTGTTTAGGCTGATATATGCAACCCTATTTTCGATACTAAGCGTTGCGAATTCAAGTACTGTCATACGAATTAGATTAAGTAGCTGTAATTTTTCGTCATCAAATTTAATAAATATATGGAGTATTTTATTTCAAAATTCGAATAATAGTCTAATATAATCGTTACAGCGCTATGTAACATGAAGATATATAGATGTTTAACATTGAAAAAAATTACCTTTGCAATCTAGGATTATTTACTACATTTGCATTCCGTTTATTCGAACTATGAGAAATAGATTTTAAGTCGTAAATCTAAACGGGTCGGACGATTAACTTACAAATAAGTATGAAAAAATTAGCAGTTGTTGCATTAGGAGGAAATGCCCTATTAAGAGGCGATGAAAAAGGAACAATCGAAGAACAAAACAAAAACTCGGTTGACACTTTAAAAAATCTTGTATACCTAATTAAAGAAGGATACAATTTGGTGATAAGCCATGGTAATGGTCCACAAGTCGGTAATATATTAATGCGTAACGATGCCGGCCAAGATGCATACGATATTCCCCAGATGCCTTTAGACATTTGTGTTGCAGATTCTCAAGGCGGGATTGCCTATATGATAGAAAGAAATTTGAGAAACATTCTTAAAGATGAAGGAATTAATAAAAATGTTGTATCTATTGTAACACAAGTCGTTGTCGATAAAGATGACCCTGCTTTTCAAAATCCTACAAAACGAGTAGGTAAAATATATACAAGTGCTCAAGCCGAGGATTTAAAAGCTAAAAAAGGCTGGGAATTCAAAAAAAGTCCAAAAGGAAATGATGCATGGAGAAGGGTTGTACCTTCGCCAAAACCAATTGAAATTATTAATGAATCGATTATTAGAGATTTAGTTGAAGCAGGAAATATTGTAATTGCTTCGGGAGGAGGAGGCATTCCGGTTTTCTATGATAATGAAAAAAACTTACAACCTCTGGAAGCTGTTATAGATAAAGACAGTGCTTCTTCTTTATTGGCTCAACATATTGGGGCTTCTGAACTCTACATATTAACTGATGTTCCTTTTGTATATGCAAATTATGGAACTCCTGAACAAGAAATATTAGAATTTTTAGATGCTAAAGACACAAGAAAACATATTGAAAATGGTACGTTTGGAGAAGGCAGTATGGCTCCAAAAATTGAAGCTGCTTTAAGCTTTGTAGAAAATGGAGGGCTAAAGTCTGTAATTACCGAAGCTAAACAGTTAGAAGACCGAAGTGTAGGTACACGAATTACAAAAGAATATTAACATCAAATAATAAAAATCAATCGAATTATGGCTTTTAATCTTAAAAACAGAAATTTTCTAAAACTATTGGATTTCTCACCAAAAGAGATCAAATTTTTATTGGATTTATCTGCCGATCTTAAAAAGGCAAAATATACTGGAACCGAGCAACAAATGCTAAAAGGCAAAAATGTTGCATTGATTTTCGAAAAATCATCAACTAGAACGCGTTGTGCATTCGAAACAGCTGTTCATGACCAAGGTGGAAATGTAACCTATTTAGGACCGTCGGGATCTCAAATTGGCCATAAAGAATCGATGAAAGATACCGCAAGAGTATTAGGACGAATGTATGATGGTATTGAGTATAGAGGTTTTGGGCAAGACATTGTAGAAGAATTGGGAGCTTATGCAGGCGTGCCGGTTTGGAATGGTTTGACCAATGAGTTTCATCCTACGCAAATTTTAGCTGATTTCTTAACGATGATGGAGCATAGCGATAAACCTTTACATCAAGTAAAATTTGCTTATTTAGGCGATGCTAGAAACAACATGGGAAATTCTTTAATGATTGGTGCCGCTAAAATGGGCATGGACTTCAGAGCTGTTGCTCCGAAATCAGTTCAACCAGAAGATACATTAGTCAAACAAGCCAAAGAAATTGCTATGCAAACAGGGGCAAAAATTACAATTACCGATAATGTTAAAGAAGGCGTTAAGGATTGTGATTTTATTTATACCGATGTTTGGGTATCGATGGGCGAACCTGCTGAAGTTTGGCAAGAAAGAATAGAATTATTGAAACCTTATCAAGTTAATAAAGACGTTATGGATGCTACTGGAAATCCTAAAGTAAAATTCATGCATTGTTTACCCGCATTCCATAATCGCGAAACTAAAGTAGGAGAAGAGATTTATCAAAAATTCGGATTAGAAGCTCTTGAAGTAACCGAAGAAGTATTTGAATCGGCAGCATCAATCGTGTTCGACGAGGCTGAAAATAGATTGCACACTATTAAAGCCGTGATGGTTGCGACTTTAGGGTCAAACTAAAACTTTGAACATAAAAAATCTGAAAGCTGGTTAATTTTAATCAGCTTTTTTTTATTTGAAAGAAACACCCAATATAGTGGTGTCGTCGAAAACGTTTTCTGTTGGTACTATTTCGTTAAAGTAATTGAGTATGTTTTTAACAGTAGTTTCAATAGGATCGTACTGATTTAAAAAAGGCATAAAATTACTGTGTCCGAATTCTATACCAGAAGTTGTGTACGATTCACTGATCCCATCTGTAAAACAAATAAGTTTGCTGTTAGGTTTCAATTGTATAATTGCGTTTTTTATTTCCGCAATTTGGTCTAACATACCGATTCCAAAACAACCACTTTCTAATAAGGAGAATTTTTCGTCACCCGACTGAAACAAAACTGGAGGGTTATGTCCGGCATTGATGTACGATAATTCTCTTGTATTAGTATTATAACGGGCTATAAATAGGGTAATAAATTTATCGCTTTGAGTAAGATTTACAATAGAAGTATTTAGTTTAATTACAATTTCTTTTAAAGATAAATTTAGGTTAAATAATGCTTGTAAATTTCCTTTTAAGTTAGCCATTAATAAGGCAGCAGAAACGCCTTTACCTGAAACATCTGCAATACAAAAACCGAACTCATCTGCACTCAATTTAAATACATCGTAAAAATCGCCACCCATTTCGTAAAATGGCTTATAAAATGCGAAAAAATCTATGTTTTTTTCATGTGGTAAATCTTCAGGCTTTTTAATCAACATACTTTCTACACTTTTTGCCAAATTGAGCTCGTTTTTAAAACGATCTTTTTTTAAATTTTCTCTAAAAAGTCTCTTGTTTTCGATGGCTGTAAAGAGTATTTGACTGTAGGTGTATATGAATGCTTCATTTATTTCAGTAGCTCTTCCTATACCTAAATGGTTTTCATCATCGCCTATAAGTAATACAGCTAAAATGTTTTTTTTATGATTAATTATAATGGTTTTATTGAAATCTTCAAATTGATTACTTATTGACTCGCCAATATTTTTATAGTCGTTTTGTTGGCTTAGTATGTTTATGATCTCTGTTTTACTCAGTTTGTAGTAGTTAACGCCAACAGCATTTACAAGTTGTAGTTTATCATTTTGATACGCAAATAATGCAATTCTAGGAATTTTTAAAATGCGTTCGAGTAATCTAATAAATTGCTCTATTAACATCTTTTCAGAAGCATTTTTACTTATGTTTTCAGCAAGTTTACTTAATGCCTCATTCTCTTTGCTATATGAATTAAAGGTCTCGTAGTTTTCGTTTAGCATTTCGTTTAATCTTGGGGTTAGATAATACGTATAAATTTACAAAAAGTAACAAAATGTTACGTATTATTTTTGGCTAAGCGATTTAATGCGACAATTTCTTTCCATTTTTGGCGGGCTTCGGTTGCAGGAGATCCAAAGTAAGTAATACCTCCTTCTAAAGATTTATCTACATTAGATGTTGCTAATATTACAGCCCCTTTTCCTATTGTAATATCTTTGTTAATGCCTACTTTAGCCCATATTAACACATCATCTTCAATATTTGTAACGCCTGCAATAGCCACTTGAGAGCCAATCAAGCAATTTTTCCCAATAACGGTATCGTGCCCAACTTGAACATGATTATCCATTTTAGTACCATTCCCAATGATAGTGTCGGAAGAAACGCCTTTATCGATAGCGCATAAGGCTCCAATTTCAACATTATCTTCAATAATTACTTTACCACAAGAGTGCATCTTCCGATAGGCTCCATTTTTTTTTTGAAAATAATAAGCATCTGCACCAATAACGGATTGACTGTGGATGACTACGTTATTTCCTAATTCAGTGTAGTCGTAAATGCTAACGTTGCTGTGAATCAAACAATTATCGCCAATTTTTACATAATTTCCAATAAAAACACCAGGCTGTATAATTGTATCTTTTCCAATAGTTGCTGTAGGAGCTATAAATTGGTTTGAAGCACTAAATATTCTAAAATGTTGTACAATTTTTTGATAGTCGGCAAAAGGATCATCAGATAATAAAATCACTTTACCATCAGGTACATCTACTTTACTATTAATAATGATGATTGTAGCATCAGAGTTTAATGCTTTCGAATAATATTTGGGATGATCTACAAAAGTGATATCGCCCTGTTCTACAGAATGTATTTCATTAATGCCCAATACTTGGATTTTAGAATCTCCAAAGTATTGAACATCAATTAATTTAGAAATCTCATCTACAGTATAGATTCGATCGAATTTCATGTTATTTTTTTACTCTTTCAGAATAAGAAGCATCTCTTGTATCTACTTTAATCCAGTCGCCTTCGTTAATAAACAAAGGAACCATCACTTCTAAACCAGTATCTAATTTTGCTGGTTTTAAAGCAGTAGAAGATGAGGTGTCGCCTTTAATACCAGGTTCGGTATAAACGACTTCCATTTCAATAAAAGGAGGAAGGTCTAATTGCAATGGAGTTTCATTGTCTGCATTGAATAAAACTTCTACTTCCATACCTTCTTTTAAAAGCAAAGGGTTGTCCATCAATGCTTTACTTAATGGAATTTGCTCGAAAGTTTCAGTATGCATGAAGTTCATACCTAAATCGTCTTCGTATAAATATTGATATTTACGTCGTTCAACTCTAATAACGTCAATTTTAAAACCTGAAGTAAACGTATTGTCTATTAATTTACCGGTTTCTAAGTTTTTAAGTTTAGTTCTTACAAACGCTGGACCTTTGCCAGGTTTTACGTGTTGGAAATCTACTATAGTAAAAGGTTTTCCGTTGTAGTTAATGCATAATCCTTTCTTAATGTCTGCTGTAGTAGCCATACTTATTTAAATTTTGATTGTTTTTTTATTGACTTTAATAATAATTTTATCTTGTGTTTTCGAATAGCTCACATTTAGTTTATCACCTTCAATCATTTCTGCTTTTATAATGGCTTCGGCTAAAACGTCTTCTAAATATTTTTGTATTGCCCTTTTTAATGGACGAGCTCCAAATTTAGGGTCGTATCCTTTATCGACCAAATAATCTTTAGCTGTTGCGCTGACTTCAATTTCGTAACCTAATTGAGCAACTCGTTTGAAAAGATCTTTGAGTTCAATATCGATAATTTTATGAATATCATCTCTTTCAAGACTATTAAACATAATCACATCATCAATACGGTTTAAAAATTCAGGAGCAAAAGCGTTGCTTAATGCTTTTTTAACAATACTATTTTGTTGAGTAGATAATCCACTTTTTTTAGCTGTAGTGCTAAAACCTACTCCGGAACCATACTCTTGCAATTGTCTACTGCCTATATTGGAAGTCATGATAACAATTGTATTTCGAAAGTCTATTCTCCTTCCTAAACTGTCGGTAAGTCGACCTTCGTCGAGTACTTGAAGCAGAATATGGAAAACATCCGGATGAGCTTTTTCAATTTCATCTAAAAGAACAACAGAATACGGTTTGCGTCTTACTTTCTCTGTTAATTGACCGCCTTCTTCGTAACCAACGTACCCAGGAGGGGCGCCGACTAATCGCGATACAGAAAATTTTTCCATATATTCGCTCATATCGATACGAATTAGATTCTCTGAGGATTCGAAAAGATACTCTGTTAATACTTTAGCAAGTTGGGTTTTTCCTACACCCGTGGGTCCTAAAAAGATAAATGAACCAATAGGTCGATTTGGATCTTTTAATCCGGCTCTATTTCGCTGAATAGCTTTGACAATTTTTTTAATAGCCTCTTCTTGGCCGATTACACTACCAGATAATTCCTCGTGCATTATAAGAAGCCTTGAGCTTTCTTCTTCAGCAATTCTTTGAACAGGCACTCCGGTCATCATAGCCACTACTTCGGCAACTTTAGACTCATCAACGGTTTCACGGTGTTTAATTAGATCTTTTTCCCAAAGTTCTTTTTCGTTTTCAATTTCCTTTAAAAGCTGGCGCTCTGTATCTCTTAAATTGGCTGCTTTTTCGAAATCTTGATTTTTAACAGCATTAAATTTTGCTGATTTTATGTTTTCAACTTCTTTTTCTAAATCTATTATTCGTTTCGGAATAGAAACATTACTAATATGAACCCTGGCACCACTTTCATCAAGAGCATCGATTGCTTTATCTGGCAAATGTCTGTCTGTAATATAACGAGTTGTAAGATTTACACATGCTTTTATTGCATCTTCGCTATAATTTACATTATGATGATCTTCATATCGCTCTTTTATATTGTTTAATATTTCGACAGTTTCTTCTTCAGATGTAGGCTCAACTAAAACTTTCTGGAACCGTCGTTCGAGAGCACCATCTTTTTCGATGTGTTGTCTGTATTCGTCGAGCGTAGTAGAACCGATACATTGAATTTCTCCGCGAGCAAGGGCAGGCTTAAGCATGTTGGCTGCATCGAGAGAGCCTGTAGCACCGCCAGCACCCACAATGGTGTGTATTTCGTCTATAAACAAAATGATATCTTTATTTTTCGAAAGCTCATTTAAAATAGCTTTCATTCGCTCTTCAAATTGTCCTCTGTACTTCGTGCCTGCAACAATGGATGCCATATCTAGGGAAATTACCCGCTTATTAAATAATATTCGAGATACCTTACGTTTTATTATTCTGATGGCAAGCCCTTCTGCTATAGCAGATTTTCCAACACCCGGTTCTCCAATAAGTATCGGGTTGTTCTTTTTTCTTCGAGATAATATTTGTGAAATTCGTTCAATTTCAGTTTCTCTGCCTACGATGGGGTCTAGTCTGTTTTCTGCGGCAGCTTCTGTTAAATCAATCCCAAAATTATCTAAAACGGGAGTGTCTGAATTTGAATTCGATCGTGAATTTTCAGAAGATTTTGTTTCGTCAGAGCTATCCCCAGTTTCGTTATAATCATCGTCGTCGTTGAAGTCTGATTGTGCCTTAGGGGTTGTGCCTAAATCATTTCTTGCAATTTGATAAGTGATATTATTTTGTTCCAGTAAAAGAGAAACAATATTGTTGGGTTCTTTCAAAATAGCAAGTAGAAGATGATTCGTGTCTGTTATGTTAGCTCCGAAAGATAAAGCTTCTAAATTGACAATTCTTAGCATTCTTTCAGTTGATTTTGAAAGATGAATGTCTTCTTCGCGAATATCGATTAATTCTCTAGAAAAAACTTTGTTTTCAATTTCTTTTTTCAGAATCGACAAATCAACACCTTTTTTAATCAGAAACTCAATAGCTGTCCCTTTACCCAGTCTTAATAAACCTAAAAAGATATGTTCAATTTCCACCGTAGTAGAATTCAGCCTAATAGCCTCTTCTTTACTGTATTTTAAAACATCTTTAACAGATGATGAAAATTCTGCTTGCATATAATTAATTATATAGATGATTCACAAAAATAAATCAATTTATCAATAATAACATATTAAACCTGTCAAATAGGGCATTTGTTTACGTTAAAACTAAAAAATTTAGGTTAAATCTTTTATAAACAATTTTTTGTTGAAAATTCAAAATAGAAAAAAAAACTTAAGAAGAATGAATTGTTTAATTTGGCGTTTTACTTTAATTTTTTTCAAAAATCTGATATTCAGTAAATTAATATAAATGAACGGAGAAGATAAAATCATTAAGTTGGATATAGAGGAAGCAATGAAGTCTGCATATATCGATTATTCGATGTCTGTAATTGTTTCTAGAGCGTTGCCAGATGTTAGAGATGGTTTAAAACCAGTTCACAGAAGAGTCTTGTTTGGAATGAACGAGTTGGGGATTAGTTCTGGTAAACCTTTTAAAAAGTCGGCAAGGATTGTAGGAGAGGTTCTTGGTAAATACCATCCACATGGAGATTCATCGGTATATGAAGCTATGGTTAGGATGGCACAGCCTTGGTCGTTAAGGTATCCGCTTATAGATGGACAAGGGAACTTTGGGTCTGTAGATGGCGATAATGCTGCTGCAATGCGATACACCGAAGCTCGATTAGAAAAAATAGCAGAAGAGATTTTATCAGACCTAGACAAAAACACGGTTGATGTTCAGCTGAATTTCGACGATTCGATAGAAGAACCAAAAGTTCTTCCAACTAGAATTCCTAATTTATTAGTTAATGGAGCATCGGGTATTGCTGTAGGTATGGCTACTAATATTGCCCCTCACAACCTTTCCGAAGTAATTGATGCAACTATAGCATATATAAACGATAACGAAATAACTATCGAAGGTTTAATGGAGTATGTTAAAGCTCCGGATTTTCCTACAGGGGGTATTATATACGGTGTGCTAGGTGTTAGGGAGGCGTTTGAGACCGGGCGTGGTAGAATTTTAATGCGTGCTAAAGCTAGTATCGAAATTACAGACTCCGGACGTGAAAAAATTATTGTAACAGAAATACCATATCAGGTCAACAAAGCTGAGTTAATCAGAAAGACAGCTGAATTAATTAATGAAAAGAAAATTGATGGATTAAGCAATGTAAACGATGAGTCCGACCGTGAAGGGATGCGTATCGTTTACGATGTTAAAAGGGATGCAATGGCTAATGTAACCTTGAATAAGTTATTCAAATATACTCAGCTTCAAACATCGTTTAGCGTTAACAATATTGCTTTAGTAAATGGAAGACCTAAGCTTTTAAACCTAAAACAACTTATCCATTATTTTGTCGAGCATAGGCATGATGTCATTACACGAAGGGCACAATTTGAACTAGACAAAGCAGAAAAAAGAGCTCATATTCTTGAAGGTTTGATTATCGCTAGCGATAATATCGATGAAGTTGTACAACTTATTAAAACATCGAAAAGCCTTACTGAAGCCAAAGAACGATTGATGGATCGTTTCCACCTCAGCGAAATACAAGCTCAGGCAATTGTAGACATGCGCTTAGGGCAGTTAACAGGTTTACAACAAGAAAAATTAAGAGCAGAATATGACGATATTTTAAAACTCATCAGTGAGTTAAAAGAATTGTTAGCAAACGAACATCTCAGAATGGCTTTAATTAAAGAAGAATTACTCGAAGTTAAGGCAAAATTTGGCGATGAAAGAAGAACAGAAATTGTTCCTAATGCAGAAGAATTTAATCCGGAAGACTTTTATGCCGACGAAGATATGGTGATAACTATTTCTCGTTTAGGTTACATCAAACGGACTTCATTATCTGAATTTAGAACTCAGAATAGAGGTGGTAAAGGCTTTAAGGGAAGTGCTACTCGCGATGAAGATTTTATTGAGTATATGTTCAGCGCAACGATGCATAATACTATGTTATTGTTTACCGAAAAAGGTAAAGCATTTTGGTTGCCTGTGTACCAAATACCCGAAGGAACTAGAACATCAAAAGGAAGAGCTATTCAAAATATT
Source organism: Bacteroidales bacterium (assembly GCA_016936665.1). Taxonomy (GTDB): domain Bacteria; phylum Bacteroidota; class Bacteroidia; order Bacteroidales; family JAFGXI01; genus JAFGXI01. The sequence continues at coordinate 214,136 of JAFGXI010000002.1, forward strand.
TTAAGAATTGAACCTGATGATAATGTAAAAGCATTCATCAATCTTACCGGTAAGTTAACCGATGAAGAATACATAAACAACCACTTCATAATCTTAGGAACTAAACGAGGTATTATTAAAAAAACCAGTTTAGAAGCCTATTCCAGACCTCGTCAAAATGGCGTAAATGCTATTACAATTAAAGATGGCGATATGCTTCTCGAAGCCAAACTAACAGATGGAACAACTGATATCATGTTTGCCGCTAGAGAAGGTAAAGCTGTAAGATTTAACGAGGCTGATATTCGCCCTATCGGCAGAACAGCAGCTGGTGTTCGTGCTATCAGAATTGACGATAAAGATGAAGTAATCGGAATGATTTGTGTTGATGCTGAGAAAGAAAATATATTAGTTGTTTCTGAAAATGGTTTTGGAAAACAATCTTCAATTGAGGATTATAGAATTACAAACCGTGGCGGAAAAGGTGTTAAAACCATTAATATAACAGACAAAACAGGAAAATTAATTGCTATTAAAAATGTTACAGACGAAGATGATTTAATGATTATTAACGAGTCTGGAATAACCATTCGTTTAGCTGTTGCATCGTTACGAATTATGGGTAGAGCAACGCAAGGAGTGCGTTTAATTAATATTAAAGAAGGCGATAAAATTGCTGCTGTTGCTAAGGTGCCTGCATCCGATGAAGACGAAGTAATAGAAAGTGAAAATACGATGACTACTTCGGAAGATAATTCAACAGATGTTGGAACAGCTGAAGAATAAATTTTATCAAATACAGTGTCGTTCAACAGTTCTGGCATTGTATTTGAAAAAATGTTTTTATCTTCGAAACATTGAATATTTAAACATAATAAAATGAGAAAATTAGCATTATTTCTATTTACAGTAGGCTTGAGTGTATTAGCTTTTTCGCAAACACGCGAACGTGTCAATGCATACGATTATTTAAAAGATGGAGATCTTGACTTAGCAAAAAAATCGATCGATAAATGTGTTGTTCACCCTACAACCGAAAAAGACCCTAGAGCTTGGTTGTATTATGGACAGATTTATCATTCTATTGCTATTTCTCAGGATCCAAATTATAAAAACCTAGATCCTCAAGCAGAAAGCAAAGCTTATGAAGGCTATAAAAAAGCTATTTTGTACAATTTTAAAGATGAATCGTACCATAATTTAGATATCGACAATAATCAGATGGATATGATTACATTTTCAAAAGCGTTAATGAATAAAGAAACGAAATATACCGATGAGCAGATTGTAATGGATATTATTATTAATAGATATCCTGCTTTAGCTAATGCTTTAGTTAATAAAGGATTGACTTTATTCCAAGATGAAAAGAAATACGATGAAGCCTTAAATCTTTTCGAAAAGTCTTTATTCACTTCTTCTATGGTAGGTAAAGTAGATACTCAAGCTGTTTATTTTTGTGCGCTTGCTGCATCAAAAGCCAATAAAACAGACGATGCTATTCAATATTACACAGCTTTAGCTCAAATGGAGTACGGAGAAAATGATTTAGACAAAGCAAAAAATTATTATTTTCTTGCACAACAATACAAAGCTAAAAATGAAACAGAAAAATATCTTGAGAACATCAATAAGGGGATAGAAAAATATCCGAATGCCAGCGCTCCATTATTGGTTGAGATGATCAATTATTATTTATCTAATGGTCAGCAAAAAGAAGCACTAGAGTATTTAGATAAAGGAATAGAAACAACCCCAGATAATGCATCTTTATATTTTGCTAAGGGGACAATTTATGACACCGATTCCCTTTTAGGTGATAAAGAAAAAGCTAAAGAAGCTTATATTAAAACGATCGCTTTGGATAGCACACACTTCGATGCCTATTATAATTTAGGTGCCATCTATTTTAACCAAGGTGCCGCTAAAAATGAGGAAGCTAATAATGTCGATCCAGACAATTATAAAAAATATAAAGCGGTAAAAGCTGAAGCCGATGGATTTTTTAAGCAAGCATTACCATATTTGGAAAAAGCTCATGAGTTGAATAGCGAGGACATGAGTACCATGCAATCGTTAAAATTAATCTATTACAGATTGGGCGATTTAGAAAAGCACGATGCATTAAAAGCCAAAATGGAAGGAAAATAATTGATAAATCACTACTGCAAAAAGCTATTTATTAGATAAGTTTTCTATCTTTAAATAGCTTTTCTTTTTTTTATGAGATACCGGATATTTTTAATATTATTTGTTTTATACTCGAATTATTATTCGCAAAATAAAGTCGAGATTATCGAAGATCTTCTTCAAAAAGATTTAGTCGATTCGGCAGAAGTTTTAATCAATAAATCATTAATGGCTGATAGTAACAATGTAAAATTGCTTTATTACAAAGCAATTATCATTCAAAATTCTATTCAGATTGATGACTCTCCAGAGGACAAGATATCAAATTTAAATCACGTAAAATATTTATTTGAGAAAGCGTATAAAGTTGATCCATCGAATGCTCTAAACTCAATTTTATTAGACGAATATTTAAATTTAGCACAACAATTTAATTATACAGGAATTGAGTTGTTTAATAAAGGCGCATACACTGAGGCTATCATTGCCTTTGAGTCTAACTTAGTGTTGTATGAGTACGCCAATGCTTCCGATTTAGATACTTTGGTTTGGTATAATTTAGCTATGGCATCAGAAAAAAACAAGCAATACAATAAGGCCATTTTATATTATAACAAAATTTTACAACATACCAGCGATTGGATGCCGTATATATACATAGCAAGCATTTATAAAACTAACAACAATACATCATTATTCGATTCCACTTTGAATGTTGCAATTGAACAAAAGCCTAAGTTTAAGTTATATTTTTTGAATGAATTCATTGCGTACAATATCGAAATAGAAAACTATAATGAGGCTTTAAAATATATACATGAAGCTATGCAAACCGACTCATTGAATCCTAATTTACTATTTTTGGAAGGCGCATCATATCAAAATGCAAATCAACCTGAAAAAGCTATAGAATCTTACGAAAAATGTTTATCTATTGATAGTTTAAATTTCGACGCGTGTTACAATCTTGCAGCTATTTATCATAATAAAGCCATCGATTTATCACATAAATCAAAATTGAATAAAATCGATAAAAAAAACCTTAAGCTATACGCCAATCAAGTACTCAAGTACTTGAAGTACCTAACACTCGAAGAGCAAAGCGATCCATTTGTTTTAAAAATGAAATATAATTGTTACGATATTTTAAATAATAAAAAAGAAAAAGCCTTAATCGAATCCAAAATGAAGCAAAGCTCAGATGGTATGTAGTATATATTTTCAAATTTTATAGATAGTATTATAAGATTAAAAAACAAGCACTCTGTTAGAGAAAATTAAATTGATAATATAAAATAAATTAACCCAAAAACAATTAACTCATGAATAAATTATTACTTTCTATAACTTTAGTATTCAGCGTTTTAGCTTTGTTTTCTCAAGATAAAAATATCGAATTGATGAAGGGAAAAGTTGAGGATGCGAAAATTCAAGTAGATCAAAATATTTTAAATCAAGAAAAAAATACCAAAGCCGAAACTTGGTATCTTGCAGCCTATGTATACACCAGAATGGCAAAATCTGAAGTTTACGAACACTTGGAAAAGTTTCCGGGAGAAAAGGCTTTATCCTACATCAAAGAATCAAAAAAACTTGATAAAACCGGCGTATTATATTCAGAACAAATTAATGTATTGTTAGATTTAGGTCCTGCTTTTTACAATAAGGCAATAACTCATTATAACAAAGCAGTAAAAGATAGTATTGTCGAAGAATTTACCTTGTCTTTAAGATATTTTGAAGATTATTTCGATTTACTTGATTTATTAAAAGATGAAGACAAGTTTGTAAAGCAAATTATTGAATATAACGGAATCAATCATAACGACGTCTATTTTTATGCTGGTTATTCAGCCCAAAGCATCGGAGAAATAAATAAAGCAATAAAATATTATTCGATGTTGAATGATTTTAATAGTGACAAAACAACAGCCAAAGCCAAAAGTAAAGATCTTGCATATTTGTATTTAACAAAAATATACACAAATCAAGGCGATTATGTGAACGCACTGAAAGTAGTTAAAAGAGGTGTAGAATTGTATCCAGATAACGAGGCTTTGGTACTACAAGCCATCACAACATATAAAAATGCTGATAAGATGGATGATATGGTCGCTCAAATGGAACAAGTTGTTGTTGAAAACCCACAAAACGAAAAGTTGCTTTTTATATTAGCATCCAATTATTCTAAATATGGAAAAGCTTTCGAAAAAAACAATTACCAGTCAACAGCGGATATGTATTTCGAAAAGTCAATTAAATACTACGAGCAAGCTTTGAAAATCGATCAACTTTCAGATCAAACAAAATATTCTATCAATTACAATCTTGGCGTTTTATATTACAACAGAGGTGTGAGCGAATATAAAAAAGCCGATAATGCCAATCTGGAATTATTACAAAAATATTTTAGCTCAGCAAAACCCTTGTTGGAGAATGCAAAAAAATATAAAGCCAATCCTAATATTGACAAAATGATTGAAAACATCGATAGCACTTTAGGCGAATAAAAATGAAGAGAGCAGAACTCGTTACCATAGGCGACGAAATATTAATAGGTCAAATTGTTGATACCAATTCAGCTTGGATTTCTAAACAATTGCACGATATTGGCATTAAAGTCGAACAAATTACTTCAATTTCCGATACCCCCGAAGCAATAACAGAAACCATTAATGCTAGTAAAGCCGATATTATTATTATGACAGGAGGGCTTGGGCCAACAAATGATGATTTAACAAAGAAAACGTTAACACAATACTTTGACACAGAGTTAGAATTTCATCAAGAAGTGTACGCTCATATACAAAATTTACTTATAGGGCGAGGTGTAGAGCTTAATGAACTCAACAAAGAACAAGCTTTATTGCCAAAAAATGCAAAAATATTACCTAATCCAAACGGAACGGCAAGTGGAATGTGGTTCACAAACGATAAAGTTCAAGTTGTTAGCTTACCCGGGGTTCCATTTGAAATGAAAGCCATCATCATGGATTCTGTCATCCCTCAATTACAGTCGGTATCAGAAACAGATGCTATTGTACATAAAACAGTGATGACGGTGGGTTTAGCCGAATCCATGTTGGCCAAGAGAATTGAAACATGGGAGGGGAGCTTACCGAATTATATTAAATTAGCTTATTTACCACGACCTGGAATTGTAAGACTCAGACTCACAGCAATAGGTAAAGATAAAATTAGCTTACGTACAGCTATCGATCAACAAATAGAGACGCTTCATGCTATTTTACCAAATGAAATATTTGGATACGACGATACAAGTATTGAAAAAGAAATTTTTGATTTATTATTAACAAAAAAGCAAACATTATCTACTGCAGAAAGCTGTACAGGAGGAACAATCGCTTCGATGATTACTTCTGTTGCCGGTAGCTCATCAATATTTAAAGGAGGGATAGTGGCATATAGCAACGAAGCAAAAATAAATCAACTCAATGTAAAACAAAATATAATTGAAAGTTTTGGTGCTGTAAGTAAAGAAGTTGTAGAAGCAATGGCAATTAATGCACGCAAAATATTTAATACAGATTTTTCTATAGCTGTATCAGGTATTGCCGGACCCGACGGTGGAAGCGAAGAAAAACCCGTTGGAACAACATGGGTTGCAGTCGCCTCGCGAGACCATTGTATTTCGGAACGTTTTCGTTTTGGAGAGCATAGAGGGCGAAATATAACAAGAGCAAGTTTATCGGCATTAAATATATTGCGATTATTGATTTTGAATAAATTAACATAGGAAAGGCTTTGGTAAATAGAAAAAAATTTATTTATTTTGCACTTCATTTTTGAAAGATAATAGAAAAGCATTAAAATAATGTCAAAAGTTTGTCAAATTACAGGAAAGAAGGTCATGGTTGGAAACAACGTGGCGCACTCAAATAAGAAAACAAAGCGCGTTTTTGAACCCAATTTGTTTAATAAGAAATTTTATTTACCAGAAGAAGATCGCTGGATACAATTAAAAGTATCTGCTGCTGGTTTACGTTTAATCAACAAAAACGGTCTTTTATCGGCTTTGAAAGATGCTCAAGCAAAAGGGTTTATCACTAGTTTCTAATTTTAAAAATTAAACACAATGGCAAAGAAAGGAAAAGGCAATAGAATACAGGTGATTTTAGAGTGCACTGAGCACAAAGAAAGTGGAATGCAAGGAATGTCTAGGTACATTACTAAGAAAAATAAGAAAAACACGCCTGATAGATTGGAGATTAGAAAGTACAATCCAATCTTAAAAAAAGTTACAATTCATAAAGAAATAAAATAATAAGCCATGGCAAAGAAAGCAGTTGCATCCTTACAAACAGGTAGTGGTAGAGAATACACCAAAGTAATTAAAATGGTTAAATCTCCTAAAACAGGAGCCTATTCTTTTAAAGAAGAAATGGTTCACAACGATAAATTGAAAGATTATATGGCTAAGTAATTAGCTAGTAGAATGATATTTAAAAGCTCTCTTTTACTAAAAAGAGAGCTTTTTTATTTCATCAACTATCTGGATTTAATTAACTTTGTACCTTAAATCAAGAGGATAAATATGGGTATATTTGGTATTTTTTCAAGAGAAAAAAAAGAAAGTTTAGACAAAGGCTTATCAAAAACTAAAAGTTCTGTTTTTAATAAAATTTCGCGAGCAATAGTTGGTAAATCTAAAGTTGACGATGAAGTATTAGATCAGCTTGAAGAAATATTAATCGGCTCCGATGTTGGTGTTGATACCACTTTGAGGATCATTGAAAGAATTGAAAAAAGAGTATCTAAAGAAAAATATGTTGGCACAGAAGAACTTAACACTATTTTAAAAGATGAAATTGCGGCATTACTCGAAGAAAACGATTCCACAGTTGTTTCCAATAAATTCGAAGGCAACGGATTGCCTTATGTTATTATGGTTGTCGGTGTGAATGGGGTTGGTAAAACAACAACTATCGGTAAGTTAGCCTATCAACTTAAAACACTTGGAAAAACAGTTTACCTAGGAGCTGCAGATACTTTTAGAGCAGCCGCAGTGGATCAATTGGTAATTTGGTCGGAACGCGTTGGAGTACCAATTGTAAAACAAGGAATGGGAGCCGATCCTGCATCTGTTGCTTTCGATACCTTAAAGTCTGCTATTGCAAATAAAGCCGATGTTGTAATTATCGATACAGCAGGTCGTCTTCATAATAAAGTCAATTTAATGAATGAATTGTCTAAAATTAAAAATGTAATGAAAAAGTTAATACCAGATGCACCCCAAGAGGTTCTTTTGGTATTAGATGGTTCTACAGGGCAAAATGCTTTTGAACAAGCCAAACAATTCACAAAAGCAACAGAAGTAAACGCTTTAGCACTCACAAAGCTTGATGGAACAGCAAAGGGAGGGGTTGTAATCGGAATTTCAGATCAATTTAAAATTCCAGTTAAATATATCGGTATAGGTGAGAAAATGGAAGATTTGCAGATGTTTAATAAGCAAGAGTTTGTAAATTCGTTATTCTCTTAATCGATTTTTATGAACGACGATAACCCAAAAATATTACAAGAATTACAAAACGAAAATAATCAATTAAGGCAAAAACTCAGCGATTATTCAGGGCTTACAGATTTGATTCCTGAAGTGATTTTTGAACTGGATCTGAAAGGGCGACTCAGATACATCAACAAAAAGGGCTTAGAAAAATTTGGTTATAATTACGATGAATTTATTGAAACATTTACGCTTGCACATTTTTTTCCGGAAGATGCAGAAACAATAATGTACAACATTGGTCAGTCTATGAAGGGTGAACCCTTTGAGAAGAAAGCATATATAGCTACGCTTAAAGATGGAAAACGAATTCCAATGATTGCCAGTACTACTATAATCGAAAAGGAAGGTAAACCAGTCGGTTTAAGAGGAGTATTAGTAGATGTATCTCAGCAAATTGAAACAGAAGAAAAATATCGTGCATTATTTAACTCATCGCCATTTTCAACAATTATTTTCGACCCAGAGAATGGTCAAATACTTGAGGGAAACAAAATCTCAACGAATCTTTTTCAATCTAATTATCAACAACTTAAAGAGAAAAATATTTTTTATTATGTTCAAGATAACGAACATATTGCATTCAGAAAATTCATTCAAGATCTAATAGAATCGGATAAGCTGCAAAACACTTATAATACTAAAATACAAAGCGAGAAAAAAGAAGATAAAGATGTTATCATAACCTCTTCAAAAATTTACAATCAAGGTAAAACCTTGGTGCAAAGTATAATACAAGATATTACAGAGTTTGTAAAACAAAATAAAATTGAAAATGAGCAAAGGCAGCAAAAAGAGCTTTTGGCTCAATCGGTATTTCAGTTGAGTTCCTATAAAGATAAAGATGCCATTTTTAAATTTGTAGCAGAAACACTTTTCGCATTCAATAAAGACTCTGTAATTGTTGTGGGAGATTATATTGAAGCAACACATAAAATGAAATTAAATCAGATTTTAGGTGTTAGCTTAGATCGCTTTGGTAAAATTTTAAATGTCGATATTCATCAATTTCAAGTCAATGTAATCGATTACCAATTACCAGAAAATACATTATTTGTCGATATTGAAGAACTGATGAATGAAAATAACTTTTATAATATCATTTCTAAAGCAAAAGTCAGTATCGCAAAAAAAGCACTTGGTGTTAAAAAGATTTTCACATCGAAACTTAAAGTCAATAATCAAATACTTGGTGGGATTGCTGTATTAACACCCAATAAAAATTTTTTAGAAGAAAATGCTTTTATTGAAATTTTCATCAAACAAGCAGAAGTAATACTAGACCGGATTACTTACGAAAAAGAGCTGATAATTGCAAAAGAAAATGCCATTGAATCCGACCGTTTAAAATCTGCGTTTTTATCGAATATGTCGCACGAAATAAGAACGCCAATGAACTCAATACTCGGGTTTACAAGTTTAATATTAAGCGAAGAAGTAACCGATGATCTTAAATCTAAATACGCTAGTTTAATTCAAAACTCGGGCGATGTACTGGTTAAATTAATTGACGATTTTATTGATATATCGAAAATTGAATCTAATCAGCTTACTGTTTCCTGTGAAGAGTTCGACATAAATGAAATGATTGAAGAACTAGATATGGAATATCATGGTTTAAATATGTCGGTTGAGACTGAAGTTGAACTCATCTTCGAATACGACAAAAATCCGGTCAACATGAAGTCGGATAGAAGTCGTTTAAAACAAATTCTAAATAATTTAATTAATAACTCTATTAAATTTACCAAGAAAGGAGAGATTCGAGTTTGGTATCATATTCATAGAGAAACCATTCATTTTCATGTAAAAGACACTGGTATAGGCATACCAAAAGATAAACAGAATATTATTTTCGACCGATTCAGACAAGCCGACGAGAGTTCTACCAGACCGTTTAGAGGAGCTGGTTTAGGCTTAGCTATTTCCAAACATATTGCTAATTTATTAGAAGGCGATGTCTTGGTTAATTCGCATAGAAATTATGGAGCGGAGTTTATTGTTACTGTGCCTACCGGGATAGCTCAAATATATCATATGGAAAAAAAATCTATCATCAAGCCACTCATCGAAATTACTACCAAATGGCAGGGATTTACTGTTTTTATTGCAGAAGATGAAGAATCGAATTACTTTTTATTAGAAGCATACCTGAGAAAAACCGGTATTAATATAGAATGGTTTAAAAATGGTAAAGATCTAATAAAAGCAATTCAAGAAAAAGAACCTCATGTAATTTTGCTCGATTTAAAAATGCCTATCATGGATGGCTATGAGGCTGCAAAAAAAATTAAGGAATTTTCTCCAAATCTTCATATTATTGCTCAAACAGCATATGCAATGGCCGATGAAAAACGAAAGGCCATTCAATTTGGTTGTGACGATTTTATAACTAAGCCTGTAAAAAAAGATATTTTGTTTTATAAGTTAGGGAAGGTGCTTAACACTAAATAAGACTGTCAAAATTACATCCATACACAATCCATCAAAAGAAATTCACTCCTGTAAATTATAAATTAATAATACATCCATATGTAAAGCACATTATCACCATTAAAGTTTACATATGGATAACTTATTTATCAAATTTTCACAACCACATATTTACAAATGTCATTGATAATAAAATAAGTAATATTTATTATATAATACACTGTTATACTACACCTTACAGTTTTTATATGAAGTATATTATTAGAAAAAGAGGAGCGTTAATGCGTTTTTTATTTTTTCACGCCTAAAATCAACATATTTTAGCACATATAGTATTATAAAACAATAGAATACAGATTCTAAATAAATAAATAATTTACATTTTTAGCAATATCCTTACAGCCTTATAGCCATGCTGTACATTGCCAAGGCGTATTTTTACACTATTTTCCTTGTAAATAACAATCAACATATGTAAATTTACAATATATATTAACAAATGTAAATATTACGATTAAAAGTTTACATATGCAAAATAGGTTGAAATTCTTAATAGAACGTGACAAAATGACATCAGCTCATTTTGCACAAAAGATAGGAATAGGTGCATCGAGCTTGCATCATATTATTAATGGGCGAAATAATCCAAGTTTAGATGTTATCCAAAAAATTTTAAACAGTTTTCCAGAGATTAATGCGGAGTGGTTAATATTAGGAAAAGGTAAGCCTTTTAAAGAGATCATTCAGAAAACATTATTTGAAGATGAAGAAAATACTCAACCAAATAATGTTGAGCAAAATATGAACACAGAAAAAACGTATCCCGAGTCTAGTTTTATAAATGAAAAGCTACTACTAGAATCTAAAATTCAAGACCAAAATACGAACACGAACCAAATATTCGATTCTCAGGAAGTTGAGAAAATTGTAATACTATATAAATCTGGACAATTTAAAATATATAAAAGCCTATAATATATATTATGTTAAATAGAATAATGAATAACTTATACTCCAATTAGATTATTACTAATTTTTATAAATCTTCTGAAGAAAATAAAACCAGCAACAATTAATCCAAATACATACCCTAGCCAGATGCCTTCAGGTCCTAAATCTAAGCAGAAAGCTGAGAGATATGAAATCGTGAGAGAAATTACAACATAAGCTAATAACGAAATTTTGAAGGTAAATTTTACATCGCCCAAGCCTCTTAATGCACTGAGTGAAACCAATTGTACACCATCCGCTAATTGAAATACGGCAGTCCATAATAATAAGGTACCTGCGAGGCTGACCACTTCCGGATCGTTGGTAAAGAGTTTTGGTAATGCGAATCTAAAGATGGCGAACACAATGGCCGTAAAACCCATAAACATAGATGTTAAATGAATCGATGCTAATCCGGCTTTTTTCATTTTTAAATATGCTTTCTCACCCATTTGATTGGCTATTCGAACCGTTGTTGCTGAGCCCACCCCTGTAGCTAACATATAAGTAAATGTAGCCATTCCCAATGCAATTTGATGTGCTGCTAAGGGAATTTTATCAAACCAACCCATCATTATTCCTCCAAATGCAAAAGCAATAACTTCTACAACAATTTGCCCAGAAATTGGTAAACTGAACTTGATGATTTTAAGCATTTCCCGCATCGAAAAACGATTGTTTTTAAGTAGACGATAATAATTGCTATATTTAGAATGTAGTATAAAAAATAACCATAATGCTAAAGCCATAAAAATCCTCGATAAAAAGGTAGCAATCCCCGCTCCTTCGACTCCTAAAGCATCAAATCCATAATGTCCAAAAATTAATATATAATTCAATCCTATATTCATTAAATTACCAATTAAAGTAATGATAGTAGCGAGTTTAGTATAACCTAAGCCTTCGAGATATTGTTTAATGATAAGGAAAATGATTATTGGAATAATAGAAAGACTTAGCCAATAATAATACGGAATTGCTTTGTTAAGCACATCGATAGGTTGATTAAAAAAAGGCATCAAAAAACTTACAGAAAGCATGACAGAACTAAGAAAAACACTTAAAATGCTATAGCCTACTGTAGAGTTAATTAATATCTCTGATGCTTTATTGAGATTCTTTTTTCCATTAGCTTGGCCGACAAGTGGCGTAATACCAAAGGTAAATCCCATACCGAATACCAATCCAATAATAAAAACAGAATTTGCAAACGAAGAAGCTGCTAATTCTGTGGTGCCAACGTGCCCAACCATTATAGAATCAATCAATTGTACCGAAACTTGTCCTGCTTGAGCAAAAATAATAGGTATTGCTATTTTAAGATTTCTCTTATAGTAAGGAAGATATTCTTGAAAAAACATTTTAAGCTCTTAATTCTTGATCGATTTTTAGTATTTGAGGAATTATCATGTTCGATTCGTTATTATCTACAATAAAATCTGCTAGTATTAATTTTTCACTATCAGAAAGTTGAGCTTCTATCCTATTTTTAATCTCTTGCTCATTGCTTTTATCACGTTTTAATAAACGATCAATTCGTAATGACATTGGAGACACAATTAGAATGTTCTTATCGAGTTGCTTATAAATACCTGTTTCAAAAAGAATTGCAGACTCTTTTATGATATATGGGTCGTTTTGGTGTTGTTGCTTAAACAAGTAAAAATCTTCGGCAACGATAGGATGTACAATAGCATTTATTCGTTCTCTAGCAGTTTTGTCTTTAAAAACAATTTTTGCTAAATATTTTGTGTTAATTTGATTTTTTGTAAGGTAAGTTTGTTTACCAAAGGTATCCGTCAACAGTCCGACGATACGCTCGTCGCTTAACATTAGAGCCTTTGCACGAATATCAGAATTGTATGTAGAAATACCTAATAAACTGAATATTTTAGATATGGTAGTTTTACCGCTACCAATTCCACCGGTTAAGCCAACACTAATCATTATTATTAGTTCTAATATATTCTACAAAATTAGGAGTAAATTCTATATTGAACGTATTAGAAGGTTGCTGTGTTAAAACGACTTTTACAACATCGTCGAAGGTGTCGAGAGAATCCATACTTACAGAAGCTACAAACATCTCGTCGCTAACTGTATTAAATTGGCTTATTCCTGTTTCGTATCGAAGTTTAATAGTATTTGGAATAAGTTGGTATCGGTATTTAGAGTTATTATTTATAATGTTGATAGGTATTTCTATTGTATTTTCTGTCGATTGTTCAACATCAACAATAACGTTGACCCTTTGTGGGTATATTTCGTAGTTTCTATTTGTTTCTATTGCCACATTTTTTTTAAGAGCCGCATTAATTGTTCCCTCTATTTTCACTTTCCCGGTATAAACCGATTTGATATTTCTGAGCAAATCGCTTGCGCCTTTAATTGTAATTGAGTCTGGGATTGATTTAATACTATCTTTTAATACAAAACCTTTTTCGAGTCTATATTCGATGTTTGGAATGACTTTTACTCGTTTGCTAATTACTGTTTTAAAAGAAAATTTGAGAGTATCTGGTTGTATTTGAATCAGATAAGTTTGTGGCATAAGCTTTATAAGTTGCCTTTCGACAATAGGTTTAAGAAGGATATACTCCAATTGATTACCAGCTTTCTTCGTACTAATATTCTTATAATCTATTTCTATTGGTTTTTTGTTTGGGCTTAAGTAATAATCTAAAAGACTATAACCATCCGTTTGAACTTTTAGAATAATCGATTTTGGTAAATTTAATACCTGTGTTTTGTTTTGTGGTAAATTGCTATAGATGATAGGATAGTTAATATATTCTGTAAACTTTTCGTTTAATGCATTTAAAAACCAAAACACCGTAGACAAAGCAAGAAAAAAAGCAAAGCTTAGTATACGTTTTCTAAATCCTCGTTTATTGGGATCTAAAGACTTCAATATTTTGAGATTTTTACCCACAAATAGTATAAAAAAAGGCTACTCTAATTGTAAAAGTAGCCTTTAATCAATAATAATGAAAATTATTTTTTTGTATTTAAATCGGCCATATCTCTAACAACCGATGTTTTGTCAACTTTAATAACAACATTAGGTGCAATTTCTACTTGAATAAAGTCATCTTTAATGTCGTTCACTTTTCCGTAGATGCCTCCTGTAGTCATTACTTTATCTCCTTTCTGAAGAGATTCTCTAAATTTTTTAATCTCTTTTTGACGTTTCATTTGAGGTCTGATCATGAAGAAGTAAAATACTGCAATGATCAAAACTAAAAATATAATTTGTTGGTATCCACCACCTTGAGCACCCTCTTGAGGGGCTGCCATTAATAAAATGCTTGATAATAAATTCATAGTCTATATAGTGTTTAATTATTTCTGAACTTCGATTTCAGCAGTAAACATAAGTTGTACTCTATTGGGTTGAGTGTTGGCGACAATGGTCACCGTTTTATGCTGCTGTCCTTTTCTGCCGGAGCTATCAAATTCGACTTCGATAAATCCTTCATCACCTGGTTTAACAGGCTTTCTAGAGTATTTAGGGACAGTACAACCACAAGATGCCGTAACATCGGATATAACTAAGTCGGTTTTGCCTACATTCGAAAATTTAAATTTGTGCATAACTTTCTCTCCTTCGAATATTAATCCGAAATCGAAATCGGTATGATCAAATTTAAACACAGGCAGGTTATTTTCTTTTTTCGAGTTTGGATCTGCTGTGTTCGGATTATTTACAATTTCTGTAGAAATTAAAGGCTCTACTTGCTCATCTGTATTGCTTGTACATGCAACAAATAAGTTTAAAATTCCGATTGATACTAAAATTAGATGTTTTTTCATGTTTAGTGGTTTAATAATTTTCGTTATTGTTGTCCGATTAAGCCTCTACCCTTTTTTTGTATGGCGCCTTCGGATTTTAACATGATTGTGATTTTGTCTAATATTCCATTAATAAAGATGCGACTTTTTTCTGAACTATAATGCTTAGCTAATTCTATATATTCATCCATAGTTACTTTAACTGGAATGCTTGGCATGTATTTTAACTCGCTAATGGCCATTTCGATTAATATTATATCGGTATTGCTAATACGGTCAATTTCCCAGTTTTTGGTATGCGATTCAATGATCTGTCTATAATCGTTATGGTATTGAATGTTGAACTTTAATAAATCATAACCAAATTGTTCATCGTCTTTATTTTTATATAAGCTAGACAACAAAAACGATTCGTTGTCTGAGGCTTTCAAGGTTCTGGCTGTTTTTAGTAATAAATTAACTACAAACTCGAAGTCTTCGGTCCAAAAAATACTTTTTTCTTCCAAAATATCAATTATTTCAGGATGTTCTCCAATAACGTTTTCAAGTAAAAATTTAATTATTTTTTTATCATCGTTATAGCTGGTAGATTCTTGTTCTTGGTAGATTTTAAATTCCGGGCTATTTTGTAGAGATTTATTCAATTGAACGATAAGTTTTTCATTGTCAATCCAATTAAGCGAACCATTATGTGTGAAACGTTTGTATTGTTGATTTTCTTCAATTTGTCTTATCCATCGATTTTGGGAAAAATTTAGACTTGGATTTAAATCTTCCTTACTCGGTAAATGTTTATGTTTATTGATTTCAATTTTTTCGAGATGTAAATCTTTAAGATCGACGATCAATTTTAACATTAAAAAATAGAGTTCTTGTGTTTTGCCGATGCTAAATTTGTATTGTTTTAGAGCACTGTCGAAATTTAAGTCATCTTTGGTATACAAAGAAAAAAGAACTTGAAGGGTTTTAACGCGAATAAGACGTCGACTTACCATATGTTTAAATCTGAATGAATTTAGCGTGCAAAAGTAAAGGTTTCTGCGTTAATATTAAGAATACTAAACAGATATTTAAGAACTTTTACCATTTTAGCATATCTGTACAGCGAATTACTTATATCTATCGACTTGATAACTCATAAAAACAAAAGCCGATACTAAAAAGCACCGGCGAAGTATTTTATAGCACGAACGCCCTACTCTTCTTCGATTTCTATCATTTTAAAAGGAATCTTGATGATAGATTGATAGTCTTCACCTGCCTCTAACATATCTTCATCATCTTCCTCAAAAAACCAATTAATGTTAACGCTGTGCCCATCTTTATGAATGACTTCTAACTTTTTGAAGACGTCTAATATACATTTCGATGAGCTGGTATTAAAGTATTCCAATTGAATGTTTACTTCGGTATTTTCTTTAGGACTAGCAGCATATTCGTCTAACCAATCCACTAATGGTTTGTAGAATTCAATTGAATTTTCAGGAATTGATCGTCCCTTAATTTCAATTTTTCCGTTGTTCGAATTAAACTCAACAGTAGGTGTTTTAGGGGTTCCTTCGATAGATATTGATTCCATAATTTATATTTTTATTTATACATTTACTTTTAGTTCAAAGAAAGAATATTTTTCGTCAAATTCAAAAAAAGCGTATTGTAATTTTGAGCCGGTCCTTTTAGCAATATCAACCATTCCTAAACCGCCGCCACCTTTATCGGAAAACTCTTCGTTGCTTAATATTTTTTTATACAACTCTTTAACTTCATCTTCATCGAGCAAGTTGATTTGATTCATACGATCTCTTAAAATAGGAACGATATCGAACATAACGTAATTTCCGGTGATAATGTCTAAATTATCGTGATGTAATCGAAAGCAAAAAGCTCCAAATTTATTGTACTGCTCGCCATCCGGCTTTGTGATTGAATGATGAAAAAGATTTTGTAAAGCTTCTACAGTTGCATTATAGGCTCTTTTTACCTTCTTTTTGTCTAAACCGTATTCGAATAATATTGCTTCAGCATCGTCGAGTGTTTTTGTTACAATTTCCGATGTAATTTCGCCACTATACTTAAAAATAGTGTCGTACTTCGTTAAATTGTTATACCACTCTTCAAAGTCGAAAGCCATAGTTATTCTTAAATTTTTAGTGAAGATAATATATTATAATCTGTTTGACAAAAAAAAAAAGTGAATTATTGTTGATGATTTTCTAAATTAAATTATTTTAATACAATTTAAATGTATGATAATTAAACGTTTATAGAAGAAAAAGGCTTAGTCCCATGATGAACATGCCAAGCACCAATCCATACACAGCACTATGATGTTTTCCGTATTCTCTGGCAGCAGGTAAAAGTTCGTCCAAAGAGATAAAAACCATAATACCCGCAACAAAACTTAGAATATAGGCTAAAACTAAATCGTGATTATGGAAAAAAGGCATGACCACTAAATATGCTATTATACCGCCCAAAGGCTCGGCTAAACCAGATAATAATGAAAGCCAAAAGGCTTTTTTCTTATTCCCGGTAGAATAATATAGAGGTGTATAAACAACGATCCCTTCTGGAATATTGTGAATTGCGATCGCTATTGCAATAGGTACGCCAAGCGATGGTTCGTATAAAGCTGTCATAAAAGTTGCAATGCCTTCCGGAAAATTGTGGATGGCAATAACGATGGCTGAGATAATGCCTGTTCTATAAAGTCGTTTATTAGGGTTACTGAATTCGTGTGGATTCTGATTTTCAGGTATTAATTTATCGATGATGGCTATAAACAATACGCCTCCTATGAAAGCTAACATATTATACAATTCTCCATTATCGCCGTAGTTTGCCTTCAGAATATCGCCAGATTGCGAGAATAATTCTACAAACGATACATAAATCATTACACCTGCCGATAACCCTAAAGAAAAAGAGAGATAATTGGTATTTGTTTTTTTTGCTGTAAGGCTTATCAGACTGCCTATGCCGGTTGCCAAGCCTGCAAATCCGGTAAGTAGAATAGCGTTTAATATTTCTTGTGTATTTTCCAAACAATATTAGATTGTGTACGATGCAAAAATAATTTTATTAAAAACACTATTAGCTTTATTTTTGAGAAAAAAAACAATGCAATACATTTCAATCGATCCGGTTTCTAAACGATATATTTATCAGCTCAATATTAATGAGTTAAAAAAAATATCTTCTTGGTCGGAACAATTTGAGTGGCGAGTTTGTTTGGATAGCGCAGATTATTACAAAGACAATCAAAGCAAATATGCGTATCATAAATTCGATATTTTATTAGCTTTTAATTATTCAAAAAGAATTGATAATAAAGTAGTTAATTTATTCGATTTAGATAATCACTTTAAGCTTAAAAAGGATTGGTTATTTGGTTACTTTTCATATGATTTAAAAAATGAGATTTTTCATGGCTTGAAATCAAAACCTGCTCGTTTTTCGTATTCAAATCTCTTTTTTTTCGAACCGGAATGTGTGATAACAAAGTGCGATGATGAAATTTTCATGTACTCCAAAACTGTTTTTAACGAAAGTTTGGCCTTGGCTTATAACAAAGATTATAATTCTCATCCAACAAAAGGGCATCTTGAAAGTATTGAGTCTAAAGCATCGTATATCGATAAGATTAACAAGATAAAAGCTCATATACAGCAAGGTAATGTGTACGAATTGAATTATTGCCAAACATTTAACTATTCTTACAATCAGATTAATTTATCAAGTTTGTTCAACGATTTAAAATCAATAGCTCCAAATCCTTTTTCTTGTTATCTAAAGTTAGGTAATAATGCTTTAATCTCTGTATCTCCAGAACGATATTTAGCCAAACGAAATTCAAAAATCATATCTCAACCAATAAAAGGAACTATTTCGGTAGGTAAGTCTAGAGAAGAATACGAAAGCAATCGTAACTTTCTAAAAAACAGCGAAAAAGAAAAGGCGGAAAATGTTATGATAGTCGATTTAGTTAGGAATGATTTGTCAAAAATTGCAAAAAAAGCAAGCGTTCATGTCGAAGAGTTATATGGCATCTACCCCTTTTCGCAATATTTTCAGATGATTTCCACGGTTGTGGCTGAGCTTAAAGAGAATGTTTTAGTTTCGGATATTATTAAAGCCAGCTTCCCAATGGGTTCCATGACCGGTGCCCCAAAACTACGTGCGATACAATTAATTGACGAGTTGGAAACCAATCCGAGGGAATTGTTTTCAGGAGCTGTGGGGTATTTTTCTCCCGATGGAGATTTCGATTTCAATGTTGTTATCAGAAGCTTGCAAATCAATCTGGAAAAGCAATTTTTGAGTTTCACAACAGGAAGTGCCATAACAATCTTATCAGACTCGAATCAAGAATACGAAGAAACATTACTAAAAGCAAAAGCAATATTTGAGTTATTAAACTTAACTTCTATATAGGTGGTTTGTGAATGCTTCTGTATATATTTTTATTGACCAAAGCGTTGATTATCGTCCATAGGTAATCTCTTCTTTTTTGTTTTGGTAAGAAAAGTAAGTACCACTTTTTATTAAATTGCGCTTTTTCCTTTAGGTTCTTAATTATTTCTTTAGGTATATGGTAAGAAAAAATAAACCATAACCATTCTAATAGTAATGAAATAAGTTTGCTATTAGATTTCTTTAATTCAGAAGTGTCGTCTATTTCTTTGTCACGTTCATCAAAAAGACGAATAAGCATTTCCTTTTTATTCTGTTTTATATATTTAAGTCTTTTGTATAATAATTCGCTTAAATCTATAGACCTGATTAGTAATTTAAAGATTACTTTTTTTATGAATTTTGATTTGTAATGCTTCATAAATTTTTAACATTTAATTTATAAAACACAATATTACAAGTAGTTAAACATAAAATGAATTATATTAAGTTATATTTTGAGCTAAATTCACTTAAGCTTAACTTGTTAAGTTCATTATAAAATTAATACTTAAAAGCTTAAATAAATACTTAATAAAATAATATATTTGTAGTTATATTAAGTCTGCAAATAGTTGATTATGTTGTTTTCATTTACATCTCACCCTATTAAATACCTGTTGGAGAGGCATTTTGCTTTGTTCGGCGGAGTGCAGAAGATAGTGGCAGTATATGTTGAAAATGATGATTCTATTAAGGCCGTATTGAAAACTTCTAATAGTGTTGAAAGTTTGAATATAGCGGAGTTTAGTCAATCGATACAAGACTTTCGTAGAGACACTGCTACTACCAATTGGTTCGAAGAGTCGGAATTACCTTTTCGAGTAAGGCAATCGGGAATTTTTCAAAAAGATTTATTTCAAGAATTAGATAAAACAATATTATTACTTAGAATCAAAAGTCAAGTTGATGATCTATACGATTTATTGTTTGTGTATTTCGATAAAAACTTGACTAACATAGGTTTAAGTAATAAAAGCAATTTAAGACTAACAGCAGAATTGAAACCAGTGTTAGCAAAAATGTTATTTCAGTCGGTGAACTCTGTAATTTCAGATGCCTATTTAAATCGAGCCATATTGCATCAACAATTTAACCCGGGAACCAAAGCAATTATCGATGCTTATCAATCTCTTCAGGTTGAATACCAACAACTAAATACCAATTTTATAAGTACTTTTGAGAATATTGTTAAAAGCTTATTTAATAAATATTTAGATGTATATAAGTTAACTTTTACTTTATCAGAAAAAGCGATATCGAAACTACTGAATTTCAAAGGAGATTTTTCTCAAATGGAAGAAATAGTTCGAAATACCTGCGATTATATTTCTACATTGTATGGCCAAAGCTTACCAAATAATTTTACAATTGAGGAGTATTACATAAGAATTGAGACAATTAATACAATCGATGATTTGCAAAATTTCGATAAATACACTAAAACAATTCAGTTGCTAGATAATTTGGACATGGCCGTCAAACTTGTAATGGAAAAGGACCAAAACCCAACGGGTTTGCTCGTTGGCCAAGCTATGCCAAAGACAATAACAGCGCCAGCTATAACCGATTTATTGAAAAATCATAAGTCAAAAATTTTAACACTTTTCGATCGATATCCCGATCGTTGGTTAGGGCTTCGAAGTTTCTTTAAACCCATTCAAAATATCATAGCCCAAAGAAAGTCACAACACTATTTTGGAGCTTAATTATTCGTAAAAGTGCATTTCTTCAACATATTGTGCTACTTTATGGTGCATAAAATAACGAACATCTTGCTTGTTTTTAATTGCATTTCTAATAAAACTAGCAGAAACCTCAATTTTTGGGGCTTCTATTAAAGTGATGTTTTTAAACGGGTTTGTTTCTGTTGTTTTATAATCCCTCGGATAAACATAGATTGCATAATCGTCAATAATTTTTTCGTAATTTTTCCATTTATGAAGTCCTTTTAAATTATCCTCTCCCATTATTAAAACAAAGATTTCATTGGGGTACTTTTCTTTTAAATAAGTTAAAGTATCGATAGTATACGATGGCTTAGGTAGGTGAAACTCAATATTAGAAGATTTAAACCTTAAATCGTCTTCAATAGCAATATCGACTAATCGTAATCTGTGGTGTTCTGCCAGAAGGTTATGCTTAGTTTTAAAAGGGTTCTGAGGACTAACAACAAACCAAATTTTATCAATATCAGAAAATTCAACCATGTAGTTTGCAATAGCTAAATGCCCAATGTGTATGGGGTTAAACGACCCGAAAAACAAACCTATTTTCATGCTTTATCGTTCTTATATCTTATTCGAAATTAATTATTTATTATCTAAAGAGATATTTTCTACAAAATTAGTCCTATATCATTTATTAATGTTATTTATTGATAATAAAATGATAACAATTAAATACCTTTGCATGCTTTTTAATTTTTGATAGATATGCGAACAAATCAACACAACAATAGTTCAAGAGGACGAAATAGAAATTTCAAAAGAAATTCAAACTCTGAAAGTACAGAAAATAACGACAGACCACAAAAACGCACCTCCGGCCCTAGAGTTGGTAAAACAAATGTCTTCAAATCGGAAAGTAATAAACCTTACAAAGCGAAAACATATAATAAACCCTTCGATAATGGTAAGAAAAAGACCTATAGAGAAGAACCGGGTTCGGGTCCTGTAAGATTAAATAAGTATATTGCAAACTCAGGAATCTGTTCGCGTCGGGAAGCCGATACATACATTACTGCAGGTGTCGTTAAAGTAAATGGTAAAATAATTACGGAACTTGGGTACAAAGTTAACCCATACGATAAAGTTGAGTTCGAAGGCCAGATTATTAAAAACGAAGCCAAAGTATATGTTGTTTTAAATAAACCCAAAGACACTATTTCTGCTGTAACCAGTGATAGAGGGGAAAGTACTGTGGTTGATATTGTATCGAATTGTTGTAACGAAAGAATTTACCCTGTTGGCCGTTTAGATAAAGCGACAACCGGAGTTTTGTTATTAACAAACGATGGTGATTTAACAAAAAAATTAACCCACCCAAGTAAAAATATTAAAAAAATATATCAGGTCAGTCTCGACAAGCCACTAACCAAAGCTGATATGGAAAAATTAGCAGAGGGAATTGTTTTGGAAGATGGAGAAATTCATGCCGATGAGATTTCTTATATCGATCTTGATAACAAGGCCAAAGTCGGTGTTGAATTACACTCCGGCAGGAACAGAATTGTAAGAAGAATGTTCGAGCATTTAGGTTATCGAGTTAAAAAACTGGACAGGGTTTATTTTGCCGGTATTACTAAAAAGAATGTACCTAGAGGCAAATGGCGTTTTTTATCTGAAAAAGAGATCGGATTTTTAAAAATGCTTTAAAACGCTTTTTAACATTTATTCGAAATAGATTGTTTGAGTCAACGTTCTGACTTTAACAAAATAGATTCCCTTTTCTAATGCGCGAACATCGATATTATTTTCGAGCGATTTTAATATCTCTTGTCCTTTAACGTTATATATTCGTACTACATCTGATGGTTGTTTACCCTCAATATTTAAGGTATGAGAACACGGATTAGGATAAATAATAATAGATTGACTATTTTCTATTTTATTGATAGATGTATTACTGTTTAATTTATTTCTGAAAAATCGCCAAGCTTCGAAGCTGTAACTTATATCGTATGTCGGCAAATACATCCAGTCGTGTTCTCCATTATTTATTTTGTAGAATTCTACACTACAGTTAGAAAAGCCATTTGGATACAGATAGTGTGTTACTGTTCTCCCATCTGCTGCAATGTCGGGTAAATTGGTAATAATTGGGGTAGCATCGCACTGATTATAATTTCTCCAGTACTCTACAAGTTCTTCAGCATCGTTACCGTATAAATTATTCGTATATTCTACTGTTTGGTCATTTGTTCCATGCATATGGCACATTGGAATTGGATATTCTGGATTACAATTTAACGAATTGCCAATTGTTCCTGAAATTGAAACACCAGCGGCAAAATAGCCAGGCATTTCACAAGCGAGTCTATTAGTCATGAAACCACCCATAGAAAAGCCCATGACATAAATTCTAGATTCGTCGATATTATACAATGCTTTGGTTTGCTCAATAATGTATGTTAAGAAACCAACATCATCGATATCCGGGTTTAAATTATAAATAGAGTAACTGGCTCCCGAGTTCCACGCAGTACCTGTTGAGGTTCCCATAATGGTATCATCTAATGCTTCCGGAAACAACAAAATAAAGTTGGCTGTATCGGCAATGTAATTCATGCCAATGTTGAAAAAGTTTTCTTTGGTATCGCCTAAACCATGTAAGCATAAAATGATTGGAACGGCTACTGAACCATTATAAACATTGGGAATATACTCCAAGTATTCGCGATTTTTTCCGTTGAACTGGACAAATTTTTCGGTTTGCGACATTAAAGCATTTATACCTAATAAGGTTAAAACGATTGTAGTAAATAGAGTTTTCATAGCAGTAAAAAAAAGTCGTACGAATAATCGAACGACTTAAAGTTATAAATATTTTGTATTTAATTTATAATTACTCTGCTAAAAATTTCTCCGCATCTAAGGCGGCTCTGCACCCAGAACCAGCGGCTGTAATAGCTTGTTTATAGGTTTTATCGATTACATCGCCACAAGCGAATACCCCTGGCACATTGGTTTTAGATGTGTTAGGAAGCGTTTCGATGTAGCCTTCTTCATCTACTTTTACCCATTCCTTTACTAAATCCGATTGTGGAGTATGACCAATAGCAACGAAAAAGCCATCAATATCAATTCTTACTTCTGTACCTTTATGGTCTAAAATGGCTCCTTCAACGACGTTACTGCCGACAATTTCTTTAGTAGTGTGTTCGTATAATACTTCGATATTTTTTGTTCTTTCGACGCGTTCAATCATAGCTTTCGATGCACGCATGTAATCTTTTCTAATAATTAAATAAACTTTATTGCAAAGACCTGCTAAATATGTTGCTTCTTCAGCGGCGGTATCTCCTCCACCAACAACAGCAACATTTTTCCCTCTATAGAAAAATCCATCGCAAGTCGCACATGCAGAAACTCCTGAGCCTTTAAACTTTTCTTCCGATTCTAGTCCTAAATATTTTGCAGTTGCACCAGTAGCAATAATTAACGATTCTGCTTCAATTTGCTTTTGTCCATCGATAACAGCTTTAAAAGGACGTTTAGATAAATCGACTGAAGTAACAATTCCCCAGCGCGAATCTGCTCCAAATCGCTCCGCTTGAGCTTTTAAATCCTCCATCATTACTGGCCCAGTAACACCTTCGGGGTAACCCGGAAAGTTTTCTACTTCAGTAGTTGTGGTTAGCTGTCCGCCTGGCTCCAATCCTTGGTATAAAACAGGTGATAAGTTAGCTCTAGAGGCATAAATCGCAGCTGTATATCCAGCCGGACCTGAGCCAATAATTAAACATTTTACTTTTTCTACGTCGCCTCCAACCACGAAATTCTTAGCGTCGCTTTCTTTATTGTCAATTTTTTGAAATTGAAATCCCATTTCTATCTTCTTTCTTTGTTAATACTTTTGAAAAATTCAGGCAGTTTTTTTCAATATTTATACCAATTTAAACTTTTCAATTTTTAGTGACATATCGTCAGGATTAAACGTGAATTACCTCTCCGTATGCAGCGGCAGCAGCTTCCATAATCGCTTCCGACATGGTAGGATGTGGATGAACCGTTTTAATTAATTGGTGGCCGGTAGTTTCTAGCTTTCTTACAGCAACTAACTCAGCGATCATTTCTGTTACATTTGCGCCAATTAAATGACCTCCTAATAATTCACCGTACTTTGCATCGAAAATAAGTTTAACAAAACCATCTTTTGCTCCTGCTGCACTTGCTTTACCCGATGCTGTAAATGGAAATTTACCGACTTTAATTTCGAAACCTGCATCGATAGCCATTTTTTCTGTCATGCCGACAGAAGCAACTTCCGGATTGGTGTATGTACACCCTGGTATATTTTTGTAATCGATGGGTTCTGGTTTCATGCCATTGATAGCTTCTACACAAGTTATCCCTTCGGCAGAAGCAACGTGAGCTAAAGCTTGTCCATGAACAATATCGCCAATAGCGTAAATACCTTCTATATTGGTTCTGTAATAATCGTCGACTTTTATTTTTCCATTTTCAAGTTCAATACCAAGCGTTTCAAGCCCAATGTTTTCGAGGTTCGGGGTTACGCCTACAGCAGAGAGCACAATGTCTGCTTCGTGCTCTTCAATCCCTTTTTTTGTTTTAATTTGAACTTTACATTTGTCGCCGCTAGTGTCAACAGACTCTACAGAAGCCTCAACCAGAACGTTCATTTTAGCTTTCTTGAATGATCTTGCTAATGTTTTTCCAACTTCTTCGTCTTCGTTTGGTACAATAGTAGGCATATATTCTACTAAAGTAACTTTCGTACCCATAGTGTTATAAAAGTTGGCAAATTCGCTTCCTATAGCACCTGAGCCAACGATTATCATCGATTCAGGTAATTTTGGCAGTGTTAATGCTTCGCGATAACCAATGACTTTTTTACCATCTTGAGGTAAATTAGGCAATGTTTTCGAACGAGCGCCCGTTGCAAGAATAATATGATTTGCTTGAACATCGAACGTTTCTTTGTCATTTGTTACTGTAAGTGTTTGATTGTCTTTAAGTTTACCAAAGCCGGTAATGACTTCGATTTTATTTTTTTTAAATAAAAACTGAATTCCTTTACTCATTCCATCGGCAACGGTTCGGCTTCTTTCAACGATTTTAGGAAAATCAGCAATGGCGTTGCCTTCGATACGAATACCATAATTTTCGGCATGCTGAATATACTCAAAAACTTGTGCCGATTTGAGTAATGATTTGGTTGGGATACAACCCCAATTTAAACAAATACCACCTAACTCAGATCTTTCGACCACTGCTACATTCATGCCTAATTGCGAAGCTCTTATAGCTGCCACATATCCTCCTGGGCCACTACCTAGAACTACTAAATCGTATTTCATATGCTTGATTATTTTGTATTAAAAATTATTTGCGTGCGAATATATAAGTTATCGAGAAAACAAACAATGCTTTTTTATTTAGATTAATTAAAAGAAAGAATTTTTAACCAAAATACTGATAAAAGTATGCGTCTTTCCATACTTTACCAGATACTCTTAACCACTGCTTAATAAGTCCTTGTTGTGTAAAATTGGCCTTTTCGAAAAGTCGAATACTATCTGTATTATCGGTGAATATATGAGCGTATAATTGACTTAAACCTAATGTGTTAACAGTATATTCTTGAACTAGTTTTAAAGTATCTTCGGCTAAGCCTTTTTTACGGTCTAAGCTATTATAAATTAGAATACCTACTCCGGCTTTAGAATGGTATAAATCGATATCGTACAAATCGATCATTCCTACCGGTAATTGTGAAATTTGTTCTACAATTATCAATCTTAATTGTTTATTATCGAATACATCTTGCTGAGCATTAATGATGTATTGTTCTAATAGATGTTTCGATAAAGGCGATTTAGTAATACTAATATCCCAGAACTCAGGATCGTTTTCCCAATTATAGAGCAAATTAACATCTTCGAGTTCTAGAGCTCTCAGTTTTACCTTTTGACCCACCAGTATTTGATTCATAGTTTAGAAATTAGAATTAATTGCAATTACAGGGTCAAGTCTTGAAGCGCTTCTTGCAGGTATATATCCAGCCAGTAGTCCTACGAAGAATGATATAATAATACCTCGAAGAATATTTGTAAGAGTTAAGCTAAACTCCATATCTATCATGCGATTAGCAATAAAAATCATCAGCGATACGAGTAATAATCCAAGCAGCCCTCCAATAATTGATAAAAAGATAGATTCAAAAACAAACTGAAATAGAATAAAGTAACTTTTAGCTCCTAATGATTTTTGAATTCCGATTAGCTTGGTTCGTTCTTTTACCGATACAAACATAATATTAGCAATTCCAAAGGCTCCTACTAATATGGAAAAGCCTCCGATAATAATTCCGGCTATATCGATAATACCAAATATTTGTTCAAAACCTTTGGTTATCATACTGGTTTGATTCAAAGCAAAATTATCTTCGTCTTTAGGTTTTATACCCCGAATAGCGCGCATAATTCGTCTAATTTCATCCTTTAAAACTTCTACTTCTATACCTTCATTTGGCCTTACCATAATTTGAGGCTGAAACATTTGGCTTTCGACATCGAGCCATGTTTTCATGAAGTTGATTGGAATAAACACAGCATTATCCATACTTTGATTAAACATGTCGTTTCCCTCCTTTTCGAAAACTCCAATAATTTTAACTTTTTGCCCATCAATTTTTATGGTTTTGTCTAGTCCTCTATTATCATCGAACAAATTATCGATAATTGTTTGTCCTACTACAGCAACTCTTTGGCCTCGTTTAAATTCTTGAAATGAGATACTTCTTCCTTCATAAATTTTTAACGATCGTAAAATTTCGTACTGATTTGATGCCCCAATAATATTAACCGATTCTATTGAGTTAGATTGATATTGAACAGCCTTGTTTCCCATGGCAGAAAAAGCTACCGCTTTAGCATTATGTAGTCGGTTTTCTAGCATTTGATACTCTTTAACTTTAGGAAGTGGTCGGTTCATGTATTTCCACCAAGGGAAGTCAGGGTTATTCATTTCCCATGGCCATTTATGCACATAAACAACATCGTCGCCCAAGGTTTGAATACTACTTGAAATATTATTTCGAAGAGAATCAATAACAGAAAAAACAGAAATGATGGCAAAAATACCAATTGTTATTCCCAGTAACGATAAAAATGTACGTAACTTATTGTTCCACAAAGATTGTAGAGCAAAATTAAGGCTTTCTATTATCAGTTTAATGTATATCAAAATGGGGTTAATGTTTCATTACTCGATCTAAATCGCGTTTGGTATCTTTTTCCTTTAAAGTTTCACGTTTATCGAACTTCTTTTTACCTCTAGCAATACCAATTTCTACTTTTACAAAACCATTTTCATTAAAAAAGATTTTAAGAGGGACAATGGTCAATGACTTTTCGCTGACTTGTTTTTGAATTTTTTGAATTTCTTTTTTGTTTAATAACAATTTACGGTCGCGTTTCGGGACATGATTATTATATGAACCAAATGCATATTCGGAAATGTGTATGCCACGAAGCCAAAGCTCTTGGTTGATAAACAAACAATAAGCGTCGGTAAAACTTACTTTAGAATCGCGAACAGACTTTACCTCTGTGCCGTACAATTGAATGCCGGCTGTATATGTATCGACTATTTCGTAATTGAAAAACGCCTTTTTATTTTTAATTAGTAAATTTTGCACGTTAAATTATTTTACATACAAATGTAATTCTTTTGGGTCTTAAAGAAGCTAAAAATAGCAATAAGACAAATTTTTTTACATTGAATAACATGTTTTAATAATAATTATTATTTTTGAGCGTCTTATTTTTAATTAGTCTAAACAATGATTGAGAATCCTGTCGAAAATATCAAAGAAGCGGTTAGTGAGAGATTCAAAATGTATCTCGAAAACAAGGGTCACAGAAAAACGCCTGAACGATTTGCCATACTTGATGAGATCTTTTCGCATGAAGGTCACTTCGATATAGAGTCTCTTTACATTTTAATGAAAAATAAGAATTATCGAGTAAGTCGTGCAACTCTTTATAATACTATCGAACTTTTGCTTGACTGTAATTTGGTCGTAAAACATCAATTTGGAAAAAATATAGCTCAATTCGAAAGGGCCTATAAAGCAAAAAGACACGATCATCTTATTTGTACTAAGTGTGGAGCTGTACTTGAGTTTTCTGACCAAAGAATTCATGAAATCAAAAAAACAGCATGTAAATTGAATAATTTCGAATTATCGCATCATTCATTGTATATTTATGGTTTGTGCGAAGCTTGTCAAGTGGAACAATAAAACGTTTATTTCTCAATTTCTTTTTTATAACAATTCTACGATACTTATCAACATCGCTTCGTAATATCGGCAAAGCTTTATACTTTGGCTCTTCGTAAAAAATTTCAACGAACAGACTAATTAAAATATATGAAAGTCGATGTACTCTTAGGTTTACAATGGGGAGATGAAGGTAAAGGTAAAGTGGTTGATGTATTGACGCCACAATACGATGTCATTGCCAGATTTCAAGGCGGTCCAAATGCCGGTCATTCTCTTGAATTCAATAATATTAAACACGTTTTACATACAATTCCGAGCGGAATATTTCATCCCGAGAGCATAAATATTATTGGTAATGGTGTTGTAATTGATCCTGTTATTTTTAAAAATGAGATCGAAGGCATCGAAAAAATTTCGGGTAAAATATCAGGCTTACTAATTTCTAAAAAGGCTCACATCATTACACCTACTCATCGTATTTTAGATGCTGCCAGCGAGAATGCCAAAGGAAATTCAAAAATAGGCTCGACTCTTAAGGGAATTGGCCCAACATACATGGATAAAACAGGAAGAAACGGTTTAAGAGTAGGTGATTTGCTAGATGAGAATTTTATCGAAAAATATAATAATCTAAAAGAAAAGCACCTCATACTTCTGAAGCAATATAACTTTCAATTCGACATTGAACCATACGAAACTCAGTTTTTCGAAGCTGTTAAAATGTTACTGTCATTCAAATTGATTGATAGTGAGTTCGAAGTTGATGATTTAATTAGAAACAATAAAAAAATACTTGCCGAAGGCGCTCAAGGAAGTTTGCTTGATATTGACTTCGGCTCCTATCCTTTTGTAACATCGTCGAATACAATTACCGCAGGAGCGTGTACCGGCTTAGGTATAGCCCCCTCAAAAATAGGCGAAGTGTATGGAATTTTTAAAGCCTATTGTACTAGAGTTGGTAGTGGGCCTTTTCCAACCGAGTTGTTCGACGAAACAGCTAATAAACTTAGAGAATTAGGTCGCGAGTTTGGTGCAACTACAGGGCGTCCGCGCCGTTGTGGGTGGATGGATTTAGTCGCTTTAAAATATGCTGTAATGCTTGATGGAGTTACGCAACTTATAATGACGAAGTCTGATATTTTAGACCATTTTGAAGAAATTAAAATTGCTACTGCTTATAAAGTTAATGGATCGATAACAGATCGGTTCCCTTATGAAACTGATGCTTTAATCGAGCCTGTTTATAAGACTTTTAAAGGATGGAAAACTGATATTTCAAAAATTAACAACTATAAAGACTTGCCAATCGAATTGTTGGAATATATTTCGTTTATCGAAAGTGAAACAGGAGTTCCTGTTAAAATTGTATCAGTTGGTCCGGATCGAAGTCAGACTATTTTTAAATAAAAAAGACGAAAGTTTTAAAGAGTTCTATAATTCAAAAAAAATATTACCTTTGTATTGAAGTTATTTGATTATTAACCCCATATAAATTAAACAAAATGAAAAAATTTAGATTAGCACTTATGGCATTAGCAGTATTAAGCTTTTCAGCTTTCTACTCTTGTGGTGGTGGCATGACTGAAGAAGAAGCTCAAAAACAAGCTGAAGAAATGGTTTCTGGTTTAGAAGATGCTTTAAACGAATCTGCTACAGAAGCTGCTCCTGCTGAAGAAGCTACTACAACTGAAGAAGCTACAACTGAAGAAGCTACAACTGAAGAAGCTGCTCCTGCTGAAGAAGCTGCTCCAGCTGAAAAAACAGCTGAGTAATTCTAAAAAATTATTTTTAAAGAGGTTAATATATTATTAGCCTCTTTTTTTTTCGATTATATCAATCAGTTCTTTAGGTTTGGAAATAGTATAATTGGGTTTCTCTTTTTTCAATGCGTCTTCAGATCTAAATCCCCATAAAACAGCGATCGAATCTACACCAGCATTCTTTGCTGTGAGAATGTCAGTTTCTGTGTCGCCAACGTACAGACATTCGTCTTTTTTCAAGCTCATTTCATTTAACATCATGAGTAAAACTGTTGGATCTGGCTTTCTTTCATACTCTTTTCTTGCGCCATACATCAAGCTAAAATTAATATTGGGGAAATAATGATCTATGGTTGGTTTTACAAACTCATGAGGTTTGTTAGACAGTACGGCTATACTAATATTTAAACGTTGCAGATTTGCTAACATTTCAATCACTCCATCGAAAGGTTTTGTTTTTATATTTTGTCTTTCATTATAAGCTTCTTTAACTTCTACAAAAATACTTTTGAACAGATATTCATCGATATTTTTTGGTAAGGCTCTTCTGCAAAGCATTTCTAGTCCATTGCCAATAAACTGTTTATAATCATTTGTAGAAAAAGTTTTAAAATGATGTAGTTCTAAAACAGAATTTACAATTTCTGAAATATCATTTAAAGTATTTAATAAGGTACCATCTAAATCGAAAATTACAGCTTTTATAGGTTTACTCATTCTTATAAATTAATTAAAGATTTATTAATTTTTTTCACAATTCCAGGGCCTTCATAAATAAAGCCAGTGTAAAGTTGAATTAAAGAAGCTCCAGCTTCGAGCTTTTCGATAGCGTCTTCTGGTGTATGAATACCTCCTACACCAATTATTGGAATACTGCCATTCGATTTTGTATGTAGATATTTGATAACTTCGGTAGAGCGTTTTGTGAGTGGTTTCCCGCTTAGTCCGCCTGCTCCAATATTTTCGATAATTTTCGAATCTGTTTTAAGATGATTTCTAGCAATAGTTGTGTTTGTTGCAACTATTCCGTCAATACCGGTAGTTTTAACAATTTCAATAATATCGTCTAATTGCTCGTTTGTCAAATCTGGTGCTATTTTAAGCAATATAGGTTTTGGTAGACTTTTTTGTTTGTTAAGTGCCATTAAATGAGACAGTAGTTTGGTTAAAGGTTCTTTGTCTTGTAATGCTCTTAAATTAGGCGTATTTGGAGAACTTACATTAACAACAAAGTAATCGACCCACGAAAATAGAGCGTTGAAGCCTTTTTCGTAATCCGATATTGCCTCTTCGTTGGGTGTAATTTTATTTTTTCCAATATTACCCCCTATAATGATTTTAGATTTTCTTTTCTTCAACCTATTAACGCAAGCTTCTAAGCCTTCGTTATTAAATCCCATTCTGTTAATTAAACCTTCATCTTCGATCAACCGAAACGCTCTTGGCTTAGGATTTCCTGGTTGAGCCTTTGGAGTAACAGTTCCAATTTCGACAAAACCAAAACCTATATTTCCCAGTGCTTCAAATACTTCTGCATCTTTGTCTAAACCTGCGGCTAAACCAATTGGATTAGGAAATTTGATACCAAAAACCTCACGCTCGAGTTCGTTGTTTTTATAATGGTAGATGATTTTAAGTAAGAAATTCAGATTTAAATTCTGAATTAATTTTAGACTTGTGAATACGATTTTGTGAGCTGTTTCCGGAACGAAACGAAACAAAAAAGGCTTTATTAGAATTTTGTACATTGTTTTTTATACAAAATTAAATAAAGCCATTCATTTGTGAGCTCAAACTATAGAGCTTTTATTCACATTAATAATTTTTTTCGTTTATTAATTTGCCCTTTTCGTCGAACATTTTCCAAACACCAGTTTTATTGCCTTCTAAATAGGACATATCGTAACGTAAAGTACCATTTTCATCCCATACAAACCATTGTCCATCTTTTAAACCATTTTTATAGTATGCAATGGCTGATTTTTCTCCATTTTCGAAATAGGTAATCCACTCACCGTTCATTATACCTTCTGAATATGAACGCTTTTCTTTTATCTTACCATTCGGATAAAATAATGTGGTTACACCATTAGGTTTACCATCTTTTAGTTCGGTTTGAATTTTTACACCACCATCGTTATAATATTCTGAATATAAACCGGTGTATGTTTCTCCTTCTTTGGTATAATAAATACCGTCTTTTTCTTCAATTTGACTAAAAATAGACGAGTAAATAATTAATGCTAAAAATGTGTATAATGTTTTCATGATATGAATATTTTATTTTTAGGATTACGAATACAAGGACTAAGCCATTAACGTAAAGATATAAAAAAACTGCAAGCAAAACTTGCAGTTTCTATATTGTTTTGACCTAATTAAATTATAAACCTTTCAAACTAATATTAATTAGTTCGGCTGCTATTGCATTCACATTTTGATGAACTGAATGTTGGTAAGAGATAAAGTTCGTTTCGATAGTGTATTTACCGTTGTTTACGGGTGTAAATTGGAAGTTACCATCAAAATCGGTATATACTACTTGGTCTGTACCTACCAACATAACTTGAACTCCAGCAAGGGCTTCGCCTGTTACTTGGTCAACAACTTTACCTGCAATAACGCTAGTAGTTGCTTGTGTATTTTGCACTTTTTCTTTTTTATCACCGTTTTCATTGCCAGCTAATACTACTAGAGAGAAACTTAATACTGCTAAGAAAAGAGCTAATTTTTTCATTGTTTTGGCTTTTTTAAATTGTTTACGTTGCAATATTACGATTAATCCAACAATAAGTATGTTTCGCTAAATTGATGATAATGTTAACTCTATGTTAACTTTAAAACTTGTAAGTTAATTTTAAACTAAAACGTCTGCCGTAACCTATATCGCTGTAAGTGTAGTCTTGATCTAAATATGAATATTGATATACCGTTCTTTGGTCTAAGATATTCTTAACTTGAAATTGTAAAGTGTATTTCTTATAGAAGGTTTTCGAGATATTAAAATTTAGCTCATGAGTTGGCGTTTGGTAAATATCCGGAATACCTGTAGGATTAACTAATACCAATTTTTCTGCATTGTAAGTATAAGAAATATTTGCAGCAAAATCGATGCTATCGTTTTTATAAGAAAGTAGTGCATTGAAAATATAAGGTGATTGTTCGAACATTATTCTTGTTGAACTAATTTCCGGATCATATATTTTTTTAATTTCTAACTCTTGAGGATCGACATCAACCGCTGAGTGTACATATGTAAAGTTAAATGTTGTTTTAAAATTTTTAAGAATTTCGATAAAGTCTAATTTTTTTGCAAATTCAAGCTCTATACCAGTTAATTGAGCATGTTCAACATTTCGCCAAGTTAACTCAGGATTTTGAGCTTTAGTGTTAAACGTTTTTTCTATCGGATTTTCGAAGTTTTTATAAAACAATCCACCAGATACAACTTCGCCTGATCCAAAATAATGCTCATATCTAAAATCAAAATTATCGACATTTGTTTGTTTTAAATTGGGATTTCCGATTACAATATCTCCTGTTACACTTTCGATAGCCAAAGGCGATTTTTCTCTAAACGAAGGACGAGCTACTGTTTTATTGTAGGCCAATCGCCAATTGTTTGATTTATTAGGTGTAAAAGTAAAGTTAAAAGAAGGTAACATAGATAACTCATCGAGTTCGCCATAATTAACTTGGTTTCCAACGGCTTCTTTTAGACTCTCGGTATACATGTATGCTTGCTCAACTCTCAGACCGGCAACAATTCTATACTTATCGTACAAAGGCAGATCCGCCATTAAATACCCTCCCATTACTGTCATATATCCATCGTATGAATTTTTCTGATCGTCTTTTAAAGAACCTTGAGCACGAATTCCATTTTCGGTGTCAATATTATCATCTGCAAAATAATTGGTAATGTAACTGTATGTTTGTTGATGAGCCTCGTAAAAATTGACCTGTTTCTGGCGATAACTTCTTGTTTTATAATTTTCAGAAAAGCCTCCTTTTAGTTTTGAATCGGAACCCATAAATTTAAAATCGTAACTTAAATCGATTCTTCCATAATAAACATTTTCGTTCATATTTCTGTAAAAACGTCGTGGAGAAGGAATCGTAGAAGGATCGATATAATACAATGTATCTGTAATTCTTGGTTCAAATTGATTGATAAGAAAACGAATGTCTGGTTCGTCTT
Organism: Bacteroidales bacterium; assembly: GCA_016936665.1. Lineage (GTDB taxonomy): Bacteria > Bacteroidota > Bacteroidia > Bacteroidales > JAFGXI01 > JAFGXI01. The sequence continues at coordinate 249,372 of JAFGXI010000002.1, forward strand.
GCTTTGCATTGGTGTAAGAAGCTATCCAATCGACATCGAGTTTTTCACCATCGCGTTTCCCTTTTAACTGAGCTACAAATAAATTTCTCGAATTAAATTCTAAAATTCTTTTTTCTCGTATTTCTCCATCCGAATTTTTAAAATCTCTATACATCATGTAAGTCGCTTCCTTTGCGCCTTTATGATTGTTAGAAACAGTAAGTGATACTTTGTTCTGATTGTTAATTTTCATACCCAGCACTGCCAAACCAGACCACATAACATCTTCCTTTCCACTAGCGAAGTAATTCGACTGAGAAATGGTGTTAAGCGATTTATCATCGGGATCGGTAATTTCGTAACGACCATAACGTTGATTATCGTCGTATTTATTGCTATGTGAGTATGTACCGGCAACGATTATCCCCGACTCTTTTCCAAACAATTTGAAGTTTTTTCCTAGATCTAAAGCATATTTATGATCTAAACCTGTGCTTTTCGTCTCGACATCCCAGATTTTATTGAACGATTTTGTGATATTGTTGATTTCATCGTCTTTGCCCTGAAGTCGATAAGGAATTTCTCCTGTAGCTTCAGACGGAATAGCTCTTGTTCCATCGTCTATTCCCAAAGCATCGTATTTACCGCCTTGGTAGGTTAAAAAATTATTGATTAGATTACTTTGAGGACTGTACGATAATTCTGCTGAAAATCCTAAAATAAACTTATCGGGAACATCTTTAGTTCTTATATCGATTAAACCGCCTGTAAAATCGCCCGATAAATCTGGCGAGAAAGCTTTGAAAACTAACATGTTTTCTAAAATATTAGTAGGAAATAAGTCCATTTGAACTGTGTTTCTTTCGGGATCTAAACCTGAAATTTCCGCACCATTTAGCGTTGTTTTACTATATCGATCCGACAAACCTCGTACGTATACATATTTACCATCTTGAACAGAAACACCGGTTACTTTTTTTAAGGCAGCAGCAGCATCGCTAGCCCCCGATTTAGTTATTTCTTGCGACGAAATTCCGGAAATGACTGTTGCAGAATTTTTTTGCATTGCTACGACAGCCGATTCTGTTCTTTCTACTCGTTTTGCAACGACTTGAACATCGTTTAATTCGAGGGCTGTAGTTCCCATCGAAAAATCGATGGTTTTCGTTTCGCCTGCAGCTACATTAAATTTAATATTTTGTGTTTGGTACGATACAAAAGAACAGGTTAGCTCATAACTACCGGGGTCTACCGAAAGTGTATAGTTTCCATCAAAATCGGACATGGTTCCAATGGTAGTTCCTTTAATAAATATGTTAGTTCCAAATAATAATTCTCCAGTTTTTTCATCTTTAACAGTACCTTTAATTGTTGCTTTTTGAGCTAAAAGGTTTAGGCTGATAAATAAAAATGAAAGGCTGATTATTTTTATTTTCATGTTAATATTTTTTTAAACCTCAGGAGAGGTTATTCATTTTTACAAGCATTAATTAGGTCTAAATTATTAATCGATTTTACAAACATAGCAAGCTACCGAAGTAGCTTGCCAGACCTTCATGCTTGTAAAATGATGGTGTATTTTAGTTTTGATAAGTTAATGTCCAACCAGATGCCCAGTTAGTTGCTCCGAAAGCACCGTTGTAAGCGGCTTGATCAAAGAAATCATCGTTAGGCACTACAATTGGTGTTGTAACTTGATCGGTTGTTGTTGGATTAGTAACAGTAATGTTTAAATTCATTACTTCGTTGTATGCTTGACTAAAATAGTTTGCAATTAAAGTAGAGTCAGATGCAGACATTCCGATGTTGATGTTTTCTCCATCTTGGTCTTTACCTTGATATGTAGCGAAGTTGATTAATTTTGTTGGGTTTGATGCATCTGTTTGTCCAGCAACATTACTAAAAATGTTTCCTGCTATTCTTAACACACCGTTTCCACTATTAAATCTGGAATAAGAGCTTTCTTTTAAGGTACCATCATCGTTGTTTAATCTTTCAATATCAATACCTTTGCCCATTTCTGCGAAGATGGAATTGTAATAGTATCCCCCTGCGTTATCGCGGAAAGTTGCAATTCTGTTAGTACCATGTCCAATGTAGGTTGCATTGTAAATAGTTGGTGTAGCATAAGGCTCTGCAGTTTCAGGACTTGTTCCGCCATCGTGCTCGCCGTTTCTGTCGCTATCGCCATCTTGTAAAGAAACCCAAAACTGACCTTTACCACGATAACCCATATCGTAGTCGTAAGAATCGTCGCCACAATAAGCAACTAAAGCATGTTTAACATTTACAGTTCCTCCGAAAAATTCGATACCATCGTCTTTGTTATAAGTAATTTCAACATAATCAATAGTAGTTCCATCGCCTACTGCGCCTAATGTCAAACCATTGATTTCATTATCTGCGCCAATGTTAGACCCACTGTGACGAATAGAGACGTATTTAATAACACCCGAGTCATCATGATCGTCGTTGCCACCAAACTCAGCTCTAGGTTCTGAAGTATCTATACCTTCAACTTGTTGAACATCAGGCGTTGTATTTAATCTAGCTTTACCTAAAACGATTAAACCTCCCCAAGTTCCTTTTTGGTTGGTTAATGTACCTTGTCCGGTAAATACTATTGGATTAGTCGCAGTTCCTTCAGCCATAATTTTTCCACCTCTTGCTACAATTAAAGCAGAAGCATCAACGCCTTCGCCAGGCATACCTTTAATAACTGTACCAGCTTCGATGGTTAACGTTTGTCCTTCGTTAATAAACACTAAACCATCTAATACCCATACTTTATCGGCTGTCCAAGTTTTTGTACCAGTTCCTTTACCACGGTCTTTAACAGTTACTTCACCATTAGCCTCGGTGTACAATGTTGATGTTGTGTCAGTTGGAGTTTCATCTTCTTTATCTTTCTTACAAGAAGTTAAAACACTTGAGCTTAATACAGCTCCCATTGCGATCATTAAAAATAATCTTTTCATTTGCATTGTTGTTTTAAATTTTGTTTTAAAAATCTGATGCAAATAAATAGCTATAACAACAACTATATCTTAACACGCTTTTAAGTAATCGTAAATTTTTAAGTGGTTAATTAGAGTTTAATTAATCTCAAATTAATATAGACTTAACATCATTCCGATAGTTTTACGCCAAATTAAATATACTTATATATGATGGATGAACCTAAAGTTTTAGTGGTTGACGACGATGAAGATATTTTAGAATTCGTATCTTATAATTTAAAATCGTCGGGTTTTAAAGTTGAAACCAGTAAATATCCAGAAAAAGTCATTAAAAAAGCCCTTCAGTTTAAACCAAATTTAATAATATTGGATGTAATGATGCCCAATATTGATGGCATAGAATTATGCGAAAAAATTCGAGCAACGAACGAAATAAAAGATGTATTAATTACCTTTTTAACGGCTAGAGCTGAGGATTATTCTCAAATTGCGGGTTACGATGCCGGCGCAGATGATTATATTACAAAACCTATAAAACCTAAAGTTTTAGTCTCTAAGGTTAAAGCTTTATTAAAAAGGCAAGGTGTTTTTGATGAAGTCGTTTCCGATTCGAATAAAATATATGAAGGTCCTCAGATTGTAAATGGTATTACTATAGATAAAGAACGATATATTGTTACCAAAGATGAATTTGAATATATCTTGCCTAAAAAGGAATTCGAATTGTTAAGCTTGCTGGCTTCTCACCCTGACAAAGTGTTTTTAAGAGATGAAATTTATAACCAAGTTTGGGGAGAACAGAGTTTTGTTGGCGACAGAACTATCGATGTGCACATTCGAAAATTAAGAAAAAAATTTGGTGATAACATAATAAGAACAGTTAAAGGTGTAGGTTACAAATTTACCGAATAAGAGAAGATAAACAATTTTTCTATTTTCCGAAATCTTGCTGTTTGCAAGATTTTTTTTATTTATTGCAGCATATTCGATTTTCGATCGTTATATGAATGTGAATTTAGATTTAGAAAAAATATTATTAATGGCACGGGAGGGCAATCGTTCGGCTCAAACACAATTTTACAATGCCAGTTATAAACCAATATTTAATACTAGTTATCGAATTTTAAAAAACAAAGAAGAAGCCGAAGATGTTGTGCACGATACATTAATTAATGTTTTTAATAAACAACAATTATGGCCCACACATCAGAATTGGACGGCATGGATTAAAAGGATTGCGATAAATAAAAGTATTGATCGATTAAAAAAAACAAGCCGAATTCAACTTTCAGAAGAACAAGATTTAAAATCAAATTTTAACGAAGACTTTACCTTCGAATCCGAAAATACACAGAAGGTAGAGCAGATATACAAAGCATTAATGATTCTTCCGGAACATTACAGAATTGTTTTTTCTTTATTTCATATAGAAGGCTACGACCATACAGAAATATCACAAATTCTATCTATAAAAGAATCGAGTTCAAGATCAAAACTTACAAGAGCAAAGCAATTAATTATAGACCATATTCAATCCAATTTATAAAAAGAGTAAATCATGAACAAAGAATGGAATCAACAGTTCGATTTTGAAGAACCCTTGAAAGGGCATCAGAATCGTTTTGAACAAAAGCTGAAACAACAAAAGCGCACTTCGAATAGCGGATTGAAGTATTTGCTTGTTGCGGCCTCTATCCTATTTTTTATAACTCTCGGTTACTGGATTAAATCTCAGATAGAAATTAAACCAAATACGATCATTTCATCAACTAATTATTTATCAAATTGTAATAACGAAATACAAGAACTGAGTGCATATTACACCTCAATTGAATCACAAAAGATGGAAGCAATTATAAATACCGGCATCGATTCAACTTTATTTTTAAAAGAAATAGCGAACACCGATTCAATTGTAGAAACTTTTTGTAAAGAACTGAATGCCCAAAGCAACGACGAGCGTGTAATCGAAGCTGTTATAATGCATTACCAATTAAAAATTAACACCTTAGATCATATTTTAAATCAGATAAAACAAATAAAACATTTTAATACAAAAGAAAATGAGAGCATTAATTTATAGTATCGGACTTATGTTGCTTTTTAGCGTATCGTTGAAAGCAGAAAAAATTGAGAAAGTAAAAAAATCTCAACAAGTGTACGAAAACGTCAAAAACGGATCGTTTTATTTCAGCAATAAATACGGTAATTTAATTCTTGCAAATTGGGATAAAGATGAGATTTCTATCACATCGGAAATTATTGTTAGAGCTAAAACCGAAGAACTCGCCGAAAAATATTTATCAGAAATTGAATCATTAATAGGAAAAAATGGCGATTCTGTTTATGCTGTTACTCAGTTTGCAAAATCGTTTGAAGTTGATAAAAAATTTGAGTTGGAAATTAAATATGTTGTCAAAGCACCGGCATCAATGTCATACAACTTAAACAATAAATATGGCGACATTGCTATTGCAAAAATAACAGGTCCGTGCGAAATCAATCTTAAATACGGTAATTTACTTGCGAAGAACCTCTTATTTAACAAATCGCAACGCCTTTGCGAAATTGAAATGGCATACTCGAATGCTCAAATTGAATACTGTAATTATGCCGACATTGAACTAAAATATGGAAAACTGAAGTTTGGAAACGGAAAATCTATTGAACTCGAAGCCAAATATGCCGATGTAAATGTCAATTTTATCGAGTTTTTGAAGTTTGAAGGTAAATACGGTGGATTAGATGTCGACTCTATTTATTACGCCGATATCGAAGCCCAATATATGAATGTGGATATTGATTATTTAAGAACAAAGTTAATCGCTGAGTCGAAATATGGAAATTTCGATGTAAAGTACATAGAACCGGATTTTGAGCTTATTGAAATTGAATCTTCTTTTGGAAATGTGGACTTAAACATACACCCTGATGCAGTTTATACAATCGATGCAGATATTGATTTTGGAAACGTAAAACTCCCATCTAAGGTTAATGTAGATCGCATTAAGAACAATAGCGACGAAGAAGTAAAAGGAATTGTCGGAAGCAGTAACAAATCGCCAACTGGAGTCGTCAAAGTAGAAATCAACTTTGGAAACTTAAAACTTTGATTTTTTTTATACATAGGTCTGCGGTCGGTTATTTTAACCGGCCGTTTTTTTTGCTATCAATATTATATGTATTTTTGTAGGTTATATAATACCAATAAAGTATGGAGGAAAGAAATACTCAAGAAATTGATTTGATAGAGTTATACCAAAGAATAGTACTGTATTTTTATAAAAAGCGTTGGCATTTAATGCTTTATATCACATTGGGTCTTATTCTTGGCGTGCTGTACTATTGGAAAAATTCATCTATTAAGGATACACATTATTTATTAGAAGCCAATAATGCACCTAAAGAGTTAATTTATAACGTAGTAGAAAAATTTCAGTACGATATTAAAACGTCTCAGTTGGAGCAAATTGCAGAAAATTTAAAAATCGAGTTATCAGATATAATAAACATTAAAAAAATAAGTATCGATACAACCGGAATGGTTTTTAAACTAACTATAAAATCGACATCTGACTCTAGCGTATCATACTTTGCCAATCATATGGTCGATTATATTAACAGCTTACCATATATTAAAAAGCAGTTCAAGCAAAAGCAATTAAGAACACAAGCTTTAATTGACCAAATCGATAAAGAAATTAAAAAAATTGATCAATTTCAGAGCTTATATTTAAGCGAAAAAGAAAATAGTCAAATTACTATAAACCAGATTGATGGCTCGCATAGCGAGAAAATAAAATTGTTTATGCAAAAACAAGAATTGCAAGAATCAATCGATCATCCGCAAACTATTTCTTTGATTAATCAAAAAAATAAATTGGTGGAAAAAGATAAAAGTTTGTTACTAACACTCGTTATTTCAATGCTTGTATCTATTGTTTTTGCGCTCGTGGTATTCTTCATACAATACTCAATTGGTTTAATAAAAAAAGGATAAGATGGGAAATATTGTTGCAATTGTAGGAAGACCTAACGTAGGGAAATCGACACTTTTTAACAGATTAACAGGTAAAAGACAAGCTATTGTCGATGAATACTCCGGTGTTACCAGAGATAGGCATTATGGTAAAGTCGAATGGAATGGATTAGAATTTAGTATTGTAGATACTGGCGGTTATATCGTTAATTCCGACGATATTTTCGAAGAAGCAATAAGAAGTCAGGTTCAGATCGCTATTGACGAAGCCGATGTTGTTTATTTTGTTGTCGATGTTAAAGTCGGAATTACTGATTTAGATGAGCAAATGGCTAAAATTCTCAGAAAAAAGAAGAAAAAAGTCATTGTCATCACTAATAAAGTGGATACTAACAACGAAGTTTTTGATGCTGATAATTTTTACTCATTAGGATTCGATAATCTATTCAAAGTTTCTTCAGTAAACGGTAGTGGAACCGGCGATTTACTTGACGAAACCCTTAAATTATTCGAGAAAATTCAGCCCGAAGAAGAAGAAATTGACTTGCCTAGAATTGCAGTTGTTGGTCGGCCAAACGCAGGGAAATCGTCCTTAGTGAATGCTTTAATCGGTGAAGAGCGCAATATTGTTACTCCAATCTCCGGAACAACAAGAGATTCGATTGATACTGTATTTAATAAATACGGTTTTAATTTTATTTTAGTCGATACAGCCGGCATTCGTAAAAAGCAGAAAGTTACTGAAGACCTTGAGTTTTACTCTGTTATGAGAGCATTTCGTGCAATCGAACATAGCGATGTTTGCCTATTAATGCTCGATGCGACTCTAGGTATGGAAGCACAAGATGTTAATATTTATGGAACGATCGAACGAAATAAAAAAGGAATCGTAATTTTAGTTAATAAATGGGACTTAGCAGAAAAAGAAACAAACTCTGTTAAAGATTATAGTGCGGCTATAAGAGAAAGAATTGCGCCGAATAGTGATGTGCCAATTATATTTACATCAGCCTTAACTAAACAAAGAATTCATAAAGTATTAGAAACAGCAATTGAAGTATACAATAATAAAAATCAGAAGATTAGTACATCAGAACTGAATGATTACTTTCAGCCAATCCTAGAGCAGTTCCCGCCACCAAGCGTGAAGGATAAGTTTATAAAAATTAAATACGTCACTCAATTGCCAACAGCAGTTCCTACTTTTGCATTTTACGCCAACTTACCTAATTATATTAAAGAACCGTATCGACGATTTTTAGAAAATAAAATTCGAGAAAAATACCGATTTACAGGAGTGCCCATCAGAATATATTTTAGGCAAAAATAAAGCTATGAAACTGATAAGTACAATATTGTTTTTATTCGTATTTTTAAATTTTGCTTGCGAAAAGCCAAAATCGTATAGCCCAATTCCGGCAATAGAATATAATAATATTGAGATTATAAATGGAAAAGACGAACTAGGAAACCTCATCAAACAGGTTATAGTTACATTTACTTTTGTCGATGGAGACGGAGACTTAGGTTTAGCAACGAGCGACACAACGGGCGATTTTGCTCCAAGTGAAGCATTTTATTACAATTTAAAATTCAATCTTTACGAAAAAAGAACCGATACACTAATCTTAGATACAGTTACAAAACCCTATTTTAGATTCGAAGAACTTAAAAACAAGAACTCAGCAAACCCTGTTTTAAAAGGAAAAATGATTGTTCCAATCGATTTCCAAATGGCACTTAGTTGGCCAGACTCTTCTTTGTTAGAGTTTTATATTTACGACAGATCGCAAAACCAGAGCAATATCGAACAAACAAAAATTTTCTCGTTGAATGATTAACAGATCTATTATCATCATTGTTTTTTTCACGCTTTCTATACGCCTTTTTAGTCAGAACAGTGTAGATTTTAAAGTGATGTTTTATAATCTCGAAAATTTGTTCGATATATACGACGATACGACTAAATGGGACGAGCAATTTTTACCCGATGGCGATAAACACTGGACTGCCAATAAATACGAAACCAAACTTAAAAACATTGCAAAGGTGATTACTGCTGTTGGCGGTTGGCAAACACCAGCAATAATCGGGGTTTGCGAAGTGGAAAATCTTTTTGTACTAGAAGAATTGACAGAACGTTCTCCAATTGCCAAATTAAATTATCAAATTATTCATAAAGAATCGCCAGACAATAGAGGTATCGATGTTGCTCTGTTATATCAATCGGACGATTTTACCCCTTTATATTACGATTTTATACCAATTCATTTCCCTAATAGTCCTCAATCAAAAACACGCGATATTTTATATGCTAAGGGTTTAATGAAGAATAAAGACACACTACATGTATTTGTCAACCATTGGCCATCGCGTTGGGGTGGCCAAATGAAAACTGAAAACAAGCGAATTTATGTTGCTGAGACTTTGCGTAAAAAAGTGGACTCGCTCTATCAAACGACGCAAAACCCCAATATCGTAATTATGGGCGACTTCAACGACACGCCTACCGATAAAAGTATTCTAGAATATTTAAAGGGCATGCCACCAGAAAAACCCTATTCGAACAGTCAGTTATATAATTTGATGTATCCTTTATCTCAGACAGAGGAAGGAACGCATCCCTATCAAGGTCATTGGGCTGTTTTAGATCAGTTTATCGTTTCGGGAGGGCTAATTAATGGTGTGCACCAAACAGAAGCCAAGCCTGAAAATGCTTATCCTTTTAAAGCAGATTTTTTATTAGAAGACGATACTAAATATGGCGGAAAGAAAACGAATCGTTCTTATATCGGATTTAAATATAATGGTGGATATAGCGATCATTTGCCCATTGTGCTAGATCTCGATTTTCGTTAAAAAGTTAACGGATAAACTACTTCAATGCCTTTTTCTTTGGCTTTTTCAACTAAAAAATGATAAGCCTCTTCCCTTTCGTTCGGAATAATTCCTTCCAAAATCGCTTCTTTAATGATATCTTTTAATTCCCCAACTGTCTTAGATGGAGCCAAGTTGAACATTTGAATTATTTCTTCACCATTAATTGGAGGTTGCCAATTTCTAACTCGATCTTTTTCTTCAATTTCAACTAATTTCGAACGAACAATTTTGAAGTTATTTAAAAAACGTTTGACTTTGTTGTCGTTGTTAGAAGTGATATCTGCTTCTGCTAACATCATCAGGTCGTCAATATCATCACCTGCTTCGTATAGTAATCGCCTAACGGCAGAATCGGTAACAATGTCCGAGGCTAGAACAATTGGCCTTAAGTGCAAAAAAACTAATTTTTGAACATATTTCATTTTTTCGTTCAATGGAAGTTTTAACTGTTTGAATAATTTAGGAATCATTTTAGAGCCTACAACTTCGTGGCTGTGAAATGAAAAACCTCCGCTTGGTGAAAATTTTTTAGTAGCCGGTTTTCCAATATCGTGCAATAATGCGGCCCAACGCAACCATAAATTTTGTGTGTTTTCGGCGATGTTGTCTAGCACTTGTAACGTATGATAAAAATTATCTTTGTGCGAAAACTTACCAATTGTATCGACACCCATCAAATTAAGTAAATCCGGAAAAATTATTTTAAGAATATCGGATTCATATAAAAGCTTAAATCCTATAGAAGGAACATCAGCCATCATTATTTTATTTAATTCATCGATAATTCGTTCCATAGAAACAATTTCGATTCGGTGGGCTTGTTGTTTGATGGCTTCAAAAGTAACAGGGTCTATATTGAAACGAATTTGTGTAGCAAACCTTATCGCTCTCATCATTCGCAGTGGATCGTCGGAAAAAGTAATTTCAGGATCGGTAGGTGTTACAATACGCTTATTGTTCAAATCGTTTAAGCCATTGAATGGATCGACTAATGCCCCCCAATCTTTTTTAACTAAGCTGATAGCCAATGCATTAATCGTGAAGTCACGTCTTAATTGGTCGTCTTTTAGCGTGCCATTTTCAACTATAGGTTTTCTTGAATCGTGCGAGTAAGATTCCTTTCGTGCACCAACAAATTCTACTTCCCAATCTTGATAATGAAACATTGCAGTTCCAAAGTTTTTAAACACAGTAACTTTTTTTACACCAAGTTTATGTGCCACTTTTTGAGCCAATTCAACTCCGCTGCCTACAGTAACAATATCGATGTCTTTTGAAGGGCGTTTTAAAAAAATATCGCGAACAAAACCACCAATAACATAAGCTTCTTGCTGAGGTTTTAAAGCTTCAGATATAGTTTTGAAAATGATATGAGAAATATGTTTATCGTACATTTCGCAAAATTAAACTATTTAAATCGATTGTAAAGTCCCATTAATGGCAGAAAACTAGACATTTTGTCTAATATTTAAAAATATCTGACACAATAACATAAAATATTGATACTTTTGCATAATTAAACAAATATTCGAAAAATAATATATATATTATTGAATATCATTGTTTTACAACCAGTATCGTATTTGTTTTTAACGTATGCTTGCTACATATTAATAAACAACCAAGCTTGGTATAAAATTTGAAAAGCTGGGCGAAAAAATTGAAATAATTTAAAATTAGAAATAATGTTAGAACATTTGACCGTAGAAACTTTTAAATCGAAAGTATTTAATTACACAGAAAACCAAGAGTGGAAATTCGAAGGTGATAAACCTTGCTTAATAGATTTTTATGCAGATTGGTGTCAACCATGTAAAATGGTTGCTCCTATATTAGAAGAGTTACAAAAAGAGTACGATGGTAAATTAAACATTTATAAAGTTAATACCGAAGAACAACAAGAGTTAGCTGCTGTTTTTGGAATCCAGAGTATTCCATCGTTGTTATTCGTACCTCAAGATTCACAGCCACAAATGGCAATGGGTGCTTTGCCAAAAGAAACATTTGTTAAAGCGATTGCAGATGTTTTAAAAGTGACTAAATAATTGAAAGAATTTTTATAAAACAAAAAGCCTCTGATTTTTAGAGGCTTTTTTTGTGTACCCACAACAGGACTCGAACCTGTATTTAAAGTTTAGGAAACTTTCGTTCTATCCCTTGAACTATGCGGGCATTTGAGATTACAAAATTAATGGTTTTAATGTAATATGGAAATTTTGACAACTATTAAAAACCGTAATCTAAATTTGACTGATTTTCTTCCGTTTTATTACAATCCAATTCAACTCTAATATTTGGTGGTCTTTCGAAGTATTCATCTTGTGAATAATTCAGTTTTTCATCGGCATAAACTTTTTTCATATATAAAGCCCAAATTGGTAACGCCATGTTAGCTCCTTGACCTAAGCGTATGCCTTTAAAGTGAACACTTCTATCCTCTCCTCCTACCCAAATTCCGGTTGCTAACTGTGGTGTTACACCAAAAAACCAACCATCAGAATGATTTTGTGTAGTTCCGGTTTTGCCATAAATATCGTTTGTAAAACCATATTTAAATCGAAGACGAATACTTGTCCCTCTATTAATTACGCCTTCGAGCAGATTAACCATAAGATAGGCTGTTTTTTCGTCGTATACTTCAGTTCTTTCTGCTTGGAATGTTGCTAAAAGATTACCGTTTTTATCTTTTATGTGTGTTACTAAAACAGGCTTTGTATAAACCCCTTTATTACCGAAAGTGCAGTACATCGGCAACATTTCAAACAATGAAACATCGGGAGTTCCCAAACAAATCGAAGGAACAGCATCCATTTTAGTGGTTATTCCAAGCTTTTGAGCCATAGTAACCATTGCTCCCGGACTATAACGATCGATCAAATAAGCCGAAATGAAGTTATTCGAATTGGCTAGTGCATCTTTTAAAGTGATCATCTTGCCATCGGTCTTCGATATGTCAGCATTTTTGGGAGTCCATACGCCTCCTTCAGGTAAGGCTATTGAATGTGGGATGTTTGGTAATTTTGAACATGGGGTAAAATCTTCCTGAAGAGCCAGTGAATACAGAATTGGTTTAAATGTTGATCCCACTTGTCTTCGTCCATCAAAAACCATATCGTATTTAAAATGAGTATAATTTATACCACCAACGTAGGCTTTTACATAACCTGTAGTAGGATCCATCGACATTAAACCGGAGCGTAAAAAATATTTATAATATCTAATAGAATCTAAAGGCGACATCAAGGTGTCTTTTTCGCCACTCCAAGAAAACACACTCATTTCAACAGGTTGATGAAAATAATAATCAATAGAGTCTTCTGTCATTTCGGCACGTTTATAGGCTTTGTACCGGTCTGTTTGTTTCATGGCTCTATATAGAATTTCGTTGATTTGTTTTTCTGTCATATCGTAGGCAAATGGGGCCTTCGATCGACCTTCTTGCTCTTTCCAGAAATCTTTTTGCAATTCTTTTCCAATATGTTCTTCTACAGCTTGTTCTGCATATTTCTGCAAGCGAGAATTAATGGTTGTATGTATTTGTAAGCCGTCTCTATACAAATCGTAAAAAGTTCCATCGGGTTTGGGGTTTTTGACGACCCATCCGTACAATGGGTTTTTGACCCATTCCAACGAATCGACACTAAACTGATGAGCATTCCAATATTCCTCTTTTTGAGGTTGTTTGGCTTGCATTAATAAACGAATATGTTCTCTAAAATAAGGTGCTAGACCTAAAGAGTGATCGACACGTTGAAAATCTAACTCTATAGGAATAAATTTAAGCGAGTCGTAGTCGTGTTGATTGATAAAACTATTTTTCAGCATCTGAGCCAATACAGTATTTCTACGATCTTTAACCTGTTCTAAACGACGAAGCGGGTTATACAAAGCCGGGTTTTTACACATCCCAACCAACATAGCCGACTCTTGAATATTAAGTTCGGAAGGTTGTTTGTTAAAATAAACATGAGCCGCTGTTTGGATACCCACAGCTAAATTCAGAAAGTCAAAACGATTAAAATATAGGGTGATAATCTCTTCTTTGGTATAGCGACGTTCAAGCATGATTGCCATTACCCATTCGTTAAGCTTTTGAACAATCCTTTCCCATTTTGTTTCGGCAGGATCGTGAAATAAAAGTTTGGCCAATTGCTGAGAAATTGTGCTTCCTCCCCCTTTTGAACCCATATTTACCACAGCTCTTGCTAATGCTCGCGTATCGATGCCGGAATGAGAATAAAAGCGTTCATCTTCGGTGGCAACTAACGCATCTACAAGAAATGGAGACAATTCTTCGTATTCTACAAGTGTTCTGTTTTCTTTAAAAAATGTTCCTAAAACTTTTGCATCGGAAGAAATAACCTGAGTGGCCAAATTACTCTTCGGGTTTTCGAGCTCTTCCCAAGTAGGCATATATCCCAAATGTCCATTAGCGATTAAATAAAAAAGCACAGCTACAGATACTAAAGGTATCAGAAAAGCCGACCAGAGAATCCATATATAACGCTTGAACCCCTTACTTTTTTGTTCTGTTTTTTCTTGCGATTTTTCCATGTTTTATTGCTAATGATGAATATGTTTGAATAAAAATATAATTTATTTTTTGCAGTATGGCTTTAGAATCCTTTATTTTGCACTACAAAATTAAACAAAATTGACCACATGGTAGATAATCTAGTAATTGTTGAGTCGCCTGCTAAGGCGAAAACCATCGAAAAGTTTTTAGGTAAAGATTTTAAAGTTGTTTCCAGTTTCGGTCATATTCGAGATTTGTCGACCAAAGACTTTGGGGTGGATATTCAAAACAATTTCAAACCCGATTATATTGTTACTCCAGATAAAAAGAAACTTGTTTCTGAGCTAAAAAAATTGGTTAAAGATAGTAAACTGGTATGGTTAGCTGCCGATGAGGACAGAGAGGGAGAAGCCATTGCTTGGCATTTATACGAAGTGTTAAACTTAAAACCTAACAATTGTCGACGTATAGTTTTTCATGAGATAACTAAAGAAGCTATTTTAAAAGCTATAGAAACTCCTAGAAATATTGACATTAATCTTGTAAACGCACAACAAGCAAGAAGGGTATTAGACCGATTGGTTGGCTTCGAATTATCGCCGGTATTGTGGCGAAAAATTAAACCTTCTTTATCGGCAGGAAGAGTGCAATCGGTTGCTGTAAGACTAATTGCAGAAAGAGAAAAAGAAATCACCAATTTCAAATCTATTGCTTCTTATAAAATTACCAGCTTATTTAAAACTAAAGACAATGCAGAGTTTGAAGCATTTCTTTATAATAATAAATCTGACAGAAAAGAGGCAGAAGAATTTTTAAAAACTTGCCAAAATGCTAAGTTTACTGTTAGCGAAAAAACAACTAAACCTACTAAAAAGTCTCCGGCACCTCCTTTTACAACTTCAACATTACAACAGGAAGCATCGAGAAAGCTTGGTTTCTCTGTGGCTCAAACCATGAGCGTAGCTCAAAAATTATACGAAGCGGGGAAAATAACCTACATGCGTACCGATAGTGTTAATCTCTCAGACTTAGCTATAAATACTGCTAAACAAGCTATAAAAGATCAGTTTGGCGATAAATATTCAAAACCAAGAAATTTTAGTACAAAGGCAAAAGGCGCGCAAGAAGCACACGAAGCAATTCGTCCTACATACATTGCCAATCCGGCGGTAGATGGCACCGATCAAGAACAACGCCTGTACGACTTAATTTGGAAACGTACTGTTGCTTCTCAAATGACTGAAGCGGAGTTTGAAAAAACAATTGCTAAGATTGACATTTCCGGAAGCAAAGAACAATTAACGGTTCAAGGCGAAGTCCTTATCTTCGATGGTTTCTTAAAATTATACATAGAATCGACCGACGATGAAAACGAAGATAATGCAAGTGTACGTCTGCCCGATTTAAAGAAAGGCGATCAACTGGATCTAATCGAAATGAAAGCACATCAAAAGTTTTCGTATCATCCGCCACGTTATACAGAAGCATCGCTGGTTAAAAAAATGGAAGAACTTGGAATAGGCAGACCATCGACTTATGCTCCAACGATCTCTACAATTCAGAAGCGCGAATATATTGTTAAAGAAACTCGTGAGGGACAACAACGAGAAGTTGAAATAATTACACTCAATAGTAACGGAATTAAGAGTATCACTAAAATTGAAAATTTTGGTGCTGAAAAACAAAAATTATTCCCGACAGATATAGGCGTAGTTGTTAACGACTTTTTAGTAGAGCACTTCGAAGATATTCTCAATTACGACTTTACAGCTAACGTAGAAGAAGATTTTGACTCGATTGCCAACGGTAAAAAAGAATGGCAAAAAATGCTAAATGGCTTTTATCAGCCATTTCACGAAAATGTAGAAAATACCATAGAAAATGCCGATAGAGCTAAAGGGGAAAGATTCCTTGGCAATCATCCCGATAACGGGAAACCAATTACCGTTAGAATAGGTCGTTTTGGGCCAATGGTTCAAATAGGAGAAACCATTACTAAAGAACAAGAGAAAGAAGGTATTGAGAAACCTCAATTTGCTTCGCTTTTAAAAGGGCAACAAATTAGTTCCATCACTCTTGAAGAAGCACTTGACTTATTTAAGTTACCTCGCGATTTAGGATTGTACGAAGGTAAAAAAGTCGTCGCTGCAATTGGTCGATTCGGACCATACATTAGACACGATAGTGCTTTTACTTCGCTAAAAAAAGAAGACGACGTAATGTCTATCGATCTGAATCGTGCCATCGAATTAATTGAAGAGAAAAGAAAATCGGATGCTGAAAAATTCATTAAACAGTTCGAAAATGAAGGCATAGAAGTTCTTAATGGCAGATGGGGACCTTATATTAAATTTCAGAAGAAAAATTACAAAATTCCAAAAGATGTTGTTGCTGCCGACTTAAGTTTGGAGCAATGTCAGGATCTGATTAAAAACCCATATACAGGAAAGTCTAGCAAAAAGGCAAGTCCGAAGAAAAAATAAAAAATCCCCTTAATTGGGGATTTTTTTTGAAGCTGTTTTTTTTGATTATTTACCTATTTTTACTCTATTCCGATGGCATAATAAGCACGTTTACCATTCGGATATACCCCTTCGATTAAAACACCTCCATTCGATTTATTAATCTCATTTTCTATATCCTTAACATTATAAATTTTATTCTGATTTACTTTGGTAATAATAAAACCTTCGTTAACACCCTTCATTCTTAACTTTCCACTATATAATTCTGATATTTGCATCCCATGGTCTAATCCAAGTTTTTGTTTATCTGCCTCAGATAAAGCTTTAAATTTTGCACCAAGTAGATCTATTTTGTCTGCACGTTTCATGGTTGTTTGATTGTTTTGATTTTTTAATATCAATTCCAATTCTTTCTCTTTCCCATTTCTAACAATAGTAGCTGTAATTTTATCGCCGGGTCTATGAGTCCCTATTTTTTCGTATAACTCCGAAGAATTTCTAATTTTATTATCATTTATTTTGATGATAATATCTCCCTCAATAATATTTGCTTCGTCAGCTGCTCCCCCAGGAGTAACTTCTTTAATATAAACCCCTTCGAGGTTTTTTACACCAAGTTGTTCTGCATTTTGAGCATTAAGTTCGTAAATGTTAACACCCAATAAAGCTCTTTGTACTTCGCCATACTCAATTAAATCTGATACTACTTTTTTTACAATATTGACCGGAATAGCAAACGAATAACCAACATAAGACCCCGTTCTAGAAGCAATCGCAGTATTTATACCAATCAACTCTCCTTTTGAATTGACTAAGGCTCCACCGCTATTTCCCGGATTAACTGCCGCATCGGTTTGAATAAATGCCTCTAAACTTGTTCTTGAGTTCATGCCTAACGATCTTGCTTTAGCACTAACGATACCTGCTGTAACTGTTGAATTTAAATTAAAAGGATTGCCAATGGCCAACACCCACTCTCCTATTTCAATCTCATCGGAATTACCATATGGCATTGCAGGGAATGTATCGCCTTCAATTTTTATAAGTGCAAGATCAATTACATCGTCTTTGCCAATTAGTTTTGCTTTGTACGATTTTTTATTATTTAAAATGATTTCGATATTATCTGCATTCTTAACCACATGATTATTGGTAACAACATAACCATCGTTCGAAATAATAACACCAGAGCCTGAACTCATTGTTGGAATTTGTTGCTCAACACCACCGCCAAAAATAAAATCGAAAGGCGATGAATAACGAACAGTTTCAGAACCGGAAGACATTACGTGTACTACTTGATCTACAGCCGATGAAGCTGCCATTTTAAAATCCATAGTTGTTTCGGGTAGATAAGACACAGAATGTACAGGAACTTCTTTAATAGCTGTTTCAGCTAAGCTCGTTGCATTTTCTCTACTAGTAAAATACCAAGCGACAATAATTGAGGAAACCGCAGCTACAATAAACAATACAATAATTCTTCTCATATCTTTTTGCTTTAAAATGATAATTTAGTTATTGATTAATTCTTAATTATATTTGTAAAGTTATAAAGAAACTTATCAGTCAGAAATAAGCTTAACAATAATTAACAGGAGTTTAACATCCATTAAAAAAGTCTAAATGAATATTGAATTTTATAAATATCATGGTGCCGGAAACGATTTTATTCTTATCGATAACAGAAATAACACGCTAAAATTATCGAATGAGCAAATTCATTTTTTATGCGACAGACGATTTGGAATTGGCGCCGATGGGCTAATGCTACTTAACGCATCGAAAGAATTCGATTTCGATATGAAGTATTACAATTCCGACGGATACGAAGGTAGCATGTGTGGAAACGGCGGCCGATGCATTGTTGCTTTTGCAAAATATTTAGGCATCGAAAAAAAACATTATATTTTTAATGCTATTGATGGGTTGCATGAAGCTTTTTTTGAAGATGATTTGGTTAAACTGAAAATGAATAAAGTAAATTCTGTTGCTCAAATAGATAATGAATGGTTTTTAAATACGGGCTCTCCCCATGTTGTCCAGTTTGTTGAAAATATTGAAAAAACCGAAGTTTCCACTCTTGGTAAAATACTGCGGTTCGATGCTCGTTTTGGTGAGGCAGGAACCAATGTTAATTTTATTGAAGCCAATCTAGAAAACATAAAAATACGAACATTCGAAAGAGGTGTCGAAGCAGAAACCTATGCTTGTGGAACAGGATCGGTTGCCTCAGCCATTGCCGCTCACCAAAAAACACCAGAAATAAACGCGTACATAATCCAAGCTCTTGGTGGTACGCTCTACGTAAATTTTGAATTTAAAGATGGGATTTACCAAAATATTTGGCTAAAAGGCCCGGCAAAACAAGTTTATAAAGGAGTTATCAATTTCTAATCATTATAAATATTCAATAAATCTTTAATGAAGTCAATAATATTTATGCGCCATTCTTATGCTGAAGACGGTTTTGACAAAGCTGATTTCGACCGACGACTTCTTAAAAAAGGATATGAAAAGATAGATTTGCAAGTAGAACAATTTAAGGCACAAAATAATTCAAGAATCGATTTTGTCGTTTGCAGTGCTGCTGTTAGAACTTCAGAAACTTGCCAATACTTTCTTGATAAGCTTGGGGTAAATATTCCTGTAAAATATGAACAATGGATTTACGAGGATTATTTGAGTGCCGAATTTATCGATTATGTTCAGGCTCTCGATAATCAAT
This sequence comes from Bacteroidales bacterium, assembly GCA_016936665.1. Classification (GTDB taxonomy): domain Bacteria; phylum Bacteroidota; class Bacteroidia; order Bacteroidales; family JAFGXI01; genus JAFGXI01. The sequence continues at coordinate 268,879 of JAFGXI010000002.1, forward strand.
ACAATTCGCTTCTATTTATTGGACATAATCCAAATATATCGCAAATAGCTACTCGAATGAGTTACAATGGAATGTTCGGTTTTAAACCCGGTGGAATATTAAAACTAGACTTCAATGCCGATGCTTGGAAGCTTATAAAAACTCAATCGGGTAATTTGGATTACTACCTTGCTTAATTTTTCCTGGCAGTTATAAAAAATAGAGGATAACGTTTTGTTTGCTCCTTTACCATTTTTTCAATAACAAAACCTTTCTGATACGACTCTACATTAAAGCCATTTGTATTTAATAATTCTTCAAGCTCTTCCCTATCGAAGCCCAAATGACCTTTAAAGCCAGAGTGTTCTGCATGAAACGAACCATCTTCTTTTTCTAGATCAGCAATTAAGAGCAAGCCATCTTTCTCTAATATGTTATGGAAAGTTTTAAATGCATGTTCCAAATCCATCACATGATGCATGGTCATTAAAGTATAAATAGCATTAAAATCTTTGAAATTATTATCAATTGAGCTTTTCTTACTTAGTATATCGATTTGTTGTGGGTCGAAGTGTGTTAACTGATGTTCTTGAATTTTATCTTTTAAAACTTCAATCATTCCAGAGGATTCATCTACTAAAGTAATGGAATTAAAGTCATCTTTTAATTCAAAACTCAGCAATCCGGTTCCACAACCAAATTCCAACGCTTTTCCAGCTTTATTATCGAGTTGCTGACGAATTACATTAGCAAAAGATCTTGCTCTTTCTGTTTTCATTGGGTCATTGTCCCAAGTTTTGGCTTTATTATCGAAATCGCTCATACTTACCTTCTTGAAAATTTCTAAAGATTGTAAAGTTAATAGGTTTTTAGTCTAATAATGGAAGCGATATGTTAAAGGTTTGTAAAAAATTTTCAAATGAAGATTAAGCTTAAAGTTTATAAAATAAAGAATCCTGATTACATGAAGTAAACAGGATTCTTAAACAGAATATTTTTATTCCTTACAACCCTAATTGCTTAGGTCCTTGTGTATAAGTTACATCAACAGGGATACCTGCAGAATTAATTTTATCTAACACTTTTTGGAAGTCTTCGGTTACAATGCCATCTTTTTCAACCCATGTTTTGGCTTTATCGTAATTTCCATCGCCTTGAATATGAAGAATATCGAGCATTATAGCTATCGAAGCTTCTTTCATTTTCTCGAAATTAACAGTATAAGTTCCATCTTCGTTAATTGTAAAAGCCCCTCTTTCTTTAAAGTAATAATAACGCATTGCATTAGCTTTTCCATGTGAACTGGCTGCTCCAAAGCGAACAGAACGGAAAATACCAGCCATAAATGTTACATAATTATCCATAACTTCACCTTCGGTTAATTCACCCATTTCGTATAATTGAGTTACCAACCATAAACCCATAATATCGGCTTTACCTTCTTCTAAAGAAGAATACACTTCTTTTAGGGCTTCGCGAGCGGTTTGCGTTCCATCTAAAGTCTTTTTAATACCCATAGCATGGCCTACTTCGTGAAACATAGTGTTTTCGAAAAAAGCAGTGAATTTAATGTGTTGTCTTTGTTCCGGTGTAATGACAATCTCAGAAATTGGAACAAGAATTTTGTCAAATTTAGCTTTCATTGCATTTTTTAACTGAAGTTTCCTTGAACCCATCATGGTATGAATTCTTTCGTCGTTAGGAAGATTGATGGCAATCGTTTTACTACCCGCATTGCAATCGCCGGCATAATACACAACATCGTAGGCGTTCATATCGGCATCGGCACCAGGAACTTCTTTTTTGTATTCCTCTTCGATTGGTAATTTAGCTTGTAAATCGGGCAACATTGCAGAGAATTTACTTAACTTTTTGCTCCAATCTATATCTTTTAATAAGATGAAAGATTCGTTGGCTGCTTTATAGCCATAAAGGGCATCTTCGTAATTTTCAATTGGGCCAACAACAAAATCGATAATGTTGCTTCTCATTTCCATCCATGCTAAATCCGACGAATAATAATCGTCGGTTAGTAAAGCTTCTGCTCTAGCAATAAGATATTTTTTGAATCCTTCGTCTTCTGCTAACTCAGCTGCTTGTTTCATTAAATTTGCTGCTTTTTGTACCTTTTCTGCATAAGCATCGTGGTACCAAACAGTTCTTAATTTGCCTTGTTCATCTCTTCTAATTAAAGTATAGAGCGATGTTTTGTTCGAATCGTTGAAGGCTTCGAACTCTTCTTTAGTCATATCGAGCGGATAAAAATTTGCTCCTGCAGGCTTTTCACCAATGCCTTCGAAGAACGATTGGTTTCCATTTAATCTATCCCATGGACCATAATTGATAATAGCAAACGCTTTAGCTTTTTCATCAAATATTTTTGACAAGAATACGTCTTTGTCTTCGGTATAAGCCTGTTGCCAATAAATTTCATTCATAAGGTCGGCTACTTGAAATAACAAGGGCAACATTTTTTTCTGATTGTCGCTTAAATGCGAAATATCGCTTGTTAAGTTAACATTGGCAAACGAGTTCAGTCTATCGTTGACCACTGCAGTTGGTTTAAGTGTATCTTGTTTCACTTCTTCTGTTTTTGGATCTGCAGGACAATTGCATTGCGTTAGCGTTAGGGCTAATGTTGCCAATCCTGCTACAGTCAATATTATTCGTTTCATATTTAATTTGTGATAATTTATTATTGATTCATTTCTGTAAAATATTTATAAAAATAAGGGATGGTGTTAATACCATTGAAGAACTGTTCTAGAGGAAAGTTTTCGTTGGGAGAATGAATGGCATCAGACTCTAAGCCAAAACCCATTAAAATTGATTTTATACCAAGAATTTTTTCGAATTCAGAAATAATAGGGATACTTCCTCCGCTTCTTACAGGTACCGGTCGTTTGCCATAAACAGTTTCGTATGCTTTATCGGCTGCTATGTATGCGGGCATATCAATTGGGCAAACATAGCCTTGTCCACCGTGCAAATATTCTACTTTTACTCGCACTCCTTCGGGAACTATGCTTTCGAAGTGTTCTTTGAATAATTTGGCAATTTTTTCGTGATTCTGATTGGGAACTAAACGTGTCGAAATTTTAGCATTCGCTTTGGCTGGTAGCACTGTTTTTGCGCCTTCGCCGGTATATCCTCCCCAGATGCCACACACATCGAAAGTTGGGCGAATGCCGGTTCTTTCGTTAGTTGTGTAGCCTTTTTCACCAACGACTGTCGTTAAATTTAGTGCTTTCTCGTAGGCGTCGAGATTAAAAGGAGCTTTTGCCATTAAGGCTCGTTCCTCGTCAGATACTTCAATAACATCGTCGTAAAAACCTGGTATTGTTATATGGTTGTTTTCGTCGAGCATTGAAGCAATCATTTTAGAAAGTACATTGATGGGATTAGCCACAGCCCCACCAAACAGTCCGGAATGTAAATCGCGATTCGGTCCGGTAACTTCAACTTCCCAATAAGATAAGCCTCTTAATCCGGTTGTAATCGATGGAATATTAGGAGCAATCATTCCTGTATCTGACACAAGAATGATATCGCCTTTTAACATTTCTTTATGCTCTTCGCACCATTTAGGTAAACTAGGCGATCCAATCTCTTCTTCGCCTTCGATCATAAACTTGACATTAACGCCCAATTGGTTAGTTTTTACAAGATATTCGAAAGCTTTGGCATGCATAAAAGCCTGACCTTTATCGTCGTCGGCACCTCTTGCCCAGATTTTACTGTCTTTAATAACTGGCTCAAATGGGTCGGTGTTCCAAAGCTCAATCGGATCGACAGGCATTACATCCATGTGTCCATAAACAATTACGGTTGGTTTTGCCGGATCTATAATTTTTTCTCCATAAGTTACCGGATTGCCTTTTGTTTCGTAAACAACTGCTTTGTCTGCTCCGGCTTCTAACAATATTTTTTTCCAAAGTTCTGCAGCACGATACATATCAGGTTTATGCTTTTCTAAAGAACTTATCGATGGTATTCTGATAAGTTCGAATAACTCTTCTAAAAATCGTTCTTTATTTTCTTCAATGTATTGTTTTAAATCTTCCATTGTTTGATTGTTATATGTTGTTATTTAATAGCTCTTTCTCGTTCTGTTATCTCAATTACAATTTGTCGTTGTTTTTCGATTTCTTCTTTTTTAGTTTCTTGATCTTTTAAATTTTGTTCGATATCGGATTCTGCTTCAGTAATTTTTTGCTTGTACTCTTCAATAGATTTGTGCAGGCTTTCGTTGGTTGAAACTAATTTTTCTTGTTCTTTGGTTAATTTGTCAAGTGCTTTTTGTTCATCTTCGGCTTGCTCTCTGACGGCTTCGCGTGAAACATCCACTGCAAAGTCTCTTAGTATTTCTTCAAAAAGTTTATATTTATCCGGATGTTGAGAGCGGCTTAAAAATGCACCTCCTAAATCTACAGCGACTACAATTTCTACTTGTCCTTCGCTTCCATCTCTTACAATGGCATATACATCGACGGTATTATTAGACATTTTTTTGATAATTACATCATCAGCAAAAATTTCGGCTTTGTTTTTAACGCTACCGCTGTATCGTTTCATTAGTTTTTTCCAAGCTTGCTCTACATATTTTTTATCGGCTTGGTGAATATTGACAATGCCGACATCGACTTTGCCAACAGAAAAACGCTCTGTGCTTTCTTTTACTTCGATTTTATCTTGTCCAAACAACTGACTAATAGCAAAAAGAAATGCAAAAAATAGTAATTGATGTGTTTTCATGACATGTAATTTTTAATAGTGAAATTGCTTTCAAGATACAAAGTTTTTCCCTAGCTATAGGTTAAAATATTGAACGATTTGCTGATATTTTTCAAACCGCATTTAAATAAGAAGATGATTTTTATCTTGGGGGAAGCATTTTTACAAACGACTGTAGCTCCTTGTATAGCATTTGAATCGGCAAACCCATTACATTATAAAAAGATCCTTCGATACTTTCAATCCCAATATATCCAATCCATTCTTGTATACCGTATGCTCCGGCTTTGTCTAAAGGCTTATAGGCATCGACATAATGCCGAATTTCTTCCTGCTTTAAACGATCGAAAGTGACATTGGTTTCTGCATAAAACGAAAATCGTTTAGCAACATGAGTTAATTGTACAGCAGTATAAACTTGATGCGTATTACCCGATAATGCTGTTAACATTTGTACAGCATCTTCGTCATTAAGTGGTTTATTCAATGCTCTGTTTTTAAACCAAACAATGGTATCGGCAGTTATTAATATTTCATTTTCCTTAAGCTGATCGACTAAAGCATCGGCCTTTAATCTTGCTAAATATAATGGAATATCTTCTTTAGTATAATTGGGAGGAAAATTCTCCTCGACATTTGCCATTTTAATTTCAAATTCCCAGCCTAAGACTTTCATTAATTCGTGCCTGCGAGGCGATTGTGAGGCTAAAATAAGCTTATAGTTTTTTAAAAAAGAGTCCATCTATATTGATAAAGGTTGAAGAATAAAATGGTAAAATGGGATAGCGTAGAGCAAGCCAAAAATCATAATTAATTTTAAAAATTGACTACAAAAATGAAATTGTTTCGGACTTCTTGCTATCCATAGTAATACTAGTAAACTAATTATTGGCGCTACTAAAAGCAATAAGATGTACCACAAGCTTATCATGTCGCCTTGTAAAAAAATGTAGTAAATAAAAGCAATTGCTAATATTGTGATGATTAACAATATGCTTATAATTATTTTTGAGGTTAATATTCCCCATGCTATTGGTACTGTATTTCGTTGGCAAGAGGAATCGCCTTCCATGTCTTCAATATCTTTAATAATTTCTCGGGTTAAAGTGGTAAAAAATGCAAAACCGGCAAACAATACCACAGCATAAATCATATACTGCATATCTGAATAAACAGCCGGATACATTTGAAAAACTAAAATATTAGATCTGAACAATTCTGCTCCGTCGTATAATAAAACTAATAGAGGAACAGCAGCGGTAAGCAAAGCTATTAGTATATTTCCGACAAGCAGTTGTCTTTTGTAGAGAGTAGAATAAAACCACAATGCCCCACTAATAATTATAAAAATTAATGCAAAACTACTTCTGTCGATGGCATAAGACACGTAGAATCCAACCATCAACCCCATTGCAGTTAGTATATTGTGTAGTCCCATTACTCGTCGGCGTTCAATCTGGGTTCCCACAATAACTTTAGTGGGTTTGTTTTCCATGTCTATTCTACGATCGAAGTAATCGTTAATAACATATCCACCGGCAGCTACTAAAACAGTTGCTAATACAAGAAAAATGAAGTTTAAATTACTCAACTGAAAACTTAGATGATGTAATTTCAGAAATGATGCGATAATTGCATAACGAACAACCAACATGGTTAAAGAAATTACAATTAAGTTGGGCCATCGAATAAGTTTAAAATATGCTACCATTGTGTTCATGATTACCATTTAAATGCTTCTGCATTCATCCAATTACCTTGTGCGCGAAGCACTTGTTCTACAACGTCTCTTACACATCCTTCTCCTCCTTTTCTGTGCGAAATATATTTTGCAACCGATTTAATTTCAACGGCTGCATCTTCTGGGCAAGTCGGGATGCCAACACTTTTCATCACCGGATAATCGGGAATATCGTCGCCCATATATAAAATTGCTTTAGGATCGAGATTTTCTTTTTTAATAAAATCTTGGAAGTCTAACATTTTATCTCTCGATTTAAGATAAATGTGTTCCACGCCTAAATAAGAAAAACGCTGTCGTACTAGTTCTGAATCGCCACCTGTAATGATAGCAACAGGATAACCCATTTTGCGAGCATGGTAAATAGCATAACCATCTTTTATATTAGATGTTCTAAGCATTTCGCCGGATGGGTGCATCAAAACCGAAGCGCTTGAAAAAACGCCATCGACATCGAATGCAAATGCTTTTACATGTTTCAATTCTTCTTTAAAATTTAGTTCCATTTAATTTACGATTTCGGCAAAAATATCAAATTACTATTACTTTCTTAAATTTTTAACGAATTATGAAACATTTCTATCCATTTAGTCATTTGCAGATATACATCTTGGTAAATTGGAAAATCATCGAGCATCGACAAATGCTTTTCTAAAATATCAATATTACCTCTCAATGCCGGCCCTGTTTGTAATTGATGCAAGTCTTGATGAGTATTAGCATTGTCAATCAATTGTTTTAAAATTGGGACTAATATTTTAAAATCAAGAGAATTTTGATAGATATATTCTTGTGAGGCAGCAATAATAAAATTGACAAAATTATGACTAAAAACGGCAGAAAGATGATATCGACTTCTGGCTAAAGAATCAACTTCATGGAAATTAAAATCACACTGATGAGCAATCGAAATTAAAACTGATTCAGAAATAGAATTGTTCCACTCAAATAAAAAGGGAACCTCCGACCATCTAACATTTTGATCTGCCACAAAAGAATATAATGGATAGAAAACGCCATGATTTTTGAATCGGCTAAGCACCTCAATACTAACGCTTCCTGAAGTATGTAAAACTGTGTTATTTGAAGAAATTGAACTTATGACTTCAGGAATAGCACTATCACTTACAGATACAATAAAGATTTCATTCTCCGTATCAGAACTAGCTTTCGATAATGGCTTTGCTCCTATTTTTTGAGCCAAACTTTCAACTTTTTGCCGATTTCTACCTACAATAGAATTGATTGCAAAACCACAATTATTCAAGGCTAGAGCAATATGACTTGCCACATTACCAGTGCCAACAATATTAATTTTTTTATTCATCTAAAAACACAATAACTTGTCGAAAATACAAATAAAGCAATTAATCATCAACAATTGACTGTTAATAAATCTTTGTACGAACAAGCCAACCTTTTTCTATATTTGAGCGTTTAAGCTAACGTAATGAACGAAGAATACATCATATTATTTGCCAAGTATTTAAAGAATGAGCTGTCTTACGAGCTTCGTAGAACTTTTGAGTATCGGTTGATAAACGATATTAAAGTGAGCGAAAATCTTAAAGCTTCAGATCTAATACCCGAAAATCAATTTGTTAAGTTGTATCGTGCAATTAAAGAAAAAATCGAGTATGAGTTGCAACATGCTTCTTAACTTATATTAAACCTTTTACTCTAAATTGCTCATCAATACAGAATGTTATAATTTTGCAGAAAATTAATAATTCAAACTGTTTATTAAGATGAACTTGAGTAACTCCGAACATTGGATTAAAGCTGAAAAATTAGCTTTCGAATTGGCCTCTACCGCCGGTCATTTATGGTACAATAAAACCGTAGATCTTCTACTTTTTCGCAAAACGCTAATTGATGTTAGCCCAACCAAAATTTTATCGTTTCACGACTATGGAAAAAACATCATAGGAACCGCTGTAGATATTGAAGACACTTTGCAAATTGCAAAGGAGATTCTTAAACTTGATATATACAGATCGCGATTGGATATTGGAAAAATTACCAGTGAATGGTACGAAAACAAAGATAAATACACTAGTATCTCTGAATTTGTAAAAGTATCTTTAAGTGCTTTTATTGGCAAAGAGCATAATAATTTTCAAGCTAAAGATGTTGTTTTATATGGCTTCGGACGTATAGGGCGAATTGTAGCTAGAGAATTAATAAGACAAGCTGGTCGTGGAGAGCAATTAAGACTTAAAGCGATAGTAACCCGCGGTAATTCCGATTTAGAAATAACAAAGCGTATTTCCCTATTAGAAACCGACTCGGTACATGGGAACTTCGAAGGTGTTATCACAGCAGATCTTAACGACAAATCAATCACCGTAAACGGCAACAAAATTTACATGATTGCCGCCAATAACCCAACAGAAATCGATTATACAAAGTATGGTATAGATAATGCCTTATTAATTGACAATACAGGTGTTTGGAGAGATGAAGATGGTTTAGCCCAACATTTAAAATCGAAAGGGATTGAAAAAGTATTACTCACTGCACCCGGCAAAGGCAGTATTCCAAATATTGTTTTTGGGGTAAATCACGAAGAATTTGAGAGAGATACCTATAATATTTTTTCTGCTGCATCTTGTACAACAAACGCAATAGTACCTCCTCTTTCGATTATTGAAAAAGTGTTTGGCATTGAAAAAGGACATATCGAAACCATTCATTCATATACTAACGACCAAAACTTATTGGATAACTACCATAAAAAAACACGAAGAGGACGATCTGCTCCTATCAATATGGTTTTAACAGAAACAGGAGCCAGTAAAGCCGCCGCTAAAGTTATACCAACGCTACAAGGTAAGCTTACAGCCAATGCCGTTCGAATACCTACACCAAATGCTTCTTTAGCTATTTTAATGCTTACCCTTAAAAAATCGGTTAGCGTAGATGAATTAAATAAAGCCATAGAAGATGCTTCATTGAGAGGAAATTTAGTTAACGAAATCGAATATTCGTACTCTACGGAATTAGTGTCGAGCGATATTGTAGGAAAAGCTTCTCCGGCCGTTGTCGATAGTCAAGCAACGCTAGCTTCTGCCGATGGACAAAATGTGGTAGTTTATGTTTGGTACGATAACGAATATGGTTATTCCAGACAAGTCATGCGTTTAGCGAAACACATTGCAAAAGTGAGATTGGCAAAAAATTATTAAAAAAGAAATTCTGTTTGATCTAAAAAGACGCTATAAATACAAAAGGCAGGTACTTGAGAGTGCCCGCCTTTTTTTTGACTTAAATTGACTAACCTTTATATACTTTGATTTCAACTTCTCCTTTGAGAGCCATTAAACCATTCATTGCTAAAGCATTCATCTCATCTTCGCCCGGATAAATGTGAACAGGACCAATTCGATAAATACGTTCGATAATCATATTGATAAACCACTTGCTATAAGCAATGCCACCAGTAATAAGAATCGCATCGACGTTGCCTTTAAGCACCGGACACATCGACCCAATTTCTTTAGCAACTTGATATGCCATTGCTTCGAAGTAAAATCTTGCTTTTTCATCACCGGCAGCAGCCATTTGCTCAACTTCATAAGCACTGTTTGTACCCATGTAAGCAACCAAACCGCCTTCGCCTTTAATCATCTTTTTGATTTTTTCTTTAGTATATTGACCATTGAAACACATCGAAACCAACTGACCGACAGGTAAACTACCGCTTCTTTCTGGGGAAAACGGACCATCGCCATCTAAACCCTGATTAACATCGATTACCCTGCCTTTTTCGTGAGCACCAACAGTAATACCTCCTCCAAGATGAACAACAATTAAATTCATGTCTTCATACTTGCGCATGACCGATTTTGCATGTTGGCGAGCAACAGCCTTTTGGTTTAATGCATGAAAAATAGAAACTCTTCTAAATGCTGGATGACCTGATACTCTAGCAAAATCGCTTAATTCATCTACGACCACAGGATCTGCGATAAATGCTTTTGCCTTTGGTAAGTTTTTTACCATATCGGCAGCTATTAATCCACCTAAATTACTAGCATGTTCCCCAAAAGGACTATTAATTAAATCCCTTTTCATGGCTTCGTTTACTTCGTAAACACCAGATTCAATAGGCTTAACAAGCCCTCCTCGACCGACAATGGCACGAATAAGATCAATGCGTATATCTGCATTACGCAATTCATTACAAATAATGTTCTTTCTAAATTCGAATTGCTCTGCTAAAGTTTTATACTGTTGCAATTCTTCTTTAGTGTGTTTTATATTTTTCAAAAACACAGGATTAGAATTTTGATATACCGCTATTTTTGTCGAAGTTGACCCCGGATTAATCGCTAAAATTCTTATTTGTTCGTCTAGCTCTTGGTTTAAAAATACTTGATATCCTTCCATTTATTTCATTGCTGCCGCAAGGGCAATTGACATTAATTTACTTTTTTCTGAATCGGAGCGCGATGTTAATACTATAGGAACCCATGCTCCCATAATTACGGCTGCAGAAATGGCATCGCCTAAAAAGTTTAACGATTTGTATAAGACATTACCAACATTGATGTCGGGAGTTACAATAATATCGGCATCACCTGCAACTTCGCTCACTATACCTTTATGCTCAGCAGTCGTTTTAGAAATTATATTATCGAGGGCTAAAGGGCCATCAATAATACATCCTTCTATCTGATTACGACGGTTCATTTGTGTTATCACAGCCGCATGTACTGTCGCTTCCATTTTAGGATTAACGACTTCTACAGCACCTAAAATTGCAACTTTTGGTAGCTCAATTCCTAATTTATGATAGGCTTCGACAGCATTGTTTATGATGGCAATTTTATCGTCTAAATCAGGCGATACATTCATGGCCGCATCGGTTATACACAATAATTTATGATAATTTGGAGATTCGAAAAACGAAACATGAGAAAGTGTTCCTCCTTTTCTTAATCCTTTTTCTTTATCTAAAACTGCTTTTAAAAGCACACTGGTAGAAACCATCCCTTTCATTAGAATATCAGCTTTTCCTTCTCGGATTAAGCTAACGGCCGTTTCAGATGCTTTAACAGCATCTTTAACATTGATTATTTTTACCAATTCCAGCTTGAAGTCAATCTCTTGTGCAATTTGATTGATAGCCATTTCGTCGCCAACCAAAGTAGCATCGACTATTTTTTGTTTAATGGCTTTTTTTAATGCCTCCAATACGTGCCTGTCGGCTGCAGCAACTACTGCAATTCTTTTTGTTTCTTGCTCTTTGGCAATGTTTACAAGTTCGTTTAGTGTTTGAATTTCCATAAAATTGTTACGACATAGATTGTAATATTTGCATTGTGTCTTGGGCAATTACCAATTCTTCATTAGTAGGAATGACCATTACAGCAACCTTAGACGCATTGGAAGAGATAATAGTTTCTTTTCCCCTGACATTATTTTTTTCTTTATCAATTTCAACACCCATGTATAACATATCATCGAGCATAGCTAAGCGCGACTCTATAGCATTTTCACCAATTCCACCGGTAAAGATAATAGCATCTACTCCTCCTAATGCGGCGGCATAAGAACCGATATATTTTTTTACTCGATACTCATACATTTTTAGCGATAATGCAGCTCTTTCATTACCTTCTTGTGCAGCTTTTTCAATTTCTCTCATATCAGAAGAAACTCCCGATACACCTAGCATTCCTGCTTGTTTATTGATGAGTGTGCTTAATTGATTTACCCCTATTTCTTCTTTATTCATAATGAATGTTAAAGCTCCTGCATCAACGTCGCCAACGCGTGTACCCATGATAAGTCCTTCTACAGGAGTTAATCCCATTGTTGTATCGATAGATTTTCCGTTTTTTATTGCTGCAATTGATGCTCCATTACCTAAGTGGCAAGAAATTAATTTTAAAGATTCATATGGTTTGCCAAGTAATTCAGCTGCTTTTTTTGAAACATATCTATGACTTGCTCCATGAAATCCGTATCGGCGAACCCCATATTTTTTATATAACGAATAAGGCAAAGCATACATGTAGGCATGCGCTGGCATTGTTTGATGAAATGCTGTATCAAAAACCCCACATTGAGGAACTTTTGGCAATAATGATTTCATTGCATAGATTCCTTTTAAATTTGGTGGATTATGAAGTGGAGCTAGTTCTACACAGTTTTCCATTTGTTCAATCACCTCATCATTGATAAATACACTTGAGTGAAATTTTTCAGCTCCATGTACAACACGATGACCTACGGCAGAAATCTCTTCAATATTTTTAATGCTTCCATGAGCTTCGCTAGTTATCACACCAAGCACGTATTCTATACCCTGCTGATGGTCGATAATCTCGCCTTCTAAACGAACAGCATCTCCGTCGTTTCTATGATTGGTTAAGGTGGCTCCATTCATTCCAATTTTATCAACCAAACCTTTGGTTAAAACGTCTTCATTGGTCATGTCAAACAACTGGTATTTGATGGATGAGCTACCGCAATTTAAAACTAAAATTTTCATTTCTTCGGTATTTTAAAGGCTTTAATGCCTCAATAACAATTTAAAAATTATAATATTTAGGAGCATTAATACGTTTGCCTTCTGCATCGTATTCGTAAAACCCTTTTCTTGTTTTACGGCCTAAATGTCTTGCTCTTACGTGGTTTTTTAAAACTGTATGCGCTTTGTATTTCTGATCGCCAAATTCAGAATACAAACCGTCCAACCATAATAAAATCTTATCTAGTCCAATTTTATCAGCCATTGCGAATGGACCTAAACGCAACCCAAGACCTTTGGTCATCATATCATCGATTTCGTCCATTGTTCCAACCCCTTCTAAGAACATTTGACAAGCTTCGTTAATCAATGGAGAAACTAATCTTGCACTAATCCCTCCTGGCGATTCGGCAATAGGCACAAGTCTTTTACCAAGCAATTTAATGAACTTTTCGACTTTTTTAGACACTTCATCAGATGTCTCAATACCTCTAGATGCTTCTACAACAGGAGCGTCAGGTTGTGAAACTAAAAAATGAATAGAAACAGCTCTATCCGGATATTTTAAAACTGAGGCTATTTCTGTTACGCCAAGAATCGTTGCATTCGTTGCAATGATTGTATCGCGTTTCACATTCTGTTCAATTTTTTGAAATACTTCTTTTACTAAAAGAACATCTGCTTTTTTCGATTTCGAACGTACCGATTCGAATACTAAATCGCATTCTTGAAGTTTCGTACAATCTAAAGTCCCTTCTATTCGAGATAGAATTGCTCTTTTTTCGCTCGAAGTCATACCCCAACGATTAATCATTGAGTCTAAATTATCTTCGATACGCTTAAATGCATTTTTAATTCTTTCTTCATTCGTTTCGATAAAAACGACATCGATGCCTCTGGCACTCACTAAACGAGCTATACTCTGTCCTACTGTTCCACAACCAACAACACCAATTTTTGAGAAAAGGGCTTTTGGTTTATTATCTTTGCTTAGAGCATATTGACAGATTTTTTCGACTTTTATATCAGCCATAATATTTTGTATAATGTAATTAACTATTTGCTTGATTTGCTGTAATTGCTACCAAACTAATTATATCTTCTACAGAACATCCTCTTGATAAATCGTTAATTGGAGCGGCCATCCCTTGTAAGATTGGACCTATTGCTTCGGCTTTTGCCAAACGCTGAACCAGTTTATATGCAATATTTCCTGTTTCTAATGTAGGAAATACTAGTACGTTTGCATTACCTGCTATTGTGCTATTGGGAGCTTTTTTCTTACCAATAGATTCCACAATGGCAGCATCGGCTTGAAGCTCTCCATCGAATTGAAATTCAGGAGCCATTTTTTGAGCTATTTCTGTTGCTTTTACAACTTTATCGACCATAGGATGTACGGCACTTCCTTTGGTTGAAAAGCTTAACATAGCTACTCTAGGTTCCATTCCAGTAATAGCTTTGGTTGTTTTTGCCGTTGCAACAGCAATTTCTGCTAATTCTTCAGCTGTAGGATCGGGATGCACTGCACAATCGGCAAACACCATCATTCCATTTTCACCATATTCGTTGGTTGGCAAAATCATAATGAAAGCCCCCGAAACAACAGATATACCTGGCATTGTTTTAACATACTGAAAAGCAGGTCGTAATACATCGCCCGTTGCATTATCTGCTCCGGCTACTTCTCCATCGGCATCGCCTGCCTTAATCATTAAGGTAGCCAAATATAAAGGATCCTTTAATTGCCTTAAAGCTTTTTCCTTTGTCATCCCCTTCGCTTTACGAAGCTCAACCATTATGTCGGCATATTTATCGATTCTAGCATCGGAATCTGGATCGAAAAATTCTGCTTTTTCGACATGCTTTAAATTAAACTTATCAGCTTCTTGCATTAAAGCAGTTTTAGATCCAATAAGAATTACTTTAGCTAGCTCTTCTTCAATGATTTGATTAGCAGCCTTTAGAGTTCTTTCTTCAAAACTTTCCGGAAGCACAATTCTCTTTTGTAAAAGCTTGGCTTGTGCCTTTATTGATGTCATTAAATCCATGAAATTAAATATCTAAATAGTTGATTAAATTTCGGTGCAAAAGTATTCAAATATCAATCGTTTATAATGCTCATGAAATGATTTTTATCAGAGCATTACATGTTTTTTAACAAAGCTTAAGATTTTCTATGGATTTTACTTTTCGAATCTAGTAAAATGTACTTTGCCATACGATCGTACGTCGGCAAAATTTTTATGTTTGGAAAAATCTTTACCAGGGCCATGCTCTAAAATAAAAAGACCTTTATCTTTTAATAATTCCCCGGACAGGGTAAGTTCTACTAATTCGTCGAAATTTTCCATATCGTATGGAGGATCAGCAAAAACTAAATGATACGATTTTTTAGGCCTAGATAAAAATTTAAAAACATCGGTTTGTAAAACTATCCCATTAATACCCAATTGCTTAAATGTCGAATTTATAAATTTAACATGCTCATGTCTGATGTCGACGGCTGTAATATCTTCAACGCCTCGGGATGCAAATTCTAATGAAATGTTCCCTGTGCCTGAAAATAAATCTAAAACTGATAGCGACTCGTATTCTATTTCAAAGTTTAAGCGATTAAATAAGGCTTCTTTTGCCTTATCTGTGGTTGGTCTTGCCTTTAGTTTGGGACTTACAGGGATAATTCTCCCTTTAAATTTTCCGCTAATTATTCGCATATAATACTATTTGCTAACAAAAGCCATTCATGTTGAG
This sequence comes from Bacteroidales bacterium, assembly GCA_016936665.1. GTDB lineage: Bacteria > Bacteroidota > Bacteroidia > Bacteroidales > JAFGXI01 > JAFGXI01. The sequence continues at coordinate 284,568 of JAFGXI010000002.1, forward strand.
CCATAATTTGAAGCTCGGAAGGAATTATTGTTGGAGGTTCAATTTTTCCTAAGTCAATATTTGAAATATAATTTTTCAACAGGTTTAAAATAGAATGATCAGCATCCCATTTTGGCTCACTAAGAAGCTTTAAATTAAAAGCTTTTGGATCGTAGTTCTGACTGTTTAAAGCTCTTAGAATAAAAAATAAAACATCTTCAGCTTTCTGATATTTGAAGCTGTTTTGAAACTGTATGCCCATCTCGTTAAAGATTATAAGTGTAAAAAAACGAGATGTAAAATAAGCGAGATTACTAGTTGAACTTTCTTTATACGAAGAGAGCAAAGAGGACGAATGATGTTTAATAGAAATATTGGAAAAACGATCTTCGAGTGCTTCTTTTATACAGATGGGTATTGAATAAATTTGTTGTACATCGAACTTCTCAAGCTCAGAATACAGAATTGTTTCATGCTCTTGTAAGGAAAAATTCAAATTAAAATACTTGTTTATCAGAGTTTTATCGAATAAAGGAGTAGGTACGAATGTAGATTGAAAACCAATATATATTGCAAGCACTTTTTCGAAGCGCAAACTCAATACATCCTCTTGATTTAGTATGCGATTAAGCCAAAAGCAATAGGATTTAACATCTGTAGAATCTGTTGAATAGTGCTTTATTTTCGCAATTCTTTTGTTTGAATCTTGGAATACTAAAAAAGAAAGTCCATCCCTACTGATACGGATGGACAAACTATATTTTTCTGAGGGACTTAAATCTGAAGTATAATCAATAACGCTGTTTTTTACGTTCATAAATTATTCCCAGTTACCTGCATTGTTAGTTGCTTCTGTTAAAGACCCAACCTTTAATATTTTATTAGGATCGAAAGGATCTGTATCGATCGCTTCGAAAACTTGTACTTTAATTTTAGAGGCGGTTTCTATTTCTCCTGCGGCTAATTTAAATTGAGCATGTTTCGAAGAAAATGGAACGTACCTTAAACTATCTATAGGATATGTTTTTCCGAAAATAGTATCTTGAACACTTATTTTAATAGTATCGCGAACTAAAAAACCAAGATTTAAAGCCTTTTTAACAGAAATATCGTCGTTTACTAATAAGTCTTCTTTAATAATTTTATTAACTGCTTTTAAGGCTCTATCTTTAGTTATTGTTTCTGGTAACTTGGCAATGGTCATTCCTCTTTCCATAGCTCCTGCTTCGCCAAGAGAATCAGGTAAAGAACCCAATTTTCTTACTACAGTCATTGAATCGTATTTAACAAAATTGATTAAATCGTCGAAGTTATTAGCAAATACGCCTTTTTCGTCTTTGTATGCTTCTTGGGCTTTACGAATATCTATTAGATTTTTAATAACGAACTCGTAACGATGGTCACGTTCTTTTGCAAAATCGATTGGCTCCTGAATACCCCAAATTAAAAAATAGGCTAGTAATTCAGCAACAAACACAAGTCCTAAATTTAACAAGAAAACAAGACGTTTGGTTTTAATATAACTTAAAACAAGAATAACACTGGCTAGTGCAGCAACGATGATTAATATTATTATTAAATTACTCATAACGATAATTAAGATTACATGTTTGCTACAAAATTAATATTTTTTTTAGAGTTATTCAGTGATTGCACCTTTGATTTTAGGAAAAAATAATCAAGATATTTATCATGTCAAAGATTTACTTCAAACTACTATTAAAAATAGTGGAACTGTATTTACTTTTGAAGCATGATTTCTGAACATTTCGAAAAAATTTTTAAAGAACGAATTGGTTTTGATTTAACCGACGATCAGTTATTAGCTCTTAATAAACTTAGTCGCTTTTCAATCGATTTGGAGCAAAACGATTTATTTCTCTTAAAAGGTTATGCAGGCACAGGTAAAACAACTTTAATGAATGGATTAGTTAAAGCAACCAGTGCAATTAAAATAAGAACTATACTACTAGCTCCAACCGGAAGAGCCGCTAAAGTATTAAGTAAGATTACAGGTAAACAAGCCCTTACAATTCATAAAAAAATCTATAAACAAAAAAGCAAAAACGATAGCTTTGGAAACTTTGTTTTAACTGAGAACCTACATAAAAACACCTTATTTATTGTAGATGAAGCCTCTATGATTGCCAATCAAAATTCTGGCGATCAATCCATTTTCGGAACCGGAAGGCTACTCGACGATTTGATTCAATACATATACAGTGGAGAACGATGTAAACTAATCCTTATTGGCGACACCGCTCAGCTACCCCCTGTTAAATTGAGTATATCTCCTGCCCTTTCTGTAGATACCTTAAAAATTTATGGTAAAAAGGTCGTCGAACATGAATTAAAAACAGTGGTAAGACAAGAATCCAATTCAGGCATATTATGGAATGCTACAGAACTTCGAAGGTCTATAGAAAAGGAGCAATATTTAATTAATATAAATCATGCAACTTTCGAGGACGTAAATCCTATCACTGGTGATGAACTAATTGACACTTTAAATCAACTGTACGACAAACATGGGATTGAGCAAACCATTGTAATATGCAGATCGAATAAGAGAGCTAATCTGTATAATAATGGTATTCGTAACTCGGTATTATATCGCGAAGAACGGCTTTCTGTAGGTGATTTATTAATGGTCGTTAAAAATAATTATTTTTGGACTGTTGACGATCCCGAGATAGATTTTATTGCTAATGGAGACATTGGCGAGGTGACTCAAATTTTTGGTTACGAAAACATTTATGGATTTGAATATGCCGAAGTTGGGCTAAAGCTTATCGATTACGATGGGCTTGAAGTATTTGCAAAAATATTACTCAACACGTTGAGCTCCGAAAGTCCTGCTTTAAGCATGGAAGAAAATAAAACACTTTTTTATTCGATTCTTGAAGATTACTCAAACCTTAAAACTAAAAAGCAACAATATAAAGAAACCCGCGAAAATCCTTACTTCAATGCTTTACAAGTAAAATACGCTTACGCCATCACCTGCCATAAAGCACAAGGAGGCCAATGGGCTAATGTTTTAATCGATCAAGGCTATTTAATCGACGAAATGATCGATAAAGAGTATCTCCGATGGCTTTATACAGCTTTTACAAGACCGACAGAACGTCTTTTTCTCGTAAATTTCAATCAAAAATACCTTTCTAAAGATTAAATTTAATTGTTAATAACTTTTAATTATCAACGATTATATAATCGTGATTTTCTAAATGTTTTAATATAGCTCACATGTTATAACTTGTTGTTATTCATGATGTTAGAGTGTTTGTAACATCTATTGTATTGATAATCAATCATATGAGAAGAGACCTATTAATAATTTATTTAACTGTTTGATTTTTCAACAAATTGATTTTTTTTTTTAAAAAACTTGTGTAACTCACTAATAACGCTATATTTGTAAGTGAAATTCAATTTAGGTATTAACCATAAATATTTAACTATGAACAAAGCTCAATTAATCGATGCAATGGCATCAGAAGCTAACTTGACTAAAGCTGACGCTAAAAAAGCATTAGACGCATTTATCAATTCAACTACAGGTGCTCTTAAAAAAGGTGATAGAGTAGCTTTAGTAGGATTTGGTTCTTTCTCTGTTTCTAATCGTTCAGCTAGAACTGGTCGTAATCCTAAAACAGGAACTGAAATGAAAATTCCTGCTAAAAAAGTAGTAAAATTTAAAGCTGGTAGCGAATTATCTGACTCAGTAAAGTAAGCTTCTTTGAGGAAAAAATAAAAAAGGTTATCATGAATACATGATGACTTTTTTTTTGCCTTAATCAAAATATTCCCAATGTTCGAAAGTAAAAAGATCTTCGATTAATACGTCAGCTTTTTGCTTTATAATATCTGCATATGGCTTTCGAATAAAACTACCGGGTCTATCTATTACGACCAATTGTTTTGGCTTAACAATTTCGTTAAGAGCAGCAGACTCAATAATACATAATGTATTGCAATCCAATCGACTTATAAGATCTTTATAGGCTTTGTCGGTAAATTCTTGTTTACACATAACTAAATAAGAAGCCTGAGCACCTGCTTGAAGATATCGAGAGGTGTCTTTTAAAGAAAAAGAATCATTTTCTTTAATAATTATATACGTTTCAATATTGTTATGATGAAAATGTTGATATCCATTTTCTTTAATCTGGATAAATTTAGCAGCAATAATACTAGCAGATTCTTTTACCTTATACTTAATCCAAGCCTCAACGAAACTAGTTTTACCAACGTTTCTAGCCGTTCCTGCAACCAGAGTTAAGCGTTCTTCTATATTCATCAAACTATTTAATACTTAGTCTTAAACTAAGCACATGCGAATATAAAGCAACCGAGGTGTTTCCGATATTTGTAAAGGCATAGTCTAAATTTAACTGCCATATTTTAACCCCAACACCCATGTTTGGTTGCCACGTAAAAGCATTATCGTTATCGAAGGTTTTGGCTTCTTGCATATTGTTTACTCCAAAACGAAGGAAAATTATTTTTTTATAATCTGCTTCAATTCCGATATGAGGATCTATACTTATAAAATTAGTTCTTATTAGCACATGACGTTTTCCATCGAAAGTAGCATCCAGCCCTATTTCTGGAGTTACTCCAATATTATAAGGCAATCCGAACTTATAAGCAGCTCCTAGCATTAGCCTTGGAACAGTATACTCAATCGAATTTTCCGGAATTTCATTTCCAGTCATTTCAAAAACTTCCCTCAATTGCTCTGTGTTAAAGCTCCAAGCATTAAAAGTCGAGGTAATATCTCTACCAACAGCACCAAAACGCCAATTGTTTTTTTCGTACTGTGCAGCCAAGTCAATGCCAAATCCCCAAGCAGATGCAAAATCGCCAGCGGTTCTTCTAATTACTTTAATATTTGCTCCATAGGACAAACCTTCAATTTTAGAAACTTTGGCAATTGAAAACAAAAATGCCATATCGGATGCTGAAAAAGAGCTAATTCTATCGTATCGTAAATTACCTTCAGCATCGACTAATTGCAGAGTGTTAGGTATATCGTCGACAGCAAATCGAATGACAGATAATACAAACTTAAGTGAATCAGAATAGTTGAAAGCCGCTGCTCCATAATCGTATTTGGCAATGCCTGCTAAATACTCGGAGTGCATTAAAGACAAATCCCAAACGGGCTCCATTTTGCTTAATCCGGCCGGATTCCAGTAACCTGCCGTTGCATCAGATACTACTGCCACAGTACTATTACCCATTGCCATCGATCTCGCACCTACACCTATAGCCATAAATTCGTTGCTGTATTTTTGAGCAGATAATGTAGTTGTTTGTATTACAACAAGAAAGGAAAACACAATCAAAAACAATGCTTGATATGAGGTTGATGTTGCTCCTGATGTCTTTTTCATATATAAATTGGAATCTAAAAATTCAAGATTAAATTTAAAACTAAAATTACGATAAAGATAAATATAAAACCAATTATATTATTATCTTCGTTATTCTAAACTAGATTTAGCTATAAATATTGTTCAAATGCTCAAAATAAAGAATCACATTCCCAACTTTATAACTAGCCTTAACATTGTTTCTGGGGCATTATCAATCATTTTCGCATTCGAAGGATTAATAACTTTGGCAGCCTACATGATTTTAATAGCAGCAGTGTTCGATTTTTTAGATGGAATGATGGCTCGCCTTCTTAAAGCATATTCCGAAATGGGTAAACAATTAGACTCCTTAGCAGATATGGTGAGCTTTGGACTGGCTCCGGCAATAATTGCCTATCATTTAATGAAACCTTCCATTCACATCGAAACACTTTACCCCAACAACATCGAAGTTTACAAGCTTATATATTTGTTTTCTGTAATTTTAATTCCAATTTTTTCCGGATTGAGACTTGCTAAATTTAACATAGATACTCGACAAACTAATAACTTTATAGGTTTGCCTACTCCTGCAAATGCACTGTTTTATGCTTCTATTCCTATTATTTCATCTCAAAACCCATTCGATCCATTTTTGTTTTTAATTTTCGACAAAGTGAATTTATTATTGATAATAATAACCTCATCACTTTTGCTTGTCTCTCCCTTTCATATGTTTTCATTTAAGTTTAAAAATTTCAAATGGTCAGAAAATAAAATTAGGTTTATCTTTCTAAGCTTAATACTTGTTGTTATTGTTTTATCCGCTAGTCAAGAATTAAAGTTTATTGGATCGTTAATAACAGAAATGAGAATTTTACTACTGATAAAAGAATTTTTCTACATTCTTGTCAAAGCACTACCTTTAATTATTATACTTTATATAATTTTGTCGCTTGTAAATAGTTCATTTACTTATTTTAAAAGAAAACAACCATCAAATTCTCTATAATCATGAAATTCGTTGCAGAAATAGACATTATGCCACTTAAAGCCTTACTCGATCCACAAGGTAAAGCTGTTACAAATACTTTACATAACATTGGTTTTAAAACTGTTGAAGATGTTAGAATAGGAAAACACATCACATTAAACCTAGAAGCAGAAGACAATAAACAAGTCGAAAAAAAAGTAAAAGAGATGTGCGAAAAAGTATTGTCAAACCCAATCATGGAATACTTCGAATACAATATTAAAGCATTATAAAAAGTAATTTTATATAAAAATTAGCTCATCGATAAACGGTGGGCTTTTTTGTTGATTTTTTTGTTGAAAAGAAAAACCGACACGAACATTTCCGTTTTGCTTAATCATTAATTTTGTGCTTGGACTATCTAAGCGAAAGCCACATCGATATTCCGTTAAATGATTATTATATAGTAAGCAATCAAAGGTTCAAAAAGCCTTTGAACAATTCAAATTAATTTTCAAATGGTTTCGAATTATACAGAAGATAATATCAAGTCGCTCAGCCCTTTAGAGCATGTGCGTACCCGACCTGGCATGTATATTGGTAAATTGGGCGATGGACAATCGGCCGACGACGGTATTTATGTGTTATTGAAGGAAGTCATCGATAACTCTATCGATGAGTATATGATGGGCTTCGGTAAAACAATCGAAATACAAGTATCCGACGAATTAGTATCGGTACGAGATTATGGCCGTGGTATTCCTCTTGGTAAATTAGTCGATGTAGTTTCGCAAATGAACACCGGCGGAAAATACGACAGCCGCGCTTTTAAAAAGTCGGTGGGTCTGAATGGTGTAGGAACCAAAGCTGTTAACTTCTTATCGAATCATTTTACGGTTAAAGCCTTTCGCGAAAACGAACAAAAAACGGCTGTTTTTGCCAAAGGCGTATTGGTAGAAAGCTCTGGAGTTGAACCTAGCGAAGAAAAAAATGGCACTTATGTAGCTTTTGCGCCTGACGAAAATATTTTTAAAGGATATCATTATCAAATGGACTATGTGGAGTCCATGATTAAAAATTATGTTTATCTCAATGCCGGTCTAACTATTAATCTTAACGGACAAAAATTTTACTCCAAAAACGGATTATTAGATTTACTTTCCGAAAACATGAACGGAGATCCGCTTTACCCTATTATCCATTTAAAAGAAGAAGATATCGAAGTTGCTATTACACATGGCAATCATTATGGCGAAGAATATTATTCATTTACCAATGGGCAGCACACCACACAAGGCGGAACACACCTTATTGCATATCGCGAAGCTATAGTTAAAACCATACGTGAGTTTTATAACAAAAACTTCGAACCTTCAGATATTCGAACATCAATTGTAGCAGCCATCAATATAAAAGTTGAAGAGCCCGTATTCGAATCTCAAACAAAAACCAAGTTAGGATCGAAAGAAATGGAGCCCAATGGTCGATCCATTCGAAACTTCATCATCGATTTTCTTAAAAAACAACTCGACGATTATCTTCATAAAAACAGCGAAAGTGCTGAAATTATGTTTAATAAAATCATCGCTTCAGAAAAAGAAAGAAAAGCAATTTCCGGAGTTAAAAAAATTGCACGAGAAAGAGCAAAACAAGTTAGTTTACACAACAAAAAACTTAGAGATTGTAAACTACATTTCGATACGAACCAAGAAGGAGCCGAACATACTTCAATATTTATAACTGAAGGGGATTCTGCAAGTGGATCAATAACCAAAGCAAGAGACGTTAAGACACAAGCTGTTTTTTCGCTAAAAGGAAAGCCTTTAAATTCTTATGGATTAACTAAAAAGATTGTTTATACCAACGAGGAGTTTAACTTATTACAAGCCGCTTTAAATATTGAAGATGGCTTGGATACTTTACGCTACAATAAAGTCGTAATCGCAACAGATGCCGATGTGGACGGCATGCACATTCGATTGTTGCTTATTACGTTTTTTCTTCAATTTTTCCCGGATCTGATTAAAAACAATCACTTATTCATTTTAGAAACCCCGCTTTTCAGGGTACGAAACAAAACAAAAACCATCTATTGTTATTCTGAAGAAGAAAAACTAAAAGCCATCGAAGAAATTGGAAAAGCCGCTGAAATTACCCGATTCAAAGGTCTTGGCGAAATTTCTCCAAAAGAATTTAGTGAATTTATTGGAGAACATATAAAGCTAAATCAAGTTACACTTAAGAAATACGATAAAATTGATCAACTTTTAGAGTTCTACATGGGAAAAAACACTCCGGATCGACAAGATTTTATCGTCAATAATTTGAAGATTGAAGAAGAAGTTTAAGAATTGAAATTAGCAAAACATGTCTGAGGATACAAATATATTAGAGCAAAATGAGTCGCAAGAACAACACGTCGAAGGACAAGATACTCAAATTACAAAATTGGGTGGCATGTTTAAAGAGTGGTTTTTAGATTACGCCTCATATGTCATTTTAGAGAGAGCCATCCCTCACCTTTACGATGGCCTAAAACCGGTACAACGTCGCATTCTACATTCCATGAAGCGGTTAGACGATGGCCGTTACAATAAAGTTGCAAACATTATAGGTTTTACCATGCAGTTTCACCCACATGGCGATGCTTCTATTGGTGACGCTTTAGTTCAACTCGGACAAAAAGATTTACTAATCGACATGCAAGGGAACTGGGGAAATATTCTCACAGGAGACTCAGCAGCCGCTTCGCGTTATATCGAAGCTCGACTATCTAAATTTGCTTTAGATGTAGTTTTTAATCCAAAAACAACCTTTTGGAGCAATTCTTATGACGGACGAAATAAAGAACCGATTGCACTACCAGTCAAATTTCCTTTGTTGTTAGCACAAGGTGCAGAAGGTATTGCTGTAGGTTTATCGACCCGAATCTTACCGCACAACTTCAACGAACTTATCGATGCGAGTATAAAATATCTACAAGACAAAGATTTTGAAATATATCCCGATTTCATCACAGGAGGCTTTGTAGACGTATCGAAATACAACGAAGGAACAAGAGGCGGAAAAGTAAGAATACGTGCAAAAATTGAAGTCCTCGATAAAAAAACGCTCTCAATTGTAGAGCTTCCATTCAGTAAAACCACAGGAATGGTTATCGATAGTATTTTGGCGGCCAACGAAAAAGGTAAAATAAAAATTAAAAAGATCGACGATAATACCGCTTCGGAAGTCGAAATATTAGTCCATCTTGCTCCCGGCATTTCAACAGATCAAATGATTGATGCGCTGTATGCATTTACCGATTGTGAAATATCTTTATCGCCAAATGCATGTGTAGTTGAAGACGACAAACCTCAGTTTTTATCTGTTAAAGACATGCTAAAGTCGTCGGCTAACAATACCGTTGAATTGCTTAAACGAGAGTTGGAGATTCGATTAGACGAGCTGGAAAGCGATTGGCATAAATCTTCTTTGGAACGAATTTTCATCGAAAATAGAATTTACCATCAAATTGAAGACAGCCCGAACTGGGAACACACAATAAGTACCATCGATAAAGGATTGGATCCGTTTAAACCTTTACTTAGAAGAGAAGTCACCACAGAAGATATAGAACAGCTTACCGAAATTAAAATGAAGCGTATCACAAAACACGATGCCTTCAAAGCCGATGAGCACATCAAATCGATAGAATCGGAAATGGACGAAGTGAAAAATAAATTGGCTCACATCGTCGAATATACGATCGATTATTATAAAGAGATAAAAAAGAAATACGGCAAAGGTAGAGAACGAAAAACAGAAATTAGAGATTTCGAAAACATCGAAGCTGCTAAAGTAGTGGTTGCTAACGAAAAACTATACGTTAATCGCAAGGAGGGATTTGTTGGAACAGGTCTTAAAAAAGAAGAATTCGTTTGCAATTGCTCCGATATCGATGATATTATTGCTTTCAGAAAAGATGGCACCTTTGTGGTAACCAAAGTAGCCGAAAAAAACTTTGTCGGAAAAGATATCATTCATGTCGATGTCTTTAAAAAGAACGACTCCCGAACCATATACAACGCAATATATCGCGACGGAAAAGCAGGATTTGCCTTTATGAAGCGCTTTGCTGTAACAGGCGTTACACGCGATAAAGAGTACGACATTACCAAAGGCACCGAAGGCTCCAGACTTCTTTATTTTACAGCAAACCCAAATGGGGAATCTGAAATTGTTAAAGTCTATTTAAAGCCTCGTCCAAAACTTAAAAAGTTAATTTTCGAGCTCGATTTTGGACAACTTGCTATAAAAGGACGTCAATCGCAGGGCAATATATTATCGAAAAACGATGTGCATAAAATTGTGCTTAAAGAAAAAGGTTTATCCACATTAGGGGGCCGAAATATTTGGTTCGACGAGGCTGTTTTACGATTAAATGTAGACCATAGAGGATTGTATTTAGGTGAGTTTTTAGGCGACGATAAAATTCTTGTTATTACAAAAGATGGTAAATATCGACTCACAAACTTCGATCTTACCAATCATTATCCCGATAATATTTTACGTATCGAAAAATACAGATCAGGACGAGTTTACAGCGTTGTTCATTTCGATGGTGAACAAGAATTTCATTATCTTAAACGTTTCGAAATTAGTGAGGAAGACAAAGACACCTTGTTCATATCTGAACATCCAAAGTCCAGTTTTATAGAACTGTCGACCGATACAAAACCAAAATTAGAACTTGTTTTTGGAGGAAAAGATGCAGATAAAGAACCCGAAGAAATTGATGTTGACGAGTTTATTGCTATCAAAGGATCGACGGCTAGAGGTAAAAGGCTTTCGACATATAAAATTAAAAAAGTTAATTGGCTAGAACCAATCGAAGCAGAAGTATTAAACGATGATTTGCCAAACGAAGATCAAGAAGAGTCTAAAGAACGAATTTCTTCCTTATTAAAATCGGTAGATGATGACGATTCGCAAATGAGCCTTGAAATTTAATGAGACCTTTATTTTTGATATTTTTCTTATTGAGCATCAATCTTATAATACGTGCTCAAGACTTAATTTATCAAAAAACATCAACTTATAATGCTGGTTTCTATTTGAGTTTCGACGAATTCAGATTCGGTAAACCATCAATGCCTTTAAATTATCCGATCGATCGTACACAATTACCCGCCGATTCTTTGGATTTAAGCATTATTTATCCTTATAGCTTCTTTTCCGCAGAGGATAATGCATTTTATAAAATTGTTTTCCCAGACAGTTTAAAAGCGACTATTCCGAAAATATGGGGCTTCTCCGATGGAGAATCTATCTATTACAATTTTTTGGAGAAATGGTCTGCCGAGGTTCATTTTCAAAAACTGATAAATGTGGGAGTCTATTCTATATCTTGGCAATTGTTAGATAGGCTTACATCAAGTTTCTCCGGAGCATTGCCGGAAAAGAAGCACACTTGCAATTGCGAAAAAGATTATGAAATTCAAATGCTTTTACTTTCTATTTCCGATGGAGAAGTGCAAATTTTAAACTTTGAGAATGTGCGTTCTATTTTATTAAAAAACGATTCAGTATTGTATCATGATCTGATTTCCGGAAACTCTGAGCAAACCATTGAAACATCATATCAATACATTACATTATTCAATAAAAAACATCGATTCGAGAAAGTTGAAATTTTACCGGCAACATTCCAATTGGAAGATGCTGTAAACTTGATTCTTAAAACAAAAAAAGATAAAAGCATTGAGTTGTACTGTAACAGAGTTTACGATCAGATTAAAAATAACAAAGCCTTTAGCGAAGCTGAAATCGTTCGTCAATATCACAAAAATAATCAACTAAAGTCGATTGGAATTGAAACCAAACATATCTTTAGTTTAACGAATGAAAAATTACCTATCGGTTTTTGGGCTTTTTACAACAAGACTGGTAAGCTCGAGAAAATTATACAATACAATTTGTTTGGAACAAATCTTCAAACAATTAAAAAACCTTAATAAGGGTCTACATCAATTTGAACAATTAACGATTTAAAAACATCAACATTTCTAATAGCATCGGTTCGTTGTAAAATAATGGCTTTGTATTGGTCTAAGTATTGATTTTTAGGAAGTTTTATTAAAATATTGCTCAAATAATAATTTTGAATTCGATTAATAATCGGCACCTGAGGTCCTAAAATAGGAATACCGGATAAATTTTCGTTTAAGTCTTTTTGTAGAATTAGAGCAGCTTTGAGCAAAAGGTGTTCCTGTTTGTGCTTCAAGGTTAGTTCAATTAGCCTTACGTACGGAGGATATCCAAACTCATATCTTTCCGATAAAAAAGTCTGATATAAATCATGATTATCTTGAGTCAAAGCTTGTTGAATCACCGGATGTTGAATCTGCGAACTCTGTACTATAACTTGCCCATTGCCATCTCTCCTGCCCGCTCTTCCGCTCACCTGTGTAATGAGCTGATAAGTACGTTCTTCCGATCTAAAATCGGGGTAAGACAACATTTGGTCGGCATTGATAATTCCTACTAAACCTACGTTGGAAAAATCGAGCCCCTTGCTTACCATCTGAGTACCAACTAAAATATCGATATCTCCATTCTGAAATTGATAAATTAAATCGGTAGCAGCATGCTTATTACGAGTGGTATCTAAATCTAAACGCGCCACTTTTGCTTCCGGAAAAAATATTTTTATTTCATCTTCGAGCTTTTCCGTTCCCAGCCCTTTAGTTTCTAAGGCCGGACTTCCGCAAGCTTTGCAATGCGTTAAATGGGCAATAGTATAACCGCAATAATGGCATTGTAAATTGTTGCTGAATTTATGATAGGTTAAACTTACATTGCAATGCTCACAATTGGCAACCCAACCACAAGTTTTGCACTCAATATAAGGCGAATATCCTCTCCTATTTTGGAAAAGAATTATTTGTTTATGAAGCGACAAATTATTTTTAATTGCTTCGAGAAGATCTTTAGAAAAAGAAGAGTGCCATTGTTTTTTGCGACGTGACTCAACAATATCTACAAGCCTGACATGGGGCTGAGCCACCTCATTGAAACGGCTGTTTAAAAAAACTTGCGCATACTTGCCTTGCTGACAATTGTGATAAGTTTCTAAGGATGGCGTAGCTGTACCTAACAGAACTTTTGCCTTATATTGTTGAGCTAAAACAATAGCCACATCGCGAGCATGATATCTTGGCGCAGGAGCATATTGTTTATATGTATTTTCGTGTTCTTCGTCTACAATGATTAAACCTAAATTGTGAAAAGGTAAAAAAATTGAGGAACGAACACCTAATATTATTTTATATTTTGACGAAGCACCCTTAAGCATTTCGTTCCAAATTTCGATGCGCTCAGCATCGTTGTACTTAGAGTGATATACAGCGACTTTGTCCCCAAAAAACTTGCTTAATCTGTCAATTATTTGGGTGGTTAATGCAATCTCCGGCAATAAATATAAAACTGTTTTATTTTCATTTAAGTATTTCTGAATTAAATGAATATACACTTCCGTTTTACCACTAGCCGTAACACCATTAAGCAAGCATGTCTGTTGTTGTCCGAACAAATCTTCTATTTGAATTAAAGCCTCTTCTTGCGAAGTTGAAAGCGCATTTAGTGGACTAATATGGCTAAGTCTCGGTTTTAAGCGACCTATAACTTCTTCGTAAATCATCAATATTCCTTTATCTGCCAATGCATTAACTTGCGCATGGGTAGCTTTGGTATGATCTAGCAACTGTTTAAGACTAACTTTTTTATCTTGTTCGGAAAATGCTTTGGATAAGCTAAGGTAAGATAACAGAATATTTTCTTGCTTAGGAGCATTGCTTACAAGCTCAAATGCTTTAGTACTACCTTCAATTGAGTCGTACTCGGAGGTTAACTGAACAAATTTTTGTGTTTTTTCTTTGTAATTGGTCGTTATTGCATCTTTTAATTCGATGACTCCATTAGCACTCAATCGTTTAACCAATGCATGTATTTGTTTTTTGTTCAAAAGCTTTGCTGCTTCCGACATGGTTAACGATTTTGCTTTTTGTAGCTTTTCAATCAAAACATGATCGGCTTTCGATGCCATTGGTAACAAAGATTCGTCAAAAGATTCTTTTAAGCTGATAAGCAATTCGTTTTCTAATTTTAATCCTGAGGGTAAAGCCGCTTTGTATACTTCGCCAACGGAGCACATGTAATAACCGGCCATCCATTGCCACAGTAGAATTTGCTGCTCAGTAACAATGGCTAATTCATCAATTAAATCTTCAACTTCTTTTACTTCATACGCTTGAGGCTCCTCGAAATGAATTCTTGAAACGATGGCTGAATAGCGTTTATTTTTTCCAAGAGGCACAACAACTCTTGACCCAATAGATATTTGATTGTAAAAACTCAAAGGCAATGCATAGGTTAACTGAATACGCATTGCCAATGGTAATATTACATCTACAAATACAGAATTATTTTTATCCGATTGTACGAAGTCTGTCATTAATTTTTACCGATGCTTCATTAAACATTTAGAACCGTGAGTAAATCGTATAATTTTTGATTAATGCTTTTGGATTCTTTAATGGCTTTTTCGAAAGGAACAAGTTCAAGTTGACCACATTTTGTACCGATCATAACATTACTTTTTCCTTCGATTAAAGTTTTAACAGCTTCAACCCCCATTTTTGAGGCTGAAACACGATCGAACGCTGTAGGAGAACCGCCACGCTGAACATGTCCTAAGACGGTAACTCTAACATCGTAGTCTTCAAAATCTTTTCTTACTTTTTTTGCGATACGGTAAGCGCCTCCTTCTTCTTCTCCTTCGGCCACAACAATAATTCCGCTCGATTTTTTTTCTTTAAATTTATTTTCTAAATATAAATGTAGCTCATCTAAGTGGGTAGGAACCTCAGGAATTAAAACGCCTTCTGCTCCACCGGAAATACCTGAGCGAAGTGCTAAAAATCCAGCATCGCGCCCCATGACTTCGACAAAAAACAAACGATTATGAGCACTGGCTGTGTCTCTAATTTTATCGAGAGCTTGCATTACTGTATTTATAGCTGTATCGTAGCCAATACAATAATCGGTTCCATATAAATCGTTGTCAATAGTTCCCGGAATACCCACAAAAGGAATATTGTATTCGTTCTCGAAGATATTTGCTCCTGTAAAAGTTCCATTACCACCAATAGCAACAACCCCTTCAATGCCCTCTTTTACAAGATTATCATAAGCTTTTTTTCTTCCGGAAGCTTTCATAAACTCTTTGCTTCGAGCTGTTTTAAGGATCGTTCCCCCATGTTGTATAATATTACTTACATCTTTAGAAACTAATGGCTTAAAAGAGCCTTCGACCATTCCTGCATAGCCTCGCATTATTCCCACTACCTCAACGTTATTATATATTCCTGCTCTTACGACTGCTCTTATGGCAGCGTTCATTCCAGGAGCATCTCCTCCCGATGTAAATACCGCAATCTTTTTCATATAATTGATTTAATTAATGTCTTCTATATGTTTAGCAATTTTTTCCATTAACCACATCGGTGTAGAAGTGGCACCGCAAATCCCCACAGAATCGTTTTTTCCGAACCAGCTATTATCAACATCTTCTATATCGGAAACAAAGTAAGAACGATTGTTCACTTTTTTGCAAATTTCGTGAAGCATTTTACCATTTGAACTTTTCTTTCCGCTCACAAAAACAATTACATCGTGTTGTTGAGCAAAATCGGGCAATTCATCGGCTCTATATGCCACTTGACGACATACCGTATCGTTAGATATAAAATCGGCTTCTTCGCTATGCAACAGCAATTGTTCTTCAATTTTTGATTTGATTTTTTTAAACCCCAAGATACTCTTTGTAGTTTGAGAAAATAAGTTGATGGGTTTAGTAAAATCGACTTTAGTCAAATCTTCAACACCTTCTACCACTATGGCTTTACCACCGGTTTGACCAACTAAACCATTCACTTCAGCATGGCCTTTTTTCCCGTATATAACAACCTGCCCTCCTTTATCGTGGATTGCATCGCTGCCTTCCTTTATTTTATTCTGAAGCTGAAGTACAACAGGGCATGATGCATCGACCAATTCGATATTATTTTCTATTATTATTTTATATGTCTCAGGAGGTTCGCCATGAGCACGAATCAAAACTTTACAATTTGTTAATTGTTTTAATTCTTGGTGATCGATTGTTATTAAACCCATCTCTTTCAGACGGTTAACTTCTACATTGTTATGAACAATATCGCCCAAACAATACAACCTTCCTTCTTTGTTTAATATTTCTTCAGCTTTTTGTATGGCATAAACTACACCAAAACAAAAACCTGATTTTTGATCTATATCAATTTTCATGTAAGCTTAATTTTACTTAACTCAGTTTAGAGTTAATAATTTCCAATGCTTTTTTTAACTGCTCTTCTCTACTTAAAAAGGAGTTATCTATAACAATGGCATCGGTGGCTTTTTTTAATGGACTTTCTGTTCTGTTTTCGTCCTGATAATCGCGTTGAGTAATATTTTCGAGCACTTCTTCGAATTTTAAATCGGATTGTTTTGGTTTTAACTCATCGAAACGGCGTTGGGCTCTTATTTGAGCATCGGCGGTTAAAAATAATTTGACTTCAGCGTCTGGGAAAACGACTGTTCCTATATCTCTTCCATCTAAAATAATGCATTTATCTTTTCCCATTTCTTGTTGCATCTTAACCAAATACTCTCTTACTTTTTTAATTTGACTAACTTGGCTAACCCAACGACTTACAGTTATAGATCGGATTTTATTTTCTACTGATTTTCCGTTTAAAAATGTTTCTATCAAGTCGCTCGATTTTCGTTCGAAACGGATGTGTATTTGTTTTAATATATCTTCTAGTTCTTTATTGGACAAGTCTTTCTCGATTAAATCGTTTTCCATGAAATAACAAGTCACAGCTCGATACATTGCTCCTGTATCGATATATATATAAGATAATGTTTTAGCTATTTCTTTAGCTAAAGTGCTTTTCCCACAAGAAGAATAACCATCGATGGCAATAACTATCTTTTTCACTTTTTTAAATTTTAACTAACAAAGTTAATCTAAAGTATATTGACAAAAAAAAGGTTTAGAATAATTAACTAAAGATTTATTCACAAGTTATCGCTCTTTTAAAAATGTTCATTCCTATACTTGCTTTTTCTCTAATAAATTTAACATTTTTACTTACCGATATTTCATTTGGATCAATTAAATAAATTGGACAGTAATTTGGCACTTCGTATATTAAACCTGCTGCAGGATAAACATTTAATGATGTTCCGACAACCAAAAAGAAGTCAGCTGTTTTAACGATTGATGCTGCGTCTTCAATTTTAGGAACCGCTTCGCCAAACCAAACTATATGTGGACGCAATTGTGATCCTTTTTTGCATAAATCGCCTTTCTTTAACTCCCATCCGTTCAGCTCGTAGATTAAATTTTCGTCGACAGTGCTCCTAACTTTTTTCAATTCGCCATGCAGATGTAAAACGTTTGTACTTCCGGCTCTTTCATGTAGATCATCAACATTTTGTGTTATCACAGTAACTTTAAAGCATTTTTCGAGTTCTGCAATTATGTAATGTGCTCTATTTGGAATAACGTCTAACAACTGCTTTCTTCTTTGATTGTAAAATTCTAAAACCAAACCCTGATTGTTTTGCCATGCTATCGGGCTAGCAACCTCTTCTATATTGTATTGCTCCCAGAGTCCTCCCATGTCTCGAAATGTTTTTATTCCACTTTCTGCTGATACACCAGCTCCGGATAATATTACTAAATGTTTTTTCATATGTTTAAAATTTATAATGATGTTTAAAAAGACACCAATTAAAATCGTCTTTGTGTATGCCTGTTATAAATACAGACAAGGTCTTATTCGATAATTTAATTTTAGTTTAAATTTACACAATATTCTATCAAAAAAATATTTATTGATGCGCTACACTTTTTTCTCAATTGTATTTTCAATCGGCATTTTATTTAACTCCCTTTACGGCCAAGAAACTGAAATAAAAAAAAATACAGTTTCCTTAGAAATTGCAGGAACTGGCTTGTTTTATTCTTTTCATTACGACAGATACATTATGTTAAAAGATAATTTCAGACTAAGTGCAGAAGCCGGAATTATGTATATTCCCAGAATTGAAAATTTTAGCGACTTCACGTACATTATTGGGAGTAATTTAGCTCTTAATTTACTTTGGGGAAAAAGTAAACACTACGCAGAATTAGGCTTTTCGTATTCATACATCGACATGCTAGATTACGACTCTAATCATTTTTCTACGTTTTACAATCCGCTTAGAATTGGTTATCGTTATCAGAAAGACACAGGTGGATTATTTTTTAGAGTATCATTTATGCCTATTTTCGCCATTTATCAAGACCCTGATGTAGAAATCTTATACTCAGTTACGCCCCACTTCGGGTTATCGATAGGTTATTCTTTTTAATTGGCCACCTCAATAATAGACTCTTCAATCTGATAACGTTTTGAAACATTAAATTCACTATTGAAGAAAATTACATCGGTGCTGATATTGCCCCAACCTTTTTTATAATGTTTTATTTTAAAGTTAGTACTCAAACCTTTATATGGTAAATTTTTGAAACAATCTAGCGATTTGTTTTTATAAAAATACACGATAAAATAATTCGAAATATCATAGCCTGTAAAAGCATATTTACTTGGCTCCATTTTATATGTTTCTCTATATTTCGAAAGAAATGCGTTAACCGCAACATTAGAATAGTCTACATAAAAATTGACTAATTGCAAATAGTTTAAGTGATGGAAGTATTCTACATCAATATTATCGAACTTTTGCCATTCCGGCCTACCCACTACTTGGATAGTATTTTTTTCGGTCTGAATGTTTAATCGGGTAAAAACATTGCTTACAAAAGCTTGATTATCGGATAAAACAATCATTAAATTATTTTTGTTTTTTTCTAAAAATGGTTTGAAATCCATTTTCTTACTATCGGAAAAAATAAGCTCTTTATATGTTTTATTAGAATCTTTATTAGCCCAACTCAGCATTTTAGGATACATTGTTTTAAAGCTTTCGACTAATAATTGATCGTCGGCATGACCCGAATGAACAATAAAAAGCTTTGAGGTGTCATTCATCATCAATAGTTTTATAGATTGCTCCATAATAATTCTATTCGAGGGAAAAATATCGATAGTATAAGCGCCGTTCAATGCTACCTCAGACTCTCTGATAAATGGATTGATAAGAGGTATTTTTAAAGAATCGCTAACTTTTTGTACCACATTAATTTGAGCAGAATATACAGGGCCAATAATCAAGTCCATGTCGCCAATTACGGGTTTGCTTACAATTTCCTGCACTGTTGTAACACTATTTTTAGTATCATATACATGCAGATTTATTTTATATCCTTTTGCTTTAAGTTCCTCTAAACTAATCAATAATGCTTGATAAAATTCGAAAAAAGGTTTGGTGTTAAAAATTGGTTTTTCGTGATTTCTATTCTCTTTTTCGTTGGTATAGGCCATTTCATCCATAGAGAAAGGAAGCATTAAAGCCACATTCATCGGTTTATTTCTTTCCATTGAATCTTTTGTACAAGGCAAATACATTATTTCGTCGGTGCTATCTTTCGAGACATTTTCGACTGGGACATATAAAGCTTCTTTTACGATGATTTCTTTACCTGGAATATTTAAAATCTGACCTTTTTTTAAGCCCTCTTGAGCAACTATCGGATTTTCGCGCAGGATATCTTCTTGGCTAACATCGAACTGCTTTGCCAACGAATACAAAGTGTCTTTCTTTTTCACTTTATACGTTTTGCCATCCGACCCACCAGCCTCTTCGTCTTGTTCGTCTGTTGTTTCGACTATGTTTGGTATTTTTAAAACCTGACCTATTTTATATCCGTTTTTAGCTTCGGGATTTAGCTCTAATATTGCTTCGGAAGAAACTCCATATATTTTTGAAATAGCATAAATAGTTTCTCCTTCTTTTATTTCATGCTCCTTGTATTTAGATGGTTCTTTTACCACCGTTGCATAAGGAATTTTAAGTTCTTGGCCTTCTTTTAAACCATCGAATGCTTCCGGATTATTTTCGAGAATTACCTTTTCTTCTACCCCATATAGCCTTTTTATAGTGTAAAGACCTTGTCCTTTTGTTACGATGTGGATATAATACTTTTGTCCATCGATCCATTTTATTTGCTCAGACTTCTGCTCTTGAGACCATAGTAAAATTGGGAAAAGAAAAAATACCAGAGTAAAAAAAATAAATTGTTTGCGAATCATAAGGTTTAATTTGTTTGCAAAGTAAAATAAAATAAGCAAGAGCACAAACAATGTGCAAAACTTGTTTATGCCATAATGTTATTCGAACAAATCTAGTTTAATCTTCTGGTTTTAAGACAATTCCTTTATTTGTTTTCCCATCGATTTTAAATACAATTGGTTTTCTAAATCTGACTTGTCGGATATATTCATCTTCGTAAACCGATGACTTTTCGTTTAAAAATTGTGTATCGTAACGCCCCTCATTGGTATAAGGGTTTAATGTGAAATAGCCTACTCTAAACGATGTTAAGTTTTGAAAAAAGTGGGTTCCTTGGCTTGGGTCTATTCTGTAATCTTTTAGCCCAGATTCGATGATTAATTTAGCCATAGAAATTTGCGCCCATTTAACAGGAACTCCCAGCCACGGGTCGGAAGAGCCCCATCTTCCCGGGCCAACAAGTATATAATTTCTATTCTGTTGAGACATTTGCTGATTTATCGCATTTATTTTCTCAGCAATCAGTTTTGTTTTAGAGGCATCAAAAACTTCAGGTTTCACATAAATAATGTCATAAACAGACTCGTCGACACCATTACCTAAAGCCGATTGAGAATAGATTAACGCCTTTTCGATTTCTTCTTCTTCAATTTTAACATTGATGCTGTCTTGGCTTTCGACAATTGGTCTTACTTGTAAAAAACTAAAGACTTTAGGATCGCCTTTTTTAACATCTAAGTTTGCAGCAAACTCAATCTCTACTGGTGTATTCATTTCCTTTTGACAGGTTTCCAATAAAGAAGAAACGATTTTTGCTAATGGAAACGTATCGAATTGTAGAGGTCCTGCAAAAGTAATTAGCTTTTTACCCTCATGGTGGGTTCCGTGTTTAATGACATTGTTTTTAAGGTCGTAAGTTGATGAGATATGTTTAAGTGCTGTTCCTTTCTCTGCATCTCGAATCGACAATTTAACTAAGTTAACAGCTTCGTCGCAACTTGGGTCGTAATCTACCTTTGATAAATCTAAAGCATAAAAGTTCTTTTGCGTATCTCTTAGCGCCATTTCTGGCGACGATAGCTGCAATACTTTTTTAGGATATTTAGGAGAAAAACGAAGTGAAACTTCGCCATCGACAATTGTTTTACCTAAACCCAGTGCTACATTGGCAACTCCTTCACTAGGCTTTTCGGGGCCCATTGGATAAAAATTAACAGAACGAGCCACGCCCGATAAAGTTGGGTAATACCAATCGCCATAATGTTCGCCACATACTTCTTGAATGACAATTCCCATTTTCTCTTCTTCGAGAGAATTTTTAGTTGCTTCCATATAGGCTTTGCTTGAAGCGTAGTAAACGGAAGCGTATACGCTTTTTATTGCATTAGCTAACAACTTCAACATAGTTGTTTTGTTTGAGGTGTGTGGCAACATATATGTGGTGTAGATACCAGCGAATGGTTGATAATGAGAGTCTTCCAACACACTCGAAGAGCGCACGGCAAGTGGCTTTTTGACCACTTCAATCAATGCTTTCAAATCGTCGTGGATTCGAGTTGGCAAGCTGGCATTTACAAATTGTTTAAGAATTTCTTCGTCAGATAGAGTTGTTGAAAATGCAGTGTCGTATAAATCGTGCATCTCCATAAATTCATCGAAAATATCGGTACTTATAACAACAGTACGAGGAATTGTAATTAGTACATCGTCGACATGATCGATAATTTTATTTCTTTTAATTAATGAATCGATAAAAGCTAAACCACGCGCTTTGCCACCAATCGAGCCCTCCCCGATTCTTGAAAACATTAAATAATCGTCGAATAATGCTTTATCGAATTTAGCAATTACCCCCCGACCTTTGGTTTGCCTATAACTGGCAATTACATTAAACATATAATGACGCAAGTCGTCGTAACTATCGAATTCTTCAACAGATAGAGGTCTAAATAATTGTGCAATTTGAAATAGCGAACGGGCGTTTAGCCAACGAGAAAAACTATTCTTTCGGCTATGATAATCGATAACTTCGTCGGGTAAGGTTAGAATCTTTTTTTGAAGTTCTCGCAAATTGCTCGCTCTGTCAATTTCTTCCATGGTTTTAGGATCTTTAAAGACAAAATCGCCAAAAGCCAAGGAATCCTTCAAATAACGTCTTAGTTTGCCGGATAAGTTTTTGGAATATTTGTACAAGAATCCAACATTCAGTTCATGTGCATATTTTTCATTTCTAATTTCGGACGACTGAAGTAAAATAGCCAAATAAGGATTATCTTTTCTTAAAAAGTGGGTTAATTTAATACCGGCTAGAGGATCTTTTTCGCCATTTCGTTTGTATGAAATATCGGAAATCACTCCTAAAATATTCATACTGTAATTTTTATATATCTGAATAGCTTCCTCGTAAGACCTAGCCAACAAAATTTTAGGTCTGCCACGCATTCTTAACATCTTTTGATGCTGATTTACAGCTTCTTCCATAAATGTTAAAGCTTGCTTAAAAATTATTCGATAAATCTCGGGTAGGTAAATTGAATAAAAACGAATCGAGTCTTCGACCAACAAAATAGTTTGAACACCCACTTCTTTAACGTCGTGATCGACATTCATTTTATCCTCGATCAATTTAATAATGGCAAGCAAGATATTTGAGTTACCAAGCCAAGAAAAAACATAATCGACCGCAGAAAAATCCTCGGTATTGAGTAGCATACTCACCTCTCTTGACATCTGTGTAAGAACAACAATCGGTTTATTGGGATAAATCTGTTTAATTTTTTTTGCTAAATCGAATGCTGCCATGTCGCTGATACTCAGCATGGAAATAACAAGATCGATTTGATCTTCCTTTAAAGTTCTAAAGGCTTCTTGAGCTGTTGTGGCACGTACAAAAATAGGTGGGTGGCGAAGATTTAATGACACATATTCGTTGAATATTTGCTCGTCGATACGACCATCCTCTTCTAACATAAAAGCATCGTAGTTAGAGCTAATTAGCAACACTTTATTGATCCGATTTTGCATAAGTGTGTCGAATGCTGTGTCGTGAAAATAGTATTTTCTGGATTCTAAAATTCTGCGATAAATGGAACTCCCGGATTTACTATACATAATGTTCTAAAATGTTTTTTGAGCTTTGAAAATAGTTTTTTTTAAAGGATACAACAACGATTTTTATCAACAATATCGATAAACATTTGTTTTTCAATACGCTTATTTTCCTCGTCCCAATGTAAATATGTAGCAACTAAGTCGAGCCAAACATCAAGATTTTGGAGCGTATTTTCAATATCGAAGTAAAAGCGATCGGTACGGTGCAAGAAAAGATCTTTAAAATGAATCAACATTTCGTAGTTTACTAAATACCAAACTTCGGCCTCTTTCCAAGCGTGTGTTCTTCGTTCCGGTGAAGCATACAATTCATAAACTTTTTCAATTATTTTTTCAATATTTTTTCCATAAGTATGAAATAGCTTACGAAACTCCAATGTTTTAATATTAAGTTGATAAGCTGAATAAAATTGTTGTTCTTCATAGGCAACTAAATCGTGCTTAGAAGTAGATTCGAATTCTCCGCCAGATAATGGTATCGACTTTGTTTGACAAACTTTAACTTGATCCTGCATTGCTAATAATTTCACCGCCTTATCGACGGCTTTTTCTGCCATTAAACGATATGCCGTAAGCTTTCCGCCCAAAATACTGATAAAACCGCGATGATGCACAATCAATTTTTCCTTTCGCGAAATCTTTTTAGGATTCGATGATTTTGCTCTTACAAGCGGGCGAACGCCAGACCAAGTCATTTCGATATCCGATTCCGTAAGTTGCTGTTTGAAATAAGTATTAAAAGCATTTAATAGATATTGTAAGTCTTCCCTTTCTGCATAAGATTTGTCGGGTTCTTGCTCGAAAACAGTATCGGTAGTTCCAACATATATTTTGTTATTTGTTGGAATTGCAAATATCATTCTATCGTCCGGTAACTCAACGTAACATGATGCAGACAACTGAACTTTAGATTGGTCAATTACAAAATGAATGCCTTTTGTCGGATACATCAAGTTAAAAGTTTGTTTTAATTGATGCGACAAAAATCTATCCGACCATGCTCCTGTCGCATTTATAACAAGCTTAGCCTTAAGAGAGACCGTAGTATCGTCTAATAAATTTTTTCCCTTTATAATCTGATAATCGGAATTGTTTTCGACAGAAAGTACTTTTAAATAATTAATAGCACTTGCCCCAAAAAAAACTGACTTTTTAATATTTTCGATAACTAATCGTGCATCGTTTGTTTTATATTCAAAATACTTAACACCTGCCTTTAATCCTTTAATGTTAATAGATGGCAATGCCTCTTTTAGTTTTTCTGCAGACCAAAATTGACATCTGTATTGCTTTTCGACACCAGCCAACCAATCGTAAAAAGTCAAACCTAAAAACGTCATAATCCGACCATATTTCTGACCTTTATATATAGGTAACAACATTTTTTGAGGTTGAACAATATGAGGTGCCAATTTGTGAATAACAGAACGTTCTCTACCTGCTTCTTTAACTAAGGAAAATTCAAAATTTTTAAGATAACGTAAGCCCCCATGCACCAGTTTAGTCGATTTTGAACTAGTACCACTACCAAAATCGTTGGCTTCGAGCAATGCAACTTTAAGGCCTCTGGCAGCTGCATCGAGCAATATTCCGGCTCCGGTTATCCCTCCTCCAACTATAAGGATATCAAAGTGTTGCTTTGGCGCATTCTCAATCCAAGATTGTCTTGTATTAATTGAAAAGTCTGACATTTGAGTTTTTGTGCTAAATTAAACATTATCGTTCAATCCCTAAGTTTAACTTGTTAAAAATGCTTAATGTTACAATCGTTTATTACCTTTGCTTGTTCAATAGCAATATAAAGATGCAGAGGAAGTTTTTTACCAATCTTATCTTACTGATCTTCTTAAATTTACTCATAAAACCACTTTGGTTTTTTGGGATTGAGGTTGGTGTACAAAATGCTGTAGGAGAAAGTACTTACGGTTTTTATTTTGTTGTGTTAAATTTAACATTGGTTCTAAACATTTTGTTGGACATTGGCATAACTAATTATAACAATAAGAACATTGCACAGCATCACTTCTTGCTTCAGAAACACCTCGGCAACATCATTGCAATAAGGCTAATTTTATTTATGCTTTATGCTATTGTTGTATACTCAATTGCTTTTATTCTACGATACGATGCTTTTAAAATTTATTTACTGAGTGTTTTAATTTTTAATCAGTTTTTATCTTCATTCATTCTTTATTTGCGATCGAATCTTTCTGGTTTACACTTGTTTAAGACTGACAGTTTAATATCGATACTGGATAAATCCTTGATGATTATTATTGTTGGTGTTTTACTATGGGGTAATTTAACTCATGAAGCTTTTAAAATAGAATGGTTTGTATATGCACAAACAATTGCTTATCTGATTACTTTTTTAATCACTCTCACTGCTGTTTTAAGAAAATCGGGTAAGATTAACGTAAAATTCGACTATACTTTTTTTATTGCGTTTTTTAAACAAAGCTACCCATATGCATTATTAATATTATTGATGGCTTTTTATAATCGTTTCGATTCGGTTCTAATTGATGCCATATTGCCAAATGGTAGCCATAGCGGAGTGATTGAGGCTCATACAGGTCATTTTCAAGCAGGTGTGTATGCTCAGGCCTATCGAATATTAGACGTTGCATCTCAATTTGGATTTCTATTTGCCGCTCTATTGTTACCTATTTTTGCAAAAATGATTAAACTCAACGAGAATATAAGTGACATGATTGTTCTCTCATTCACGTTAATCATTGTTCCCGCCATTATTATTTCTGTGAGTAGCTCTGTATTTTCTGAAGGTTTAATGCAACAATTATATAATTCCGGAACAGAATATTCCGGACCTATCTTTTCCATTATTATTTTAGGTTTCATTGCTATTTCTTCTACCTATATTTTTGGTACTTTGCTCACTGCCAATGGTAGTTTAAAGGCTTTAAATATAATGGCAATTGTCGGTATTGTAGTTAATTTAGTTATTAACATTACACTTATTCCTCATTTCGAAGCACTAGGAGCTGCATATTCAAGTATTGCAAGCCAAAGTATCACAGCCATTGCACAGGTTTTAATAGCTTATAAAATATTCCGGTTGCGAATAAACTACAAATTAATTTTTAAACTTGTTGTTCTTGCTGTTGTCACATGGTTAACAGCTCACTATGCACAATTGTACATTAAAGAATTTTGGTTAGCATTTATTGGCACAATTGTATTTACTACAGCAATATCTATGGTGATTAAACTGCTTAATATCAAAGATTTATTTAGAATCGTTAGAGATAGTCAATTGGATTAATAAACCTTTGCTTTATTTAAGCATCTAAAGGCCTGTGAATAACATCGAGCAAGATATTCTGCAATTAGTGAAATCGCCCTTAACCAAAGAAAAGGGATTTAATTTGTTGGTAAAAACATACCAAGAAAGGCTCTATTGGAACATCAGAAGGATTGTTATTTCACACGACGATGCCGATGACATTCTACAAAACACGTTTGTGAAAATATGGAGAGCTATTGATCGATTTCAATCAAATTCTTCGCTGTATACATGGTTATATAGAATTTCGGTTAACGAATCGCTTCAGCATTTAAAGCAACAAAAACGATCTATCTTTTTACGAGAAGAAGCCACACAAAATATTTTACTTGAGCGACTAGAGTCTGATGTTTATTTCGATGGTAATGAGATTCAAAAGAAGTTACAAGAAGCAATAATTCGACTACCGGAAAAACAAAGAATGGTATTCAATTTAAAATATTATGACGAGCTTAAATACGAAGAAATTTCGGAAATTCTTGGCACTTCTGTAGGTGCCCTAAAAGCGTCATACCATATTGCCATTAAAAAACTTGAAGATTTTTTAACAAATAATTAAACCTTTGATTTAAAACAACATCTAAACAAAACCATGACAATAAAAAACAAAAACGGCTTTAAAATTCCAGAAGGATATTTTGATACACTTTCAAACAAAGTGCAAGATAAAATCCTTTCAGAACAAAATACTAGTCACAGTATCTTTTATCGCCCTTCTTATTGGGTTGCAGCCAGTATTATTGCGATTGTTATTTCCGGTGTTGGTTACTTCCATTTTTTTGAAAATTCAAAATCAAACTATAAGAATAATAATATAGTACTTTCTGATTTGGAGTATTACGATTTTAACATGGACGATTTGTACTATGCCTACAACGAGAATTCTATAACCGACGAGTCGATAGAAGAGCTAGACGCCAAGTCTCTAGAAGAATACATTGTGGATGAAGTTAATATCAATGATATATTAATTTTTGAAGAACAAGATTATAATAATAATCAACAATAAGCTTCAAGCTATATTAAAGTAAAAATGAATATTAAATTTTAGCAAATGAAATCATATATTATTATTGGCATCTTAATAATGTTGTTTGTAAACAAGGGCATTGCACAGCCTCCGGAAGGTTGTTCGAAGCATCGCGAAATGATTAAGGCTGAACGAGTCGCTTTTATTACAGATGAGTTATCGCTTACAGTAGATGAAGCCCAGAAGTTTTGGCCAATTTATAACGATTATAATAAAAAAGTGGAAGCCTTGCGTGTGCAAAAACACGAAACTTTATACAAAATCAACTCTTCCAGTTCGGATCTTAAAGAAGAAGATTATCAAGCTTTACTCGATAAATATATCTATTTTATTGATGAAGAAGTTAAGTTAGAAAAGAAGTATCAGAAAGATCTTTCAAAGGTATTAAGTGCAAAAAAAATCTTCTTACTATACAAAGCCGAAAAAGCATTTAAACATAAACTAGTTAAAGAGCTTAGAGGCAGGCCAGCCTGTGTAAATCCATAAACATATATACAACAAAAGAGGCTGACCCCAAAAGGCAGCTTCTTCTTTATTTTCTAGGTTTTCTTAGCTTTTTCCATAAAAAATAAACAGCAATCAAAAAATGAGCTATAACTACAGAAAGTATAATATATAGAATTGTTTTATAGTGCATAACGTATTATAAGTTCGTAAAGAAATCTTCCAGTCTACCGGCGTCTGTCAAATTCAGTTTTTTAGCAAGCCTTTGGCGAGCTCTTTTAATTCCTTCGGTAGAAATACCCAAAACATCGGCAGACATTTTAATTGTATAACCTAATTTAAATAATAAAGCTTGTCGCTTATCTCCCTCTGTCAGATTAGGAATTTTTGTCACTTTATCATAAAAATCAGCATATACTTCTTTAAATAAATCTTTATAATAAACCCAATCCTCGTCTTTAAGAATCTTCATATTACGAAGCTTTTCTCTTTTGTTTTCGAATTCTTCGCTATTGTTATTTATCAGTTCAAGCTCCTTTTCAAAACATTCTATACGTTCATTGTTTTCTTGTATTAAT
The DNA here is from genome assembly GCA_016936665.1 of Bacteroidales bacterium. GTDB lineage: Bacteria > Bacteroidota > Bacteroidia > Bacteroidales > JAFGXI01 > JAFGXI01. Next base: position 313,660 of record JAFGXI010000002.1, read on the forward strand.
TTGGTGAAATAAATAATATCATTTTTTGCTTTTTCGAGCTTTTTCTGTGTCTCTTGTCGATGTATATTCGCCTGATTCATTTTTAATTTTATAGCTCGACTACGTTTTACAAGGAGATATATTACAATAAGTGATAAGAATATTAAAGAAATAATTATTAAACTGGTCTTATAAGTATTCAGTTTATGTTCATTTTCCAAGTATTTTATCTGCTGGTTCGATTTTTCAATATCATATTGTGTTTGAAGATTGGCAATTTTATTTTCAATATCAACCCCTAATAAACTATCTTTTAAAGCGTCGAATTTATCTAAAATAACGTAAGCTTTTTGGTAGTCTCCCATTTGGTACATTAGTTTGCTATAAACATAATTGCAATCGTTGCTTAAGTGAGTAAATCCTAAAGAATCGGCTAATAATTGAGCTCTGTTAATAACTTCTCCCGATAAATTATAGTTTTTTTCATACATAAAAATCCAACCGAAATTCATGTAATTAAGAATAATACTATTATAATCTTGAATGCGATAGCATGTTCTAAGGCTTTTATTTAAAAATATTTTAGCCTTATCGTATTCTTTTTTATCCATTGCTATCGTACCTAAATTCATATTTGTGGCAGCGATATTCGATAATAAAATTTGATTGGTATCATCAATTGACTCAAATATTTGGTTGGCTTTGTAAAAGCAATTATATGCACTATCGACAAGCCCTTCGTGAGTGTAAACCAAACCGATGTTTGATATTGCACTTGCTTTAATATTTAATGGTCCAAAATCTTTTGCTTTCCTAGAATATTGTTTTGAAAGCTCATTGTTTTTAAGATGATAATAAATAATACCAAGATTTAAATAAACTTTTGATTTGACTAAACTATCCGAAACAGCATCGGCGTACTTCATAGCCTTAAGAGAAATAGCTAATGATGTATCCCATTGATTCCCTGAAATATACCAGCTGGCTATTTCTGCATATGACATTCCTATTCCTGCGGTTTCATTTTTTGACTCATATAATTTAAGAGCTTTGTTTAGAAGTAGCAACGATTTTGCTTTATCGTTATCTCTGCATACATGCGACATTTCTATATAATAAGAAGCGGAGTCTGTTAATGCGCTAGAAAACAAAGCCTTATTAGTAAGGATTATAACGAACAGAATGAGTAAAAACAAGTAATGTCTCATGCTTTTTCTTTAAACAATTTGAAAACAAATATAAAGATATTCTTGTTTACACTTAGATATCACATACTAAAAAACAAATTTTTGTATAGTGAAATCAACGTAAAAACTATTGTTACCGCTTTGTTACCAATAATTATTTGGAGATTGATCGAATCTGTAGCTACTTTTGAAACAATAAAAGGAAACTGTTTTTTGAGAACACATTTTAAGGTTTGATTCTCGAAAAGGCTTTAAACACTATGAGAGTATAATGGAGGATTCTTTAAAGAGTCCCCCATTTTTAAAAAAGTCATCGTAAGTAAATTTAGTTTATAGTTGCAACCTCCACCTGGGGGTTGCTTTTTTTATGTATCATAAGTATTGTATAGGTTTTTTTATTAAATTTGATTTTATAATTAAATATTTATGAAACCAAAAATTAAATTTATTTTACTTAGTCTTTTTTTAGCACAAAGCGCATTAATAAAAGCCTATGTTCCTCCTTTTATTAATATTACAAGCTTTGATTCTGTATTTGAAACTCATCTTAATTTTGGCTTTGGAACAGTTGGGGCAGAACAAAGTCTGAGTATTGCATTGTCTGATAATACACATGCTTTTTTTAACAGTACTTTTTCTATTGATAGCATGAATATTAAGGATGCAAAATATAGTCATAAATTTTTTAGTATAGGATACGGCTATCATATTCGTTCTGAGTATAGCTCATGGACAACAACAATTAATGGAGGCTATACTTATGGAGAATTTGGTGCTGCATATAATTCTACAGAAGAGTATTGGCATTCCGATGAGTTATTTGGTTACGATCATCCTTCTTACAATAATATCAGCTTTAGGGCTCACAGAATTTTCATTAATTTACACCAAGGTGTAACACTCAAGAATTTTGAAGCTTTTGTCGGAGCAAGTATTAGTGTAGGTGACTATAGAAGTTTTAATTATAACGATCCAATAATTTTTAATTCAAGAATTGTTTTTGAACCGGATATAACCGTTAAAACAGGATTCGATAAAATGAAAGTTTTCATTCAATTAAAACATTCATTTAACAACTTTCATTATACAGATTTTACTTTCCCTTTGGGAAATATATATGCTACTTTTGGTTTAGAAATCCAACTTATTAAATAATACTTATGAAACGAATTATCATTTTATCAGTCATTTTTACTACACTTTCTAGTACTATAATGGCTTATGTGCCACCTATAATTAATTCTTCAATTTTATCGCAAAAAGGAGAGTTTCAGGGTGCTTTTACTTACGGATCATCAGGTGCTGAGCAATATTTAAGTTATGCTTTCGACGAAAGTTTGTCCGTACTTGTTAATAGCTCATTTACTATAGATACCATGTACAATGGAAGTACTAAAAGAAAACATTTTTTCTTCGAAGGGGGCTTTAATTATGGAAAGCAAGCCGGAAGTTGGGTATTCACAATGGGCGGAATGTATGGCTATGGACAATATTATACGTTATTTTCCGGTTACGACGAATATAACTATAACTCATACCGTTTTTATGGTCTAATGGATTTTCATAAATTTTCGATTCAAGGAGATATAGGAATAAAAAAATCTTTTTTCGAATTAGTATTCACCCACCGATTTGCCGTTGGTTACGCAAAGGTTGACAATCCCATGTATCCTATTAATTCATCGACACAATCATATTTCGAACCCGGTATAACATTAAAAGCAGGACCCGGAAAAATTAAATTTTTTACACAAGCGAGATTAAGCTTACCCTTAAATGATAGGAATTACAACATGAACTATGGCGCGATTTCATTAGGTTTCATCGTACACTTGGGATATAAAGCAGATGAGAACAATTATTAATGACTAAAAAAATTAACCTGTGAAAATTGACTGGAAATTAGTAAAAAAAATCTCTGAAACTCCAGGAGTGTCTGGCTTCGAAAGTGCTATTAGAAATCTCATTATAAAGGAAGTTTCTCCTTATTGCGATAGCATCAGAATCGACAATATGGGTAATGTAACAGCCTTCAGAAAAGGGAAATCGGATCAAAAACTACTTCTTGCAGCACACATGGATGAAATCGGGTTTATTGTTAATTATATCGATGACGAAGGATTTCTACACTTTCTGCCCTTGGGAGGTTTCGACCCTAAAACACTTACTGCTCAGCGTGTAATTGTTCATGGTAAAAAGGATTTATTGGGCGTGATGGCCTCAAAGCCTATACACATCATGAGTCCGGAAGAACGAAAAAAATCAGTTGAGATTAAAGACTATTTTATCGATTTAGGTTTACCTAAAGATGAAGTTGCTAAATACGTAGAAGTAGGAACACCGGTAACAAGAGAAAGAAGCCTCGAAAAACTTGGTAACTGTATTAATGGAAAATCACTTGACAATAGAATATCGGTTTATACTTTGATAGAAACTTTAAAATTGATCAAAGACGAAGAACTACCCTTCGACTTATATGCTTGTTTTACTGTTCAGGAAGAAGTTGGAATTCGTGGCGCACATAGCGTTAGCTTGGCAGTTGATCCTGACTTTAGCATTGCAATTGATACTACGATTGCATACGATGTTCCCGGATCAATTCCTAGAGAGTCGGTTACAAAATTAGGTCATGGTGTAGCTATTAAAATAATGGATGCTTCTGCAATTTCAGATTATCGAATGACTAAATACATGAAAGGCATTGCCAACAAAGAAGGCATTAAATGGCAACCAGAATTGCTTCCTGCTGGAGGCACAGACACTGCAATTATTCAACGTTTAAATAAAAATGGTGCAATCGCAGGTGCAATATCTATTCCAACAAGACATATACACCAAGTTATCGAAAGTGTACATCAAGAAGATGTAAAAAATGCAATTAAATTGTTAAGTAAAATAATATTAAAAATAGATCAATTCGATTGGTCGCATCAATAAAAACTAACTATGCCCATCTTAACTTCTATCATTTCTTGGTTAAATATTAAAAGGATTTCTCAAATAGAATTAATGAAAAAATATCCTTCAGATGTGCAACGAGAAACATTTTATGAATTAATTGAAAAAGCAAAAAATACTGAATGGGGATTAAAGTATGACTATGCGACCATAGACTCAATAAGCGATTTTCAGAACAGAGTGCCAATTCAGGAGTACGACGATGTAAAACCATATGTAAATAGACTTAGAGATGGTGAAAGCAATTTGCTTTGGCCTTCAGAAATAAAGTGGTTTGCAAAGTCTTCCGGTACTACAAGCGACAAGAGTAAATTTATTCCTGTGAGTCGAGAAGCTTTAGAAGATTGTCATTTTCAGGCAGGAAAGGATGGAATTGCACTTTATGCGCAACGTTACCCCGATACCGATGTTTTTTTAGGTAAAACACTAGTGTTGGGAGGATCTCATAATATCAACAATTTCAGTAATCAATCTTATTATGGAGATTTATCGGCTGTTTTAATACAAAATTTACCTTTTTGGGCCGAGTTTATTAGAACGCCTAGTTTGCAAACTGTTCTGTTGGATAAGTGGGATGAAAAAATTGATAAAATGACTGAAGAAGCCATTAAAGTCAACGTAACTTCAATTGCAGGCGTTCCCTCGTGGATGTTAGTTTTACTAAAAAACATTTTAAAAGTTACAGGAAAAAGCACCTTAAAAGAGGTATGGCCAAACTTAGAACTGTTTACCCATGGCGGTGTTGCATTTACCCCTTACAGAGAGGAATTTGAAAGATTAATTGGTTACGATAAAATGAGGTATATAGAAACATACAACGCCTCAGAAGGTTTTTTTGCCATTCAAGACTCGGAAGATGAAGATAGTTTATTGTTAATGCTCGATTATGGGATTTTTTACGAGTTTATAGATATGCGAGAAATCGATAACTCTAATCCAAAGGTTTATACGATAGATGATGTAGAATTAAATACTAATTATGCTATGTTGATATCTACTAATTCGGGTTTGTGGCGATATAAAATTGGTGATACTGTAAAATTTACCTCTATTGTGCCACATAAAATAAAAATTACCGGTCGTATTAAACACTTTATTAATGCATTTGGGGAAGAATTGATCATCGATAATGCAGAAAAAGCTATTCATAAAGCCTGTGCAGACACTGGTGCAATAATAAAAGAGTATACGGCCTGCCCTATTTATATGCAAGGAGAATCTAAAGGCGCACACGAATGGTTATTCGAATTTACAAGACATCCAAATAATATTGATCAATTTATGCAGATTCTCGACAATAAATTAAAAGATGTAAATAGCGATTATGAAGCTAAACGATTTAAAGATATGTCTTTAGCGTTTCCAAAGTACACCGTATTAAGCGATGGCATTTTCTACGAATGGCTGAAATTAAAAGATAAATTAGGAGGGCAACATAAAATACCAAGACTTGCAAATCATCGGGATTATGTCGACGAATTATTATCTTTGCAAAATCAATCTAATTAAGTTTATAAAATTTACAATATTGGAAACCTATTCAAAAAGACAAGAAAAAGTATCAAAACTTTTACAAAAAGATTTGGCAGAGATATTACAAAAAGAGTCACAAACTTTTGGAAATGTATTAATTACAGTTACTAAAGTCAGGGTATCGCCAGATTTGTCGTATGCAAAAGTTTTTTTAAGTTTATTTTCACCAAAAGCCAATCTCCAGACAGTACTAGAAGGAATACAGCAACAAACATCGCAAATTCGATATGCACTGGGCAAAAAAATTAAAAATCAAGTAAAAAAAATTCCTGAAATCAACTTTTTATTAGATGATTCTTTAGATTATATCGACAGAATAGATGAACTTCTGAAATAATGCATGTTCCTACATTCATAGCGTTTCGGTATCTTTTCTCAAAAAAAAACATCAATGTTATAAATATCATTGCAAGAATTTCCACGCTTGCAGTTGCAGTTGCTACAGCTGCTTTAATTATTATCTTATCAGTTTTCAACGGCCTTGAATCTATAATTGTCGAGCGCTTCAATTCTTTTCATCCCGAATTAAAGATTTCTTTAAAAGATGGAAAATATTTCGAAATCAAGGATTTAGACTCAAAATTAAAACAAATAAATGCTATCGATAAATACAGTTTTACTTTCGAAGATTTTTCGGCAGTTAAATACGATAAAGTGACACATCCGTTTATAGTAAAAGGTGTTGAAGATAACTATAAAGAGATAGTCGGAATTGACTCCATGATGTTCGATGGAGACTTCATTTTGAAGAATACTAACGAATTTAAAACGGTTGTTGGGTACGAAGTCGCTAAAAAATTATCAATAGGTCTAGGGTTTATCACACCCATAGTATTTTACGCCCCGAAGAGATTTAGCAAAGGAATGTTAAACCCAAGTAATGCTTTTAATAAGCGTTACCTCTATCCTTCCGGTGTTTTTGCTATCGATGAGTCGGCTGACCAATTTATCATTACTGATTTATCTTTTGCTCAAGAGTTGTTTCAAGCAGAAGGTATGGCGACAAATGTTGAAATAAAATTAAAAAAGAATGAAAATCTCGATAAGATAAAATCTGAGATTTCAGACATTTTAGGGTCTCGTTTCGAAGTAAAAGATCGTATTGAGCAAAATGCTTTTTTTAAAATATTAAATTCGGAACGCCTTATAATATATCTTATTTTAGGATTTGTTCTATTAATAGCTGCATTTAATATTGTAGCAACCCTAAGTATGCTTATGGTCGAAAAGAAAGGCGATTTCATTACTCTAAAAAGCATGGGCTTTAGTAGCAAACAAATTCAAGAAATATTTATTATCAACGGATGGTTAACATCCTTTATTGGTGGCATTATAGGACTGTTTTTAGGGGCTATACTCTCCTACTTACAAATAAAATTTGCATGGATCAGCTTTGGCGATGGTAATTACGACATTAGCGCATACCCTGTAGAATTGAGAGCCATAGATTTTGTTTGGGTAATTTTACTTGTGGCATTTATAGGATTTGTAACCTCCTTTTTACCAATTCAATACTTCAAGAGAAGATTTTTTGAAGAAGTATAATTATCGATGTTTCGTATCTTCGTCTTCGAGCATCATTAGATAATTAATATATCTAGACTCATATATTAAACCATCCAAAACAGATTGCTTTACAGCGCATTGTGGTTCGTGTGAATGAGTGCAATTTTGAAATTTGCAATGTATCGATGTTTTAAAAATTTCTGGAAAGTAGTGAGATAATTGTTGTTTAGACAAGTCTATTAAACCAAAAGCTTTAATTCCGGGTGTATCAACAATATACGAATCATCTTCCCATTCGTACATTTCTGCGTATGTAGTAGTGTGTTTTCCAGTTAAATGAGATTCAGATATTCTATTAATTTTTAATTTGATTTCAGAATTAATTGCTTTTACTAAAGAAGATTTCCCAACACCACTATGGCCTACAAATACAGCCGTTTTATTTTTCATCAGTAATTTTAGTTGCTCTATATGATGCGATGTTTTTGCCGAAACATCTAAGCAATGGTAACCCACAGATTCGTACATCCTAATTAATTTTTGCATTCTTGCAACATCAGCGTCTTGATAGAAATCAACTTTGTTAAATAATAGAACTACAGGAATATTGTAAGCTTCTGCACTAACAAGAAAACGATCGATAAACATGCTAGTTGTTTCTGGAATACTAAGTGTCACAACGATAAAGGCGACATCGATATTGGAAGCTAATATATGAGCCTGTTTCGATAGATTAGTCGATTTTCGAATAATGTAATTTTTACGAGCTTCTAATTGAGTGATAATTCCCAAATCGTCATTTTTGTCGTACTGATAATACACAAAATCGCCCACAGCGATAGGATTTGTTGTTTTTATTCCTTTAAGTCTAAACTTACCCCTCGCTTTGGATTGAATAATTGTACCGTTGTCGGATTTAACCCAATAAAAACTACCTGTCGATTTAATTACCAAGCCTTTCTTTAGCATACAAGAATGAGAATTACTCTTCGTACTTTTTCATAAATTCTTCAGCTTTATCCACCATGCTGGAAGAACCGCTAAAAAATGATACTCGCTGGTGCAACTCAGTGGGTTTAATATCCATAATTCTATTACCATATCCGTCGGTTGCTCGTCCCCCGGCTTGTTCAGCTAAGAAAGCCATCGGGTTACATTCGTACAATAAACGCAGTTTCCCATTTGGACTCGAGGAGGTTTTAGGATAAATAAAAATTCCACCTTTTAATAAATTTCTATGAAAATCGGCAACTAATGAACCAATATATCTTGACGAATATGGTCGTTTCGTAGCTTTATCTTCAATCTGGCAATATTTAATATAATCCTTTACACCTTGTGGAAATTTTATATAGTTACCTTCATTAATCGAGTAAATCGTTCCTTCTTTAGGTGTTTCCATAAACATATTCGATAAACAGAACTCTCCTATTGATGGGTCTAGTGTAAAACCGGTTGTTCCTAGTCCTGTTGTATAAACCATCATAGTAGAAGAACCATAAACGACATAACCAGCAGCTACTTGCTTATTACCTTCTTGCATAAAGTCGGCTTCAGTTACAGCTGTTCCCGGAGGCGAAATTCTTCTGTAAATCGAAAATATAGTACCAATCGAAACATTAACATCAATATTAGACGAGCCATCCAAAGGATCCATGCAAATAATGTAATTTGCATTCATGGATAATTCATCTGTAAAAACCACAACATTATCTTGTTCTTCAGAAGCAACACCAGCTACCATTCCACTTGTTCTAAAAGCATTGATAAATGTTTCGTCGGCAAAAACATCTAACTTTTTTTGATCTTCGCCTTGAACATTAATCTCCCCTGCTTCACCCAATATATCGACTAAACCTGCTTTATTAACCTTTTTATGAACTATTTTAGCAGCCACACCAAGATGGCTTAACAAACGAGATAATTCGCCTTTTGCATAAGGAAATGCCGATTGTTGTTGAATAATAACTTCGTTAAGTGTTTGAGGTTGATAGCCTTTCATCAGAATTAATTTTAAATAATTGATACTAATTTTCTTTAGTCTTTTCGGGTGACTAAGATACAAAAAAGCTTTGAAAGTCGCTTCAATTAATATCTTTAAAGTATTTGTAACTTTTAAATATAAAGTTCGTCTGAGATTTGAATTGCACGAAAGGGCGATTCTTTTATCTTTGTATCATTAATCAAATATTAATAAAAATGAAATTAAAATCAGTTATTTTAGTTCTCTTAATCAGCTTTTTAAGCCAAAGCTTTGTAAAGGCAGATGAAGGAATGTGGTTATTGTCTTTAATTGGCAAAAACTACGACGAAATGAAAGCTAAAGGTTTAAAGCTAACAGCTGAAGACATTTACAACATTAATCATTCGAGCTTAAAAGATGCAGTTGTTGGCTTGGGTAATGCAGAAGCTCCATTTGGATTTTTCTGTACCGGTGAAATTATCTCCAGCAAGGGATTAGTTTTAACCAACCATCACTGCGGTTACGGTGCTATTCAAACTCACAGTACCGAAGAAAACAACTATTTGTTAGATGGTTTTTGGGCAGGATCTTTCGAACAGGAAATTCCAAACGAAGGTATGACAATGACAAGAGTTGTGAGTTTAGAAGATATTACAGATAAAATTATTGCAGGATTAAGTGATACATTATCAGAATCTGATCGTCATAAATTTATTGATGAATTGTCTCATAAAATCATCAAAGAAGCAAAAGAAGCCGACGGTAACTATGGTTACGACGTGAAGTCTATGTTTGAAGGCAATCAATTCTTTTTATTCAAATACGAAGTATTTAAAGATATTCGTTTGGTTGGTACACCTCCTAACTCAATTGGTAAGTTTGGTGGTGATACTGATAATTGGATGTGGCCTCGTCATACTGGAGACTTTTCTGTGTTTAGAATTTATACAGACAAAGACAATAAATCTGCCAACTATTCTGCAGAAAATCAACCATACCAAGCATTGCATCATTTTCCTATTTCTTTAAAAGGTGTTGAAGAAAACGACTACGCAATGGTAATGGGTTTTCCGGGTTCTACAGAACGCTTTTTAACATCTTACGGAATCCAACAAGCTCTAGATATTACAAATCCTACAACAGTTGAGATTCGCGATTTAAAACTAAAAATCATGAAATCTTACATGGACGAAAGCGAAAAAGTATATTTGCAATATGCTTCGAAATATGCTCAAACAGCAAACTATTGGAAATATTTTCAAGGTCAAAGTCAAGGTTTAGTTCGTTTAGATGTATATGGACAAAAGAAAAAAATTGAAAATGAATTTACGCAGTGGGTTAATGAAAACACTGAGCGTAAAGCTAAATTTGGCGAAGCTCTTACAATTTTAGAAAAATACTACTCAGGAAATAAAGAAAAAGCCGTAGCTAAAACGTACTTATTCGAAGCTATTTTCCAAGGTTCTGAAATGTTTATGTTACCATTCCAACTAAGACCATTAGCCGGTGTATTGTCTAACAGTCCAGATAATAAAGAATTAATTGATGGCATGGTTAAAGAACTCAAAGAGCAAATGCAAGAACACTGGAAAGACTATAACGAAGATGTAGATAAAACAGTTTTTGCAGCATTGTTAGACCTGTATTTTAAAAATGTACCTGCCGATGTTCAGTTAGCATTTGTAGCCGAAGCCGGTAAAAAATACAAAGGGGATTTTAATAAATATGCTACCGATGTATATAAAAAATCAATCTTTGCTAACGAAGCTAAATTCAATGCTTTCTTAGATAAACCTAGCATGAAAGTTTTAGAAAAAGATCCTATTTTCTTGTTAAAAGATCAAATCATAAATCAATATTTAATGTTTATGGGTGCGTCCGACGATTATGATAAAGGTATGAGATTATTCGAAGCTGGTTTATTGGAAATGAATCCTGATAAAAACTACTATCCTGATGCTAACTCAACATTAAGATTAACATATGGTTCTGTGGGCGATTACGATCCTCGAGACGGTGTACATTATAAATATTACACTACCATAGATGGTATAATGGAGAAAGAAGTTAAAGGCGTTAAGAAAAGTCACGAGTTTTATGTCGACGAAAAATTAAAACAATTATACAAAGACAAAGATTACGGCCAATATGCCGATAAAGATGGTCAAATGAGAGTTTGTTTTACAACCAATAACGACATTACTGGAGGTAACTCTGGTAGCCCTGTTATTAATGGTAATGGCGAACTTATTGGTACTGCATTCGACGGTAACTGGGAAGCAATGAGTGGAGATATTGCTTTCGAAAAGAATTTACAAAAATGTATCAATGTCGATGTTAGATTTACATTATTCATCATTGAAAAACATGGTGGCGCAAAACGTCTTATCGACGAAATGACTATTGTAAAATAATCTAATTTAATTATTAAATTTATTCTAACCACCTCATAATGAGGTGGTTTTTTGTTTTCTTATTTTTTTGGTATAAAAATTGAAAAGGGAATACAAGGAACTTTAAAATTTTTTAATCATGAAAGCGTTTCTATTTTCAATCGCATTGTCAATCGCAAGTAGTTTCTACTTATTTGGACAAAACACTACTATCACCGCAAATAGCTATGATATTAGTGACAATCTAGACTTACAAGCTGTATTAAGCGTTTTTGCTGAAGCTAAAGATCTAGAAGATTTCGAAAGAAAGCTCAACGATCCTGAATCTCAAATCTCAAACATAGATTTGAATGGAGACAATTATGTAGATTATTTAAGAGTTGTTGAAATTTCCGAAAATAGAACTCACCTTATTATAATCCAGTCCGTGCTAGGAAACGATAAATACCAAGATATAGCTACCATCGAAACAGAAAAAGGTTTCGACAATAATTATACGGTTCAAATTATTGGGAATAGCTACATATATGGCGATAATTATGTAATAAGACCCGTTTTTTATCGATCTCCTAATTTACTTGTATTTTTATATGGTCCATATTATAGATCTTGGGCATCGCCGTATTACTGGGGATATTATCCCTCTTACTATAAATACTGGCATCCATACACTGTAAATGTATACCACAAAAGAATATATACTCACGTAAATCATCACCATCATTACAATTATGTTCATAGCTATCGTCCTCATCACCATCATTTGTATAGTAGAGCTAGTCGCTCGGATTACAGAGATGCACATCCTAATAGAACACATTCAAAACCTATATATGCCAACAATAGAGTAAGAGAAAACAATTATAAACAAAGAAACGATCATTCTAATTATAACAATCAAAATAACAGACAAACACAAAGCAACCGATCTACTGTAAATCGTAACCAATCACAAAATAACAATAGTTCTAATCATCATAATTCTAATTCGTCGAAACCTAAAGTTAATAATAGTAATAAAAGTAAAGATCAAAAAAGTACATCTTCAAATCGAAATCAGTCCAACAGAAACAGAACTAGTAATGGGTCTGCACAACGATCATCTCGATAATCATATATTAACTTCCTTAAAAGCTGCAAAAATTGCAGCTTTTTTTAAAATATGTTAAATTAGAATAAGTCTAAATAAAAATAATTACATTAGCATTAAATTTTAAAATCAATAAGCTATGAATAAAAATGTAGGTCCTATCGATAAAGTTATCAGATTAATCATTGCGATAGCATTGGTTGGTTTATATTTTATGAATGTAATTCCAAGTCCATTCGACTATGTAGGTTTAGCGCTTGCAGGAATTATGGTATTAACAACGGTCATTAATTTTTGCCCATTGTATTTACCATTTGGAATAAAAACATGTAGAAAAAAGAGGTAAAGTAGTTGTTTTTATATTCGTAAAAGAGCCTTCAATTGAGGGCTTTTTCCTTTTATAAATCTCTAAAGTACTGATAACTTTTTTGTAAAAAACTTTGCGATATTCGTGAAACAGAGTCGGCCTGCTCCCCCATTTTGTTGCTTTGTAATTCTAAATCGGGTAAAGAATATTTAACATAACCTTTATCGTTTACCACTCCTTGACATGTTTTGTCGGAAAAGTAAGCAAAAGATTGATAGGCTGAATCTAAAACATTCCTCGAAAAATTTAAATCTTGACTCGATAAATTCATTTGAGCTAAAATAGTGGCAGGAATATCGATTTGTGAGACAATTTTATCGACAATTATCCCTTTGTATTGATCTTTTATTGCTCCTCCACTTAACATAAAAACGATACGATGACTATCGTCGGAACAATAAGACCTTTTTATCGGAGTAGGATGACTATGATCCGAAACCAAAACTAATAGCGTATTATTATACCATTCTTCTAATTTTATTTTATCTATAAAATCGCCTAAACAACTATCGGCATAATGCGCTGTATTAATATATTCATTTTCGTTGCTTGTGTATTGAATAAATTTCATGGGGGCATCGTAAGGCGAATGAGTACTTGTTGTAAAGCCTCCAACTAAAAAAGGCTGTTCGATGCTATTTAATGTTTTAAACATTTCGCCATACAAGGCATCGTCGTGATAACCTAACTTTCCTTTTTTATATGTGTTTGAGAAATTCATTTCGTCTTTTATAGTTTCGAAAGGATTTTGATAGAAAAAAGACTTGATGTTTGCATAACCTAAATCGCCTCCAAATAAAAAGGCTTGGTGATAATCTTCATTTGCAAGTATTTTGTTGATGGTAGGTAATTTTCCATTTTTTTCGGTAAAACCCATTAAATAAGAACTGGCCAAAGAGGGAAAACCCGCAAAAACGGCTAACATCCCTTCTTCTGAATGTCTTCCGGTTGCAAAACAATTTGTAAACTGAATACTTTCTTTTTTCAGCGTCCTCCATCTTGGCATAAGATTATACATTCTATCTAAACTATCGACTAAATCGTAAGACCAACTTTCGAATAATATTACAATAATATTTGGGCGTTCAGTTTTAAGTATCTTTGGCGTATTCTGAACCCTATTTTTTATCGGACTGATATAAGCCTCTAAAGCTTTTTCTGTAAAAAATTTATATTTATCTTCTTCTCTGTACTTTACGTCCTTATAAGTAGAATAACCTAAATTCCAAAATGAATTGACAGTTGCAAAATTTAAAGTTCTGTTTTCAGAATAAAAAACGCCACCAACACTCAAAGGAATTTGATAAAAACCTCCTCTTGCGCCAACAAAACCAAGCATAAGACTTACTAAAAATATGCTGATATTTTTATACCACGCTACTGCATCATAAAAAGCATTCTTATACAATTGCTTAAAAAACCAAACCGACACTAATGAAAGCCAAGGTGCAACAAGCAATGCCATTATTTTATCGAGCAGTGTTGCGGTACGCCATACCTCAGTTGGATTACTTAAATAGGATAATGCTTTGGAGTTTAGTTTAGTCATCCATTCGTCGTAAATAGGTAATTCTGCTAGTACAATTGAGAAATAAACTAACACAATGATTCCAACTAATAGGGTTAACAGTTTAAAAGCCCATTTCCGATTAAACTGATGACGTATAAATAACAATAACAAAGCAATAGGACTAAAATAAGATAGCGCAGAAACATCCATACGAATACCGGCATAAAATGCAAATAGAATCTCACCGAAAGATTCGTTTTGAACGTCAGACCAATTGTAAACAATAAATATCAAACGGCCTACTAAAAAAATCAGTAAGAAAAAGAGAATATATTTTATTATTGAGATCAGAAAAGATTTCATAAAACAGACTGATATAACACTTCTTGGATTTTAGTTCTAGTATGTAACTTCACAAGTTTATCATTATCTGACTTCGGATAAATTCGATTAGATAAAAATATATAAACTAAACCATTAGATGGATCTGCCCAAACCATTGTTCCTGTAAAACCGGTATGCCCAAAGCTTTTAGAAGAACTTTCAGAACAGGTTGGCCCTAACATAGATGGAATCATTTCTGCTTTATCGAAACCTATTCCTCTCCTATTTTCAGAACAATCCATACAACTTGTAAATGCTTTCAACGTACTGTCAGAAATATATTGTCTATCGCCATAGTAGCCTCCATTCAAAAACATCTGCATCATTTTAGCAGCATCGTTTGCATTGGAGAAAAGACCCGCATGTCCGGAAACGCCTCCTAACATGGCGGCTCCCATATCATGAACATACCCTTGAATAAGTTGATTTCTAAAATAATCGTCATTTTCTGTTGGAACGATTTGATCTTTAGTAAAATAATTTAACGGGTTAAAAACCATTGAAGACGCTCCAATAGGTTTATAAAATGTTTCCATCGTAAAACGATCTAAAGACTCATGCGTACTTTCTTCAATAATTTCCTTAAGTAAATAAAAACCTAAATCGCTGTATTTATAATCGTTTTTGTCTCGTAAATCTGATAATGCAATTTTTAATAACATGGAATCTTTATAAGTTGTATCGATAAATAAATTTTCAGCCACTTGGTACTGCCATTTATCAATTGCTTCAGTCCTATATAATTGCAGTTTTAGTTTTTCATCTTTGATGGTTTTTAAGTAAAAAGGAATCCAAGGTTTTAGTGATGCCTGATGTCTCATTACGTCTTTAATCTTCAGGTCAGCTTTATTAGTAGAATCTAAAAACAATAAATATTTAGATAAAGTTTCATCAACATTTATCTGATGCCTGTCGCAAAGTTTCATTACCGAAGCTGTGGTCGCGAAGACTTTGGTGACCGACGCTAAATCATACAAGTCGCTTGTATTGACTGCTTGTTTTTTATCGTATGTGTAATGCCCAAATGCTTTATGATAAAAGACTTTACCATTTCTTGCTGCTAAAACCTGACAGCCGGGAAATGCTTCTTCTCGTATTGAATTGATGATTATACTGTCGATTTTATACAATTTGTTAGCATCTATTCCTGCGTCGATTGGAGTAGTGTACTTTAATCGAGGAATAGCGTCGAAAAAACTTCCACTTCCTGCAGGGTACATCGCGGCAACACTCACCGGTAAGGTTCCCTTTGCTGGTATAGAACCAAAAATTAACTGAGCACTCATTTTTTGTGTAATATCCCAGTCATTATAAGATACAATTAATGCTTTGAAAACTTCAATATCTTCAAAATTTCTAATAGTGTACGGATTGGCAAAAATATCTACAATTACCGAATGATTTTTTGCATACTCTTCTACCTTTTTCATTGATATAAGAGATATTCCGTAGTTTTTATTGGGGATTCGGTTGGTTTTATTGAAACTAAATATGACCAGATTAAAGGAAGATAGTTGTTTTTCCAGATTATTCCATTCTTCGTCGGAAGCGAATTTATTAATATTAAAATGCTCCACTTCTGAGAAAAGCGATAAGGTTTTTTGAAATTCATTATCTTCAGTTTCTCCTATTGCAACAGATGCAATTCTTAAATTTTCTAAGCCTCTCAATGGCAATGCCCTATTTTTCTGACTTATAAGAGTTATAGCTTCTTCAATTAAACGTTGGTTTAAATTCTGAACTTTATCGCTGTTAAGTTGTTGATAAACATCTTTTTTACTAATGTATTTTCGCTCGTAAGCACCTGTCCAATATTTAACAGCTAATATTTTTCGCACATGCCATTCTAAAGTCTTCAAGCTTAATGTTCCATCTTCTATAGCTACTTTAATCATTTCTATCGATTTCGGTACATCTTTTGGATAAAGTAAAACATCGTTGCCTGCAAGTAAGGCTCTCAAATCGGCTTCTCCGGGCTCGTAAAAATTACTGACACCTTTCATATTTAATGCATCGGTAAAAGATAAACCTAAGAACTTAAGCGAATCTCTTAATAATCCGGTCGAAACCTTGGGCGATAAAGTTGTTGCTGTGTTGGCTGTACTATCTAAAGCAGGAACAAACAAATGAGCAACCATAACGCCACCGACTCCTGCCGAAAACATCTTTTTGAATGGATATAGCTCAATGGAATCTAGTCTTTGATATGTATGATTGATGATTGGCAAATCTTTATGAGAATCGACATCGGTATCGCCATGTCCGGGGAAATGTTTTGCCACAGCCAATACACCTTCCGACTGCATAGCCTGAGCATATAGTGTAGCTTTATTCGAAACATTTTCACGATTTTCGCCAAAAGATCGACTTCCTATCACAGGATTTGCAGCATTGTTATTGATATCCACTACTGGAGCAAAATTAATATGTGCACCCATTAATTTAATTTCTTTTGCAACTTCTTTACCGTATGCAAAAAGTAATGAATCGTTGTTTATAGCTCCAAGCATCATTTGTCGCGGAAAACGAATAGTACTGTCTAAACGCATCGAAAGCCCCCATTCCCAATCTCCGGCAATTAATAGAGGTACTTTTGCTAAGCCTTGGTATCTGTTGGTTAAATCGATCTGACGCTCTGGCCCTCCCTGAAAGAATATTAAACCTCCGATATGTTGATTATTTATAAGACTTTCTATCTCTTCTATATGTGCAATATCTTTATTCGAGTAAGCAGCTACCATAAAAAGTTGACCTATTTTCTCTTCTAAACTCATAGCATGCATAGTAGAATCGACCCACTCGTTGTACATTGCATCGATAAATGGCGGTTGATCTACATTTAATAAACTACTATTACTTTGAGGAACCCATGAGGTTTGAAATATTAAAAGGCTGAGTATTAATGTAAGTTTGAATATGTGCATATTATAAATTCGGTTTTCGGTACTTCAACAAAGATAATAGCATAGGACTTTACGTGTAAACTTGATTTGATTTTTTTATTAATAGAAATCAACAAGCTTTTTTGTAATTTCGCAAAACCAAATGTCAATTATGGATTTACAAAAATTTTACCAAGTAATTAATGCCACTTACGACGATTTGAACGAAAAACATCAATACGAAATTGTGTTTAATGCCGATCATATTGTTTATAAAGGTCATTTTCCAATGCAAGCGGTTGTTCCGGGCGTACTACAGATAGAAGTATTCTCCGATATTTTAAATAAAATCTCTAGTAAACAAAACAAACTTAAGTTGGTTAAAAATGTTAAGTACATATCAATGATTGTACCCGATGATAGTTTATATATTTTAGAATTAAAAATGAAAAAAAGCGAAGGTTTTGTTCACCTTTCAACTCTTTTAACTGATAAAAACAAAAATAAAAAAACACAATTTTCTGCAATTTATGAAGTCGCTTAAAAATTACTTAATATTAATAATCTTTTTGTTTATTCAGTTTAATAGCTATGGCCAATTGGTTTCTAAAGCTAAGAAAGATACTGTTATTCAAAAATTTATTGAAGTCAATAATAAAATATATAAGTTCATGCAAAAAGCACCTGCACCAATTATTACATATTCTACAGAAACAGATTGGGTGTTCGGTTTAGCTAAGTTTAGTGCATTTCGTTTATCAAAAAAAGATACCATTTCACAACCATCAAGCATCAGTGGGACGGTAGGTTTTTCGTTGAATAATCAAGCTTTTTTAGGCATTGGAAATAAGTTTTATTTTAATGAAAATAAATACATCACCACTATTGAATTTCGCTTAGAAAAATTTCCGCGGCAATTTTTTGGGGTAGGAAACGAAATAAACGTTACTAGTGCAATGGTTACAGCATCATACGCTTATTTGAATTTCATTCTTAAACGTAAAATTTTCAAAAATATTTTTGCAGGTTTCAATTATAACTATTCCGACTATTTCAATATCGATTATCAATACGATTTTTTACCTGTATTAAATGAAGCTATAGGATGGAATGGTGGCGTTGCTTCCGGTTTTGGAATTACTGTAGAATATGATAGCAGAGATAATGTTTATAATGCAATGAAAGGTTATTATTTGAATTTTGTGAGTACACACTTTTCTAGAAATATTGGATCGGACTACGACTTCAATAGATATATTCTCGACTTTAGAACCTATAAAACTATTTTTGGAAATAAAGTTTTAGCTTATCAAGCATACACTCAAACAAACATTGGGGCTATACCCTTTTATTTAATGTCTTTTATGGGTGGAACTGAGCGCATGAGAGGCTATTACGAAGGTCAATATCGTGACAAAACTATTGTGGATACTCAACTAGAATATCGTTTTCCTTTGTTTTGGCTTATAGGAGGCGTTGTCTATACAAGTGCAGGATTAATTGGACCAAGTTATTCGGAATTAGCTTTCGATGACTTAAAATATACTGTAGGTGGAGGAATTAGGTTAATGGTAGATCAAAAACACAAGACCAATTTGAGATTTGATTTTGGGTTTGGTAAAAATACTGTAGCTATGTTTTTTGGTTTTAGCGAAGCGTTTTAATAAATATGAAAAATTCGGTTGAAGCATATATAGAATCGCAAAAACTTTTCACTCATAACGACCATGTTTTAATTGGTGTAAGTGGAGGCCGAGATTCTGTTTCTCTTGTTTATATTTTACAAAAACTCGGTTATCAGCTGAGTCTTGCGCATTGTAATTTCAAACTTCGAGGCAAAGACGCCGATGAAGATGAACTTTTTGTAAGGCAATTAGCAAAACAGTTAAATATACCGTTCTATAATATTGCCTTCGAAACCGAGGCTTATGCAAATAAAAATAAAATATCCATCCAAATGGCTGCTCGCGAACTTCGATATGAATGGTTCGAAAAAAAGCGTAAAGAAATTTCTGCCGATGTAATTGCAATCGCCCATAACCAAGACGATGTGGTTGAAACATTTTTTATTAATTTGGTAAGAGGTACAGGTATAGATGGACTTACAGGAATAAAAGCCAAAAATGGAAACATTGTCAGACCTATGCTTAGTATTAGCCGTGTGTTAATTAATGAGTTCATTCAATCTAACAAGATAGCCTATAGAGAAGATAAAAGCAATGCCTCGCTTAAATACTTAAGAAATAAACTCAGACACACAATAATTCCTGAATTAAGAATTTTAAACCCTAAGTTTGACGAAACTATTATTGAAAATGCGGATCGTTTATCTCAGGTTAATAGTATTTATAAGCAAGAATTAGAATTTAAAAAATCGAAAGTTTCAATACCCTTAACAGACCAATTGAACTTCGATATTCAGAAACTTAAGCAGCTATCTCCCACTGCCACCTATTTGTACGAGTTTATTAAAAATTATGGATTTAGCTTTTCTCAGTCAGAAGATATAGTGAGTAGTTTGGATGCCGAGTCTGGAAAAACCTTTTATTCTAAAACGCATTGGATTGTTAAAGACCGGGAATATTTGATATTAAAAAATATCGATGAAAAGCCCGAAACTGAAGTTTTTTTCGATTTAAGCAAACAAACGATAGATCATCCTAAACATATTAAAATCGATGTAATTGACGCTAAAGATTTTATCATTTCTACTGATAGTTCCGAAGCAGCTCTTGATTTTGAGAAGCTTCAAGCACCGTTAAACCTTAGACCATGGAAAGCCGGCGATTATTTTATGCCACTTGGTATGAATCGCATGAAAAAAATTAGCGATTTCTTAATCGACAACAAATTAAGTGTTTTAACAAAACAAGATACTTATGTTGTGCAATCTAAAAACGATATTGTTTGGGTTGTTGGAATGAGAATAGACGATCGTTATAAAATATCTAGCGAAACTAAAAAGATTTTAATTTTAAAATACATCAAATAAAATCCAATATTTTATTCTGGATATTCTCAATTAACAAAACCATCAAAAAAAAATGGTCTTTCGCTTAGTGGTATTGGAGCGATAGCTTTCCCATAGTAAGAAGAAGTAAATGATTATACTTCAATCTCGGTTTTTGGTTTTAAACAAAAAAGACCCGGCAATAAATGCCAAGCCTTTTTAATTTTATTTTATCCAAATGTTTTATTCTTGTTCTAAGCTTTTATTATAAACTGTCATTGCTCTTTCGCTCATACCCATATTAGAGAAACCACCATCGTGGAAAAGATTTTGCATGGTTACTTTTTTTGTTAAATCGGAGAACAATGTAATACAATAATCGGCACATTCTTCTGCCGTCGCATTGCCTAGAGGCGACATTCTGTCGGTAAAGTCTAAAAGGTTATCAATACCCTTAACACCACTACCGGCAGTAGTCATTGTAGGCGATTGAGAAATGGTGTTTATTCTAACTTTCTTCTCTCTTCCGTAAATGTAACCAAAACTTCTGGCAATGGACTCCAGCATGGCTTTAGCATCTGCCATATCGTTGTACCTAAATAAAGTTCTTTGGGCTGCAACATAGGTTAAAGCAACTATCGAACCCCACTCATTCATAATATCTTTCTGCTTAGCTACCTGAATAACACGGTGAAACGACATAGCAGAAATATCCATGGTTTTATGATAGTAGTCGTAATTAAGCTCATCGTATTTCAATCCCTTACGAACATTTAACGACATTCCTATCGAATGTAAAATGAAATCGATTTTACCGTATTTTTTTTCTGCTATTTCGAATAAATTTTCGATATCTTCTAATTTACTCGCATCTGCAGAAACCACTTCTGTATTGCATGCTTTTGCAAGCTCGTTAATTTCTCCGAATCGCATAGCTACGGGAGCATTTGTTAATATAAACTCAGCGCCTTCTTCGTATGCTTTTTCTGCAACTTTCCATGCTATAGACATGTTGTTAAGCGCTCCAAAAATAATTCCCTTCTTCCCTTTTAATAAATTATAAGCCATAACTTCGTATCTTTAAGTAAGCCTGCAAAGATAAAACAATCTTATAAAAACTTATGCATTTTATTTATTTGCTACTTTGTTTCTTCAACTGATAGCGTTCCAGAATTTTTAGTAGCTCATCTTTTCTTATGGGTTTTGTTAAAAAGTTATTCATCCCAGAAGTGATGCAAATCTCTCGATCTTTTACTGTAGCATTAGCTGTCATGGCAATTATTGGAACGTTATTCCCGTTTGATCTAATAAGCTCTGTAGCTTCTAATCCATTCATCACAGGCATTTGAACGTCCATTAAAACTATATCATAAGAGTTTTTTGAAACTAAATCGACGGCTATTTCTCCGTTTTCTGCTATCTCAACGGTACATCCCAACTGATTAAGTAATTTTTGTCCAACTTTCTGATTGAATACATTGTCTTCGACAACTAAAATCTTAAGATGAAATAGGATGTTATCTTGTAAAATGTTTACCTCTTTCTTTTGCTCAATATTCTGCTCGAATAACCAATTCAGATTTTTATATAAATCTGAATATATAAGCGGTTTATACATAACAAGCTTAATATTTTGTTTAGGTAAATTTTCCGAAGTAACTTTTAAATAGCTAAATAATACTACCTTAGTTTGAATAGGAATATTATCGATTAATTGGTAAATATCTTCTTTAGAAAAATTTAAATCTAATAAAACACACTGATGAGTAGACGATAATGCTGGAATATTTTCTTTTTTTATACCTCTATAAATCTTGCAATTAATCTGATGTTTTTTTAACTCGTTGTGCATGATTTCTGCACTGATTCGATTATTCGTAAAATAAGCCATATCCGGCAAATTGCGAAAATCTTCTAATTGTTTATGTTTAAAACCTTCTGCTTTAATGAAAAATTTAAAAACACTTCCTATATTTTGATTTTCGCAATTTGGATTAGGGCTTATAACTTTAATCTCCCCCCCCATTTTTTCTACAAATTTTCTCGAAATTGTAGTCCCTAAACCTGTTCCTCCATACTTTCTGGTTGTTGAGGAATCGGCCTGAGAAAATGCTTCAAATATAGATTCTAATCGGTCTTTTGGAATACCTATCCCAGAATCTTCAACTTTAAAATTAATGATGTAATCGTTTTCTAAAATTCTATCGAGTGTTACATTTATAAAAATTTCCCCTTGCTTTGTAAACTTAAACGCATTACCTACTAAATTGACTAACACTTGATTAAGTTTTGCTTTGTCTGAAACGATTACATCTGGAACATCACTACCTATGGAATACAGCAACTCTATATTCTTTTCTTTCGCTTTATACGAAAACTGTTTAATAATTTGTTCAATAAGTTCAAGTAAGTTAAACTCAATAAGCTCAAGCTCAATTTTGTTAGCTTCAATCTTAGAAAAATCTAAGATATCGTTGATTATACTTAAAAGATTCTCTCCCGATGTTTGAATTATAGAAAAGATTTGCTTTTGTTCTTCTGTAAGTTCAATATTTTTTAAAATCTCAACAGAACCAATAATTCCGTTTAAAGGAGTACGTAATTCGTGACTCATATTAGCTAAAAAATTAGATTTAGCTTCGTTAGCTTCTTTTTCTTTTTGTCGACTTGCTTTTTGAGCAGAAATATCCATAAATGCTTCTAGCAATACATCCTCATCGTTTATTTTAAGCGGAATAGCACTTTTTAAGACTGATATTTCCCCATTTTTTGCTTTCATGGAACGTTCTTGCAAACTGTATTCTTTCATTCCTAAATCAAAAATTGGGCATTTACCTTTTTCTGTTTTTGTTATACAATTATGACATACATTATTAATTATATGTTTGTTAGCTTCTTCAATATTATTGTATTGTAGAATTTTTGAAGCCTCATTGTTAATAGAAAGAACTTGTTTTTTATTGTTTAAAATGATAATGCCAACTGGCAGATGATTAATAATTCGTTCTAAAGATTGAGAAGTTTCTTTAAGCGAATTTCTTAAATTCTTCTTTTCTGTAATGTTGACTTTTACAGCCACAAATTTTATTATTTCTCCATTGTTGTCTTTTAAAGGAGCAATAACAGCTTGTTCCCAATAAATCAGACCGCTTTTTGTTTTATTGCAAAACTCACCATTCCATGTTTTGCCAGATTTTATGGTGCTCCATAAGCTTTTATAAAAAGATTGAGGTAAGATTCCTGTTTTTAATACTCTAGGATTCTGTCCAATTGCTTCTTCCCTCGTGTAACCTGTCTGTTCTGTAAAATAGGTGTTGACATATTCGATGTTTCCATCAGGATCGGTTAAAACAAACGACACAGGACTTTCTTCAATAGCCTGTTTTAAAATGTTGGCTTGCTGATAATTACTTTCATAATCTGCCAGTAACTGTTTAATGTTTTTATATGATTTATAACCGTATAAAATCACTAAAAGAACGACAATAAATAAAATTATATTTTTAAACTTTAAAAATAAATTGATATTGTTTATCGATTGGGTTCTTTTTTCCGAAAGAGTCGTGTAAACATTATAAGATACGGTGTTACCAAGCTCTGTAAGACGATTGAAATATGATTCGGCTTGTTTGGTAAATATTTCGAACTTAGGACCTTTGTTTTTAGCATAGTTAAATCCATAATTTTGGAGTGTATTATTCAGAGAATCAAGTTGTATAAGCAAAGCATTGATGTGAGCTAAGGAATAACACTTACATTCTTCGCTATTTTTATAATTTATTGTTTTTAAAACTTGATCTTGTTCACTTTCGTTTACTTTAATGTAATATTCGTATTTTCCACCAAACTGAACTGTTTTCGATATGTTTGCAATTCGCTGAATGGAGAGTTTGTTTCTTAAGTATATTTGATCGAACTCTTTCTGAAAACGTACCTTTTGAAAATCGTTATAGCCAAGTTCTAATCCTTGAATTTCGACAAGCATTAGGCTAATTAATTCTTGTTTTTGATAAGTATTATCGATAATGGCATTAATATCACCGATTTTCTTTTTTTCAAAGAAATATCCGGACAGAAAAAGCGATATCATGCTGAATATAAATATTATAAACAGCAATGTTAAGTCTTTAATTATTTTAAAATATATAGTATTGAAATGCTTATGTTTCATTAAAATCCGTATTTGTTAAAAGTTGCTTTTCCTTGTTCGGAAGTCACTTTTTTGTAAAACTTCAAACTAAGCTCTTTGTTTTTCGAATAACTCAGTAAACTTACTATAAGAGGGGTTTTGTCGGAGTATTGCCTATCGATGTCGATAACATCTAAATAATCCTTGTTTTCGTCCCAATACTTTATTGCTTTCCAATTAATTGCAACGTCTGCCTCGTCGTTTATTAACATTTTTGTTAAGTCTTTAGAATCTGTTGTTATTTTAACAGCATTCAAAATAAAATCTTCGTAATTTCCATACCGAGATAAAACTTTAAAGGCTTCTTTACCTATGCTTCCACTGTTTTTATTGCTGAAAACAGCTCTTATTTCCGGATTTAACAAATCCATTAAGTAATTAATATTCTTAGGATTGTCTTTTCTCACCATAAGTACAGCTTCATTATAACCTACTGTTGTTGTATCCACAAATTTTAATGAAGTAGTATCGCTATAATATCTGGCAGAGCCTGGTAGAAATATATCGCCGTTTTTAGTCTGGAGAATGGTTTCTAGTAAAATTCCTGTACCTCCTTTTATAATGCTTATCTTGCAATGCTCTTCTAGCTCAAACTGTTTTGCTAGTTCACTCATAGGTTGCACCATAGTTACCCCACAATATACTAATAACTCCTTTTGTTCTTGCTGCTTAGAATTACAAGAAAAAATTAACAAAAAAACAATCAATAAATTTGTTAAAATAGGAAATGTATATCTTTGCATCGATGTAAATATTAAACAACCAGAAATTCTTACGCAATTTTTAATTAAGAGTTTCTTTATAAAAAAAGATTTGAAGTCGTACTTTATTAACTGTAAGGGTCAATTATTAGATTTATCAATTCCTAAAGTAATGGGGATTTTAAATTATACTCCGGATTCATTTTCGGACGGAGGTCAATATAACTCTGTAAATAAAGCTATAGGCAAAATAGATCAAATGTTGAATGATGGTGCAGATATTATAGATATTGGGGCTGTTTCTTCAAGACCAGGTGCAAAACTTTTAACGAGCGAACAAGAAATTCATAGATTAAAACCTTTACTCTGCGAACTTAATATAAATTTCAAAAACGCTTTATTTTCATTAGATACATATAGTTCTGAAGTTGCAGAATGGGCTGTTAATGAATATCCAATTTCAATTATTAACGATATTTCTGCAGGAAATCTCGATCAAAATATGTTTTCTACCATTTCTAAGTTGCAAGTACCTTACATTATAATGCATATGCTGGGTTCACCGCAAACAATGCAAATTAAGCCAACATATAAAGATATTACTATCGAAATTATTAAAGATTTAGCAAAAAAAGTAAGTCTTTTAAAACAATTACATGTTCACGATATTATCATCGACCCGGGATTTGGTTTTGGTAAAACAATAGAACATAATTATCAATTACTGAATGAAATTGTTTCCTTTAATATCTTTGATCTTCCTTTGCTGGTTGGCCTATCAAAAAAATCGATGATTCAGAAGGTTTTAAATACAAACCCCGAAAATTCTCAGAATGGCACAAGTATTTTAAACGCTTTTGCTTTAACCAAAGGAGCTAACATTATACGAGTCCACAATGTGAGAGAAGCTAAAGAAGCCGTTTTACTTTTTCAAGCTTTATCGAACAATTAGTAAGAAAAGAATTTTCATCACAAAATTCTAAACATCTATATAACTAAATAGGTATCAATACGTATCTAGCATGATTCAAAGCCTAGATGCACTATGATAATTATCATCTTTAAAGCCTACAAAAATCATAAAACATAGTGTTTTACGGCCATACTTTTACTTCATAATTAATAACGCTATAATTATGCTTGAAATTTCTGAAATAATACAAGAAAAAGTTGCAGAACATGGTAGAGAGCGAAAAGCGCTTCTCCCAATTTTGCAAAGCATTGTCAACTTAAAAAACTATATCGCCGATAAAGATATGGTTCAAATTGCAGAAGCTTTAGATATATCTGCAGCTGATGTATATGGTACTGCATCTTTTTATTCGTTTTTAGAAACAGAAGAAAAAGGTAAATATGTCATTCGAGTTTGCAAATCGATTACTTGTGAGATGAAGGGTAAGCACTGTGTTCTAAAAGCATTGGAAGATACCTTGAAAGTTAAACTTGGAGAAACAACGCACGATGGATTGTTTTCATTAGAGCAAGCCAATTGTTTAGGGTTATGCGATGTTGGTCCGGCAATGCTCATCAACGAACAGCCATACACTAAACTTACTCCTGATAGTGTACATGAGATTATAACTGAATACAGAAACAAAGTAAAGTAAACACCATGGCAAACAATCAATTAAAAAGAGTAGATATCATTTTTAGCCCTTATTCTGTAGCTCCATACGAGATTTTGAGGTTAACAATGCATAAAGAAAAGTCGGATGTAATAAACGAGCTAATAGAGTCTGGTTTAAGAGGTCGTGGTGGAGCAGGATTTCCAACAGGATTAAAATGGAAATATTTAGCGGCTGAACAAGATTCGGAAAAATACATTATTTGTAATGCTGACGAAGGCGAACCTGGGACTTTTAAAGACAGGAAACTACTTGTCGAAGTCCCTAGAAAAGTTTTTTCTGGTATGGCAATCGCAGCTTATGTAACTGGTGCGAAAATAGGTTTTTTATATCTAAGAAGAGAGTATCGAAATTTAATTCCTCAATTAAATAAGGAGTTAGATATTTTCAACGAAAGTGCAAAAAAATTCGGATTAGATTTTAAAATTTCAATTTTTAGTGGTTCTGGTGCCTATGTTTGCGGTGAGGAAACAGCATTAATAGAATCGATGGAAGGAAAAAGAGGCGAGCCTCGTAATAAACCTCCATTTCCAATTCAAAATGGATATTTAGGTAAGCCGACTTTAGTAAACAACGTTGAAACTTTTGCTTCTACATCGATGATTTGCAGAATTGGTGCCGATAAATACAAAGCCCTTGGAACCGACGATCAACATGGATCAAAATTATTTTCAATATCGGGAGATTCGCCAAAAGAAGGGGTACACGAATTAGAACTTGGTATGAAAATTTCTGACTTCGTTGAAGAGTTTGGCGATGGAGATACAAAAGCCGTACAAATTGGTGGAGTTGCTGGTTTTTGCATTCCTCGTAAACAGTTCGAAACCTCAATTATTGGAGAAGGAAATACAACTGGTGGTGCAACCATGATTTTCAACAGTACACGCTCAATGTATAATGTACTTCATAACTACCTCGACTTTTTTGCCGAAGAATCTTGTGGACAATGCACGCCATGTAGAGTGGGAACTCAGCAGCTTTTAAAAGGTATTGAAGCTGTAAAAAGCGGAAAAAAACCAGCATCATATTTAGATGATTTAATTAAGCTAAGTAAAACTATGCAAATTACTTCTAAATGTGGTCTTGGCCAATCAGTTACTAATTCATTTGCCTCTATTATCGAAAACTTTAGAGAAGAAATGATATACTAATTAATAAAGTGTAAAAATTTCAAAATCAAGTTATGACTACAATAAAATTAAAAATAGACGGACACACCATAGAGGTAGAAAAAGGCACAACAATTTTAGAAGCTGCTAAAAAAATCAATGTAAAAATACCTACTTTATGTCACCACGAAGATTTATGCGTTGCTGGGAATTGCCGTGTTTGCGTGGTTGAAGTAAAAAACCGTCATCGTTTAGAAGCTTCTTGTGCAGTACCAGCCGAAGAAGGTATGGATATTTTAACCAACTCTGCTAAAGTAAGAAATGCAAGAAAAGACATCGTTTCTTTATTGGTATCGGAGCATAATACGCAATGTACAACCTGCTACAGAAATACCAATTGCGAATTGCAAGATTTAGCCGCAGAATACAATGTCGATGGCAATCGTTTTTTAAGTGTTCTAAAACCTAATTTGTCGATCGATAAATCTTCTTGGTCTATTGAAAAAGACGATAGCAAATGTATTCGTTGTCAACGTTGCGTAAGAACCTGTGCCGAATTACAGCACGTAAATGCACTTACAGCAGCTAACAAAGGACATGAAATGAAGATTGCTACCTTCATGGATTTACCTTTCAACGAAGTGGTTTGTACCAATTGCGGACAGTGTGTTAATCGTTGTCCTACAGGAGCATTAACCGAAAGACGTTATTTCGACCAAGTTTGGGAAGCGATAGGCGATCCTAACAAACATGTTGTAATGAACACCGCTCCTTCTGTTCGTGTTGCTTTAGGCGAAATGTTAGGCTACGAAGTAGGTACACGTGTTACCGGAAAAATGGTTACTGCTATGCGTAAAATGGGGGTCGATTCTGTATTAGATACCGATTTCACTGCCGATTTAACCATTATTGAAGAAGGTAACGAGTTATTAACACGACTAAAAAAAGTTGTGAAAGATGGCGATAAATCGATAAAACTTCCAATGATTACCTCTTGCTCTCCAGGATGGGTTAAATTTATAGAACATATGTTTCCAAATCATTTAGGTCATTTGTCGACTTGTAAATCGCCTCAACAAATGTTCGGAGCCTTAGCAAAAACGTACTATGCTGAGAAAAAAGGAATCGATCCTAAAGATATCGTAAGTGTTGCAATAATGCCTTGTGCCGCTAAAAAGTACGAAGCTAATAGACCAGAGATGAATTCGAGCGGATACCGCGACATCGATGCCGGATTAACTACTCGAGAGTTTGGTTTAATGATTAAACAAGCGGGTTTAGATTTTAAAAATTTAGAAGATACTGCTTTCGATAGTATCATGGGCGAATCAACCGGTGCCGGAGTTATTTTTGGAGCAACCGGAGGCGTTATGGAAGCGGCTTTACGTACTGCTTATGCTGTTGTGACCGGTCGAAAAGTTCCTTTCGAAAACCTAAATATTACACCCGTTCGCGGTACAGACGGAATTAGAGCTGCCAGCATTAAAATTGAAGGTTGTTTACCCGAATGGAACTTTTTAGAAGGTGTAGAATTAAATGTAGCAGTAGCACACGGTCTTAAAAATGCTCGTGTAATAATGGACGAAATTGCAGCCGGAAAATCGAAATACCATTTTATTGAAATTATGGCATGCCCGGGCGGATGTATCGGTGGTGGTGGTCAACCTATTCCTACAAATGCAGAAATTCGTGCAAAACGAACCAAAGCTATTTACGAAGAAGATATGGGTAAACCAATTCGTATGTCGCACGAAAATCCCGAAATCACTCAAATTTACGAAGAGTTTCTCGGTGAACCTTTAGGGCATAAATCTCACGATTTACTGCATACTCATTATCAAAAACGACATAGACATTAATATTCAACAACTTGGGAAGTTAGTTTCGACTAACTTCTCGAGTTATTTTAAATTAAACAACCACTTAGTGGTCCTAATCTTTTGAGTTTTGACTTATGGAAAAGGAGATAAAAATAGCAAGCGCGTTAATTGTTGTTGAGAAAGACAATCCAGATATTGCTCAACTCAACGAAACATTAAGTAATTTTTCATCAGAAATTATTGCTAGACAGGGTATTTCTTTACCTCATAAACAGCTAAATATCATCTCTCTTATTCTCGAGTCAGACATCAATTCAATTAATCATTTGGCCGGAAAAATTGGTCAGCTTAAAGGAATTAGAATCCGATTATTAATCGATAATAAAAATTAGAGATGAAATTTCAACCCGAAGTTTACAAAATCCCCGATGTAAAAGGTCAAGCCTTCATCGATGCAGAAGAAATTTGGAATTATATTAATAACACCAAAGCCGAAAAAGAACGTGTTTTGGAAGTTATTCAGAAATCCTTAAATAAAAACCGTTTATCGTTAGAAGAAACAGCTGTGTTAATTAACGCCAGAGACCCTGAGTTGATAGAAGCTATTAAAAATGGTGCTCGACAGTTAAAAGAAAAAGTCTACGGAAACAGGATCGTGTTGTTTGCACCACTTTATATTGGAAATTATTGTTCCAATAATTGTTTATATTGCGGCTTCAGATCTACTAATAAAGAAGCCAATCGTCAAACTTTAAGCGACTTACAAATTATTAAAGAAATTGAAGCTCTTGAAGACAATGGGCAAAAACGCTTAATATTGGTTTATGGCGAACACAAAATGTACGATGCAAAATACATTGCTCATACCGTGAAACTTGCTTATGGTGTAAAAAAAGGCAATGGAGAAATCAGAAGAGTAAACATTAATGCCGCGCCTCTTGATCACGAAGGATTTAAAATTGTAAAAGATGCCGGTATTGGAACTTATCAAATTTTTCAAGAAACGTATCATCCCGAAACCTACAAAAAATATCATCTATCGGGCAATAAAGCCGATTACGAAAATCGTTTGGTTTCGCTAGATAGAGCTCAAGATGTTGGCCTCGATGATGTCGGAATTGGGGCTTTGTTTGGACTATACGATTGGCGATTTGAAGTAATGGCTTTAATTAGACATACCAATCATTTAGAAGCATGTTACAACATTGGGCCTCACACCATTTCATTTCCAAGAATTCAAGACGCATCTAACTTAGCAGTAGATGAACGGTATTTTGTAAACGATGACGATTTTGCAAAATTAATCGCCATTTTACGTTTAGCAGTTCCCTACACCGGCATGATTTTAACTGCCCGAGAAAGTGCCGCCTTACGCGACGAAGTCATTCATTTTGGAGTTTCTCAAATCGATGGAGGAACCAAATTGGAACTGGGCAGTTATTCTTCTAGTTTAAACCAAAAACAAGATTTAAATAAAGAGCAATTCAAAGTCAACGACGATCGTTCGCTTAATCAAATCATCGATGAACTATTAGACGATAATATGCTACCCTCCTTCTGTACAGCTTGTTATAGATTAGGGCGTACAGGTGAGCATTTTATGGAATTTTCTGTTCCAGGTTTTATCAAAAATAAATGCACACCCAATGCTATTTTGACCTTGGCAGAATACATTGTAGATTATGCGAACGAAGAAACAGCACAAAAAGGTTGGAAAGCTATTGAAAAAAATATGGAATCCTTAAGTGAACAGAAAATGAAAGACAGTGTGATAGAACGCATTGAATTGATTAAACTCGGTAAAAGGGATTTGTATTACTAGTATAAAGCAGATTGTCTTTCTACTTTATAGCTCGACTAAAAGCTTAAACAAAATGAAAAAAGGTAAAGATTTAAAACCACATGTTGGAATTTTTGGGAGAAGAAATCTTGGTAAAAGTTCCCTAATTAACTGTCTTACAGGTCAAGATATCGCTATAGTTTCAGATTATGCAGGTACAACCACCGATCCTGTTAAGAAATCGATCGAGATATTTGGTGTAGGACCTGTAATTGTGACAGATACAGCCGGTATTGACGATTCGGGCGATCTTGGTAAAATGCGAATTGATAAAACGCTTAGCGTTATTCCAAATCTTGATTTAGCATTACTTCTTATTTCTGAAAATACGTTCGATAATTA
This sequence comes from Bacteroidales bacterium, assembly GCA_016936665.1. Classification (GTDB taxonomy): domain Bacteria; phylum Bacteroidota; class Bacteroidia; order Bacteroidales; family JAFGXI01; genus JAFGXI01. The sequence goes on from JAFGXI010000002.1 coordinate 345,988, forward strand.
CGAATCCGAATTGGTTAAGTCATTCAACGAATACGACTTACCTTTTATTATTGTACATAGTAAGTCCGATATATTTCCTTTAGAACATGAGTTTATTCGACAGATTGAATCTCAATTCAACAAATCAATACTATCTTTTAATATTTTTGAAAAAAAGGCAAAAGAGGAATTAATATCCACAATACAGAATGCCGTTCCAGAAACTAGTTATGTTAAACCATCGCTCTTTAAAGATTTAATAGGTGCAAAAGACATTGTTCTTTTAATTACGCCAATAGACTCCGAAGCTCCCGAAGGCAGAATGATTTTACCTCAGGTTATGGCACTTCGCGACGTACTAGATAACGATGCCATTTGTGTAACAGTAAAAGAGACTGAATTAGAAGATTTTTTAAAACTCAATTTACCTGTTAAGTTAGCGCTTACCGATAGCCAAGTCTTTGGAATGGTCTCTAAGATCGTACCTCCTTCTATACCACTTACCAGTTTTAGTATCACTTTTGCAAGATTTAAAGGGCATTTCGAAGCTTTTATTGAAGGTACAAATCACATTTCGAAATTGAAAGAAGGTGATAAAATACTGATGTTAGAATCGTGCACGCATCAATTATCTTGCGACGATATTGGCAGATTCAAGCTCCCCAAGTGGATTAAAGAGTATACAGGTAAACAATTAGAATTCGAATTTGCAGGAGGGTTATCAACATTCCCCAGCGAGATAGAGTCCTATGCCATGGTTATTCAATGTGGAGGTTGCGTTGTAACACAAAAGCAATTGTACAATCGTTTACTACCTTTTGTTAAACGAAATATTCCGGTAAGCAACTATGGAATGGCTATAGCTTATGTTAATGGGGTATTCGATAGAGTTGTTGCTCCCTTTACCAATTTAATTACATGATACAAGATATTTTAAACAGACAAGCTTTAACTCAAGAAGAAATTATCTATCTTCTTCAAACAAAAGGAGAAGAAAGAACTTTGCTTTTTAAAAAATCGGCCGAGTTAAAACAAAGGTATATAGGCAACAAAGTTTATTTCAGAGGATTAATCGAATTTTCTAATATTTGCAGAAAAGACTGTTTATATTGCGGAATCAGAAGATCGAACAAACACATCAATCGTTACGATTTAACAGATGAAGATATACTAAAAGCAGCTGAGTTCGCATATAAAGAAAACTACGGTTCATTGGTATTACAGTCCGGAGAGCTTATGAATAATGCGTTTACAGATCGTGTCGAGTATTTATTGAAGTCAATTAAAAAGTTATCAAACAATCAATTAGGCATTACGATTTCATTAGGTGAACAAAGTGAAGAAACGTATCAAAAATGGTTCGATGCCGGGGCACATCGCTATCTGTTGAGAATTGAAAGTTCTAATCCTGAATTGTATTATAAAATTCACCCCAATAATGCGACTCATAAATTTGACACCAGAATTGATTCTTTAAAAACGCTTAAAAAAGTAGGATACCAAACTGGAACAGGAGTTATGGTGGGATTACCTTTTCAAACATTCGAAGATCTTGCCGGCGATCTGTTATTTATGCAAGAACTCGATATAGATATGTGTGGTATGGGGCCTTACATCGAACATCACGAAACACCTCTTTACCAATATAAAGATCAACTTTTACCTTTGAAAGAGCGTTTTGATTTAACTTTAAAAATGATTGCAGTACTTCGTATTTTAATGCCAGATATCAATATTGCTGCTGCTACAGCTTTACAGGCCATCGATCCGATTGGCAGAGAGAAAGCACTTAAAATTGGGGCTAATATATTAATGCCTAATATTACACCAGGAATGTACCGCGATAGTTATGCATTGTACGAAAACAAACCTTGTACCGACGAAGATGCCTCCGATTGCAAAAACTGCTTAGAAGCGCGTATTAAATTGTCCGATAATGAAATTGGATATAACGAGTGGGGAGACAGCCCGCATTTTAGAATACGTAACTTAAATTGAAAAAAATCATTAGCAAAAGTATTGAATAAACTAACCGATTACTCATTGTTACATTTTTAAAAGAGAAGACTCTTATATAAGAAATAAAAAAGCCTGCGTTACGCAGGCTTTTTTATGTGAATCCGGAGGGACTCGAACCCCCAACCTCTTGGGCCGTAACCAAGTGCACTATCCAATTATGCTACGGATCCTTTTTGCGAGTGCAAATTTAAAAAGAATAAATATAAAACAATAATTATTTTGTGTGTTTTATTTAATAAATACCTTTTTTATTTTTTTCAAGCATCCATTTTTTAAAGATTGCGTCTGAAAACCGAGAGATTTTTTAAACACTATGAGATATTTAAACCTACTAGCTTTGCTAGTATTGACAAAACTGGCATTTTCGTGCGATTATACTGTAGATTTGCACGACACCTACGGAGATGGGTGGAACGGCAACACACTAACCATTCAAGTTAACGGAGTTAATGTACTGACATCCATAACAGTAGCTACCGGCTCCGATGCATCATTTAATTTTTCTGCAAATCCTGGCGATGTTGTAACTATAATATATAATGCTATTGGAAGCTGGACATCCGAAAACGAAGTTACTATCACAAGCGATGACCTAGGGAGTGCTGTTTATACAGACGGAATGAACGGAGCGGTTCCTACCGGCGGTTCTTTCACAATTGGAAATAATTGCGGTTTAGCTCCCCCTGCAAACGACGATCCTTGTCAGACAATCAATTTGCCAATGAGCGGTTTGTGTAATCCTTCAGTAAATTCTGTTAATGGAGCAACAGCTTCGGCAATTGCAGCGCCCTCCTGTGGTTCATATACAACACAAGGCGATGTATGGTTCGAAACAACCGTGGGCGTTACAGGCTTATTGCAAATTGAACTTCAAGACTTAGGAATTGATGCAACTATGGCTATATATAGTGGCAACTGCAATGCTCTTACAGAAATAGGATGCTCAACAAGCAATTCTTATTATTCCGACGCAATTGCTCCGGGAACTCAATTATGGATACGAGTATGGGATGACAGCAATAGTATTGGTTCATTTTCCATTTGCGCATACGAACCTCCTCCTCCTCCAATCAATAACGAACCTTGTACTGCTACACTTTTAACTGTCGATGTTATTTGTAATAATGTTATTGGAACAACAGAACAAGCGCTTAACTCATCAGTAGCGATACCGTCTTGTTCTTGGGGTTACAATGGAGGCGATGTGTGGTACACCGCAATAGTACCAGCTAGTGGCTTTATGCATGTAAATCTTACAGCAGCTGGATTAACAGATGGTGGTATTGCCGTATATTCAGGAACAGATTGTAATAACTTAACCGAAGTTGGTTGTAGCGAAAGCACTTGGTCTATGCCATCATCGGTTGTTGTGGTTCCAACAGATAATTTAGCAGGTCAGCAAGTTTGGATTCGTATTTGGGAAGGTAATAATGATAACCCTGGTACTTTCGAAATTTGTTTAGTAGATGCTCCTGTATTATTTACAGACCCAACAGCATTTACACCACAAGAATTGGTAGAAGATATTTTAATTACAGGTTGCTTACAAGCCTTCAACGTGACTTATGACGGTGACCCTACCGCAATAGGTTATTTTCAAGGAGGAGAAGGTACATTTGGTATGGCATCGGGTTTGGTTATGGGTTCTGGCTCAATCGAAGAACTGACAGGACAAGGTTTTGACAATGTTAACAACGAAACAGCTCAAGCTGATGTTGAATCTGATTTAAGCGACATCTCCGTTTTAAATGGTGGTGCTAGTGATATGTACGACGAAGCTATTCTTGAGTTTGACTTTGTTCCTTCCTCGGATACCACTGAATTCCAGTTTGTTTTTGCATCAGCAGAGTACCCCACTTTTGAGCATACCTCTTATAACGATGTATTTGCCTTCTTCGTCAGTGGACCTGGTATTGCGGGCCCTTATGCCGATAATGCTATTAACGTGGCTATAGTTCCTGGAACTACCGACCCTATTACTATTTCAACTGTAAATGGTACGGTTGCTGATGGTGGTAGTGGTGATAATTCAACTTATTTTGCTGCTTATACCAACAACACTGTTCCTAACTTTAATGTAGGTGGATACACTGTTCCTATTACTGCAGTTATGGCTGGATTAACGCCTTGCGAAACATATCATATTAAATTTGCGATTGCCGATGCCGGTGATGGTTCATTATCTTCTTTTGTGTTCTTTGAAGAAAGTAGCTTCTCTTCTGGCGGAGATGTAATCATGAGTAATGTATCAAATGTTGGTCAACAAAACGACATATACGAAGGTTGCGAAAATTATTATGTTTTTTCACGTTTAGACACCTCAGCTATCGCTATGCAGGATACAGTGCCTATTCTTTTGAATGTAGGAGGAACTGCCATTGAGGGAATCGATTATACAAATATTCCAGATACATTGTTTATTTTACCGAATCAGTTGTACGACACATTATTTTATTCTGCCTTTTTCGATAATATTGTAGAAGGTACAGAATATATAATATTCTCCTTACTAAATGGTTGTCCTTGCTCTCTTACTAGCACTGACGATACAATTTGGATATACAATAATTATCATTTAGACGCAACCATTGTAAACGATCAATTAATTTGTTTTGGCGATTCAGCTGAGATTACCACAACTGTAAATCCAAATATTGATCCAATGTTAATCACTTACTCTTGGTCGAACGGAAATACAAATTCAGGTTTTTGGGATGCTCCTACAAACACAACTACATATGAGGTAACTATTACAAATATTTGTGAATCTAATACCGTATTAAATGCCGATATAAATGTTGTTCCAACAATTAATCCTATGTTTGTATCGAGCAAAGATACAGTTTGTGTTGGAGAACCAACGGTGCTAACATTCACAGGAAGTGCGTCATCCCAAGCTCATTACAATTGGGACTTTGGAGGAGCAGATCCTCTTAGTAGTAACTCTCTAGGCCCGCATAATGTTAGTTGGGTTAGTACCGGATTGAAAACAATTCAGCTGAACATCGATGACCAAAGTTGTTTGAATGATACAAGTTTCCATGTTTATGTTAAGGAATACAATAATATGGATCTTCAAGCCAATGGAGGAAATATTAATTGTAATTCAAACTGCGATGGTTACGCAATGGTAACTGCCAATATAGGGGTAAGCCCATACTCATACATCTGGGAAAATGGTCAAACAACTCAAACAGCTACCCAATTATGCCCTGGAGCCTATTCTGTAACTGTTATGGATGCTTATGGTTGTAAAGATACCAGCCATGTTATAATCACATCTCCTCCTAGTTTAAACATCACAAGTTCTTCAACAGCAGCTACATGTTACGGATTTAGCGATGGATCAGCAGAAGTTAGTGCCTCTGGAGGTACACCTCCTTATTCATATCAATGGAACAATAATCAAAATACAGAAAGTATCATTAACTTACCCGCAAATACCTATGCTGTAACTGTTTTTGATGCAAACGGCTGTTCTCAAAACGACAACAATATTGTCGTTACTCAACCGGAATCTGTAAAAATGGCCTTGACGGGTACACAATACAACGATGGTTCTTTATGGATCTGCATAGGGCAAACAGAAACGCTTTCCAGTTCCGTTTCAGGAGGTGTCGCACCTTATCAAATCGATTGGAATACAGGAGAATCCGCAAATTCAATATCTGTTAATCCGGCATTAACAGAGGTGTATTCTGCAAAAGCAATCGATAGTCACGGTTGCGAAAGCGAAACGAATTATATTTCTGTAAATGTTTTCGATCCTATAAGCTTCTATACCAATTTAAATGACAATGAGATTTGCTTGGGAGAATCCATCGATGTTAATATTGATGTAGATGGTGGCAATCATCAATATACCTACATTTTAAAAGATAATTCGGGTAATGAAACTGTTGTATCGGAAGACTTTGTAATAAGTCCCGAACAGTCTCAAACATACGAAATTACAATTAATGATGCGTGTGGATCTCCTACAGAAACAAAAAGCATCGATATAGTTGTACACAACCCTCCTACTGTTTCTTTCTCCGCCGATAAAAACTCTGGTTGTCCGCCGCTAGAAGTTCAGTTTAACGAAATGCAAGGCGAAGAAAATGCTTCATATTATTGGACATTTACCGGAGACAATGCAGAATCGATCATCAGCTTAGATAGAAATCCAAATAAAATATTTAAACAAAGTGGTTCGTATGATGTTTCATTATCCATCACTTCTGAATTTGGTTGCGAGTCGAAAGTAATAAAACACAATTACCTTCATATTTTTGACAACCCAATAGCTGAATTTACTTGCGAACCACAAGTAAAAAGTATTTTAGATCCTACCTTCTTTTTCGCTAACAAGTCTAAAATGGCCGATGTTTACCAATGGTGGTTCAGCGACTTAGATTCCAGCCAACAGGTAAATCCTGAATATAAATTTCCCGATTTGGTTTCTACTTATAATGTTACTTTAATTGCTATTAGCAGATACGGTTGTGCCGATACATTATCTCAACAAGTTCGTGTTGTTGATGAAGTCACTTATTATGCTCCAACAGCTTTTACACCAGATGGCGATGGTAAAAACGAAGTGTTTAACATAAAAGGTAATGGCATACTCGACGAAGGTTTCGAATTAATAGTTTACGACAGATGGGGTATGGAAATATTTAAAACCAACGATCGTAACAAAGGTTGGAATGGTAAATCCGAATCAGGGCATTTTGTAAAACCCGATGTTTACACTTTCATAGTGCACTTTACAGACAGCTATTATATCAAACACGAAAAATCTGGACATATTTCGGTTATTTATTAACCACAAAGTACATACTAGTTTTATACCTTCAGAGCGACTTGAACAAATAACAGGTCGCTTCTTTTTTACGTTCAAATTATACTTCGATATTTGACTGTAATATAAAAGGAATTTCATATCAAATTATTTACTTTTGCGTTTTGAAATAAAAATCAGATTTTATGTTTGACAATTTATCCGATAGATTAGAGAAATCCTTTAAACTAATTAAAGGGCAAGGAAAGATTACCGAAATAAATGTTGCTGAAACTTTAAAAGATGTTCGTCGTGCGCTCTTAGATGCCGATGTCAACTATAAAATTGCCAAGCAATTTACAGAAACTGTCAAGGAAAAAGCACTAGGAAGCGATGTGTTAAACGCTGTTAAACCTAGCGAAATGATGGTTAAAATCGTTCACGATGAGTTAAGTAAACTGATGGGCGAAGAACATGTCGATATTAATTTAAAAGGCTCTCCTACCATCATTTTAATTGCTGGGCTTCAAGGTTCTGGTAAAACAACCTTTACAGGTAAATTAGCAAATCTACTAAAATCTAAAAAAGGACGGCATCCATTGCTTGTTGCTGGCGACGTATACCGTCCGGCTGCAATCGAGCAATTAAAAGTTTTAGGAGGACAAGTCGGTGTTCCTGTTTATACAGAAGAGGGTAATAACGATCCTGTAGCACTCGCTAAAGCCGGTATTGCTGAAGCTAAGAAAACAGGTAAAGACATTGTTATTATCGATACAGCAGGTCGTTTAGCCATCGATGAACAAATGATGCTAGAAATAACAGCCATTAAAAAAGCTGTTCAACCAAACGAAATTCTCTTTGTTGTTGACTCAATGACAGGTCAAGATGCTGTAAATACAGCAAAAGAATTTAACGACAGACTTGATTTCGACGGTGTTGTTTTAACAAAACTAGATGGTGACACTCGTGGTGGTGCAGCTTTATCAATTCGATCTGTTGTAAATAAACCTATCAAATTTGTTGGTACAGGAGAAAAAGTCGAAGCATTAGATGTGTTCTATCCTAAACGTATGGCCGACCGTATTTTAGGCATGGGCGATATCGTTTCCCTCGTAGAACGTGCACAAGAACAATTCGACGAAGAAGAAGCCAAAAAACTTCAGAAAAAAATTGCTAAAAATCAATTCAATTTTAACGACTTCATCAGCCAAATTCAACAAATCAAAAAGATGGGTAATCTTAAAGATTTAGCAAGTATGATTCCCGGCGTTGGTAAGGCTTTAAAAAATATTGATATAGACGATGACGCTTTTAAAAGCATCGAAGCCATTATTCATTCTATGACTCCAGACGAAAGAGAATCTCCATTTATTATCGACGGTAGTCGCAGAAAAAGAATTGCAACCGGAAGTGGAACTACTATACAAGAAGTGAATCGTTTAATTAAACAATTCGACGAAACACGAAAAATGATGAAATTACTTCAAGGTGGCAATAAAAACATGCGAAAATTAATGGGCAACATGCCTAAATTCAACTAATGATTTTATTTATTAATCATTGTTAATTAAAAAACACGACCAATGGAATTAATTGATGGTAAACAAATATCAGCAGACATTAAAGCAGAAATCGCTCAAGAAGTTGCTAACAGAAAAGAAAAAGGTTTAAAAACACCTCATTTGGCAGCAATTTTAGTGGGACACGATGGTGGAAGCGAAACATACGTTGCTCATAAAGTAAAAGCCTGCGAACAAGTTGGTTTTGAGTCTACCCTAGTCAGATTTGAAGACGATATTACAGAAATTCAGTTATTAGAACAAGTTGAAGCTTTAAATAATAATAACGACATTGATGGTTTTATCGTTCAACTTCCTCTACCTAGGCATATCGACGAGCAAAAAGTAATAGAAGCAATTAGACCCGATAAAGATGTTGATGGATTTCACCCTGTGAATGTAGGTAAAATGGTCATCGGTTTAGATGCATTTATATCAGCTACACCAGCCGGAATTGTCGATTTGCTCGAGCGCTACAAAATAAGTACATCAGGTAAAAATGTTGTTGTTTTAGGAAGAAGCAACATTGTCGGCAGACCTATGAGTGTGTTATTATCGCAAAAAGGCCAAGATGCCACCGTTACCGTATGTCATAGTCGAACAAAAAATTTAAAAGAAATCACCAAACAAGCCGATATCATTATTGCAGCTATTGGTATTCCAGAGTTTGTTACAGCAGATATGGTAAAAAATGGAGCTGTTATTATTGATGTAGGAACAACACGAGTTGAATCTAACCAAACAAAATCAGGCTGGAAACTGAAAGGTGATGTTAATTTCGACGAAGTGGCTCCTTTGTGCTCTCATATTACGCCTGTACCAGGTGGTGTAGGGCCAATGACCATTGTTTCACTGCTTAAGAATACATTAAAAGCAACTCGTTTAAGAGACTAATAAAAGACATAAAATATCATCTTTAGAAAAGCTTAATTAGAATAAATACAAATTAAGCTTTTTTTAATTATTATCTTGATTAGCATATATTTAACAACATAAGACTCCCTCTTAATTTTCCCTGTTTTGTACCAATTTATTATTACTTTTGTGAGAACTGATAATTAATTCACAAAAAATAAAAATATTATGGCAAAAATAAGAGGCGCAATTGTCGTTGACACAGAAAAGTGCAAAGGATGCGAAGTTTGTGTTCCTGCCTGCCCTACCGAAGTAATTGGTATGGCTAAAGATGTTAATGGTAAAGGTTACCATTTTGCATTTATGGCGAACCCAGAAGCGTGTACTGGTTGCTCTAACTGTGCAATTGTTTGTCCGGATGGAGTCATTTCAGTTTTTCGAGTTAAAGCAGACGAATAAAAAACGAAAAAAATTACAAAATGGCAGAATTAAAATTAATGAAGGGAAACGAAGCAATCGCTGAGGCTGCAATTAGAGCCGGTGTCGATGCCTATTTCGGATACCCTATCACGCCTCAATCTGAGGTTATAGAATATTTAATGAGCGAACAACCTGAGCACAGAACTGGCATGGTCGTTCTTCAAGCAGAAAGCGAAGTCGCTGCTATCAATATGGTATATGGCGCTGCCGGAACCGGAAAAAAAGTTATGACTTCTTCTTCTAGTCCGGGTATTTCTCTTAAACAAGAAGGAATATCTTATTTGGCTGGTGCAGAACTTCCTGCTGTTATCCTTAACGTAGTTCGTGGAGGACCCGGATTAGGTACAATTCAACCCTCTCAAGCAGACTATTTTCAGTCGGTAAAAGGTGGAGGACACGGCGATTATCGCTTGTATGTGTTAGCTCCAGCGTCGGTTCAAGAAATGGCCGATTTTGTAGATGACGCCTTCGAAATGGCTTTCAAATACAAAACACCAGTTTTAATTCTTTCCGACGGTCTAATTGGTCAGATGATGGAAAAAGTACTTCTTAAAGATCAAAAAGCGAGATTAACCGATAAAGAATTACAAGAACGCCACGGCGATTGGGCTACATTTGGTCGCGTTGGAGGAAGAGAAAGAAACATTATTACGTCTTTAGACCTTCAATCTGAAAAAATGGAGAACCGTGTTCACCGTTTAATGGCTAAATACAAACGAATGGAAGAAGAAGATCTTCGTTTCGAAAAAATTAAATGCGACGATGCCGATTACTTAATTGTTGCTTATGGGTCAAGTGCTCGTATCGCTCAAAAAACAGTCGATTTAGCTCGCGCCAAAGGTCATAAAGTTGGTCTATTACGCCCTATTACTTTATTCCCATATCCTAAAAAGGAATTAATGGAAATGACTAAACAAGTAAAAGGCATCTTAAGTGTTGAGCTTAACATGGGTCAGATGGTTGAAGATATTCGTTTAGCTGTTGAGCATAAAGTTCCTGTAGAGCATTTTGGTAGAACAGGTGGTATTATTCATACTCCTGAAGAAATTTTAAAAGCGCTTGAAGAAAAAATCATTAAAGGATAATCGACATGGATATTAAAGATATAATTAAACCTGAAAATCAAGTCTATAAAAAAACAGATTTGATGACCGAGAATGCATTATCGTACTGCCCAGGTTGTGGACACGGTACTGCACACCGTTTAACTATGGAAGTTGTTGAAGAGCTTGGTATAAAAGAAGATACCATTGGCGTAGCTCCTGTTGGATGTTCGGTATTAGCATACGATTTTATGAATGTTGATATGCAACAAGCAGCTCACGGCCGTGCTCCAGCCTTAGCAACAGGGATTTCTAGAACATGGCCAGATAAATATGTATTCACTTATCAGGGCGATGGCGACTTAGCGGCTATTGGAACTGCAGAAACTATTCATGCTTGTAACCGCGGAGAAAACATTGTTATCATTTTCATCAATAATGGTATTTATGGTATGACTGGTGGACAAATGGCACCTACAACACTTCCGGGAATGCGTTCATCTACATCGCCATACGGTCGTGATGTTAGAAGCATGGGTTCCCCTATTAAAATAACTGAATTGATATCTAATTTGCCAGGCGTATATTTTGTCAGTCGCCAAGCAGTACACACTCCTAAACATGTACGAAAAGCAAAAAAAGCAATAAAGCAAGCTTTCGAAAATGTAAAACTTAAAAAAGGTTTATCGTTTGTAGAAATAGTTTCTAACTGTAATTCTGGTTGGAAAATGACACCAAACGATGCTAATAAATGGTTAGAAGAAAACATGTTAGACTTCTACCAACTTGGAGATATTAAAATTGATGGTCAATTAGTTCAAAAATAAAAATCATGACAGAAGAAATAATCATTGCAGGCTTTGGTGGACAAGGTGTTCTTTCGATGGGAAAAATATTGGCCTATTCGGGTATCATGCAAGATCAAGAAGTAAGCTGGATGCCCTCTTACGGACCAGAAATGCGTGGAGGAACAGCTAATGTTACTGTAATTCTTAGTGACGAAAGAATTAGTTCGCCTTACCTTACTATTTTCGATACCGCTGTTATTCTTAACCAACAATCGATGGATAAGTTCGAAAAATCGCTTAAACCCGGCGGAACATTAATTTACGACCCAAACGGGATTTCTCATCATCCAACAAGAAAAGACATCAATATTTATAGAATTGAAGGATCGAGACTAGCTGCAGAAATGGGAAATACTAAAATTTTTAACATGGTCATCTTAGGTGGATTTTTAGCCGCTAGACCTATCGTAAAAATTGAAAACGTTATAGAAGGATTGAAAAAATCTTTGCCAGAGCGTTATCATAAGTTAATCCCTCTAAATCAAGAAGCAATAACAAAAGGAATGGACAGCTTAGAAACTGTTCAAACAATATAGAAAGTGTTTTCTAAAAGAATAAGGCCGGTGTTTTTCATCGGTCTTTTTTAGTATAGGCAACTAAAAAACAAAATTAATTGTCTATTAATTCATAAAAAAACACATTAAGAAACAACTTTCTTTACTTCTCTTTTTATTCATTATTTCAATAAATTCATTCTCTCAGTGGGTTCAAATTGGGTTTCCTATAAATGGAATATCTATCGAAGAACAAACTGGTCGTTCAGTATCAATAATTGAAGATGGTTCAATTGTCGCAGTTGGTGTTCCTTATAGTGATGCGGGTGGCGACTTTTCTGGTCAAGTTCGTATTTATGAAAACCAAAGTAATAATTGGATTCAAATTAATGAATCAATAACTGGAAATCAATATGAGGGTTTCGGTCATTCAATTGACTTAAGTTCAGATGGTTCTGTTATAGTAATTGGAAGTAGATTTGGTAATATTTCTAAAGTATATAGAAATAACGGTAATAGTTGGGAACAAATTGGAAGTGATTTATTCAGCACTATCCCTAATACCAGTTTTGGTTATTCGGTAAGTATTAATTCAGAAGGAAATATTATTGCAATAAGTAATAGATACGAAGATGGATTAACAGATGGATATGGCTATGCTAATATTTATCAAAACATTGACGAATCATGGGTTCAAATTGGAAATACAATATATAGCGAAAATATTGGTGACCTATTTGGCACCTCAATTAGCTTAAATGCAAGTGGAGAAATAATATTGATTGGTTCAATTGGGGTTTCTGATACTCTCGTTGGATATGCAAAAATATTTAAATTAGAATCTGACACATGGCTTCAGCTTGGAAGTACAATTCAATCTACTTCAATGAATGATTATTTTGGATCTTCCGTTAGCATCAGCTCTGAGGGAAACAGAATTGCAATTGGCGCTCCACAAAATTCCGAAATAGGGTTATATGCTGGTAAAGTTAGTATATTTGAATATTCTGGTACAGATTGGATTCAAATTGGTCAAAGCATTACAGGTGAAAATACAGGAGATCATTGTGGAATTGTTCATCTGAGCGGAAATGGTCAAATGTTAGTTGTTGGTGAAACAGGCAATAATCAAAACGGAATAAATTCAGGAAAATGTAGAGTTTTTAGTTTTTTAGACAATCAATGGAATCAAGTTGAACAAAGTATTTATGGTTCAATTCAAGGCGATTGGTTTGGAAGTTCTATTGGATTAAATGAAGACGGATCAGTATTAATAATTGGGGCTCCATGTAATGACATTAATGGAATTGAATCTGGTCAAGCAAAAGTTTTTCAACTAAATACTTATTCAGATGTTGTTACCCTAAAATCTGAAACTTTTAAAGTTTTCCCTAATCCTAGTAAAGCTGTTTTTAATATTAGCACTATAGAAGCTGTGCAGGTTAATGTGTTTTCATCTAATGGAGATTTTCTTTTTAGCACAAATAAAAAAGAAGTAGACCTTAAAAATTACTCAAAAGGGATATACTATTTAAGGGTTTTGGAAAAATCAATTGTTAAAACATTTCGTGTAATATTAGAATAAAGTTCATTAAAAAAATCCTTTGTACTAGATTATCCAAGTTTCAAAATAAGCATACTCTCAGTAAATTTTTTGAAATTCGAAGTGTCTATCCTATCTTTGTTCATATAACATACAATTGGAATAGCAATACCTATGAAAAAAAATATAGCCATATTAGCAGGTGGTGATTCTTCGGAGTCAGTTATATCACTTAAAAGTGCAGAACAAGTAAGAAGTATATTAGATAAAGAAAAATTTAACCTTTTCACCGTATATGTAAAAGGCAGTGAATGGGTGCTTACAAGCGATGAATATTGCGATATGATTGTGAACAAAGACGACTTTTCTTTTACTTACCAAGGCACTAAAATAAAATTCGATTTTGCACTAATCATGATTCATGGGACACCCGGAGAGGATGGAAAACTTCAATCTTACTTTGATATTTTAAAAATCCCTTATTCTTCGCCCAATGCATTTTCATCTGCTCTCACATTTAATAAAATTGCATGTAAAGCATTTTTGAAGAATTATAATGTGAATATGGCTGAGTCACTACTAATTAGGCAAGGTCAATCTTACGACGAAAAATTAATCATAGAAAAAGTGGGTATACCTTGCTTTGTTAAACCCAATGCAGGAGGCTCTAGTTTTGGTACTTCTAAAGTTAAAAGAGCTGAAGACTTAAAAACTGCAATAGAATTTGCTTTTAAAGAAGATAACGAAGTTATTATCGAATCGTTTATTGATGGTGTTGAGGTTTCGAATGGAGTTTACATCTCTAAAAATAATTATTATAGACTTCCTGTAACTGAAATTGATACTGATAATGAATTCTTTGACTACGATGCCAAATATTCTGGAAAAACTAGAGAGATTACTCCGGCTCGATTATCAGACTCATTGATGGAAGAAATTAAAGACCAAACAAAACTGATCTATGAAGTATTAAACTGTAAAGGCATTGTGAGGGTCGATTACATAGTACAAAATAATGTGCCTTATTTTCTCGAAATTAACACCGTTCCAGGCATGAGTTCAGAAAGTATTGTTCCGAAGCAAGTTCGTTTTATGAATCTAAATCTTAGCGATTTGTTTACAGAATTAATTCAAGACGAAATTTAAAATTGAATTGTTTAGATAAAATAAAAACGCCCGATTTATTCGAGCGTTTTCTTTTTGTAAGCATATTTATATTAATGTTTAAAGTGTCTGATTCCTGTAAATACCATCGACATTCCATTTTCGTTACAAAAATCTATAGAATCTTGATCTTTAATAGATCCACCGGGTTGAATTACAGCTGTAATCCCAGCTTTTTTAGCAATCTCAACAGAATCGGAAAATGGGAAGAAAGCATCGGAAGCCATCACAGCACCATTTAAATTAAAATTAAAACTTTTTGCTTTTTCGACGGCTTGTTTCAACGCATCAATCCTAGAAGTTTGACCGGTACCACTAGCCAACAATTGTCCATTTTTAGCTAAAACAATAGTGTTAGATTTAGTGTGTTTAACTAATTTGTTTGCAAACAATAAGTCAACAACTTCCTGCTCTGTAGGAGCCTTCTTTGTTACTGTTTTAAGATCGTTAACAGTTTCAACTTTAATATCTTTATCTTGATATAAAATGCCATTTAAAGCCGTTCTAAATGTTTTTTTAGGTAACTCTACAGACTTACGTACTAATAAAATTCTATTCTTCTTCGATTTAAGAATTTCCAAAGCATCGTTGGTGTAAGAAGGAGCAATACATACTTCCATAAACAAAGTATTCATCTCTTCTGCAACAGCTTTATCTATTTCAACGTTTGTTACTACAATGCCACCAAATGCAGAAACAGGATCACCAGCTAATGCATCTTTCCATGCTTGAACTTTTTCATTTCGAGAAGCTAACCCACAAGCATTGTTATGCTTAAGAATTGCAAAAGTAGTTTCAGAAAAATCATCAATTAAATTAACTGCAGCATCAATATCCAACAAGTTATTGTACGAAACCTCTTTACCATGCAATTGCTCAAACATAGCATCGAAATCTCCGTAGAAACGAGCTTCTTGATGAGGATTCTCGCCATATCTCAATGAACGAGAAACAGTTGTACTTTCTCTAAACTCGTTTAAATTCTCTTTTTCATTGAAATAATTGAATATGGCACTGTCGTAATGCGAAGATACTGCAAAAGCGCCTGCTGCTAATTGTCTTCTTTGCTCTATAGTCGTTGCTCCATTATTTTCTAAATACATTTCGAGGAATGTACGATATTGAGATTGTGAAGCAACAATAGCAACATCTTTAAAGTTTTTAGCTGCGGCTCTAATCAATGAAATTCCACCTATATCAATTTTTTCAATGATGTCTTGCTCTGGTGATTTTGAGGCAACAGTTGCTTCGAAAGGATATAAATCAACAATGACTAAATCAATTTCAGGAATTTGGTATTCTTCAATCTGTTGCTGATCTCCTGAATTATCGCGACGATTTAAAATTCCGCCAAACACTTTTGGATGCAAAGTTTTAACTCTTCCTCCAAGTATCGATGGATAATCGGTTAAGGATTCAACGGCAATAACCTTTGCCCCTAAACTTTCTAAAAATGCTTGAGTTCCTCCTGTAGAGTACAATGTCACATCATTTTTAATTAATTCTCTGACAATTTCGTCGAGATTTTCTTTATGAAATACCGAAATTAATGCCGATTTAATTGATTTTTTCATGATTTTTTTCAGTTGAAAATTATTTTGCAAAAGTCTCATTTTATGATGACAACATGAAATAAAAACAGGTGTTTTTTATCAACAATTCATAGAAGATAACAGGATTATTGTATGTGTAAATATTTACAACAAAAAAACTCTTTATATTTTATCAAAAAAGGGAGAGTAATCGATAAGTAATTATTAATTTTGTGCTATTAAACATAATGACATTAACAAACGGTCATAGAAAAAAATAAATCGATGAAGCATAAAGATATAAATTGCGAAAACTGTTTTATTAGTAAGTCTTCTGTTTTTAATGTTCTTTCTGATGAACAAAAAGAAACGCTTCGCCATAACCATTCTTGCTCGCATTATAAAAAAGGTGAAGTCATATACAAGGAGGGCGACAAACCCACCGGTTTAATTTGTCTTGCCGACGGAAAAGTTAAAATTTTCAAAGAAGGTGTGGGAGGAAGAGAACAGATTGTAAGAATGGCAAAACCTGTTGGTTTTATTGGATATAGAGCACTATTCGCAAGCGAAAACTATATTGCATCAGCTATTGCAATCGAAGATTCTACCGTTTGTAATATCGAGAAGAAAGCCCTTTTCGAAATGCTAGAGAAAAATAGCGAATTTGCAATAAACATTATTAGATCTTTAGCAACAGAGCTTGGCTTTTCAAATTCAAGAACAGTCACTTTAACTCAAAAACACATTAGAGGAAGACTTGCAGAATCCTTAATCTTTTTAATGGAGACCTATGGTTTTGAAGACGATGCAAAAACATTAAAAGTCTATCTATCGAGAGAAGATATTGCTAACCTTTCAAATATGACAACTTCAAATGCAATCAGAACATTATCGACATTTGCTTCGGAGAATGTAATAAGTTTAGATGGCAGAAAAATTAGTATTAACGATATAAGAGCCCTCAATAAAATTAGTGAAATGGGTTAAATTTCAGATTATGATTCAGAGAATTCAAAGCCTATATCTTCTTATTAGCGGCATTTTATATGCTTTACTTTTTTGGCTTCCATTAAACGAAATGATCAATGGGACACACGTAATTCGTCTTTATATCTATGGCTTATACGAAGTTGTTGGCGATACTCAAGAAATTGTGTCAGAATCCTATCCAACGCTTATTTTATCGACAATAGCACTTATTTTTTCTACAATATCAATATTTCTATTTAAAAACAGAAAAGCCCAGATGAGACTAAGCTTATACACTTCCATCCTATCTATTGGTATTGCATTTTTAGTTTTCTTTTTTATTTATAGAATATCAGATAATAATCACACAGGTATTGGCTTTTCAGTTGGTTTGTTGTTTCCAATACTATCATCATTTTTCTCATACATGGCATTTCGCGCCATTAAAAAAGACGACGATTTAATTAAGTCAATCGATCGCATCCGATAATAATTGCAGACCTTACGTTAAATTTTGTTAAGAGGCATAAATATTGCTGTTTGTCATGTTTTTAAAATCTTTATTTTTTTTAGATTTGTTCTAAATAAGAAAACTTAATAATTAACAAGATGAAACACATTACATTTTTATTGCTTTTGAGCTTATTTAGTATTGGGCTTAATGCACAAAACTCAAAAATTGTTTTTGAACAAGAAACTCACGATTTTGGCACAATTCAGGAAATTGACGGTCCCCAGAGTTACGAGTTTGTATTTAAGAACGACGGCAGTTCTCCATTAATTGTAAATAATGTTACGGCATCTTGTGGATGTACAACTCCGGAATGGACCAAAGCGCCTATCCCAAAAGGAGGAACAGGAACAATAAAAGTTAGCTTCGATCCTAAAAACAGACCAGGGCCATTCAACAAAAGTATTACAGTGGCGTCAAATGCGTCAAATAATAACGTTGTTCTACATATTAAAGGCGAAGTTAATGAACGTGTTAAAACGGTAGACGATAATTACAAATACTCAATTGGAGATTTAAAATTAAAGTCTAATCATGTCGCAATGACAAAAATAGCTTCTAATTCAACTAAAACAGAACCTATCGAATTCTATAATCCAACCAACAAGCCTATTTCTGTAAGTTTCGATGAGATTCCTAAACATATTACAATTGATAAGATTGACTTTATTGTTGAACCTCAAAAAACACAGTTAGTACAAGTTACTTATAATGGAACTCTTAAAAAGGATTTTGGATTTGTAAGCGACAGAATTATGTTGATTGTTAATAAAGAAAGAGATCCCAAAAACAGAATTACAGTAAGTGCCGATATCTTCGAAGATTTTTCAACGTACACAGAAAAACAATTAGCCGAAGCTCCAGTTATCGAGTTTAAAGAAAACGAGTTTGAGTTTGGAACCATTAATCAAGGCGATAAAAAAGATTTTAAATTTGAATTTACTAACAAAGGAAAAACAGATTTATACATTAGAAAAATTAAAACAAGTTGTGGTTGTACAGCTACTAAAGCAGACTCTGAAGTTATCAAACCTGGTCAAACAAGTTTTATTGATGTAACTTTTAATTCAAGAGGTAAAAGCGGTAAACAAAATAAAACCATCACAATTATCACAAACGATCCCAAAAACTCACAAATAGTGCTGAGAGTAAAAGGAGATGTTATTGTTCCCAAACAGAATTAGACATCAGCTTTTTTAACAATATTTAAAAACTGCTTTATAACACAAAGCAGTTTTTTTTATTTACTTTTGTGCAAACTTTTTTAAACTAAGTATATAGATATGTTAATGACAAATTTAGAGCATGTAGAAAGCGCTGCTCATCACAAAGAAGTATTAGAAAATAACGAAAATGTAATGATTTGCTGTGGCAGAATGGGTCCGATGTGTATTCCTGTTTACATTTCGATGGAAGAGTTAAGAGAAGAATATCCTAACGTGAAATTTATGGATATGGAATTCGATCATCCCGAAGCATACGTTATTAGAAATGCTCCTGAATGTTCTGGATTTATGGGCTTACCATTTACTATGTATTACAAAAATGGTAAAGTAGTAAAAGCGACTACCAGCATCCAAAGTAAGGATCAAATCGTAAACATTCTTAACGAAGTATTTTAAAAATCAATATTTTGAAAAGAGCTGAGATAAAACATTTCAGCTCTTTTTACATTAATAAAATTATGCATACACAAGAACAATTCGATCTTATTATTTTAGGTGGAGGTGCAGCAGGATTAACAGCCGGAATTTATGCATCAAGAGCCAAATTATCAACTTTAATTCTTAATGAAGGAATGGTTGGTGGCCAAATGATTTTAACATACGAAATCGCCAATTACCCTGGTTACGAAAATATTTCAGGATATCAGTTATCTATGAGCATGAAGAAGCAAGCTGAAACTTTTGGTTGCGTTATTAAACAAAACATCACTATAGATCAACTCGACATACAAGGCGAAATAAAAAGCGTAAAACTAAGTAATGGCAATGTATACACTTCTAAAGCTATAATACTTGCTACAGGTGGTAGTTCTAGAAATTTGAATGTAAAAGGCGAAGATGAATTTAAAGGACGGGGCATTTCGTATTGTGCGACTTGCGATGGCGACTTTTATACAGGCCAAGATATTATTGTTGTAGGAGGTGGTAATTCTGCGCTAGAAGAAGCTGTTTCACTTACAAAATATGCAAAAACAGTAACTATCGTTCACCAATTCGATTATTTCCAAGCCTTTGAGCACGCTGTTGAAATGGCTCAGAAAAACGAAAAGATTAGTTTTATACTCAATTCAACCATAACAGGTTTTCATGGCGATGAAAAGTTAAAATACGTGGAGATTAAAAACTTAAAAACGGATGAGATTTCAAAAAAAGAAATCGATGGAGTATTTATTTTCATAGGTTATGCGGCTAATACATCAAAACTTAAATCGCACATTGCAATCAATCAATATGGAGAGATTATTACTGATGAGACCATGGCAACTAATGTTCCAGGAGTATTTGCAGCCGGTGATGTTAGAGCAAAAAAAATACGACAAATCGCTACAGCTGTTAGCGATGGCGCAATAGCTGCTGTTAGCGCTATCGAATACGTTCAGAAGTAACTGATAAATATCTTTTAAACTTGAAGTAAAAGCCATTATCTTTGTAGGGTAATGGCTTTTTTTATGGATATCGAGCATCACGAAAATAAGGAAGAATTCAAACACCTAAAAGTAAATAAAGGCGTTAAAGAGACTAAAAGCGTAAACCCCAATTTAAAAAAGATTAAACGCAAAACCCTTTCCGCTGAAGACCTTTTCAAGCAGATTATTGCTGGAGATATGCCTGCATTAAGTCGATCTATTACCCTAATAGAAAGTGCGCACGAAAAGCACCAACAATTGGCTAAAGAAATCATCAATTTGTGTTTACCATATTCTGGAAAAGCTAGAAGAATTGGTATAACAGGCGTTCCCGGTGTAGGTAAAAGCACATTTATTGAAGCTTTCGGTCTGGAACTTACAAAAGCTGGTCATAAACTGGCAATCTTAGCTATCGACCCTAGCAGCGAACGTTCTAAAGGTAGCATATTAGGCGATAAAACAAGAATGGAAGAACTGGTTAAAACACCAAATGTTTTTATTCGCCCCTCTCCTTCTTCGGGTACACTTGGAGGAGTTGCCAGAAAAACAAGAGAGAGCATTATATTATGCGAAGTTGCCGGTTTCGAAACTATTTTAATAGAGACTGTCGGTGTGGGACAATCTGAGGTTGCAGTTCACTCAATGACAGACTTCTTTTTATTACTAATGCTTTCTGGCGCAGGCGATGAACTTCAAGGCATCAAACGAGGAATTATGGAAATGGCAGACACTATTGCCATTACTAAAGCAGACAATGATAATATATTAAAGGCAAAAACAGCGGCCTCCGAGTATAAAAATGCTTTGCATCTGCTTCCTTCTAATTCTAAAGAATGGGAAACAAAAGTTTATACCTGCTCTTCGGTTACCAAAGAAGGAATTGCCGAAATTAGTAATACAATAAGCGATTTCTTCATACTAGGTAAAAGCAACGGAAGTATTGCTACTAAGCGCTCTCAACAAGCTTTATATTGGTTAAAAGAAAGCATTAAAGAACATCTGAACTATAGCTTGTTCAGAAATGAATCAATATCAATGCTGATTGAGGATCTGCAAAAACATGTCGAAAATATGGAGATAAATCCTTTCGATGCTGCAGATCAGATTTTTAAAGCCTACATCGAGGCTATAAAACAGTCTTCATAAGTTTTTGTAATGCAAAAGCTTCTTCTGCTGCTCTACTTTGGTATTGATTGTCGTTGGAAGCATAAATTATTCCTCTACTTGAATTAATAAGTAAACCTCCATTGCTGTTAGCCCCATTAGCTAATACTTCTTCTAAGCTTCCTCCTTGAGCGCCAACGCCTGGAACCAATAGAAAATGTTCTGGAACTATCGCTCTAACATCTTTAAGCATTTCGGCTTTTGTTGCACCGACTACATACATCATTCTTGTTTTATCGGCCCACTCTTGCGATTTTTCTAGAACCTTTTCAAATAGTTTTCTATTTTCTTTATCGCTATGCATTTGGAAATCGAACGCTCCTTTATTGCTTGTGAGAGCCAGTAAAATTACCCACTTATTTTCATATTCTAAAAAAGGCATTACAGAATCTTCACCCATATATGGAGCAACTGTTACTGCATCGAAATTAAAATGCTCGAAGAAAGCTTTGGCATACATTTTTGATGTATTACCTATGTCGCCTCTTTTTGCATCAGCAATTGTAAAAATATTAGGATATTTAGTATTCAAATAATCCATAGTTTTCTCCAATGATTGCCAGCCTGCAATTCCAAGACTCTCATAAAAAGCTAAATTAGGTTTATAAGCCACTGTGTATTGATGTGTCGAATCTATTATTGCTTTGTTAAACTCAAAAATTGGATCTTCGGAATTTAATAAAAATGAAGGAATTTTATTCAAGTCACTATCTAGCCCCACACACAGGAGACTCTTCTTAATTTTAATTTCTTCGACAAGTTGGTTGTAATTCATATCTTTTCAATTAAGCCATTCCACTCTCTTTCAAACGTTCTGCATTTTCTTCCATTTGCAGTTTATCGATAATTTCTTGAATGTCGCCATCCATTATTGCCGGCAGATTATACAAGGTTAATCCAATTCTATGATCGGTAACACGACCCTGTGGATAATTATATGTTCTAATTTTTGCAGATCTGTCGCCGGTTGAAACCATTGTTTTACGTTTAGATGAAATTTCATCTAAATATTTCTGATGTTCTAAATTGTAAATTCTAGTTCTTAATTCTTTCATTGCCTTATCCAAATTTTTAAGCTGAGATTTTTGGTCTTGGCAAGTCACAACAATTCCGGTAGGCATGTGAGTTAAACGAACCGCCGAATAAGTTGTATTAACCGATTGACCACCAGGCCCCGATGAACAGTAGGTATCTTTACGAATGTCGGATTGATTCAGTTCAATATCGAACTCTTCGGCTTCGGGCAACACAGCTACCGATGCCGCAGAAGTATGAACTCTACCTTGTGTTTCTGTTTGAGGCACACGCTGTACACGGTGTACACCAGACTCATATTTTAACGTGCCATACACTTTAGAGCCTGTTACCTCAACAACAACTTCTTTGTATCCACCAGAAGTTCCTTCTGTTGCCGAAGTAATTGAATATTTCCACCCTTTAGCATCGAAATATTTGCCATACATTCTGTACAAATCACCGGCAAAAATACTCGCTTCATCGCCACCGGTTCCTGCACGAACTTCTAATACTGCATTTTTATCGTCTTCTGGATCCGAAGGCAAAAGAAGTATTTTAATTTCACTTTCTAGAGGCTCTACTTGCGATTCTAACTCTTCAATTTCCATTTTAGCCATTTCGCGCATTTCCGGATCACTTTCCGTAGCTAATATTTCTTTTGAAGAATTAATATTGGTAACAATATTTTTATATTTCTTGTATGCATCGATAAGGGGTTCTAACGACTTATATTCTTTATTTAGAGTAACATAACGCTTCATATCTGAAATAACATCCGGATCGGTTATTTGCTCTGCCACTTGATCGAAACGAATTTTTACACCTTCTAATTTTTCTAAAAACATACTCATATTCTAATTTTTCTAATCATTAATATACAAATGTTCCTTTTTCAGAAACAATGGTTAATTTTTTGGTTGAATGCTTTTCTACCTTACCTATTATTTGTGCATCTACATTAAATTCTTTTGAAATGTCGATAATATCTTTTGCGATATTTTCCGGCACATATAATTCGAAACGATGCCCCATATTGAACACTTTATACATCTCTTTCCAATCGGTTTTAGATTCCTCTTGAATTATTTTAAATAGAGGGGGAATTTCAAACATATTATCCTTTATTATATGCAAATGATCGATAAAATGTAAAACTTTGGTTTGCGCTCCGCCAGAACAATGAATCATTCCGTGTATTTCAGATTTATGCAGATCAAGGATTTTTTTGATAATCGGCGCATAGGTTCTGGTGGGAGAAAGAACCAACTGACCGGCATTAACATCTAATTCTTCAACAGTATCTGTCAGATTTTTTGAACCAGAATAAATTAAATCTTCAGGAATTGAATTATCGTAGCTTTCTGGGTATTTCTCAGCTAAATATTTTGAAAACACATCGTGCCTTGCAGAAGTTAATCCATTGCTTCCCATCCCTCCATTGTATAAAGACTCGTAACTAGCTTTTCCAGATGAAGATAAACCAACGATTACGTCGCCTGCTTGAATTTGCTCATTTGTTATTACATTGGAACGTTTCATTCTAGCAGTAACTGTAGAATCTACAATTATTGTTCTTACAAGATCGCCAACATCTGCCGTTTCTCCGCCAGTTAAATAAGCATTGATTCCTAGTTTTCTTAAATCACTCAATAATTCTTCAGTCCCATTGATAATCTCAGAAATAACTTCGCCAGGAATAAGCTGTTTATTTCTTCCTATTGTTGATGAAACTAAAATATTATCGGTAGCCCCAACACAAAGCAAATCGTCGATATTCATTATGAGAGCGTCTTGCGCTATACCCCTCCAAACAGAAATATCGCCTGTTTCTTTCCAATAAGTATATGCTAAAGATGATTTAGTTCCTGCACCATCGGCATGCATAATATTACAATACTCTTCATCACCAGCTAAAATATCAGGAATAATTTTACAAAACGCCTTTGGAAATAAACCTTTATCAATATTTTTAATTGCTAGGTGAACATCTTCTTTCGATGCGGAAACACCTCTTTGTTGATATCTTTCGTTTGAATTCATTGACATTACTTTTTTTAATAAGAAAAGACGTTCCATTTTAAAGTGGAACGTCTTAACATAATATTTATTTAAGCTACTCTTCGGGAGTTTCTTCCTCGGTAGGTTCTTCACCTTCTTCTGATGGTTCTTCCTCCGTTGAGTTTACATTGCTACCATCACCTTCAACTGAAACAGCTGATGTTGGAGCAACAGGATAATCTGTCTTTAATACCTTTAATTCCGTACGTCTGTTCATTTGATGAGCGACTTCTTGCTCTTCTACTGTTGCCAATGTTTTAATGAATTGTTCAGTAAGCACATCTCCTTCTTTTAAGAATTCGTATCGATCTGCATCTTCTTTGCTAACGGAGGCCGGTTCTGCTTCACCATAACCTTTTGCAACTAACCGTTCTTTTGCTATTCCCTTTGTTATAAGGTAATCTACAACCGATTGCGCACGTTTTTGAGCTAATTCTCTATTAGCTTGATCAGAACCTCTAAAGTCTGTATGAGATCCTAACTCGATAATAATATTAGGATTATCATTTAATATTTCAACTAAGTTGTCCAAAGAAGCCATTGATTCCGGCAACAGATCAGCCTTTGTATATTCATAGAGGATATTAGGAATTTTAATAGGTTTCCATATAGGTTTCATGCTAATATCTACCACAAAATCTTTATCTTCCTCAATTCCTTTTGTTGATTCACCACCTTTGCCATTCAAATATTTTTCCATTTTTGAAAGCAATTGGTAATCTACATTTGGTTTTAATTTAAATTCATACGAGCCATCTGCTGCAGTTATTGTTTCTTCAGCTGTTCCATCAGATCCTCTTAGTTCTACTTTAGCACCAACCAATGGAATTTCTGTTTTCTCATCTTTTACTACACCTTTAATAGTAAACTGAAGTGGAGGTAAGTTGAACTGATAAATATCTTCTGCTCCTTTTCCACCTGGACGACTGGAAGTAAAAAAGCCTTGTTCTGAATTACCTTTAAAAATAATCCCAAAATCATCAGCTGGCGAATTTATAGGATATTTCATATTAGACACTGTGTATTTACCGGAGGCTTTGTCTAAAACTGCTTTAAAAATATCTAAGCCACCCATTCCTGCATGATAATCGGAAGAAAAATATAATTCACCATTTGATCGTATTACAGGATAAACTTCATTTCCGGGAGTATTAATTTCTGGTCCTAAATTGATAGGTTCGCCAAATGGAGATGTCTTTTTAGATCTTGTCATCATCCAAATATCTTTACCTCCGTACCCACCAGGAAGGTCAGCGGCAAAATATAGAGTCATTTCTTTAGAATCAATAGAAGGATGACCATAACTAGCGGTATCGCTTCCGGGGAAAGTGATTGCTTCGCCCGCTTCAAAAGAAATTCCTCTTCTTGGTGCTTCATAAATTTTACAACCTAAAGATCTATTTTTTTCAACTTCGCAACGAGTAAAATACATCATTGTGCCTTTTTCTGTAACTGTAGAAGCACCTTCATCGTTGTCGGTGTTTACTGTTTCTCCTGGCATTGGCGCAGGTTCCGACCACTTTCCTTTTCGGTCTTGAGTAACGGTATAAATATCGGTAAACCCAAAACCTGTAACAGCATGGGTTTCGTCGCCTTTAGAACCTGAACGAGTTGAAGAAAATAATACGATTCTATAATCTTTTTTACCCCATGTTGGACTAAAATCCATATCCTTAGAGTTGAATAATGGCATATTTTCTACAACATAGCGTGTAGGTTTCTCAATCCAACGGGCAGCCATTTCACACGACTCTATACCAATTTTTGCTTTTTCGTCGTTTGGTACAAGTTTGCCATACGCTGCATATGTTTTAATTGCTTCTTCAAAATCGCCATTCTTTTTTTGCATATCTGCCATATACAAAACAGCGATTGGGTCTGGGTATTTAACTTTAATTGCTTTTTCAAACCATTTTTCAGCTTGTTTTGGTTCATTTTTTCTCATGTATGCAATTCCTGTATAGAAAGAAATGTTTGCAATACGAACAGGATCTTTTGTTTTTACAAAAGCATCTTTAAATAAATCGATAGCACTGGCATACTCATTTAATTCAAGAGCTTCCATTGCTTTTAATTCTTCCTTACCTTGAGAATAAGCTAATGAAACGGTTAACATTAGAGTTAACAATAAAAGGGTCTTTTTAAATATCATAATTTTCATTCTTTAGTACTTTTATGAAATTAGTGTAAAAATAGATAATTTTTGACTTATTCAAAAATCAATAACATTGACTTTCAAAATAAGTGCCAAAATTTTTTATTAGTAGCCATAAATTCTATTTTTACGAACGATATAAAGTGTTGAAATGTGGCTTTTGATATTTAATATTTAACACATTTTATCCTATATTGCTTAATAACTTTCTTGAGTAATAATATTAAGTTGAAGTTTTGAAAATATTACTTGTTACCGCCAGCGAAATTGAATATCGATCTTTGTCGATTTTTAAGTCCGATAAAGTTAATATAATTAATACAGGAATAGGTATTCCTAATACTTTAAACGCTCTTTACTTGTGTTTTAAAAATGAACATTACGATTTAGTTATTAATATAGGCATTGCAGGTTCCTTCGACTTATCTATAGAAATAGGAAGTGTATTTTTTATTAAAAATGATGTTTATGCTGATATTGGTTTTCAAAGCTCTAATCACTTCATTCATATCAACAATTCATCTCTTAAACAGGAAAATATTTTTTTTAAAAATAAGAAACTTTTACCTAAAGAATTTCAAATAGATGAGGTATCGGCTATTACGGTTAATTCAACTTCAGGTGAAAAAAAACAGATAGAAGAACGAATTAAACTTTTTAATGCTAGTGTTGAGACAATGGAATCGGCAGCTGTTTTCGACTTTTGTATAAGGCAAAACATTCCTTTTTATGTTATCAGATCGATATCTAACTACATTGAAGAACGAAATCCGGAAAAATGGAATATATCTTTAGCATTAAGCAATTTACAAACTAAAATTTCTGATTTATTAAAGGCTTTACAATGAAACGATATACTTTGGGATTTTCGACTTGCCCCAACGATACTTTTATTTTTGATGCATTAGTGCACCATAAAATAAACACGAAAGGAATTGAATTTGAATTAGTTCTTGGAGA
This sequence comes from Bacteroidales bacterium, assembly GCA_016936665.1. Lineage (GTDB taxonomy): Bacteria > Bacteroidota > Bacteroidia > Bacteroidales > JAFGXI01 > JAFGXI01. The sequence continues at coordinate 373,732 of JAFGXI010000002.1, forward strand.
TGTTGAAGAACTTAACGCTATGGCATTAAATTCTGAGCTGGATATTACTAAACTTAGCTATCACGCCTATGCTCACGTATGGAGAAGCTATCAAATTCTTAATTCAGGTTCTGCACTAGGTCGAAATAACGGTCCTATCTTGGTTAGCAAGCGAAAGATATACCCTGATGAGATTTCTAATTTAAAAATAGGTATACCCGGAAAAAACACTACTGCCAATTTACTTTTCACAATAGCTTATCCTGAGGCTCTCAATAAAAAAGAGTATCTTTTTTCGGATATCGAAACCGCTCTTCTAGATGATGATATTGATGCTGGATTGATAATTCACGAAACGAGGTTTACATACGAACAAAAAGGGTTGAAGAAAATTGTTGACTTAGGCGAGTATTGGGAGAAGTATACAAAGTCCCCTATTCCACTTGGTGGAATTGTTATTAAACGAGAAATACCAAGGAAAGATCAATTAATTATAGACAGGCTTATAAAAGAAAGTTTAGAATTTGCATATCAATTTCCTAATGAACCGGTTGGGTTTATGAAGCAATTTGCGCAAGAAATGGATGAGTCTGTTATGAGAAAACATATCGAATTATATGTCAATCCGTTTTCGTTCGACCTTGGAGATATTGGTAAAAAAGCAATTACTACTTTATATAAAAAAGCATCGGATCATCAATTAATAAAAGAGATGCCCGATGCTATTTTTGTTTAAATTAATTTATAGATATCTAAAAGAGATATTAATCACTTTAATCACTTCGTCGTTTTCGTTTAAAATAGGAGCATAAGTTTCATTTAATTTAACAGTTCTCCCATCAGGCGTATTTAATTCGGTATCGAAGCTTACAATTTCGTTATTTTTTAGTTTTTCGAACAATTGTTCAGCCGCCATTTCGTAATTGGCAAACTGATAAAACTGACTATGATGCATACCAATCACATCATCTTTTTTATTAAGTTGTAACAGCTCTAATACTTGATCGTTAACATCTATAATATTACCTTCAACATCGAAATCGACCAACAATGCGACTTTATCAACCGCTCTTAGCAAGCCGTTAATCTCGGCTTCTTTTCTAGCCATTTCTTCTTGAGTTGCAAACATTTCTTCAAGATTCTGGCGCATTTCTTCTTCTTTTGCCATTATCTCTTCGTTTTGTTGAACGACTTGTTGTTCTTTTAGCACTTGCTCAGTAACATCGAAAGAAATATTCATTATTCTGTCGATTTGCCCACTTTCGTCGAGTACTGGTGAATAGGTCTCATTTAACCACATTGTTTCGCCATTCATTAATTGAACTTGAGCAACTCTGTTTACTGTTTTATCTTGACTTAAATCGTCCCAAAGCATTGCTGCTTCTTCCTCATAATTATCTGATACATAAAAATCTTGATGATTCTTGCCAATAATATCTTTTTCAGAGTTGAGCTTTAATACTTCAATGGCTCTTTTATTAACTTTAATTATTTCTGCATTTAAATTAAATTCGACAACAATAGCAGAGCTATTTAAAGCATTGATAACTCCGGTTAATTCTGCTTCTTTTCTAGCCATCTCTTCTTGAGTAGCCTGCATTTCTTCTAAATTCTGACGCATTTCTTCTTCTTGAGCAGAAAGTTCTTCAGCCTGTTGACGCGACTGTTCAAGCAACTCTCTTGTTTGTTGAGCTGATTGTTGTCGAGCAATGGCTTGAGCAATATTTTCTGCTATATTTTCGCAAAACTCTACTTCGAAAGCTTCAAGCTTTTTAAAGGATGCGATTTCAAACACACCATACAATTCGTTATTACTTATAAGTGGAACTATAAGTAAACTATTAGGTGTAGCATCACCAAGTCCTGAAGTAATAGTAATATAATCTTTGGGTAAATCAGTTAAAAAGGTTACTTTGCCTTCTAATGCTGTACTACCTAGTAGCCCATCCCCTAATTTTATTTCGCTTTGCATATGTTTTCTCCTATCGTAAGCGTATGCAGATTCTAAAACCAGAGTCTCTTTATCTGAAGACAGTAAGAACAATGCTCCTTGATTAACATTTAAGTATTTAATAAGATTAGAAAGAATATTGTAGGTATATTCTTTTATTTCCATCTCATTATCTTGTAAAATTGCAGCAAATTTTGAGTGGCCTTCAACAGCCCATTTTCTTTGTTTTTCAATAGAAGACTGATGCTGCTCCTGCTCAAATACGTCTTTTAATTTATCTCTAACCTGAATTAATGTGTTGCCTAGTTGGTCTTTTTCACTTAAGGCAGTAAATTCAGTCTGATACTCCCCATTTCCAATTTCAACAGCAAAATCGGACATCTTTTGAATGCCTAAATTGACAACATTAAGAGCTGTTTGCATCTCCCCAATTTCGTCTTTAGATTTAACTAGAAATGCTTTAGTAACAATACCTTTAGAAAGCTCGGAAAGGGCATTTGTTACTCTTTTTAATGGATTGATAATGCTAGTTTTTAAAACTAAGAATAAAACAACAATGGCAATAATAAATATCATTATTCCTATAAAGAATAAACTATAGGACGATGCATTCATATTTTCGATAAAATCGGCTTTACTAACTTGGTACACAAGAGTTCCTATAACCTCGTTATTGAAGCTTTTAATCGGAATTTGCATATAGTTGTATTGTTCAATCATATCAATTTTTTGACTTTGAATGATTTCTCCCTCAAAAAGGGGTTTAAAATCCGATAATTCAAACCCTTCTGTTTTAATCATTATTACATTGTCGTTTATAAAATTGCTTGCATCATTCATCGCATCAACTTTATTCATAACGTTGTTATAAGTCTTATCAACTATTAAAGCATACGACTCGTATTCTTCGGGTTTAAGTTCTTCAATAATATCTGATATTGGCAAGTTAACTTCTACTGTACCATAAAATTTATTTTTAATATTTACAGGTGAAATGCCTCTTAAATCAATACCATAGCTTCCTATTTCTAAACCACTTACCGACTTTTTTTCATCAAATGCTTTTTGTATAGCTCTTCTTTTATGTATAACATTATCGCCATACTTTTGAGACCGCGATCTAAATAATACAATACCAGGAGGAACATGACAGTTTATTGGTGGTATTTGAATTTGTTGTTGCACACCACCAAATTTTATTCTGTCAATTTCAGAATTAATGATATTCCATGCAGAATCGTTATTGTTTGTTTGATCGTAAACAACAAATGCAGACCGAATAGCGTAAGAATTTGCCAATGCATTAGAAAACTGAGAAAGATATTCCAATTTAGATTGTAATAACTCGTTAAAGTTCTTTTCTTTTGAAGTTAGAACTTTTTGCATTTCAGAATTAAAAACCTCTTTAAGTATCTGTCTATTAAGTAGGTACATACTACCACCTAAGATTGTTAAAGAAATAATAACTGGAATAAAGATTTTAGATTGTAATTTCATCGTAAACTTTTTAGCAAAATAACAAATTATCAAAATAAATTAGAAATAGTTGGTGTCGTAACAAATATAGTTAAAAATGTTGACTCAAAGTAACATGAAAAATTACGTTTACGAAATGAAGTAAGTTTCTGTTGATTACCGTTTTGAATCTAAATATTTAAAAAACTCCATTTCAAAATTATCCTTTAACGATTTGGCAGGAGAAACTATCAACTTAAAATCTTGATCGATAAGATGATATTGAGGCCAAGTTATTAAGTTAAAATAATTAGCAATTTCAGTATTTTCACTTAAATAATATATAGACCACTGATATTTAAATTTTGATAATTTAAAAAATTGGTTGGGCGTATTATCAGTCACAATGCTCACTATTTCAATGTCATCTTTATGTTTATCGTAAAACATAGAAAGCCGATCTAGATCCTCCATACATTCAACGATGTCTGTTCGTAAAAACATTAAATAAATGGGTTTTCCTTTATTCTCGCTAATGTAAACAAAATCTCCATCTCTGTTCATCACTTTGAAGTCGGGAATTTCCTCTCCTATTTTACTTTTATTTGAACGAAATTTTAGCTGTATGTTTTTAGCCATTTTTCTGTGCATCGGTACATTACTAAAATTTGCAATGGAGTCTAGGATTATATTCAATTGTGGTTTCGGAAATACTTTGTCATTTTCTTTAATAGGATGTATAAGGGCATCGTGAATGCCTTTAATAGCCGCTAATTCTGCAAATGTTGAGTCTGATATTGAAACATTCATTAAAATATTTTCAATCAATTTCTTGGGACTTCTAGAGTAAGTAATTACTGAAAGCAAATCACTTCCATCTTTTGTGTTTGAATATGTCTGAAAAAAATCGTTGTACATCAAATTAAATAAAATCATATAAGGCTGATTATCCCATAAAATAGGTTTATTATTAAAATATCTTGATGTGATTGTTTTATAATCTCGATTTTTACCAATTAGCATTAAAGAATATACACTATAATCGATGTAATCATTGAAAAAATCGGATCTCTCGTTGCCATAGTAACTATGAATTTTTGTTTGGAACCGTTCTTCGATTTTTTTTTGTGGAAACTGATAAATCGAATCGAATTTTTTTGCTGTAAAGTCGGTAAAAATTAAATCGAAGGAATTAATCAAAGCGTTGATCTCATTTTTATCAGTATTATTTATTTCGATTCTTATCTCTGTAGGTTGGAAATAAATATTTAATAGATCGGCTTCTGTTTTATCTTTTTTTTCGGGTAAATTAATTCTATATTCTCTAATATTAGGATCAACATACATTGATGCTTTATATATGCCTAAATCGACAAACAATTGCTTGAATTTAGTTGTGCTATACTCGAAATAAAACGTGCCATTATTATCGGTACTAAGGTCTGCCACTGTATCGATTTTCTGAGTTATGTAATCAGAAACAGAGTAAAAAACAATTCGTTGCGATTTATATTCGCTACGCTCGCACTTAATAAGTGTCTGGCTGTTTGCCAGTTGATAAACACTTAAAGTTAGCCATATTACAATTTTGAATATTTTCACAAAATTTGATTATAAATAGCTTCAGGTAAAAAATCTTTAGCATCGCCGCCATGTCGAATAATATCTCTAACAATGGTTGAGCTAACAGCGGTGAGTTCTGGCGAAGTTAAAAGAAATACCGACTCCACAGAAGCATCCATTTTTTTATTCATTTGAGCAATCGCACGCTCATATTCGAAATCGGATGATGTTCTCAACCCTCTTAATAAATATTTTGCATTTTTATTTTTGCAATATTCTATGGTAAGACCACTATAAACATCAACCTCAACTTTAGGCTCATCTATAAACGTGTTTTCTATCCATTGTTTGCGTTTATCTATTTCGAAAAATCCTTTTTTATCGGAATTTGATCCTATTGCGATAATAACTTTATCGAAAAGACTTAATGCTCTTAAAACAATATCTTGATGCCCTACCGTAAAAGGGTCGAAAGAACCCGGAAATATCGCTATTTTTTGCATGCTCATATTTTTCATTTAAATTATTAATCTTGATATATCAAAATCTTAGTATTAATATTCTAACGATTTAGTTGTTCATTTAAACCGTAAATATACGATAAAGCTTTTAGACTTCTTGAGCCGTACCATGCAAACATCTCGCCATCGACTAATTCAACTCTTAATCGAGGTAGTTTTGACTTATAATATTCAACATCAGGCATTTTAAAGGGATAAGGTTCTGAAGATAAAAAGAGAAATTCGGCATCTGAGTTATAAATTTCGTCGAAGTCAATTTCCGGATATCTATCGCTCCTATTTATATAACAATTATCGAAGCCTGCTAATTCGAGCATTGCATTTATATAGGTATGGTTTGATACCGTGTAAAAAGGTTTTTTCCAAATTAAATAAATAACTTTTGGTTTAATTTTATTGGTATTTAATAAAAATGTTTTCTCCTTAATATTATTTAATAATTGGTTACCAGACTCAACAGTATCTAAAATCTTCGATAGTCGGCGAATCATAATTAAATTATCTTCCCAAGATTCAATATTAAACATTACCACATCGAATAATAGCGCAAGATGCTCAACTGTTTCCTTTTCGTTTTCTTCTTTAACTACAAAAATTACTGAAGGATTGAGGAGTTGAACCGTTTCCGAATCGATATTTTTTGGGCCACCTACTATTGGCAAACTACTCATCAATTCTTGTGTGTATTTACAAAAATTTGTTCTTCCCACTATATTATTAGCTCTTCCTAAATCGCAAATCGTTTCTGTAATAGATGGAACTAAGGAGAGAATCCTGCTATAATTAAAAACAGGCAACGGATCGGTATGTTTATCGAGAATATATAGCATAAAAAAGCACAGAATGTATAAAACGTTCTGTGCAGAATTTTATTATAATAATTTTTTACGTTTGCATTGCTCCACAAACAGTCAACACTTGACCGCTTACATACGAAGATAAATCGGAAGCGAAGAAAAGTGCGGTTTTCGCAACCTCCTCAGGTGTACCACCTCTTTTTAAAGGAATTTTTTCGTACCAACCTTCAACCACTTCTTGAGGCAATTGTCCGGTCATTTCTGTAATAATAAATCCTGGGGCAATAGCATTACATCGTACATTTCTAGAGCCAAGTTCTTTTGCAATAGATTTTGTAAAGCCAATCATTCCTGCTTTCGATGCAGAATAATTAGATTGTCCTGCATTTCCTCCAACACCAACTACTGAGCTCATATTTACAATAGAACCACTTTTTTGTTTAAGCATTGTTCTTTGCACGGCTTTAGTCATGTTGAAAATCGATTTTAAATTAACGTTCATTACCAAATCCCATTGGTCTTCAGTCATTCTCATTAATAAATTATCTTTAGTGATACCAGCATTATTAATTAGGGCATCAACTCTACCAAAGTCTTTAACAATTTCGTCGACAGTTTGTTGGCAATTTTCGAAATTGGCGGCATTCGATACATAACCTTTTGCTTTAACACCAAGCGTATTAAGTTCTTTTTCTACCTTCTGAAAATTTTCATCAGCATTTAAATCGGTGAAAGCCACATTAGCTCCCTCCTGTGCAAATAATACAGCAATTGCTTTTCCAATTCCTCTTGAAGCACCGGTAACAATTGCTACTTTTCCATCTAATAAACCCATATTTTTCTATTTTTTGGTAAAGATAATTTTTTTGAATTAATTAACGATTGACGATAACAGGCTTTATTCATCCAAATAAATGGTTCCTTTTACATTTGTTATTTTCCAGTTGGTGAAATCTTGATTAGCAATAAAACCATTACCATAAATAATTTCATCTTTGGTTGTAATATTGACATATTTGTCGGAATAAATTTTTTCTATTTTCAGATCCCAAAACATTTGCTCTGTTTTTAAAGTGTCACCATCGATGTTTACAGCAACAACATTATCCCGTGCTTCCCATTTTTGTGTTTTAACATCATGATAAGCATATTTACAAACGATAGAAGAGTTTATTTTAGGATATTTTTGATACGTAACGACTTTCATTCCTTCGGGAAAAAGTTCATACGGATTTTCTTCTTGTGAATATCGTTCGAGTACAGGAGCAAATATTTTTCCTATTACTTTACCGGAATCTGTTCTTACAATTTCAATATTCTCGGCACGTTGCTCGGGTAGTGTTTCAAATGACACATCTTTAATTACTTCGTTGTAATCGTTCGAACAACTATAAAAAAGCATTGAACTAAAAACTAGTCCAATGCTTAGAAATATTATTTGTAATTTGGTTATTTTCACCTTAACTATTCAAAACGAGCTTTAGTTGTTTCGTTTATCCAGCACTCTATTTTAATATCAGAGCCTTCTGTAATGTTATAAGCAAACGCATCTTCTTTCCCCGGGAAATAAGCTTTATATTGAGCTATTAACTTATTGGCCTCAGCAGCAACGTTTCCATCGATCGATTTTGCATAATTGAATTTATCTACAGCAGCCCAAAATACAGCTGATTGATGAAATTTATCGTCGCCACAAGAAGCAGAACTAGAAGCATACAACTTTCCAATTAAAATATAAGGATCGCCCCAGCCAGATTTTAATGATGCTGCTTTCAAAGCATACGATCTTGAAGCCGATGGTGAACCTGCCGAAACAACGGCCAACTCATAATAATATTGAGCTTTTATTTCGTCGTTTTCTTCCATCTCAATAGCTTTTTGATAAAATTCAGAAGCTTTAGACAATTGATTTTTCTTTAAAGCCATTTTAGCAATATTGTATGCCGATTGAGAACTGGGTTCTACTTCGTACAGATTAACAGATGCATCGAAAAATAATTGTGAATCGGTACAGTCGCTTTTGTTTAAATATTTTGTAATGGTATTTAATAATTCAACATCTTTTGGATTGGCTTCAAATTTTGGAGTAAAATGACCAATTAATACATCGCAACTACCGGCTCCTGTTCCAATAAATATTTTACCAATATTTTCTTCAACCTTTTTATAGGTCTCAACAGTTTTTTCTTTTTGCTCTTCGCTGATCAAAACAGTAATTGCATCGGAAGCAGTAGAAAAGTCTTGAACAACTTGTCCTGCATCAATCTTTTTGTCTTTATATAAGTCGGCAGAAGCCATCATATAGTTTTGTAAAACAGCTGCTTGAGCGTTATTTCCACATAATTTGATAGACTCACCCATGTATTGATAAGCTTCTTCTGTTCTCGATTTATCGTAAGCATATAAATCGTTACCTTTTCGTCCTAAAACGTTACCTTTTTCTCCGAAAAACTCGATTCGCTTATCGTAAACTTGCATTAAAGTATCTAACCATGCTTTTTTAACAGCTTCATCTTTTGCATTGTCGATAAAATATGAAACTATTTTGGGGCCATTAATAAAAATACTTTTTGAAGATTGTGGACAATTAACATATAATCTTCTCCAAGCAGGATAAGCATCTTTATAACTTTTTTGCTTTACAAATTCGATATACTCCGATAAATCTCTTTTGCATTGATCCGGATCGTCACCAAATTTTGAGTCGTCTTGTGCATATGCAGTACTCGAAACAACTGCAATTCCTAATAAAAGTGCGAGCTTAAAAATGTACTTTCTCATCTCGTTTTTGTTTTTATATTAATTAATCGTATTTTCTTTTTACAAACCAAACATCGTGAAGCGATATATCTAGTCTAAATCTTGCGTAGTATTGACTTAATACCGTATTATCAATCACTCCAATCTGCCCTACATCAATTCCTATGTTTATAGTCGATTTCGAACGCTTCATTGGCAACCCAACTCCAAAAGTTATGCCAAGATCTGTTAAAGATTTATCATTGATTGAAATATAACTGTTTTGATATCTAGCCGACAATCTGTAACGCATTCTTTGTATATAATTGTTAGCAGTTCTAGGACGTGGAATATATTCTGCACCTATAACAGCATTTATACTATTATTTAAAGGGTATTCTGCACTCGATAAGGAAGATTGGCTCCACAATGTTGTTTTAAAGTCTGCGCCAATCAACCAACTTTCTGTGAAAACAGACAAGCCAAATCCATAAAACATGGGAGCTGTTATTTCCTCTGTTGTTCTATTATCATTTAAAACTATTTCTATGTTACTAGATTCACTTTTTTGATAAATCTGATTTTGTGTTTTAATTTTATTATCTAATCCAAAAACACCTCCTATTGTGAACCCCGTTTTATTTTTTATGGGTTGGTGATATTGTAAACCAAAAGAATAATTAAAGTCGTTAATTACTAAGTGTCTTTCTTCAGTATATTCGGCAACAGAGTTGTTTGTTTCTGCAGGTGTATCTTCAAGAGTTTTCTGGATATGTCCGAATAAATATTGAAGTTGAATACCAATTGTAAAGTTTTTATAAACTGTTATAGCATTATTTAAAAAGAGATTATTTATGCCCCCTTCTCCACTGTTTTTACGTTGTATTGTAAACAAATACTCAGAGCCATCATATACATCTACATTTTCAATTAAATTGTATCCAACTTTACTGTAAGGCATCATTCCAAACGACGTTTTAAGCCATTTTGTTGTTGGAAATCCAATTGCCAAATAATCGATATTGCCGTTGAATTTTCCTTCGCTACTGGTCGATGTCTGAGTGTACTTATATATGCCTGAAGCTCCAAACTCGAATGTGAACGACATGGTATCCATTTGTGATATACCTGCAGGATTTAAACCATTTAAACCATAGGAACTATTAATTCCAATTCCTAAACCGCCCAATGAACGATTCATCGATAAGCCATCATCATTAATGTCGCCAATTCCAAGAAAGGAATATGGCGAAGTATGTGTGCCTTGAGCCAACGTCGCGAACGTCGCTAGAACAAAGACAATAGTTATAAGAAATATTCGCACTTTATATATTATATTTTAATATTGTATTGAGTCCATCCAGAACCAAATTTTCGGCTACAAAGATGCGTTTTTTTAATGTTTTAGCAAAGAAATTTGCATCTCCTCCAGAAAAAATGACTTTGAGCTTTGGGTATTTTTTACGATAAAGCTCAATATACTGCTTTATTTCGAAGCTTATTCCCTTACAAACTCCACTTCTAATAGCATCTTGAGTAGTTTGAGCATGCAAAAAAATATCACCTTGAAAATCTACTAACGGCAAATGTGCAGAAAAATTATGCAAAGCTTTAAATCGAAATAACATTCCGGGAGAAATATTACCCCCAATATACTCCCTTTTACAATTAACAAAATCGATAGTTATTGCAGAACCAAAGTCAACAACGAGCAATGGCTGTTTAGGGAAAAGTTCACTAGCTCCTACTGCTGCTGCTATTCTATCTACACCAAGACTCTCGCTTTTATATTTGTTATAAATTGGAATGGGTGTCGAATTCGAAAATAATAAGTAATCGATACCCTTTAAATTATCTAAAGAAGTTTCTCCAACATTTGAAATTATTAAGTTTTTGTAACGATAACTATTAATAATTTCCAAAAGTGAATCTGTGCTGCTGTAAAAGTCGAGTTGAAGTATTTCATGTTCATTGTATTTTGCGACTTTTATTCTTGTATTTCCTATATCGATTACTAGATTCATGTATCAATTTTTTTTTCTATCTTCAAACTTTCAAATTTATAAAGAATCAATCGCTTAAAAAAGATAAATGGATCGCAAAAAGATAGTCATTGTAGAAAAAGATAAAATTCTTAAAAGTATCTTAGAAATGTTCATCGAACAATTCGATTACGAACTTTCTGGTTCTTTTTTAAAATTTTCTGATGCTTTCGAATTTATTGCATTAAACAATATCGATATTTTAATTTTAGACTTAAACACAACCAATCATCTATTCAACCTTAAAAGTGATTTGGAGAAAATTGAACAACTTTCTATTCCAATAGTATTTTTAGGCAACAAAAACGACATCGAAAAAGCAGAGAAATTAGCAGGAAATAATGTGTATTCCTTTATGCCTAAACCTCTGGAAAGAGATATTTTGAAAGTAAACATAGACATTGCTCAGGCTAAACATTTTAAAATTATTCAAAACGAATACAACATCAACGATACTAATTGTCCGGCACATTGTTTTGTGGACGAAATAGGTACAATTATCGACTATAGTTCCGATTTTTTCTTGATTTTTGGAGTAGATGAAGATACTATTCCAGAAACAATTTTATTAAAAGATATTTTTAAGGACAATTTTGAATTTGAAAATTTCATGCTTTTTTCAAAAGATTTCGAGACTCAAAAAAAATCACTTTTTATTCATCGTTCAGAAATTTTTGAAGCATTAATTTTTAAAAAGGAAAATAAAAAATATAAAATCTGTTTTTTCAAACCTTTATTAGAAAAAGAAATAGTTTTTCAAAAAGATATTGCAAATGCAAAGTTCGATGCCATTTTTAACTACAGCGAAGAAGGCGTACTCGTATTCAATAACCAAAACAGATTAGTTCAATTCAACAAAGTTGCAAAAAAACAATATAATAAAGTAATTGGCCACGATCTATACAATGGGCTAGATATTTATCGAATATTAAGTTTCATTCCAACCTATGAAGTCGATCATTTACTTTCTGCAGTTAGAATACCATCGGTGCATCATATTAGTAGAATTATTCAGAATCAAAATAATGAGTATAACATTGATATTGTTGTATCTCCGATTGCTTCAAGCTTAAATGGATCTATAGGAGGCTTTTTACTGACAAGTAAAGACCGCTCTGATTTACAAAAGCTTAAACGTGAAGTGGCTGTTTTAAAAGATGAACTTAAACCAGTTTACGAAAGTACAATTCAACGTTTGTATTTAACAGATATCAATAAAAAAATTGTCAGCTTTAACGAATCGGCACTAAAAATAATTCAAAAAGAATTTAATCACACACTTCAGAAAGGTGACGATATAAGGCAGTTTGTACCAAAAGAAGTTGGTAACAATCAATTTGAAGAGGCTTTTCAAAAATCGCTTAAAGGAGAGCACATCAGCTATAAAACCAAAACTACTTCTGAAATTGGAACATATTGGAACGAAGTTCATTACGAACCTGTTATTAACGAAAACGGGGAACTCAATCGCGTATTAATTTGGACCTTAGATATAACAGAATCTGAAAATAACTTGATAGCCCTCGATGAAAGTAATCAACGATATGAACTTGTTGCAAAAGGAGGAAACGATGGATTATGGGACTGGAACCTAAAAAATAACGATGTGTATTTATCGCCTCGTTGGAAAAACTTATTAGGGTACGAAGATGATGAATTAGTAAGCGAATATGGCGTTCGCGATATGCTAACCCATCCGGAAGATAGAGAATACAGCCAAAAAAAACTTAGACAAACCTTAGAATCTGGTCAAGAAATCTTTCAGAATGAGATAAGATTGCTTTGTAAAGATCATAACTATAAATGGGTTTTAGAGAGAGGCATTATTTTAAGAGACGATAAAGGCAAACCATATCGAATGGCTGGTTCGATTACAGATATTACCGACCAAAAAGAAACTGAAGTTACACTTTTAGAGCTTAACAGATCGCTTTTGGAAGAGCGAGCGATGTTTATCAGAGGAAATGTTGGTATTATTAGAGCCAAAGCCAACGATTTATTTAATGTTACCTATGTATCGGAAAACTCTCAAGAAATTACAGGCTACACTCCTAGAGAATTTTACGAAGGTCATGTTCCGTTAAGAGAAATTATTCATCCCGAAGATGCTAAACGGCACAAGCACGAAAGAGACGAAGCCATAAGGAATAAAGAAAACTTCATTGAATATAGCCATTATCGATTAGTAAAAAAAGACGGAACAATTATTTGGGTTAAGGATTTCACCACCATTATTAGAGATGAAGAAGGAAATGTAAAAGATTTATTGGGTTATTTTATCGATATTTCCGATTCTAAAAAGATTGAAATTGAATACGAAAACATTCAGAATATGTATTATTCTCTTTGGCAATCTCTTAAAACAGAAACTTTTATTGTCCAAGATAATGGAAAAATAATATATGCAAGAAACAACGAAAAATTTGGTTTGAAGCATTTATTAAATAACGACGAGTATATTTTCAATCATTTTCAATCGCTCTACAAATGGAATAGTATTAAAGATAAAATTTTTGAAGAGCAAACTGTAATACAGATAAAAGAAACCATTCAACAGAAAGAATTTATGCTAGAACTTCGGTTAATAGACTCAAGTAAAATTTTAATCACTAGCGATATTTCGCTGGAACTGTAACATATCAAATCTTATTACGTCGCAACACTTAAACTATTACAAACATTTATCATTAAAATTATGAAATCATTTTTTAAATTCACTTTTGCCTCAATTCTCGGTTTTTTAGTAGCCGGTTTATTAATGTTCTTTATCGTACTCGGTATTATCGGAAGTATTGTAGGGTCTTCTCAAGACAAAACAATCAATGTAAAAGAAAAAACTATTCTTACATTAAATTTCGATAATGGTATCGTAGATCGTGCCGGTAAAAACCCATTCGAAGAAATGAATTTCGAATCGTTCGAAGGAAAATCGAAAGTAGGTTTGAACGAAATTCTAAAAAACCTAAAAAAAGCAAAAGATGACGAAAACATTAAAGGCGTTTATATTAACACAACTTCGGTTGAAGCAGGTATAGCAACCATCGAAGAAGTAAGAAATGCTTTGATAGACTTTAAAACATCGGGTAAATTTGTAATCGCATACAGCGATATTTATACTCAAGGGTCTTACTATTTATCGTCGGTAGCCGATAAAATATACCTAACTCCAGAAGGTTTTATTGAGTTTAAAGGTCTTTCAGCTCAGCTTATGTTTTTTAGAGATGCTTTAGATAAAATTGGTGTCGAACCTGTTGTTATCAGAGGTAAAAACAATAAATTCAAATCAGCTGTCGAACCATATATGTACAATCATATGAGCGAAGCTAACCGCTTGCAAACCATGACTTACATGGGGTCTATATGGAACCATCTATTAGAAGAAATTTCGAAAGCAAGAAACATCAGTGTGAGTGAACTTAACACCATTGCCGACAGTATGTTAATCTACAACGCACAATCGGCAGTAGACTACAAATTAATAGACGAATTGAAATACTACGATGAGGTTCTTGCCGAATTGAAAACAAAAACAGAAACCGATCAAAAAGATGATATCAACTTTTTAAGTATTTCTGAATATTCTAATGCTCCTAAATCTGGTGAAAATAAAAAAATTGCAAAAGATAAAATTGCAGTAATTTACGCATCTGGCGAAATTAATATGGGCGAAGGTAGCAACAAAGAAATAGGTTCTGACGGTTTATCTGAAGCAATAAGAAAAGCTCGTTTAGATTCTACAGTTAAAGCTGTTGTCCTTAGAGTTAACTCGCCGGGAGGTAGCGCTTTAGCTTCTGAAGTTATTTGGAGAGAAATGCAATTAACCAAAGCCGTAAAACCAATTGTTGTATCGATGGGAGACGTAGCAGCTTCTGGCGGTTATTATATTTCTGCTCCTGCTAACAAAATTTTTGCAAATCCCGTTACAATAACAGGATCGATAGGTGTTTTTGGTTTGATGTGGAACGGACAAAATGTTTTAGATAAAATTGGTATCAACACCGACGTTGTTAACACCAACACCCACTCAGACATAGGCAATATGACCAGAGATATGAGCGAAAGCGAATATGCTGTTATTCAAAAAGGCGTAGAAGATATTTACAATGTGTTTTTAACGCATGTTGCAGAAGGCAGAGGCAAGACCAAAGAACAAGTTGACGAAATTGGTCAAGGTCGAGTTTGGAGTGGCTTAAATGCCAAAGAAATAGGCTTGATTGATGAATTTGGTGGTTTGGATGCAGCCATAGAAGCAGCTAAAGAATTAGCTAATTTAGAAGATTACAGAATCATTGAATTGCCAAGATTAAAAGATCCATTTGAAGAAATTCTTAAAAATTTTGGTGGTGATGTAAAAGCATCTGTATTAAAAGAAGAATTAGGTCAATCTTACAAGTATTACAACGAATTCAATAAGTTATTAAAATTAAGAGGTGTACAAGCTCGTATGCCCTATGCCATTGATATTCGTTAATGAATAAAGAACAAGCTGATATTCAAGCAAAAATTAAAGCCGAGGCCATTCGCCTCGGCTTTTCTGACTGTGGTTTTTCGACAATAGAACCTTTAAGTCAGGAAAAAACGTTTTTACTGACTTGGCTTAAGCAATCTTACCATGCCGATTTGCAATACATGGCCAACAACATCGACAAAAGAGAACACGCCGATCTGTTGGTCGAAGAAGCTAAAAGCGTAATATCGCTTAGCCTAAACTATTACAAAGGGGACATATCATATGAATTCGGCCAAGCAAAAATTTCGAAATATGCTCTAGGAAGAGATTATCATAAAGTTGTTAAAAAAAAATTAAAGGCACTATTTCAGTATATAGAAATACTTTTGCCCCATTTTAAAGGACGATATTTTGTCGATTCAGCTCCTGTAATGGATAAAGTATGGGCCGTAAAATCCGGTTTAGGTTGGATGGGAAAGAATGGAAATATCATTCACCCAAAAAGAGGTTCATTTTTCTTTATTGGTGAAATAATATCAAATCTCGAAGTCGAATCTTATCACGATGAAATACAAAATTATTGTGGGACTTGTCGTCGTTGCATAGAAGCCTGTCCTACTCAAGCTATAGTAAGCAATGCCGTAATCGATGCTCGACGTTGTATTTCCTATCAAACCATCGAAAATAAGGGATCCATCCCAAATAATATAGTACCTCTTTTAAACGATTACATTTTTGGTTGCGATATCTGTCAAGATGTCTGCCCTTGGAACAACAAAGTAGCCATAAGTTCAGAAATAGAATTTGGTACATTAGATGTAAGCAAGCTGAACTATAGAGATTATCTAAAAATGAATGAAGAAGAGTTTAATACTTTATTTGAAGGTAGCCCTGTAAAAAGAGCCGGATATTTAAAAATTCAAAATACAGTAAAACAAATTCTTTCTCATCGAAATGAGAATCTCGATTAACAATTTTTATTAACTGTAATTTAGTAAAGTAAACGTTTAAATATATATTTGTTTTTTTAAATTAAAATTTGAAATTATGTTTGATAAATCATCTAATCCGGTATTACAAGACAAAATCTTCCGATCAGAGTCTTTGCAAGCAGGAGCCAAAACGATGACTGTAAATGGCACAATCGAAAAAACAGGTTTGTTATTATTAATTGTCATGGTAGCTGCCTCATATACCTGGCAAAAATTCTTTAATTCGGGCGATGTAGAAAATGCAATGTCTAGCTTATCAGGCTGGATGTTTGGAGGTGCAATTGGCGGTTTTATTGTCGCAATAGCGACAATGTTTCTCAAAAAATACGCAGCATACCTAGCACCCATTTATGCCGTGCTCGAAGGTCTTTTTTTAGGTGCAATCTCAGCCTTTTTTGAATCGATGTACCCTGGTATTGTTATGAATGCCGTACTTGGCACTTTTGCTACTTTTTTTATTATGCTTTTAACCTACAGAACAGGCTTAATTAAAGTAAACGATAAGTTCAGAGGTATAATGATTGTTGCTACAGGTGCTGTTGCTCTTACTTATTTTATGTCTTTCTTACTAAGTTTTTTTGGCGTAAACATGAGTTTTTTACACGACAACAGCATGCTTAGCATTGGTATCTCGGTTGTGGTTATTGTTATAGCAGCTTTGAACTTACTCATGGATTTCGATTTTATTGAAAGAGGATCTGCGTATGGTGCTCCTAAATACATGGAATGGTTTGGTGCTTTTGGTTTAATGGTGACACTTATCTGGTTATATCTCGAAATTTTGAGATTACTTTCAAAACTACAAAGTAGAAACTAATAAATGCAATATTCTATTTTAAAGTCGGCCAAGTAGCCGACTTTTTTATTCAATCCACTGATCGATATCTTCCTTACGCCAATGCTTAGCATTAGCATAAGATATTTTCTGATCATCTTGAACTTTACCAATCATAAAATACTTTGCCTCCGGATGAGCAAAATACAAACCACTTACAGTTGCAGCCGGCATCATGGCCATACTTTCTGTTAAACTAACACCTATCGATGCTTCTACTTTAAGAAGATCGAATAGAATTCTTTTTTCTGAGTGATCTGGACAGGCGGGAAATCCTATAGCCGGACGAATACCTTTATATTGTTCTTTAATAAGTGCTTCATGATTTAGGTTTTCGTTTGGAGCATAAGCCCACCATTCTTTTCTTACCTTCTGATGGAGAAGTTCTGCAAAGGCTTCAGCCAAACGATCGGCCAGAGTTTTTAACATTATAATAGAAAATTCATCTCCATTGGCTTTAAACTCTTCAATTTTAGAATCGATATTAAGTCCGGCTGTTGCTACAAAGCCTCCAATATAATCTTTAATATTGCTTGATTTAGGTGCAATAAAATCGGATAATGATAAATTAAAACCACTATCGGTTGTCAATCTTTGTTGACGTAAGAAATTAAATTGTGTTATTATGGTTTCTTGCGTATCAATGCTGTACACTTCTACCCTTTCGTCGATAGAGTTTGCCGGAAATAAGCCAATAATAGCAGAAGCTTTTAACCAGTGTTCTGCCTCAATTTTATCGAGCATTTTTAATCCATCTTCGTATATTTTTTTTGCTTCTTCACCTTTTGTTGGATGAGATAAAATATCCGGATAGCGACCTTTTAATCCCCAATTATGAAAGAAAAAAGTCCAGTCGATAAATGGTCTAATCTCCGCGATTGAGTAATCATCTATAACTTGTACACCTAACTTTTGAGGTTTAGCAATTATAGATATTGTCCAATCCGTTTTAAATGCATTTTGCCTGGCTTTTTCAAGAGAAATATATTCTGTATGTTTTTCTTCGTGAGATAATCTGAGTTTATTTTGTTTTTCAAATAGTGCATTTACAAAATCCTTTCTGTTATTTTTTAAAGCATTTATCAACTTAACACTTTCCGAGGCATCTTTTATATAAACAACCGGGGCATCGTAATTAGGAGCTATTTTAACAGCTGTATGAATTGCAGAGGTTGTAGCCCCACTAATTAATAGTGGTATTTCAAATTGATTATTTTGCATTGCCTCCGCCACTTTAACCATTTCTTTAAGAGAAGGGGTTATTAAACCGCTCAAACCAATAAAATCGGCTTTATGCGATTTGGCAGCTTCGATAATCTTTTCAGTTTCTACCATCACCCCTAAATCGATTATATTATAATTGTTACATGCCAATACGACTGATGCGATATTTTTACCAATATCATGCACATCGCCTTTAACTGTGGCGACAACAATGGTTCCGTTTGAGGTCGACTGCATCGATTGTTTTTCAGTTTCAATATAAGGCATCAAAATCGACACTGCTTTTTTCATAACACGAGCAGATTTAACGACTTGAGGTAAAAACATTTTCCCTTCTCCAAACCAATCGCCGACTAAGTTCATCCCATCCATTAACGGACCTTCAATAATATCTAGTGCAAAAGGAAAATGCTTTCTGGCTTCTTCAAGATCTTCTTCGAGAAAGTCGCTTATACCTTTCGTTAATCCATGAATTAAACGTTCTTTATAATCCTTGCTTCGCCAAGCTTCTATATTAACTACATTTTTAGTACTGGTTTTTAGCTGTTCTGCATAAGCAATAAGATCGTCGGAAGCGGATTCTGAATGATTTAAAATAACGGCTTCGCAAAGTTGTTTTAGTTCTGAATCGATATCGTCGTATGGTTGAAGCATGCCTGCATTTACAATACCCATGTCTAATCCTGCTTTTATCGCATGATACAAAAACACTGAATGCATGGCTTCTCTTACGGTGTCGTTTCCTCTAAACGAAAAAGATAAATTACTGATGCCTCCACTTGTCTTTACTAAAGGAATGTTATTCTTAATCCATCGAACAGCTTCAATAAAATCGATGGCATAAGTATTATGCTCAGGCATTCCTGTTGCTATAGTTAATATATTCACATCGAAAATAATATCTTGAGCAGGAAAATGCACAGACTCTGTTAGCAAACGAAAGGCTCGTTGTACAATTTTAATTTTGTCTTGAAAATCGACTGCTTGGCCTTGTTCATCGAACGCCATTACAACAACTGCTGCACCGTATTTTTTTATGATACTAGCTTGCTTTAAAAAATTTTCTTCACCTTCTTTTAATGAAATAGAATTAACAATAGCTTTTCCTTGAATACATTTTAGTCCGGATTCTAAAACTTGAAAATCAGAACTATCAATCATAATCGGGACTTTAGCAATATCGGGCTCAGCCGCTAAAAGATTTAAAAAAATCTCCATTTCTTTAACTGCGTCCAACATGGCGTCGTCTAAGTTAATATCAATAACTTGGGCGCCGTTTTCGACTTGTTGCCTTGCCACACTAAGCGCTTCTTCGTATTGCTTATCTCTAATTAATCGCGCAAATTTTTTCGAACCTGCAACATTAGTTCGTTCACCAATATTGATAAAATTTTGGGTTTGATTGATGGTTAAAACCTCAAGTCCGCTTAATTTGGTTTCTGGAGTAACATTCGGTATTGGCCTTACTTTATGCTGATTGGCAATATCGACCATTGCTTTAATGTGTTCAGGCGTTGTACCACAACAACCACCAATGATATTGACCGAATGATCTTCTACAATTGCATTCATTTGCTTGGCCATAACTTGTGGTGTTTCGTCATATAAACCAAATTCGTTTGGCAAGCCGGCATTTGGATATGCCGAAACATTGAAAGAAGTTTTTTCAGAAAGTTCCTTTAAATAAGGCCTCATTTGCTCTGCACCTAAGGCACAGTTAAAACCAATACTTAACAAATTTAAATGCGACAAAGAAGTTAGAAAAGCCTCAGTAGTTTGTCCACTCAATGTTCGACCACTGTTATCGGTAATTGTGCCGGAAATCATTACAGGAATGACCCGATTGTACTTTTGCATTACATCGTTTGCCGCCATTAATGCGGCTTTTGCATTAAGTGTATCGAAAATGGTTTCTATCAATAACAAATCTACATCAGCTTCGATTAAAGCATCTATTTGTTCAAAATAAGCTTGATAAAAATCGTCGAAACTTTTTATTCTTAAGCCCGGATTATTGACATCCGGAGACATTGAAGCCGATCGGTTAGTAGGACCAATAGAGCCTGCTACAAACCTAGGTTTATTAGGCGTTAATTGCGTAAATTCATTAGCTATTTTACGAGCTATTTCTGCCGAAGCAAGATTTAATTCTTGGATATAATTTTCGAGTCCATAATCTTCCATCGAAATACGATTAGCAGAAAATGTGTTGGTTTCAATAATATCGGCACCAACTTCTAAATAAGCTTTATGAATCGCTTCTATTACATCAGGTCTTGTTATTGAAAGTATGTCGTTATTGCCATTTTGAGGTTGTTTGATATCCGAAAACCGTTGATTTGTAAAATCTTTATCGTTCAACTGATATTGTTGGATCATCGTTCCCATTGCTCCGTCCAACACTAAAATTCGCTCTTTCAATAAGCTTTTAATGTCTGTTTTCATTGTTCAAGTCTTTAGTAAATAGTCATGAAAAACAAGACTAAGTTACAGTTTTAAAAAATATATACATTAATTTATAAATTATCATTCCCTTAATTCAGGGCAGGTTTTGGCACCTTTCCACACCGTGGGTGGTTGCCGGAGTTTCATTGAGCCTGATCTCTCCACTCCTCTTTATAATTCAATAGCGCCCGAATAGAGCATTCTTGAAAGCTTTGGCAAAGTAAATGATATTTTTTCGATTTTACCAACAGAAAATAAAAAAAGCCATCAGAAATTTTCTAATGGCTTTTTCAATTGTATTGGGTAATATTAAAAGTTTCCTCCTATTACACCGTTATTGTAAACTCCAGACACCAATTTATCTTTACAAGCTTTAAAAGCTTCGATAGTATATTTTACATCTTCTAAAGTATGAACAGCCGTTGGAATTAAACGCAGAATAATTACACCTTTTGGGACTACAGGATAAACCACAACAGAACAAAATACACCGTGATTTTCTCTAAGATCCATTGTTAAATTTGCAGCTTCGTAAACTGTTCCATTAAGAACCACCGGTGTAACAGGTGATTGAGTATTACCGGTACTAAAGCCGGCTTCTTTTAAACCTTTCTGTAGACTATTAACTACAGTCCATAAATTATCTTTTAATTGTGGGCTATTTTGCAATAAATCTAAACGTTTTAATGCGCCTATAACCATTGGCATAGGTAACGATTTAGCGAAGATTTGCGAACGCATATTATACTGAAGAACATTAATAATTTCTTCTTCGGCGGCAATAAATGCGCCTATCCCGGCCATTGATTTAGCAAAAGTAGAGAAGTATAGATCAATTTCATTTTGAACTCCAAAATGCTCACCAGTTCCTGCTCCTGTTTTACCCATCGTTCCAAAGCCATGAGCATCGTCGACTAAAAAGCGAAATGGAATGTCTTTCTTCATTGCGGCCAACTCATCTAATTTTCCTAAATCGCCCGACATTCCAAAAACACCTTCGGTAATCATTAATATTCCGCCGCCAGTTTCTTCTATTTTGTTTTTGGCAAAACCTAACATTTTTCGAGCTCTTTGCATATCGTTATGAGGGAAGACAAAGCTTTTTCCTCCTTTTGCTTTATGCAAGAAGATACCATCCATTATACTGGCATGGCATTCTGAATCGTAAACAATAACATCGTTTCTGCTTACTGTAGAATCGATAATTGACATAATGCCTTGATAACCATAGTTTAGCAAATAACCGGCAGGTTTACCAACAAAATCGGCAAGTCGTTGTTCTAACTCTTCGTGTTTAGCAGTTTGACCAGACATCATACGAGCACCCATTGGGTAAGCTAAACCGTATTCAGCAGCCGCATCAGCATCTGCTTTTCTAACTTCAGGATGATTGGCCAACCCTATATAGTTGTTCAGACTCCAAGTTAAAACTTCTTTGCCTCTAAACTTCATTCTAGGAGCAATTTCACCTTCTAATTTAGGGAAAGCAAAGTACCCATGCGCTTCGTTAGAATGCTGACCTAGTGGGCCTCTGTTCGATTTTAATCTTTCAAATATATCCACGACTGCTAAATTTTTAAATTCGATGCACAAATGTACTTATTTTATTGATATTATAAAAGGCTGAAACATCTGTCAAAAGCAAATTATTAACAGGTTTATGCACTTACATTTAAGGAATCTTTTGAAACAAATATTTTTATTTGTACTTGTTTTTCCAACGGCTTTCCATCAATTTTCTAGATTGTTCTTCTTGAGGATTTTTTGCCGGTTTGTAAAATGTATGCGATATCAATTCGTCGGGCAAGAATTCTTGTTCGACAAAATGCTCTGGGTAATTGTGAGCATACTTATAATGCTCTCCATAACCTAAATTTTTCATCAATTTAGTTGGCGCATTTCTTAAAGGAAGTGGTACAGATAAGTCTCCGGTTTCTCTAACTTTTGTAAGCGCTTCGTTGATTGCCAGATAAGCTGAGTTGCTTTTGGGCGAATTAGCGAGATATATAGTTGCTTCGGAAAGTATTATACGCGCTTCGGGCATACCTATTATATTAATAGCTTGAAATGCTTGATTGGCCATTAGCAAAGCGTTTGGATTGGCTAAACCAATATCTTCGGCAGCGAGAATTAACAATCGTCTTGCTATAAATTTGATGTCTTCGCCACCTTCCAACATCCTTGCAAGCCAGTAAACAGCAGCGTTGGGGTCGCTTCCTCTCACCGATTTTATGAATGCTGAAATTATATCGTAATGCCACTCTCCTGTTTTATCGTAGGCCACCGACTTTTGCTGTAAAATCTTTTCGACCGTTGCGTTGTCGATTACTTTTGGCGAATCCTCAATTGCATTGATTACTAACTCAAGGTGATTCAATAATTTTCGAGCATCTCCACCACTATAATGAATTAGAGCCTGATCTTCTTTTAATTCAATAGCAATATCCGAGAGAGTTTTATCTTTTTTTATGGCTCTATCTATTAAAACTCTTAAATCTTCAGCTTCCAAAGATTTTAATACGTAAACTTGAGATCGCGATAGTAAAGGGGTTATCACTTCAAAAGATGGATTTTCGGTGGTTGCACCTATTAAGGTAACAATTCCTTCTTCAACTGCCTTTAGCAAAGAATCTTGTTGCGATTTATTAAAACGATGAATTTCATCGATAAAAAGCACAGGCGATTTTGTGTTGAATAAGCCACTTTTTTGAGCTTTTTCGATCACTTCTCTAACATCTTTTACGCCGGAATTAACGGCACTTAAAGTATAAAACGGACGATCGGACTGATGAGCTATAATTTGTGCTAAGGTTGTCTTTCCTACTCCCGGAGGTCCCCAAAAAATTAACGAAGGTAAATTACCACTTTCTATTGCTTTACGTAAAGGAGCGTTTGGTGCTACAATGTGTTTTTGTCCAATGTAATCATCAAAAATCTTCGGACGTAATCTTTCAGCAAGAGGCTGTTGCATAATTTATTGCATTACATTCCCCGATAAAACGGATGATTAAAATCTTGATTATTCTGAAATCCCCAAGGGGTGTTATTATGGTAGGGATTATTGTTTTCGTGATATTGAATTTCGAGTTGAATCGCAGTATGCTTTCCTATTTTATATTCAAGACCAAGTTGATAGGCTTTCGGTGTGTTCTCAATAAAATTTGCATTTGGCATATCCATCCTTTGTGCTCCAATCATTATTCCACCATAAACTTTAATATTTTCTGAAAGTAAATAAGCTCCTTGAAGTGTAAAATAAGCTGAATTGGTATTAGCATTTATTACTTGCGTTTGACTTTCGTAAAAATTATAATAAGTATAGTTATCGAAGTGTGAACGAACAGCCATTAAGCCCATTGAGACTTGGAAACGAGGCGTTAATTGGTAATTAATTCTCGGATTAATATACGTGCTCAACATTGTTGAATTGCCAGAGCCAATTCCAACACTTGCTCCAATAGCTACACTGCTCGACCAAGGTGATTTTTTAGTGACCAAAGAATCTTCAACTACATTAACTAAGCCATCGTCTTCTATAAACTCGATTGTTTCGTTGTTCTGTGCACTGGCAGAAAAGAAAATAAAAAAGAACAATATCGCTCCAAAATTTTTCATGGGGTAAATATAATGTTTTTTGTGGAAAGATAATTATTCATCTATATCAGGAATATATCGTGTTGAAACCACACTAAATTCAGTGCGTCGATTTATTTGATTGGCTAAGTCCACTTTTTTTAAAGCGTCTTCGGAATCGTCTGTTTTTAACTGTTCAATAAATTCGGCTGTTAATACTACTCCAGAGCTGAATGGCAATTTTTTTGCCATAATATCGGATATAGTTTGTGGCTTTGTTTCGCCATAACCTTTGGCAGTTAGACGATCGGCTGCTATTCCATTTTCAATTAAAAAATCGACCACGGATTGTGCTCTCTTTTGCGATAAAATTATGTTTGATGCATCATCGCCAATCATGTCGGTATGAGATGCTAACTCGATTGTAATATTTGGATTATCGTTTAATATTTTAACCAATTTTTGTAATTCAATTTTTGAACTATCAGTTAGAGTCCATTTTCCAAAGTCGTAAAAAATATTATCGAGGGCTATTGGTTCTCCAATTTTAGCCAATTGTGTTTGTTGCTTAAAATGTTTACTATCGTCTAAATCCATTGTAGAAACAGCTCCTCTTCCATTCAAATAGCCTTCCTTTTTAACAATATAAATATAATCGACATCTTTCTTCAAAGTATATTTAAATCGGCCTTCTTCCCCTGTTTGGATAGTCATTTCTGAGCCATCATCACCATAAATTTCTACAACTGCGTCTTGAATAAAATCGCTAGATACCACATCGCTAATAATTCCGGTTAACGAGAATTCCATAATCGGAAGGATAAACGAATAAATATCGTCTAAACCTCTTGATTTTATTTCTAAAATCGAACCATCAGCTTGAGTAATTTCTGTCAATTTTCTGGAGGAAGTGAATAAACCTTCTTCTTTCCCTTGCTTATATGAAATTGCAAAATCGTCAGCTGAAGAGTTTATAGGATATTTCATGTTATAAATTACCCAGTCGTCGCCTTTTGGAATGGCTCTAAAAATATCCATTCCTCCCATTCCCGGGTGATAATCAGAAGCAAAATATAGCACACCGTTGTCGCGAATATACGGATATAACTCGTTGCCCACAGTATTAATTGTAGGCCCCATGTTAATTGGTTTTCCGAATGGAGCAGATGGCCCATCGCGTTCTACTTTCCAGATGTCTCTACCTCCAAACCCTCCTGGCATATCGGATGCAAAATAAAGAGTTAGCCCATCTTTCGAAATGGATGGTTGACCAATCGACAAACTATCTGCAACGACAGGAACAAATTCAGCCGACTGGAAGTATTCGCCGGGTTGTCGCTCACCTTTGTAAATCTGACAACCAAGATAAACATCTTTAACTGTTTTACATCTTGTGAAATACATCGTATTGTAATCGGAAGAAAACGAAGGCGATCCGTCGTCAAATTTAGAATTGATGGTGTCGTTCAATGCTTTTACTTCTTCCCACTCGCCGGCTCTATTTTGATATATTTCGAAAATACTGGTATAATATTGACCTGTAACTTTGCTTATTTTTGATAATCCATCGCGTTTACGACCAGAAGTAAAAACGACCTCTGTTCCAAGAGCATTACCAAAAGTAGCGGCGAAATCGCTTTCGCGAGAGTTTAAATCTTTAAGGTTATCAATTTGGTATCTTGTTGGAGATTTCACCCATTCTACGGACGCTCTACAAGACTTAATCCCCAATGCTGCAAGACTGTCGTTGGGAACCAATTTATCGTATAATTGAAATTCGGACAATGCTTCTTCGTAATTCATAGTAGCTTGCAACATGGATGCATAATAAAAATGGACAATCGGATCCGGATAATCTTTCTGAATCGCTGATTTGTAACGGGCTGCTGCTTTTTTATATTCCAAAGTCATTCTTTGAATCTGACCTCTTTGAAACATAATATAAGCTTTTTCCTCTTTGGTTTCTGCTTTTGTATATGCGTCTTTATAAAGTTCTAAAGCCTTCAGTAATTCGTTGGTTTCGTATACAGCATCGGCCTTAAGTGTTTTTTTTGTTTTAGGGATATCGATTTGTGCAATAGCCGAAGAAACTAAAGAAAGCAATATTGCAATGCTAATATATCTATTCATGATGATGTTTATCATCTACTAACGATTATTGATGTTACTTATTGTAAAGTTTACAAAGAAAATTAATCATAGTTAAACAAACAAACGTCTTCGGATGTTTTATTGTGATTCCTGTAAAAATTGAGTTCTTTTAAACCTTTTTTTTAACAATTGTTTTCGCCAATGAAAATATAAGTAAAATAAATAGAATGCAAAAAAAGGCATTGCAGGAATTTTATATCGGCCCAGCGCACCAAAATTGTATGATGTAAACCCTACAGCAAAACCAAAAATAATTGCATATAAAAACGAGATAAGCATTAAGGGGCTTTTTGTTGAATAGCTTAAAAACTTAACTCTCAAAACGATAATCAAAACTATAGATAAAATAAGAAAAAGTAAACTTTCTACCGCTCCCATTGCCATAGTTGGCGTGTTAACCTCTAAAGGATATGGCCTATAGTATGTGACATTAAGGGCAGCAGGGATTTTTGCAGCAATACTACCTAACGAATAATCGGTAACATGTAAATCGTATGTAGAGCCTCCTACAGTGGTATGCCAAGAATGAAAACCTTTCATTCGAGATTCTAAATTTTCTAAACGGTATTTTTCGCTTTTTTCGGCTACATACGGAACCGATCCTATGGCTACACCCAATACTAGGAAAGCAATAATTGGCGTCAATAAACGACGAATGAGTTTGTTTTTCATATTTCGGCTCAATTGCATGATCCAAGCTATGAGTAAAACCGGCAAGAAACTTAAAATGATATATGCTTTTAAATTGAAAATAACTAAGAAAGCAACAAAGACAATTAACAACGAATTGGGTTTTCGTTTACCAAAATAGAAGACTTGCGCTGAGTGATAAAAAAACAAACCTAAAAAGGCAAATGAAATGGTGTCTTTCAATATACCGGATCCCCAAAACACAACAGAAGGCGTTAAAAAAACGGCATAAAACGCTATTTTTTTTAAGTTCGGATGAAACATTAGAAAGGTCTGATACATACGCCAACTTCCCCAAAATGAGATTAGAGCAATCAGCAATGTTGACAATAAATATC
This sequence comes from Bacteroidales bacterium, assembly GCA_016936665.1. Taxonomy (GTDB): domain Bacteria; phylum Bacteroidota; class Bacteroidia; order Bacteroidales; family JAFGXI01; genus JAFGXI01. Next base: position 401,477 of record JAFGXI010000002.1, read on the forward strand.
TGTTAAAAGAAAAGAGGTTGATTATTGCCGTTATTCGAACCATTAACCATTCTTCCGGTGCTCTGGCAAAAGCAATTTCTTGCAAAATAAATTTTAAATCATCCGGAAAATCGGCTGAGGAGAACATCAATCTTAGAAATGTTCTTGGATCGTTTATTAAGTATGAAACTAAGGTTTCGCCTCCCCAAAAATAATTCATGGTATCGCCCCCTTTATAATAAAAGATATATACCAACGCAAAGGCTAATGCTCCAACAATTTTTACGGTTAGTCCTGTAATAAAAAAGCGATATTCATGGTGTTTTTGAATATTCTTTCCTTTGATGAACAAAAATAGAATATAGATAATAATTAAGTACAAAACACCTAATATCCAATCTGTTATATGTACCGACATTTCATGCATTCAACAACGATTGATAGAGTTGATCCATATTGTCGACTAAAGAACGGTAATGAAACTGCGCCATGGTGTTTTGTCTGACTTTTTCAGACATTCCTGTATTTTTAATAGCTTCGATAAGCGCTAACATCTCATTTGCAAAATGATCGGGCTGATTATCACAAACTTTAATTAATGGTGAGCTTTGTAGAATGTCTACTGTACCTCCGGCATCGGTTGTTATTATCGGTTTTAAAGCTGCTTGTGCTTCAATTAACGTCACAGGAGTACCTTCGTTTATCGAAGTTAATGCAACCAAATCGGCCGCAGCATATACTTTTTCGGTGTCTTTTACCCAAGATGTAAACTGTATGTCGGCTTTAGAAGGATCGGAAGAAAATGTTAAATCTAATTCGTGCGATAATGCTTCTAATGCTTCTCTCCTTTCGCCATCGCCAACAATTAAAGCAACAATCTTTTCATCGCTTATTTGTTTTAATTTAGCAAACGAACGAATAAACAATTCGTGATTTTTGATAGATGCTAGTCGGCCAATAATAGCAATACAAAAAACATCATCATCAATCATTCTTTCTTTACGAAAGTCTGCTCTATTTTTAGGCGTTATTTTTTCAAAACGACTGAGATCAAAACCTAAAGCAATAATTTTAAATTTATGTTCCGGGGCAATTTTATATTTTCGAGTTAAATCTTCTTTTTGTTTTGGGCTTATAGCAATAATTGCATCATTCGATTTGGCTAATATTTGTTCGATAGTGATAAATACCTTTGTTTTTAGTTTACCAAAGTAGCCATCGAATACATGTCCGTGAAAAGTGTGAATTTTTACCGGTGTTCTGAGTAATATCCCTACCACTCTCCCCATAAATCCTGCTTTCGACGCATGGGTATGAATAATGTCGGGGTTAAACTTTTTAGCAATACGATATAGCTTGACGAATGCTTTTATATCATCAAAAAGATTGATACTCCTACTCATCTCTTCAATAATAGTGATAGGAACGCCTTCTTGTTCGAACATGAACGAAGCACTCATTTCATCTTCGGTGTGAATACCTCCAACCAAAAGTGTTTCGTATTTTTCGTCGAGATATTTGCTTAAATACAACGCATTATTGACCGGTCCGCCAAGATTGAAACGATTGATAATACGCAATACTTTAATCATGTTTTTAGATTTTAAGCCTTGTAAAAATAAGTTAAATAGTAGAAAAATTATAAGAGGAATTCTAAAAATTACGAATTCTTCTCTTTCCAATACTGAAAAACCATTAAGGCCCACAAAGACGCAGGCGCATCGCCGGGGTTAGAAGACATCAGTTGTTTTTTAAGCTGTTGAATGACTGAATAATTTAAAATACCTTCCGATTGGATTTTCTTTTCGTTCAATAATTCGTCGAATAGATAAGCATGAAGTTCATTTCGAAACCAATTGAGCAATGGCACTTCAAAACCATGTTTTGGTCTATGGTAAAGAGCTTTGGGTAATATCGATCTGAATGCGTCTTGAACGATTTTCTTCTTTGCATTTGCATCGATTTTAAAATTTGTAGGCAAGCTAAATGCCCAATCGACTACTTCGTGATCTAAAAATGGAGCCCTAACTTCCAAACCATTAGCCATCGACATTTTATCGACTTTTACCAACATGTCTTGTGCTAAAACCCAACGCACATCGGACCAAAGCACATTGTCGAATTGACGATGGATAGCATCGCTAAGTGTGGACTCGTACGATTCTATGGCCAAACGTTCAACTTTCGGTACTAGTAAACGATCGGCATATGCTCTGTTGTTTATAGACATCCATGCCAAATATCTTTCTTTATCGCTTAAATTTAAACCTTTGTTGAGTTTAGACAGCTGCCTAAAGCGATTTGCCCAAGCAGATTGACGACTTTGTGGCATAAAGTCTGCCAATCCTCCAAAATGTTTAATTAACTTTTGTGCTACTGTATTTTGTAAAGCATAAAAGTGAGCTTGATGTTTACGATAACCGGAAAACACCTCGTCCGCTCCATCGCCGGATAATGCAACTTTAACATGCTTTACTGTTTTTCGACTTAATATATAGACCGGTAAGGCAGAACTATCGGCAAATGGTTCATCGAGCACATCGAGCATTTGAAAAAGATGATCGAACAAATCTTGGTTTGTTAATTTGAATGTATGATGATCGGAGCCTATCTTTTTAGCTACTAATTCTGCATAATGGGTTTCATCATATAGAGGTTCGTCGGCATAACCTATTGAAAAAGTCGATAATTGACCGGTTTGTTGCATTGCTAGCGCAGAAACAACAGAGCTATCGATACCTCCACTTAAAAAAGTTCCCAAAGGCACATCGGCTACCAATCGACGTTCTACTGCTTTTCGCATCAAACTTACCAATTCGTTTTGGGCACTAGAATAGCTCTTATGTTGAACTGTTTTTTGTTCGAGATTATAGTAAACAAAAGTCTTTTCTTCTTGCTTATTAAAAATTCGATAAGTGCCTTGTGGCATGCGTTCAAAGCCTTCGAATATAGTCTGATACGTTGGTATGTAATTAAAGCGAAAATAACTATGCAGAGCAATTGTATCTATCTTTAGATTCTGATAAATTTGCTGAATTGCTTTTAAATCGGACGCAAACACTAATGTGTTATTGATGTTAGAAATATACAATGGCTTGATACCAAATCTATCTCTGGCAATATATACCGATTGTTGTTCAATATCGTATATGGCTAGCGAAAAGCAACCGTTGACTCTTTTTATAAAATGCGGGCCGTAGTGTCGATACATTTGGAGTAAAACTTCTGTATCGCCTTGCGTATTGAACTGATAACCTTCTTTTATCAGAATTTCTTTTTCTGATAGATAATTAAAAAATTCACCGTTAAAAACAATTAAAGCGTTCTTCTCGGTATTCCATAAAGGCTGATTGGCTTGAGGCGATAAATCGATAATTGATAATCGTGCATGACCAAAGGCTACATTTTCATCGGAGTATACCGACTGAAAATCGGGACCTCGATGCTTCATTGCTTGTGTTGCAAGTTCTACAGAATGCTTATGCAACGCATCGATCGAATTCCATTTTACTATGCCTACAATTCCACACATTTATATTTTGATAGTCAGTTTTACATTGAAGCGAATACCTGTCAGATAGTTAGGCACAGCATATTGACGATTGTAAATATCGCTCACCCAAACATATGAAACCGTGTTATTTCGGTTCATCAAATTGAAGATTTCGACCGTTAACAAGACTTTTTTCAAATGCTTGAACAAAGACTGTTTATCTGTTTTTGATTGTTCATCTTTTAAAACCGCAGTAAAACCTATATCGGTTCTAAAATATGCAGGCATTCTGGCAACTTGCTTATACCTTGGCGATTCCGGCGGACCAAATGGTAAACCTGAGCCATAAAACAGTGTTAAATGCACTTTGAAATTAGGATTGCGAGGCAAGTAATCTTGAAAATAAATAGAGGCATTAAAACGACGGTCTGTCGGACGTGGAATATAACCATGATTGTCGCAAATAACGTCTTCTTCGGATTTCATAAACGACATGCTGGCCCAAGAATCAATACCCGGAACAAACTCACCAAACAGACGAAAATCAATTCCGGCAGTATAGCCTCTTGCTAATTCATTCGGATAGTAGCGGATTAACACATTATCGATAGTGTAAGGAATCAGATTATTTAAATACTTATAATACAACTCACTAACAAATTTAAACGGTCTGTTCCAAATTTTAAAATTATAGTCGGACGCTAAAACGATATGATAAGATTCTTGTGCTTTTATGTTGGTATTTAAACTGCCATCTTCGCTTCTATATTCTTTAAAAAATGGAGGCTGATAATACGATCCTACCGAAAATCTTAACAAAACATCGCGTTGCCAATTGGGTTTAATTGCATAGGTTAAACGTGGACTTACAAAAAACTGATGATTAAAATCCCAATACTGAGCGCGCAATCCGGCATTGATATACATGCTTGTAGAGTCGCCACCAAAATTGTAGGTATCCTGAAGATGAGCTGAATAGCGATTGCTAGAAAGTAGGTTTTCGCTTCGGGCATTCTGAAACATAGGCACAAATCCGGGGTAATAGCCAACGGTATCGGGGAAAGGGAGTGAATAGCCGGCAGAGTCTTTCACCTGCCACTGGCGAATTTTATCGTAAATATTTTCGTTTTTATATTCCATTCCCCAATTTAAATCGTGCGATGCGATTGATTTTTGCCCAACATGTTTCAGGCTTAAAATCATTGCCTCGAATTGGTTTCTTCCATGCTTTAAATATGAGCCAACGCCGATATTATTGAGGCTGTCTCCTGCTGATTCTGATCCCAAATCTTTTTCGAGCTCATTCAAATAGTATTGACCCAGAATGTCGTAAGATTCTTGTTCGTAGTCGAGATATGCCGATGCTATCCATTTATAAACCACATCGTTATATTCGTATTTATAGCTTAATGCACCCAAAGTGCTTTGATATTTATCCAACTCTTGACCTTCGAAATAAACATTTAAGCCAAGTGCTTGAGTAAGCGTTCCGAAACTGGTTTGTCGACTTTCAGGAATCAACTGATATTTATTTTGCGAAACATATGTCAATAACGAAATTTCGTGCCTTTCGTTAATTTGATATGTAAAAAGCCCCTGAAAATCGAGGTACGACGGAAAATATTCGCCTTTGGTATCGAGAGAATTTAAAACATATTTTGATGTTTTATACCGGAAGCCTGCCGAATAACTCAATCTTCTGCCAAAAGCTGTACCTTCGACTTGCGCTGTTAATCCTAAAAGACTTGCGGAAACGGTTGCTGATTTTGTTTTTGGTGATTTATATTTTACGTCTAAAACCGACGACATTTTATCGCCATATTTGGCTTCGAAACCACCTGCCGAAAAGTTGATCGATTCGACCATATCGGGATTTACAAAGCTAAGCCCCTCCTGCTCTCCGGCTCTAATTAATTGTGGGCGATATATTTCAATATCGTTGACATAAATTAAATTTTCGTCGAAATTTCCACCTCTAACCGAATATTGCGAGCTTAATTCGCTATTGGAAACCACACCCGGTAGTGTTTTTATTAATGCTTCGATACCTCCCGAAGAATTGGGCAACGAAGAAATAACTTTAGGGTTGAGACGTACGATATTGGCATAGCGATAATCTTCGTTGCGAACATCGACCTGATTGAGCATCTCAACATTATTTTCCAGTGTAGTTTTCAGCTTGTAAACTTCACCTTTCGATAGTTTTATTTTGACCTCTCTAGTCAAAAACTCAATATGAGAAAAGACAATGACCAAATTGGTATCGGCCGGTACTTCAAGTTTAAAATAGCCTTTATCGTCGCTCGCTGTTCCTCCCGGATGGCCTTTTACTGCAACATTAACCAGCTCTATTGCTACTCCGTTTGTATTGCGGACATAACCTTCGACTAGCGCATTCTGTTGCGCCCAAGTCAAGCTAAACATCAAACTAAATAAAAAACTAAGAAATACGCGTTGTTGCTGCATTGCTATTTTTTTCTGCCCCAAAAGTACAATTAATTCTAATAACTCCCTTCGCTTCGAAATATTGTAAAAAGACATTTAAATTATGAATTTTCAGAGTTGAGGGTTGAAGGATGAAGATTGTAATTTTAATTCGTTTTGATAAATTATTTCGTACATTTGAGTATCTATAAACTAATATGAAAACAAAGTTGGGTTTATGATTCGAATAAAACGACAATTGCACCGCAATAAGGAATACATATTCGTTCTTTCTGGATATGACTCTAAAGTGATCGATCTTTTAAAAACGATTAAAGGGTATAAATATTCTTCGACCTTCAAAGCTTTTTATTTTCCTCTCAAACAACAATATTTTGAGAATATTCAAAGCTTACTTCATCAGCATAAAATAATATTTGAAAATATTGACGTAGAGTTTAATATAGATACAAGAAGCTTATACAGAGAACAGGTGAAAACTTGGATTTTCGAGTTCGAGCAGTACATGACTCGAAAACATTACAGCGCATCGACCATTAAAACATACACAAGTATTTCTTATCATTTTCTGTTAAAAACAGGCAAGGATCCTATCAAAATAAATCGTAACGATATTGAACAGTACATTCAGAAGGAAGTCTTAGAAAAAGGTTTTTCGTTAGCATATCAGAATCAGATCATCAATGCAGTAAAATTATTTTTAAACCGGATGGCTAATTTGAGTTTCAATCTAGAAGATTTGGAACGACCTAGAAAAAGTAAGTATCTGCCCACCGTATTATCGAAACGGGAGGTAAAACAAATTTTAGATAAGATTGAAAACCTTAAACACCGCACGATTTTAAGTTTGATTTATGCGTCGGGTTTACGAATTGGCGAAGCTTTATCGCTAAAAATTTCGGACATCGATAGCGATCGTGAACTGATCCATATTCGTCAAGCTAAAGGATATAAAGACAGGGTGGTTGGTTTATCGCCATTGATATTAGAGATTTTAAGAGATTATTATAAAAAATATAAACCTCAATATTATTTATTCGAAAGTCCCGAAGGACGACCTTATTCGCAAAGCAGCGTCAGGTCAGTTTTTCAGAAAGCATGCAAATTAGCCGGGATAAAAAAGAATGTAAGAGTACATAGTTTACGACACAGTTATGCTACTCATTTATTGGAAGCAGGAACCGATTTGCGATACATTCAGGATATTTTAGGGCATAAAGACCCTAAAACGACAATGATCTACACACATGTGAGCAATCGACAA
>JAFGXI010000021.1 GCA_016936665.1 Bacteroidales bacterium
AAAAATTAGTCCAAACTGAGACATTCATAAAATTTTGGATACAAATAAAAATTTTGAGAGCTATCGAGATAACTTGAATAATTTTTCTGTAGTAGGCAAAAGATTTATGAAAGCCCTTTGGGAACAGAGATAGCAAACAATCTACTGCGTTAAAATTTTGATAAATAGCTACGGCTATTAATAAAAATTTATGCCTTGTACCTTATTCGCAATCTTTGTTTCTCAGAAAGGAGTAATTATTAGAAGTCCCCTACAGATTAAAAACTACTCTGCTATGACAAAATCGAGTTGTTTTTTCTCTAAATTGGCTCTTGAAACAACAATTTCTAATGGATCGCCCAATTGAAATTTACGCTTATACAATCGCCCTATCAAACAGAAATTTTCTTCATCGAAAAAGTAATGATCGTCTGTCAAATCTTTGATACGTATCATTCCTTCTGTTTTAAAAGCCTGAATTTCCACGTAAATACCCCATTCGGTAACTCCGGAAATAACACCGGCAAAACGCTGTCCGATTTTATCTTGCATAAACTCAACCTGCTTATATTTAACCGATTGGCGTTCGGCATTGGCTGCCATTTGCTCTTGTTGCGAAGAAATTTTACACCATTCTTCGTACTTTGCTATAGGTTTAGAAGCCTCGCCATTTAAATATGCGAAAAGCAAACGATGCACCATCACATCGGGGAAGCGACGAATTGGAGAGGTAAAATGAGTATAAAACTCAAAACCCAAACCATAGTGACCAATATTTTCGGTAGTGTATTCAGCCTTTGCCATAGAACGAATTGCCAATGTTTCAACGACATTTTGCTCGGGCTTATTCTTCACCTTTTCGAGCAATGCATTGATGGACGAAGAAATATTTTTATCGTTTCCTATATTGAGTCGGTGGCCAAAACGTTCGACGAAGTTTGAAAAAGCAAATAATTTATCTTGATTAGGTAAATCGTGTACACGGTAAACAAAGGTTTTTGGCTTTTTATCTTTAGTTGGTTTGCCTATTAGCTCTGCAACTTTTTTATTGGCCAACAACATAAATTCTTCGATGAGTTTATGGGCTTCTTTCGATTCTTTAAAATAAACACCCAATGGTTTGCCTTTTTCGTCTAGTTCAAATTTTACTTCAACTTTATCGAAGCCTATAGACCCTTTCTCAAATCGCTTTTTACGCATAATCTGCGCTAAGGTATTGAGAGTTAATATTTCATTTTTTAATTTATCATCGTTGCCTTCGATGATTTCTTGAGCTTCTTCGTAAGTGAAACGTCTGTCGGAATTGATGATTGTTCTACCAAACCATTCTTCTTTGATTTCGGCTTTATCGTTAATCTTAAAAACTGCCGAAAATGTCAATTTGTCTTCATTTGGCCTTAACGAACAAATAAAGTTAGACAATCGCTCGGGTAGCATAGGTACTACCCTATCGACCAAATACACAGAAGTTGCACGCTCGATGGCTTCTTTATCGAGTATTGAACCCGATTCTACATAATGAGACACATCGGCAATATGCACTCCTATTTCCCACAAGCCATCTTCGAGTTGCCGAATTGAAAGCGCATCGTCGAAATCTTTAGCATCTTTTGGATCGATTGTAAATGTGGTAACCGACCTGAAATCTCTTCTAGAAGCAATATCTTCATCGCTTATCACTTCTGAAATGGATTCTGCTGCTTTAAGGACTCTGTCGGGGAAATGGTATGGCAAATTGAACTCAACCATTATGGCATGCATTTCTGTTTCGTTATCGCCGGGCCAACCTAAAACATCGACAATTTTTCCGACCGGATTTTTAGCTTTGGTCGGCCATTCTGCTATTTGAACTACAACTTTTTGTCCGCTCTCTGCCTTTTTTAGTTCGCGCTGGGGGATAAATATATCGTACGGCATCTTTGAGTTACTATCGGTCACAACAAAAGCAAATCCATTAGATACTTCTAATGTTCCTACGAATGTATCTTTCACACGTTCAATAATTTCGACAACTTCACCTTCGGTTTGTCTGCCACGTCGAGTTGCATACAAAGCCACTTTAACAACATCGCCATTGAGTGCGTGTCTTAAGTTACGCTGAGAAACAAAAATGTCGGATTCTAAATCGTCGCTAACGATATAAGCAGAGCCTTTAGCGGTTAAATCTACCGTTCCAACAATAAAAATTTCTTTTGCATTATAAATAAACCGACCTCTTGAAACTTCTTGCAATTGCTCTTCGTGAGCTAATTCAGCCATTACCTCTTGCACTCTTTGTTTAAGAGCATCGCCTTTTACGTTGAGGCGTTTAGCAACTTGACGATAGTTAAGAATTAATTTTGAATTTTGAGAAAACACTTGCAAAATCTCTTGCTCTAACTGGCGTTTATTCCAATTATAAGTGTTTTTAGTTTTCAAACTATGTTTTGTTTTTTTATTTTTTTTCACGAGATATTTATTTCGTTAAGTTATTGGAAATTAACCACATCCTTTTGCAGTGAAGTTTTTTTATCTTATCAAAATGGTTTTATCATTCTATTTTGATAAAGAGACATTACAATAGCTTGGTTATTATCATTTCTTTCTTGATATGGTGTACTCAATTAAAGCCACAATGGCTTGTTTGTATGTGCTATCTCCAAAACTATTAATCGTGGATAAAGCTTTATTTTGATATTCCATCATTTTTTCGGATGCATATTCAAGCCCGCCTTGCTGAACAACAAAATTGAGCACTTGCTGTATATCTGATTTCGACTTTTTATCTTTCGATACTAGTTTTCTTATCGATTTAGCTATTGATGTATCTGCATTTTGTAAGGCGTAAATTAAAGGCAGAGTCATTTTCTTTTCTTGCAAATCGTTGCCGGCAGGTTTTCCGGTTTGGTTATCGGCTTCGAAATCGAATAAATCGTCTTTAATTTGAAAAGCCATGCCTAAATCTTCGCCTAACTGCCACATTAAGTCAACTTTTTCAGGACTTGCTCCAACAGACTGAGCCCCAACAGCAGCACAGGCGGCCAATAAAACAGCCGTCTTTTTCCGAATAATTTCAAAATAAATGGCTTCTGTTATTTTAAGTTTCTTGGTTTGCTCGATTTGAAGTAACTCGCCTTCACTCATTTCTTCGACGGCTTTCGAAACTATTTTAAGTAAGTCGTAATGTCCATTGTTGACAGCTAAAAGCAGACCTCTCGACAATAAAAAATCGCCCAGCAAAACGGCTACTTTGTTCTTCCAAAGCGCATTAACGGAAAAAAAGCCTCTTCGTTGATTGGAATTATCTACAACATCGTCGTGAATTAAGGTTGCTGTATGCATTAGCTCAATTAATGCAGCGCCATGGTTTGTAGCTTCGTTACTTTTGCCAAAAAGATGAGCTGTTAAAAACACAAACATAGGACGCATTTGCTTTCCTTTACGCTTGAGCACATATTTTGTAATAAGATTTAAAAGAGCGACATCGCTTTTAACGGTATTGGCAAAAAACGATTCGAATGCTTTTAATTCATCTTTTATGGGTGATTTTATTTGTTCGGCGCTTGTCATTTATTAAGGTCTATAGGCTTTGCAAGATAGTAATTTTTCTAGAGAACTAGGCTTTTTATCACTTCCGATACACTGCTTTCTCCATCTACAAATTCTACAGCTTGACCTGCAACAAACAGCCTTTTATAGTCTGCATCAATCCCTTTATTATTAAGCAGTTCTATTCCTCTCTCTAAACTTAATTTTTGATCTTTTAATTGTTGTTCTAATGTTTCTAAATAACCCGAACGAATAACGGTAGAAGGCGTACCTGATAATATTTTAGTTAATGTAATATCGCTGGCTTTTGCTTTAATGATAGCATCTTTATAGGCTTGGTCTACTTCAGATTCTTTGGTTGCAATAAACACTGTTCCGGCAGAAACGCCATCGGCACCCAGAGCAATCACAGATTTGTAAGCGGCTTTAGTTGCTACACCACCCGCGCCTAAAATCAATTTATTGGGAAATGCACGTCGTAAAGCAGGCAACAACACTTGAAGGCTGATCGGCCCAGCATGACCTCCCGCGCCTTGTCCTACAGCAACAAATCCATCGGCTAGTTTTGCTTTTTCTGCATGTTTTACGTTGGTTACATCGCACAAAACTTTTCCCCCATACCCCTGTACTTTTTCAATAAGCTCGGAAGGATCTCCCAAAGATGTAATTACAATAGGGACTTTGTGTTTAACAATAAGAGAAAGATGTGTCTCGTACTTTTTATTATTCTTAATAATTAAGTTGACAGCAAATGAGCCGTGTTTATTTATGCTGTATGTTTTTAACTCGAATAGAGCCCGATCTAAAGCATCGTCGTTTAAAAAATTTAACGATGGAATTGCGCCAAGCACCCCTTCATCCATCGCTATTTTAAGCATTTGTACATTCGACACCAAAAACATCGGTGCCATCATTAAAGGATATTTTATCGATAATATTTCTGAAGTTCTGCTCATATCAACTTAATTTGCTCAGATTGACCTTTTATTCCTCATAGATGGTTTGGTTATCTTCTACTGTGTTTACATTAAGAAATCCGACCAAATGGTCGTACTCCGAACCAAATGGCCTTGCATAAACATAAATTAAATAATTGTTCTCGGTTTCGAAATGAGAACCTTCTATTCGTTGGGGGTCGTAATCTTTTTGTTGTTTATTGGAAAAAACATAATGATAGTTATAGTAACCTTGCTTCAAAATAAGCATTAATTGATAAGCCTTTTTTTCGTAGTTGTACTCCATTTTATTTCTTTCGGTAAGATTCCAGTTACAGAGTTCTCCATTTATATATAAATCGCCATCGGTTAAAGGTTCAGGCATCGGCAAATAAAAATAAACTCTGGAATAATCTGAATCTACATCGTGGTCGTCGTATTCTCTATTTCTAACTATATATGCTCCGTTAATATCTTTTTCGTTAAGATATACTTTAAATCTCTTATCGTCGTCGTCGAGCAATCTTACGTAATAGTCGTTATCTTCGAAAAAGATTTTAGCAATTCCTGCTCCGGCATAATCTAAGTTTTTAGTATCGAACATTCTAAACTCATTAAAACCACGATATGCGTTTTCATCAGGATCTTCGTAAATCAAAATTTTATTTTGAACAAACTGAGGTTTTAAATCTGTTCTTGCCAAAGGCCAAATATTATTCTGTACAACAGCGATAGTAATATCTGAAAACGGATCTGCTATCTCTAAAGTTTGAAGATCGACTCTAAAATCGACCTGTTGATGTGTTTTACTGTACTTAGCTAAAATAGACCGCTTTGCAGTGGCAAATATTTGTGTTTTACTTTCATAAACCGAAAATCTTTGCGATAAAATAGGCTCATTTATATTGAAGTCGTTGTACACCATTAGCATATAATTGCCCGAAACCTTTAGCTGAACATCGTTGTTGGGCAACTTTAGCTCGTAATGATAAAATTTACGCATGGTATTAAAAGAGGCTCTAGGTTGTGGTATCTGATTTTCGAAAAAACCTTCAAGGTATTCGTTTTCGGCCAAATCCGAACGCGACCAATCGGCATTGCAATGCACAATTTTGTATGTATAGTCTTGAATTTCATCGCTTAAGTCGTCGAATGATAATTGCACTTGGCTTTCGGAGTACAATTCTATAACAGGGTAAGATATTTCCCAACCGGCCACTCCCATTTTAACGGAATGTATGGTGTTTTTATAAATTGGGTTAACTTGTAATGTTTCTTGCGCAAATAATAAAACCGGCAATAATAAAATGAAAAGTAAGCAAGATTTTTTTTGCATCATATATTTTAAAGAGACGTCTGGTTGATGGCAAATTTAATGCCTTTTTATCAAACCTAAAAGATTTAATTTTTTAAGCGTTCCGATAAGAATTGTAATACCTAAATTCTAATCCCTAATACTAAAACATCGTCGACTTGTTCTTTATCTTGTTTCCAATCTTCGAATGCTTTTTTAAGCAATGTTTTCTGCTCGTCCATTGGCAAATGAGCATTCTTCAGCAACAGTTCTTTAAACGATTTATATTTAAATTTTTTATCATCCGGCCCCCCGAATTGATCGGCAAAACCATCGGAAAACATATAAATTAGATCGCCATCGTTCAGTTGCAATTCGTGTGTAGTAAATCGACCCATATTATCGTAGATAGCAATAGGCATTTTGTCGGGCTTAAGTTCGTAAAAGTGTTTAGTAGTTTCAATTTTTGAATCCGTAAAATTCATCAAATGGATTCTCTCTTTTTGCTCCTCATTTAGCAAAAATTCATCATTCCTTATGATGTAAATTGGGTTGTTGGCACCGGCATATTGCAAAACCTTAGTATTCTTATTGATGTTTATTAAACTCATATCCATCCCATCTTTTACACTCATCAACGAAGGCCACTTAGCAAGCTCTATAGGGATTTTTTGTTGCAATGCTGTTATTACTTCTTTTCGTAATTTTCTAAGAATTACACCCGGATGTGTAATATATTCCTTTAAAATGATTTCTCTTAAAAACGAAATACCCAGCATGCTCATAAAAGCACCCGGTACACCATGTCCGGTGCAATCGGCTACTGTTACTACGATATTGGACTCTAGCTTTGCCCACCAATAAAAATCGCCACTGACAACATCTTTGGGTTTGTAAAACACAAAATGATCGTTAAGATTCGATTGCAGAATAGAGTATGAAGGTAGAATGGAATGCTGTATACGTTTAGCATATTCAATGCTTTGACTAATATGTACGTGAATTTTTTCTAATTCTTCGTTTTGATATAATAATTTGTCTTGCTGACTTTCTATTTCCTCTTTTTGTGCGAGAGTCTCTTCTATTAATTGGTTAAGTGCATTGTTTTGCTCTTCGATTTCTTCTTTTTGTTCTTCTAATAATCGATTAGCTTTTTTCTTTGCGGTGAGTGTTCGATAGAGAAACATGGCGAACACGATTATTAAAAGCAAACCTATAGTAGCACCAATTAATGCCATTTTCTGCAAGCGATTTTGACGAATTTTAATCGCCTTTTCTTTTTCCAGATTCTGAATTTTTGACTTTTGCTCCTGTGACTGATATCGGCTTTCCATTTCTTGAATGGCTTTTGCTTTATCGGAATTAAAAATATCTTTACTCACACTTGTCGCTGAATCGGCATACAGAAGAGCCTTAGCATATTCTTTTTTCTTTCGATAATCGTCTTTTAGAATTTCGTAATTAGCTAACAAATAATTTTTAAAATCGCTCTTTCTTGTATAAACTAAACTTTTATTGGCATGAATTATTGATTTATCGTACTGTTCTAAATGATACAACACTATGGCTATACCATTGTTTATACTGGCTAACGAAAAGTAATCGTCGATTTCAACCGCAATTTCAAGACTTTTCTTTAAATATTCGTATGCGCTTGTGTATTGCTTTTTTCTTAAATAACAATGCGAAAGATTTTCGTATACAATCGACATTCCGATTTGATCGCCAAGTATTTCGTAGGTAGCTAAAGCTTTCATATAATACTCCTCAGCTATTTCTGTGCTATCGACGTGCAAATAAACCGCGCCCAAGCTATTATAACAAGTCGATAGCCATGCTTTATCGTCGTATTTTACAAATGCTTTTTCTGCTTGTTTATAGTATTTTATTGCCAGCTCAAATTGTTCTAAATCATCGTGAACTAATGCAATATTATGGTAAGCGTAACTTTTTTCGAGCTCGGCATCATCTTTAAGTGTTTTCAATGATTCTTGATAATACTCCAATGCTTCTTTTAGATTTCCTCTATAATAATTCAAATTACCCAAAGAGTTATAAACTGAACTTATTTTATCTTGTGTTCCCCTAGTCGTAGATAATTTTAAGGCATAATTATAGAGCAATTCTGCGCTATCTAATCGGCCTGTTGTTTCGAAAGCATAACCCAAACTTAAGATGGACATTACTCGAAGAGAATCGTTGTCTATAATGTTAGATATTGTTACAGCCTTTTGATAATAATATTTTGATGAATCGATATTCGAAAACTCGTATTGACGTCCTATGCTAATGTTATAAATAACCAATTGAACAGAGTCTTTTTCTTGATGCATTGCCAACAATAAAGTATCTATTGTGCTTTGTGATTTAAGCACAACCGAAAAAGAAATTAATATGACAGCTCCAATGAATCGCTTCACTCAATTATAATCTGAAATTATTAATCAATTTGAGGTTTGGGTTAAAACGTTCTAGCAAAAATAAGAACTTATTTTGATGATAAAAATTAAAGAAGGATTCTAATGCTTCACATGCAATTCCAAATGCTGTAAACATGTAACTTTCACAAAAAACATTTTGCGTAGATCTTTCAATTTTTAATATTTTTTTAATAGAACTTAGCGCCTTTGTTTGCTTTTTACTTAGATTTGCAATCTAAAACGATTCTAAATAAGAAGCATGCCTACCATTGCCTTTCATACGCTTGGATGTAAACTCAACTTTTCTGAAACAGCAACTCTTTCAAGACTTTTTGTGGAGAAAAATTATCAAAAAGTAAGTTTTAATCAAGTAGCAGACACATATGTAATCAATACTTGTTCGGTAACTGAATTAGCGGATAAAAAATGTAAACAGGCCATTAGGAAGGCTATCAGGCAGAATCCGGAATCGACTGTAATTGTTACCGGTTGTTTTGCTCAGCTTAAACCTCAAGAAATCGTTAATATTCCGGGTGTTAGCTTAGTGCTTGGAGCTAATGAAAAGCTCAATCTTTCGAAATACTTGGAGCACATCCAGCAAAAAAAATCGCCAGAAAGCCATTCTTGCGAAATCGATAGCGTAGAAAATTATTTTGGTGCTTTTTCTCTTAACGAAAGAACACGTTCGTTTTTAAAAGTACAAGACGGATGTGATTATCCTTGCACATATTGCACCATTCCTAAAGCGAGAGGAAAAAGCAGAAACGAATCGATTGCAGATCTTGTTTCAAAAGCCGAAGTTATTGCTCAAAACGGCATTAAAGAAATTATCCTTACCGGAGTAAATATCGGCGATTTTGGTAAAAGCACTAGCGAAACATTTTTCGATCTGATTAAAGCTCTCGACCAAGTCGAAGGCATAGATAGAATCAGAATTTCGTCGATAGAACCTAATTTACTAACCGACGAAATGCTTTTGTATATTTCTCAATCGCAACGCATTATGCCACATTTTCACATTCCTCTTCAATCGGGTTCCGATGAGGTATTAAGTGATATGAAGAGGCGATACAACACCAAAATGTTTCGCGAAAAAATTGAACGAATCAATGCTTTAGTTCCTCATGCAGGCATTGGTGTGGACGTGATTGTTGGATTTCCTACCGAAACTGACGAATTGTTCGAAGAAGCTCTTAATTTTATCAACAGTCTTAACATAATGGCACTGCACGTATTCACATATTCCGATAGAGAAGGCACTGTAGCTACTGCCATGGAAAAATCTGTTCCTTTTTCGAATAGACAACATCGAAGCAAGATACTGCATCAGCTTTCCGAAAAAAAACAACGTTATTTTAATGAACAATTTATCGGACAAACAAGACCAGTGCTGACAGAAACCTACAGAAATAGAGCTACCATGTATGGATTTACAGATAATTATATTCGCGTTGAAGTTCCATACGACAAACGATATAAAAATAAAATAGTGCAAGTACGATTAGAATCAACACTAGAAAATGGAAATATGAAAGGTCGAATAATCGAATGACAGAAAAAATTGCGATAGGGGCATTACTGGTTTTTTTAATCAACATTCCATTCGGATATTGGCGTGCAAAAGAAGTTAAAAAATCATTCAAATGGTTTCTGTATATTCACTTGCCAATTCCTTTAGTAATAGCAATACGATTAATTTTAGAAATAGGCTTCGCAATATATTCTTATCCTATTTTTATCTTTGCCTTTTTCTTAGGTCAACTAACTGGGGGTATCATCCATAAAATATATCGAAAATGAATTACGAATCAATTATTCTTCAAGTTATAGAAATAAGTCGCCAAGTGGGGCAATATCTTAAGTCTGAACAAGTAAAAATTGAAAGTGGTATAGTAGAGAAAAAAGGGCAACACGATTTTGTTACTTATGTCGATAAAACTGCAGAAAAGCAAATTGTAGAACAACTTCAAAAACTATTGCCTGACGCAGGATTTATAGCTGAAGAAAATAGTGTTCAACGCGAAGATAAACCATTGATGTGGATTATCGACCCTCTGGACGGAACTACCAATTACATTCATGGAATGTCGCCATTTGCCATCAGTATAGGATTAATGGAAAACAACGAACTGGTAGGAGGAGTGGTTTACGAAGTAGGTTTAGAAGAATGTTTTTACGCATGGAAAAGCAGTCCCGCTTACCTAAATGGTAAAGAAATAAAAACAAGTAATACAGAATTGTTATCCGAATCTTTAATAGCAACAGGCTTTCCATATTACGACTATGGAAGGCTAGAAAAATTTATGAAATCGTTGGCATACTTCGTACAAAACACTCACGGGATTAGGCGTTTAGGTACAGCCGCCACCGATTTGGTATATGTTGCATGTGGTAGAATCGAAGCCTTCTACGAATATGGATTATCGCCTTGGGATGTTGCTGCCGGAGCTTTCATCGTTCAGCAAGCAGGGGGAAGAATATCAGATTATAAAGGTGGAGGAAATTACTTATTTGGGAAAGAAATCATTGCCAGTAATGAAAAAATCTATACAGATTTTCAAGCAAAAGTCGAAGAATACATGTCGAATTAAACCTTCCTAAACAAAACAACAAACTATAGCACTACCCAAATTATCGACGTTTTCGATATAAGTGTTGCAGAGCATATCTACGCAATGTTTAACACCTGACCAATGTCATAGCTGATAAAGAGTTTTTTTATACCTTTGTATGGCCTAAAGCACACACAAATACCTAAATTTCAATTTGTTGTATTTATGGTAGTTAACTTAATTAATCATACAAATTTGTATAAATCATGAAAAAGCACAATTTTTATGCAGGTCCATCAATTTTACCTGAAGTTGCTATTGAAGAAACTATAAAAGCAATTAAAGATTTTGAAGGAACCGGAATATCTCTTATGAGCGTATCGCACAGAAGCAAAGAGTTTGAAGCAGTGATGAACGAAACCGAAGCTCTTTTTAAAGAATTGTTAGATATTCCAGAGGGTTATAAAGTGATTTTTTTAGGTGGTGGAGCAAGTACTCAATTCATGATGGTTCCATACAATATGTTAAACAAAAAAGCAGCTTATCTTAACACAGGAACGTGGGCTAAAAAAGCACTAAAAGAAGCTAAAGGCTTTGGCGAAGTGGTTGAAGTTGCCAGTTCAGCTGATACTATTTACAATTATATTCCTAAAGGATACGAAGTTCCTGCCGACGCCGACTATTTCCATATTACAACTAACAACACCATTTATGGTACTGAAATAAAACACGATATGGACTGCAAAGTACCATTAGTTGCCGATATGTCTTCTGATATTTTCTCTCGACCTGTCGATGTATCAAAATATGCTTTAATTTATGGTGGTGCACAAAAGAATTTTGCTCCTGCCGGCGTTACATTTGTTATTGTTAAAGAAGATATTTTAGGTAAAGTAGATCGTTACTTACCAACAATGATTGACTATAGAACGCATATCGAGAATGGTTCAATGTTTAACACTCCTCCTGTATTGCCTATCTTTACAGGTTACCAAACCTTGAAATGGTTAAAAAATCTTGGTGGCTTAGAGGTGATGCAAAAAATCAATCAAGAAAAAGCTAATTTATTATATTCAGAAATCGATAGAAATAAATTATTCAAACCAACTGTTCTTGATGAAGCCGATCGCTCAATTATGAATATCTGCTGGATTATGAACGATGAGTACAAAGATTTAGAGCAAGATTTTTTGAAGTTTGCACAAGAAAGAGGCATGGTCGGAATGAAAGGTCACCGCTCTGTTGGTGGATTTAGAGCATCTACATATAATGCCTTACCAAAAGAAAGCGTTGAAGCTCTTGTTGCAGTGATGAAAGAATTTGAAAGTAAACATTAATTTAGTTTCAAGGTTGCAGGTTTAAAGTTGCAAGTTATAGGTTTATGACAAAGGTTAAGGAATTTGAAGATTTTGAAGTTTGGAAAAGATCAATAGATTTAGCCGTTTTTATTTACCAATTAACTATGAAAGAACCTTTAAGCAAAGACTATTCTTTAAAAGATCAGATAAGAAGAGCTTCAACATCAGTCTCGAACAATATTGCAGAAGGTTTTGAATATGGCAATAATAAACAGTTTGCCAGATTTTTGAGAATAGCAAAGGGTTCGTTAGGAGAAGTTAGAAGTCAGATAGTTGTTTTAAAAAGATTGGACTACATTAGTGAAGAAGATTATCATTATATCTATAATGAATCTAAATCTATCTCAAAACAAATGTACAGTTTGATAAATTATTTAGATTCTCATTAATTTACTTGCAAGTTGTAGGTTTAAAAGAGAAGAATTATAGGAAATTAGAATTTATAAATAAAGGATTAAAATGAATAGTTATAGATTGTAGAGATTTTTGAACTTGAAACCTACAACATGTAACTTATAACCAAAATAAAAATGAAAATATTAATCGCTACAGACAAACCCTTTGCACCAGTTGCCGTTAATGGGATTCGAACAGAAGTTGAAAAAGCTGGTCATGAGTTGGTTTTGTTAGAAAAATACACAGAAGCATCTCAGTTATTAGAAGCTGTTGCAGATGTAGACGCTATGATTATTCGTAGCGATATCGCTTCAAAAGAAGTAATTGATGCTGCTAAGCATTTGAAAATCATTGTTCGTGCCGGTGCTGGTTACGACAATATCGATTTAGCGGCTGCTACGGCTAATAATGTAGTTGCTATGAATACACCTGGTCAAAACTCCAATGCCGTTGCCGAATTGGCTTTAGGTATGATGGTAATGGCTGCCAGAAACTTCTACAATGGCAAGGCCGGTACTGAGCTTTCTGGTAAGAAAGTAGGGATTCATGCCTATGGTAATGTAGGTAAATTGGTGGGTAAAATTGCTAAAGGTTTTGGTATGGAAGTTCTAGCCTTCGACCCTTTTGTTAGTAAAGAAGAGATTGAAAAAGACGGCGTAACAGTGGTCGATTCTGTAGAGGCTTTATATAGCGCCTGCGAATACATTTCTTTACATATTCCTGCTAACGACAAAACCAAAGCGTCTATCAATTTTGACTTGCTTAAGCTAATGCCTAAAGGCGCAACTTTAGTCAATACCGCAAGAAAAGAAGTGATTCATGAGGCCGATATGATTCGCTTAATGAACGAGCGTGCCGATTTTAAATATTGCTCGGATATCGCACCAGGCAACGCTGCCGAATTTGAGGCATTTGATGGTCGTTACTTCTTTACACCAAAGAAAATGGGTGCACAAACCGCCGAAGCTAATATTAATGCAGGTATTGCAGCCGCAAAACAGATTATCTCATTTTTTGAAACTGGAGACACAACTTTTAAAGTAAACTAAACGGTTAATAGTTTCAGGTTAAAAGTTTCAGGTTAAAAGTTTCAGGTTAAAGGTTGCAAGTTCCTTTTTAACTTGTTATTTTACTCTGAAAGCGGATTTAGTTTTTTTGATATAAAAATATAGTAATAAAATAGTTGTTGTTTTTAAGTTAGTTAACCTATAACTTTAAACCTGCAACTTTTAACAAACAAAAAGCATGGCAAATATAAAACCGTTCAGAGGCATTCGTCCTCCAAAAGAAATAGTAGAGCAAGTCGCTTGTTTACCATATGATGTAATGAACTCGGAAGAGGCAAGAGTGATGGCAGAGGGTAATCCAATGTCCTTATTACACATTACAAAAGCAGAAATTGATTTCGAACCAGGCTATGATGAGCATTCAGAAGAAGTTTACCAAAAATCCTTGGCCAACTTTAAAATGTTCCAAGAAAAAGGCTATTTAAAGAAAGAAGAGAAAGATATGTATTATATCTATGCTCAAACTATGGATGGTAGAACTCAGTATGGTATTGTTGGTGGTGCCGCTACCGAAGACTATATGAATGGCATTATTAAAAAGCATGAGTTAACTCGTCCTGATAAAGAGCAAGATCGTATGATTAATGTACGCGTCAATAATGCTAATATCGAGCCTGTATTCTTTGCTTACCCTGCTGTTGCAGAAATTGATGAGATTGTTAGTGATATCGTAAACAACAAACCTGCCGAATATGATTTTGTTGCAGAGGATGGTTTTGGTCACCATTTTTGGTTGATCAATAATGACGAAACAATTGCTCGATTACAAATGCTATTCGAGACCAAAGTACCTTACACTTATGTTGCAGATGGTCATCATAGAACAGCTGCTGCTGCTTTAGTGGGCGACGAGAAACGTAAAGAGAATCCTAATCATACAGGCGAAGAGGAATATAACTACTTCTTAGCAGTTCATTTTCCTGATAATCAATTAAAAATTATTGATTATAACAGAACTGCTACCGATTTAAATGGACATTCTAAAGCAGAATTTATCGCTAAATTAGAAGAAAAGTTTGATGTAAAAGAAGAAGGTTCTGAGATTTACAAACCTTCTAAATTACACGAGTTCTCGATGTATTTAGATGGCAAATGGTATTCAATGCAAGCCAAAGCAGGTACTTATGATGATAATGATCCTGTGGGCGTTTTAGATGTTTCTATTCTTACCAATTCTGTTTTAGAGCCAATCTTAGATATCAAAGATTTAAGACGTTCAAAACGTATCGACTTTGTTGGTGGTATTAGAGGTTTAGGCGAATTATCGAAGCGAGTCGATTCAGGTAAAATGGAAGTCGCATTTGCACTTTATCCAGTATCCATGAAGCAACTCATTGATATTGCAGACACCGGCAATATTATGCCACCAAAAACCACTTGGTTCGAGCCAAAGTTAAGATCAGGTTTAGTAATACACGAATTAGTATAAGCTAAATCTATACAAAATTGAAAGCTCCTTTATTTAAGGGGCTTTTTTATTTGAACTTAAACTGATCAAAACTTCTAATATTTTTTTGTAACTTTCGATAAAGTTGTTCATGTAATTAATGATTTGGTAGTCAATTAAATACAAAACTTTTAAGTGTAATGAACAACTTTTTTTATCTCTAATTCCTACATGCACAACGGGTTAATTTATTAAATTTGTTGAAAAATTAATAAATTAAATATTATGAAGAAATTAACAGTTGCATTGTTATTTGTGTTTTTTACGTTGAATGTTTTTGCTCAAAATTTTGAGCAAAATATTTTGCCAGACTCCCTAAAAATTAGAAACGGTAAAGAGTTTTGTTCTAATAACAATTCTGTTCATGCCATTGTATATTCTAGCTCCTATATCGGAGGGCCTTTTTACTATTTAAAGATCTTTGATGGAAATTATGAATTTATAGAAAATATTCCATACGAGATAGGTTACAACAAAACCTATGGAATGGAAATTATTAATAATGATTGTTATCATTTGACAAAATCAAATGGGGTGCAAATATATAGGCAAAATGGAACTTGGGATTCTATAACAGTAGACAATGGCTTACACTATGGTTATGTTCAAGGGATTTTTTAGACTCGGATAAAATGTATATTATCAGTCAAGATACCTTGAATTATTTTGATGGATCAAATTGGAATTATTATTATTTGAATACTGATAATGAATATGTTAAGATCATGAAAAGTAATGGTCTTTTGTATTTTAATATTAACGAAAACACAAATACCTCAATAGGAGGTATTTACACATTTGATGGTGCAAGTTTGAATTTGCTAATTAATAGGAACTTTATAAATGATTATGAAATAGTTAATGATAAAATATGGGTTACAGATTATAGTGGTTCTGATATTTCAATATATGATACAGATGGTAATGTTGAGAGTTACAATAATGCAGGATTCACTCTAAATTTAGAAAAGGCGAGCTTATGTGCTGACAATGATTCTCTATTTATTGTAGGATTTGAAACGGCTTGTTTGTTTAGTGATCAATTACTCAAAACCGTTTATCGTTCAATCACATACAGCTATACAGAGTGTAAAAAAGTAAACAAATATCAAGATGGCTTTTTGGCAAAAACTACTGATTTCAAACTTTCATATATTAACCTAAACAATAATAATAACTTTGGTACACCACAACCATTCAAAAATTATAAAAACCTTGATATCAATAGAGTCGATGCATTTTATCATAATAGAGGTCAAATGTTTTGGGATTTGGATGGTAACGCAAGATATGAGGCCCCGAAAGGATTGGGCAAAAATTCATTATTTTTAACGGGATTATGGATAACCGGTAAGGATGAAAATGATACGGATTATTTATCAGCAGTTCGTTATAATGCAGATGGATTTGATTATGCGCCGGGTCCACTTAAATCTGAAGGCATAGATAAAGGAACGACTGATACTTTAGCGTCATATCAATACGATTATATATGGAAGGTTACCAAGCAAGAAATTCTTTATCATCAATTATATTACTCTGATCCTTCTTATACAATTCCTCAAGATATTTTAACTTGGCCTGCTCATGGCAATGTTACTGCTGATTATGATCTAAACCTAGCACCATTTGTTGATGTAAATGCTGATGGAATATATGAGCCTTTACAAGGTGATTACCCCAATATAAAAGGAGATATGTCTTTATATTGGATTTTTAATGACAATTTAATTCCTAATACCGAGTCGGGAGGCATACCTTTACAAGCAGAAATTCATGCTCAAGCCTACGCGTATTATTGTGATACACTTACTGATGATGACACTGGCATTAATTACACAGCTGAAAGTACAATATTAAATTACACAACATTTCTAGACTTTAAAATAATTAACCGTTCCGCTAGAGATTATCATGATTTCACACTTGGTTTAGTAGTAGATGGAGATGTCGGAGATGGTTCTGATGATTATGTTGGTACTAATGTTGAGTTAAATTCATTATATTTCACCAATGGTGATGAATATGATGGAAATGGCTCAGGCAATACATATGGCACAAATCCGCCTGTTCAGTTTATTACACTGCTTAATGCTCCTTTAGCCGAAAATGGAGATGGTATCGATAATGATAACGACGGAACAATAGATGAGCCTGAAGAACAAAGTTTATTAAATGGGATGGTTTATTTTAATAGTGGTACCGGCGCTACGGGTGATCCTGAAAATTTCGACGATTACTTAAATTATTTAAAAGGATTATGGAAAGACAATCGACCTTTAACATACGGGGGAAATGGGTATTTACCAGGAGGGGGTGTACAATGTAAATATATGTATCCAGGCGATTCAGATCCATGGTATAACGGAACTTTTGGCGTTGACCCAAACTATACTGGAGAGTGGACAGAGGAAAATGAAGATATTGAGTCTGGTGATAGACGTGCTTTAATGTCTTCTGGTCCTTTTAATTTTGAATCAAATGAAGTATTAGAATTCACATTTGCATTAATTTGGACTCGAGGTTATGGAAATGTTTTTTCAGATACTGAAAAAGGCTTTAACGAAATTCAAAGTATTATTGATATGTATCATGCAGACGCATTATCAGGATGCATCCCAGATGTAGTACAAACAATATCTGAAAATAAAGAACAAACATTAGAAATAGCACCAAACCCTACATCAGACATTGTGCTTGTTAAAGGCATTGAGGGCGGTTCGAGCTATCAAATTATTAATAGTACAGGCAATATTATTAAAGTAGGAAAACTTAATAATGATAATAGCATTAGTTTAAGTGATTTAAAATCTGGCATTTATTTTATTAAAATTATCAATAAAAAAGGGGTGTATTCACAAAAAAAAATTAAAATTTAAACTAATAGAATACTAATTAATATAAAAGAGGCTTCTGTATTTTGCATAGAAGCCTCTTTTTATTTTACTAGTCGTTATTATAGATTTCATTTATTTTGAATATTTATATTGCCTAAACAATTCCCATAAAACCATGCCCGTGGTTACTGAAATATTAAAAGAATGCTTGGTGCCAAATTGAGGAATTTCTATCACCATATCGCAAGCATCAACCACTTTCTGATCGACACCTTTAACTTCATGCCCCATAACTAAAGCATATTTTTGTTTGAAATCGAAACGAAAATCTTGTAACATAGTACTATTTTCGGCCTGCTCAATTGCAACAATAGTGTAACCTGTCTTTTTTAAATCGTCTAAAGCATCTAAGGTATTTTCGAAATAAATCCAATCCACAGAATCGGTTGCGCCTAAAGCCGTTTTATGAATGTCTTTGTGAGGTGGTTGAGCTGTAATGCCACAAAGATAAATCTTGTCAATTAAAAAGGCATCGGAGGTTCTAAATACAGAACCTATGTTATTTAGACTACGAATATTATCGAGTACGACTACAATGGGACTTTTTTTTAATTGTTTATAGGTAGGAATATCTACCCTATTCAGCGCATCTAAACTCAACTTTTTCATACAAAACTTTATATTAAATTAACTTCTGATGGATCCGAACATTGTTCTGTTAATTCTGCAATGGTTTTGTTATGTTCGGGATGGACAAAATTAGGGATGAGTTCGAAAAGTGGCAACAGAGTAAACCTGCGTTCAGGTATTTTCGGATGTGGTATTATTAAATTCGAGGTACTCATCACTAACTGATCGTAAAAAAGAATATCGATATCTATGAATCTAGATTCGTAGCTATTGGTTTGTGTTTTAGCCGTTCTGCCCAATTCTATTTCGATAACCTGTGTTTCTCTCAATAATTCTTCGGGCAACAATTCTGTTTCTATAATAAGAACCTGATTGGTAAAAACAGTGTCCGACTCGAAACCCCATGGTGGAGATATGTACAAACTTGACTTTTGTGTTACAGCGCCAATGGTCTGATTAATTGACTCAGTGGCTTGTTTGAATGTTTGAGCTGCTTGGCCTAAATCAGCGCCAAGTAACAATACAACAACAGACATTAATTTTTCAAAAGTTGAATAGGCATGGTAAATAAATCAACATATTCATCGCCAAGTTCTTTCATGTCTTCGTCATCTTTATCGTACCACCATTCTACCGAAATATCTAGGCCTTCTTTAAACTGCATCTCGCATTTATTAAAAATAGAAAAAATTGCCTTTGCCGATGCAGTATTGAAATAATCCATCTTAAACACCAACTTCGTATTTTCGTATGGTTGTTCGAAGTAAATTTTAAGCCAGTCCATAACCGGTTTATAGAATTGAGATGAATCTTCCGGTAAGGAACGACCGGAAATAGCCAAAATTCCTGTTTCGGGATTAAAGTTAATTTCTGGTTTTTGACTCGTCTTCTCTATAAAAAGATTTTTCATGATCTGTTTATTTACTTATTGTAGCAGTCATTATAAAAAACGAATATTTATCGTCTATCTCGTTGAAGCTATAATGCAACTTGTTTTGAGTTTTACGGGCAATATCTATAAATCCTAATCCTGCACCACCTAGGTTGGAGATTGTGTTTTCTTTAAGCATCTTTTTATAATACTCCCTCAACTCTTCTTTATTAAGTTGATTTATATAATCTATTTTCTCTTTTATAAATTTCTCTTTTTCTTTTACGATAATATTTCCGGTAACAATGGTCAACTTTAAGACATTATTTGCTATTAAAAAAATGCCATTGCCAATATTTTCTTGTTTTGACCCTTTAACGCAATCGGCATGTTTACTTATGTTTTGCAAACATTCGACCATAACATTAAACACCTTCTTCTGACCAGGAAATTCTTCAGATTTCAAATCATTTTCAGTGAGTGTAGTAAACACTTTCATAATATCATGATTAATCTCTCCTTCGTACATTAGTTTAACATCCAAAGGCTGAATCGACTCATGAAAGGCATACACCAATTCTTGAAATGAAGTAAATTTTGTTTTCATTAGCGTTACGTAAAACTGTTAAAGTTAGATAAAATTAAATAAAAATACAATTTCAATCCTATTGAGATAAAAAAATAACGTTAACTTTATATTCGTTAAATTTCGGAACACCTCGATGAGTATTAAAGAATTTATAAATTACGAAATCATACATACAGGAAAATATCAGATTACAGTATACGAAATCATTATATCTGTTGTAATCATTTTATTAGCAATATTAGGTTTAAGACTTATTAAATCATTTTTCCGACGACTTGAAAACAATAATAAGATTGATTCTGGCGCATCATCATCTATCTTTAAAATTGTAAAATATATTATTTGGGTTATAATTATTTCAATAGTTTTACAAACCTACGGAATAGATGTAACAGTTTTGGTTGCTGGTTCGGCCGCTCTATTTGTTGGATTAGGATTTGGTTTACAAAATTTATTTAACGACTTTGCTTCCGGCTTAATCATCCTTTTCGAACGCACCCTTAAAGTTGGCGATATTGTTGAGTTTGATGGAGGAATCGTTGGGGAGGTTATAAATATAGGTTTACGCACATCAGAAATCAAAGATCGAAATAACATTATTATTCTGGTGCCAAATTCTAAATTGGTTAACGAGAAAGTCATTAACTGGAGTCATTTCGATAAAACCACACGATTTAGTGTTAAAGTAGGTGTAGCCTACGATAGCGATGTAGAAAAAGTAAAAACACTTTTATTACAAGCGGCAAGGTCTCATCCAAAAATCGTAAATCACCCTGAAGCTTTTGTGCGATTTAGCAATTTCGGAGAATCGTCGCTCGACTTTGAACTGTTTTTTTGGACTATCGACAATTTTATAGTTGAACATATCAAAAGCGATTTAAGATTCGAAATTAATAAACTGTTTAGGGCACACAAAGTGATTATTGCATTTCCGCAACTTGATGTGCATATTCAACACCAATAAAACTCTAAAAAATTTATTCATTGTCAATTATAGATTACTTTTGCAAGTAATAAAAATAGAAAGTTCAATATGACCGACGATAAAATTGTAATTGGCATTAGCCATGGCGACATTAACAGTATAAGCTACGAAGTAATAATTAAAGCACTGATGGACAAGCGCATTTTAGAAATGTGCACGCCTGTTATTTACGGTTCTCCAAAAGTAGCAGCCTATCATCGTAAGGCTTTAAATATTGAAAATTTCAGCATGAACAACATAACCTCTGCTGATCAGGCCAACGATAAAAGAGTAAATATCATCGATTGTTTTACTGAAGAATTAAAAGTAGAATTGGGCAAATCAACCGATATTGCCGGTAAAGCCTCCGTCGACTCACTGCAAAAAGCTGTTCAAGATTTGAAAGATGGTTTACTGCATGGTTTAGTGACTGGTCCGATTAACAAAGACAATACTCAATCCGAGCAATTCAATTTCCCCGGACATACAGAATATCTTAAGGCGCAATTCGGCGTCGACGAAGTTCTAATGATCTTAGTAAACGAAAATTTAAGAGTAGGTGTAGCAACTGGCCACGTACCTTTAAAAGACGTTTCCGGTTTAATTACCAAAGAATTACTACTCCAAAAGATAAATATTTTTAATAAGTCTCTTAAAGAAGATTTCGGCATTAGAAAACCCAAAATTGCAATACTAGGCCTAAATCCTCATGCCGGCGACAATGGCCTTCTAGGCTCAGAGGAAATCGATCAAATCATTCCAGCTATTCAAACAGCACGCGACAAAGGCATTTTAGCACTTGGCCCATATCCGGCAGACGGCTTTTTTGGTTCAGGCGATTTCGATGCATACGATGGTGTGTTGGCTATGTATCACGATCAAGGTTTAGCACCATTTAAAGCATTAGCTTTCGATAAAGGCGTTAACTACACAGCCGGATTGCCTGTGGTAAGAACATCGCCGGGACACGGAACCGCTTTCACTATTGCCGGGAATAACAAAGCGTCTGAAGATTCGTTCAGAAACGCATTGTACCTAGCTATAGATATTTTTAAACGCAAGAAGCAATATACAGAGCTCACAGAAAACCCTTTGCAATAAACGATAATGCAAATTTTGAAGTACACAAAGTATATTCAAAAAACACTAAAATATATGAGTCTGACTCTTGGTGTTGTGATGCTGATGGCTATAATCATCAGTTTCACAACACTTCCTTTTTGGGGGATATACCATTTGGGCACACAAGATAACAAGCCCATTGAACCGGATTACATTATAGTTATGGGAGGTAGTGCCGTACCCAGTTCCACCGCACTAATGCGTACATACTATGCCGCCAAGCTTTCCGAAAACTATCCTAAGGCAAAAATAATTCTTACACTACCTGTCGATTCTAGTTTGTTAATAAAAGCCGATAACCCTCTTCGCTTAATGCATCAAGAATTGATAAACCGAGGCGTAAAAACTCAAGTTTATTACGAACCTAAAGGCACTAACACAAGATCTCAAGCAATGAATATCGCGAAGATGATTTCCTCTAACAAAGCAGTAAGTATTATCAGTGAACCTGTTCACATTTACAGAAGTGTCCGTACGTTTCGTAAACTAGGTTTTGAAACAATAAACGGAATCCCAACTTTCGAATCAGACATTCAAAGCCCGCTATCGTATAATTCAGAATCTTTAGGAGGTAGACAAATCGCTCCCGATGTTGGAGAAAACATTCAACTTAGATATCAGTTTTGGAATCATCTACAATACGAAATCATTTTATTAAGAGAATACATAGCCATTTGTTATTACAAACTTAATGCTTGGATTTAAAGCTGCCATATTGATTTTTTAATATCTTCGCATGTTTCAATAAAAGTATGAATTTCCGGATTGTATTATTTATATTATCAAGACTCCTTGCCATCGAAAGCCTAATTATTTCGATCTCAGGCTTGGTTTCTCTATTCTATGGCGACATTGATTTCCTTTACTTTTTTTATTCTTCCGGAATTGCATTAGCGGTTAGCATACTAGTTTTCCCATTTGTAAAAAACACCAAACGAAGTTTAGGAAAGCGCGAAGGCTATTTAGTCGTCAGCTTAACATGGGTTGTTTTCTCAATTTTTGGAGCTCTCCCATTTTACATTAGCGGAGCTATTCCAAGCTATACCGATGCTTTTTTCGAGACTATGAGCGGATTTACCACTACAGGAGCTTCTATTCTTAACGATATCGAAAGTTTATCGCACGGGTTATTATTTTGGAGAAGTATTACACAGTGGCTTGGTGGTATGGGTATTATTGTGATGGCTATTGCAATCCTACCAATTCTTGGGATTGGAGGCATGCAGTTATTTATTGCCGAAGTACCCGGGCCAACACCCGATAAACTACACCCAAGAATTAAAGGCACCGCGAAACGCCTTTGGGGCATATACATAATATTAACATTAATGGAAACGCTTCTACTGATGCTTGGTAACATGGATTGGTTCGATGCGCTTAATCATTCATTCACAACTATGGCTACCGGCGGGTATTCAACCAAACAAATGAGTGTAGCTTACTACAACTCGCCATACATCGAGTATATAATAAGTTTATTTATGTTTCTGGCAGGAATGAACTTCACTTTAGCTTTTTTCGCTTTAAAGTTAAAATGGAAAAAAATATTTAGAAACGAGGAATTTAAGTGGTATGCCATTGGTACTTTATTATTTACCTTAATCATTGTATTCTTTTTAGTTATTCAAACCGGATTAGGAATCGAACCGGCATTCAGGCAATCGCTTTTCCAAGTAGTGTCTATTCTAACGACAACAGGGTATGCTACAGCCGACTATATGTTATGGCCATCGTTTGTAGTTGTTATTATTTTTATGTTGATGTTTATTGGAGGATCAGCCGGCTCAACTGGTGGCGGACCAAAGGTATTGAGAATTATGCTTTTGCTCAAGAATTCATACTTCGAATTTAAACGGTTAATTCATCCTAAGGCAATCATTCCTGTTCGTTTCAACAAAAGAGCCGTCGATCCCAAAATTATTGCTAACATTCAAGCTTTTTTGGTAGTATACATAATTTTATTTGTTATAGGTACCATATCAATGTCGGCCATTGGCTTAGATTTAGACAGCTCTATGGGTGCAGTAATAGCATGTTTAGGGAACATTGGACCTGGTATTGCCGATGTTGGTCCTGCAAATAATTTTTATAATATTCCTGATGTTGGCAAATGGATATTATCGTTTGCTATGTTAGTAGGCCGTTTAGAGCTTTTCACTGTATTAGTATTATTTACCCCACATTATTGGAAAAAATAACAAATAAATAAATTTTATGAGACAAAAAATTGTAGCCGGAAATTGGAAAATGAACACATTTGTTCGAGAAGGACTTCGACTTACAGAAGAATTAATAAAATTGAAATACCCTAGCGGTGTAAAATTGATCATTGCTCCTCCTTATACCCATTTATTTCCAATACAATCTATTGTTGAAGGAACATTAATTGAACTTGCTGCTCAGAATCTTGCTAAAGAAAACCAAGGTGCTTTTACAGGTGAAATTTCTGCCGATATTTTAAAAGATATGGGTATTAAATATAGCATTATTGGTCATTCAGAAAGAAGAATGTATTATGGAGAAAACGATGCTATATTATTTTCAAAAGTCGAACAGGCATTAAAAAACAATCTAGCACCAATTTTTTGCATAGGCGAATCACTGGATGAAAGAGAAAACAACGAGCATTTCAAAATCATCAATCATCAACTTCAAAACACAATTTTTAAGCTTTCTCGAGATCAATTTAAGCAAATTATTATTGCTTATGAACCTGTATGGGCAATAGGCACTGGTAAAACAGCAAGTCCGGAGCAAGCTCAGGAAATCCATGCGTATATAAGGACTCAAATAGCCGAACAATTTGATAACCAAATTGCCGATGGCACTTCCATTTTGTACGGTGGCAGTTGCAAACCTAGTAACGCCAAAGAATTATTCTCAATGAACGATATCGACGGTGGTCTAATCGGTGGAGCGGCCTTGAATTCAGAAGATTTTATTGCTATTGCCAATAGTTTTTAAAAATTAGTGATTGAATCTTAAAATAAATGTTTGAAATCAATAAAACATTTTTAAATTTGTAAACTTAATCAGTATATCATTGAAAAATAAATAGTTCGTTATGAAGAAACTCCAAATTGCATCTGTGCTTATCGCAGCGCTTTTCGTTATTAGTTGCGGTGGATTAAACAAAATGAAAAAAGATGCTCAAAATGTGAAGTACACTGTAACTCCTAATCCACTTGAGTTACACGCTGACAGTGTTGAAGTATCTATTAGTGGAAACATTCCTCCAAAGTATTTTAACAAGAAAGTAATTGTTGAAGCTACTCCTGTCGTTAAATGGAATGGCGGTGAAAAAGCTTTCGATATGAAAAAATTACAAGGAGAATCGGTACAAGACAACAACACTGTTATCAGCAATGCTGATGGTGGAAACTTCTCTTATACATCAAAAATTCCTTACGAGGAAGGTATGAGAATGTCTGATTTAGAGATTCGCATTAGAGGATACGTTGCCGGAAAAGAAGACAAAGCTTTAGATTTTGATCCTATCAAAATAGCAAACGGTGTTATTTCTACACCAGCATTAGTTCGTTTAGATGGTAAAGCAACCATTGGTAAAGACAAATTCCTACGTATCGTTCCAGAATCGCAATACGCCGAAATTCTTTACACTATCCAACAGGCTAACATCAGAGGTTCAGAAACAAGCTCTGATCAAATGAAAGCTTTAAAAGATTACATCAAAGAAGTAAAAGACAACGAAAGAAAACAATTTAAAGGCGTAGCTATTTCTTCTTATGCTTCACCAGACGGCGACGAAGAAAAAATTAATGCACCTTTATCTCAAAAACGTGGCTCTTCTGCTGAAAAATACATGAGTGGTGAATTCAAGAAAGTTGAGGAAGCTAAAGACAACGAAGGTTTCATTTCTTCTCAAACCACAGCTGAAGACTGGGAAGGTTTTAAAGAATTGGTTCAAGCTTCTGAGCTTAACGACAAAGATTTAATCTTAAGAGTTCTTTCTATGTACTCAGATCCAATTCAAAGAGAAACTGAAATCAAAAACATTTCTGCTACTTACGTTGAATTAGCCAAAGAAATTCTTCCTAAATTAAGACGTTCTAAAATCAATGTAAACGTTGATTTAATCGGATATTCCGATGAAGAAATCAAAAACATTTTCAGTATTAAAGCTGATAGCTTAAATGTAGAAGAATTACTTTACGCTGCCACTTTATTCGAGGATGCTGATCAAAAATTAGCTGTATACAAAAAAGCTGAAGAAATTTACCCACAATGTTGGAGAGGCTTCAATAACGCAGCTGCTATCTACATCGAAAAAGGTGATTTAGACAATGCAAAAACTGATTTGCAAAAAGCTAAATCTTTAGATGCTAGCAATCCTATCATTATGAATAACTGTGCTGTTATCCAAATTAGAGAAGGTAACATGGCAAAAGCTGAAGAATTATTAGCTTCTGCAGGTTCTAGCGAAGACGTAAGCTACAATAAAGGCATCGTACTAATCAAAAAAGCAGATTACTCAGGTGCAGTTTCAGCATTCGGTGGAAGTTGTTCTTTCAATGCAGCATTAGCTAAAGTATTGAACGGAGACAATTCTGGTGCAACAAAAGCAATCGACTGTTCGGACGACAAAGCAACTTGCATGGGTTACTATCTTAAAGCTGTTATTGGTGCTCGCAACGACGACTCCGACATGGTTCTTAATAACCTACGTGCTGCTATCGAGAAAAATGCAGACTTAAAAGCAATGGCTAAAACCGATTTAGAATTTGCTAAGTTCTTCGAAAACGATACATTTAAATCTATCGTTGAATAACGAAACTTTATTTTTCAAGAAAGGCTACTGTTACAAACGGTAGCCTTTTTTATTTGTGTAAATTTCTTAAACCCGTTACATTGATTATCTTTGTGCATTAACTTAGCTAATTCAAAAAATTACTTGATTTCTTTCGACCAAATTATTGTCATCATAGTAATTCTCTTTATTCTTATCGCACTATATAAAGAGTTGATTGGTCCTGCTTTTACTTTTGTAATCGGTGTTTTAACATTGGGTATTTTCAAAATACTAACTCCTTCAGAAATATTAAAAGGTTTTGCTAACGAACAAATAGCCGTAATTATTCTCTTGCTTCTAATAGGCGATATCATTAGACGAACTTCCCTCATCGATACTGTTTTTGAAAAAGCATTCAGCAGAAAAATATCACAAAAGCATTTTACGTTCAGAATGACAAGTATTGTTGCCGGAATGTCGGCTTTTTTAAATAACACACCTCTTGTCGCTATTATGATGCCCTATGTTAATAGTTGGAGTAAGTCGAATAATGTTGCACCATCGAAATTATTGATACCATTATCATACGCCGCAATTTTAGGAGGAAGCGCAACACTCATTGGAACATCTACCAATTTAATTGTCAATGGACTAGTAATCGATCAAACAATTTTTCCGGAATTAGGCTCTCTGCATATTTTCGATTTTTCAGCGGTGGGTATCCCAATGATCGTTGTTGGAGTCATTTATTTGGTGTTCTTTTCAGAAAAATTGCTACCCTCTGTTGTTGATAATATTGAAAGGTTTAACGTTGAGGCACAAAACTATATTGTAGAAGCGCAAATTAGAAAAAGCTCACACTTGATAGGACAAACCATAGAGGAAGCTAAATTACGCAACTTAGAAGGCTTGTTTTTGGTCGAAATCATCAGAGGAAACCAGCGTTTTGTAGCTATGCCTCCGGAAACTATTTTACTAGAAAACGACATTTTATTCTTTGCCGGAAAAACAGAGATGATTGCTGACCTTATTAATATTAATGGTTTAACTTTTCCAGAAGTAGGATTATTAAAACGTAAACGTAACACCGATATCGTAGAAATTGTTATTACTTATAACTCAAGTTTAATAAGCAAAACAGTTAAAGAAGCAAACTTTAGAGGGAAATACGATGCCGCCATTATTGGAATACAAAGAAATGGTGAACGAATTACGCAAAAGATTGGCTCAATCAAACTAAAAGCAGGAGACCTTTTATTAGTTCTAGCAGGAAGCGATTTAACCAAAAGAGATGATATCCTAGATTTTTATTTTATTTCGAAGGTTAAAGAATTTAGAGCAATTAAGCCCTACAAAGCACTTATCTTGATCGGTGGCACCTTGCTGTCTATTTTACTTTCTGCCTTGGGTGTTGTTTCTTTATTTATGGCCTTGATGTTTTTGCTAGTCATTATATTATCCCTGAATATAGCCTCGCCAAAAGATGTACATAAGAGTATCGACTACAATTTGATATTAATAATTGCCATGTCTTTAGCTTTGGGTTTAGCTATGGTAAAAACCGGCGTTGCACAAATGATATCTCATCATTTTATTGGCTGGTTTAAACCGCTTGGCCCAGTAGGTATTCTGTCGGGCATTTATGCCATTACAGCTCTTCTGGCTGCATATATTACTAACAAAGTTGCTGTTGCAATTATATTCCCGATTTCTTTAGCACTAGCTCACGACATAGATGCAAATCCTATCCCATTTATTTTAGTTGTAGCATTTGCTTCTGCGGCCAACTTCATGACGCCTATCGGTTATCAAACCAACTTGATGATTTATGGGCCAGGCGGATACAAGTTTAAAGATTTTTTCAAAGTTGGGCTCCCCTTAACTATTATTTACGGAGTAGTGAGTATTTTAATTTTAAAATGGATGTACTTCTAATGGACATTAATACTTTAACTCAAATAGCTTACAAAGCATCTGTAGATGCCGGCCAAGCTATAATGAATATTTACCTTTCCAATGATTTTGGTGTTGAAAAAAAGTCCGACGAAAGTCCTTTAACAAAGGCTGACTTAGCTGCACATCAAACAATTATTAAATATTTAGAGTCGACAAATATTCCTATTTTAAGCGAAGAAGCGGCAAATATTTCTTTTCAAGATAGAAAACAATGGAATCGGTTTTGGTTAGTAGATCCACTAGATGGAACTAAAGAATTTATAAAAAAGAATGATGAGTTTACTGTAAACATTGCTCTAATAGAAAACCACAGACCAATTATAGGTATCGTATATCTTCCCGTTTTTAAATCAGTTTACATAGGGGCACAAGGTTTGGGTAGTTTTCATTCCGAATATTGCCCTGAAAATGTATCTGAAATAATGACGAAAGTAAATCAATTACCCAAAGCATTACCTTCAATTTATACAGTTGTAGGGAGCCGATCGCATATGAACGAGGCCACCCAAGAATATTTCCAGACCTTGGAAAAAATGTACGGTAAAATCGATATAATTTCTACAGGAAGTTCACTCAAATTGTGCATGGTTGCCGAAGGTAAAGCACACGAGTACCCTCGTTTTGGACCGACAATGGAGTGGGACACTGCCGCCGGAGATGCCGTTGCTTATTTTTCCGGAGCAAAAGTTACTAAAGACGATGGTATTACACCACTCAATTATAATAAAGAAAATTTGTTAAATCCCTTTTTCATCGTCAAACGATAAACAAATCTTTGTTTCATTGTTAATTATTCTTAAGAACTTTTCAAGCGCTGAAAAAACTTATATTTTTAGGGCATGAAATGGATGAACACAAAATATTTGTGGATTTTAGTTGTCGTAATTTTATTGTCGATGCTTGGTCTTATAGCCATTCAAAGCTATTGGATAATTAACTCCTATAATATTAAAGAGACGCATTTTAACTTCGAAGTCAACAAAGCCCTTTCAGAAACCATTAAGCAGCTAGAGACCGAAGAAACAATCTTTGAGATTAGTAATGAAGTCTTTCAGATGGCCGAAAATAAAGACAGCGTGATAGAAAAATCCGTAGAAAACTATCAAAAGTCTTTCGATAAACATAAAGATGAGTACAGCACAATTGCCAATAGAAGTACAATTACAGTTAACGGTGAGCACATCGAAAAAGCGGATACCAGTTTTCAATTTTCCAGCAGTACTTCGTCGAACAAATTATCTCAAAATAATACTGTTTTAAAAATCAGCTCGGGCGATGTGAGAAACATCATTCAGAATAAAGTCAATAACAAAACCTTATTTGTAGAGAAAATTGTCAATCAGATTCTTAATTACAACGAAGACATTATTAAACGAATTCAAGATGTCGATTTAAAGCAAATGATTGAAAACAAACTAAATGAGCACGACATCGATATTCAGTTTGAGTATGCCATTAAATCGGAAGGTAAGCGTGTTTTTTCAACATCTACGTTTAAAGAGCATTCGTCAAAATTGTATTCTAAAAGACTGTTCCCTAATAACTTATTTCACGACAACGATTTTTTAGAATTATATATTCCAAACAGAACTTCATTCATTGTAATGACCATGATTCCGGTCATTTTGATTACTGTGGTTTTAACTTTTTTAATTATTGGCGTTGTTATATTCACCTTTATAATAGTAGTTCGACAAAAACAATTGGGCGATATAAAAAATGACTTTGTAAACAACTTAACACACGAGCTTAAAACACCAATTGCAACGATTTCTCTTGCCGGTCAAATGTTGTGCGACAAAGACATTCAAACTACACAAAGCAGCATTGAGCGGTACGCTCAAATCATCAACCAAGAATCGGCAAGACTGACTACTCAAGTTGAAAAAGTATTGCAAATTGCTTTAATAGACAAGGGGGAACTTAAACTAAAAGATAAAAAAATAGATGTAAACAAATTGGTTGAAAGGCTAGTGAAGCCTTTTGGACTTAAAGTTGACAACTACAAAGGACAATTAATTGTTAATTTACCTGAAAATCCGGTTTGGATATATGCCGATGAGTTGCATTTTAGCAATGTAATTAATAACTTGCTCGATAATGCATTGAAATACAAATATAAAGAGCCCATCATAGAAGTGACTATCGAAGAAGACAATCATAATATTTTTATAAGCGTAAAAGACAACGGCATTGGCATCAGCAAAGTAGACCAAATGCGTATTTTCGAAAAGTTTTACCGAGTAGAATCTGGTAATGTACACAATATTAAAGGATTTGGCCTTGGGCTTAGTTATGTAAAAAAAATAATAGATATATATAAAGGGCAAATTGAAGTCAAGAGTAAACTTAAACATGGCTCTACTTTTACTTTAAAAATGCCAAAACCTGAATTTTCTAAACAGAATAATTAAAGTGAATTATGGAAAAAGAGATAAAAGTTTTATTAGCAGAAGACGATAAAAATTTAGGTACATTGTTACAAGAGTACTTAATTGCTAAAAAGTATAATGCCGAATTGTACGATGACGGCGAAAAAGCACTAGACGCTTTTAGAAAATCGGATTACGATTTGTGCATTTTCGATGTGATGATGCCAAAAATGGATGGTTTTACACTTGCAAAGGAAATTCGTAAAGCAGATGAGCAAATTCCAATTATTTTTCTAACGGCCAAATCACTTAAAGAAGATTTAATTGAAGGATTCCAATCTGGTGCCGACGATTATCTGACCAAGCCATTCAGTATGGATGAATTGATGCTTAGAATAAAAGCCATTTTAAGAAGAACAGGAGACAAAAAAAGCATCAGTAGTCAAATGCAATTTCAGATAGGAGAGTTTGAATTCGATGCTCAAAAGCAATTGCTTAAACACGAGGGCGACGAGAAAAAACTAACAACCAAAGAATCGGAACTTTTACGTTTATTATGTGTCAATCAAAACAATCTTCTCGACAGGAACGATGCATTAAACGAAGTATGGTCCGACGATAACTATTTTAATGCCAGAAGTATGGATGTATATATTACCAAGTTACGCAAATTACTTAAAGCCGACGAACATATCCAGATTATCAATATTCACGGTAAAGGATTCAAACTTTTAGTCGATTAAAAGAATATTTAATTTAAAAGAGGGTGTTAGAAAGCACCCTCTTTTTTATTTTAAACGGCCATTAACTCAAGGTCTGCTTCAACAGTACTTATTCCTCCAATACCAAAATTATCGATTAGTACTTTAGCAACATTTTAGCGATAAAATAATAAAAATTGCAAAATTCAACGTTGGCGACACGCCTGCTATTACTTTAATCCTTTTTAATAATATAAACTAAATTGGATAAATACTTGGTTTTATCGAGCACTTCTACGTCTGCATTTTCGCTAGTTAAATAAGACAACAATTTATCTTTAGTAACAAAATACAATTGTTTGTCGGCATCGTGTGTTTTATTAAAACCAATTATTTTAGTCGATAAAAATTCGGTAAATCTTGTGCGCTGATGTTTCTTTTGCATTTCTGCATTGGCATCTCTTATAATAAGCTGCCCGCCACTTCTTAGATTTTTAAAACAGCGTTGTACAACAGTTGCTTGCATCTGTTCGGGCATGTAATGTAATACATCTGCTAACAAGTACACATCGGCGTTTAAATCCCAATCTTGGGTAATGTCGAGAACATCGAAACTTAAGTTAGGTAAGTAATAAGCCGACTTTTGAGCCACTTCAATTTTATCGGTGTCGTAATCGAACCCATACACCTTCCTTTCTGGCCTACATTGTGCCAAAAATTGCGACATAAACCCATAACCACATCCTAAATCGACAATTTTTGCTTGAGGAGAAATTAAATTATCGAACATTTGATAGTTTTTCTCCATTGAAGTTTTAATTCTTGCATACCATTCAACAACAGGACCTTTATATATAAAACGATTTAAAATATATGGACGATAAAATTCGGGCAAACTAATCTCTTTTTGTGTTTTAGAATATTCTGCTCTCATTTTATCTTGAACATCTTTTGCAAAAGCTTTAACCGAGGCATATTTAGCATGCTCAGATGCAATTATGCGATCCATTATTTTAATATACACTGTGCTTTTATGCAAGAAAAACTCGTGTTTATTCAATGCTTCAAAAGCACCAAACAGCATAATTGGTAATACGTCCACTTTTAAATCGTGAGCCAATTGAAATGCTCCTTTATGAAAACGTTTTATTTGACCATTCTCTGTTCTTGTCCCCTCCGGAAAAATTAAAACAGAATAACCTTCATCGATCTTTTTCTTTAATTGAGCTTCTGCACCTTGTATTCCCTCATACACCGGATAATAGTCGGCATATCGCACAAAATGTTTTAATATAAAGTGATGCCATACCCAATGGTTTGTAACAACAATCATTTTCGGGCTAAGCATTAATAGAAAAACTAAATCTAATTGCGATTGATGATTGGCAACTATAATAGCCGGTTTTTTAAAAGTATTACGATCAAGATTACTGATTATTTTGGGCGTATTAATATTGGTGTAAACCACCAATTTGCTCGACCACTGAATAAGAAAGTGGAAAAATAATTTTTTGTATTTGGTTTTTAAAGGGAACACTTGTAATGCCCACGATGTTGTAACGGCACCAATCATCGCTCCCAAAACCATCGCCATAGATATATTGGACATTAAGAAACTCACAAAAGTAACAGCTTGTCTACGAGGTTTCGAACGGTAATTAATTAAAAATTTAAACATAATAGGAATTAATACCAATGCAAGTATTAAAACCGATGCCATACCTAAAACCGTAATTAAAGCCATCGATTTGAGTGCTGGATGTTCTGCAAAAACAAGAACTCCAACACCGGCAAAAGTAGTAATTGCGCTAAAAATTACAGATATTCTGAATGCTGCTAAACTGCGATGCCCTGTTTTATATTCCGATAATAAGCCTTGTGTAATAGCAATGCTGTAATCGACACCCAAGCCAAAAATTAATGAAGAAATAATAACATTAAATATATTGAAAGAAATGCCTAGCCAACCGGCTAAACCTAGAGTCCATAGCCAACTTAGTAAAATTGGAGTCATATTAATAATGACCAACTCAATACGTCCGTAATATATAAGAAGTACTATAAAAACTGCAATTGTTGACCACCATACCAAATGCGAAAAATTAATTTTTAAGTCGTCGAGCAGTATCTCGTTAAAACGCTGTTTGTCGAACGCTAAAACAGATTTTTGATTGTTAAAAGAAGTGTAAAATTGTTGAAGCGCTTTGGATCCGTTTTGTTCCATCTTAACTACACTAAGCAACTGAACATCTTTTGGCGAAACCTCAATCAACTCTTTGAAAAATAAATTTTGAACCACTTCATATTCTTGGTTAGTTATTGTTTTAAAATGGCTGTTCAACCAATTATAATAAGCATCAAAAGCATTTTGTTTAAAACCCAATTCCTCTGAGGCGTTTTGTATCCAAAACTCTAAATCCGATTTAGAATGTTTCTGCCAAAAAAGCTGCCATTGTTTTAACTTTTGGTTTTGAGCCTCTTGGCTTAGCCAAAGATTCGAAACTGATAAATACGAATGAATTAAACCTAATTTTTGAAGTGAATCTAATTTATGTTTTACCTGCTCACTCGCTTGTAATGCTTGTTCGATATTAGCCCCTTCTGCCGACACATACACATCTTTACGTCCACCGGAAGTGTAGCGATTCACGAAATCCTGATCGCTTTGCAGTTGTGGCGTTAAATAATTGAGATTAAGTAAATCGCCATCGAAATAAATTTTTTTAACACCAAAGGATAAAAATACCGATAACGAAACAATTGCTAGCAAACTGTATTTGGCCGACCATTTTTTTGTCCAACTAGGAATCTGACGAAACGACGGGCTTGAATTGTTTTTTAATTTGAAAATTTGAGGAACAATTATTAGCGCAAAAACAGCAACACTCATCGCACTCAACGCTGCTAAAATTGCTAAGTCTGTAAACGCTTCAGAATGTATTTGTATCAAAATTAAAAAGGCTATAGATGTTGTTAATGCGCTTAATAATAGTGTTGGCGTTAGAATTTTAAGTGTTCGTCTTATATCGCCGCTTTGCCACAAATGAGTGTAAATATGCAAACCATAATCGATGGTTATTCCCAAAATAATGGAGGCAACGCCCAATGCCATTGCACTGATTTCCGTTTTAAACAACACCATCAAGCTCAAACCTAACGCGCTACCAAAGAGTACAGGCAAGAAAAGGGTTGGAAATACTCGCCAACTCTTGAAGAACCAGCTTATCAAAACCAAAACAAGCGTAAAAGCAATAGCTACTGTAAGTAAAATATCTTGTTTAATTTGCTGCTGATTAGCATATGCAACCGGACTGGCGCCAAAAAAATGTAGTTTAATTTTCTCTCCTTCCAAAAACGACTTTTGCGACTCTAAAAATGCGACTAACTTGGCATTATTATTTTGATCTTTAGCGTTGGTTTCGATAAATAAAAACAGACTTTTCCAATCTTTAGAATAAAGGCGTTGATTCAATACATCGAACTGTCCCCCTGCATCCATGGCTTTAAGTTTCTTAAGAACCATGGGTGTCCAACTTAATGGATCTTTTAGTAAAAACTTTTTTGTACCGTATCCCGCCGGTGATAATAACGACTTATAAGCTCCGTCTAAAGCACGGTAAACTGAAGCTGAATCTATGGTTTGGGCGATTTGTTTGTAATCTTCATCATCTAAAAAAAGAGGCAAATGCTGATAAAAAAATTCGTATAATTGACCCACTGTATTGGTTTCGAATTTATAGCGAATATCGCCCACATTTTCAATCTTCAAACTATCCAAATCTGACACAAAACGATCCGCAAATGTTGCCAATCGGTCGGTCTGAAGGCTATCTTCAGACTTAAATGCCACAACTAGTTTATCGAGAACTTTTAACTGATCGAGCTTTTCTTTAGTCTTTTTAAGACTATCGCTCATGGGAATAACTTTCGTAATATTATTATCGAGCTTTAAATCCTTTAAAACCAAAGCCGAAGCCAAGGCCAAAAGCAATAAGAACACGACAAACAACAAAGGTCGATGTTTAAAA
The DNA here is from genome assembly GCA_016936665.1 of Bacteroidales bacterium. GTDB lineage: Bacteria > Bacteroidota > Bacteroidia > Bacteroidales > JAFGXI01 > JAFGXI01. The sequence continues at coordinate 35,797 of JAFGXI010000021.1, forward strand.
AAACGATATATTGAAAAAAACATCATCGATTAGAATACTTTTTACGCCAATACTTAAATAAAGGTAAGCTTATAAAAGTAGTTAAAAGCCCTGATAATATTGATAATACAATTGCTCCAACCAAATATTGCATGGCATCATCCTTAACCGATTCCATTGTAATATCTTGAAAATTAATAGAAATACTGCCACCGGTAAACCATGCTCCAACCACATAACTCATGTATATAATTAACAAAGTAAAAGGAGGTATGCTAATATTGGCCGTAAGAATTACAATCGGTTTGTTTAATCTGAAAAGATATGCCAAACCTATTGCCGAGGCCAGCTGATATCCCCAAATTGGGACAATGCCCATAAAAACACCAAAACCGGCAGAAATAGCTAATCTTAATGAAGAATGATTTGAGTTTAATGTTAAATCGAGAAGATAATTTTTAAGACCTTTTTTTCTAATGCGTCGAAAAAACATCATTGGGAGCATCCAAAGAATTGCCATTAGAAACAAAACGGTATTTAATACACTGATTCTGAAAAAATCTTTAAATGGTCTGAAATGACTAATTCTGTCCTCAGTGTATTCAACTTTTATTGGTACTGAGCCCACTTCGACCCCTTGCCATGCCAGTCGTACAATTACTTCAATTTCGAACTCAAATTTTTTAGTAAAGAACGACATATTAGAGATTGCCTGTAAGGGATATAGTCTAAACCCCGATTGCGTATCGGGCAGGCGAATGCCGGTTTCTGCCCAATACCAAAAATTTGAAAATTTATGTCCAAAACTGCTTTTTCCGGGAATATTATCGGTGGTCATGTTTCTGGCTCCAACCACCAGCTGTGTGGTCTCTTTTTGCGTATATGGAAGAAATTTTGGAATGTCTGTTGCAAAATGTTGACCATCGGAATCCATTGTTATAGCATATTCGAAACCCAACTCAACAGCTTTCTTAAAACCGGTTTGTAATGCTTTCCCTTTGCCTTTATTTTGTGCATGAATCACATATTCTAAAGGTGAAAATGCTTTGATAATACGATCAGAATCGTCGGTGCAGCCATCATTTACAACTATTAGCCATGACCGATATGCATCCAACTGTTCGAACACCTCTTTAAGCTTAGGGGCATTGTTGTAGGTAGGCATAATAATAGCCACTTTACCTTTTTCTAATATATCTCGAACTTGTTGTTCCAATCTCTAATTAATTTTGGCACAAAAGTACTATTTTTTTACATCCCTTAGAAAATCAAATAAATTGAAAAAATTATTAACTGAAATTTCTAACAATGAAAACACAGAAATTCAAATAAACAAATTTCATAGCTTAAATTCGTGTATAAAATTGATTGATCTTTGTCGAAGATTTAAGGATAAATTTTTAAAAAAGCTTATTATTTGAGTAAGATTTGTATTTTTGTTATCTATGTTCAGGTCGATTGTATTAATACTGTTTGTTGTAGCAACTTTTTCTAAAGCCTCATCGCAAGTGAGTGCCCTTTTCGATATTGACCAAACCTCGGCTTGCGAAATGCTTACAGTAAATCTTACCAACAGATCGATTCCATCAAATATCGATTCAATTGTTTGGGATTTTGGCGATGGCCACACATTAACAGATGTCACTGTAAATTATGGCGAAACATATCAGTACACATACACAACTCCCGGGCAGTATACATTAAGCTTAACAGCTTATCTTGGAACGTACACTGCCCATAAAAATGTAATTATAAATGTGTACGGCTTACCTAATGCAAATTTTACATCGCAAGGATGGGGCTACCTCGGCGTTAGAGACACATTTTATTTCTCTAAAAACAGATTTTTATTTGTAGCCAACTACCAAGGCGACACCAATCATATCTGGACGATTGACGGCATCAGCCAGTTGGTTTATACCGACAGCATGATTTTCAACTTCCCTACTGCAGGAAATTATACTGTTACTCATATTGTTGAAGAAAATGGTTGCATCGCAACAACTCAGCAAACTATAGAAATAAAAGCTTTCGAAGTTAAAGCCCCAAACATTTTCAGTCCGAACGACGATGGCATTAACGATGTGTTTTATGTGCCAACAGATGGTTCTACAAAATACACCTTAACCATATTCAATAGACACGGAAACCGAGTTTATTATCGCGAAGGGACAATTGTATCGTGGGATGGATATTCTTATTGGGGGGAACTTTTAAACCCTGGCAACTACTTCTATTTTTTAGAATCTGAAAATGGCGAAAGCCTTCAAGGTGTTGTTTATTTAAATCGATAAATTTTTCTGAATGCAAAAACTTTCTGCGGTAATTATTGCTTTTAACGAAGAAAGAAATATTAAACGTTGTCTACATTCACTCCAAGGAGTAGCCGATGAAATTATTGTTGTCGATTCATATTCTGTTGATAATACTGCTTCGATTTGCGAAAAACATGGAGCAAAAGTCGTACAGCAAAAATGGCAAGGCTATTCAGAACAAAAGAATTTTGCCAATCGGCTAGCAAGCCACGACTATATTTTATCTATCGATGCCGACGAAGCCTTGTCTGAAGAACTTCGGTCTTCCATTTTAAATATTAAGAATGAGGGGTTGAGTGGTGCTTATCAATTTAATAGATTAAATAATTATTGTGGACACTGGATAAAACACAGTTCTTGGTATCCGGATACTAAACTAAGAATTTGGAATAAAAATAAAGGTGAGTGGCAAGGCGAAATTCACGAAACTATTGCATTCAAAACCCCAGTTAACATCCAACTATTAAAAGGCGATTTGCTGCATTACTCATATTACGAGATCAAAGAGCATATTGCTCAAGCCAATAAATTCTCCGAAATTGCTGCTGAAGATCGTTATAGGAAAGGGAAAACAGTCAATTTTGCAAAAGTATTGTTCGCTCCATTTTTTAAGTTTATAAAAGAATATTTTATCAAACTTGGTATTCTTGATGGTAAAGCAGGATTGATAGTGTGCATGATTTCTTCGCACGAAACCTTTCTAAAATACAGTAAACTATATTTCAAACATCTTTCTAAAAAGGACTAAAAAACATGCATTCGATCTCTAGCAAATGTTTCGCAGACACAGCACAAGACCTGAAATTTTCGATAATTATACCTAGTTGGAACAATCTCGATTTTCTAAAATTAGCTGTGAGAAGTATTAGAGAAAATTCAAAATATCGACATCAGATTATTGTGCATGTTAACGAGGGAATAGATGGGACAACCGAATGGTTGAATAAACAACAAATCGATTATACATATTCCGAAGAAAATATTGGGATTTGTTACGCTTTAAACTATGCTCGTCAACTTGTAAAAACCAAATTTCTGGTCTATATGAACGACGACATGTATGTTGCCCCAAACTGGGATGTTCCATTTGATGAAGAAATTAAGCGTTTACCAAATCAACACTTCTTTTTATCGGCAACTTTAATCGAAGCACAAACCAGCAACCCTTGCGCCATTGAACAATCTTTTGGAAGTCATTGGAAAGATTTTGACGAAGATCAATTTCAATCAAAATGCATGGACATATCGTTTAACGATTGGCACGGAGCCACTTGGCCTGTCAACTTAGTTCATATCGATTTATGGGATATGGTTGGCGGTTATAGCGTTGAATATACGCCGGGCTTCTATTCCGATCCCGATTTCTCTAAAAAACTTTGGGATGTCGGTGTTCGTTATTTTAAAGGATTATCGCAATCGAGAGTGTATCATTTTCCTTCGCAGTCGACCAAACGTATAAAAAAGCCCAATACCGGGAGAAAAACATTTTTACTAAAATGGGGAATGACTTCGGGCTACTTTTTTAAACAACACCTTAAAATGGGAACCCCTTTCAATGGCAACTTAATTGAAACGAACCAAAATAAAAAAGTTTTACATCGAATAAAATCGATAATTGAGTTATTGAAACATTAAAGACTACATAAATACAGGACATTGTTTATTATAAAGATACTGACGTTTTTGAGGATTGTACATCAAATAGATAAGTGAAAATTCAAAAGCTCCAATACCTCGACTAGCAACCTTTAACGAAGAATAATTCATGTCGTATGAAAAGCCAAGATCGAACGATTGATAAATTGCTCCTACTCTAAAAATTATCGCATCTTGATTTCTGTTATATAAAGCAAAGTTTATTGTTCTCCAATTCAACTGATTCAGATCTTTTTGAAAAAAAACACCGTAAATCAGTTCATTGTATTTCCCTTGTCTAAAATAATATACCGAGGGTTGAATAGACCAATAGGTAGATGCCCTCCATTGCAAAGTTCCATAGGTGTTAAACCGATGTTCCAAGCGATTGTCTTCTTCACTAAAAAAAGCTTGCTTAGGTTTATTGACATGATTGAGGGCCAAACCCCACCTAAGTGATAATGTCGGATTAATGGTATAATTCAACAGAGCCCCTATGGCCATATCAAGATAACTAAATCGATCATTTTGATAATATTCATTAGATTGACTACTCGGATCGAATTGTGAGCCATTGTATTGAGAATCGAAATACAAACGATTGAAATCTATACTATGCTGATTATATGCTACGTTGATTCCTGCGGAGATATCTAAGGTACTGTCTAAAAGCGACAAATGATGATAGGCTGCAGAAAATTTTACTTGAATAGTTCCAAAATTGCCATCGCCTGCTACATCTGAATTAAATAAAAGTCCCATCCCAATATTTGCCGGCCATTTTAATCGATAACGTTGCAAATTTTCGTAGGCAGCAGAAAACGTTTTATATGGAACAGTCACCGAACCCCACTGATTTCTGTAATTCATAGTCAATCTATGATCGGCTCTAAACTGTCCTGTTTCGGCAGGATTCAAATTTAAAGGAGACCATGCCGATTGAGAAAAATGAATATCCTGAGCCTTCAAACTAGCTTGAGAAAACATCAACAGTATTAAACTTGATGCTACAACATAAATAATATGCCCTCCTAAAGCTTTCATCTATTTAACTACTGTTATATTGCCCTGTTTTTCGAAGGTTTCTTTATTAGTACATGTTGCTGTAAGATGATATACAAACACCGCCGGATCGACTTTCTTGTCGTTATAGGTTCCGTCCCATCCATTCGAAATATTTTCCGATTCGAACACTTTTTCACCCCATCGGTCATAAATCGACAAGTGCAACGTTTCAATCATTTCGCCACGAACATAAAATACGTCGTTTTGCTGATCGTCATTTGGAGAAAATGCATTTGGAATATAAATATATGGTTCGTCGCATATCACATCTTTAACATAAACAATCACAGTATCTGTAGTTCTACAGTGGTTTTCGTCCTCCACGATGACTTGATAAATAGTAGTCGTCATAGGTTTCGCAATCGGGGATTTGATATCGTCGTGATTTAAACCCTGAGAAGGAATCCATGTGTAATGGTAATTCTCGTTACTAAGGGCATCTAATTGACTGGCTTCTCCTTTATAAATAACAACCGGATTCGCAATTGCATCGATTATAAAGCCTGTAGAATCGATGCCTATTTCGATATTCACCTTTCGTTGACAGCCATTATTGTCGGTCACTGTTACGCTGTGCCATCCCGGACAAAGCGAGTCTTTACTAGATTCATTTTCCATCGAACTCCAATAATACTGATATGGAGGAACTCCACCTTGTACAATAACTTCGGCATCGGCATTACACGCGGTTTCGCAGAAAACATTCGTATGTGTAGAATCGATGTTTATTTTTGGAGGACTAGTTATTACAAAATCAATAGAGTCTTTACAGCCATGAGCATCGGTAAGAATAACACTATAATTTCCGTCTTCTAACTCATCGATTGTTGAACCGGTAGTTCCGGTACTCCAAGAATAAGAATAAGGTGTTATACCTCCAAATGGGATAGCTGCAGCCCTTCCTAAATCTTCGTTACATATGATTGGATCCAAGTTCAATTGCACATCGACCGCAGAAGGATTTGAAATTCCAAACTGAGTAATCCTTACACAACCATCGGCATCTGTAACAGTAACTTCGTATAAATCGGCACAAAGACCAGAAACCGTATCACTTGTCGAACCGGTATTCCATGCATAGGTATATCCGGGATGGCTATCGACAATAATATTAACCCAAGCACTAGCATTACATTCGTCGTGGCATTTTATAGGTAAATGCTCGCCAACAATCTGTAAATTGGATGGATCGTCGATATCAACAGATTCAATTTTTGTACAATTGTTTCCGTCACTTACCGTTACATAATAGGTTCCCATATTAAGATTACCTGCTGTTGGTCCTATGTCGTTATTACTCCATAAATAACTGTACGAAGGTGTTCCTCCATTGGCAGAAACAGTTGCGCTTCCGGTGTTCCAATTAATCCCACAGCCTGCATTTACAATGTTATCAATCTGAACCTGAAGCTCTGTCGGTTCTGTAACAATGATGGTGTCGTAAGCCGTACATCCTAAACTATCGCTAACAATTACAGAATAAGTTCCAGCACAAATATTTTGTAAACCTGAAGAAACTGAACTTGTGCTCCATAAGTAGGTATAGGGTTGAATACCCTGAAAATTAGTTTGAATAGATCCCGTACAAATCTGGTAGCAATCCAAATCGATTTTACTATAAGATAATTGCACTTCATCGGTTCTCACTTTTATTGAGTCTTTTGCAGGGCAAAACCGTTGATTAGCGATATCCACCACATACCACTGTTCAGCATTTGGGCTCACAGTAACTGAGTTAGTGCTCTGTCCGCTTATTATATCTATAGCAGGTGACCATTGAATTTGACTAAAACTCCCGTTGCTTATACCAACATTCAAAGTTGCAGTATCTCCCAAACATAAATATTGATCGCCAACTAGTTGAATAATGGGAATATCGATCGCAACCGTAACAGTATCTTGCCTAGGCACTTGACAAACAGAATCGAGAGTGCGCACAAAATAATCGTGATTAGAATTTGGGTTAACATAAATTGTTGCTTCGCCCAGTGGATTTAAAACATCGGTAAACGATGGATTAGAAGACCAATGGATGTTCCCCACAGGTGTGTTAGCTATAGCTGTTAAGGCAACTGTATCGCCCAAGCATATTACAGTATCGCTGAGTGCTTCGAGTAGATAATCGATATTTATAACCACAACTTTTTGGTGTAATGTATCTAAACAAACCCCATCATCAATGACCAAGAGATAATCTGTTGTTGATGTTGGGTTAGCATTCGGATTTGATATAGTAGAATTATTTAAACCTGAAGCAGGAGTCCAAGCATAATCGTGATCGACTTCTGGTGTAGTTCCAATTTGAACGTTACTACCCAAACATATTGTGTCGTTTTGAGCAAAAGTAGTGTTCTGATCTTGAACCGTTATAGTCTTTACAATGGTATCGGTAATATTGCAAGTATTATAATCTACAGTCCAAAGTGTAATATCGTATGTTCCCGGTGCAGAGAATTGATGAGAAGGATTAGGATCGTTTGAAACTGGAGAACCATCTCCAAAATCCCAATAATAATTTGCCCCAATACCGGTATTCTGAAATTGAACGGCTTCATTTTCGCATATCAGTGGATCGGCAAAGAAATCGGCAACTGTAATATCTTCGGCAAATGAGAAGCGGAAAACAGCGTTATTACAGGTCCAATCCTCATTATTCATTCCTCCACTATGTTCGGCATAAGCTCCTGTTGTAGTAGGGAAGCTATTACAAACCGACCCTCCTCCTGTGAAACCACAACTAGCGCAAACCGATTGATAAATATTACCCATTCTGTCGAAACGTGATGTGCCTCCATCTACGTGATCGTGACCGCAATAACCAGATCCTGCGTACTGCTCGCCAAAAAAAGTAGCGTAATCTAATGCTGAAGCATCGCCAAACATAACCATAATGTAAAAGTCTTGCCCATCGGTTGTTGGCTGTACGGCATCCGGTGTAACTTCCATTCCTACCGTGCCAAAGGTTGAACCCCATGGAAAACCGGTATAGCCTCCCCACTCTCTTCCCCAACCCGAAAGATAAATACGATTACATATATCAACAGAAAAAGCTGTGATGGAAATATTTGGCTTCCCATTTCCTGTTCCAAAAGTAGTCGACCAATCTATGGTTTGCAATCCGGGAAAGAATTTGGCAATAAACTGCCCGCTATTTGGTTGATTATAAACGGCATTTTGAATTAAAGTTGTTCCCGAAGCTTTCGTTTGCCCTGTAATAAAAACATTTTTGAATTTATCGGTTCGAACAAAATATGCTTGGTCGTACGCCGGCGACCCAAAATAAGTTGAGGCTAACAAATTTGTACCCGTACTAGATATATGAGCCACAAAGCCATCGGCAGTCCCTCCTTGAAAACTAGTTCGGTAGGCATTACTTGTAGTTGGGAAGTTTGACGAAACAGTTCCTCCTGCCACATATGTTTCTCCATATTCATTAATTTCCAAAGAATACACAGCATCGTCGTTTGAACCGCCTATGTATGAGCACCATAATAATTGGCTTAAGTCTGCTGAGCACTTAAAAACAACGCCTTCTTGTAAACCTCCGGAATTCATTTGAAACCCATTGACCGTTGGGAAATCAGAAGAAAATGTAGAAGTCCCAACAAAAATATCTGATTTATAATCGGTAATTACTTCTCCTCTAGCTCCATCTGCATAATTATAATATAGTGAGTCATTACCATGCATTACATGTGGAGCATAATAAGATCGCCAGTTTAAGCCATCGTTCTGTGAACCGCCAATATAGGTCGAGCCTAGCAATTGACTACCATCTTCGCTTAACCTAGCCAAAAGAATATCTGTTCCCGACGAAAATCTAATAACACCATCGTAATCGGTTGCTGTACCACCATTGAAAGTATTATCGAAAGCATTAGAAGTGACCGGTAAATCTGTCGAACCTGTTGTACCTAAAATAACCAACTCGTTAAATTCATTTACAACCAAACTTTGTGGTATTTCTTCGCTTGTTGCTCCTCCAAAATGCGTTGCCCAAAGCAAAGTTGACCCATCGGAAGTATATTTCGATATTGTGATGTCTGTACCAAAATAATTAGGGTAAGAAGGGTGAAGCTCACCACCTGCAAAGTTGATCTGGTAAGCACCAATAGTCGTAGGATAACCGGTGTTAAAAATAATTCCTCCTTGATAAACATTGCCCAATTTATCGCTAGTAGCTGTAAATCCCCAATTATCAGTAGTTGCCCCACTATAGGTAGAAAATATTAGTTGGGGGTCGATTATTAGGTCGTATTGATCGTTATATTCTGATAATAATTGATATGATACCACACCATTGTTGAGGCTGTAGGCCATTTCTACATTTACTGTTTTCCCGTTAATGAGCTGATAGGCATATGGACGTAACTCTCTAATTTTAGCCACTGAGGTTACTAACTTTAATTCGTCGTCTACAATGCTTAACTTATCTAAGCCCTCATAATTCCACTGAATTTCATCAACACTTCCACCCGGATGAACCACTAAATCGTACTTAAATCCATTTTCGTGGAAGTAAACTTTCATATCAACTTGAGAATATAAATCTTTGTAGTGTAGTGCATTAAATCTTTTGGCTTTGATACCCCAATGCTCAGACTTATTGCCAATAAAATAATTATCGTATGCTTTTTGCGGGTTTTTGCCTGTAACAAAGGTGTTTGGGTTTGCATCGACAAAATGCAATTTGTATGCATGCGCATCTACAATCGGCTTTAGTGCTGCCCTACTATGATCTCCACCATGATGCACCGATGAGCCGAGAACCGTTTCCGCATCGATCAAATTAAAAGTAAAGTCGTGTTTTTCGAAATAAACTTGATAAAGCGTTCCTCCATATTTTGAGTGAACTTGCTCGGGCCATTGGCCTTTATTTTCGATAAAAGCCAATTGAGCATTTATTATACTGTTTAATGTAAAGATTAATATTAAAGTGGCTAGGGTTTTCATTTCTAGTTAATAATCAAGCAATTTACAAAAACAAATTAAATTTTGTAGTTATATTTCTTGATTTATTGCTTAGATGTTTAAGCATTTAAAATTCGAGAGGCTTTGTATAAGGATTGCTTTTTAATCGCAGTCCGCAAGAAGGACATAACAAGTCCTTGTCATCAACGGGGAAGCCACAAGCCGGACAAAAATTATTCGGAAAATCTTTACCCTGTTGCAAATCTTGTTGATATTTGAAAACTTCAAACAGCTGCAAAAGCATTTGTTTAACAGAATTATTGATGATTAAAAAGCTCAAACCGTAAAATCCAACTGCCAAAAACATAGTTACCCAAAGATAAAACCCAAACGATAATTTGGTTAAAAACATACCAAGTACAAGCATTGCAATTACAGCATTTATCTGATTACTTAATTGCAAGGTGTATTTAATATCTATTTTATCAATAGAAATGATAGTTTCTATTTTAAAGCGGAAAGGAATTGAAAAAAGCGAATGGTTACTCACAAATTGTCCATCGTCTTCTTGCTTTAAGCCTTTTTGGCGAATCGCTTTTTTTAATTGCTCATCGATAGGCAAGGGCATTTTTTCCAAACGATACGATTCGGCGTTAAAACTTAAAATATTCGTATATGTGTATGGAAAAGACAAACTATATTAATTGTAGATGCTTAGCTTTTTGTTGTATCAAACGAATCATAGACTGAACATCGTCTTTAGTAGTATCCCAAGAACACATCCAACGGTAAACATTGTTACTTTCGTCCCAGTCGTAAAAGAAAATTTCTTCTTGCAACGCTTCTGCTAATTCTTTTGGCAATTTTACAAACAGGCCATTCGATTCTACTTTTTGTGTTAGTTCTATAAAAGGAAAAACTTTTATTTCATCTGCTAAATATTGAGCCACTTCGTTGGCATTTTTTGCCAGATTTTGCCAAAATGTATTTTTAAAATAAGCGTCGAATTGAGCGGCAATAAAACGCATTTTAGAAGCCAACTGCATACCTTGTTTACGAATGTATTTGTAATTCTGGGCTAAATGTGAATTAAAAAACACTACTGCTTCGCCGTACATCAAACCATTTTTAGTTCCTCCAAACGAAAGAATATCAACACCTACATCTTTAGTAAATGCTTTGAATGGGATGTTTAAAAAAACTGCCGCATTAGCAATTCTTGCTCCATCCATATGTACCAATAAATTTCTCTGATGTGCCCAATCTGTAATTTTTTTTATTTCTCCCGGACGATAAACAGTTCCCAACTCTGTGGTTTGTGTAATTGATATTACTTTAGGTTGCGCGTGATGTTCGAAGCCAATAGCTTTATAATGCGGTTCAATTAATTCCACTGTCAGTTTGCCATTATGGGTTTCGATAGGTATTAATTTCGAACCGCTGAAGCGCTCTACAGCACCACACTCATCTTCGTTAATATGAGCCGACTCAGCGCAGATAACAGCTTGGTAAGGATTTAAAACTGATGAAATGCCGGTGACATTAGCACCAGTTCCTAAAAACGTAAAAAACACGTCAACATCTTCACCAAATTCTTTCTGAAATTGCTCAATCGCTTTTTTAGTATAAATATCGTCACCATAGCCAACAACATGACCCTTATTGACTGCCTCTATCGCTTTTAAAATTTCAGGGTGTACTCCTGAACAATTGTCGCTGGCAAAAAAACGTTCCATAATTTATAGTGTAATAACTTCTCTTTCTAATTCAATATTAAATTTCTCTTTTACAGACTTTGTGATTTTTTCGGCTAATGCATTAATCTCATAGCCACTTGCTCCGCCATAGTTAACTAAAACTAAAGCTTGTTTAGGATAAACTCCGGCATCAGCCTCTCTGTAAGCTTTCCATCCACACTGGTCGATTAACCAACCTGCCGCAATTTTTGCTTTATCGATATCGACTAAATAATAAGGCATTTGAGGGTAATCTTGCAACATACCGTTTACATCGTGTAAATCCAATATCGGATTTTTAAAAAAACTGCCTGCACTTCCAATTTTTTCGACATCAGGGAGTTTAGCGTTTCTAACATCAACAATAATATCTCTGATTTGTTGAATCTCCACGATATCATTCATATTAAACAATTCATTTAGTGGGGCATAGGTCAACACAGGATTGTAGTTTTTGGATAATTTAAACTCTACAGCAACGACCATCCAGAAACGCCCTCTAGGTGTTTTAAAAATACTGTGCCGGTAGTCTAACTCTAAAGCGTCCTGTTCGAGAATTAATTTGTTACCATTGCGGGTATCAACCACATGAACTTTAGAAATAACATCACCAACTTCCACTCCATAAGCTCCAATATTCTGAACAGGACTAGCGCCTACAGTCCCAGGAATTAAAGAAAGATTTTCCAAGCCCCACAGATTCTTTTCTACGGTATATTCAACCCACCCATCCCATTCAACACCAGCACCCACCTTGTAGATTGCTTCATTTTCATTCTCACAAATAAGTTCAATTGTATTGATACCTAGTTTATATATTATATGATTGTAATCTTTGGTAAACAACAGATTACTACCCAAACCAATTATTAAAAAATCATCATTTTTTTGAGGATTCTTTGTAAAGTAATCGACCACTTCTTCTTCCGTTTCGAATGCAATCCATTGTTTAGTATGTGTTCGACAAGCAAAAGTATGATGATTAGAGATATCGAAATTTGACGCAATGTGCATAGTATATAAATTATTGATTCAAAATTAGTAATAATCGCTTTACAAATAGGAATTTGATAATATTTTGCTGACTTTTCTGTTAAATTCTATCGAATATCTATTTTTGAGCAAAAATCGAAATTAATTTTTTTGAGTACAAAAGACAAAAATACTAAAGCAATACTTTCTGTTACCAACGACATTGAAACTGATAGGCGTGTTCATAAAATCGCGTTAGCCTTGATGGAAATGGGCTACGAAGTTACAATCGTTGGGAGAAAACGGCCATGGAGTAATAATATTGACAGACCTTATAAAACGCATCGTTTTAAACTGATCTTTAGTAAAAAAATGTGGTTTTATGCAGAATTTAACATTCGTTTATTTTTCTATTTATTATTTCACAAAGCTGATGTGCTTGTTGCCAACGATTTGGACACTCTACTTCCAAATTATCTGATTTCTAAATTTAAAAATAAACCTCTCGTTTACGATTCCCATGAATATTTTACCGAAGTTCCCGAACTAATTCAAAGACCGAGAATACGTCGCGTTTGGCTAACAATCGAACGATGGATTTTCCCTAAACTTAAACATGTGTACACCGTTAATCAATCAATAGCCGAAATATACCGAAATCTTTATAAAGTTAATGTAAAGGTCGTTAGAAACATCAACCCCAAAGTCGGTCTTAGCTTTAAATCAGAAATTATAGAGCCCGATAAAAAATTACTCATCATGCAAGGCGCCGGAATAAATATAGACCGAGGAGCAGAAGAGTTAATTTTAGCGATGCAATGGGTTGAATATGCTGTACTGTACATCATCGGGAGCGGCGATGTTTTTGAAAGTTTGAAAGATTTGGTAACAGCCAACCAGCTCGAAAATAAAGTAAAAATATTGGATCGAATGCCATATCAAGAGCTGATGCAATATACTCAACAAGCTTATTTGGGCTTTTCGCTAGATAAAGGTAGCAACCCTAATTACGAGCTTAGCTTACCTAACAAACTGTTCGATTACATTCATGCAGGAACACCAATCATCTGTTCAAACAGAAAAGAGGTTGCTTCGCTGGTAAAAAAATACGACATAGGTTTAATCATTGACTATGTCGATTCCAAAATTATAGCAAATGCAATCAACAAATGTATTAGTGACGAAAATACCCATAAAAGTTGGTGTTCAAATATCGTTAAAGCCTCTAAAGAGCTCAGTTGGGAAAACGAAAAAGAGAATTTATTTCGCGTTTACTCAAACATCATCAAATAGTTAAGTTTAATCAATTATCAATAATTGTTAATTTTTTTTAATATTTTAGGCAACTGTTTCATATCGATATTTGTCGATGTGATAGTGATTAAATAAATACAAGAGATATAAGTATGAAAAAGGTAACCTTATTATTTGTCTCATTGCTACTGATTGCATTTGCAAATGCTCAGAATCTGCAACCTTTGCAATCAATCGGCAATAATTCAGAATCCATTCAGTATGGTTCTGTTGAATACTATGAATCCATGAGGATTTCGTACCAAACTAAAATGGACTGGATACGAAACAATCCTGAAGAAGACGCTTTAGCTCAACAAAATGGATGGTACGAAACGGCTGAAGCAAACATACAATCTATGGAGCAACTTAAAGCATTAGCATTAAGTAGTCCAAATGGAATATATGTCAGCCCTTCAGTTAAAAACACAAACACACAACCGGAGCCTGGCGGAAATTTATGCGACCTAGCAGCTCCTTTTTGTACGGATTATAGTTATGATTTCCCATGTGGAGTTGATGCAGGAACTGCCCAAAGTGGTCCAGATTACGATTGCTTATATTCACAACCAAACCCGGCTTGGTATTTTATGGAAATTGATAATCCCGGAACTTTGATTATGTCTTTAACGGCAGCTCATGATATCGATTTTATTATTTGGGGTCCCTTTGTTGGAGAAGGTTGCACGTTCGACTGTGACGAAACCTTATTAACGGGTTCTAACGTAGTGGATTGCAGTTATTCATCCACGAATATGGAAACCCCGGAAATCGGGCCAAACAGTACCGGAGGTTCTACAACTGCTCTTGCGGGTGGCATTTATGTGTTTTTAATTACTAATTACTCTAATAGTACACAAAACTTCTCTTTAACAGCAACCGGAGGAACTGCAACAACCAATTGTAGTTGCATGGAATGCCCTATGGAGCAAGGTTCATTAACTGTTACAGCAGGGCCTTGCGAACCACATCAAAATGGTAGCACTTATTATAGCGTTTACGATCTTTCTGGTTCTGTAAATATGAACACAACCATAGCTACAGTTCCTGATTCAGTAGCTTTTTATATCGATGGTGTTTGGTATTCATCGGTAAGTGCACCTATTCCTAACCCTGTTACTTTTGATTATATAGATTTACCTGCTGATGGCAACTCACATACTGTTACCGTTTATACATATTATTTAGATGATGATGGTATTGTTACTTCATGTAGTGATGAAACAACTTACTCTGCGCCAGACAACTGCGCCCAATGTGCAGCAGTAGCTGGCCCCGATTTAAACGCTTGCGGAACATCGATAACTATGCAAGGGCAAGTCGAACCATGGGATGTTAATACACATTGGACTGTATCTTGTCCAAATATTTCTGTAGCAACTAATAACAGTCCAACAACTGTAGTAAACTATTCTGGCAGTTTCCCTGGTGGAGGAGCTGTATCTTGTGAACTTATTTGGACTATCACCAATGAGTTAGGCTTAACTTGTAACGATACAGCGAATATAACTTTCAAACCTATACCTACAGCAACATTCACCTTAACCAGCGATGTTTGTGATGGAGAAACTGTTTATGCAGACTATACCTCTACTAGCATACCTATTAATAATTACGATTGGACTTATTCTAGTGCAACAGAGCTTACCGGGACTGATAACGATCATATTCAGTTAGTATACAATAATGCAATCGGGCAAAATACAGTTTGTCTAACTGTTACATCTGATTTAGGATGTGTTTCCAATCAAGTTTGTCATAACACATTAGTAAAACAAATTCCGACATGCGACTTTACAATTGGAGGTCCGATTTGCAGTGGAGCAGAAACAACAGTCATATATAATAACGACAATAACACAGCAATCCCTTGTGGATCTCCAAGCATCTACAACTGGAACTTTAACAATCAAATAACTGCAACACAAGGGAATAACGGACAGTGTGAGTTTACTCTTACTGCAGATAATTTAAATAGTAACGAAGTGTATTACCCAATTTCTTTACAAGTAACATCCAATGGATGTACCTCCGATATTTGCGAAGATTCACTTCTCGTATTTCCGGAAGGCGTTCAAGGATGTTGTATTACTCCAACGGCATATGCAGGTGAAGATACCTCTTTGTGTATATTCGATCATGTTCTTAGCGCAAACGTTGCGGGTGGTGGAAATTACGGATATTGGGAAGCTCCAGGAAATATATCTTTCTTTCCCAATTCTGATATGGGAAGTGAGACTTCAGCAGGTAATCCACATGCTCATATAACCACCAATACCTCGGGAACATATGTTTTAACTTGGATTGAAGTTAGCGGAAGCTGTAGAGATACAGATTACGTATCGATTACGTTTTTAGAACAACCATATGTCACTTTTGGTCAGGATGGTTATGCTTTCTGCGGACATAGTGGTCTAGTAGAAGCCAACGCAAATATACTTGGAACAGCTAACTACCAATGGTTAAATCCATACTCTGAAGTTACACTTACACCAATTAACACCTTTAACCCTACAATGACTCTTAACATGCCATATTCGTATGGTAATTATATAGTTCAATGTGTTGCCACAGTTAACGGACAGTGTAGAGATACTGCCGAACTCAAAGTATCATTTATAGAACCTCCAGCAGCGATTGCCGGCGATTATCATTCTTCTTGTGGTACCTCAGATACTCTCCATGCTCAAAATACATTCACCGGCTATTGGACTGTTTTATCATCACCTGCTAGTGGAACAAATTGCTCTGCCGTTTTCACGAATCATATAACAGGTCAGACAGACATATACGACCCAAGTGCCGTTGTTTCTGTTACTTGTAATGGAAACTGGGTATTCCAGTGGCACGAGCAAAATGGCATTTGTGAAGGCACTGATACAGTAACTATTAATTTTGCTCCTGCAAGTATCGAACTTAACACTACTCCGGAACAAAAAACATGTTTAGATTATTCTCAGGTACATGTAGACACTACAGGTTATAGTAATGATTTATGGTTATGGAGTATTGACCCCAATTGGCCATATGCAAATGATAATTTAGTGACTTTCGATCCTTACGATGCTGCTGCAATAGTTTATTCAAATTTTACTAATGAAGTATTTGGCGATAGTGGTTATTTTACAGTTCCTATGATTGTAACGTTATATGCGGGTGGATGTGCTTCTACGGATACATCTTCAGTCACCTTCTACCAAGCACCAACGCCTTATATAGGTAGAGATACTTTGGTTTGTAGCGATCAGATCTCATTTGATATTGAC
>JAFGXI010000022.1 GCA_016936665.1 Bacteroidales bacterium
AAGGATCTGTTACCGAAATCGTATAGGTCCCAGTTTGATTAATGTTTGGACTCATTGTAGAAGCGCCACTAACGATATTTCCACCTGAAGTGATCCATGCATAGGTCATACCGCCTGTTGAGGCTGAACCATTTAAATTTAAGTCGGTAATAGCGCAGGTTAGTTCCATATCAGCTCCTGCATCGGCCGTTGGAGCTGTGGTGTTTGCCGTAACGGTCACATTATCAATAGCACTACAGCCATTCGAAGGATCTGTTACTGAAATAGTATACGTTCCGGTTTGATTGATATTAGGTGTGGTTGTATTAGAGCCACTTACAATATTACCACCTGCTGTGGTCCAGACATAAGTCATACCGCCTGTTGAGGCTGAACCATCTAAATTTAAGTCGGTAATAGCACAGGTCAGTTCCATATCAGCTCCTGCATCGGCCGTTGGAGCTGTGGTGTTTGCTGTAACGGTCACATTATCGCTTGCACTACAACCATTAGCAGGGTCTGTTACCGAAATGGTATACGTTCCTGTTTGATTGATATTAGGTGAGGTTGTATTAGAACCACTTACAATATTACCGCCTGAAGTGGTCCATGCATAAGTCATACCGCCTGTTGAGGCTGAACCATCTAAATTTAAGTCGGTAATAGCACAGGTTAGTTCCATATCAGCTCCTGCATCGGCCGTTGGAGCTGTGGTGTTTTCGAAGACTTCAAGTTGATCTGTATCCGAACAACCTTCAGGTGTTGAAATGGTTAAAGTATAAATACCTGCTTGATTTACAGTTGGTGTTGCCGTATTTGCACCAGAGACGATACCAGGACCTGTCCATAAATAAGACAGCGATAAACCGTTAGAAGTTGAGCCCGAAGCATCTAATATAAAACTTGTATTGGTACAGGTTAAAGTTACATCTGCGCCTGCATCAGCTATTATTTCAGGTAAAAAGGTAAATTCAAGTACTATACCCATATCCCAACATGCGTCACCATCTACATCATATCCACGAGCAGCATCGCAGGGAAAAATGTTGCAAATATCATCAAAAGTAATAGGCGCAATATAATAGGTCCCCACAGGAAAACCACCACCATTATTAACATCGCCAGTATTAGGATTATAATCGAAGCCTAAAAATGCAGGGTCTAATTCAGGATTGCTTAAATTCGTAGGAAGGGAAGAAAATAACGCGTAACCAAGACCATTAGGGTCTGTGCTAGCTGGATCAGGCAAAGTAAAATCAGCATTATTTATAAAATCAATTGATTGTCCCCAACATAAAGTGTAAGTATTTGATCCATTGGTTACATCTGAGCCATCTATCTCTACGGTTGTTGTACCAGCATTTGCATTACAGTTACAATCTAAGAAAGGACCGCCTGTATAGTTGTATGAACATCCATTATCATCTGATATTGTAATGTCATAAGTATCGCCATCGTTTAAGCCAGTAATTGTAATTGTACCACCAGAGGTATTTAAATTGGTAGCAGAAAGCACACCTGAACCGTTATTTGTAATCGAATAAACATCACTCGTTACATATTCAGGAGACCCGCCTGTAATTGTTACAGTTACAACACCAGTTGTACAATTTTCTACACCTGTGGCTTCTAATGCATTTAAATAGGTCACTTGATACGACATATTATTAAAATCCATATCATAACAAGCAGGATCGTACATGCCGATAGCATCTGTCGTTATTGGTACCCACCAAATCGTATTGTTAGTGAATGAAACCCCATTTGAGTTTAAGAAGCTAAGTACAGCACTTGCGTCTCCTGCAGAAGTTTCCGACATACTATTTAATTGCTCAAACCAATAACCTGTATAACAAGCATCTGTAGCAGGATCGTCTGAAGTTGGTGCACAATTATAAATAGCATAATCTACACTCGGAACAGCGCCTGTAGTAGTTATATCAAAGACATCACCGTTGCATAGCGTAAAAGTATTGGTCACTAAATCAGCCGTTCCACTTCCTGTTAATCCCGGATTTTGAGTTCCTACATCATCATTACAACAAGAAGGTGCCCAATAAGAAACTGGGTCAACATCGGCATCAATCCAGCCTGTATTTTCAATTGTTATACAAGCAATATAATCGGTATTAGGTGTTAAGCCACTCCATTCTGGATTAAAACCACTGCCAACACCATTGGCATTTGTTGGAGAAGGATTAATATCTGTTGCACAATCGCCTACTGTATGTAAAACAGCCGAACGGATATCAGAAGCAGGTGTACCGCCATATTGTTGTACTAAACCTATAAAACCATTAGGGCCTGAATTGATGGTATAACAAAACGTCTCAGTTGCACCAGCAGCTACAGTTTCAACATCTAAGCCATCATAAACACGATTATCAAAGCATTGTACTTCATCCATGGTACAAGGAGCAGTGCATGTACAACTGGCATTCGGTGCATAAAACGTTACACAATGATCTTGTAACTCACAATTTGCGGGTACTGTATATTCTATGACTAGAATATAAGTTGTATTGGGCAATAAGCCTGTCCATTCAGGATTATAATATCCATTAACAGGACTAGCATTAGTGGCTGTAGGAATAATAGCTCCAGCAGTACAAGGCGAAGCCGCATAAAGCGTAGCTGTTTTTGTAGCAGCATCGCAGGCTGTTGGAAAGCCCGTATTGCCTTGTTGACCAGTAGAAACCACGATACCCACTTCTCCGGTATTACCAGTTGTTACCTCATGATAACTGGTATAAGTTGTATTGGTTGCTGCAGGTGATAATTGATAAAAATCGCCACCACTAAAGCTTCCCCAATTACACTGTGCATTATCTGCCTCTGCAGCATCGGCAAAAGGTCCTGCTATTGGACAATCTGGCGTTGTACATGAGCCACAAGTAGGTATTGTACAAGCATCTATAGTAACCGTAAAATCTTGGGAGCAAGAAGTAATACCATCTGTAATAGTTGCTCTATAAGTTGTTGTCGTTAATGGATTTACTTGAACAGAGTCGGATAAATTATTAGTTGTTAAAATGATGGTTCCTGTAGATAAATCTTCAATCGTAAGCGTCGAACTTAAAGGGGTTGCTATAATCACATTATCCAAACCCCAATTATCTGTTGTAGAACTTGTTACCTTGTCCTGAAGCCATCTAAACTTGGTATTAGCGGTTTGCGCAGCTGCAGGAATAGGGTAAGTCATTTTTGTCCACTCTTTTACATAATCGCCACAACCTGTTAGCCCGGCTTCTGCACCAAAACTACCTTCTGTACCATTAGGATATATGTATTTAAAGGTGGTCCAAGTAGAACCTCCATTTGTAGAGTACTGTACATAGACGCCTTCGAAAGTACCAGAACCTTGATCGGGACATTCGCAAGGAGAAGATGCTCCATTGTTTCTTGCTTGCCTATACTCAAAACTAATGGTTCCGCCATTTGAAACATCCATTGTATTAGTCTCTAATGACCTTGGACCAGCAGCATTAGCCATCCAAAAATATAAAGATCCGTCTAAACTAGGATAACCGCAAGCATTTGTTTGGAAAGAAGCTGATGCTGTTGAAGCCCAACCTGTACCTATCGAACCCGAGTTAAAATCATTATTAATTGGTGCAGATACCACACTACCAGAAGCATATAGCATTAATGGATCACCTGGGCAAATATGATCAATATCTGCCGTAAGTGATATATTACAACCTGGCGTGTCCATAGGCTTAAACGTAATGACCTCAGCTTCCCAACCGCTATAAGTGCCCACCTCATTATTATCAAAAACTAAGGTTAAACAACCTGTAGGATTTGTAGCAGCAAATATGGTTGGTGTTCCTATTAAAGGATTAGCATTGAAGGCTTCAACGCCCATCCCATAAGGGGTTACACCAGTATTATATTTTACAGTATAATCGCCCATTAATTTTCCAATATCTGAACCTGTAACAGTGTTCCCATCATAGATATATAATGGATCTTCTTCGGGGTTGACCCATCCATCTACCCACATGGTTTTAAAGTAAGTAAAATCTAAAGCCACCGCTTCTCCAGCCACAGAAGGGCATAGTGTGATTGTATAATCAGTATTACCATCATTTCCGGCAGGACCTCCTGCGTCATAAAACATTTCGCCACCAGATACATTAACGGTACCACCTTGACTTATTAAAATATTTTGACCTTGTAGCAATTCGAAGATCATTAAAAAAATGATTGTTATGGTAAATAAACGTTTCATCACCTGATGCTTAATTAATTAATACTTTAGATTTATAAACTTCCGATTCTGTTATAAGCTCAACTATTAAAAACATGTTTGAATTTATGTTAGCTATAGGAATAGAAATACCTTGTTCATTTTCTGCTATGATCTCTTGATAGATAGTTCGCCCTTGTACATCGTACACATTCAAACGACTTTGGTGTTGTATCCCACTGATAAGCAACTGCTGATCAAGTCTACTATAAGTAATTATTGGCTTATCGATTTGTGAATTTTCTACTTTTAAAATAGAACCAATTGTATGGTTTGTACCATTAAAATCTACTTGTTGAAGTCTATAATATAGGATGTTTTTATCGGCATAGGCATCGACAAAATGATATTCATTTATAACATTTGAATTACCATG
This sequence comes from Bacteroidales bacterium, assembly GCA_016936665.1. GTDB lineage: Bacteria > Bacteroidota > Bacteroidia > Bacteroidales > JAFGXI01 > JAFGXI01. The sequence continues at coordinate 4,608 of JAFGXI010000022.1, forward strand.
ACCATTTTCTATTCCAATCGCTTCAAAATTGGATCCATCAGTTGACTTTTCAATTACAAAATTGTCATTGTTGAACTCCGACAGCGTTGTCCATTCAATTTGTATTAAGTTGGATTTAAATTCAGCTGTAAAATTTATTAATTCAACAGGTAATGAACAATTATCCACATAGACAGTGATTGAATCAATAGAGTTCTGACAAATATAATTGCTGGTAGTAAGAAAATACGTTGTTGTTACTATAGGAGAGATTTCAATACTAATTCCGATTTCTTCATTTAATGAACCATCGTTCCATGACCATATAAAATTGCTTATACCAGAAGGAGAAGTGGCTGTTAAATTGGTGATATCGCCATTACAAATTGTAGTGTCTTCTCCTGCATTAAAACTTGTAATGTTATTGTTGTCTGTAGAATGAATCGTGTATTCACAAACGGCTCCGGCATCGCCATCAACCATAATATAATATTTTTGACCAACTGTTAAATCGACCGCTTCTACAGTAAATTCTCCAGTATGCCCACCATCGGAAAAAGAACAATCTGATTTTCTTGTAAAAGTTGTTCCATTGTATTCGAAAATGGCTACTTGAATACCATCTCCATCTGATAAACAGCTAGTAACTTCAAAATCGAATGAAACCGTGTCGTTTGCTGCTTGAAAAATTAACCATGAGTTATTTTCGTTGGTACCACCAAAAAGAGTAGGACAAGAACCTCCACCAGATAAACCTGATGGGTAATCAGCACCAAAATTACCACTTGTTATACCACAATAATTTGCGAAGTTACAGACGGTAGGAGCTGCTCCAAATAAGTCTGATAAATCCGGATTTGTATTACACGAAAGTTTATCTACGCATGAAATAATTGCTTCCCATCCATCTTCATTTCCTGAGTTGTCTGAAACAAAACGAAACGTTATTGTATCTGATGGAGCTAAAAACTTAAACGTACTGGTCGTTCCAAAATAAGGTAATTTATTGCCTGCCGCCGGATCTCCAGTAACAGCAACAATTAGTGGTGCACTTACCGATGATCCATTATAAATATATAAGGTATCGGTAGGATGGATTCTTTCGTTGGTATATGTGCTAGAAGCTCCAAAATCGAAACATAGTAATTGTCCTGTGCCCGAACAAAAAGTAATTGCGAAATCTTCATTATCGTAATAATGAGAAGAGCTAGATCGACTATCAGTAAACTTACCTGAACAAGTTGTAATTGTTTGACCGTTATAAGCATCTATCTCATACGTTTGAGCGTTTAATAATTCTGAAAGCAGAATTGCAAACAATAAAGTACTAAATATAAATCTCATAGTGTGTCGTATTTAAGTAGATTGTTTACATTTATTTCAAAATGCATTAACAATCGCTTAAACAAATCTAAAAGAACGAGATCTATATGTAAATAGACACGGTAAGAACGGCTGGATTATGGGATTAAAAGTCTGATTTGTGGTGAATGGGAAAGAATTTGTGGTATGTCGTAATATTAAAAAATTAATCTTTTTGAATTTTTTCAATTACAGATTTTGGAAAGGATCTCGAAACCGGTATTTCAAAATTAACTAAGTCAAATTGAAGTTTGAATCCTTTAGCGTTGCCTTGCACATTTTTAATTTTGCTCAGATTGACAATATATGATTTGTGACATCTAATTAGTATGTCTGATTTAATTTGTTCTTGCATACTTTTTAGGTTGCCTCTAATCATTTCTTTAGTAAGATTATTTTCTTTTATATAATAAAACATTGAATAATTATCGTTTGCCTCGATAAATAATATTTGACTTAAATCTAGTGAAATAGAATCTTTTTTATTTTCAGCATAAAATACTTCTGTAGGTTGGTTGTCATTTTTCCTATAGAACTCGATTGATTTGGATAGTTCTTGAGCCGTTTTTAGGCGCTTATTTAGCATAATACGTTCATAAACTAAAATTACAGTAAAGATTGGTAAAATACTTATTGCAATAACGTCAAAGGATGCGCTTATAACTTGGTTTAATTCAGGATATGTAATGCTGGATCTTTTGATCGCTACTATCCAGCTTGCAAAACCGATTAATAAAAAAACAAAAATTGAAAAAAACAGAATATTGTACCAGTTTTCGACGATTCTAAACAAATTTGAAAGGGCTAAAAACATTAACAATAATGAGCTAACCAACATGTATATATTAAAACGATTCTGAATTTTTGAAGTTTGTTCTAATGTTTGAATTGTTTCTTCTTTAAGTTCTAGTTCGAACTTAGTTTCGATTTCTGCTATTTTTGAATTAATTTCTATATTGTTAATTGTGTCGTTAATTAATATGTACTCTGTTTGATTTTCGAATGCTTGTTTGTATGCCCCAATTTCATAAAATAATTGGGCCAATTCATAAGAATTATCTTTAATAAGCACTTGATAGTTGATCGTCTTAGCTTTTGTGTTGCTTAAATTGAAAAAATATAAGCTACTGTCTTTTTGTTCAAGCAAATGGTAGCATTTTGCAATTTCATTATAACAAATAGCTTCGCCTGAAACATCATTTAAAGAAATAGAAATAGCAAGCGCTTTATATAAATACTGTAAAGCAGCATCCATTTTTTTTCTATTTCTTTCTACACCTGCTAATCCATAATAAGAAAAATAAATGCCTTCTTTATTATTAATCTCTTGCTCTATAAGAAGGGAGTTCATATAATAAGTAAATGCTTTATCCAAGCTGTCGAGCACCTCGTATACTGCTCCTATATTGTAGTATCTTAAAGAAATTTGTTTTTTATTATTTAGCTTTCTCTCTATTGCAAGTGATTCGAGATACATATCGAGTGCTTTTGTTAAATAGCCTTGCTCCTGATAAACATTTGCCAAATTATTTAAACATATAGATTCTAAGGAAATATCGTCCAGTTTACGTATTTCTTTTAATGCTTTAAAATAAGATTGAGCGGATTTCTCGTAGTTTCCAATTTTTTTATTGACAATACCAAATGTAATTAGTGCATTAATTACTTCTTTGCGATTGTTTTGATTTTGAGCAATTTTAATGGCCTGTTTTGAAAGGTTGTAGGCATCCTGAGGAGCATCTACTATAATTTGAGTTTTAATTTTATTAAATATTTCAAGCTTGATCGAATCGCTTATATCGGGCTTGCTAAAAAGAATTTTTAAAGAATCAATCGACTGTGCGTCTAACTTCAATAAGTTAAAAGCAAAGAATAATAATATAAGTGCCTTATAATTTTTCACAATTAAGACCAAAGATATATATTTATTTTTGGCTTTATTATTTCTCTACGATTGAGCTTTTGTAATTTGTAATAATATCATCTATACTTTGCAGATATTCGGTCGTAGGCATCGTCTCAATATATAACTTTTCATCGGTCCACACCACAGGAAATGCTTCCATTTTTTCTGCTATTTGAATAAGAATATTTGTCAGTTGTTTCGATTCTTCTTCCGTTTTATTGATATGGTCGTTTATTTCTAAAAGGTTATCTAAAAATACAACTTGTTGACTTAATGCCGTATTGAAAATTTTTGCTCGCGATGGATTATTTTGATTTTTATAGTGATGAATATATAAACACATACTTTCTAGAAAACAACCCGAGAGTAGATAAAAACCAACTTCTTCTTGCTCATAATCTAATATCTCTTTGTGCATTTCGTTATAAAGTTCTAAAAATTTTGATTTAATACTATCGCTTTTTGTCTCTTGGTTTTTTTGTTGCAAAACAAAATCGGACGATCTGCTAAATCCCAATTGCTGATATACATCCAAAAGATACTTATAGTATTTCGCAGCATTATTACCCGAATTATTCGCAATAGCATAACCTAAATCTGTAGAGTAAAATCCGGCGGCCATCGCTCTTTGGTATTTTGAAGTGTAGATTTTCTCGTGAATGGGCGTGTAAAGACTTGGGTCGTATTTAAACTCATACGATTTAAAAAGTGTTGCCATTTGCATCGGTGTGGGTAGAGTTAATGCCCTGTATTCCTGACTATCGTCTGTAGTTTCTGATGTTTTTTCATAGTTGTTTTTTTCATTTGGCTCAACATTATTATTGTTCTGACAAGATGTAATTATCAATGCTATGCCTAAAGACAATATCCAATATTTTTTCATAATTGTAAAGGTTTAGTATTTTAAAATTAACTTTTTATGCTTTTTACTTTGTTCACCATTACTTTTAATAAAATATACGCCAGGTAACATATTATTACTTTTACTAATAGAGTAAGAAAAACTACCATCCGATCTAATATCTGGGGTATCTGTTTTAACCATTCTGCCGGATGCATCCATGATTTCAATTTTTGATGGTTTATCTAAGTTCTCTGGACACGCGCTCATATCTACCGTGCATTGCCCAAAACAAGGATTTGGGTAAATGGTTACTACACAATCTCCATCACTGTCGAAACTAATATAAATGCCTAAAACATCAAAAACTGTTTTTGTTTTATCATAATCAAATTGACTTAATTTATAATACCAAGTGCCTTCGTTTGGTGGTGTGTCGTTGTATTGATATTTATTATATTCATTACTATTTCCGTGTCCGGCAACATCTGTAATTTGTTCAAAATTAAGACCATCTTTCGATCGCTCTATCGTAAAATAGTCGTTGTTGTGTTCTGAGCTGGTTTCCCATTCTAATCGAATCTTTTCCCCTTCAGATATTGCATTAAAATACGTTAATTCTACCGGTAATGTAGATGGATATCTTTGGTAACCGCTGACATCGCCTGAGTTCCCGTCCCATTCTTTATTTTCGTTGATTACTATTTCATTAATAGCATGATTTGGGCTACTATGGTTATCGGTTTCTAAAGCACCACCCACTTCAATCGTAACACTCGAACCTGCTCCCAATGTTAATATGGTTGGGTCGTTGGAAATTGATTTCAATCTTAATACCGCACCATCTTCAACTATAAATTCTATAGCGCAATCCAAAGTGACAGATTCTCTAATAATTAAAGTTACGCCTCTCGGAACAACAATAGAGTTACAATTCGAACATTCCGGAGTAATGCCGTTTACCCAAGAGTCGTTATCATCCCAGTAATCGGCGCCGGGGCCATTGTTGGCATTTATCGTTTGCGATTGCAGAATTGTACTTACAAAAATTGCGACAAAAGTTGCTAATAGTCGTTTTGAAGGGATCATGATAATTTGTGTTATTTTTGGTTGTACTTTCAGATTACGAAAGATTCTTATATTGGTTACTTAGTAAAAAGATAATGTCAATATGTCTTAAAGTTAGATTTGGCAATATGTTTGAAATGGGCATGAAAAAATGTTGGTAATATGGCAGATAAAGAAGAGAAAACAACTCAAGATGCAGAAAATACTTCGAATAAAGATTCGAAATCGAAATTAAATAAAAAGAAAAAGCAAAGTAAAGCTGACGAGTCGGCAGAAAAACTAATTGAGCTAGGCGAAAAGTTGGCAGAAATTAATGACAAACATTTACGTTTGCAAGCCGAATTCGATAATTATAGAAAACGCACGCTTAACGAAAAAATGGAATTAATGAAAAGCGGTGGAGAAGATGTACTAATTTCATTATTGCCGGTGTTAGATAATTTCGAACGCGCTATTAGTGCATCCATTAAAACTGATGATATTAGCTCTGTTAGAGAAGGTATTAATTTGATATACAATGGATTTAAAGATTATCTGAATAAAAAAGGAGTCAAAGAAATTGATGCAGTTGGAAATGCATTCGATACAGATTTTCATGAAGCACTAACCAAAATACCGGCTCCATCCGATGAGTTTAAAGGAAAGGTTGTTGATGTAATTGAAAAAGGATATACTTTCAACGAGAAAGTAATTCGTTACGCTAAAGTGGTTGTAGGAGAATAAATAAAATAAGGATGTCGAAAAGAGATTATTACGAGGTATTAGGTGTCAGTAAATCGGCAACGAAGGAAGAGTTAAAAAAAGCCTATCGAAAGTTGGCTATTCAGTACCATCCCGATAAAAACCCGGATGATAAAGCCGCTGAAGATAAATTTAAAGAAGCTGCAGAGGCCTACGAAGTGTTAAGTAACGACGAAAAGCGTTCAAGATACGATCAATTCGGCCATGCAGGCATGGGAGGAGCCACAGGCGGTGGTGGTTTTGGTGGTTTTTCCGACATTGAAGATATTTTTTCGAGCTTTGGTGATATTTTTGGCGGTCACTTCGGTGGTTTTGGCGGATTTGGAGGTCAACGTGCTCAAAGAGTAAATAAAGGTTCGAATTTACGAGTAAAGGTGCGCTTAACACTTCAAGAAATAGCCAAAGGAGTTGAAAAAAAAATCAAAGTAAAAAAATACGTAGCTTGCGAAGTTTGTAGTGGTACAGGAGCTAAAAATGGCACCAGTACAGAAACTTGTTCAACATGCAATGGTCGTGGCCAAGTTACCAGAGTCCAACGAACTATTCTAGGTCAGGTACAAACCAGTTCAGTTTGTCCAACTTGTAATGGAGAAGGCAAAATTGTTAAAGAAAAGTGTACTCACTGCCACGGAGAAGGCTTAACAAAAGCCGACGATGTTATTACAATCAATATTCCTGCTGGTGTAGAAGAAGGAATGCAATTATCGGTTAGCGGCAAAGGAAATGCGGCAAGGAGAGGAGGGGTCAATGGCGATTTATTGGTATTGATAGAGGAAGAATCGCACCCCGAGTTGATTAGAGATGGAAATAATTTATTGTATAATTTGTTTGTGTCTGTTCCCGATGCCATACTCGGTGGAACAGCTGAAATCCCCACTTTAGACGGTCGTGTAAAAGTTAAAATTGATGCTGGTACTCAATCCGGGAAAATGCTTCGCTTGAGAGGGAAAGGTTTGCCCGATGTTAACCGCTATGGTGTTGGCGATTTATTAGCGAAAATAAATGTTTGGATACCAAACAATATTAAAAAAGACGAGAAAAAACTGATCGAGAAGTTATCCGAATCAGACTCGTTTACACCTAACCCAACCAACGAAGAAAAAAGCTTCTTTCAGAGAATGAGAGAATATTTTTAGTAGACAATATCATACTATATAACAAAAATTACTTTTGTGAGTATTAATACAACAATTAAAAAACAATAATTATGGGTAAAGATAGCGCTAGCGTTAGCTGGAAAGGAAATATGGCTTTTGAAGCATCGCAAAGTGGACATCAATTTATGATCGATGCAGAACCACATGTTGGTGGCGAAGATTTAGGGCCACGACCAAAAGCATATATGCTAACTGCATTGGCAGGTTGCACTGCAATGGATGTTGTTTCAATTCTTAAAAAAATGAGAGTTGAGCTCAGCGATTTTAAAGTCACTGTAGATGGTGAGTTAACCGACGAGCATCCCAAACATTTTGTAAAAATGATTGTAAAATATGAGTTTTGGGGAAAAGAATTGCCAATGGATAAAATACAAAAAGCAATTAATTTATCAGAGGAAAGATATTGTGGCGTAAGCGTTGTATACAGAAAAGCAATGCCTGTTGAGTCAGAAATTATTTTACATGAAGATTAATCTTTGATAGAGTACTAAAAAAAAGGCGTCCATAATTTTGGACGCCTTTTTTATATTAATTAAATACAATTACTTATCGTTTTTCTTTCTGGAAGAGTAATTGATTTTTAATGCATTTACTTCGCGGAGGGCTTGTTTTATATCGGTTACAATTCCCATTTTAGCTTTACCATCTACTTTAAGAGATGTTGTCATAAAAGGCACCTCTTTTTCGTCGCGAGCTTCACGTTCGCTGATAATGAATTGCTCAATATCGCTAACTGTTGCAAATTGATCGTTCAATTGAATACGAGGTTCTGTACCAAATAATTTAACAAATTGTCTTTTAGGTTCTCCAACGTATATGTAACTTACTAGCGATTTTTTTTCGAGTTTTTTAAGCTCAGTTGCAGAAGGTAAGTTGTTTTTTACTTTTAAATCTGCAGTACGCATTACAGTAGTTACCATGAAGAAGAACAACAACATAAACACGATATCTGGTAAAGATGCCGTAGAAACTGCAGGCGTTCCGCCTTTTCCTTTTCTTCCAAATTTTGCCATAATATCTTATTTTCCTACGTTTCTTGGTTCTGCTTCAGAAATCTTTTGTGCGTAAATTTTACGAATAGCCGACTGACGTGGCTCATCTAGCTCTTCAAACGATTTATGAAACTTACTTTGTGCTAAATCTTCACGCAACTCGTTATAAGCTTTTACCAGTTCGTTTTGTACTGCGATATAAGTCTCGTAACTCGTTCCATTATCGTTTTGTAAAGAAATTACGCCTTTAGAGATATTATAAGGTCCAAAATACTCGACATCTTTAATCTCTTTTTCTGGTAATTTTTCAAGATCGTTAGGGTTAGCAATAAACTCTTTTGCTTTATCCTTTAGCTGATTAATTTCAACCGGTTCCCCTTTTAAAGCCACTCTGTTTTGGCTGTTAATCTGAACAACAAACACGTTTCGTTCTTTAATTTCAGGAGGATCTGGCATTTCTTCATCTAATTTAGGAGGAAGCATACGAGCCAATCCGGAGTCAACATCCATAGTTGTAGCCACAAGGAAGAAAATAAGCAACATAAATGCGATATCTGCCATTGCGCCAGAAGGAATCTCGGGGGTATCTCGTCTTGCCATAATTAATACACCTATTTAAATGATTTAGAAAACTCAGTAATAATGATACCAACAACTGCAATACCTCCTAAAAGATAAGTAGTAAATAAGCCGGTACCAACCCATTTAGAAACAGATTCTGTAATATTAAATTTATCAGCATTATAGAAAGTAGGTATTACATCTGATGCCATAGCGTATGCTATACCAACAACAACTAATAAAGCACCAACACCAATTAAAGCATTTTTAGCTTTTTTAAAGTCAGACACAACCAAGTATACCGAAAATAATACGGCACTCACTGTAGCAACCAAGAAAAGTGCATACGTCCAATAAATAATATTGTCTGTAAACGATGGATATGTATAATCCTTTTCGTTGGCAAATGTAGCAACATCAGTTCCTCCGAAGAAAAATATAAGAATCATTACAACGGAGATGCCCAATAGTGCATACATTATATATTGTACTATTTTACTAATTTTAGCGTCCATCGAGCAAATTAAGCTTTAAGTTTTGAAATAATGTCGATCATAGAAATTGAAGCATCTTCCATTTCGTTTACGATACTATCAATTTTAGCTACGATATAGTTATAAAATACTTGTAAAATCATGGCAACAACCAAACCCGATACTGTAGTAATCAAAGCAACTTTAATACCACCGGCCACAAGAGTTGGAGAAATATCACCAGCAATTTCGATAGCATCGAAAGCTTCAATCATACCGATAACTGTTCCTAAGAAACCTAACATCGGAGCTAAGGCTATAAATAAAGCAATCCATGTTAAACCTTTTTCGAGTTTACCCATTTGAACACCACCATAAGCTACAATAGATTTTTCAACGTTTTCTATAGAATTAGAATCGTTGGCATCGTATCTTTCTAAACCTTGATAAAAAATTGATGCAACTGGGCCTCTTGTGTTTCGGCAAACTTCTTTTGCGGCTTCAACACCACCACTATTTAAAGCATCTTCAATTTTGATTAATAATTTTGAAGTGTTTGTACTAGCTAAGTTCAAGTAAATAATACGTTCGATAGCTAATGCTAAACCTAAAATTAAAGAAATTAATACGAAACTCATGAAAGTAGGTCCACCTTCGATGAATTTTTGCTTTAATTGTTGATGAAAACCTGGGGTTTCAACATCTACAGTAGCGACCTCGACTGTTTCTTCAGCAACCTCTTTAGGAGCTTCAGCTGGTTGTTCAGTAACTGCTTGTGCAGCAGACGAATCTGGAGTTGTAGCAACTTCTTCTTGAGCAGCAGGTTGCTCATTTAGAGCGAATGCAACTTTGCTCGCTCCGTAAGTTAGTATTCCAAATAATGCGAATAGTGCGAAAAACTTTTTCATGATTTGTTTAATTGTTTAACGTTTATTATAACAAAAATATAATTTTAATACGATACATCACAATGATAATCCTCCTATTTTCGTAATTAGAAGTATTCTCAGCGGAGAGTAAGGGATTCGAACCCTTGATACCCTCTCGGGTAAACACGCTTTCCAGGCGTGCGCCTTAAACCGCTCGGCCAACTCTCCAATAAAATGGTTCGCAATATACAAAAAATAGAACTGTGAACTCATTTTACAAAGGCAATATCTTCAAAAAATTAGTGGCCGATAGTTATATGAATACAATACTTCGTTCTACTTCAACGACGTTTTAAAAATAAAATTGTTTTGTAGACCCTTAAATATTTGAATCTGCTTCAATAAATTTCTCCGCTAATCGGTTTCTCAATGGCTTTTTTTAAAATTTCGCCCGTAGCTCCATTGCCCATTAGGAACATTAGCTTGGTCAGTGTTGCTTCAATGGTCATATCGTGTGCACTTACCATTCCAATTTGTTTTAAATAAGTACTGGTCTCGTATTGTCCCATGTTAACTGATCCTCCTTTACATTGGGTTACATTAACCAAAACGATGTTTTTTTGCTCAGCTTGTTTTAGCAATTCTAAAAACCACTCATCTGTTGGTGCATTTCCTGCACCATAAGTTTCAATTATTAAGGCTTTTAAATTAGGAATATTGAAAAAAGCATTCACATATTGATTGGTCATACCGGGGAAGACTTTCATTACGGCTACATTGGGGTCAAGTCGATCATTAAAAATTGGTGTTTTTTCTGATGATTTAAGAAAATAGCTTTCGTTGTAATTAATATGAATGCCAATGTCGGCTAATACCGGGTAGTTTTCCGATGAAAAAGCATTAAAGTACTCTGCATTCACTTTACTAACGCGGTTCCCTCTAAATAATTTGTTCTCGAAACATACGCAAACTTCGTTGACAACCGGCTTGTTAAAATGTTTAGCTAAAGCGACTTCTATCGACGTGATTAAATTTTCCTTACCATCTGTTCTAATAGTTCCAATTGGAAGTTGTGATCCTGTTAGAATTATTGGTTTGTTTATGTTCTGAATCATAAAGCTTAGAGCCGATGCCGTATGAGCCATGGTATCTGTTCCGTGCAAAATAACAAAACCATCGTATTGTTGATATTTCTGCTTAATAATTGACACTAATGTTTTCCAAAACTCAATGTTAACATTAGATGAGTCGATAGGAGATTCGAATTCGTAAGAGTCTATCTGACAGTCGAAATTGTTAATTTCGGGGACTTGTGATGTAATATGTTTAAAATTTAATGGAACTAATGAATTGGTTACAGGATCGTTAACCATTCCAATTGTACCTCCGGTATAAATCAACAATATTTTATTGTTCATAGCGATTTAAATTAAAGAGTTCATATACGTTATTGGTTGTTGCTTCGCTTATGCCCTGAATGTCTTTGCCATAAATATCAGCAATTTTTCTAGCCGTGTAAAACATATAGCTACTTTCGTTTCGTTGTCCTCTTTTAGGTTCTGGGGCTAAATATGGTGCATCTGTTTCGATAATAATATGTTTTAAATCAATATTGGATAATACATCGGTTAGGTTAGATTTTTTAAAAGTAACGATACCATTGATGCCTAAAGAAAATCCATAGTCATTAATTATTTTATTGGCTTGCAAAAGGTCTCCGGTAAACGAATGAAACACTCCTTTTAAACCGGGTTTAAATTTTCGATCGAAAACTTCGAAGATTTCATCAAAGGCATCTCTGCAATGAATAACAACAGGAAGCTGATGTTCGATAGCTAAATCAATTTGAAATTCAAGCGCTTTAATTTGCTCTTCGAAAAAAGTTTTATCCCAATATAAATCTAAACCTATTTCTCCAATTGCTACAAACTTTTCTTTGTCGAGCCATTGCTTTACAATTTCAAGCTCATTTTCAAAATCATCCTCCACAGAAGTAGGATGCAAACCCATCATTGGAAAAATATTTTGAGGGTATTTTTTACATAAAGCCAGCATACCATCGATAGTTGTTGAATCGATATTTGGCATAAGAATTTTTTTTATTCCAGCCTTGTGTGCATTGAAAACAATATCTCTTCTGTCTTTGTCGAAGGCTTCGTCGTATAAATGAGCGTGAGTATCTATTAAATAATGTTTCATTTTTTAATATAAATAACGATAATTGGTTTGTTATCTAGTCATTATAAATTTATTTTTGATTCGAAAAGATAACAGTCACTGATAAGTATTAATTATAGTGCGAAATTACATTATTCAAATCTAAAAAAATAGTAATACAAGTTGATAATAGTAACAAATCGAAATATTAAAACCTCTTTAAGTACATGGGTTAAGAATTTGCGTTATATAAGTTTTTATAAGGTATTGCAGTTTTTTTTGTTGTCGATAAGTTATCGCTTATCTGTTGTTTTAAGAAAAGACCTACGTTGGGGACGCTATATTGCTTTATCGGTAGAACCAAGCAATCATTGCGACCTGTCTTGCAAAGAGTGTCCTACAGGAATGGGTAGTTTAACTCGCAAAAAGGGACTTTTCGATACCGATGCGTATTCGGAACTTCTGCAAAAAGAAGCTAAGCAATTATTGTATTTGAACTTCTATTTTCAAGGCGAGCCGTTTTTAAATCCCAATTTATGTCGTTTGATTCGCGAAGCACATCGTAAAAAGATTTACACATCGGTCTCTACAAATGCTCAAACACTCACAGCTGAAAGGGCAGAACAAGTGGTTTTGTCGGGTTTAGACCGAATTATTATTTCAATAGATGGCACATCGCAGGATGTTTATGAAAAGTATAGAGTTGGAGGCTCTTTACAGAAAGTAATAGATGCCACTAAATATTTGGTAACATCAAAACGGAAACAAGGTTCTTTGCTTCAGATTGTTTTTCAGATGGTTGTGTTTAGTCATAACGAGCATCAAATTCAAGATTTGATATCGCTTGCTAAAACTATTGGTGTCGATAAAGTCGACTTGAAATCTGCGCAGATTTATAATTTTCAAGAGAAAAGGGACATGATTCCTATCAATAAAAAGTGGTCTAGATATATTGAGGAAGGTGGTTTGGTAAAAATTAAAAATCCATTAAAGCATCGTTGTTGGAGGATGTGGCACTCAGCTGTTGTAACCCAAGACTTAAACGTGGTGCCTTGTTGTTACGACAAAGATGCTGAGTTTAAATTAGGCAATTTAAAAGAAGTGTCACTCAAAGACATTCAAAAGTCAATTCAATTTAAAAACTTTCGAGAAAGTATCGCTCTAAAGCGATCGTCGATAGAAATGTGTAAAAATTGTGATGAAGGGTTGAAACTATAATTGAGATTTCAAACGACGTAGATATATGGTTTCTTCATCAGTCTTATCTTCTTCAAGCACTAAAACGCCTTCGCCATACAGAGTATCGCCTTCGAATGGTAATTCCGCTTTAACATTAAGAATGTTTTCGAATTTAAACTCGAAAGAGCATTGCCCGGAAGCGTCTGTAGTTTGAATATCTTGGATTGTTTTTTCATCGGGATTAACATAACCTGGTTTACCGCTTTGTTCGCCAACATAAACCGTTACAATTGCAGATGAAACAACTTTGTTTTCGTCAAAACCATTTCTAACCGTAACCACTGCTTTAGGTGGCTCAGGATCTTTGCAAGAGTTAACGAAAATGGCAAAAAACAAACTTGCTACGAGAAATAATTTATACTTTATGCTCATATTATTTTACTTCTATGGTTTTATTGTCGGTATAATCCATTTCTAACACCAATGTTTTATATCCGGATTTTTGCACGACAGGGTCGTTATTGGAATCATATATAATATTTCCTTCTTCGTCTTTAGCGTATTTGCTGGCCTCGGCTCTTAAAACTAATTCTCTATCGAACTCAAATTCAATGACTCCACTAGAATTTGTATAACCTTCTGCTAAAACTTCTTTAAGAACCTCTTCTTTTGTGGCAGGGCCTACTTCAACAAAAGCATGATTAACCGGAACTTCTATGCTATCAATAAGTTCAACAACTTTAACAATCGCTTTTGGTAATGCTTCTTTTTTGCAAGACCAGCTATATAAGATAACGAATGAAAGAATAAGTAATACGGTTAAAGTTCTTAATTTAGACATAAGAAATCCATTTTGCCACAAATTTACTAAAAACACATTGAATTTTCAATACTTAATTGTCATTTATTCACTGAATCATAATTAATTGTATTAGTTTAAAAACATTTTATTTTGATAAAGAATTGCTTTTTAATATTTTATTTTTGAAAATAAATTTAAAAATTTAGACTATGTACGGTTCTATAAAAGAATATTTACAACAAGAATTGGCAGCGATTAAGGAGGCTGGTTTATTTAAGGGGGAAAGAATTATTAATTCTCCTCAAGATGCAGAAATTACTTTAACAACAGGCCAAAAAGTACTCAATTTTTGCATGAATAATTATTTAGGGTTATCGAATAATTCACAATTGGTTGCTGCGGCAAAAGAAGCCTTAGATAGTAGAGGTTTTGGAATGTCTTCGGTAAGATTTATATGTGGAACACAAGATTTGCATAAAACTTTAGAGCAAAAAATAGCAGAATTCTTTGGAACAGAAGATACCATTCTTTATGCTGCTGCATTCGATGCAAACGGTGGTGTTTTTGAACCTTTATTTGGCGAAGAAGATGCTATTATCTCTGATAGTTTAAACCATGCATCTATCATTGATGGTGTTAGATTAAGTAAAGCGGCACGTTACAGATATAATAATGCTGATATGGCTGACTTAGAGCAACAACTGATTGCAGCTCAAAAACATAGATTTAAAATTATTGTTACCGATGGCGTATTTTCGATGGATGGTAATGTTGCTCCAATGGACAAGATTAATGAGTTGGCAAAAAAATACGATGCTTTAATCATGGTCGACGAATGTCATTCTGCTGGTGTAGTAGGTAAAACGGGTCGTGGAGTAACCGAATTATTTAACATTAGAGGTGAAGTTGATATTATAACCGGAACACTAGGAAAAGCTTTTGGTGGTGCTATTGGTGGTTTTACAACCGGTAGAAAAGAAATTATTGAAATGTTGCGTCAGCGTTCCAGACCATATTTGTTTTCAAACTCGATTCCTCCTGTTGTTGCTAATGCCGGAATAAAAATGTTTGATATGATGAACGAAACATCTTCGCTACAAGATCAACTTCACGACAATACCGATTATTTTGTAGAAAAAATGTTGGCAGCGGGTTTTGATATTAAACCCACGAAATCTGCTATTTGTGCAGTTATGCTATACGATGCTAAATTGTCGCAAGAGTTTGCTACTAAATTATTAGATGAAGGTATTTATGTTATTGGTTTTTATTATCCTGTAGTACCAAAAGGAGAAGCGAGAATTCGCGTTCAACTTTCTGCTGCTCATAAAAGAGAACATTTAGATCATGCAATAAACGCGTTTACAAAAGTGGGTAAAGCATTGGGGGTGTTAAAATAATCAATTATATATATTATAAACGATTTAGCTCTGTTTCGGCAGGGCTTTTTTTATACCTGCCAATTAAAAAAATAGCATAAAAAAACACAAAGAAAGTAACACCTGCTTGTGTTTCAAGGGTGTCTTCATTTAACATCGAAAAAAAAGCGCTTAACAAAAACGACCACTTTAAAAAGTCGGATTCTCCAATAAAAAATGATCCCCACATGCTTAGCATACTTAATACAAAACCAATGAGTCCAAAACTAATAAGAAAAGTTACAAACTGATTATGAGCTCTATGCTGGAAGGCTTCCGATAAAACACTTGCCCCATTATTATACTGTTCTTTAAAAGCATCATCAACATCGCCGGTTCCAGTTCCAAACCAAAAATGATTTGAAATTATTTTTTTTGCTAAATTTAAGTATTCTATTCGTTGAACTAATGTTCCTCCATCGGCGTAACCATCTATTTTATAATAATATATTTGACTTAACAGAGGATATAATTTTGCATACAAAGAGTACTTGTCGTTTAAAATATAATTTCCTATACCTTTTTCAATAGCACGTATATCTTCATCGGTTAATTGACTTAAACCGAGTGAATCTTTTCGTAGATTTTTTGAAGTTAAATAATGAAATAAAGTGCTTTTTATATTATTTCCATTGGCGTTAAATCCTGTTTTATAATCGATAAGGCTTCTTTTATTCCATTCTCGCTCTAATTCTTTCGAAGCAATAAAATAAAACACATAATGGCCATTTTCAATATGATTCAGTTCTTGATTGTGTTGGTACTTTTCTCCGTTAATTGTGAATTTATCGATTATCGACAAATCTGGTCTTGCATCGAATTGATAGAATTCATCAGTATATTTTATTAATGTTAATCCTATTAAACCTATAAATCCGACAACTACTAAAATTAACGAAAATCGCCCCCAACGCTTTAGCTTTTTAAACGCAACGAAAAGACTCGTAAAACTGACACCAACTGCAAAAACTAACAGCCCTGTTTTGGAATCGAGAATGTATAAAAAGATGATAAAATAAAAAACGACTATAAGATAAAAAAGTTTGTACAAAAGTCTAGATATAAAGAGATAATAAACAAGCGCAAACAGCGACATATTAACCAATAAAGACAAGCGAATGTGAGAAATAAAAATTGATATTTCTCTTATATCGGAATATGGGCGTGGATACCACCCAAAATAAATTGCAACAGAAACAGCCGATGAAATAAAAACCGAAAATATTAAGCTATGTAGTATCCATTTTATCTCATTCCTAGATAAAACCTCAGAGGATCCGATTAAAATGGGAAGCACCAAAAGTGGCAGTTTTATTTTAATATCGTGCCATCCATAGCCGTAGTTGTTCGAATTTATCATCCAAAGCAAATGGATAGAAAAAAGCCCGATTAAACTTAAAGCCGGCCAATTTTGTTTTAGACGTTGCCACTTCTTTCTAAATTGTAATTCTAAAACCCAGTTAGTTGCTAAAAAAAACTGAGAAACACTCATTAAAAAAACGGAAAGAGGCATCCCTATTGTTAGTAAGATAAGCGACGCAATATATATTTTTCTATGAATAGAATTTGAAAACATGCTATTTAAACAGAATATTTTGGCTTTTATTGCGTAAGTTTTAACTTTCAAAATAAATCGTACGAATGTATTTCGATATTGCATCTGAATTTTGAAGATTCATACATTTAAAATGTTTTTTAGGGCATTTGTTAAAGCCAATTTTAGAGCAAGGCCTACATTTTAAATCTGTTATTTCGAATATTTTTGAATCTGTGTGAGGTTTGTATACCGACATGCCAAACTCAGGAACGGTGTTGCCCCAAAGCGATACAACGGGCTTGTTAAAGGCTGCCGCAATATGCATTAAACCCGTGTCGGAACTGACTACAATTTTTGCATGCTCTATTAATGAAGCAGATTGATTTAGGTTTATTTTACCACAGAAATTATATGCTTTATTTTTTAATAAGCGCATCAATTCTTCTGATTTCTCAACATCGTCTTTTCCTCCTAAGAGTATAGTCGGCAATTCATATTTATTGATGATGTTCGATGCTAAATCTATTGGAATTTGTTTTGTAAAATAGGTTGCTCCTAATACAAAAGCTATGTATTTATTTTTTTCAAATGGCTGATTAGAAAATTCAAACTGATCTTTTTCTGGAATAAAATAATCCAGTCCTTCATTGTCGTTTTTAATATCGAAAACATTCAGAGTGTCAAGGTATCGATCGACGATGTGCTTGTTGGGCATTCGGTTCAGCTTTAGGTTAACTAATAACCATTTTTGAATATTCAATTTATCCAGTGTAAATGCAGGAATAGATAACGCTCGTTTTACTTTGCCAGACCTTAAATTATGATGTAAATCGATAATATGATCGAATTGCTCAATTTGTAATTCTTTAATTAACTCGTTAAAGTTATCGTTTAGGGTATGGATTTTATCGATATACGGGTTAGTTTCTAGTAAAAATCTGAAGTGTACTTTTGTTAAGTAATGAATTTCAGCGTTTTTAATTTGGCTTTTTATTGCACGAACGACAGGAGTAGTTAGCACAATATCGCCGATAGAGCTAAATCTAATTATTAGAAATTTAACCAATTTATCTGAGGTTATTTATAAACATTAGAAGGCTAAGCCAGTATTCTTTAGAAACGTCATCGCTTTTCCATAATGCTTTTGCTCCATGTTTACCGCCACTGTTTTGAGGCTGAAACACGATGATTTTGTCTTTAGCTACTAACTCTGTAAGTCTTGTTAGGTAAGGGTATTCAAGTTGAGAGCCGGCTATATATAAAGGTTTGTCGAAACCTTCCATTTCATCATGGATTAAAAATTTATTTCTAAAAAACTCTCCAGGGCTGTATGCGATAACTGCTTTTACTTTGGGGTTATCCTTTGCAATCTTAATTGCAAGAGTGCCTGAAAAAGAGCTGCCTAATAAAATTACTTCTTGGTTCGAAACATTGTATGCATAATTGATAGCGGCTTCGATATCGATTTGAGCATCGTACATCGATCTTAGAACATTAGCTTCTTTTGCATTTAAAGCTGTTTCGTTAGGAATAGAATTGACAATTTCACCGTACCTTAAATCGACGGCTAAACAGTTGTATTTTAATTTCAATAAACTGATAGCTATTTCTTTAAACTCACCTTTGCTGTAATTTTCTTGATGAAGTAGAATAATATAGGGGTACGACGGATCAATTTCATACAAATGAGCAACAACATCAAGATTGTCAGATGCTTTGAATGCAATTTTATCTTGAGCCACTGTTGCCAATGCCCAAAATATTAATATTATGCTTATTGCTCTATGCTTCAACATTGCACAATTTTTTCAAATTTAGTAATTTTTCTAACAACAATCTTACCGTTTATACGATTTTACCCCGATAATGTTAAAAAATTAACAGTTTAGCTGTTTAACGTTAACTCTTGTTAATATATTAAAGGTTCAAGTGTTTAGGCACAGAACTTGTTAAATCAACTACAGTATTAATTTAAATTATTAAAATCATGTTAGTATTTATCATGCAAGTAGCCCTTATTACTGTTGGCGTTTTTGGAATGGGTTTTTTATTTGCCTCCAAAAGAATTTAATATAGTAATGCTGGAAGTAGACTATTATTACAGCCTAAAAGTTAAATATTTGTTTTTACAAAGTAAAGGGTGAAACAACCGTCTCATTAGAAATGAGGGGGTTGTTTTTTTATGAACTATTAAATATCAATCTTTCTTCAAGAAATATTATCTTAGGGGGCAAAAACACAAGTCTCATGTTAAAAAAAGTACCTAATACCTTTGTTATCGTTTTTTTTATCATCGTTTTTTCTGCCATCTTAACGTGGATTATTCCTGGTGGAACCTTCGATAGGCATTCTGAGGTAGTAAATGGAATCGAACGCACAGTTATTACACCCAACTCGTTCCATTCTTTTGAAAGCCAGCCTCAAACATGGGAGGTTTTCTCTGCGTTGTTTGCCGGGTTTGTCGATAAAGCAGATATTATTGTGTTTATTTTATTGATTGGTGGCGCGTTTTGGATTATGAACCAAAGTCAATCGATAGATGTAGGTATTTTTACATTTCTGCGGTTTACCTCTAAGCTCGAACGTTTTGAATTGATAAAAACACTTGGCGTTAACAATATTGTTCTCACTCTTATTATGCTTATGTTTAGTGTATTTGGAGCTACTTTTGGAATGAGCGAGGAAACAATTGCTTTTATTGTGGTTTTAGTCCCTTTGGCAATTAGCATGGGTTACGATTCGATTACTGGTGTTTCCATAGTGTTTGTTGCTGCAGGTTTAGGCTTTGCTGGCGCTATTTTAAATCCGTTTACCATAGGTATTGCACAAGGATTGTCAGACTTGCCTCTATTCTCCGGTATTGAATTTCGTTTGTTTTCTTGGTTTGTTATCAATTTAATTGGAATTACGTTCGTATTAAGGTATGCTCAAAAAGTGAAAAAAACTCCAGAAAATTCACCTGTATATGTCGAAGATCAATATTGGAGAGATAAAGGAAAGCAAAGCTCCGATAAATTTGAGTTTTACACCCCAATTTCTGCGTGGGTGAGTTTTATATTAATTTTTTCTGTAATGCTTATTTTTTCGATTAATTACAATTCAACGACTTTAAAAATAGGTAATTCAGGTATTACATGGCCAATTCTTCCTATATTGACGGGTATATTTGCTATTTTTTCAATTATCAGCTTAAGAAAATCTGTACACTTTTTTATTCTTAATCTTTTGCTCTTTACTATTCTTCTACTAATTGTAGGAGTTATGGGTTACGATTGGTACATTATGGAAATCGCTACTTTATTTTTCTCAATGGGCATAGCATCTGGAATAGCCATGAATTACAGTGCCGATAAAATTGTGAAATTCTTTTTAGAAGGCGTGTCCGACATTATATCTGCAGCTATGATTGTTGGTTTAGCCGGAGGAATAATCATTATCTTGCAAGAGGGTAAAGTAATAGACCCAATATTGAATTCTTTGGCTTCTTTGATGGACAATGCAGGGAAAGTTACTTCAGTGGGTACGATGTACTTGATACAGAATTTTATTAATATTATCATTCCATCAGGTTCGGCCAAAGCCGCACTAACAATGCCAATTATGGCTCCGTTTTCAGATGTAATAGGAGTTTCTAGGCAAGCAACAGTAATGGCATATCAGTTTGGAGATGGATTTACCAACTTAATAACGCCTACATCGGGGGTGTTAATTGCTGTTTTAGGCATTGCAAGAATTCCTTTTGAGAAATGGGTTAAATGGATAATGCCTTTGATACTAACCCTTATTGTGATTGGGTTTTTGTTATTAATACCAACAGTAACGATGGACTTAAACGGCTTTTAATCAAAAACTATTCGTCTAAGAATCCAACCAATATTGTAACGCAACCAGTTTTAACAACTTCGTTTTTAGGTATTTCAACGGGTACAGTTACTTGGATAATAAGCTGTTGTGTGGCATTTGAAACAAAATCCCAAAAAGATTGGTCGCTGTTTTGAGATTGATCGAATATAAGTTGATGTTTAGTATCGAATATTTTGAAATTAACATTGCCGATGATTTCTTCGCTACAAACACTAACTCTGTACTTCTGATCTTTATGAAAAGTTAGTAATAGTTCAGCTACGTCACCTTCGGCCAATACAGCATTATTATACTGGCCATTGTATGTATATGGTTTTAGAGTGGGTATGCATTCTTTTTTAGTGAAATTTTTACATTGTGCATTTACAGACGAAGCGACACCAAAGCTCAAAACTGCGGTTAGCAGAAGCGGTAAAAAGTATCTCATATTATTGTTTTTTTTTGGGTTTTAAATAATTCCGTTTCTAAGATTGCCAACAATATTCATAATTTCAATAAAATTTTCCGACGTAAAATTGATTTTAGTTTCGTTGTCAATCGTTGTTATACCTTCTTGTTGGTTGGTATTAACTACATTCTCGGACTGTTGTATCTCTATTTTAGCGTATGCTTCTTGTAATTGTATTAATTGAAGTAAATATTTTGAAACAACTTCGTCGTTTTTGTAATTATTCAACAAACCAATTAAATTTTCCAGAGACCATTTTTGTTCGGCAATACTATTCAAAAGCTCTGTGTTATCGCCGGGAAGACCTGCTATTTGAGTTGCAATATACAATGCTTCTATCCATCCTCCCATTATAACTAATGCGGCAGTACTGCCTCTATCGTTCTGTTTAAGATATTGATCGGCATTGGCATATGTTTGACTAATAATAATTAATAACGAATCTTTGTTTTCTAAATTAGATTCTAATCGTTCGGCAGCCATTCCGCCTTGGTCTTGAGGAATGCCTAAGTCATCGGAGAGTTGCTTTATGGCAGAAAAATAATTAACCGATTCTTGTATTTGATCGTAGAGTCTGTTATAGCTTAAGTCGGCACCGTAAATTCCTAAATTAATGGCCATTTCTTCGGCTGTGTTATATTTATCAACTTTTTTATAGGAATTTAAAAAATCTGCATTATAGGTTAAACCGGATCGTTTTAGCATAGAAGAAACTTCTATGGGTGATGGCACATTATAAAATATTTTTTTTACGGTTTTAGTGTGTTCTGCTTCTGCTACAGTATCTTTCGTCTCTATTACTTCTACATCATCTTCTAAACCACTATCGGTAGTATTTTGGCACGACCAAAATAATGCGAGAACGCTAAATGTTATAATCCATTTCATATTGTAATTTTTACCAGTCTGACTTTTGTGTTTTTTCTGCTTGTAGCATTGCTTTTGTTAAAGCGTCTACAACTAATTTCATTTCCTTATCGACTTGTTCTAAGTAGTAATTATATTTTTCGTTGTACGATGGGGATGTTTTATCCATCCATCTTTCAATTGGGTATTTCGAGTTTTGTTGCCATTCAACATTGGTGATTTCGTAACGAAAACGGCCTTCTTTAAATTCTACAGTAAAACTATAAAGAACTATTCCCGCCATCGTTTGAACGCCGTTTTTATCAGCTGGGTTTAATATTTTAAATCTTGGTTTTGCAACAATTTTTTGATTAGCACTTTCTTTAACTACGTTAGTTGGGTTTTTGTAATATGAAAAAAACCATCGGTGAGCTTTGTTGTACAATTCATCTGCTGTTCCCGATACTTCTACAACATTATTGTAAGAAATTAGCTTTGTTTCTGAATTTATTGGGAGGTCTTGTGCCTGAGTAGATATTGCTAATATTAATGCAAAAATGCCTAGCCAAATTGTTTTCATTGTTCTTCAAGTTAAGTTCTGTGTTTACGAAATTAAGAAAAATAAACGAATTAATATTAAAACCTATCTTATTATGTGTAGAATAATGATTAGAAAGCTTTTAAATATGAGAATTATAATTGAACAGTGTTAATGTTATCCCAATCTATTGTCTGATTGGCAGTATTTAAATCTATGAAATTAAAATCTTGCAACCAGTGACCAAGTTTGTTTAATGCCCCTGTTAAATTATAATACGATTTGAATTTTCGTATTGTACTTAAATCCTTGATCATAGGCTGTTTATCATCAAAGTCTCGTGGATGAAAGTAAGTCATGATGTAAGGGCTTTTTTTTGAAAAATATTTAATAAATGGGTAAGGGAAAAGTCTGAAATAGCCACCACCTGAAAAAACAAAGTTTTTGCTCAATATTGATGTTGCATTGATAGGAAACTCTTTAAGGGTATGTCCATTAATATCAATTTTGCATATTTGAGCCGGATGAAACTCAGGAAATCCGCCATGGCCTCTTTCTGCAGGGAAAATTGAAGAGTCGAATTCAATCCCTAATTCAATTAATTGTTCTAATGCCCAAATCTCATTTTTTGTAATAGAAAAGCCCGGGGCACGGTATGATTTTACTTTTTTTCCGACTGTATCTTCAATGGTTTTAATAGCTTTTTCTGTGTCACTATTAAAGGTTTGCTGATTTTGTTCGTAAACCAATTGATGTTTGTAGGAGTGACAGCCTATTTCATAACCTTGGGCGTCGATTTTTTTAATGACTTCAGGATATTTCTCGGCGATCCAGCCCAAACAAAAAAACGTGGCTTTCTGATTATGATTGTTTAAAAATTCAAGAATACGATCTGTATTTTTATGAATTCTGACCTCATAATTCTTCCATTCTCTCTCCGTTTTAGTAGATTCATTATCTAAGATATGAAACCACTCTTCTATATCAAATGTTAATATATTCATAGATTAAAAGACATCGTAATCGCCAAAACAAAGATGCCAATTTGTTAAATCATCAATCAAATGTGACCCATCAAAGTCTTGATTTGTTCTTGTGATAAACGGAATGGGTTGTGGCAAAATAAATTGTGGAACTTTAAAAAACACTTTTTGTTTTAATAATCTGTATTCAAAAGTATTTTCGTTCATTATACTGGCAAGCAAATCTATTTTTGAATGTTTAATATTTTTTAATATTATGCTTAAGAATGCTTTATGTTCTTTTAATAATTCAGCACCATTGAGGAGCATTAAATCCATTATCAAAGCCGTACGATTTCCTAAAGTATTTTCTCCACGCAACGCAACTAAACCAATCATTTTATTATTGATAACTGATTTGAAAAGTGTGTAATTTCTGGTCGGAATATTTTTGTATCTCCAGTTTATATACGCCCAACTTTTATGGGTTTGAAGCTTAGTCTGCGAAGAATAAATTTCCCAAAATTTTTCGTATAATGGTTGATCGTGTTCGAAAGATAATAAAGAAAACTTAGTGCTTTCGTTTGAAAAATTTAATGTGATTTCGCCACCATGCTTTTCCTTTTTTCTTAGTTTATTTACTAAGACATTGAAAGGTTTGATAGGTTTAACTAATAAAGGAACATTGCCTAAGTATTTAAAATTTAGTTTTTTAACAAACCCAGGATACGATTGTTGATTGGGAAATCCAATAATTATATTGTGGCTATTTTTTTGGCATAATTCATAAGTCTTAAGTGCCATTTTAGTAAATAAACCTTTGCCTTGAAATTCTTTTTTAGTTAATGTGTTTAAAGACAATGCTCCTTTGTGTACTTTATTATTTACAGTATATTCCTGTGGAATAACCAAATACTGGCCTGCTAACTCTTTAGAGTCTTCCACTCTAGTAACCACAAGAAAGGGTTTCCCGAAGGGATTTTGTAGGTATTGCCATTTTATATAATCTTTATTTACAATATCGCCACCAGAATAATAGGTTTTGGTTAAATCTATTAATTCATCTAGATTTTCACAATCGTGATTTTCGAAAACAAATGAACTCATTATCTCTTGTTTTTATACTTCCAAAGTAACTTAAAATATTCCAACACTTTAAGTAAATCTGGTATTCTTCTTGGCTGTGCCATTACTCTATAGGCTCCTTCGAGTTTATATTTTTGTATCCAAGCTGGAGCTCTTTTTACGTTTCCCGATAAAACATCAATTCTTCCTCCACATCCAATATATAAAACATTAGGATATTTCTTAAACAATTGAGCGCTAATTTTTTCTTGTTTAGGCGAGCCCATTCCTATCAAAACCATATCTGGAGTATGATTTGATATTAAGTCATCTAACACATCGATTGATTTAAAAAATCCGTTAATGTGATTCACGACATTTATTCCGGGATATAGTCGGTTGATGTTTTGTACAGCTAAACTATTATTTTCTTCGCTTGCACCTACCACAATCAATTTTAAGTGCATTTTGTTGGCAACATTTAGTGCTATACCGGGTAGATCGATTCTAACAACTTTAATATTATGAAGTATTTTAAAGGCATATACAGCACCAAAGCCATCGGGCGCTTGCAAAAGGGCTCTGTCAATTACCGACTTTGTTTCTTCATCATTATTGTATTTTACAATTTTAAGTGCGTTAATCGCTACCGTGTAACCTCCTCTATTTTCTTCAATACACTCTTGAAGAAACTTTTCTACATCTTTTTCTGAGGTTGCATTATAACAAGGACAATTAATTAATGGGTATGCTTGCATTGTTTATTTAATATCTTTCTAACCATTTTGACAAAAATACATTATAAACTTTAGAGACTCCATTTTAATGGTAAACAAGTTGAAATTTTTATGATATGCTTCGAATTCGCACATCATGTTTTGGCTCCGTTTAGCATGACCGTAGCACAGAACATTACACTTACGGCAAAGCGTGGAATTTAAACGACCACTAGTAGATTCTATTCATGAATAGAATCTGCAACATGAATTAAAATGACCCATAACGTTGTCATTCAGAGCGAAGTTGAAAAGCGACGATCTCTACTAACTTAACGGTTTTACTTCTTAAACTGTCCATACTCACCTATAGTATTATCGGTACGAATAAGCTTTGCGGGATTACCGGCAACTATCGAAAAATCACCAACATCTTTAGTAACCACTGAGCCAGCACCAATGATACAATTATTACCAATGGTGATTCCCGGCATAATGATAGCGTGTGTTCCAATAAAAACATTATCGCCGATTTTCGTATCGACATAAGTACCATTACCCATTACATAATTATGGGTTAATACAACTACGTTACCAGTAATAACGGTTTTTCTTCCGATATATACTCCTTTTGGGTTGGTTTTGTCCAATTGAGCTTTAAGAGAAATCAATGCCGAAGGATGAATATGCATACCGTAAACTTTAGTACGGATAAAATGTATCAGAAAAATTAAAATTCTGCGTATTAATGTTCTCAGTTTGGCCATTTTAATCTATTAACTTAATTAATTTCGATACTCTGTCTTCAAGGGTATTATTCAATCCAACAACTTCTTCAAGAAAATTGTTGTAGTTTATTGATTTATGTTTTTCAAAATTAGTTTTTAAAAATATTTCTAGTTCATTAAAATCTTTACAATGTGTTACCACTTCATTAAAAATATCAATATTGTTGTTTTTAGGATAACATTTTGGCATTATTTGCACTATAGGCTTTTCAAATTTTAATGCTGTAAATAAAGCTGTGCTATAAATCCCGAATACAATACTTGATGTTTTTATTAATGAATTTAAGTCGTATTCGTTTCCTACAATGGTAAGTAGTTCGGAATTTATACCTTCGGTATATTTATCTTTGGACTCTAGAGGATGAATTTTTATAACTAATCGATATCCATTAGACCTTAAGGTGGAAGCGAGTGTTTTAAAAAACTCAAACTCATCTTGATAACTACAATTGCCTAATTGATGATATATAAATGGTTGGTGTATATAAACTGCGATTCGATCATTTTCGTAAAAAGAAATTTTTTTAGCTGTGAGATTTATAGGATAGCCACTGTATTCTACTTTGGCCGATGCTAAATTAAATTTATTTGATAAAATTTTATAGCTTCTTTCTGAATATAGCAAAAAGGCGTTGTAAGGCGATTGTGAATAATTCTTTTTTAAAAAAAGCTGAACAAATAAGCTAAGTTCACTAAAAAAATTATTTGAATTAATAGCGAAAGAAGCGTATTTGATTAAGTACTGCGATAAACGACGGAAAGATTGAATTTTATTTTGCGATTTAATGTATTTGCCGGGTGATTCTGACAATAGCCCGTGTTCCATATATATGGATTGAATTCCTAAGTTGATAGCCAATCGATTAATCATAATATCCATTGGAGAATGAAAATTGATTGATATTATTGCAGTTGTGTGGTTTTGTGTAAGAAAATGTTTAGCAGATTTAATAGAGTTTTTACTTATATCAAAAGTTTGTATTAATTCAAGAATTTCTGCTTTTTTATTTAAATCTGGAGTATAAGAATTCGTATGTAAAATAATGATCTTATATCCCTTATCTAAAAATAAATCTGAGTACGGTTTGATATAATTCTGATAAAACGAAGTGTTTCTTATAAAGAAGGCTATTGACATTTATAACTGTTTTAATTTATTTGGTGCTGCTTTAGAAATAATTTCTCTTGCCAATATTTCTGTAGTATCAATAACTGGAATACCTTTATAGAATTTTTCTGAAATAACTAAAGGCAATTCAGTGCAGCCTAAAACAATGAGTTCTGCACCATTATCAATAACGCGATCTAACACATTAATAACAGTGTCTAATGTCTTCATTATTGGAGGCGTAGAATACTTTTTAATGCCATAAATAGGATTTGCAATAGCATCGTCTAAAATGTCCTGAAGGTCACTGCCATGATTATAAATGCTAATATCGTAATGTTTCAAATAATCATCGTATATTTTTGTTTGATAGGTTCCTGTTCTACCTAGGACAGAAACTTTTTTAATATCAGGATAATTTGTTTTAATGTATATTGCAGTACTTTCAATCATATTTGCCAACTCAATATCGGGTTGCGTTAATCCATTCAAAATATTATCAAAAATTAATTTGTTATGGACTTGGTTGCAGGCCACTCCAAATACTCGAGCTCCAATTGTATAGGCCTTGTTTATCAGCTGTAATAAACTTGGAGCAGGGTTTAAAGACGCTTTTTTAGTTAAAAAAGCAGTTCTGTCGGGCACTTCGGAAGGAAATGATAATGATATTTGCGGGATATGATCGTAATCTGAATTAACAATCGTATTATCTAAAATTTTTTTTGATAAGTCGAAACCTGCATATGGGCCGACGCCTCCTATAATTCCAATTATTTTATCCATTATTGTATGCCAAAATCTTTATTATTTACAAAATCGAAATCTTTGTAATACAAAATATCAAGAATTTTTTTTGTTTTAACAACATCCAACCAAAAATGAGGATGTGTTTTAGATATTTCTTTAAAGGATATTGTATTTCCGTTAATCACTTCATTAAACAAAGGATTATATTTTTCGAGTATTAACTTAGCGTGTAATCGAAAACGTCTATCTTTTGAGAAAAGGTTATAATCCATTCCTGAACGACGAATGATTATGTTAAGTAGTTTTAGATATTTATTATTTTTCCCTATTATTTTATTCATTTTTTGATCTGGAATAGATGCCAATTTTACATTGTTTTTTTTAATAATATTAGTTAAAACTTTTCTATCGTAAAAGAAATCTGGTTTCCATTTCATAGCTACATCGAATGCAAAAGGGTAATATAGATAGAAAAAAGGCTTTGTTCTATTCAACGACTCTAGACCGCCATTAGGTGATTGTTTATTTAATAACGACATATGAACTTGCCGAATTAGGCTAAAGTTGTCTAGATGCTCATATTCATTATAAAATTTTGATAATGCATTCGAGAAGTTAGCAAAATCATGGTCTGAAAACCACTTTTTAAATAATGATTTGCTAGTGTCTATTGTAAAAGATTTGCCGATAAACTTTTTAATTCTAAAAATATTTTTATAAGGGATAGATAATTTTTCCTTTGATAAATATTCTGTAAGAAATTCTTGTCGTTTTTCAAGAGATATTTTTTCGAATTTTTCCCATATATTACTATCATTACTAACAATAAATCCATTGCCCCCACATATTAAATTATCAAATTCAGGAGCTTGTTCAATTGGATTTTTAAAAACTTGATTCCCAGATAATGGATTATTTCTGATATCTAAAAGTAACCTACTATCGAAATTGCCTTTTGTACTTCTCAAATTATAATTTCGAAATTTAAACAGCTTAGCGATTTTGTCTGCATTTTTGTGTGAAACTGCGGTAAACAATTTATGAGGTTTTTTTTCGCCAATTGTAATACCTAGCAAATTTAAATTGTGTTTATAGGAAAATAATGGTACTAAACGCGAATCTAAGCCTCCGCTATTTCCAAATGCAAATTTCTTATTAGGGAATTTCTTTTTCAAAAAAGAAAATAATTCATCAAATGAAGTTTCTAATTGTTTAGAAGCGTCTTCAAGCGTAATATTTTCTTGTGGTTTTTGTTTTATATTCCAGTATTTAGTAATCGAGTGTTTTTTATTGCTCCAATCAAACACAACTTTTGTTGCTGCTGGAACATAGTAAATGTTTTTCAAAAATGTAATTCCTTCTTGGGGTATTCGATGAAAATATAATTGTTCTTTTACCCTTTCTGTGTCTACATTGATTTCGTTAAGATTTAAAAGCACTACTATTTTCCAGAATGAATTACTAATAATAAATGTGTGATCCTTAATATAGTAGTATACAGCTCTTTGGCCTAGTTTGTCGTTGATAATTGTAAATGTATTTTTGCTAGTATTTACGTCTATTTTATTGAATACCCCTTTGTTCAATTCTATGTCTTTATAGTTAAATACATCATCTAACAAATAGCCATCCATAATAGAGATAATATTATTTTCAATAGATACTTCGCCCTCAAATGTAACTGAGTTAAATTCTTGAAAATTTTCAAAATTGATATTTGAAACAATATATTCCATGCTATGAATTTTTAATAACCATTTGGTAAACTTCGAAAGTTGTTTTTGCTACTGATATTGGATGCCATCTTTTTTGTGCTTTTTCAGCAGCAAAAGTTCCCATTTTTTTTGCTTCGTCGATATGATTTAAGAAATACATGAGTTTTTCTGTAATTTGCTGTGTATTTCCGGGCTCAATTAAAAAGCCGGTTTTCCCCTCTTCAACCAAATACGGAATACCGCCTACCATGCTGCCAATTACAGGTTTACCGATGGCTTGTGCTTCTGCCATTGGCATTCCAAACGACTCAAAATTCGATGGTAAAACAACGCATAAAGATTTAGCCATCTCGTTTGCTACTTCTTTTGGTGCTAATTGCCCTAAAAAATGTATTCTATTTTTAATACCTACATTTTCAATATATGCTCGGATCTCCTTAAAGTACAGATTATTTTCGGGCGTTTGAGTTGCTATAGAAAGACTTAAATGATCAATTTTTTCAATTGCTTGGATTAATTCAAGGACTCTTTTCCTCGCAGAAAGTGCTCCGACATAAAGTACTTTCGATTCCCATTTTAGTTGATAACTATCAAAAAACTCAGGAGCCAGAGCATTATCTATTAAAAATGTATTCTCTTTTTTTAAAAATCTTTGCAAATCGGCAACTGTTGTTGGAGATACACCAATTGCAAATTTCATATTCTTATTGACTTTTTCTTCGAAATAACGCTTGACTATGTATTTGTAATTTTTCTTATAACTTTTTAATTCGTTTACAATTTCACCATGACTAGTTATAATGTTCGGAAATCTACTTTTAACTGCGGATAAACCGTCTGTTTGCCTGCCTTGACCGTGAACAATATCGGGTTTTAGCCGGTTTAATTTCTTTTGTACTTTAAGGTTATCAAAATAGTTTAGAGTTAACTTTCTAAAAGTTTTTTCAGTAGATTTTAGCAAATGGTAATGCACATTTTGGTATGTAAACTCTACGTCATTTCTTACGTTGGAGGTTAAGGAAATTACATGAACTTCATTATTTTCAAGTTGAGCTAAACCAAATGCTAAGTTTGCTACCCAAGGGTGAGGATGGACCTGCTTGTGGGCTAAGGGCTCATAAGGCAAAAGCATTTTAAATGTAGTTCCAGAAGGAATAGTTAATGCACTAAGTATGGCTATTTTCATTTTTTTGAAATTCTTGCAATGTAAACTTAAATAGTAAAAATGTATACGAAGACATTATTGTTATGAAAATAAACCCTCTTGTGGAAAAATAGTTTGATGAGAATCCATGAAGAAGTCCAAAAATTGGAATACCAATTAAAGCAATAGCAACCGATTTCAAAAAAGGGTCATTGACTTTTTTAAATATTTTTTTTCCTAAAAGAAATGATTTATAGAGATTTAATAACCAAAATATTAAACCAAGATAACCGGTAACAATAACAATGTTTTGATAAGTTGCATCGCCAACTACAGCAATAGGATTTTTATAATACTTCCATTTTTTTTCACCTTCTTCTGGTTTATAATAAACAAATCCAACACCGAAAATGGGGTGGTTTAGTAATATATACTCCATCTTTGTTCCAATCATTTCTCCTCTTACTTGCGACGAACTTCCATCTTCACCTACATTCTCAATTTCATCTGAAAATCTCTCAGTTATTGAACTTGCTCTAAAGTGAAAAATATTTATTAAAATAATGAAAGAAAGCACAATGCCAATAAGGCCAAGAAAAACGTATAGGAGAAAATTTTGAATTTTTGACCTGTTATGATAAGCTAAAACTACTAAAATTGATACTAATGATGCAGTTATAGAACCTTTTGATACAGACACAAAAAATGCAGCGATAAAAACTAACAATATAAAATAATTTAAAATCGGATTTGAATTGGATGCAGGATATAATATTCTACCTAAAATTAAAAGCATAGCTATAGGTATTACGTTAAAGCCGGGATGATTTACCCTAAAAACGCCATGATCCCATGATCCTGATGAAGCTGGTAAAACCGTTCCAGTAGCAAACTGAAAAAAATAAACTAGAACATTTAATAATCCAATAATAATGATGATTTGGGTAAACAAACGAAATTGTTCGCGAGTTCTAATTATTGTGATAATTGGAAAAAAAAGAAAAAGAGTATAATAATTTTTAAATCCATCAATAATTGATTTAATGGAACCTTCCATAAGTACTAAGTTTTTTACCAATTCGAATAAAAAAAGCAGTATAAAAAAATAAATGTATTTTGTAGGGGTTATAGAGTAGTTAACTTTTAGTCTTTTAAATACTAGAGTTGCAATAAGTAAATATATCATTAGAGCAAGTCCTTCTGTAATATTAAAGACTGGCGTAGGAATGGAAAAGTTGTACCAAGTTAAGCCAAATGTATAAGTCCCTCCAACTACAATGAATATACTTAGTAAAATTATATTAATATTTAGGCCTTTAAAAATCACAATTTACAATAATGCATTAATTTGATTTGCTAATTTATCGGGAGAGAAAGTTTCGCCTATATATTGTCGTAATTCCTCATTTTTATTAATCCGTAAGGAATCATTTTTAATCCAAAATTTGGTTAATTTTTGTATGTTATTGAAATCTTTTATAAAAGGTATTTCTACATCTTTAAAAACAAGATCAATATCTTTTCTATACTCAATTAAAGGTAAAATCCCAGAACCAATACAATCAAAAATTCTAACATGTAAGCCATTTATAACACCCGGATTAGCGTCTATAGGGTATATTTTTGAAGCATTCATTATTATATTAACTGTCTCAAAAGGCAGGTAAGATTTATTGAGAGTAAAGTACTGTTCTAATTCCGGAAAATAATTGAACCATTTATACCAAGACTTATCTCCATAAATTTTCAAGTTAAAATCTTTAAAAGCGTCTAAAAACATTGCTCTTTTATAGCCCCAAGTATCGTGGTATTGACGCCCTATAAAAACAATATCCGAGCCCCATTCATTAATGTCATCTTCAGAAACATTGATTTTATAATTTAATTTTTCGGAAAAGCCCGGAATAAAATAGTGAACGTTCCTCGCACCCATAATTTTCATTTGTTCCATCCAGTAAGAATCTGGAGAAAGAATAGTTTTACCCTCGAGAATTGCAGCTAAATTGTCGGGTCTATTATGAATAAATAATGGATAGTCTCCCAGAAAAAATATAGTATGTGCCTTAGAGTTAAAGTACTGAACTGTCTTCTTTGTTAGTTTTTGCTCATTATATGTTAGAACGATGTCGGGTTTAAAATCATCAAATATTTCTATGTATTTTTGATTTACTTTATTATTTATTTGCTCAATACGCTTCCACTTGTACTTCTGTGGTAATTTAAATAAATATTTATTTAGAGTTTTGTCTGAGTTACTCAATAAAGAATTAAAATCTATATGCTTTAGTTCGTAACCTAGTATTTCTAATATATTTTTAAAATTATCTAATAAAGTATAGTTATTGGGGAAAAGCAATAAGACTTTTTTCATTTTTTCATTTTAGATTTTACAAAAACAACCGCTTTGTATATATACGGACTCATCAAAAGTATAAATATTAATTCTAAAATTATAGACGTTTTTAAATCTGAAAAGTTTATTAATAGGTAATTCTTTGACAGATAATCCAGTACAATTATATAAGCTAGAGTTATGGTTGCAGGCAACATTATTTTAGCAAAATGATGAGTAAATTCCAGCAATGTTTTATGAATCTGTTTGTAAACTATTTTAAGCATAATGACATCATATAGAAGATAAGCAACTACAGAAGATAAAGCAACACCTACAATGTTAAATCCCATTTTAATGAGTAAGACACTCAAACTTACTTTAATAATTCCAGAAATTAAGAATGATATCGCTGTGTATTTTTGCTTGTTTAGCACAAATAATGCGTTGGACGAGAAGTTTGTTAACAGAAAAAAATAAATCGCAAAAATATTAATTTGGGCAGCAAGTATCCCCTCTTGGTACTGGGGCAAAAACACATCGACTAAGTATGGAAGAGCAACTATCCCAATGCCCATAGCTACAGTTAATGTTTTACTAAAAAACTCTTGAGGAAGTATTACATGTCGTTTAATGATGTGGATGTTTACTTTGCTACCATATTCTTCGTTTAATTGGGTAAATAATACAATTGACAAAGAACCTACCATTAACCTTAGCGGACTGGCTATAAAAGAACTTAAACTATATAAGCCCACGTCTTTAAAAGATAACATAGAAGCAATAATAAGCCTATCTATACTAACAAAAATAATAGAAGTGATGCTCACTAAAAATATAGGAAAGGCAGAAACTACCATCTGTTTAAACAAATTTATATCCCAATATAATTTATAGTCGAATGGTCTTTTGAAGTAAAAATAAACACTAACGGCAAGATTGGCAATAAACACACCTATAAGAAGGGCATTAAACCCATAAAAATAAACTAAAGGTATTGTTAGTAGTAGCCCGACACCATTAATGACTTTCTGCCAAGTAATTTGCCCATATTTATTGAGCCCTTTACTCATGATGTTGCCGAAAGCAGTGGGGATACCAATTAAAAATAAACCTCCTACTAAGTACAAACTGTTTCTAAATAATATATTATCGACAAAAAGATACGCATACGTAACTATAAAAATTGTAGAGATAATGCGCATAGCTAATGAATAAGTAAAGACAATATTTGCCATGTTCATGGCTTCTGCTTCTTGTCCTTCTTTTTTCAAATAAATATAATCTCTTCTCATCACTATTGGCAGGCTTAACATTAAAATTACGGAATAGCCAGAAATTACAAATGCGGTCTGCCATACTCCATATTCTTCAGGGCCAAGGTATAATGCAAAAAAGTACCCAGAAACAATACTTGTAACCGTAAAAAAAACATTTCCCGTTAAAAGTTGAAAAAAGCTTTTAAAAACTTTATTTATAAGGGTTTGTTGCATTAAAACTCTAATTTGTTTATTATCTCTTCAACATATGTATTAATCACTTCTTCATTAGAATTGAACAAGTCTGTGTAATTAACGTCTAAAGAGTACTTTTTTATTTTATAAATAAACTGTTCTAGTTTTTGACGGTTAGGCTGAAATGTTTCAGCTTGTTCGATAGCAGCTTCAATATCGTATAAAGAATTGACGTCCAGAGTTAAGCCATGACCTCTAAAAAACGATTTGCCTAAAGTGATAACAGCTTTATTGTATAGCAATGCTTCGAAACCAACACTTGAGTTGATAACAATAATGGCATTTGCTTTTTTCATAATTTCGTGGCTATTTACAAACGGATGTATTATTTTAGTTCTGTCGAGCTGACTAATTCGTTTAATGTCTTTAACTTTTGAAAAACCTCTAGCGTGCGGGTGTTCTTTAATAATTAGATTGTATTCTGTAGGAATAAATCTGGAAACGATATCAATAATATCTGCCTGATTTAAAAATGGTAAGCCTCTTAATGTTAACTGCGAATCTTTTGGATAATGCATGGGCATGTAAAAAAATGGCTTTTCGTCGAGAACAGAAGTATTACAATAATGATTCTTTGATAAAAAACGATTTTTTACTCTACTAATAAAACGTTGGATAATAAATTTAGTTGTTTTAGTGCTATCCGATTTATAGCTGATTCGTTTAATAAGTTTGAGAATCCATATGCCTTTAAAATGTACATCTCTTTCTTTAGGGTCTGCCCATAATATGGGTCGTTTTTCAATAATATTATGTATGTATTTTTCAATCCAATCTTTTTCAGACTCAGGAATTGATTCAATTTCTTTAGGGATATTAAAAAAACGTTCTTCAGAATCGGTAATAAAAACACGATTGTTTAGGTTGGTAATCCCTGAAAAATAGATCTTGCCGCCTTGCGCTTTTGCATAAACACGAAACATATTTAAATCGATCTCATCCCCCGCAAAAGTCATGTATTTTTTAGCCTTTGGTAAATGTAAGATGCCCTTTACAGCTTCAATTTTTTTAGCGGTTAATATCTGTCCGTCTTTATCGCTTAAGTCGTGAAAAATTTTTTGGGTTCTATAGAGCGAACTATAATTAAAAAATCCAAGACTTTTTACAAACTGAATGCTTTCTTCGATATTGTATTGCTCCTTTATTTTAGGCAAAACAATAATATCTTTTAGGTGCTTTTCGTCTACAAAATCAGAAACCTCAGTATTAACAGTAAATAACTGAACTGTGATATTCTTTTGATTAAAAGCATCTTTTATTTTAATAAAAAATTGAATGGCTTCAGGTGTGGCTCCTATATGTAAACAAAGGTCGTATATCATAGGGTGTAAGGGAATATTTCCAGACCATGGATTGCATTTCTAATATCTTTGCTGATCTGAAACGATTTAATCATTTTGTTTTTGGTGTTGTCGTATACCATAATTGTAGCAGGTGATGTTCCCGAAATGATGATATTTTTATCTTCTGTCCAACATAAACCACGTCCCCAACCTGCAACAGCTTTTTCCTTTTGGTCGGGAATATATTCTAGATTGTCTTCGTTAAAGCTAATGCCTTTAAAGCGTTTTTTAACAGTTCCAGTTTTGCTGGCAATGATAAGCTCTTCTTTTTTGGTGCTATTGTATATGATATGTTTGTCATCGAAGTTTAATACATTGTGTGTAACAAGAGGTATTACAGCATTTAGCTCCAGTTGATTATTTACAATTTTAAATTGAAAGTTGGATAAAGTTCCAGACATACATAAGGCATCCTTGTCAAATGATATCGTATTTATATGTATTCGGTTGGCTTTGTTAGAGGTGCCTTTAATTTGTTTTGTTTTATTAGGGTCAAAAATATTTAGTTTATAATTTGTACGCTTTCTAAAAACAAAAAGCGGGTTTAAATAATATTTATTTAAAAACCTGTAGATAATATTCTTTTTATATTGCATTCTTAAAGAGTCTATTGCATAGCCTTTAACAAACGATTTACTAGCAAGGTCAAATTCAAGAACAGCGTCGTAACCGGAAGAAACAAGATATAATTGCTCGTTGTGCACTTCCATTTCATGAATATCGTCTAGATACTCATTTGTGTAAGTGTTTATTAGCTCTAGATTCTTGTCGAACTCAAGCAATTTAAAGCCACTTCCTATATAAATATGCTCATTATAAAAAGCAATACCTCGTAAGCCACGTTGCCCACCACGGCCATTAAAACTAATATCACTGTCGTTCCATTGTAAAGTTTTAACAATGGTTTCGTTTTCAAGGTCGATAAGATACAGGTAGCCATGTACCTCATTTTCTTGAGATGTTCGTATGATAGAGCTAGCGAGAACTTTTGGTAACATGTTTATGGAACTTATTTAAGTTTTAAACAAAATTCTAATTGTGATGAAGGCTCGCCCTTGTAATTATAGTATAATTTTCTAGCTATTCTCTTTAAAAACCAATCGTAACGGGCATTAAAGTCGAAATTATGCGAGCGAATAAGTTCTTCTTCGAATCCAAAATGAAGGAAATTTTGTCTGAAAACATCAAAATCATATTTAATCTGGTGACCATCTAATTCAAACTCTTCACCACATTTTGGACAAACTTTATAAGTAAATTTTAGTTTATATGGAACGGCACCAATTAATTTGCCACCCGGTTTTAATAAAGCTATAATATTAGGCACAACTATTTTTAACTCATCTTCTGTAAAATGCTCTAATACATGACTTAGCATAATGGTGTCATATTTCTTATCAAATTGCTTGGTCTCTGCTAAATCGAAAACAAAAAAATCGGCATTTTTAATGCCCTTTTGTTCGAATTCTTCTCGTGTTACTTCCACATTTTTGGGTGAAATATCTGCGCCACTAACAGATTTAAAAAAGCCTGATAAAGCCTGAAGTGTAATACCGCTACCAAAACCTATTTCCAGAATATTATCATCTTTGATTAGTTGATGTTTTAAGAGGTATTTTACTAAGTGGTACGTGGGGTCATTCTTTCCTGCCCTTTTACCGTATAAATCTCTTTGTTCGACTTGGTAATAACCCCATAAATTAGGATCGTTTGTTTTATTGTGCATTTTCTTTGAATTTTGACATGATTATAGAATCAATAAATTGACCATCAACGAAATAATGTTGTTTAAGCAATCCTTCTTTTATAAACCCAGTGCTTTCATATAACTTAATAGCCGCTAAATTGTATGTAGCAACTTCTAATGAGATTTTGTTAAGATTTAAGGTGTTAAAAGCGTAATTGCTAATTAGTTGCATAGTTTCTTTACCATAACCTTTGCCTTGTGCGCTACTGTCGCCTATTAGAATGTGAAACCAACAGGTTCGGTGTATCCAGTTTATATTATTAAGAAAAACAAGGCCTATCAAATTGCCTTGAATTGTATCGATGCCAAAATATACACTTTTATTGTCTTTACTGTTTAAAATAGAATGGTACCAATCCAATTCCAATGCTTCGGTAATAGGAAATGGATGAGATAAAACCAATTTAGTAAGTTCAGGCTGATTTCGCCAAACAATCGTTTTTTCAAAATCACTTTGTTTAAGTGCTCGCAATTGTATTTTTTCGCCTTTAATCATACTTTGTTATTTTAAAGTTATGGATTTTATAAGTTTTTGGTTGATGTACTCTGCTTTTTCTAAAACTGAATTTCTACTCTCTCCGGTAACAATTGAAAAGCCTGCACGATGTCCCATATGCTTAATTTCTGGTGTGATATCATTCTCTTTATAAAAGATTTTCCACCAAATTAAATCAGGATCTGTTTCTAAATCGGGAATAGTTTGGATTCTTTCAATTGTTTTTTGTTCAGGTAAATTAAAGAAAGCGATATAGCCATGTTTTTGAACACTTAGTTTATGAAAGCCTGGATTTTTCCCTATAGAAATATTTACAACTGCAGCCTCCATATCTCTGCCAGTGGTGGGTTTAATTAAGTGAGATACTATAAAATCACCTGCCAGTCTCCCGTTTACTTCAATAATATAGGCTTTACCATTCCAAATTTTAATTTCAGTGTTAAAGGCTCCATTTTCCATACCTAAAGCCAGTACGGCTTTTTCTACGGTTTGGCAAATAATTTCTTCTTCAGCTTTGTTTATATTTGCAGGAAATAGGTGTCCCATTTCCAAAGTTCGCGGAAAAGCGCCACTTACTTTTTCGATAATCGCATAAAAATCTACTTTGCCTTCGAAAACAACGCCTTCTGCATTGTACTCTTTACCTCCAATAAATTCTTCTATAACAATATCTCCGCCTATAGAAAACTCGAAGGCTTCTTTTAAATATTGATTTAGCTCTAAGCTGTCTTTAACTACAGTAACGCCTCTACTGGCGTAGCCATCGGTCGGTTTAACCACTAGCGGAAAATCGAACTGAGTAAAATCTATCGATTGAAAGTTGTCTTTAGTAATATGAATCCCTTTTGCACAAGGAATATGCGCTGCTTGTAAAACTTGTTTCATTGTAAACTTATGCCTAAAATTAGGCACTTTAGAAACAGGAATGAATTTTAATTCCAAGGCTTCAGCAACTTTAGCTTGCCACATTAGAATCCAGTCGACAGGAATAGGCACAAGGCCAATAACATGAT
Organism: Bacteroidales bacterium; assembly: GCA_016936665.1. Classification (GTDB taxonomy): domain Bacteria; phylum Bacteroidota; class Bacteroidia; order Bacteroidales; family JAFGXI01; genus JAFGXI01. The sequence goes on from JAFGXI010000022.1 coordinate 44,036, forward strand.
TTGTTTTCGCAAATTTTATCACATCATCCAAATTTTCTTTCTGTGTTTGTAGATAAAAGTCGGCTTCAGATATTGCTAATTCTGAATCTGACATGCCTACCACAGCAGCTTTATAGCCCATTTTTTTTATGGTACGAATCATCCCTAAAGACGACTCGCCTGCTCCTATGACTAGAATAGACAGGTACACTTGTATTATGCGTTAAAAACTTTCTTCACTGCAAAGATAATATTTTGTACATCTTTGTCGGTTAATGAAGGGTAAATAGGAATTCTTAATAAACGATTAAAGAACGACATTGAGTCGGGAAATTTTTCGTCACTACCTAAATGATTATAATATTTATTTCTATGTAAAGGTGTATAATGAACATTCGACATAATCCCTTCGGCACGTAGAGCATCCATTATCCAATATTTATCTTCGGCTGGGACTAAAATTCCAAATAAATGCCAATTGTGCTCAGAGCCTTCAGTTATTCTCATAAAATCTAAGCCTTCAATACCAGCTAGCTCTCTTTTGTATGTTTCTGCAATTTGTCTTCTTCTTTCGTTCAAATTATCTAGCTTTTTCAGTTGACTGATGCCTAGAGCTCCTAAAATATCAGACTGAACATACGACATTCCTATGTCAACATATTCATAATATCCACGTGTTTTATTATCGGTTAAAAAAGAATGTTTGTCGGTACCTTTTTCTCTCAGGATTTTTACACGTTCTGCTATTTGGTCGTTATTAGTAACTAAGGCACCACCTTCGCCTGTAGTCAGGTTTTTGGTTCCATGAAAGCTAAAAGTAGACACATCGCCTTGGCAACCCGTTTTTTGTCCTTTATAATTAGAACCTACCGATTGTGCTGTATCGTGGACAACGTAAAAGTTGTGTTTTTGTGCGATGGCATTAATAGCATCCATATCGGCAGGAATACCACCGTAATCTACGGCAACAATAGCTACAGTTTTGTCTGTAATAGCGGCTTCCATTTTCTCGATATTGATGCTCCCGTTATCAGCATAAACATCGACTAATACAATTTTTAAGTCGTTATACAATGCTCCCAGTGCCGACGAGGTGTAGGTGAAATTTGGCATTAATACCTCAGAACCTTTTGGGAAATTTTTTACACGAAATGCTAATTCTAATGCTGAGGTTGCTGAATTTACAAATAAGGCATGTTTAACACCAAGATAATTTGCTAATTCTTTTTCAAATCTACGACATGCAGGACCGTCGCCTGAAACAAATGTTGTTTTAATTGCTTCTGTTACAGCATCAAAATCGTCTTGTTCTAAAAATGGTAAATGAATTAAAATTGGTTCTTTCGAAACCGGTATGCCTCCATTGATGGCGAGTTCTTTATTGTGTTTGTTCATGTTCTTTTTTGTTTGGTGATATGGTGATGAGGTTATGGGGTTTTGTTCTTTAAGTATTTTATGAGTCCTAGTAGTTGCATTCGAATAATTTTTGATTGTTCTTACAAATCTCCAGTTTTTCCTTACTAATATAGGATAAGTTATTTGATATAATTAACTGTGTGTCTGTTTCTGCTAAACTTCCTAAAGCTATATGTAAAAATTGAATAAATTCTTTTTTGTAATTTCTGCCTGCTCCTTCAGCAATATTTGATGGGATTGATACAGATGCGCGTCTTAATTGACTTTGTAAACCGAATTTTTCTGATTCTGGAAAATGATCGGTTACTTTATAAATGAAGGTAACAAATGCAATAGCATTCTTCCATACCTCCAAATCTTTATGTGATTTTATTCTAGCCATTTTTTTTAAATTCCAAATCTACTAATTCTTATCAACATCACCCCATCACCATATCATGATATCACTCCATTACCTCATGACCTCATCACCTCATCAAAATATCTCTTTCTTGCAATATTGGGTTTGTACACGGCCAGTTAATATTTAATCTTTCATCGTCCCACGCAACGGTAATTTGTTCATCGGCATCTATATAATCGCCATCGTAGGCTAACTTATAGTGAAAGACTGCTTTTTCGCTCTTTACGTAGTAGCCATTTACAAAGCCTGGTGGTATTAATACCTGACTATATTCATTTCCTTTAAGTTCGAAAGCTTCCCATTTTAAATACGTGGGAGAATCTTCTCTCATATCGACTACAACTTCCATTATTTCGCCGTAAACACATGAAACCAATTTCCATGTTTTTGTATCGCCATGTAAGCCTCTTAGCACTTCTCGGCGAGATTCTGCAAATTTATCGTGTTTAAAGTCTAGTTGCTTAGGTAATGCGTTGGTGTAAAAGTCTTTATTAAAAGAGGTGTATATATTTCCTCTTAAATCCTCAAATACTGATGGTTTTATTTGAACTACATCCTCAAATATTTTTGATGGTATTATTTCGAAATCTTTATATGACATTTTTTTTAGTTTGTAGTTATTAGTGCTTAGTTCATAGTGTTTAGTTCATAGTGTTTAGTTCATAGTGTTTAGTTCATAGTGTTTAGTTCATAGTGTTTAGTTCATAGTGTTTA
>JAFGXI010000023.1 GCA_016936665.1 Bacteroidales bacterium
ACTTATCTCCCTCTTTTTCCTGAACTCCTGCCCTAAAAGCGGGTGCAAAGATAAATCTATTTAAACCTATTTTCCAAATCTTTTTTTTGCCATTTTTTTATTTATTTTTTTGATAACGAATAACTACCATATTATCTGAATGTTAAGTATAATTAATTTTTTATTAAAATTTACTTTTTTATGTTCTTTTCAAATTAATAATTCAAAACTTGATAAATATCAGCTGATTTTTTGCCTAAGAACATAGTTTTATATTTTAAAAGAAGGTAGTAAAACTTCTAAATTTAAGGGATAAAAAATTCAATATATTATGAATAATACATGCCCAAAATCATCGAAATGCCCAATTTTTCAGGGTGGCGTTTTGAAAAGAGAGAATTCTGAAAAAGTATACAGAAATTTATATTGTAATGCTGGAGCTAGTAAATATGAAACATGTATGAGATATAAAATTTCTGAATTGATTGGAAAACCTGCTCCTCTAACAGTGCTTCCAAATTGTAGTAAACCAATAGAAGATATTATTGAAAATATGGAATAGTTAAAAATTCAACATAAAATCTTTTAGTAGTTCTTTGTATTCTTGTGAATATTGATGACGATTTGTTGGTTCTACGACTATGGTTTGTGATTGATAAGAATTAATTTTTTTTTTACTAAAAGTTAATATAATTCTATTAACAGGTTTATTGTTTGTAGGTTTTATTTCGAGCGATTTAATAAGATTCCAACCTGTTTTCTCACTCATATAAACTATATCAGAGTATAAGTTTGAAGGCAAAATCAATGTAAGTAAGCCTTCCTCTTGGATACATTGATTTGCAATATCTATCAGTTCTTGATGCGTCAGGGTTATGGTTTGCCTAGCTATAGCTCTCACGCCTTCGTTATTATTTTTATTGTTTTCGAAATATGGTGGGTTACACACTAAATGGTCGAATTTATTTTCGCAATACTTAGAGAGTTCTTGCCCTGAAATATGTATTACTTTAATTCGTTTAGAAAATGGGGAGCATTTAATGTTTTCTTTTGCTTCTTGTATAGCAAGCTTATCAATATCGATTGCGGTTATAAGAGCATCCTGGTTTCGTTGTGCAAGCATTAATGCTACGAGGCCTGTTCCTGTTCCTAAATCTAAAATGTTTTTTGATTGTGATATATCAGCCCATGCCCCTAAAAGAACACCATCGGTACCAACCTTCATGGCAGATAGTCTTTGATGTACTTTAAATTGTTTAAACTGAAACCATTTATTAGCCATTAGTGACAAACCTGAAAATGCATTTCCGATGCGCCTTTCATCCCTAATTCTTTTGCTTTTAATAGATCTTCGCAGGCTTTGTCTTTTTCGTGTATTAAATAAAAAGATGCTCCTCTAAGGTAATATGCTTCGGCCACCGGATTTTTTTCCAATTTTATATACTGTGTCAAATCGTCTATACAATGGTCGACTTCTTTGTTGTCCCAATGATGTTTACCTCTTTCGTAATAAGGATATGGATCTTTGGGATTTAGCTGCATCACTTTATTATAGTCGCGAATTGCAAAACTTGCTTTTCCCATTTTTTGATATGCTTCTGCTCTCCTATAATAACCTTCGTAGTTATCATTTTTTAATGCGATAGTCTTTGTGAAATCATTTTTTGCTTCGATATACTTTTCTTTGTTCATATATGCAACTCCTCGGTTGTAATATACTTCCCAATCTTTTGTATGAAACCGAGTAATAACATCTGAATAATAGTATATGGCCTGATCAAAATCGTTGGTTTTAAAAAATGAATGACCAATTAATGTGTTTACTTGCTCATTATCGAATTCGGACTTGCTCATTTTTAAATCGGCAATAGCATGTGCATAATCTTCTTTTTGATAGTATATTTCTCCCCTATTTTTTATGGCTTTTATATAATCTGATTGAGCCCTTAGCGTTTTTGAATAATACTCAATGGCTAAATCCTTTTTATTTTCTTTCTTATAAATCTCAGCAATATTAAAGTAAACCTCGGGTAAAGTAGATTTATATTTTTCAGCATTTAAAAAATCGTTGATCGCATTTTTAAAATCTCCATCTTCGTAATACAACAAACCTCTTTTTTCGTATGCTAATGTAAAAGATGGGTTTTGAGCTATAACCTTTGCAAAATCGCTTATTGCTTCTTTCTTTTTGCCTAATTCGTAATTTAGTTTTGCTCGCTCAACGTAAGACTTAAAATATTTCGGGTTTTCTTTAAGTGCTAAATCGAAGTATTTAATTGCTTCTAATTTTTGCTTTTTAATTGCATATATAAGGCCTATATCGTGGTATGCTTCATAAAAATGTTTATCTTTTTCTAACACGACACTTAAATCTTTTAGAGCAGCATCGTACTCTTTCTTTTCGATTCGTTCTTGAGCTCTATCGTAGTAGAAATTTACGGTTTGACTTATTCCGAGATTTGCTATTGATATGATTATCAAATTGACTAATAAAAGTTTTTTCATGGTTTTTAAAGTTGAGCTTAAGATATAAAAAAATCCGAGATTAACACCCCGGATTTTTATTGTATTAGTGGGATGCTTAATGCATTCCCATGTTTCGTTTTCTATCCATTCCGACTGTAAACATCAAATTCATGCCCCCATAAACAGAACCAATGGTTGTAATTCCACCAAAGAATCGAAGCCCCATATACGACTTTCCTAATCTAAATCTGGGACCTCCTAATAAAGCGACCCCAAATCCTCCTCTCTCTATACTTTCGTTTCCTTCTTTGTCTTTAACCGTTTTTTCGTCGCCAGGGAAATACATTGCTCCAATTCCTAAAAAACCACCAAATGCATTTTTAGCTTTTTTTGATGACTGACTATATAGATTGATGCTTAAGTTTGGCATTATAACAGGTAAAAATAAAAATTGGCTTACCGATCTTTCAGATTTATTTCCAAACATTGCAGAACCTGTTAAATTCACAGAGAAATTTGAAGATGATCCTATTTTACTTATTGGAATTCTCACTTCCAACATAATATTACCTCCATACATATCTGCATTACCCATTTGACCACCAGAAATTCCCCCACCCAATGCAAACAAAGGCATAATATCGGCTCGTTTACTGGCAGAAAATTGTGCGTTAGAAATTTGAGGCAACATCCATAAAACGATGCTTAATAAAACACTAAGTTTCAAAATCGATTTTTTCATAAACATTGATATAAAAATTATAGCAATTCGAGTAATTAACAGTATTCTTTATAAAACAACCTGCAAGATACTATTTCTATAGGAAACTGAAATATAAAAAACGATGTTTTTAAATTATTCTTAATTTTTTCTTATCACCATCATCCCATCGCGCACCGGCAAAATATAGTTGCTAACTCGTTTATCGTTTTGAACAAGGGCATTAAACTCAATAATCCCTTGTGTAAAATAATCGTTATTTTTAAGGTTTTCTTGAACTACTTTCCCACTCCATAATACATTGTCTGCAATAATAAATGTCCCAGATTTCATTTTAGGAAGTAATAATTCGTAATAAGCTTTATACTGGCTTTTATCGGCATCGATAAAAACTAAATCGATAGGTTCATTTATCTTTTCTATAATTTTTAAAGCGTCCCCTACTCTTAAATCGATTTTAGATGAATAATCGGACTTCTCGAAATACTTTTTAGCCAAAACAACAACTTCTTCGTCTATATCTACGGTAATAATCTTTCCATTATTTTCGAGACCGCGAGCCATACAAAGTGCAGAATAACCAGTGAAAGTTCCCAATTCAAGTATCAAATTGGGTTTTAACATCCGAACAAAACTTTCCAAAATTTGACCTTGAAGTACTCCAGAAAGCATTCTGGGATGAATCATTTTCAAGTGTGTTTCTCTCACTAATTCGGACAACAAAGAATCCTCTTTATCTGAGTGTTGTTCGATATATGTTTCAATTTTCTCGTTATCGACGTCTTGAAAGTAATTCATTATAAAAAAGTAAAAACGGATAATTGATTAGGATTAAAAACTTCAAAAGCAACTTCTTGAATTTGTTCTGAACTAATATTATTTACAAAAGCCTTCGTCTCTTCGAAAGAGTCTAGCTGATTGTACATCATATAACTTTTTCCTATAGCAACCAGCATATCGGTATTATTTTCCGATGCCATAGCCATCTGACCTATAATTTGTTGCTTGGCTTTGTTTAATTGTTTTGGTCCTAATCGCAATTCACTAATAATTTGTAGCTCTTTTTTAAGGTGCTTCAATACTTTTTCGTAGTTAGATTTATCAGAACCAAAATAAACCGACCATAAGCCTATATCTGAGTATTGTGCGTAATTCGACTCGATGTTGTAGACCCATCCATATTTCTCTCTTAAAGAAAGGTTAAGTCTTGAATTTAAACCCGGCCCGCCCAAAATATTATTAAGTAACAGCAATATCTTTCGTTTAGGATGAAAGGCATCGTAGGTTTGATTGCCAACGATACAATGCGCTTGATGGGTACTGAAATTTTGTTCTACATGAAACGGTTTATAATTAGAAAAAGCAAGCCGACTCCATTTTCTAGGATTAGAAGGAATTACTTGAAAGTACTTTTCGATAATGTTTACTGCCTTTTCGAAAGGTATCTGTCCAATACTGCAAATCATCATTTGGTCGGTATTGTATGTTCTTTTAATAAAATCTTGAACAGACTGTTTATTGAATGTTTCTAAACTTTCTTTACTGCCCAATATAGAATGCCCAAGATGATGTTGGTCGAAAATTTTATTTTCAAAATCGTCGTATATCTGCTCTGCCGGAGAATCAAAATAAGAATTAATTTCGTCGAAAATAACCTCTTTTTCTTTTTCTAATTCTTTGGATGGGAAAGTAGAATTAATTAAAATATCTGCTGTAAGTTCGGCCGCTCGATCGAAATATTTTTTTAAAAAAGAGCTGTAAACTACAGTGTCTTCTTTGGTAGTATATGCATCTAACTCTCCCCCGACATCTTCTAAGCGACTTAAAATATGATAGGCCTTTCGTTTGCTAGTGCCTTTAAAAATGACATGCTCGATAAAATGTGCCAGACCGTATTCATGAGATAATTCATCTCTGGCTCCGGCGTTAATAATCACAGCCAAGTGTGCCACATACCTATCTGTTGGTACATGTATGTACCTTATTCCATTACTTAATACTGTAGATTGATACTCCATTATTCGTTTTAATAAGAGCACAAAAATAATGGAATATTCATGTTAAAATATTTTTAACTGAATTTTTTAGAATAACAAAGTCTTTATAAGCTCTGCAAGCTTAGCGAATCAATTCAATTAAGCTCTTGTACTCGAAAACATGGTTAGTGCTATCTTTTCCTCTCAAGACGACCAAATAAGCTCCTTCTGGCACATCACCACCATCGAGTCCTCTTCCATCCCAGCCTTGTTTAGGGTCTTCCCATTTATAAATTAAATGTCCTTTTAAGTCCATAACAAAGGCTTCGAATGTTTTGGCATTTTCTGGGACGCTTACTTGATAGACATCATTTTTACCATCGTTATTGGGTGTAAAAACATTAGGGAGTTTAGGTTTAGCCTCTTCGATTACAATCAACTTTTCGATAGTGTTATTGCAATTGGCTTTAATCAATTGTAACTGCACTTTATACTCGCCAGGTTCTTTATAAACATGCTCTGTAGTTAGTCCGTATTGTTGTTCACCATCGCCAAAATTCCAAATGCAATCGAAATTTTTTGAAGATGAAGATAAATCGAAATAAATTGGGAAGCCCGAACGGTATTCCATAGCTTGCGTGTTAATAGTTCCATCAAGGTTATCTTCGGGCATTTCAACATCTAGCATATAAGAACATTGATATTGATCTGAAAACCTAAAATTAAATCGATTTGGTATTAAATGTTCAATGGTATTATTATTAAGAATATATGTGTTTTCCGATTTTAATTGTCTATTAGGCTTAGTTGCAAACGTAATTGAACCATTTTCTTCTCCACAATCTTCGTTGACTAATGTATATGTTAAATTAGCCGATTTTACAAAAAACACAGTGAATGTGTCTTGGGCTGTTCTTGTTTGGTATGTAAATAATACCTTACATGGATTCTTTACTTTTGCTATTATTCCGTTGTCTTTAGTGGTTTTAAAATCTACTGTTGGATAAGAAGACCATGTTCCTTCTACGATTTTCGATAGTTTTAACTCTGCTTTATTGGCATCGCACACAAACCGCTGGCCAATAATTTGAAATTTAACACCCGATATTTCTTCGGCTAATGAAACTGAGTTATTAATTTCTTCTTGCTCTGAACTTGCAAGTTTTTGATTTAGATCAATTGCTTTGTCATTATTCTTTGCACTAGAATTGCCAGTTGGTATTTCTATGCTTTTTTGTTCATTCTTTCTTCTAGCCTGATCTTCCGTGGTTAGAGATTCTGTTTTCGGAACGTTAATAGGCTCTTTTGTTATTGATGTTTTATTTTCAGTAACAGGGTGTTTTACATCGGTTTTTGTAGGCCAATAAATTGTTGCTATTACAGCTACAAATGCCACAATAGAAACGGCTAGCCATAGTACAGCGTTAGTTGATTTTGGTCTACTAGATTGGGTTTGTTTTTCGACTGCATCGAGAACCTGATTGAATAATTTCTGCGGAACCTCAGGTTCAAAATTCTCAAACTTTTGTTTAAATGTATTTTCCATATCTACAGTGCTACATTTATTTCTTTAATACCTAATTTCACTTCGGCTAACTCTTGGAGCATTTTTCTGGCCTTGGAATATTGCGATTTTGAAGTTCCTTCGTTAATGTTTAGCATTTCTGCTATTTCGCGGTGTTTATAGCCTTCTATCGCATAAAGGTTGAAAACCAACCTATACCCATCGGGTAAATCGTGCATCAAGTTTAGCAACTCTTCTGCTGTAAGAGTAGAAAAGACATCTTCGTTGTCGGATTTCAACCAATAAACATCGCTTTTTTCTATAGATTGAAAGTCGATTACTTTCTTGTGTCTATAAAAATTGATTGCTGTATTGACCATAATTTTTTGCATCCAAGTTTTAATATTAGCATCTCCTCTAAACGCCTCTAGCGCATTATAAATCTTAATGAACCCTTCTTGCATCACATCCTCTGCATCTTCTTTATCTTTCGTGTATCGCAAACATACACCATACAAATAGGAGGCGTATTTTCGATATAGATCAGAGAATATGTCTTTTTGTTTCTGATTCATTAGTCGCTTTCTCTCTTGATAGTCAATTGAGAGGTTAAATTAGTTGCCTGTGTTTTTCTAAAAAATTATTTTTTTAAATGTTTTAAGAAAAATTCGGTATCGAATAATATATGAAAGCCATAAGAGTACTCAAAAATATTTTGTTGTAAATCGAAGTAAGGCTCTAATCGTGCTTCAATAGTTACGTTTTGGTAAATTTTGGCTTTTAGAATAAATTTTGCGGTAATTAACTCGGTATGAGGTTGAAGGTAATCTTTATCTTTTTGAGAGATTGACTGAAACAAAGGGTTTCCAAAAGATGAAATAAAATAGTCTCCATTCCAATAACCAAAACTTGTGCTAAAATGTTTTCTATGCCAGTACAATTGTGTCCAAGTAGAATAACCTAAAATATAAGGATATTGAGGTATGGGCGATGAATCGTAAAAATTTAAAAAATGACTAGAAAAACCCCATTGATTGTCGGACTTTATTTTTTTAACCCAAGCTAATCCTATTGCAGTGTTAACTAATGTCTGAAGTACATCTTTTTCTGTATGAAACTGACCTCCTTTATGTGCAATAATTAGTTGACCATCAATATTAAAGCCTTCTTTATCTTTTGCTTTAGACAACCAATATGTAGAATGAATTCCTCCAACAATAGACTCTTGCGATTGACTTGTTTTAAAAATAAATTTTTCCCAGTTCAGCCATACGTCAGCATAAAATCTTTTTTTTTGAATAAGCAACTGAGCGCCATTCTCAACGAAATTCATCAGATGGTTTTCAAAAGAATACATGGGCTCTATTATCTGATGATTTAAACCTCCATTAATTGTTCCCATGATTACATCGAAGCCTTTGTATGGTTGATATTGAAATGAAAACACAGGTAAAGCATCTGTCACACCATCGAGGCCTGAGAATTTAAGCATATGAATTCCGACATCAATTTTAATATTTTTATAGGGCTGATACGAAAGTCTTGGTTGTAATAATGTACCGATATAAGTTATTCCGGATGTCAGCTCACCAAAATATTCGTCGTTTTTAAAAAAATTTAAGTTTTGAAACGTAAGATATAATTCGGAGCTTTTAGTGCTATCAGTTGAAGGAAAACGTGTAAATTCTTTATTCTCACTCTGCGACCACACATTTTGAAGCATCAAAGCAAAAACAAATAAAAGGCAATATTTGATGTGCTTGAGCATTATTTACCTAAAATCATTTTAATGCCAACTAGCAATAGCAAGACGCCAAACATTTTTTGCAGCGTTTTAGCCGGCAAATTCACGGCTAGCAAAGATCCAAAGTATGTCCCTACCACAAAAGTTAAAATAATAATTCCGGCAAATTTAAAATTAATGTAGCCACTTTTATAGTAATTAATTGCCCCAGCAATAGCAACCGGAACAGAAAGAACAGCTATACTTGTGCCTTGTGCTTGTTGCTGACTCAAGCCTAAAAAGAAAACCAAAGCTGGTATAATGATTATTCCACCGCCAACGCCCATCGAACCACTTACAAATCCGGCTAATAAACCAATTACGACTAAAATGATTACATGTTCAATACTCATATTCATTAAAAAATTAAAAGTCTAAACTCAGCGACAAATAAAAGATTCGTGGTAAAATTACATCGCCATCAACACCCCACGCAATGTCGGCTCTAATGAAATAACCTAACAATTTTGAACGAACCCCTCCTCCAAAACCATAAACAAACGGAGCTTTTTGATTGTCGATGATTATCGTAATTGGTTGAGTGAGGTAATCGTCTTGATTGTATGTATTGGCTTCATCGTATGGAGACGAGCCAGTCCATGCTGTACCAACATCTAAAAATGTAATCAACTGCAGATTATATAAAAATTGAGAGGTTACAGGATTTCTTGAAAAATAACGCACAACAGGCCATCTTATTTCATTGTTTAACACGGCAAACGCATTTCCATTTCTAACATTCTGAGGAAAACCTCTCATATTGGTAGCTAAAGATTGAAAGGCCCAATTGATTTCTCTATTTTGTTTGACCGATTCATCGAAGGTTGGAGTTGTATTTGAAAAATTGATCCAGTTGTCTGTCGAACCTAAAAAATACATTAGACGACTCTCCCCCAAGGAAATACTACTCGCTAGACGACTCGCCCATATTAAATTTCGATGAATATATTGATAGTGTCTAAAATCGAGTCCTAAAACGTATAAATCCGGATGATCGCCATCGATTTGTTTATAAGCTTCGGCAAATATTTTATTCCTCCATCCTCTATATAAATTCTCTCCTAAAGATATTGAGTTATCAAATACATATTCCAATTTAATTCCCGCCCAATTCTTATAATAGTATGGTTCGACCAGAGAAGCGTAATCGGTCGATTTAATAACGATTTTATCGTATCGATAGTTTAGCGTTCCGGAAATTGAAGATACCTGATTGAATGGATATTTCAATTTATAAAACAATTGATTTGAATAATTTTTCAAATAGTATGTTTGTAAGTTTGGCAACATAAAGGATTCTTCGAAAGCCTGTCGGTAATAAATCAACTCTTTATTGAGTCTTTTTTTCAAATTTTCAATTCTAAATAAATATTCCGTACTATTTAAATCTAGTCCTATCCTAAATGCAGCCGTAAACCTGTAATCTTCGAACAAATCTGAAATGGCTAGTTTGGTTAAAATATTAAAGCCAGGGTTATAATATACGCCAGTTCCTGTGTATGTTTGATACGATTGATTCAAAAATGTGAAATCGACCTGAGTTACTACGTTATCGGGATAAAAAGCAGTAAAATAATAGTACGGTCTAAAATTAATCTTCTTTTCTGTATTGGATGAATCGCTAGTTTCGGAAAGCGGTTTGCTGGTGTTTTCGGTAATGGTAAATATATAATTTCTAAAATCGATAGCATTTGTATCTACTTCAGCCGGCTCATCAACTTGTTCATTAACAGTCGGATCTTCTTTTTGAGCAACAGTATCTGTGTTTTGAATTAAAATCTGTTTAGATTTCCAGTCGGTTTGCCTAATATCTTTGACTGTTTTATTAACATCGAAAGCACTTTCGAAAAGTCGATGTTTTTTATTGAAGAAATTCAACGTGAATAAACGACTGTCGTCTGGCGAAATCGCGTAGGATTCTATGTTTCGATTATAATCGGTAAGAGAGTAATTCTTAGCAAAATATTTGTAATGCACAGTAGTATCTATATAACTTATGGCGCTGTCGTAAATGGCTTTGTTTAAATTAACGACTCCACTTTCATCGGTTAAGTATATGAATTTCAAACCATCAATTGAATGAGGCGTCGACTCATCGGCATTTCTAGTTTCGGTTAATCTCATCAACTTTTCATTGCCTTGTTTATACACAAATAAATCATAATTATTTTGCCTTACATTGGCCGTTAAAGAATCTGTGCTTCGGTTTGATGAAAACACAATAGATTCTCCGTCCTCCAAAAAGGCAGCATCCTTTTCTTCAGCTAAATCATTGGTAAGCGGTTTATATGTATTCGAAAGTAAATTATAAACAAAAAGATCGCTCTGTCCATCTTTAACTCCTGTGAATACAAATGATTGTCCTTTATCGTCGAACTGAAACTGATTAATTTTATTAAACCCAAATATCTGAACAGAGTTTGTTTTTTTAGTCTCAAAATCGTACTGATTAAGCCACATTCCTCCTTTATTCTCGTTGATATAATAAAGCCACTGACCTGAAGGATGGAATGCTATTAAAGGATAAGAATAATCGGTAATTTGCAATAATCGATGCTCTTTTCTTAGAATGCTTTTCTTTTTACCGGTCTTTAAATTGTGCACCCATATGATGTACTTACCCATTTCGTTGGTGTTGTAAGCCAAGTATTCTCCATCGCTACTTATGCATAAATTTTGATACACTCGATTCGGATTGGTCTTTTTAATTTCATTTTCGAGTTTAACTTTATACGTTTCATCAGCACTATAAAATCCTTTGTAATAATCTAGCCAGTTGTATGTAAGATAGCTGAAAGACGTGCCTAATACAAATAAAAAACCACTTTCGACACTTTTCGAAATTCTGGTAATATAAATGATATTTGGAATTACATTTTTACCATATCTTTTACCAATATAATTCCATATCGATTGACCGGCTCTAATAGCCTCTTCTCCTTCCAAACGGTTGAAATTTTCGTATTTACCAGTCAGTACAGCATCGCGAGTGAAATTGTCGATATCTGTAGACCAGCCTTGAGATAGATATCTCGATAGACCTTTTGTGTACCATTCCGGTAAAGATAATAGTGTTGAGTAGGCAACTTTAGAGGTCAAACTTCCTCCGAAAAGCATTTGATTGATTATCATTTCCGAAATAACTTCGGAAACTTGCTGTTCGAATCTTTTATAATCCCCCTCAAAATAGAGAAAAGCGCGATTCATATTAACTTTGGTTGTACCACCAATATTATTTTCTTCTTGATCGGTCACCAGTCCTACATTACTTTGCCTAAAGTCGGATAAATTATTAAATACCTGAAGTATAATTCGTTGATCTAATTGAAACTCGAAGAAATTTTCATATTCTTTAATTTTTTCATCTGCAACTTTACAAACGAATTGAGCCAATTGTTCGCCATCATCATAAAAATAAGTATCGAAACGAGGCCAACGGTAATATTGCCACTCAAGGATGTCGTATTGTACTCTATTTTTTCCAAAATTCATTTTATACCCATTGTAAAACTGCGCATCTAACGATTGCCAAATCAGCATTGATATTAATAATAGGATAATATATTTTGGCTTCAATTTTATCATTGTTCTTTCCAGATAAAGATATCGTTTTTAGTTTGAGGGCGAATGGCTTCTTTCCACGAAAATCCTTTTAAATATAACTCTTCTTGAGGTAATTTTCCAACCGGATTCAATATTCCATTGGGTTGTTTGTATAATGTTACTTTTATCGGCTGATTTTCTTCAAACCAAATAGTCATCGTGGTGCTTTCCGTAAGATTTACACCAACCAAATCACCCTTTAAAGAATCTTTTTGTTGTTCTTCAGTAGCATCTTCACGAGGAAAGAAAATCGACTTTGCATCGGTGTAAACATCGAGTTTACTAAGCTCATTGTCTAAGTTAAAGAACCCAACCATATCTTTACCTTGAATTTGATTGAAACGAATTGAATCGTCTTGAATTGTAATAAACGAGCTCGCAAGCAAATTCATTTTAGTTGGCTTGTTATTCTCAGTTTGTAGCTCAATATACTCTGCTGTTATCTGTTTTTCTCCAGACCAAATAATGGGCAATTTAAATAATCGTATTGTTGAATCTTTGGTTGAATAACTTAACGAATCTGTTCTGGCTTGAATGTCGTCTTTAAAAATCTGAACATGATGAAATGCCAACACAATCTTAGTGGTATCTGTGGTTTCAGTAAACAAAGTATCGGAAACAAAAGTTTGGGTTATCCAACAGGAAGTGTCTAAATCGGAACGATTCTCCTGTGGCACGCTATCGTTTCCAATATAAACAAGGGAATCGGTATATTGGTATATTTCAACTTTAATTGAGTCAATAACTCTAAATAATTTTAAGGTGTCGGCATGAAGAAAAAGGGTATCTTCTTGGTTATATTTGGTCATAAGAGCTCGTAAAGTCACATAAGCACTGTCGTTGCGTTCGAAATATTCAGCATAATCGCCGGTAATTAAAATCTGCGCAGAGGTGTCTAACAAAGCAACCTTATTTTTTGCTTCACCATATCCTAAATTTCGATCGTAAAACAAGCTGTCGCCACTTAACTTTTTATCTTTACTTAAAATATAGGCGTTTTTAGCTACTTTAGAAATATCCTTTTTAGTATCGTACCACCCAAATTCACAATAAATAAAATTTGAATCGCTTACAATATCGGTAGATCCGTAAAAGTAACTAATGTCTGTCCCAGTATTATAGCGTAGTGAATCTGAGAAGATAGTATAATCCGGATTTAGCAAAGTAACGCTATCTACGGCATAATAATCTTTCGTGTCGGAATAATAATAACCATTTACGCTTTTTAAATCGTTTTGCTGATCTTTAATGAAACCCCAATCGAAATAATGCCCGATATTCATATTTCTATCGTAATCCAGAGAATCGGTTTTAAGTGTCGATTGCCCATGCACTAAGCGTACATTTCTTCTAACTCTTGCCATTCGAGTATTTCCGTTGTAATTAAGGTAATCGCCATATAAATTTAAAGAATCGCCTTGTTTTATTCTAACATTATTAAAAGCCTGTAAAATATTAGTTTTAGAGTTTAAATAAGCGCTATCGCAGTACATTATAGCGTTTTCGTGCTGAAACTGAACATTGCCTAAAAGACGTTTTACATCTTTTCCAATTTTTTCGTCGAACTCAATGCTATTGGCATTTAAAATTTCGATTCGTTTTGTTTTTTGAGCCAAAAGTGAATGATTGAACATCGAAAAAACGAACAACAAGCAGAGGAGATATGTTTTGTTTAGGGTCACGCCAATCGTTTATAGCAATGCTTCAATAATTTTCTCAATCGTCAAACCTTCGGCTTCAGCTTTGTAGTTTTTCGAAATACGATGCCTCAAAATTGAATAAGCAACTGCTTTTACATCTTCGATATCGGGAGAATATTTCCCATTTAATGCGGCATGAGTCTTTGCTCCGATAATTAAGAATTGTGAAGCTCTTGGACCTGCCCCCCATTCTACATAATTATTAATTATTTCGGGGGCTCTATCACTACCCGGTCTGGTCTTTGAAACTAAATTAACGGCGTATTCTATCACGCTATCATTAACCGGAATTTTATAGATTAAAGATTGATATTTCAAAATTTCCTCTTGTGTCATGACTTTTCCGATGCTTACATTTGCTCCCGAGGTTGTTTGCTTAACAATCTGTAATTCTTCATCGAATGAAGGATAATCAACAATAACATTGAACATAAAACGGTCGAGTTGAGCTTCCGGCAATGGATAAGTTCCTTCTTGTTCGATGGGGTTTTGCGTCGCCATTACAAAAAATGGTTTCGATAACTGGTAATTTACACCCGCTGCCGTAACCGATTTTTCTTGCATAGCTTCTAGTAAAGCGGCTTGTGTTTTAGGTGGTGTTCTGTTTATTTCGTCGGCTAAAACGAAATTAGTAAAGATCGGGCCTTTAACAAATTTGAATTGTCTGTTTTCGTCTAAGATTTCGGTTCCTACGATATCCGAAGGCATCAAATCGGGCGTAAATTGTATACGACTAAAATCCAAACCTAAGACTTTCGATAAAGAACTAACCAACAATGTCTTAGCTAATCCAGGTACGCCTACTAACAAACAATGACCTTGACTAAAAATTGATATCAACACTTCTTTTACAACTTGATCTTGCCCCACTATAACTTTGCCTAATTCTTTTTGTAATAATTGAAATGCCGATTTTAATTGATCTAATGCTTGTATATCGTTTGAGTGCTCCATAGAATGTTTAAATATTGATACCGTTAAAATTTTCGTTTCGAAATAATCTACGAAAATACAGAATCCACGCGGAATATTAAATTTTTAACTTATGAAAATTTGTTAAGATCTGTCAGAATCAATAAACCTACTCGATGTTGATAAATCGGACAAATTCGACTTATTTTAATTCAATCAACTTTTTTAAATGCTTTAAATTTGTCGTTAGAATCAATATAAATAACAAACTTAAAATCTTATTCCAGCTATATTAAAAAACAAACGATAAAAAATAACAAATGAAAACGAAATCAACTGGTGCTAAGTATTCTGCGATTGTAGGTATTGGGGAGCAATTAAAGCAATTAGAACAAGAAACCGGACAAAAATATTTACGACTAAACCGAGGCATCCCCACCGTTACTCAGATCGACTTAAGCGAAGTAATTCCATTAATCGATTTTAACAGCGCAGAACTACAAGTATATCCGCCTAATTCGGGCTTAATGCGATTAAAAAAAGCTATCAATCATTATTATTTTAATGATACTTCCTCGGAAGAAAATATTATGATTACAGCCGGTGGCATGAATGGCTTAGACCTTATCTTTAAAACCTTAGATACCTCCCTGGTATTACTACCAGAATTTTATTGGGGAGCGTATGCCAACATTCTAAAAATCAATCAAATTCCTTTCGAGACATATTATAGTTTCGAAAATTTACTTGCAAAAAAAGAGCAATATAAAGACGCGAGTGTAATTATATGCGACCCCAACAATCCCATGGGCAATAAGTACGACGACAAAATGCTTTTAGAAATGGTACGCAAATTAAACGTCAACGATACCAATATTATTTGGGATAGCCCTTATCGCAAGCTTTTTATTGAAGGTAAAGATGATTTTTACAGCCAACTTATTTGTTACGATAAAGTTATTGTATGCGACAGTTTCAGCAAATCGATTGGCCTTAGTGGGCAACGTTTAGGCTTTGTACATTCCAACAATAAACAATTTCTTGAAGTATTTAATATCAATTTGTTGTATGCAACTAATGGCATCAATGCATTTGCACAAATATTAGTCGAAAAAATCCTCAGCACACCTCAAGGACAAAGAGCAGCTTTCGAATTTCGAGAAGCAACAAGAATAGCGATGAAACAAAACATCGACTATCTTAGAGAAAAAGGCTTTTTAGCCGAAGAGTTTTACCAAGACAGCGACCCTGTCGGTATATTTACGGTTGTTAAATTTAGCGAAAAAGAATTGCTACAACACCATATTGGAAGTGTTGGCTTGTATTATTTTACAATTAAAAAAGATGGTCCGGCTCAAGACTACAGCCGTTTATGTATTTCTGTCCCACATGAAGAATTAAAAGCCTATTTTGACAATATTTAATAGGATTTCTTTGTAGAAAAACTAATCGAAGTATTACCTTTGCTTCAATTTTTTGAAAAGAATGTCATGATTAAAGTATTTATCATTTCAATATTATTAGTGGCCATATCTGGTATTTTGCTTGCAACAAGCATCATTTTTAAAAAACTGATACTAAATAAAAGAGGATTTTTTCCGAACACCTCAGTAGGTCACAACCCAAATATGCAAAAACTAGGTATAACCTGTGCTAAAGGCGATGCATGGAAAGAATTTAAACAATCTAAGGAAGTGCTTGGTTGTTCGACAGACGAGTCGACTGGTGGCTGTTCTTGCGGATAGTTTTTTTAATTTTTTAAAATGCACAATAGAAAAACACAACTCAACGCCATAGAGCGTTTACTAAATATAATGGATGACTTGCGGGTAGGTTGTCCATGGGATAAGAAGCAAACTTTCGAAAGCCTTCGAAAATTAACTATCGAAGAAACTTATGAATTAGCCGATGCCATTGCAGAAAAAAATCTTTCTGAAATAAAAAAAGAACTCGGCGATTTACTTCTTCACATTGTTTTCTATTCAAAAATAGGTTCGGAATCCAATGCTTTCGATTTTGCCGATGTTGCTAACAGCATCAGCGAAAAATTGATTTACAGACACCCACATATCTACGGCGATACAAAAGTAAAAGACGATCTGGAAGTATTAGAAAATTGGGAAGCTCTAAAATTAAAAGAAAAAAAAGATAAAAGGGTTTTAGAAGGTGTTCCGAAATCGCTTCCCGCACTTGTAAAAGCCAACCGAATTCAAGAAAAAGTAAGAGGCGTTGGTTTCGACTGGGATGAAAAATCACAAATTTGGGATAAAGTTCAAGAAGAACTAAACGAATTGAAAGACGAATTAACATTAGAGAATAACTTCGAAAAACAAGAAGCGGAATTTGGCGATTTTCTTTTTTCGATGATAAATGCTGCTCGCCTGTATGGTATCGATCCAGAAATGGCTTTAGAAAGAACCAATAAAAAATTCACAAAACGATTTAATTACCTTGAAGACGAAACTATAAGAAAAGGGAAATCGCTTCATGACATGAACTTGGAAGAAATGAATGCAATTTGGGAAAAAGCTAAAAAATTCGACTAATGCATCTCAAAAAAATCTTTTTAACAGCTTTACTTTTAAGTATATTTGTATTAAATATTCAAGCTCAAGACACACTTAAAGTTTATCCGAACGGTTCATATTTTCTTTCTTACTTTAAAGATGCCAAAGACATCGCTATTGCACCTATAAAATGGGATAAAAAAGAATGGCTCATTGCAGGAGGTGTTGTAGGAGCAACTTTGTTGGCTAATCAGTACGACAAACAAATTCAAAACTATTTTCAAAATCGACAAACTGTATTAGGACAAAATATTTCTGCTCATGGTTTTGAACCTTGGGGAAGTGGTTTGTATACGTTTCCTACCTTAGGTTTATTTTACCTGCAAGGTGCTATTTTCAAAAACCAAGATTCAAAAAAAGTTGCTTTATTAGGTGTAAAAGCATATGTTCTTTCCGGAATATTTGTACAAATTCCAAAATATTTAATCAACCGACACCGCCCCTACAACGACAATCCTTCTATACCTAACCAATTCGATGGTCCTAATGCCCCATTTTACAAATCTTTTCCATCAGGGCATACCACATCGGCTTTTGCTGTTGCTGCTGTAATTGCCAGTGAATACCGATCGACGATTTGGGTTCCGATTGTAAGTTATACTTTAGCTAGTTTTATGGGTTTATCTCGAATTTACGACAATAAACATTGGGCAAGCGATGTCTTATTCGGCGCTGCATTTGGTTGGGCTATTGGCAAATTGGTTTATCATTCAAATCATTGGAAGATAAAAACTATCCCAGTCGTTAGTCATGATTCTGCATCGTTACACTTTTCAATACAATTATAAAATGGCATTAGATTTGGTTAAATATTGGTTAAATACAGTTAATTTTTCTAAATAATAGCAAAGAGCTTAAATAATACTTCGAATAAATTATAAATTTGATAGAAAATACGATTAACAACTAAATAATTGGATATGAATAAAAGAATACTTCTTCTCGCAATTTTAGCTTTAAGCTTAATTTCTTCGACTTACGCAGGTGGGCATAAAATAAAAATTAAAATTAAAGGGGTTTCCGACACAATTGTTTATTTAGGAAATTATTATGCCGACAAAAAGTATGCAAGCGACACCATTACATTAGATAAAAACGGCGAAGGTGTTTTTCAAGGCGACGAACCTCTTAAAGGTGGAATTTACATGGTACTCTTTCCTTCTTTAGGGATGAATTATTTTGAATTATTAGTTGATGACGAGCAAGAATTTTCGTTAGAATCCGATACAACTGATTTTGTTAAGAGCATGAAAGTTAAAGGCTCAAAGCAAAATATCGATTTTTATAAATTTCAAGAATATATGGCCAATCAGGCAAACACTTCTCGTCCACTTCAAAAAAGACTAAGAGAGCTTGAAGAAGGTAACGACTCAATACAAATAATTAAAGACATACTTACAGAAAATAAAAAAAATGTAAAAAAGCACTTCGAAGATATTAGTGAAACATGGAAGGGACATCTATTAGCCGCTATCGTAGATGCAATGATCGAGGTTGAAACCCCCGATATGGTTATCCCCGAAAGCATTGCAAATAAAGACTCCGCAGAGCAAATGATGAAATACACTTATTACAAAGATCATTTTTTCGATCATATTAATTTACAAGACGATCGTTTAATTCGAACTCCGTTTTTAGCTCCAAAAATAGATCATTTCATGACTACTATAGTCGTTCAACACCCTGACTCTGTATTAAAAGAAGGCATCAAATTAATTGAGTCGGCCAGAGGAACCGAAGAAAATTTTGGCTATCTAGTACGTTATATGTTTGGTTATAAAGATAAATCGAAACTTATGGGAATGGATAAAGTGTTTGTCGAAATTAGCGAAAAATATTATTTAAGTGGAGAAGCAACATGGGCAGACTCTTCATTTATCGAAAAAGTTAGAGAACGTGTAATGAAAGAAAAACCAAATCTAATTGGCAACACAGCACCCGATTTACAAAAACTAGAAACCTATGAAAAAGAATTTGTCAGTTTGCATGAGTTTAACAATAAATATCTGATTGTTGCTTTTTGGGAGCCTAATTGCGGACATTGTAAAAAAACAATTCCAGCTCTATATAAATCATTCCAAAACATGAAAAAAGATGGTATCGATGTTCAGTCTTTAGCTATATACACCCAAGTAGAACGTGAACCATGGGAAAAATTCATTGAAGATAAAGAATTGTTCGACTGGGTAAATGCATACGACAAATACTATTTTACCAATTTCAGAAACAAATACGATATTTATTCAACACCAACCTTATATCTACTTGATAAAGACAAAAAGATAATTGGTAAACGATTAGCAGTAGACCAAATAGAAAAAATAATATACAGTTTGGAGGGAAAGGAGCTTAAAAATCCTACACCTGCAGGTCATTAATCAGTAATTTATTAGCCCCGACTAATTAGTCGGGTTTTTTTATTGACTTTTTCAAAAGATATTGACTTTTATTATAAAAAAATTCGATAATCTTAAATACTTTTGCTCGAAAATTAAAAAACATAAAACAAATGCAATCAAAGGATTATATCGCAAGAGAAGACCGCTATGGAGCTCACAATTACCACCCACTTCCAGTAGTTTTAGAACGTGGTGAAGACATTTTTGTATGGGATGTTGAAGGAAAAAAATATTACGATTTTCTTTCTGCCTATTCAGCTGTAAACCAAGGTCATTGTCATCCTAAAATTATTGGAGCGATGACTGAACAAGCCCAAAAATTAACACTTACTTCAAGAGCATTTTACAACAATGTTTTAGGCGAATACGAAGAGTACATTACAAAAACTTTTGGTTACGATAAAGTTTTACCTATGAATTCTGGCGCCGAAGCCGACGAAACAGCACTTAAATTAGCTCGTCGTTGGGGTTACGATGTTAAAGGGATACCAGAAGGTGAAGCTAAAATTATTGTTGCGGCCGACAACTTCCACGGACGTACTATTACCATCATCTCGATGTCAACCGACCCTGATTCTTACAAAGGATTTGGCCCCTATACTCCGGGTTTTATTACAATACCTTACAACGATGTAAATGCTTTAGAAGAAGCTTTAAAAGATAAAAACGTAGCTGCCTTTTTAGTTGAGCCTATCCAAGGCGAAGCTGGTGTTTTTGTACCAGATGAAGGTTATTTAACAAAATGCTACAATTTGTGTAAAGCCAATAATGTATTATTTATAGCCGACGAAGTTCAGACCGGAATTGCTCGTACAGGTAAAATGCTAGCCGTTGATCATGAAGGAATAAAACCAGACGTGCTAATCTTAGGAAAAGCATTATCGGGCGGAACCTATCCTATTTCTGCTGTTTTAGCCAACGACGATGTAATGTTGGTAATAAAACCAGGCGAACACGGATCAACTTTTGGAGGAAACCCACTAGCAGCAAAAATTGCAATTGCAGCTTTAGAAGTAATTAAAAACGAAAAATTAGCCGAAAATGCCGAAAAAATGGGACAAATTTTCCGTGAAGGCATTAGAAAAATCGATTCGGACATGATCGAATTGGTTAGAGGTAAAGGTTTATTAAATGCCGTTGTCATTAAACCTAAAAACGGTAAAGAAGCTTGGGATGTTTGCTTACAAATGAAAGACAATGGTTTAATTGCAAAACCTACACATGGTCACATTATTCGTTTTGCACCACCATTAACAATAACAGAAAAGCACGTTTTAGAAGCTGTAAAAATTATCGAAAAATCAATCAAAGAAATCGAAAACGCTTAGTGACAATTTGCTTTTAAAATATTAAAAAACCTGTGCTCAGTGAACACAGGTTTTTTATTTTTTATATTGAAACATAAATATGGCTTAAGCGTAAAAAAACCGCCTAAAATCGACTTATCCTCAACTTTTTAAAAGCTTATATATCAAATAAATGTTAACTTTGTAGAAAATTAATCTTAATAACTAGTTTATAATGTTAAATATTGCCTTATTTGGTCCCCCGGGTGCAGGTAAAGGGACACAATCAAAAAAATTATTAGAAAAATATAACCTTGCCTATATTTCTACCGGAGATATGTTGAGGGAAGAAATTGCTGAAGGAACAAAACTTGGTTTAATGGCCAAAGACATCATCAGTAAAGGGGGATTAGTTTCCGACGAAATTATTGTTCAAATTATTGAGAATAAAATAAAAACCAACACAGATGTGAATGGCTTTTTATTCGATGGTTTTCCAAGAACCGTAGTACAAGCCTACATTTTAGAAGGATTGTTAACCAAATTGAACACCTCTTTATCGTGCATGCTAAGTTTAGAAGTTCCTAAAGATGAGCTAAAACAGCGTCTACTCGACAGAGGAAAAACTTCGGGGAGAACTGACGATACCGAAGACGTAATCAATAACCGATTAAAGGAGTATGATTTAAAAACAGCTCCGGTTGCCGACTTTTACAAAGAAAAAGGCATATACCATCCAATTTTAGGAACAGGCTCTATGAATGAAGTTTTTAGTTTGATAAGCAAACCTATAGAAGATGTCATCCAAAAAACTTGGTTCAATGTTGTACTTCTTGGCCCTCCGGGTTCCGGAAAAGGAACACAAGCCAAAGAAATTGCTGCAAAATACCATTTAGCCTATATTTCTACAGGTAAAATATTAAGAGAATCTGTTTTAGATGGCACTGAGCTTGGAATGGCTGCTAAAAAATATATGGATGAAGGCTCTATCGTTCCCGATGAAATAGCAATTAAAATAATTGAGAAAGCCATTGAAGACAACCCAACTGCTCGTGGTTTTATTTTCAAAGGATATCCAAGAACTATTGTACAAGCTTATATTTTAGACGGACTTTTGCGTAAAAAGGGATCTTCGGTATCTGCCGTTATCGAAATCGACGTCCCTGTTTTAGAATCGATTAAACGATTAACAGCTCGTTCAAAAACCGATAAGAGTAGAAGTTACGATATGGATATCGATCTTATTGTAAAACGTCTCGAAGAACATCATGCTGTTACTTCTCCAGTTGCTGATTATTATGCAAAAACTAAAAAAGGTTGGGAAATTAACGGTTCCGGTAAAGAAGAAGATGTACAACGCTTGGTATTAAATGCTGCTGAAGTAGCATTTAGAAAAGCTCGATAATACATTCTTTGGAATTGAACAAAATACAAACAGCCCCATTGCTGGGGCTGTTTTTTTAAACATATGCACTACGAGAGCTCTTTGTGGCGAATTATTTCACCATTTTTCTTGTTAATATTCCTCTACTATTTTTAATTTCTACAATGTAAAGTCCTTTTTCTAGGTGGTTAGTTGAAATTTTGGCTGGCTGATTATAAAGATTTTGTTGTACTAATACCTTTCCGTTGATGTCTAAAATCTTAAATTCAAATAGTGTTTCATTTATAGCTTCAATAAATATATAATCGTTAAAAGGATTAGGCAGTACTTGGATTGATTTATCGCCTACATTTTCTTCTTTGTTTGATGGACAATACTTCTCAAAAATTATTCTTTGAGAAGTTTGTAAGGAATCCTCGAACAAGTCGTTGCTAGTATCATTGTTTTTTAAATAAAAATTTAACCAATTTAAGGTATAGAATAATGAGATTTCTTGCTGTTCTTCCATAGGAAGGTCTGTAGATGAATCTACCAAAGAACAATAAAAACTCCATCCACCGAAATTACAATGTACTCCGTCTACAACACCTATATATGTTTTACAGCTGCTACTAAGCGCATTATACATAGGCACTTGGTTTTCATCTGGTGGTGCAACGCCATCTTCTAAACCAGAAAACACCAAACCGGGTACTGATATTTCTTCAGCAGCAACAATTGCAGAAGGATTTGTTTCTGCTGCAGCATACGTAATAATAGTATTGATATTTGAATTTAAGCCAGCGGCAAGAAAAGCACTGCCTCCCCCCATTGAGTGCCCCATTACGGCAGATGCTTCGAGAACTCTTTGATAAAAAATAGAGCTTGCATTCGAATTTTCGTCTTGCATAACTTCATTCAAAAAGGAAAGGTCCTGTCCAAACGTTTCATGATTTGGCGAAAACCCACTTTCTGTGGTAGGAAATAACATTATATAACCTTCAGGGACTAAAGCAGTCCAAAAATTTTCATACGCAGTATATGAAATTACAAAACCATGACCGAAAATAAGAACAGGGAATTCTCCCACGGCCACAGAAACATCATCTCCTGAAACATCAGCGGGATAGTACACTTCGGCAGGCACGTCCCGACCTCGGTCATCATCGTAAAAAGTAATAGTAGTATGCCCCACTTGATAAGGTTGAGCAAAGAGTTTAGTTGTACCTGCTGCAAAAGCAAATAAAAAGCATAAAAGGTAAAATGGTTTCATAAGTAAATTTAGTTTATAATTATTATTCCTCTTAGTAATAAGTCAATCACCTGTTCGAGTTTTCTTCTTTGCTTTTCTAAATTGAGATCAATAAATAATGGTATTTCTAATCCCTTAAGTACCATGCCAATAGTTTCCGATGTACATTCTATATCCATGGGTTTAAAGTAACCCTGTTCTTGTCCGTTAGCTAAAATTGATTTTAATAATTCGTGTTCTTCTGACTGAAATGACGAACGTAATTCGTTAATAAAATTCAAATGATCGTACAATTCAGATTTGAATATGTCGTAAATAATTGACACATCTTGCAAACCTAACATCCTTGATTCAATAAATACTTTTAACTGATTGACAGGAGTTTCGGCATTTACAACCGCATCTATAATTTTTCCGCGTAATATCTCAGCTTCTTTTAAAACAACAGCTTTGAAAACTTCTTCTTTATTTTTGAAGTAGTAATACAAAGCTGTTTTTGTCAAACCAGATAACTTGGCTATATCCTCTACAGAAGTCTTTTTATAACCAAATCTTGAAAAAGCAATTCTTGCATTATCTATTATTTCGTCTACTCGTATTTGTTCCTTTGTTAACAAAATTTGAACTTTTAAATATTTTATTCAAATATACAAATATCATTGAATAAAATTAAATTATAACAAAAAAATTATAAATAAATAACTTGAATCTCGGGATGTTTATTCATGTACGAACTTACAATACGTTGAGTATCTCTATTATTATCTAATTTAGGAATTTTTGCCTTTAATAACTCAATATTATTTATTAAGTCGGAAGAAACATAAGCATGCCCGTAGTATGAAGATGCTTTAATATAAACAACCGATTTTTCTTTTTCGTTACGACCTCTATCAATAATAATAAAATGATCTTCTTGAAAGGCGAATTTCTGTACAACTTTAATAGCTCTTGAATTATAATCGGAATGTGTTTCTTTATTTACACAAGCCCCCTTACATTCACCTATTGGATGGTAAAAACAGGCTCCAGCCGAATCGTCTAAGCCACATAATTTTCTACATAAACTATACTTTACACAAAGACTATCGACTATTTGCTTGCCCTGTTTCAAAGTCGAAAAGGTTATTAATGGTACATCTGTTGATTTGCCTATTCGCTCTAGTTTAAAACAGATATAACCAAAATCGTTATAATACCATATAAGCCCAAAACTAAATTTAGATTTCGTAAGCATTCTATTATACTTAGGCTTGTGCAATTTTATTGCGTTCGATTCTTCGAGCAATGCAATTAACTCACTACCTGTTTCACGAAAGCCAATATCTTTTATTTCGTCTAACATTCTAAGATTTTTCTTAGTGGCTGTGTTATTAAGATGGGAGATTACACGTTGTCTAATATTGATGCTTTTACCTATATAAATTATTTGCTCTTCTGAATTTTTAAAACAATATATACCGGAGGTTTCCGGTAGGGCATCCACTGTTTTTGCGCTTAAAAAGGGATGTTCGTACCGAAGCTGATGCTTTGTTAAAGCCTTCTCGACTTGCAAAGCATTCGTTTTTACCAACAAATCGAATAATTCCACTGTTGCTTTAGCATCTCCCGAAGCACGATGACGGTTTTCAATATTTAAACCAACCGATTGACATAATTTACCAAGACTGTACGAAGAATGACCCGGAAGAATTTTTCGGGCTAATTGAACTGTATCTAGCGTTTTTCTTTGATAATCGTAACCTAATTGCTTAAACTCTTCTTTAAAAAATCCATAATCGAAATTCACATTGTGAGCCACAAAAATGGTTTCTTCCGTAATCTTTATAATTGCTTTTGCCAATTCAAAAAAGCGCGGAGAATTAGCCACCATAGCATTATCTATACCAGTTAAAGAAGCTATAAAGTATGGAATATTCTGTTCAGGGTTTATTAAGCTTTCCAAGCTGTCTATAATCTCTCCATTTTGATAAACAAAAATTGCAACTTCGGTAATTTTTCCGGTTACAGCATTACCGCCAGTCGTTTCGATATCTACAATAGCAAATTTTTGATCTTCCCAATTCATCTGTGTACAAAAGTAGAGAATATTCTACGACTTAATATGTGCTAAACAATAAGAAAATGTGTGCATATAATAAAATCTTTTTGTCAGAAAATATATTGCTATAAAGCAGTGAATCATTAATAAAAATAAAGCTAAAATATTTTTTTAGAGTTAATATTAACTATACATTAGTCGCCAAAATTTTGAAGTTAATTTATTAATTATATATTTTAAAAAACGCAGAAACTGCAATGAAACAGACCATGTCTGGGAAATATAAAAGGCACTGATTAAATTAATTCCATTTTTATTTACAGACACTGTCGTAAAATGTTAAACAAATGAAAAAGATATTGATTTTAGGTGCCGGTTTATCTGCATCTAGCTTAATAAAGTACTTGTTAGACCATTCGGAAATCCACGATTGGAAAATTAGACTTGGCGATGTTTCATTGGCCATAGCTCAAAAAAAGATTAATGGACATGCCAATGGAGTTGCTTTTGTTTTCGACGTTAATAATCAAGAACAGGTAAGCGAAGAAGTATCTCAAGCTGACATCGTTGTATCGATGTTACCGGCTCGTTTCCATTACTTAGTTGCCAATGCTTGTGTTGAGCATGGTGTTCACATGGTAACGGCATCGTACGTTTCGAAAGAAATTAAAGCTCTTAATGAAAAAGCTCAAGAAAAGGGGCTCATCTTGCTTAATGAAATTGGCGTAGATCCGGGCATCGACCACATGTCTGCCATGCAAGTAATGGACAAAATTCGTGAAAAAGGTGGAAAGATTCTCGAATTCGAATCGAGTACAGGAGGCTTGGTTGCCCCAAAATACGACAATAATCCTTGGAACTACAAGTTTACATGGAATCCTAGAAATGTGGTGCTTGCTGGTCAAGGCAACTCTCAATTTCTACATAACGGAAAATATAAATATATCCCATACAACAAATTATTCGAACGCTACGAACGCATTGATATTTTAGACTTAGGAGAATTTGAAATATATCCTAACAGAGATTCATTAAGCTATAGAAAAGTATATGGTTTAGAAGATGTAAAGACCATGTTCAGAGGCACTATTCGTCGCCCTGGTTTTTGTAAAGCTTGGAACGTTTTCGTTCAATTAGGGATGACTAGCGACGATTACGTTTTTAACAATTCTGAAAATGCTACTTACAGAGATTTCATGAATAGTTATTTAGCTTACGACGAAGAAAAATCTGTCGAACAGAAAGTATCGGAGTATTTAAAAATTCCGGAAGACAGCGATATCATGTACAAGTTACGTTGGTTAGGTATCTTCAAATCGGAAAAAATAGGAATGATAGATGCTACACCGGCTCAAATTCTTCAACAATTGCTCGAAAAGAAATGGGGCTTAGAAGCCGAAGATAAAGACATGATAGTTATGCACCATCAGTTTGTGTATGAATTAAATGGTAAAGCAAAAAAAATATTATCTTCAATGGCTGTTTATGGCGAAGACCAAGTTCACACAGCCATGTCGATTACCGTTGGAATTCCTGCCGCCATTGCAACAAAGATGATTCTTACCGGCGAAATAAAAAATATAAGCGGAGTGCTAGTCCCTACTATTAAAGAGATTTATAATCCGGTTATGAAGGAACTCGAAAATTACAAAGTAAAATTTATCGAAGAAGAAATTGACTGGCAATAATTGCTAGAAGCCCTAAAGAAAAGCCTGAGACATTATTTATCTCAGGCTTTTATGTTTTAATGTATGGATATTCTCTGTCCTTGAGAATGGGTTGTAAATTCGGGAGCATACATACATTGCATGCTACTTATTCCATTCGAAAATGTTCCTGCCATATTTGCTCTTAAAGGATATTCGAACACATACGTTCCTTTATTCATCTTATCGAAGAAGAAGTTAGTCGAAGCATCTTTTGTGCTTTCGTAATAACCAAGCCCGTTGCTCCATTTATAACCCGAAAAAACATTCAAAGGTTCTAATCCGGCTGCTCTCATATCTTTTAAGTGAACGTATTCTAAATTGCGGTCGGTACGAATAATGAGCCTTACAATTACTTTATCGCCCACTTTTATTGCTTGATCTGTAACTGGGATCAATTCTGGTTTTAGTCCGCTTTTTTGTTGTTCTACATAGAGCATTTTTTGGACTGAAAGCCCTGTTTCTTGGGTTTGTATTTTATCGAGATTTTCGAAATATTGCCAATAAACAGCGCCCCAAGCAATACCATCATCTTTTTTATTTATTGTGATATCGGCCATAGAACGATCAATTGCATTTCCCGTCCACGATTTTTTATAATATCCGCTTCCTGCTTCAATTTTTTCGTCCTTCAAACTGATTGGTTTTCCTCCCAATGTAACTTCGACCAATTCTGTACTTGTTAAACCGGAAGTCCCTTGCATGAGTAAGGCGTATATAGCATCGGCAGTGGATCTTGTTGTTGGCCAGTTTTGTGTTTGCTTTTGCTTGAGCAACCAAGTTTTAAGATCGGCAACAGACTTTGTCTCATTCATTTGCTCAAATAATTCAATCATTACCGATTGTCGCTCAATTGGCAATTCGTACCAATACCAACCTTCGCCTTCTTTCCAATACATACCCATTTCTTCGGAATGTAAAGCCTTTTCTTTAAGCGATTTTAGTATTAAGTCTTCGACATGTATTCCGGTTTTTGGAATATTTTGATTGATAGAGGTAATTGCAATAAGTCCCTGAGCATAAAGATTATACGACAACCAAAAATCGCGACTATTCTTCGTGAAATAATTCATGCCAGGCGAAAACTTTTTGGTTTTATTCAAAATATTAATAAAAAATGAACGCCCATATAAATATTGCACTTGCATATTACTTGTAAACGACTTGGCATAAAGTTGTTTATCGTCATAATTAATCTTCAAATCACTATAATCTTCTTCTAATTCTTGGTCTAAATACTTAATTGCTTTAAACAACATTACTTTTAAAGCATCATTGTTTTCTATATCTATAGCACCAATTTTATACAAATGACCAAAACCAGCAACAATCACCTGAGTTATATATCTATCCTCTCCCATTCCGTTGAACCAAGGCCATGCACCGTTTGATAGTTGCATTTGTTTGAGCTTTAAAAAGGCATTGTCTTTTTGTTGCGACATATTGTTCAGATCGAAAAGCAATGCGATTCTTCGTTTTTGTTCGCTCTCGTTTTGAGCATCAAGTAACCATGGCGTTTCCTGAATAATTAGCGATTTTAATTCTTCATTTTTCTCCAAGTTCGAAAGTAAAGCTTCACTACTTTTTTGTTGTTTCGATACATTAAATACATTTTGAATTGATGGATCTGATTTAGCAATATATTCAGCTAAAGTATTGGCATAAAACCGGCTAAATGTTTGTTCGGCACATTCGTATGGGTACTCACTTAAATACGGTAAAGCTTGAACAGCATACCATACCGGGTTGGACGTCATTTCCAGAGTATAATTGTAGTTACTTACCGTTGCAGATTGGTTTTCTTTGAATGTTTTAAAGGTGTACTGATGCGTCCCCTTTCCATTGACAGGCAAAGGTAAACTCTCGGTCACCAACATACGATTTGGTAAAACAGGAATCGGACGTTCTTCGCCATCGCTGAACGATCCTGCTTTTGCAACTACTCTGTAACTGATGGTTCTTAAACCTTCTGATATTTCGATTGGAAATTTCACAAGCCCAGACTGATTGGTTTTAATAGATAATTCGGCATTGTCGTTTCGGCATATTTTATCAGTAATCACCTTGCCATTATATAAATCGATAAATTCTATTTTTACTTTTGCATCTACGGTTTTATCCGACATATTCACCACTTTAACAGAAAAATCGAACCGATCGCCCTCGCGTACAAACCTTGGCACATTAGGAACTAACATTAAATCTTTTTGGGTTACAATTTCTTTATTGATAAAACTATATTTCAAATCTTTCGTGTGAGCAAAGCCTCTAAAATTCCACTTTGTTAAACTTTCCGGCATGGTGAAAGAAAAGATAATATTACCTTCGGAATCGGTCTTAAGCTGCGGAAAGAAAAAAGCCGTTTCGTTAAAATTAGTGCGCACTTGAATCGCACCTCGTTCGAGAGCTTTTTCGGGCAACTGCTCACCAGCACTAATTTGATCGTTATCAGCAAATTTATCGCCTTCTTCCCTATTTCTCGATTCATCTTCGCTAACTGTACTTGTAACTGGTGCTGGCGCTTCCTCATACATTGCTTCGCTTTCTATTCCTGTATCGCCATCAAAAGATTGAGTTAATGCCATACTTTTAGAAGCGTATTTATAATGTCCACCACGATAGTTGTTTAAAAACCCAAACCAATTCAATTTAGGTTCCATAAAACTCGGGTACGAAAAGTAATTGTATGACGATTTTACTAGAATGGACGAAACAGCATTAAAACCTGAAGCATTATAATAGGACTGCTGATAAAAATAATTTAAAATATTAAAATTCCAATTTAATGCAGCAAACTCGTCGAGAGAGGCATCGTACATTGTTGCTAAAAATTCTGCAGCCACTTTTTCCCCTTTAGATCCTTTGATCTTTACTTTCCACTGTTCATCTTGGCCGGGATACAATTTATCTCTAAATGTTTCAAATTCTATATCCAAATTGCGATTGGTAAATGGGACAATAATAGTGCGATTTTCTAGATACACTCTGTTTTTATATATCATTGAAAAACTGACATTTACGTTTCCTCTGTCTTTTTCTGTAATCGGAATCTTTATTACAGTTTGAGCATTATCTAAATGTAAAATTTGACGCTCTATTGGCGCATTTGGTCGATAGATTTCCATTAACAAAGATGCTTTTTCGAAAGCAGAACCTACTATTATTTCGGCGGATTCTCCAGGTTCTAACACCGGCGTTTTTAGTATT
This sequence comes from Bacteroidales bacterium, assembly GCA_016936665.1. Lineage (GTDB taxonomy): Bacteria > Bacteroidota > Bacteroidia > Bacteroidales > JAFGXI01 > JAFGXI01. Next base: position 30,466 of record JAFGXI010000023.1, read on the forward strand.
ACTACTTTACTTTCTTTTAAAGGTAACTGCTCTGCTTTTTCGTCGATTAAAGAGAAATATTGTACCGATTGCACTTTGTTTCCAAATGCATCGACGGAATTTAAAACCACTTTATACCGACCTGCCTTCCATGTTTTAAACATAGTAGCCTTCCAATAGGTTTTTTCCTTGACAGCTATCTTTGTTTTTAGCATTTGTTCGATAATTTTTTCTTCGTTTTTATCATGCGTTTTGTACTCGGGCAAAGCAGATAAAAATGCTGAATTGGAGATCATGTTTGTGTTTCCTTTATCCCAATATGTTAGTTTTCCTAAATTATTTTCCGGCTCAAGCTGAACAATTTCCATATCAACGGAAGCTTTTACCATCTCACCATTTAAATTTCTTGCTCTAACATAAAAACTGTCAACATCCGAATTTAAAAGTAAATTGGGAATATCGATGCTTAACGATAAATCTACCATTCCTACACGAATGCTTTTGTTTACAGAATGGGTTTCTCCCGAAATATCGACTACATCAACATTAATTTCGTAATGATAGACCAAACCTTCTGCTTGGTCTTGTGGATCAACTTTAGTTTCAAAACTGATATCAAACTCGCCATTTTCATCTGTTGTTTTGGTACCGCTAACAATTTCCTGCGTTTGTACCTGACGATAGTAATATCTTGAATACCAAGCATATTCCGGTGTTCTTTTTACACTAAAATTTACCGTTGCGCTACTTATCATTGCGCCAGAAAAGGCTTTCGCAAATCCATTTATATTAACAGTTTCGTTTAATTGATATGCGCCATCGAAAGGTTTAAATTTAACTTCGAAATTGGGGCGTTTGTATTCTTCAACGCTAATGTATGCATTGCCATACTTTGAGCTAATATGCATTTGACCTGTGAGTACACTTTCCGGAATTATAAAACTTCCGCTTACCGATCCGAATTCATTGGTTTTTAAGTCTAAGTTTTTTATTTTTTGATAGTTAGCATCGTAAAAATCAACCGAAACCGATTCGTTAGGCATCAAGGTATATTCTTTTCCTTCTTTTTTTAATTGTAAGGCTTTAAAATAAACCGTTTGTCCCGGCCTGTAGATCTGCCTATCGGTAAAGAAAAAAGTTTGAATTTGAGTTGCTTGCTGATAAGGCTGATACAAATAAATATAATTATCGGAATACAAAACCTCATTATTATAATTGACTTTAACCTGAACGCTACTATTGGCTTTAATACCTGATTCGGCTATACCCATAGCATTCGAAGTAAAGCTTGATAGCAACTTTTTTTCATTTGATTTTTGTCTGTAATTATATTCGTTTTGATATGCTTCTACTTTGGCATTTTCTATGGGTTTTCCGGTAATTCTATCAGCAATAAAAAGTTTTAACTGATTGTCTTTGTTGGTATAAATAAACGATAGATTGCTAACGTTAAAAAGTGCATATTCAATATTGTTGGTGTCATTTGAAGAGTTTATACCTTCGACAGCAATAAAATAAAGACCTGCAGATTGCCCCTTACCAACCCAATCGAAAGTATGTTGCTGAAAATCTTTAAGTGTTTGTGTAGGAATATTTTCTTGGTAAACCATCTCCGAAGCCTGTGTTAAAGCTTGGTAAAATGGCAAACCATATAGCCTTTTTTCGTTGATTTGATTGATGATCTTTTCGCTCGTTTTGTAGCATTTAAGTTGTATTCGATCGTTGTTTCTTGCGGTAATTCGAATAGGAAAATTCTCAGCTATTGGAATTACTTTTTCTGTCTGAACTCTCAACGTAGATTGATGAATTTGATGGTTTAAATACTTGCACTTTCCCAACAAAATGGAATCTTTGCTATGCGATTGAATCGTTTTAATAAGATCAATTGTTGTTTGGTTGTATTTAGTAAACGAAGAAATGCTATCGGTATTATCGTATAATAAAGACGACTTTGTATAATTCCACTCAGCTAAATAAAAGCGAACTTTATCGATATTATCGACCTTATTGTATTGTTTTAGCATCGCCTCCAACTGCTGATGATAAAGTTGATCTTTATTAGAATTCGAAGTAATTTTCAACATTATAGTTAAGCGTTTCAAATCGGCTTCGAGCAGCGCTTCGGGGTTGTCAAGTTCTAAATGAAATCTGAGCCAAGATTGCAATAAACCAACCACTTCATATTTGAATGATTGTTTTCTTGTAACAGGGAGTTCCATCGAAGCGAATACCGCAGCATCGTCTAAACATTTTGGCGAGTTTAAAGTATAGTCATCTTTAATATCGCTTAGTCGAACCAAAGTATTATCGTAAGCATCGAGAGCTCTACCAACTAAGAAATCGTATATTGTAGGCCAAATTCGGTTGTAATTGTCGGGTTGATTAAACAAAATCGGATCGATAGAGCTAAAAGACATTCTTTGAAGACTGTCTGAAGGGGTTAACGAATTTTTATAGAGCTCGGTAATTTTATTAGAAAATTGCTGAGCATCCCAAGTTTTAAAATCGTCGGAATTGGATTCGCTTAATGTAGCACGATTAAAAATCTGCCACTTATTTCGAATAAAGTAGTTATAATACAATTCAGTCTGTGCAGATTGTAAAATTTGTTTAAGGGGTGTTTTCGCTATTTTAATTTCAGTTTCGAAACGTAGGATTGCCTTTTCGTATCCCTCCTCTTCAAAATCGTTTACCAATCTTACATTATAAAATATTGATTTTACAATTTGAGGCAAATTGTTTTCCTGTTTGGCTTTTTTATAAAGCAATTCTACTTTTTCGAGGGCAGACTTTGGTAGCCCTTGTCGATCGAGGCTATCGATTTGTTTCCATTCTTTTTCATATAAACTACCATTTGGCAAAATGATAGGCTTTGTGTCTTTGCTAGTATAAAAGCTTCTGAGTGTGAAGGCTAATATAAAAACGGCAAGATAAACCGCACTGAACCAATAAAAATTGCTACGCATAATATTAAATTTTGGAATGGAACTAGGTTTTCAAGAATTATACCAATTAATTATTTCGAAATCAAACAGATAAAATTAAAACATTGTAAGCAAATAATGCTTATTAAACAAGTAATCAATTAATAAAAAGAGATTTACTTATTTTAGCTTAAAATAGTTAAAATAAGCTTTCTTCTACCGGCATGTTTTCGAAACTCCATTAAATAAATACCTTGCCATGTTCCCATCGCTAAGTTTTTGTTCTTTATAGGCAAAGTCAGATGTACAACAAACAAACTGCTTTTAATGTGTGCATGCATGTCGTCGGCGCCTTCGTATATGTGTTTATAAAAAGGCAAGTTATCAGGCACTAGCCGATTAATAAAACCCTGCATATCTTCGCGTACAGTTGGATCGGCATTTTCGTTAATAGTAATAGCGGCAGAGGTATGTTGTAAAAATAGTTGAGCTATTCCTATTTCGGGCCAGTCAATCACAGCATTTATAATATCGCTAGTAATCAAATGAACACCATACGGTTTTGGAGACAATGTTATTTCGTATTGCTTTGTACTCATTTACTTAGCAAAACCGGGTGGAATTAATTTCGATGCTGTGGATTGCATCTCGGCATTATTTACATTTTCGGCTTCTTCCAGAACACGATTCAGCGCAATGGTTAAAAAATCTTCAAGTTCCTCAGACTCTACGGACTTTAGCCATTCTTCATCGATTTTTAAATTGGTTATTTTACGATTGGCATTGGCTTCAATTTTAATTTTTCCGTTGGCACTTTCTGCAGTTACAATTATGCCATCTAACTTTTCTTTTGTAACCCCCATCGATGCTTGTGCATCTGAAAATATTTTCATTAAATCGTCCAACATGACTTTAACTTTTTTGATGATTTTTCTTGGCAGACGCTTCCCACTTGTCCACTAGGCTGGCAATCATTAAATCGCCTGTTAAATTAGTGGTTGTCCGGAGCATATCAAGTGGTCTGTCTGGAGCTAAAATTAATGCAATTCCAATACTTGGAACTCCTATAGATTCTAAAACAACAACTAACATTACAATGCCAGCACCGGGTACTGCCGCAGAACCTATCGATGCTAATGTAGCCGTAATAACTATTGTTAACTGCTGAAACATTGTTAATTCCATTCCAAAAGCCTGAGCAATAAAAACAGCTGCGACCGCTTGATATAGGCTCGTTCCATCCATGTTAATTGTTGCTCCTAATGGTAAAACAAAACTAGAAACTTCTTTTTTCAGTTTTAAATTATCTTCTGCACATTCCATTGTTACAGGTAGTGTAGCTGCACTCGAACTTGTTGAAAAACCAAGTAGCTGAGCAGGTAAAATAGCTTTTAAAAAATCAAAATATTTTTTCTTGGTAATAATGTTAATTAGAATTGGATAGAGAATAAAAATTAATATGAGCAACCCGATTACTACCGAAAATGCATACCATGCTAAAGCAGAAAACAGTTCGACCGTTTTGTTAATATCATTGCCAGCTACATCTACAATAATTCCACTCATTAAAGCCAAAACACCTATCGGACTGAACAACATAATTTTGTCTATCATCCACAAAACAATATCGTTCAATTCTTCAATTATCTTGCGAAAACTTGCTGTTTTGTTTTTAGGAATTACAACCGTAGCAATTCCAACAAATAGCGATAAAAAAATTAGCTGCAACATATTCCGATTAGAACTAGCAGACTCAATAATGTTTTCAGGAATTATTTCGACAATAAAATGCAAAGGCCCCCTTTGTTTATTACTAAATGCAATTTCTTGATTATCTTCAACCTGTCCGGCGTAAGCAATAGTAAGATCACTTTGCGTGTTTTCACTTATTAGTTTACCTGGTTTTGTAATATTTACAATAAGAAGTCCGATCGATACCGCTAACAAAGTCGTAATAAGATACATGCCTATGGTTTTTAGCCCCATACTAGACAGCTTAGCTAAATCGCTTAATCCCGCTAATCCATTAATAAGAGAAACAATAATAAGCGGTACGGCAATCATTTTTAGAAGGCGCATAAAAATATCGCCCCAAGGTTTAATCCAATTAATAATAAATTCTCCTGAGGAAGTGTAAACTGATATTAAACCAATAATAATACCTAAAAAAATGGCTATGAAGATTTGGATATACAGCGGAACTTTTTTCATTAATATTTATCGAATTCTCAACCCCACCAAAGTAATATCGTCACTTAGAGATCGATTACCAATCCAATCTTTTAAAAAATGGTCGAGTTTTTCTTTTTGCAAAGAAAACGAAATTTCTGATAGTGAAAGTAAAATTGAACGGAATCTGTCGATATGTAGAGCTCCTTGGTAATCTTTTTCTTTTTGTTGATAAAAGCCATCGGTAAAACAATAAAGCAAGTCATTTTCAAGAAGTTGTTCGACTAGAGCTGTATTAATTATTTTCTTATTTCTAATGATAACAATATTGGATGTATTGCCGAAAAACTGAATTTTACCGGAGCTTTGTTCTATAGCAATTAAGCTTAAATTAAGAATACTATTTAAATCCAGCTTTAGTTCGATAGAATGATGTAGTAGATTGAGTTCAGAAATTAAGCTTCGGTATAAATCAGTTGGGCTATTATGCTTTTCAATAAGATAATTTAGTTGCTTGATTATTAAAACACTTAGCAAAGGAGATGGAACAAATTTCTTGTCGATATCTGCAATAGCAAAGTAGATAAAATCCGCTTTTTTTTGTGTCCAAAAAACATCTGTACTATTTATCGAAGACGTTTTCTCAAAAAAATAAAAGTCTGCTAAATATTTATATACAAATTCTTTATCATTTTTAAGAAGCTTTTTAATTTTTTGAGTATAGGTCTGACTCCAAAGAATATCTGATTCTGTTCGCATTAACTGCTCATTGTTTGCCTTTAGCTCTTCTAAAGCATTAAAGAGATCTGTATTTTTATTATAAATTTCGTTTTGAACTTGCTTTAGTTTCAAATTTTGGTTCAGAAGTTTCAATCTACTTTCCTCAATCTGACGATTATTTTCGTCTAACTGACTTAAAATTCTTTCGTATAGAGAAACTGAGTAATATACTATAGAATCGATGACAATCAGAGCCATTAACTGAGCCAATTTAATGTTGAAATAGTCCTCGCCAGTAATTACGACAAGCCTGACTTCTAAGCTAGAAAACTCAAACACATAGTCGTAAAATAGTATAAGCAAGTAAATTACAATATTTACAATTATCAAATACAATCGTTCATCGGTAAATCGAAGAATAAAAAAACTGATTGCAGAAAAAGTTATTAATATTGTAGGATTTAGAAAAAGTATTTCTTCTGTTGGTCGCCCCCAAAAAACTGTAAAATAACTGAATACAAATACCGGAGCAAATATTAATACAATTTTTGATAAAGTGTATTTCTTGAGTTTTATTAAAAACAAAACCAACAAACTAATAAACGGTACGATTAGAAGCCTGTACTCATTAATGGAAATTGAAGTAAACTCAACAAAATTTAAAAAATAAGCTAAAACAATGAGCGTAAAAATTAATACTGCCGATAATCCTACAATTAAAGAAATATAGAAAGTATATAAAAGTTTTTTATCCCTTGTTTCTTCAATTTCAACTAGCTTTTTTAGCTTTGTAAGCATTTTTGGATTTTTTTCAAATATACATTAAATCAATAACTTATATCGACTATTGTTTAAAAAATACCGACAGAAAATCGCAATGCTTCTTGTAAAAGCGATAGATCCAGTTTGGTTTCGATAGATTGCTGCTTTAGATACGATAATAAATTAAAAGCATTCATGTTGTTGAGCAAATCCTTACCCGTCATAGGACAGCCTCCTGCTTCATTTAGCACAGTGTCGAAGCTTCTGCAGCCAGATTTATAAGCAGCATCAATTAAAGCAAGCCATGTATCCGACTTTGCGTGCAAATGCAAACCTAATTCCAGCTCCGAATAATCTTTTATTATATTCTTGTAAATATTTGCCACAGTTTCGACCTTCGCTTCGCCTGTAATATCGGAAAGCGTGATGTGTCTAATTCCTTTACGATAAAAAAAATCTACCCACTCGTAAAGCATGTCTTCAGTCCATTTATCGCCATATGGATTTCCGAATGCCATTGTAATGTATTGCCTTAAAACTTTACCATTTTTGGTACATAAATTTTGAAAGTAATCGGTCAATTTAACCGCTTTTACAAGATCAGCATTAATGTTTTTTTTTAAAAAAGTTTCGGAAAATGAGAATGGGTAACCCAGCACATCTACAGCATTGTATAGCAAAGCTCTATCCGCTCCATTTTCTGATGCAACAATAGCTATTAACTTTGTGTTTGTACCCGTTTTATCGATAGCTTCAACTAGTTGATCGGTATCTTTTAGTTGAGGAATAGCCTTAGGCGAAACAAAACTTCCAAAATCTAAATAATCGAACCCAACTTTAAGCAACAGATTGATATAATTTATTTTTTTTGAAGTAGGAATAAATTCCTCCACGCCTTGCATTGCATCTCTGGGACACTCTGTTATTTTTATCATTTCTTACGCTTAACCGAATAAATATCGTTTTTAAACTCAAAATTTGGAAAAACACCCATCGCCTTTATAAAAGCATCTGAGAAAGCATGTTTGTCGATGTTCGATTTGCATTTTTGTCTTTCAAGATATTTAAACAAATTGGTCGTCTTTAAATTCCCAACCATCTCTTTTCCAGACATTGGGCAACCTCCTATTCCATTTATAACAGCATCGAACCTTCGACAACCGCCTTTATATGCTGCATCGACCTTTTCGTACCACGAGCTTGGTGTTGTATGCAAGTGAAAGCCAAACTCTATCTGCGAATAGCGAGGTATTAAATCAGAAAAAATTGAGTACACATTTTCGGCAATTGAATCACCTGTTGTATCTGAAAGCGCAATTATTTTTACCCCTAATTTACTTAAAATATCCACCCATTCTTCTAAAATTTCAATACTCCATTTGTCGCCATAAGGGTTACCAAAAGCCATCGAGATGTAAACCACTAATTCTTTGTTATTTTTTTCGCAAATGTTGATTAATTTATTTGTAGTTACAATTGATCGTGCAATGGTAGAATTGATGTTGTTTTTTAAAAATGTTGGCGAAATTGAAAACGGATAACCTAAATAGCTTATTTTTTCGAAAGACGAAGCCATTTCGCCTCCTATGGTATTGGCTACAATCGCTAATAACTTTGTTTTAGTATCGCTTAAATCCAAACCTTCTACAACTTCTGCTGTATCTTTTAATTGCGGAATAGCACGTGGCGACACAAAACTTCCAAAATCGATAGAATGATAGCCAACCTTAAGTAGAGCATTAATATAATCTATCTTTGTTTGGGTAGGAATAAATTTTGTTATGCCTTGCATGGCATCTCTCGGACATTCAATTATTTTTATCATTACTACATGGATTTAGTTGTATTTGTAAATGTAATTATATTTTGATAAAATTGTTTACCTTTAAAGCAGAATTACAAACTCAATAACATGCGTATTAAACAGCTAATTCTTGTCACCTTATTAGCCGTAATTATACCCAATCGGGTTGTTTATGGTCAAATCGATTCTTTGAAACATGCCATAGAAAATCCAAGTTCCGACACGAGTATGTGGATGAACATGAATAGACTTGCTTTTCAATTGAGAAAACAAAATCTTGATACCGCTATTTTAATAAGCCAAAAGGTACTTAACGAAACCGGCCGATTAATTCCAAACAAAGATAAATCTATTGAAAATGAAGTATTGGTTATTAGGCTTTTTGCGCTAAGTAATTTGTCTGTACTTTACCGAAGGAACAACGAAGTAAAAAAAGCCATCGACAATCACAAAAGCGCAGAGTATATTATAAATAGAATTCCAGACAATTTGTATAAAGCTAATTATTATGCTAATTACGCTGAAGTATTGTATGAAATTGGCGATATCAAAGGAACTATTGAGTATTATTCTTTATCAAGAGATATTTATCAAAAGTTAAACAATAAAAAAGGAATTGCAGGATCTTATTACAACATAGCAAAAATTTATTTCACTCAAAATAAATATCGATTGGCAATCGAAAACACAAACAAAGCGATTAATTATCTCGACAAAACAGAAGAGAACTTACTTCTTACTTCCTTCTGTTTTAACCTAATAGCAAATTGCTACTCTCGGTTAAGCAACGAAACGAATCAACAGCATAATAAAGATAGTTTAAACAGAAAAAGCTTGAATTACTACGAATTGTCTTACAAAATAAAATTACAGTTTAACGATGTTGCCGGGCAAATTGTAACGCTTAATAATATTGCTAACACTTATTATTTTATAGGAGATTACGAGAGAGCACTAGAGAAAGTTGAAGAGTCTCTTAAATTATCGGTAAGTATCGGCGATGAAAGACTTCTGACAAATTGTTATGTACTATACGCGATGATTTACCTAGAAAAAGGAGATGTTAATCAAGCTTTCTTTTACGGCGATCTAGCATACAAGAATGCAAAAAAAATAGATAACCTAGACTTTCAACAACATGCTAGTTTGTATTTAAGCAAAATTTATAAATTAAAAAACGATCCATTAAATGCTCTGAAATATTATGAGATTTCAACAACAATAAAAGATAGTTTAGTTAATAAAGAACATCTGACAGCCATTTTAAACTACGAAAAAAGCTTCGATATTAAGCGTAAATCAATAGAAGATTCTATTCGATTTGCACATCAAACAAAAGTTTACACATTGGAGATGTTAAAAAAAGAAGCCGTTTTAAATCAAAGACAAACTCAGAAAAACTGGTTTATTACCATTATTATATCACTTGTGCTTCTTCTGTTTTTCATTGTTTATAATTATCGCATACAAGTTAGAAGCAAAATTAGACTTGCCGAAAAAAACTCACAAATACAAGAACAAAACAACACCCTAGCAGAGCAAAAGCTGGAATTGGAAGCTATAAACAAAAGCCTGAAAATTGCTTATCAAGATAAAATAGATAGCATAAAATATGCAAAAAAGATACAGTCGATGACCTTCCCTACTGAGGCTTCGATAAAAAAATCGCTTCCGCAAAGTTTCATTATATACAAACCACTCGATATTGTTAGCGGTGATCTTTACTGGGTTAGAAAAATTGAAGATGAAGTTATTATTGCTATTGGCGATAGCACTGGGCATGGTGTGCCTGGAGCCTTTTTAAGTATTATGGGAATCGCTATTCTAAAAGAAGCCGTTAATACACAAAAAATATTAAATGCAGCCAATATCCTAAATATTATTAGACAAAGAATTATTGAAAGTTTGCGTCAGTATAGTACCGATAATGCAGAAGAACATTACGGAATGGATTTAGGAATTGTAATTTTTAATACTGTTTCTAAAACGATACAATATGCCGGAGCCTATACTCCAATGTGCATTATAAAAAACGCAAGTAATATCGGCATTGGCGATGAGCAAGTTATTCAAGCAAAACCAGATAAAATGCCAATATCGATGTTCCCCAAATTAGACCCATATACAAATCAAGAATTCCAACTTCAACCCGGCGATACCTTCTATATGTATACCGATGGTTTTATTGATCAAAATAAAGCAAAAAATGGTAAAAAACTGGGAACAAAAGGATTTGTCGAAACATTGGTCGAAATTTCTTCAGTACCAATAAATTCACAAGCCAAAGAGCTTGAAAGACTCATCAAACAGTGGAGTTCTTTAGGTTCCAATAATGAAGAAAACACATTACAAACCGACGATATTACAATCATTGGTGTTCGTGTATAAATTAATATTCAATTCAAATAGATTTTTTGCTTAATTGTAATATTGAAAACAACATGGTATTATTATTGATTAAAACCAATTTTGCCTAATATTTATTTATTTTTGCACTTTAAAAATAGCCTATGAATAAATCATTCTACACCTTCTTCGTTACGTTTCTTATTCTATTTGTATATAGTTCTAATACAAAAGCACAAGGACTATCAGAGGCGATGGAAGCCTACGAAAATTTACAATATGATATTGCTGTAAAATCGTTTGAAAAAGCATGGAAAAAAGACCCTTCCAACATTGAAATCAATTATTATTTTGGCAAATGTATTTTAAGAGCCGATGTAGATAGAACAGAAGCTATAAAATATCTCGAAGCTGTTATTGGAGCCGATGTAAATTACAAAGATGCTTCGCTTGAATTAGGAAAAGCATACATGTATAAAAGAGATTTTGTAAAAGCTCAACAAGTTTTAAATCATTTTCTCAAAAACTACGATTTCGATGATGATGATGATGGAGACGACAGCAAAACAAATTATAAAAGAGAAGCTGAAACCTTGCTTTTACAAATCGAATCGGCAAAAAAAGTACTTGCAGACACTTTAAATGTAAGCTTTATCAATCTCGGACCAGAGATAAATAGTAAGCGATCGGAGTTTGCGCCTTTCATCGGCTCCGATGGACAAACCTTATTCTTTACCAGCAATAAAAAATACGATGGCGATTTAATGGAATTAATCAAAAATGGTTATTACTCAAATTTTAGTACCAGTGAAAATCCAGAGTGGGAAAAACCCAAATCGATGGGAAGAAATGTCAATAGTTTTGAAAATGAAATGATTGTTGGTCTTTCAAAAGATGAATCGAAAGTAATTGTTTCAGTTACTTGGATGGACGATAAAAGTGATTTATTTATTACATCGAAAGAAGGAAAAAAATACCAAGAATTAGACGAGCTCGAAAAAACTGTAAATTCTGAATTTAATGAGCCAGCAGGTTCTTTAAGCAAATCCGAAGATACGCTTTATTTCGCAAGTAATAGGCCTGGTGGTTTTGGCGGTTTCGACATATATATTGCCGTTAAATTACCCGATGGTACTTGGGGCAAACCTTTAAATATGGGGTCGGAAATTAATACCGAATTTAACGAAACCTTCCCTATAATAAGTGAAGATAGTCAAAGCTTAAATTTTTCGTCGGACAGGCCCGAATCTATGGGCGGTTACGACATCTTTACGGCATACAAGAAAAATGGGAAGTGCTCTGGCGTTCAAAATGCAGGCTACCCCATTAACGATGCCTATGATAATTACGAAATTTCGTATTCTAAAAGTAAACGTTACGCTTATGCTTCTAAAGTTCGTCCGGAAGGCTTAGGCGGTAGAGATATTTATTTGCTTGTTTTCAACGATATTCCTGCACAAAATGTCATTTATACAGGAACAATCATGAAACAAAATGGGGCTGATAAATCCCTTATCGATAGCGATATTAAAATCTCAGCTTACGATAACACAAACAATAAAAAATTTGCAAGCTCAAGCTATTCCAAAAACGGGAAATACACCTTTGCCTTTCCTCCGGGAGAATATAAAATTGTGGTAGAAGGCAGTAGTTTTCAAAAATTCGAAAAAATTGTTCGCATAGCTCAAAATGAGCCAACACAAGAAATTATTAACTACAATATAATTGTCAACTAAAATGGAACTCAACCTAAGTAAGCCTTTAATAATATTCGATTTAGAAACTACAGGAATAAATGTTACCAAAGATAGAATTGTTGAAATTGCACTTTTAAAAATTCATCCTAACGGAAAAGAAGAAGAAAAAACATATAGAATCAATCCAACAATTCCAATTCCCAAAGATGCTTCATCTATTCATCATATTTACGATGAAGATGTAAAAGATGCGCCAACTTTTAAAGAAGTAGGAAAAGAGATTGCTCAGTTTATTGAAGGTTGCGATTTAGCAGGGTTTAATTCCAATAAGTTCGATATTCCATTATTGGCAGAAGAGTTTTTAAGAGAAGATATCAATTTCGATATGCACAAACGACGATTTGTAGATGTGCAAACTATTTTTCATAAAATGGAACAACGTACTCTATCGGCGGCTTACCAATTTTACTGCAATCAGAATTTAGAAAATGCTCACTCTGCAATGGCCGATACTAGAGCAACTTACGAAGTCTTGAAAGCACAAATAAGCAGATACGAAAGCCTAAAAAATGACGTCGATTATTTAAGTCAGTTTTCTAATCACCAAAAAACAGCCGATTTGATGGGCCGGGTTATTCTTAATAAGCACGACCAAGAAGTCATCAATTTTGGAAAATACAAAGGAGAAACCATAGAGTCTGTTTTAGAAAAAGATCCGGGTTACTATGGTTGGCTTATGAATGCCGATTTTCCACTTTACACAAAAAAAATATTCACAGAAGTTCGCTTACGAAGCTTCAACAAAAAGTAATTTCAGGATTACCTTTAAACTGTAAAAGATTGTTAATTATCTAATTTTCGAATTAAAAATGAAAATCATCGCCATAGGCCGTAATTATGTTGAGCATGCCAAAGAGCTTAATAATCAAGTACCGGAAAAACCCGTATTTTTCATCAAACCGGAAACAGCACTTCTGCAAAAGAATAAGGCATTTTATCATCCTGAATTTAGTAATGACATACATTACGAAGCTGAGATTTTTGTTAAAATCAATAAACTTGGTAAATATATAGATGAGCAATTTGCACATAAATATTACGACCAAATTGGCATCGGTATAGACTTTACAGCTCGCGATTTACAATCTGAGCAAAAGGCTAAAGGATTACCATGGGAAGTTGCAAAAGCATTCGACCACTCAGCGCCTATCAGTCCACTCGTCGATTTGAAACAATTTTCTAATATTCAAGACATTCATTTTACGCTAGATATTAACGGAAAAAGAGTTCAAAATGGGCATACTGCCGATATGCTTTTTTCAGTAGACAAAATCATTGCATACGTTTCTCAATTTATTACACTTAAAATTGGCGACCTAATTTTTACAGGCACTCCATCGGGTGTTGGGAAAGTAAATATTGGCGATAGATTAACCGCATCTATTGAAGGACAAAATTTATTAGATTTTGAAGTTAAGTAGCATGAGCTCCTTTGGTATTTTCGAAGATTTAAAAGACATTGAATATGCTAAAGCATGGGCATATCAAGAAGAACTTTTAAGTCAGTTTATCGCATTAAAAAAAGAAGGGCATCTTCCAAAACATCGATTATTATTTTGCGAGCATCCAAATGTTTATACACTAGGAAAATCCGGAGCAAGAAACAACCTTTTGGTCGACGATCAGTTTTTAAAATCGATAAATGCCAGTTATTACGAAACCAATAGAGGTGGTGATATTACTTATCATGGACCTGGACAATTGGTTGGTTATCCGATTTTAGATTTAGAACAAATGGGATTTCAGGTTAAAAAATACATCGATAAACTTGAAAATGCAATAATCAACACGCTTAAGTATTACGATATAAAAGGCCAAAGATTAGAAGGTGCTACTGGTGTTTGGTTAGATATTGACAAGGCTGAAAAAACACGAAAAATCTGTGCAATGGGAGTGCGTGTTAGCCGATGGGTTACCATGCACGGTTTCGCATTAAATGTAAATACCGACTTGCAATATTTTAATTATATTCATCCTTGCGGTTTTGTTGATAAAGGGGTGACTTCTTTGCAAAAAGAGTTAGGAAAAACCATTAACTTTGAATCGCTCAAAAAAATCGTCAGAGCAGAAATAGAAAAAGAATTTAATATACAATTCGAATAGAAATGCAATACCAATGGTTTTACAAGTACCCGGGGAAAGATGAGAAAGTGGAGGCACTTGCAAAATCGTTGAAAATCGGTATTCCAAATGCTCGATTATTAATGCAAAGAGGAATAGAAACATTCGATCAAGCCAGAGATTTTTTTAGGCCTAAACTTGAACTGCTCCATGATCCTTACCTGATGAAAGACATGGATAAAGCGGTAGATCGTTTAACTAGAGCCCTTAGTAGAAACGAAAAAGTTTTAGTTTATGGCGATTACGATGTCGACGGAACCACTTCTGTGGCTTTGGTATATTCCTTTTTAAAACAATTTACTCAAAATATCGATTATTATTTGCCAGATCGTTATACCGAAGGCTACGGAGTTTCCTTTAAGGGAATCGATTACGCAAAAGAGAATAACTGTAAGTTAATCATTACGTTAGATTGTGGCATTAAAGCCAATACTAAAATCGATTACGCCAACGAACTAGGCATCGATACAATTATTTGCGATCATCACTTACCGGGAGAACATTTACCAAAAGCCATTGCTATATTAGACTCCAAACAATCCGAATGCAGCTACCCCGATAAAGATTTATCCGGCTGCGGTGTCGGTTTTAAATTTATGCAAGCATTTGCTATTAAAAATGATATCCCAATCGAAGAAACTTATCCTCTACTGGACTTGGTAGCCGTAAGTATTGCTTCAGATATTGTTCCTATTGTTGGAGAAAATAGAATAATGGCATATCACGGTCTTAAGATTTTAAATAGTAATCCCAGAATTGGTTTGCAAAGCCTAATTCAAGTTTCCGATATACAAGACCACATAATTGAGATTTCGGACATTGTTTTTAAAATAGGTCCGCGTATAAATGCGGCCGGCAGACTAGAAAGTGCAAGAAAATCGGTAGAGCTATTATTAGAGCAAGATTATGCAAAAGCCATGCAATATGCCAAATCTATCAATTTAGTAAATACCGAACGTAAAAATCTTGACCATCAGATTACAGAAGAAGCCATTCAAATGCTTTCCTCTTCCGAAGAATTGAAACAGCGCAAAACCACTGTTATTTGTAATGAAGAGTGGCATAAAGGAGTGCTTGGAATTGTTGCTTCAAGACTTTTGGAACATTACTACAGACCAACTATTGTATTAACAGAAACCAATGGTATTCTCACCGGCTCTGCCCGATCGGTAAACGGATTTAACATATACGAAGCTATAGATGCTTGCTCCGATTTGCTCGAAGGTTATGGAGGACATATGTATGCTGCCGGATTAAATTTAAAAAAAGAAAATTTCACTGCTTTTAAAGATCGATTCGAAGATATAGTCAACTCTAATATTACCAATGATTTACTAATTCCGAAAATTGAAGTCGATTTAAAAATAGAAATCGACGACATCGATAGAAAATTTTTTAGTGTAATTTCTCAAATGGCACCATTCGGCCCCGGAAACTTAAAACCAGTATTTGTCGTTCAACACGTACACGATGCCGGAAACTCGAAAATTGTGGGTAAAGATCAATCGCATTTGAAAGTTTCTGTAACAAAAGCCAATACCACCCAAAAACTAGACGGTATAGCCTTTGGCCAGTCTCAACATTTCGACACGATAAAAAATGGTGCCTTTTCGGTGGTTGGTAGCCTATACCAAAACGACTTTAGAGGGCAAACCAATATCGAATTGGAAATTAAAGATATTCAAGCTTGCGATTAATCTGATAGGCGAACCGATAAAATTCTTCCTTCGTATTGCAAATCTTCACCGGCAAAAGGATGATTGAAATCTATCAGTACTTCTTCGTCGTCAATTTCTAATATAAACGCATCTTGTTCTTCGCCATCATCGGTGTCCATTGTAACAATAGCTCCTTCGAAAATAATACGATCATCAATTTTTCCATTCTGATCGTAAAAAGTCTCAATCGGTACCGAGGTGACCAGCGAATCGTCGAAGTCGCCAAAGGCTTTTTCTTTTGGTATTACAAAGGAAAAATACTCACCTACTTTTTTTCCGATAATCTCTTCTTCGAATGCCGGCAACATCTCGCCTATTCCTACAATAATTTCTAAAGGGCGTTTTTCATGAAAACTTTCGATAAGCTCCTCATCGCCAACAAAATTCATCTTGTACGATAATTCAACTACACAATTTATATCGACTTGCATATTTTAACGTTCTTGTTTTTTATCGTTGTTAATAATAACTGAAGTGATAAATAAAATAACTACAGATGCAATAAACACCACAAATAAAGATTGTGTTGTTTTCCAAAACACGCGTTCTAAATTAATGACATCCCAAATAGCTAGTATAGAAACTCCTGTAACTAATATTACGATTCCTATTAATAAATAAGATGCAATTTTCTTAACTGTTTGTCCCATAATAAATTTGATTATTGTTGAATATGTAAGATAAGAAGTTTAATTTGAATAAAGATTTATTTTCATCAGTCTAAACTCTCAAAAAATGTTAAAAAGGCTACTGTTTTTTTGTCCAATGCTCATATAATTCTTTTTTAAACTCCTCCGGTATATCTTGACCTTCAATTAACAAATTGATATACGAGGCATCCATCAATGCTTTTGTATCGATTAAATGAATTTGCTTTTGAGCTATTAATAATACCAAATCGGCATATTTCGTAACCACTTCAAGATCGTGTGATGAAAAAACGATGGTTCTATCTTCATTTTCGCATAAACTCTTCATTAAAGCAGTTAAATAAAACTTATGAGGGTAATCCAAGTACGCCGTTGGTTCGTCGAAAAACATTATTGGTGAAGACTGAGCAAAAGCCATCGCCACCAATACTCTTTGTTTTTCCCCATCGCTCAATTGGTTGAAGTAACGTTCCAGTAAATGATCTACACCCAATTTTTTAGCCGATAACATTATTAGCTCATTATCTTTTTCCGACAGATGACCTAGCCAATTGGTGTGAACAGTTCTTCCCTTAGCAATTACATCGAAAACATTTGTAAACGCTTGTACTTGGTAATGCGTTTGAACTAAACTGATTAGCTCTGCCCATTGCTCTACAGAATAAGATTTGGGCGTTTTTCCGTTAAAATATAATGAGCCATTATAAGAAATTTGCGCTGTAAGCGACTTAATTAAGGTCGTTTTTCCTGCTCCATTAGTTCCTACAATGGCAATTAATTTTCCTTTGGGCAGTTTCGCAGAAAAAGGTGAAGTCAAACTACAAAAATCGGTTTTTGAGCGGTATCCGATCTGAAAATCTACTAACTCAATTACTGGACTACTTATCATCAGATTTCGTTTTTTAATGGTTTAAACAAAATCCATAAAATAAATGGAATACCAATAAATGCTGTTACAGAATTAATAGGCAACACCATTCCGCTTCCCGGCAAATGCGTCAACATTTCGCTAACCAGCATAATAAAAGCACCGATCATCATACTAACAGGCATTAAACGCCAATGATTTGAAGTTTTTAGTATCTTTTTCGAAATGTGAGGGACAATAACTCCGATAAAACCAATAGGTCCGCAAAAGGCAGTTACACTCGATGTAAGTAGAGCTGTTGCTAGTAAAATAATAAAATGAAGCCTTTTCGTTTTAATTCCGAATTGTTCCAATTGTGAGGTTCCTAAGGTCAATAAGTTCAAACCCTTCAAGGATAGCACAACAAAAAATAGTGCGAGAACGATAAACGAAATCATCCAATAAATTTGGGGATAATCAACTTTACTAAGACTTCCGAAAGTCCACAGCACAAACGCTTTCACTTGAAAACCCGGACTAAAATACTGTAAAATAGAACTCACAGAAGTAGCAAATGCGCCAAACATCATTCCTACGATTAATAAAGTCATAATGTCTTTAATAATTTTCAGAACCATCAACAAAATAAACATCATCGCCAAACCGCCAACAAGCGCAGCAATAATGATTGCTGAATTTGAACTTAAAAATTCTGCTGAAAAAATACTACCTCCTAAAATCACCAAAGAAACCCCAAGAACGGATCCGGAACTAATCCCCAAAACATAAGGCCCGGCAATCGGATTACGAAACAGTGTTTGCATCATCAATCCACTTAACGATAATGCTGATCCTACTAGCACAGCAGCAATTGCTCTTGGCAATCTGAATTCGGATATTAATATTGCTGACTGCAAATTTTCTGAAAAAAACAATTGGAAAGGATTCAACCAAACTTCGCCAATAGACAAGTTAAGCACAAAAGCTAAAACTAAAAGAATTGCAATAATAAGAACGACAGAAATAAAAGGCCAACGATACATTGCCTTATTTTTGAGTCTCGGTAAAGAAGATAGAACGCGCAACACTCTTTCCATTTTTAAAGTAGTAGGTTGCACCCCAAGGTTGTTTTACTTCGCGGTACTCATCAGCTAAGCCATCTTTTACAACAATTACACGTCTTACTTTTTTACCAGAAGCACTAGAGTAGTTTTCTTCGTGAATACCTTCTCCGTATTTCTTAGCCATTTCAGAAATAAACTTCTCTTTATCTTCTTCGTTGTTAAAGTCAATTTCGGAAGGTATATCTTCGGCTTCTTTGGCTAAAATTTTATCTATCTCTTTTATTTTATCCATCGGATAGGATTGCTGTGGTATTAACTTAAGAGCTGCTTGATAATCGGATTTAGCCGACAAATATTCTTCTTTTTTAAAGGATTGATCTGCTTTCTGAATTAAGGCATCGTATTTTGCTTTTATTGCTTTGTCGGCTTCTTCTTTATTCGCTTTATCGGCCATTTGAGCCAAGAACATCTCAACTTGTTTTAATCTATCTTTCGGAAACTGAGCTGTTGAGTTGATTTGAATAGCACTTTCGTATAATGTTTTTGCATTTGGATAATCTTTCTTATCGAAAGCATCGTTTGCTTTATCTAAGGCTTGCTTATAGTCCGCCATCATTTTGTCTTTAGCCGCCTGCTCAGCAATCATTCCTTCTATGGTTTTTATTTTTTCTTGAGGGAATGTTTCATTAGGCTTAATAACCAATGCCTCTTGATACGATTTGATTGCTTTCTCATATTCTTTCTGCACTACAAAATCACTACCTTCTTTTAGCTTCGATGCATATAATCTATCTTTTTCCATTTCAGCCATTTGGGCTTCAATTTCCGCAATTTTATCTTGAGGATATTTTTGATCAGGCTTTATTTTTAAAGCTTCTAGATATGCACTTTTCGCAATCTGATATTCTCGTTTGGCTAACAACCTGTCGCCTTCGGCAATTTTATCGTTGTACGTTTTTTCTTTAGCTGCTTTATCGGCCTCCAAATCGGCGATTTCTTTTAAGGCTAAATCTATTTCTTTAATTTTACTTTTAGGATAACTTTCGTTAGGCTTCATTGTTGAAGCTTCTTGATAAATCAATTTAGCTTCGCCATATTCCTTTGTTGCTAACAAACCATCGGCTTTTGTAATGGCCGATTGATATTTTGCATCGAGTTCTTTCTGTTTCGCTAACTCTGCTAAGCCCGACTCAACCAATTTAAGTTGATCTTTTGGATATTGCTCGTTTGGTTTCAGCTTTAGAGCTTCTTGATAATCTGTTTTTGCCGAGGCATACGATTTGTCCTTAAAAGCATGGTCAGCTCTATTTAATGCGGCAGTATATGCTTCATCCTTCTGCTTAAGATCGGCTATGGATTTCAGCTTGTTATCTATAATCGTAATTTGAGACTGAGGATATGTATCGCTCTGTTTAAGAGCAAGCGCTTGTGTGTAATCTGTTTTTGCTTGATTCCATTGCTCTGCCTTAAAGGCTTTGTCAGCTTTATCAATTAATGCTTTATATTGAGATTCTTTTTGTTCTTGTGCTAATTGATCGGCCAATAAATGATCTATTTCAGATATTTTTTCTTTAGGTTTTGCTTCGTTTGGTTTAATTGATAATGCTTGTTGATAATTCAATTTAGCGTCGGAATACGATTTCTTTGCAAACAAAGCATCGGCTTTTTCGAGCTTGGATTGATATTCTTTATCCTTTCTGGCCTGCTCTGCTAAGTTACCTAAGATAACTTCTATTTCGTTAATCTTTGTTTGAGGATAAGATTCCTGTGGTTTTACTTTTAATGCTAACTGATAATTACTTTTTGCGGCCTCATAATCCTTACTCCCAAAGCTTTGATCTGCTGAAGCAATATAATCGATGTACATTTTATCCTTTTCGGCTTTATTTGCCAATTCGGATAAAATCTGATCGATAACGGCTATTTTTTCTTTCGGGTACCCTTCGCTAGGTTTAAGTTTTAGAGCTGAACTATAGTTAGATTTCGCACTTTGATAATCCTTTGCAGCAAACTGTTGATCGGCTTGTGAAATTGCTTTTTGATATTGCTCCTCGAGCGTTTTTTGTTTAGCTACATCAGCAATAATTCCATCAATGGCACTTATTCTTTCTTTAGGGTAAGCTTCTTCTGGTTTTAAAGTCGATGCTTCGACGTAAGCTGTTTTAGCAGACGTCCAATCTTTTTCGTTGTATGCTTTGTCTGCTATCGAAATTTTTTGTTGGTAATCTTGTTCTAATTTGCTCTTTGCAGCTAATGATTTCAGGGCTTGATCTATTTCCGAAATTTTATCTTTAGGATATTGTTCGTTGGGTTTAATTGAACTGGCCTCTAAATACAATTGTTTTGCTTGTTCCAAGTTTTTATTTGCCAATTGTTTATCTGCATCAACAATGGCTTTATCGTATGCTTTTTTCTGATCTGCAACTGCTTGCTGATTTGCTAATATCTGATCAATTTCTTTAATTTTATTTTTAGGATATGTTTCTTCCGATTTAATTGTCAAAGCCGATTGATAAGCTGATTTGGCCTCGATAAGCGATTGTTTATCCATAAATGCGTCAGCTCTTTTAATGGCGTCTGCATAGGCTTTATCTTGCTGTTCTTTTGCATTCTTGTCGGCAAGTAATTGGTCTATTTCTTTAATTTTATCCTGAGGGTATTTTTGACTAGGTTTTATCTGAAGTGCTTGATTGTAAGCTTCTTTAGCCGCAATTAATGCCAACTTAGAAAGCTGTTCGTCGCCTTTAGCTATTAAGCTAGAGTATTGCTGTTCTTTCTTTTCATTATCGGCTTGTTGAGCTAATAATTGGTTAATCTCATTAATCTTATTTTTCGGATAAGATTCAGCTGGTTTTAAAGCTAATGCCTCAGAATAATTATTTAAAGCTAATTCGTAATTTTTAGCGGCAAGCATTGCGTCTGCATCGCGTATTTTATCTGCATATGCTCGGTCTTCAGCCATCGACTTCATCTTTTCGTCGATAAGTGCTAATTGGTCTTTCGGATACTGCTCGTTAGCTTTTATTTTTAAAGCTGCATTATATGCATTTTGCGCCAACTCGTATTCCATTTTTTTCATCAAACGGTCGCCTTCGTCGATTTTCTCCTGATAACTTTGATTAAGGCCTTTATCTTTTTCTAGTTGAGCAAGTGTTGCGTCTATATCGGCAATTCGCCCTTTTGGATATTCTTCGGCTGGCTTAACGTTTAATGCTGCTTTATATCCTTCTTTTGCATTTAAATAATCTTTTTTGGCAAATAAGGCATCGGCTTGTTTTATAATATCGTCGTATTTTTTCTGTAAAGCTGTAGCATCTTGATTGGCTAACAATGCATTAATTTCTGTAATTTTATCTTTAGGGTAGGCTTCGTGGGGGAAAATACCAGATGCTTTTTCATAATTCTTTTTAGCAGACTCGTATTGTTTTTGTTTGAAAGATGCGTCGGCATTCGCTATTGCATTTTTATAGTCTAATTGATCGCTTTCGAGACTGACCAATTTCGATTCGCAAATCATAATTTGTTTATCGGGGTAATCTGTATATGGATTGATGTCTATAGCTTGCTCATACAAAGGAATAGCAGCTTTGTAGTCTCTTTCTTTAAATTTAGCATCCGCTTCGGCTATTTTAATATCATAAGCTTTTAATTCTAGTTGTTTGGATTGATCAAGAATGGCATTAATTTTTCCTTTCATGGAATTGGTATAAGGAATATCGAACACAAAATCGCCTTCCTCATCACTGTATGCAATTTTAGTAACCGGATCTTTTAAGGCTTCAATATTTAAGCCATTAACCATTTTGAAAAGCTCTATAGTAAAAGGATAAGGCCAAACATATTCTTTTTCTTTAACATGCGTATCGAAGCTAACTTTTTTAGAAACATAACCATCTTTAGAAAACTCTAAAACATAAATTTTATCGAAATCTAATTTTAAAATGAACTTACCGTTGGTTTCTGACTTGATACTGTTCGACTTTGTTCCTCCAACAAACACTTCAACTGTAGTATTGCCAAGCGATTTGTTTCCATCTTTAATTTTCCCTTTAATTTCGACGTAACCAACTTGGTTTTGCGAAAAAGCAAATAAAAAGCTAACAAATAATAATATGGTAAAAATTACTCTTTTCATCTAAATTAGGTTCCAAATTTTCCAAGAAAAATTAGCTTGTAAAGATAACATTTTTAAGCCATTTTTAATATGCGATTTTTGATTTTTAGCTATTTTTAAAAACATCGTTTCCTGAGGGTTATATATTAAATCGTATATCCAATGCTTTGAATTTAGCTCATCGAACGGTATATCCGGATATTCTTTAATGTTAGGATACATCCCCAAAGGTGTTGTATTGACAATGAGTTGATAATTTTGCATGGTTTGCCTCAAGTTCGAATAAACTAAAAATTTTTCTTGTGTTGATACAATATCAAATTTAATTCCATTTTTTAACAACACATATTGAACTGCCTTAGAAGCGCCACCGTTACCAAGAATTAAAGCATTATCGATTTTATCTTGAACCCACATCGTCAAACTTTGTTCGAAAGCTAAAGCATCGGTATTATAGCCTTTCAAACGAAAATTATTTTTGTTCCATTGTACTTTTACGCAATTAACGGCACCAATTTCTCGAGCTGTTTCATCGAACTCATTAAGATACGGAAGAATAGTTGTTTTAAAGGGAATGGTTACATTAAAACCCATTAAATGATTCGATATAATAATTGACTTTAGGTCTTCAAGATTGTTTAATTCAAACAAGAGATATTTATGAGTTTCTTGGACAAATCGTTCTTCGAAAAGCTGTTTAGAAAACGAATGTTTTAACTGACCTCCAATAAGCCCAAATGTCGACAAAACTACTTAGTATTAGATTTTGATGCGAATTTTTCCATTGCATATATTACCACAAAACCTATAACAAGATAGACTGTTGCTAAAATCACTTCGGAGCTCCATTGTGGCAAAAGCCATTCATAACCAATAACTTTTGTTTTCTCGCCAAAGGTTTGAGTCAGTTCTTCTTTCCAAGGCCAGAGTATTATTAATGAACCTAATATAAAACCAGATAATAATGCTATAGTTTGGTCTCTGAATTTTTTAAAAACCCACGAAAGAAAATGCGAAAATCCAAGAATACCAATTCCTGCACCAATTGCTACAGGTAAAAGAATTTTAAGGTTAAAATGTGTCACAGAATCAATCATTATTAGTTGGTAATTACCCATAAGAATTAACACAAAAGAACCTGAAAGGCCAGGTAAAATCATACTACTGGCTGCCACAATACCACAGAGCACCAAATACAATGTATTATCATTTTCCGAAGCAGGGTTTAGCATTGCGATTGACACAGCTACAAAGGTTCCAATTACGAAATTCAAAACAACAGACCAGTTCCATTTTTCTATCGTTTTTGAAACGAATAGTACAGAGGCTAAGATTAAACCAAAAAAGAAAGACCAAATATAAACCGGATAGTTATTAAAAAGATAATCTAATAACTTGGCAAAGCTAAGTATACTAACGGCTATACCGGAAAAAACAGCGATTAAAAACCAAAGATTTATATGCTTGGCAAATGCTTTAAAATTGCCGTGTAAAATTAGTTTAAAAGCTTGAACATTTAGAGATTTTATGGAATCGATAAAAGTTTCGAAAATACCGGTAATCAATGCCACAGTTCCTCCGGAAACTCCGGGAATAACATTAGCAGCTCCCATACCGATTCCTTTTAAAAACAGCCAAATATATTTCATAAACTATCGATTTAAAGCGTCGTACAATTCCTCTTTATACTGTTCGATATGGTGTGGATTACATTCTTCTGAGCTAGAAACATGTTCTGTGGTATAAATCATTTCTTCCATAAACTCGGGTGCTCGTCTTACGCCTTCGCCGATATTTACAAGAACAACATCGCCATTTTTAATTATTCCTTGTTTTAGCGACTCGAAAAATCCTCCTAATGCTATTGAACTAGCCGGACCAATTCTAACATTTTTTTCGTAGGCCGTTAAACGAGCAACATCAATCATTTTCGACTCATCGAAGGTAATCATTTCTCCCCCACTTTTCTTTACCAGTTCTGCAATAATTGGAAATGTAGCAGGATTGCCTGTTGCCAATGTAGGCACTTTTGTTTGAGGTGCATCAATAATTGGATAATCATTTAACCAACCTTCTGGGAAGCCATTGGCTTTGGCATTTTCCCAACCTAAAGTCATTGGGTTACATGCGCTAGGTTGAACCATTATATACCGAGGATAATGATTTACTAAATTCAACGACTTAATATCATCTAAAGCCTTATCGATAGCTATTGGTCCTGTACCTCCACTTAGCGCTTGCACATAAACGGTAGGAAACTCGTCCATTTGTCGAATCCATTCAAATACCATTGTTTTCTTGGCTTCTACTCTCATCGGATCGATATTTCCTCCGGAGATAAGAATGTTATGCTTTTTGGCATATTCTGCTGCTAATTTCTTAGCATAAGCATAGTCGCCTTTCACTCTAAATACTTTTTGACCATAACTGCTGATTTCTGCTTCGTTGGCCAATAAAGCATCTTGTGGAATAAACACTGCCAAAGAAATACCGGCTTTTGCCAAATAATAGGAAAAGGCAGTCGCAATATTGCCTGTACTGGCAATAGCGAAGTGCGTTATCCGATTTTCTTTGAGTACACTTGCTGCTACTGAAGCTGCAACATCTTTGAATGTTCCGGTACCCGGATTCAAATCGTTTCTATAAACATGAACTTTACACTCTATCTGATGATAAGTTTTGGCATATTCTTCAAGAAAAGTCCAGTTTTCGACAGGAATTACTCCTTCACCAGATGTAACTATATTTTGCTTGTCATCTAACGGTAAAAAGTCGAAATAATCAAATACCGACTGAGCAAGATTGGCATCGATTAGTTGTTTTACGCCTTCGGGCGAAGCTGAATACGATACTAATGCATGATTTGATCCACAAACAGGACACTTCTGGGAACTCTCGAACCATTCTTTCATATTGGCAATAACGTGCCCACACTTTTTACAATTTAATTGGTACTTGCTCATTCTATTTTGCTGTAATATTTAATTCTTTGATAAAATTTTCTGTATTTTGATTAACTTCTGACATATACTCTAAAAAAAACGAAAGTGATGCTGCATTTGAATCATATGCTTTTTTAAGAAAATCTGAAGCTTTTTCCGGTTTATCTATCAACCAATAAATGGCTGCTATTTTAGTCAAATTCTCCCAATCTTCGCCAATTAATCTATTCGACCAAAGCGATGCCGCCAATGCTTTTCTGTATTGTTTCGAATAAAAATACACATCGACTAGGACACTCCAAGCATCTATAAAAAATGGATTTACATCTAAGATTTTTAATGCCAACTGTTCTGCTTTTTCAGACTCATCGAGGAAATAGTAAATCTGAGCCAAAACGGATTGATATTCTACATTTTCAGGATCTTTATCGAGTGCTCTGAGTAAAAAACTTTTCGCCTTTAAATAATTTTCAAGCTCAAGCTCCAATAAACCCATCGAATACAATACCTTAGGGCTTCCCGGTGCAATTTTATTGGCCAATTGATAATTTTTTTGAGCATTTTCAAACTGATTAAGTTGAAAACTGATATTTCCTATCGAGATAAATAAATCTTCATCAACACTAATATCGGACTGAAGCATCTCTTGATAAATATTTAATGCTTCGATGTACAATTCTTGCGTTTCGTACAAAATAGCCATCTCTTTAAGATAAATCTCATTAGTGGGTTGAATTGCTACAGCATAAAGCATAGCATCCTCTGCCAAATCGTACTTTTCCATTGAACTATAAGCTCTTGAAAGATACATCCATGCGTCTGCCGAATAAGGATAGAAACGTATGTAACTGTCAAAATTTTCGATAGCATGCTCGAAATCAAACAAGCTTAAATAAGCAAAAGCTATTTCGAATAAAAGCGATGGATCTTCGTCGACAATGGTTTTTAAAAAACGTATGGTCTCTTGGTGATATCCTTCTTGTTGATAAATTGCAGCTATCGAAGTACTGATTTCGAAAAAATCGTCATCGGCCATTTCTACTGCTTTTGCAAATAAGTCTTGCGAACGATTGGCTTTACCCAAACCTAAATAAGCTTCTCCTAAAATCAAATAGTAATCAACATCCTTACCTGCTCCAAAGCTTTCGAACGCTTTGTTCAATATTTGAACTGCTTCTCTGAAACGCCTTTGCGAATTATATATCTGAGCTAAACGCCTCAAAATATCGGGGTTGTTAGGATGAATTTTCAAAGCGTTATTAACCGCCTTTTCGGCTAAAGCCACATCTCCAATTTGCAAATAATGATCGACAATAAACTCAAACTCGTGCACTTCGAAATAAGCTACACGATTGTGCTTCATCGACCTTGTGTATTGGTCTAAGCTAGCCTTTAAATCTTCTTCTTGGTAAAAATCGCTGTACATATACACTACAAAAGTAAGAATATTAAACGGCTCAATCCATATTTATTTCTCGTTTAAATATAAAAAGTTATTAAGAGTTAAAATCTTGGGGCGAACGTATTATTTTAACAGATTTCGATGAGATTGATTATTTTTGTTGGTTTAACATAAGAAAGAATTCAGATGAACGATCCTAAATACGATAAAATATTCGACGATAACCTTAAATGGGTACAAGATAAAACCAATAAACAAAAAGATTTTTTTTCGAGGCATTACGAAGAACAAACCCCTGAATACTTATACATAGGATGCTCCGATAGTCGCGTTCCGGCAAACGAAATTACAGGTCTGGAAATGGGCGATTTATTTGTTCACAGAAACATTGCCAATGTAGTTGCCAATAACGATATTAACATGATGTCTGTATTGCAATATGCTGTAGATGTTTTAGAAGTTAAACACATTGTGGTTTGTGGGCATTATGGTTGCGGTGGTTTGAATGCAGCCATGCAACCTCACTCTTTTGGAGTGCTCGATAATTGGTTACGCAACGTTAGAGATGTGTATCGATTTCATAAACTAGAATTAGACGAATACGACAACTACGAAGCTAAAATGGATCGCTTAGCCGAGATAAATGTCGAAGAGCAGTGCATGAATGTAATAAAAAACGCATCAATTCAAGAAAGCTACATAAGAAAAGGAATACCTCATGTACATGGTTGGATTTACGACATGAGAAATGGCATATTAAAAGATTTAAAAATCAACTTTGAAGGTATGCTTAAAAAAGTACAAGAAATATACAACCTCGAAGAAGATGTCAAATTAAAAAAACTCAGAGAGAAATATTAAGCTCATAAATATCCGGATTAATCAGAAATATTTTAATGAAAAAAGCAAATAATCTGGCAAACGACATATAATAAAATCATGAAATCAAACAAAGTTATACTAACAATACTAGATGGGTGGGGAATTGGCGACGGTAGCAAATCCGATGCAATTAGCAGTGGAAACACACCAAATATCGATCAACTCATGTCGAAATATCCGCATGCCGAGTTGCTTACATCCGGCGAAAATGTAGGATTGCCAGATGGTCAAATGGGAAACTCAGAAGTTGGTCATCTTAATATTGGTTCGGGAAGAAAAGTTTATCAAGATCTTGTTAGAATTAACAGAGCCATTGCCGATAAAAGCATTGAGCAACATGCGCCGATCCTCAAAGCCATTCAAATAGCCAAAGACAATCGTGTAAAACTGCATTTAATAGGTTTAGTTTCCGACGGTGGAGTGCACTCCTCGCAAGACCATTTACATAAATTGTGCGATATTGCTACACAACAGGGGCTCGATAAAGTATTCGTTCATGCAATAACCGACGGACGCGACACAGATCCTAAAAGTGGCATTGGATTTTTAAGTCGACTAGAAGAATATCTTCAAACGCAAACCGCAGAAATTGCTAGCATTGTAGGGCGTTACTATGCAATGGATAGAGATAAGCGATGGGATCGAATAAAAATTGTTTATGATTTATACACACAGGGGACAGGCAAAAAATCGAATAACTTATTAGATTCTGTTAAAACTTCGTATGCAGAAAATGTAACCGATGAGTTTCTTAAACCCATTATCAATGCTAAAGTAAATGGAACAATAGAAGCCGATGATGTGGTTATTTGCTTCAACTTTAGAACCGATCGTTTACGACAATTAACAACTGTTCTAACACAAAAAGACATGCCGGAATTCGGAATGCATACGCTTCCTCTACATTATTTTACAATGACTAACTATGATGATACTTTTAAAAATGTAGAAGTCATTTATAATAAAGACAATTTAAAATTAACATTGGGAGAAGTTGTTTCGAATTATGGTTTAAAACAATTAAGAATTGCCGAAACAGAAAAATACGCTCATGTTACTTTTTTCTTTTCGGGAGGACGAGAAGCCGTTTTTGAAGGCGAAGAGCGTATTTTAGTATCGTCGCCCAAAGTTGCAACCTACGATTTGCAACCGGAAATGAGTGCCTACGAAGTTCGCGACAAACTTATTGACGCCATAAACAGCGAAAAGTACGATTTAATAGTGGTTAATTTTGCCAATGGCGATATGGTTGGGCATACCGGCGTTTACGAGGCCATTCTTAAAGCTGTTGAAACCATCGATACCTGTGTTGGAGATGTATCGAAAGCCGCGCAAACAAACAATTATCATATGATTGTTATTGCAGACCACGGAAACAGCGACCATGCCATTAATAAAGATAATACTCCTAACACAGCGCACTCGCTCAATCCCGTACCTATTATTTTAATTTCTGAAGATTACCATAAAATTAATTCCGGAGTATTGGCCGATGTTGCCCCAACTATACTTAAATTGATGAATATTCCTCAACCAGATTTAATGAGTGGACAATCGCTAATTTAAAAAATGATGATTGAAATTGACGATAAGATAGTTAGTTTAGACCTTATAGAAAAACATTTTCAGTGCGATTTATCGCAATGTAAAGGGCAATGTTGTGTAGAAGGCGATGGCGGTGCTCCATTGAGTTTAGAGGAAATCGATATCATCGAAGCTAATTACTCTGTTTTTTCGCAGTTTATGACCGCAGAAGGTAAAAACGCCATTGAAGAACAAGGTTTTTTTACCATAGACGAAGATGGCGACAGAGTAACGCCTTTAATAAACAACCAAGCTTGTGCGTATGTTGCTTACGAAGGCGATATCGCTTTGTGCGCAATAGAAAAAGCTTTCAATAAAAAACTTATCGATTTTCAGAAGCCAATTTCTTGTCACTTATACCCTATTCGGACTAAGCAATACAAAGAATTTTTAGCCGTTAATTATCATCAATGGAATATTTGTAAACCAGCTTTAAAAAAAGGGAAACAAACACAAACGCCAATGTATAGATTTTTAGAATCGCCTGTCAAACGTGCATTTGGAGAAGATTTTTATCAACAATTAAAAATAGCAGAAGAATATTTTAAACAAAGCAATGATTAAATTTTACAGTTCAATAATATTATTTGCACTAACATTAAACCTATACAGTCAAAAGCGACCGAAGCTTGGCTCTGAGCATGATGTCGATACAAAAAACTTATTTGGGCTAAGTATAAGCCCTGTTTTAGCAGGTAACACTTTGGAAAATAATAATTATAATTTTCAGAGCGATACCATTGCATACAGCATAACTCATAAAATATCTTATTCCTTTGGGGCTGAAATTAGACATTATTTTACCTATCGTTTCGCATTGAATAGCGGAATATATTACACCAAAAGAAACATACAAGCCGATTTCTCCAGTCAACACAGCCCAGGATATTATAAACCAGATACGGCATATACCGAAAATTTGAAGTTTGTGGCTTTTGAAATTCCGCTCGTTGCTTCTGGTTACGTTCGTTTAGGTAAAGATGTTTACATGAGTATTAATGGCGGTTTTAATCTCAATTTTTATCCTTCCGACATTAAATCCGGCTATGTAGGTATGCAAAGGTTACCGGTTAAAATTTTTGGAAAAGATTATATCAACATTAATTTTTTCCAATTAGGATTTACCGCAGGTATTGGTTGGGAGTATAGAACAAAAGACGATGGTTACTTTTATATCGGGACAACATATCAGACTCGAATTAGAGATATGGCGTACCTTATGTTTTATGAGCAAGATCCTGTAGGCGGCAATAAAGGAGACTTTTTTACTAGCGTAAGCGGAAGTTATCTTTCCATCAACTTTAAATATTATTTTTCTGCCGATGATTAACGATGTTGAAAGTAATAATTGTAGTGCTTTTAAGGACAAAGAAATAAAAATGTCCGACGATATTACTCGCAAAATTGTTCTTGCTGTTGTTTTAATTGTGTTAGGTTTTATTGTTTTAGGCTCACTTTTATCATGATTTCTTTTATTGTTCTTTTTATAATATATTTTGCTATTCCTGCATTGATACTCCAGATGCTAAAGCGTTGGCCTTTTCTCGATAAAATAGGAAGTGTTGGTATTGCATATTTATTTGGAATAGCAATCGCAAACAGCGGATTTTTACCTGAAAATGCCTCCAAAGTGCAAGAGATTATTAACACAATTTCAATCCCACTAGCCATACCAATGCTTATTTTTTCGTTCGATGTTCGGTCGTGGTTAAAATTGGCTAAGCCAACTGTAATTTCTTTGTTTATAACCATCTTTTCGGTCGTTATTGTTGTTTTTATTGGACGTTTTATTTTTGACCATAACGATCCTGAACATTGGAAAATACCGGGAATGCTTATTGGGGTTTATACCGGAGGCACACCCAACCTTGCTTCTATTCAAGCTGCGTTAGATGTTGAGCAAAGCAGGTATATTTTAGTGCATACTTCAGACATGATTTTCTCTACAATTTACCTTCTGTTTTTAATGTTCGCTGCAAAACCAATCTTCAAATATATATTACCTCAATTTAACCTCAAGTTTTCACAAGAAGAAGAACAAATAACTCAAAAAAAAGTCGAAGACAAAAAGATTAGAGCTTTCCTTTTACCGATTCTTTTAAGTGTTCTAATATTTGCAATTGGAGGAAGTTTAAGTCTGATGGTTCCGAACGAATACCAAATGGTGGTTGTTATGCTAAGCATCACGAGCTTAGGGGTATTGTTTTCGCTAAACAAAAAAGTAAGATCGATGTCTTCTTCTTTTGATATTGGTATGTATTTAATTCTTGCCTTCAGTGTAAATGTTGCTTCGATGGCCGATTTTTCTCAATTCAGCATCGATTCTTTAAATTTATTTTTAAATATCGGATTTGTGATTTTCGGAAGTGTTGCATTGCAAGCCATCATTTCTTCATTTTTTAAAATAGATACCGACACTACAATAATCACATCAACAGCCTTAATATGTTCACCTCCATTTGTTCCTGTAATCGCTGGCGCTTTAAAAAATAGAGCCGTCATTTTTTCGGGTTTAACAGTTGGCATTATTGGATACGTTATTGGTAATTATTTGGGCATCGGGCTCGCTCTTTTATGGAAATAATAATTAAGGGGACTTCTAAAAATTAGTCCAAACTGAGACATTCATAAAATTTTGGATACAAATAAAAATTTTGAGAGCTATCGAGATAACTTG
>JAFGXI010000024.1 GCA_016936665.1 Bacteroidales bacterium
ACTTTCGCTAAAGTTGTTCATGTATTTAATGATTTGGTAGTCAATTAAATATAACACTTTTTAGTGTAGTGAACAACTTTTTTTATCTCTAATTCCTAAATGCACAACGGGTTAAATTAATAATTTTCTATTTTTGTAAAAATCTAACGGTATGAAGAAAACTCTTATAACAATATTGTTTCTATTTTATTTTATTAATATGTTCTCCCAAAAAGTAGAATATGGTTTTCAAAGCCGTATTTTTAAAATTGAAGGGACTAAATTACAATCCACTTATAAAGACACTGTTTCAAGTTCTGCTACTTCTAGCCTTTTTTCCTTTAATATAATGGGTGGAATTCAAATGCCAATATTCTATTTTAATGAAAATATGGGTCTAAGCTTAAAAGCAAATATTTCTGGAGGATATTTTGGAGCCCATTCCCATAATGGTCCTGGAGGTGGATTAAATTTTTACATTCCTGCTTATGTAATGTTTAATTTTGGAAATGGATTTAATGACTCTGAATATAATAATGGATTTGGTTTTGGTTTTGGATATTCATATAGTATGTTAATCTTAGATGATCAATTGCTTTCCGAGAAAAACCCAGATGCAGTTTATCATATAAAAAAACCGTCTGCTTTATTAGAGTTTTCAAGCAATTATTATACTTTCAGAGCTGAATTACAATTAAGTAATTTTGATTTCACTCATCACGCTGGAGTATATCAATCTACTTATCATTTTTCCTCTTTCAGTATATCAATTTTAACTTTTTTGGATAAATCAAGAAATACAATAAAAATCAAATATTAAAAATTCTATAACATGAAAAACATCTTGACATTAGTAATTACATTTTTGCTATTTAATAGCATTTATGGTCAATACATGACAAAAGGAACGATCGAGGAATTACAGAAAAAAAAGCTATTGGTTATCACAGACCCTGATGAAAAGTCTATGGAAAAATTAGCAAAGGACCCTGAAGCTTTAAAAGTTTTTTTGGCTGACAATGAAACAGAGCACGCTTATTTAAAAGAAGCTATGCTTAAATATTGGACTATAAACAAAGATATTAGTTTTGTCTCTAGAGATCAAGCTAAGGAAAAAATGAAAGAAAACAAAGATGCATACGCTGTGATGTCTTTAGTTAGGGTTAGGCAAGAATACACCCATAACTTCACTGGCTTTAGTGATTATTACTATTATACATCAATTGTTATTGCTTTCCCAACCATCAATAAAAATAAGGTATTTGGGAATCTTCCTTCTGGAGAAGTAAGCAAAGCTAGTTACTATGCTGGTATTCGATTTTTAGAAAACTACATGCAAACTTGGTTAGATGGTAGTATTTATCAATTAGGTTCTCATGATAATTTGATGAAAATAAAAGAAGGTAAACTTCTTCTAAACAGTGCTTTTTGTGATAAAAAAACTAATCAAGACATAGTCAACGAATTATACCCATATAATGCTGTTTTAGTGGAGAAAGAAGAAATTGACAAAGCTATTCTTGAAGAGCAAGATGTATTTTATATTTTTAAATCTCCAGTAATGGGGATGAAAGAAAATGTAAAATTACATTATTTTGTAAATGCAAAAACAGGGAAAATATATGCAGGTAAAGATTCAGGAGAAGGGCTAGACTTAAATGCGAAAGTGTTAAAGCTTTATAATACAATAGTCAATAAAAAATAAATTTTGAATAATATTGGAAGCCGACAGAAATCAATTTGTCGGCTACATTTTTATTAAAGAATTCTTTGAATTTTTTATTAGTTAGCATTTTATCGATAAGTTTAAAAATGGTTTCTTTATTTAGTATAACTTACTAAACTGCTTTTTTCCTCCTGCTGGCGCGAGCTTGTAGCTCGTGCCTAATCATTATGCTGTGGCAAAAAAACTTAAAGAATTTGTTTATCTTTACTTTATGAGCCGTAAATACAAATTTTATAATCCAGAAGGTGTTTTTTTTGTAAGTTTTGCTACGGTGTATTGGTTGGATGTATTTGTAAGACCTAAATATTTTGAAGTGTTAACAGATAGCCTAGAATACTGTAGAAAAGAAAAGGCATGGAGCTATTTGCCTGGTGTATCATGCCAAGTCATGTTCATTTGTTATTTAGGGACAAAAACAATCATCCTAGTCAATTGATAAAAGAGCTTAAAACACACACATCTAAACAGCTTCAAAAAGCCATTGAAAACCATCCTCAAGAAAGTAGAAAAGAATGGCTTTTATGGATGATGGAACGTGCAGGCGAAAGAAATAGTAATGTGAAAAAAAGACAATTTTGGCAACAACACAATAAACCTATAGAAATATGGAATACCGAAGTTTTCGAACAAAAATTACAATATTTGCATAATAATCCTGTAGATTCTGGTTTTGTTATAAATGCCGAAGACTGGAAATACAGCAGTGCTGTTAATTATGCAGGTGGAAAGGGTCAAATTGAAATTGATAATATATAAGCACGAGCTACAAGCTCGCGCTAGCTGGGGTTATATTAAACTTCACGGTTTATAAAAATTATTTAAAAATCAAGAATGCAATTGGTTGTAATTAGGATATTATTTATATCTACGATATTTATTACGTTTTCTTGTAAAGAAAGTGATAATAAGAAAAGTGGTAATTTAGAAGGGAATACAGAGGATATAATTATTACCAATTTGAAAACAAAATTTCCTCAGGTGAGAATTGATAATTCAATATTGAAAGCCCATCATAATGGTGATTTCTCTGATGGTTTAGGTGTATTTGATTATTACTTTTATGAAGGGGAATTAGGAGATACTGCTGTTAGTCTGGTCTTTTACATTTATTTAAAAGATACAATGTATAGACTAGATACTTATTCTAAAATTTTTGAAGATAAAGAGTATCATTATTTACTTGAAATGAGTCAAGATACCTTATATTTTTTTAAAGAATTAAAAACAGAAAGAGGGAATCTTATTTTTATTTCTGGAGAGTATAATTATCGCTATAAAAAAGGAATGTTTTCAGAAGAAGAAATGATGTATTATATACAACATAAAGACTCTTTGAGTAGGGTAAGGGGAAATAACTTACCTCCGCTAATTGGAGTTTGTAACTTCAATTAGAATAAATACAGAAAGCCTTTACATTTAATGTGTAGAGGCTTTTTTACTTTTTAGGTGTAAATAGTTTTTCCACCAAGTCTTTGGTTTTATTAGAGTCTTTACTAAGCTTGTTAACAAAAAAGCTGAGTCCAACTATCGATAACAATATAATAAGAATAATTTTTAGATGTCTAAGGATGAAAGCGATAATAGAGTCTATCATGGTTTAGAGTGTAGTTGCATTTTTATTAAAGAAATCTTTAAACTTTTTATTAGTTAGCATTTTATCGATAAGTTTAAAAATGGTTTCTTTATTTAGTATAACTTACTAAACTGCTTTTTTCCCCCTATACTGGTAATAAGACAAAACAGACTCAATGGCTAATTTTATAGCTTCTGCAATTGGGTATAATTGATTTGCTTTCTGATAATCTATAAACTGAAGCCTTGAGTAGTAATCGCTCGCCTTTGGCCCTATTGGTTTTTCGCAAAGTATTTTATTGGCTATTTCAACTTCGTTGGGCTGGTTAAGTTTTATAGTTTTACAAGTAATTATTCGTCGTTTGCCTTGTTTATCGGTTTGATGTGTATACGCAAATAATCGGCAAATTAATCCTCTTTGCTCATAAAACGTGCAACCGGGCTTATTCTCTCCGTATATTATACTGCTTAGTAATGGGCAAGTTGAAATGTTCGAGTTTTGTTCGATTTTACTTAATATTGCTTCTGCTTGATGAGTTTTAAACAAATGAAACGCTAATGGGTAAAATTCAATCGATGTGGCCATTATTTTTGGAGTGGTGCAGCAAATAACACAGCCCTCTAAACAATGAATCCCTGTTTTTGATTGTAATTTTTGGATATCTTTTTCCAGTGTTTTGAATAACCTCTCAACAGCACGGACTTTACGCACTATACTCATATAAGATTAAAAAAGTTGCGCAAATATAATCGAAAGAAGATTACAAGATACCAAATGGATAAGACATTATTTTTTATCTTTTTTTGAATGATGGAAAACTAATACAAAAAAAAAGACTGTCTATGCAGACAGCCTTTTCTCTATAAATGAAGATTTGTTTAATACACAACTTCGTTTTCCCAGATACCATGGAGGTTACAGCCGATTTCGACTTTAACCTTGTTGCCTTTGATTAGTTTCAAATTAAATGGACCGAATTTATTGTTACCATCGTTGCTGTATATAGTTTTTACAACTTCTTTAACATCGTTGCCATCAACATAAACATTTACAAAATCAATCCAATGGTCTTCTTGATTAGGATGTACAATGTTTTTAGATCCTATGTTAACAGATACATCAACTGTCCCGTCTTCTTTAGGCTCTCCGAAAACAATTTCCGGAGTGTGTTTTAACTCGAATTCAGTTGGATTTGCAGGATCAGCAATGGCCATTTTGTTTCTGTTGATAATCAAACTTTCAAAAGATTCTTTTTTATCTTCAGTAACGATAGCTTCAACTCTACCATCTACAATAGCGGCTGTAGTTGTTGAAGTCATTTCAATATTTTCAACGTTTTTATCTTGTTCAGCAATAGAAATAGCGATACTAGGTGCAATTACTAATGCTACAACAGACATTAATTTTAAAAGAATGTTTAACGAAGGACCTGAAGTATCTTTAAAAGGATCACCAACGGTATCTCCTACAACAGCAGCTTTATGAGCTTCAGAGCCTTTTCCGTATTTAACGCCGTTCACTTCGATACCGTTTTCAATCATTTTCTTTGCATTATCCCATGCGCCACCGGCATTGGATTGGAAAATTGCCATTAAAACACCAGAAACAGTTACGCCAGCAAGCAAACCTCCTAACATTTCGGGTCCCCCAACAAAACCGACGGCAACTGGAGTGATAACCGCTAATAAACCTGGTAAAATCATTTCTCTAATCGATGCTTTCGTCGAAATAGCTACGCACTTCTCATATTCTGCAACCCCATTTGCCTTTTCGAAAATTGCCTTTTCTTCGGATGTTGCATTTTCAATTTCACCATCGTATTTCTTCATAATTGCAAGCGCGTCTTTTAGTGCAGGTATATCGTTGAATTGACGACGCACTTCTTCAATCATCGACATAGCTGCGCGTCCTACTGCACCCATCGATAGAGCTGAAAATACAAAAGGAAGCATCCCTCCAACAAGTAAACCAGCCATAACTGTAGATTTAGCAATATCGATAGATTCGATATTGGCTTGTTGCATAAAGGCAGAGAATAAAGCTAATGCGGTTAAAGCTGCAGAAGCAATTGCAAAACCTTTACCAATTGCGGCAGTGGTATTACCAACAGCATCTAATTTATCAGTTCTTTCGCGAACTTCCTTAGGTAATTCAGCCATTTCGGCAATACCACCGGCATTGTCAGAAATAGGTCCGTATGCATCTACAGCTAATTGAATACCAGTGTTAGCAAGCATCCCTACAGCAGCGATTGCAATACCATATAAACCTGCAAATTGGAATGATAGAATAATAGCAGCTGCAATAAGTAGAATTGGAATAGCTGTTGACATCATACCAACACCTAAGCCGGCAATAATGTTTGTTGCAGGTCCTGTAACCGATTGTCTTGTAATTGAAGTAACAGGTTTCGTGCCTGTTCCTGTGTAATATTCTGTGATCTTTCCTACACCTAAACCAGCTAATAAACCAACTATAGTTGCAATAAAAACACCTAGCGAAGTGTATTCTGTGCCATCAAAAGTCCAAGTCTCCGGAAGAAATTTGTTTATCATGAAATAAGAAACAATTATCATAATTCCTGCCGAAAGAAATTCACCAATATTTAAAGCTGTTTGCGGGTTACCTCCTTCTTTAACTTTTACGAAGAATGTTCCAAATACTGAAACAATAATTCCAGCTGCTGCAAGAGCTAGTGGTAACATAACTGCACCTAATTTGTAATCGGCAAAGGCTGGAACATTGAAAAAAACAGCACCTAGTACCATAGTTGCAATGATAGAGCCTACAAACGATTCGAATAAATCAGCGCCCATACCGGCAACATCACCAACGTTATCACCAACGTTATCAGCAATTGTAGCAGGATTTAGAGGATGGTCTTCAGGGATACCTGCTTCTACTTTTCCAACTAAGTCTGCACCAACATCAGCCGCTTTAGTATAAATACCTCCACCAACACGAGCAAATAAAGCAATGGATGAAGCACCTAATGAAAATCCAGAAATAACATTTAGAATGACAGTAACACCATCATAATTACTAGCATCGAAAAGAATACTGTATATGATAAAAAGTACACTTAAGCCGATAACTCCTAACGACACAACACCTAGCCCCATTACAGCTCCACCGGAAAACGCAACCTCTAAGGCTTTATTTAATGAGGTACGAGCAGCATTTGTGGTTCTTACATTGGCTTTGGTTGCGATACGCATGCCAATAAATCCGGCTAGGGCAGACATTAAAGCACCTACTACAAACGAAAGGGCTACCATAGCATGCGAATTTTCCTCGGCATTTCCTTTAAACACTAAAAGAGCAGCGACTGCTATCACAAAAATTGAAAGCACTTTGTATTCTGCTTTCAAAAAAGCCATTGCACCATCGGCAATGTTTTTGGCAATGTTACTCATCTTCTCATTACCTTCGTCTTGCTTTTTAATCCATGCGGTTTTTACCAACATGAATATAATTCCGACGACTCCCGCTAAGGGCAATGCATAAATAATTTGATCCATCTTGTTAGAATTTAAACACTTATGTTCTTTCTCTTTTTAATTTCAGCCTGCAAAAGTAAGGTTTATTATGTTCTATAACAATTATTAATTGGCATTTTTTAGAATATATCTAAATAATTTGAGAAGTATTATTAATTTTGTCAGTTGGGAATTTGGTTGTTTTTGACCACAAATAAAAAAAGTATTAAAAAATGATGAATTTAGATTTAAGCTTAGCTTACAAAGTAAAAGATATTAACTTATCAGATTTCGGAAGAAAAGAAATCTTATTGGCTGAGGCAGAGATGCCCGGTTTAATGATGTTAAGAAGAAAATATGGCGAAGAAAAACCTTTAAAAGGAGCTAAAATTATGGGTTCTTTGCATATGACTATTCAAACGGCAGTTTTAATTGAAACTTTAACTACACTTGGCGCAGATGTTCGTTGGGCTAGTTGCAATATTTTTTCAACTCAAGATCATGCTGCTGCAGCCATTGCAAAAAATGGAGTTCCTGTTTTCGCATGGAAAGGAGAAACTTTAGAAGAATATTGGTGGTGTACCGAACAGGCTCTAACATGGCCAGATGGCTCGGGTCCGGATATGATTGTCGACGATGGTAGCGACGCTTCTCTTATGGTTCATTTAGGTGTTGATGCGGAAAAAAACATTGGTGTTTTAAAAATGGATGCTAAGGCAGAAGACGAAAGAGAACTTGCTAAAAGATTAAAATCGTCTATAGAAGCTTTCCCTGGCAAATGGACTAATATGGCTTCGAAAATCAGAGGAGTATCGGAAGAAACTACAACTGGTGTTCACCGCTTATATCAAATGCAAGAAAAAGGAAAATTATTATTTCCTGCAATTAACGTAAACGATTCTGTAACAAAATCAAAATTTGATAATCTATACGGATGTCGTGAGTCCTTAGCCGATGGAATTAAACGAGGAACAGACATTATGGTTGCTGGTAAAGTAGTGGTTGTTGCTGGATATGGCGATGTAGGTAAAGGGTCTGCTCACTCCATGAAAAGCTATGGTGCTCGAGTATTAGTTACCGAAATCGATCCTATTTGCGCATTGCAAGCTTCTATGGAAGGATTTGAAGTGACTACAATGGAAGAAGCTGTAAAAGAAGGAAATATCTTTGTTACTACTACAGGTAATAAAGATGTAATTACAGCAGAACACATGAAACAAATGAAAGATAAATCAATAGTTTGTAATATTGGTCACTTCGATAACGAAATTCAGGTTGCCGAAATGCAAGCTATCGATGGTATCAGAAGAGAAAATATTAAAGATCAGGTCGATCAATATCATTTCCCCGATGGGCATTCGATTATTCTACTTTCAGAAGGTCGATTGGTTAACTTAGGTAACGCTACAGGTCATCCATCATTTGTAATGAGTAACTCGTTCACAAACCAAACATTGGCTCAAATGGAAATCTGGAACAACGATTTAGCAATTGATGTTTATCGATTACCAAAACACCTCGACGAAGAAGTTGCAAGATTACACTTAGAACATGTTGGCGTTAAATTAACCACTTTAACCAACGAACAAGCCGAATATCTTGGTGTACCTAAAGGAGGGCCATATAAACCAGATCATTACAGATATTAGTATTGTTTTTGTTAGGAAAACAATTCAAAATAAATTAACTTGCGAAGCCTCAGAAATGGGGCTTTTTTTATGGCAAAAACAGTAAATATTAAAACGACAGAATATCTAAATTGGAATTTGATTGGAGTTAATAGCCAAGTGAAAGATTATCAGTTGGCTATGGCTATTGGTGATGATGCTCAAATGAATTTAAGCTTGACGCAAAAAGTCAATTTAGATAAAGCTATCTTTTACCATGGGCAAAATGATTTTCAACATATCATTTTACTAAACAACCAAGTAGATCAGGATAAATACATCTTTACAAGTTTAAAAACCTTTGAGTATATATTAATCAGTAATAATATAGGAGAAAAGTGTCTTAAGAAACTTAATATTAATCCATCGATATTATTAGCAAACAACATCAGTTTAACAGTCCTGTCGGCAAAAGAGTTAAAAATTTTTCGTTTTATTATCGATAATTTTTAAAATACTGATTTTTTTTTTGCTCAATAAAACATTCTTTTATAATATTGTAACCAAATTCAAGTCCTAGGACTATAAAGACACAAATTTATTATCAATCCAACCATTTTTTATGTATAAAAAAGAAGTCTTAGAAGATAAACTTCTTGCTGATATTCGTATGATTGCTAAAGATTTAGGAATTAAACGAGTAGAATCATTCAGAAAACAAGAATTAATATTTGCTATCCTTGACAGGCAAGCAGAAGTCGAATCTAAAAAAGAAACCGACCAAGCTCAAAAAAGCAAAAGGCCAAGGCTTAAAGTGAATAAAGAACATAACTCTCCGTTTGTAAAGGGCGATGTTGTTAACACAAAAGTAAAAGCGACAACAGCTCCTCCCATCAAAAAAGAAGAAGAAACAGCTCCAAAACAAGAACAAAATAATCAAAACCAATCAAATCGCTCAGATCATCAAAATGAAAGATATTCTAAAGATGCTTCTCAAAAACTAGACTTTCAAAAACAGAAAAGAAAGCGAATAGGCGATTTTAAACAGGGAGAGAAACTCCCCTACAACGAGAATAACAGAAGAACTTACCAGCCTAGTGTTGACAACGAGAATAATAGAAACTCATTTCAACCTAAAATTGACAACGACAAGGTCGCTCAAGTTAGCCAAGAAGACAATGCAAAACCTGCAGAATCTTATAAAAGACCTTATAATAACGACAACCAGCAACAGCGAAATAAAGTGTCACAGCAAGCTCAGAAACCTCAAGTAGAGTTCAAAGGGGTTATTGAAACTTCTGGAGTACTCGAAATTATACAAGATGGTTATGGATTCTTAAGATCGTCGGATTATAATTATTTGAATTCTCCCGATGATGTATATGTTTCTCAGTCTCAAATAAAGTCGTTTTCGTTAAGATCTGGCGACACAATTACAGGAACGATTCGTCCTCCTAAGGAAGGAGAAAAGTTTTTCCCTTTAGTGAAAATTAGTTCTATCAACGGACGTTCTCCTGAAGCGGTTCGCGACAGAGTACCTTTCGATCATTTAACACCTTTATTCCCAGATGAAAAGTTTAATATAACAGGCAATGGTAAGGCAACTTTAACAACTCGTGTTATCGATTTGATCGCGCCAATAGGAAAAGGACAAAGAGGTTTGATTGTTGCGCAACCTAAAACCGGTAAAACCATGTTGTTGCAAGAAATTGCAAACGCTATCGCGGCTAATCATCCGGAGGTTTATCTTATCATCTTACTTATCGACGAAAGACCTGAGGAGGTTACTGAAATGGCAAGACACGTAGATGCAGAGGTTATTGCGTCAACATTCGACGAGCCTGCCGAAAGACACGTAAAAGTAGCCAATATAGTTCTCGAAAAAGCCAAAAGATTAGTTGAAAGTGGACACGATGTCGTTATATTACTAGACTCAATAACTCGTTTAGCCAGAGCATACAATACAGTTGCCCCTTCGTCTGGTAAAGTATTATCGGGTGGAGTCGATGCTAACGCTCTTCAGAAACCAAAACGATTCTTTGGAGCCGCTAGAAATATTGAAAATGGAGGGTCACTTTCAATTATAGCTACAGCACTTACAGAAACAGGCTCTAAAATGGACGAAGTTATTTTCGAAGAGTTTAAAGGAACAGGTAATATGGAGTTACAGCTCGATAGAAAACTATCTAATAGAAGAATTTATCCTGCGGTTGACATTACAGCATCCGGAACTCGTAGAGAAGACTTGTTGTTACCGGAACATATGATTAGTCGTTTGTGGATATTGAGAGAATTTTTAGCCGATATGAATCCTATAGAAGCTATGGATTTTATGCGAACAAGGCTGCCTCGAACATTGAATAACGAAGAGTTTATATTAACAATGGATAAAGATTAATTAAAGCACCCAATCGGGTGCTTTTTTTGTAAATTAGCTCAACTAAAAATTATTAATTTCGTATTAAAACCCTATTAAAATAATTACATATGAAAATAGATGTCAGTGGAGCGCTTCAGTTTGTTAAAGCCTCAGATTTTGAAGAACTTAAAAAACAAGCTATTGAAGAACTTAAAGCTTTAAAAGCAAAGACAAAAGCCGGTAACGATTTTTTAGGTTGGATGCATTGGGGGGCTTCAATGCCTAAAGAAGAAATTGAAAAAATAAAAAGTATAGCCAAACGACTTCAATCTCTAGAAACGATAGTTGTGATCGGAATAGGAGGTTCATATTTAGGGGCAAAAGCCGTTATAGATGCCTTTAAACCTTACTTTACAGCTCAGAAAACAGAAGTTGTTTTTGCCGGGCAAAATCTAGATGAGGTTTATATTAACGAACTAAAAGATTATTTGAAAAATAGAAATTTTGGAATTATTGTTATTTCGAAATCTGGAACGACTCTCGAGCCTGCTGTAGCTTTCAGACTTTTATTCGAACAACTAGTTCAGCAATTTGGAGAAGCATCTATTAAAGATAGAGTAGTGGCTATTACCGACGAAAATAAAGGTGCTTTACGCTCATTAGTTAATGCTTATGGTATTGATAGTTTTGTTGTGCCCGACGATGTGGGAGGTAGATACTCTGTTTTAACTCCGGTTGGTTTGTTGCCTATAGCAGTAGCCGGTGTCGACATAGACAACTTGTTGCAAGGGGCTATAGATGCCGAAGTTTTATACCAAAAAGAAGATATTAATAATCCGGCAATCCAATACGCC
Source organism: Bacteroidales bacterium (assembly GCA_016936665.1). Taxonomy (GTDB): domain Bacteria; phylum Bacteroidota; class Bacteroidia; order Bacteroidales; family JAFGXI01; genus JAFGXI01. The sequence continues at coordinate 11,578 of JAFGXI010000024.1, forward strand.
ACTATAAGAAATATTTTGTATCATAAGTCGTATACCAATGAGGTTATGGTTTATTCCGTGCCTAAATTGAATGCTTTTATTGAATGGTGGAAGCAATTGTACGGTGAAAGCGAAGGTAAAGATCATAAGGGAATTTTTCCTGTATCGCTAAATATCACGACCGATTTACATTCTTTAGGACAGTTTGTTCAAGATGGTACAAGAAACTTATTCGAAACATTTATTCGTATTTCAGAACCAAAAACAAAATTACAAGTTAACCATTCCGAAGCCAATTACGATGGTTTGAATTATTTGACAGGAAAAGGTTTGCATTATATTAATAAACAAGCAGAAAAAGGTACCATTCAAGCCCATTCCGGCGGAGGAGTACCTATAATAGAAATAGAAATAGACAAAATCGATGAAAAGAACATCGGAGAATTGATTTTCTTTTTCGAAATAGCATGTGGCATTAGTGGTTACTTGTTAGGCGTCAATCCATTCGATCAACCCGGTGTAGAAGCCTATAAAAAGAACATGTTTTCTTTATTAGGCAAATAAATAGTTGTAATTTTGCGTATCGACAAAAAGAAATTGTCTTGGCAAAAAAAATCACAACAAAATATTTTTTAGAGGCATCCGAAAATATCCCTATCATCGATGTTCGCTCTCCGGCAGAATACGAAAAGGCTCATATACCGGGTGCTTTTAATATTCCGCTGTTTTCAAACGAAGAGAGAGCTATTGTAGGTACAGCGTATAAACAACAAGGAAAAGAGCAAGCCATGTTTATTGGACTGGGCATCGTTGGTCCGAAAATGCGTTTGCTGGCAGAACAAGCCAAAAATATTTCTGTCAATAATCAGCTATTAGTGCATTGTTGGAGAGGAGGGATGCGTAGCGAGAGTATGGCTTGGTTGTTCAAGCAAGTTGGTATTGAATGTACCTTATTGCGTGGCGGATATAAAGCTTATCGTTCGTATTTTAAAAACCAGTTATCTCAACTAAAAAATATTATTGTTTTGAGTGGTTATACAGGAAGCGGGAAAACGGATATCTTAAATGAACTGGAATTGATGGGCGAACAAGTTATCGATTTGGAAGGTTTAGCTCATCATAAAGGATCAGCATTTGGGGCGATAGGTATGTCGGAACAACCCTCCACCGAGCAATTCGAAAATAATCTTTTCGAAGCAGTAAGAAAGATGAGCCCGAATAAAAGAGTTTGGGTTGAAGACGAAAGCAAGGCAATTGGTAAAAATTTTATTCCCGACGAGTTTTTTAAGCCAATGCGATCTGCTCCGGTTGTTTTAATTGACATCCCGAAATCTGTCAGAATAAAACGACTTGTAGAAGAATACACAAATGTTCCTGGCGAATTGCTTATATATCATTTGAACCGAATCGCTAAACGATTAGGACCATTGCAAACTAAATTAGCCATCGAAGCTGTCAAAAATAACGAAATGAGTAAAGCCGTAGATTTAAGCTTGACATTTTACGATAAAGCCTATGAATTTGGGCTGACGAAAAGAACACGTTTCTCTCTGATAAAAATTAAATTAAACGAAGATCATCCAAAAAACTACGCATTACAAATAATAGATGCTGTTAAAAACAACGATTTTATAGATCAAAACCTAAACGAACAAATGGATTTTGGTTAACTTTGCAATGCATTATAATTTGATAAAACAGACTTAGTCTGATAAAAAAGTGCATACTGCCTAAGTTGTACTTATGTGCTTTTTTAATAATGAGATAATATATTACGAATGAAGTTTAAAACCATTGAAGGAGCTCCGCAACAAGACGATTCTTGCTCGACTACACCGGTAGATCCTAATCAAATAGAGATTCCAAAACTGACACAGTTCAGTCCAGGTGCAGGATGAGGTTGCAAGATTTCGCCTCAAGATTTATCAACAATTTTAGCTTCGGATATTAAGTACGCACCACATCCACAGTTAATTGTTGGTAACGATAAAAGAGACGATGCTGCTGTTTTTGACCTCGGCGATGGCAAAGCAATAATAAGCACCACCGACTTTTTTACTCCAATTGTTGACGATCCGTACGATTTCGGAAGAATTGCTTCTGTAAATGCAATTAGCGATATCTATGCTATGGGCGGAACTCCCACTATGGCAATAGCTATTTTAGGTTGGCCGGTAAAAAAACTTCCGCTAGAAACAGCACAGAAAGTTATTGAAGGTGCCAGAGCTATATGCAACGAAGCGGGCATAGCTTTGGCAGGTGGGCACAGTATCGAAATTGGCGATCCTGTTTTTGGATTGGCTGTAACCGGTGTTATCGAAACCGCAAAAGTTAAGCAGAATGCTGGTGGCAATGCTGGTGATTTATTATTTCTAACAAAACCACTAGGAATCGGAATAATGGCAACTGCCGAAAAACAAGGTAAAATTGAAGAAAAACATCGACAAGAAATAATTAAGTGGATGTCGACCTTAAATAAAGTAGGACAAGATCTTTCGAATTTCGAGGCTGTAAGTACAATTACCGATGTAACAGGATTTGGTTTACTAGGCCATTTAATCGAAATATGCGAAGCCAGCGAGTTGAATGCAGTCATCGAATTTGATAAAGTACCAACCATCGATGGCCTTCAAAAATATATCGATATGGAAACCTTCCCCGGAGGTTTGTTTAAGAATTATAAAAGTTATAAACCCCAAGTTCATGAATTAAGTAACCAGCAAAAATACGTGCTATGTGATGCTCAAACCAGTGGGGGCTTATTAGTAGCCGTAAACCCTGACCAAGCTTCTGAAGTTGTTGATTACATGAGTTCAATAAACCATCCTTTTTATCCGATAGGTTATCTTACAGAGCAAAATGATACCGAAAAGATTGTTAAAGTGATATAATTATAATAATTAAAAAAAAATAAAGCGGAAAACTGAAGTGAGTTCCGCTTTTTTGCGTTTAAGTCGGTCGTTTGTTTTTCTTCTAAAAAGTTTATTTTTACAGAAAATAATTAGAAGTATGACGAAAAGAACCGTTTTTAGAATGCTAGATATCGCGGCAGAGAAATATGCCGAAAAGCCTTATTTAAGTCAAAAGAACGACCATGGTTGGGATAGAGTTACATTCTCTGGGGCCAAACGTAAAGCACGTATATTAGCTTCGGCATTCAAAGAACTTGGGATAGGCTACGAAGATAAAATATCAATTTTATCCGAGGCAAAAAATGATTGGATTATCTCTGAATTTGCATGTTTATATGCCGGTGCAATTTCGGTTCCCTTATCAATCAAGCTAATGCCCGAAGAGATTCCTTTTCGTGTAAATCATTCCGATTCGAAATTATTTGTTATTTCTGAAAACACATTCGAAAAAGTAGTTAGCCAGTGGGATAAATACGAATATGCCAATTTGAAATTGGTCGTTTTAGATCGCCCATCGGTGAAGATTGAACAGTTCTGTCAAAAATATAAATTCGATGTTTCAAGAATTAAATATGTAGACGATTTGTATCAAATTGGAGAAAGCTCTATCGATAAAAATGAAGAATATTTAAGAACAATAGAAGAAAATATTAAAGAAGATGATGTTGTTACCATCTCGTACACTTCAGGTACAACTGGTAATCCTAAAGGCATCATGTTAACACATTTGAATTATTATTCAAATAGCCATGAGGCTGTTAATACATTTAAAATCAGAGAGTATATTTCAACATTGATAATTTTACCAACCGATCATTCGTTTGCACATACTGTTGGTATATATACTTCGTTGGTAAAAGGCTTGTCGTTACACTTTGTCAATGCCAGAGGAGGAGGTATGAATGCTTTAAAAAATATACCTAAAAACTTATTAGAATCGCATTCCAATTTTTTACTTACTGTTCCAGCGCTTACGAGCAATTTTATCGCTAAAATGAAAGAAGGTATTAAAGCAAAAGGTTCGTTCGTAGAAGGAATATTTCTCCGTGGCTTAAAAGCAGGGATGAAGAGAAATGGCGATGCTTTTCATAAGCCGGGAGTTTTGGTTCAAGTATCAACATTTTTTAATTATTGGTTAGCCGAAAAGTTAATCTTTTCGAAATTAAGAGCCATTTTTGGCGACAGTATCGAATTTTTTGTAGGTGGAGGAGCCTTGCTCGATATCAAGCAACAACAATTTTATAAAGCCATTGGAATACCTGTATATCAAGGTTATGGCTTAACGGAAGCTTCTCCCATTATTTCCACAAATACACCATACATGCATAAAATGGGAACCTCCGGAAAAGTGTTAGGGGGCGTAGTTTGCCGAATTTGCGACGATAAGGGAAATGATTTACCTAAAGGCCAAAAAGGTGAAATTGTAATCAAAGGCGATAATGTGATGAAAGGCTATTATAAAAATTCGGAGGCTTCGGCTGAAGTTTTAAAAGATGGCTGGTTGTTTACAGGTGATTTAGGATATTTCGATGAAGATGATTTTTTAATTGTGGTCGGTCGCGAAAAAGCATTATTAATTTCTGAGGATGGGGAGAAGTATTCACCAGAAGAAATTGAGGAAGCTATTGTCAATAGTTCAGGATTAATTCAACAAGTAATGATCTATAACGATCATAAAAAATACACAACTGCACTTTTAACACTAAACATTGATTTAACTAAAGAAGCCATCAAAAAGCATCATATCAAGTCAGCTTCGGCGTTGAGAGATTTTATTAAAGTAGAGATGCTTAATTTTTCTAACCAAAAAGAATTTAAAGGCAAATTTCCGGAAAAATGGATTCCTTCTTTATTTCAAGTGATAGAAGAACCATTTTCGGAAGATAATCACATGATAAATTCGACTTTAAAAATGGTTCGCCACAAAATTCTTGAAAACTATCAAGATCGTATAGATGTAATGTACTCGGCACAATCGCAACAACAATCGCTTGAAAGAAACATCGAAGCATTAAACCGTATGTTCAAGTTGGAAAATTAAAAACGGATTCCGATTGTAGTTAAAAACTGACTGGTTGTTTTGTCGACTAAATAAGGTTGAACATCGGCTTGTTTTAATAGATATGGATATTGGTAATAAGAGCTATTTCCTAGCGCATATGCCATATCGATATAGATATTGTTAAAATTAAACCCAATACCTCCTGTGTAATATAGTGTATAAGCATTCTTATTGATTTGTGAATTACTGTATGGTGAACCTAAATAATTAAATCCGGCTCTTAAACTTGTAATCCCTAAACGATACTCTAAACCGATTTTCGCATTGTGGCCAGCAGCTAAGAAATCTTTAATATCCCTATTTGCATCGGAAAATTCGCTTGCAGAATAATAGCTTCTTAAACTTGCAGTGCGATATTCTACATATTCGTATTCCATAGAAATTACCGCTTTTTTATCGATTGTAAAACCTAGGCCGGCCATTAATCGCATAGGAGTTATAATTTTATAGTCGTATGCGCCATCGCCAGATCTTAAATTGTAGTTTTTATAGCTTAATCCATCGGGCGAAACAGAAGACTTAATAACATGGTAATAACTATCCGATAATTTAATGACGTTAGGAGTTTGAAAAGAGGTTCCGAATCTTAACCATGGCGTAATTTTATAAATTAAACCAAGTTTAAAATTATATCCGTTTGCTGTGGTGGTGAAGTTGTCTTCGTATTCCATTTGTTTAAAATTGTCGATTTGATTTTTAGAATCAATTTCTTCAATGGTAGTTCTGTAAACGTAACGAACCGAGTTAAACCCTATAGCTAAACCACCATATAGTTGGTCGTTATAATTAAAACCAACGCTAAATGTATATTCTGAATTGTACCCCGTTGTTTGTTGGTATATAGATTGCTCAATCCCATTTTGATTGTACATGCTAACATATATAGTATTAGTGTCTGATAGATTGGTAGGGTTAATCAAATAAGCATTATAAGCATCGTAAGAGAGATCTGATGCATATTCGTTTCCTTCATCCAAATCGCTTATATATGTACCGTTGGTTTGTTCGGCAAAATAGTCAGTAACCGTGTTTGAATTGTTATAGCCATTTGCGTATATATTTTGATGAAAGTTGCTGGTTCTCTTATATGTAAAGCCATAATTAATCGCTTTTAGAGGACCTTCTAATATTTTTAGACTACCTACAAAGCCTAAATTGTCTAGGTTAAAATTAAACTTAAGATCGCTAGCATTGCTCCCTAAATATGAAGCCTTACTTGTTGTATAGTTAAAATCAGGAGTGATATTTAATTCTGAATATAAAAAAACACCAACCGCTGCAGGATTATTGTTAATAGCAGATAAGTCGCCTCCAAGTGCCCCAAAAGCGCCTCCCATCGATACGTATCTGGAAGTCCCATTCAAACCTTGTCTCGAATATCTTAATGCATCATCTAAATTTTGGGCAAATGATGAGTGAACAACTAGTAAACTAAGTACTAATAAACGAATATTTGATTTCATTTTTTCTAAGTTAATTTTTAACGACGACTTCTTGAACTACTCGATGAGCTTCTGCTAGAACTGCTAGAACTACTTGATGACCCGGATCTACTTCCTCCTGAATAACTTGAGCTACTGCTGCTGGAACTTCTTGGTGTAGAAGAACCACTGTAGTTACTTCGGCTAGAAGAACTGCTTCTGGGGGCCGATGAGCTAGATCTTGTACTAGATCCACTGCTACTTGTCGAAGATGGGCGACTTGCAGATCTTTGTTGTGTTGCAGACGAACTTCTGTTATTGCTCGACCTGTTAACAGAGTTTGTGCTTCTATTATTATTGGTCGAACTTCTGTTTTGACTAGCACTTGATCGTTGTGAGCTAGAACTTCTAGTTGAAGTTGAGTTTGATCTTGGACTATTTGTACTTGTGCTTCTGCTAGCATTTGAACGATTTGTTACAGCATCGCGCGAGCTTGTTCCGGAACTGCTCCTTGAACCATTTCTGTTAGGATTGTAAGTTCCTCCGGTAGTATTACGTCTTGCGTATGTTGCACCTTGGTATCTTGAATTTCCGTAGTAATAATCGTATCGATTGTTAACACCATCGTAATATCCATTCCAATACCCATTGTTGTAACCACTCCAGTACGATCCTCCATAATAATAAGGATATCCATAGTAATAATAGCTAGGGTAATACCATGGGTCGTACCACGGATTGTAAATATTATTATAGCCATATCCCCAAGACATTCCCCAATATCCGGTGTTGAAACCTATATACCACGAAGGTCTATAATAATCAGAATAATAACTATCACAATAACCATCTCCAAATCTTCTCAATCGGGCACTGTAATCATCGTAGTAATCTCCATTTTCTTCGACAAATTCACCATTTTCGTTTTCGTAATAGTTGTTGGTAATGTATGCTTCTCCATCAGGATTACTATACTCCTGATCAGAATTTTCTTCGATACTCGACTCTTCTTGGTTTTCCTCAAGAGTATTGTATACCATTTTGTTGGTTTCCTTAATCTCATCTGAACTATAATACAGAGGATCGTAAGTGTTGGTGTTCATGCTTGTAGAACAGGCCGAAAATACTCCTGCTCCAAGAACTAAAAATGCTATTTTGTAGAGATATTTCATGGGAGATAATTTTTTATTCTATTTCTATTATATTTGTAAGTCGGTTTATAAGTTGCAATTTAGGCGTTTTTTTAATTTAAAATACAAATTAAGAAACATCTTATTGATGCAATTTTTCGAAACAAATTTTAACAAAAATTATACCAAATAATGGGAAAGGGAATTACAAGCAGGAAGGAGAATTATTCGCAATGGTACAACGAGTTAGTTGTGAAGGCAGACCTTGCAGAAAACTCTGCGGTTAGAGGAAGTATGGTTATTAAGCCTTATGGCTATGCAATATGGGAAAAGATGCAAGCTCAATTAGATAAAATGTTTAAAGAAACTGGTCATTCCAATGCATACTTCCCATTATTTATCCCGAAATCTTTTTTTAGCAAGGAAGCCAATCATGTTGAAGGATTTGCAAAAGAATGTGCTGTTGTTACTCACTATCGATTAAAAAATGGTGAAAATGGAATTGAAGTGGACGAGAATGCAAAATTGGAAGAAGAGTTGATAGTACGTCCTACTTCTGAAACGATAATTTGGAACACCTATAAAAATTGGATTCAATCTTATCGAGATTTGCCAATTCTTGTAAATCAGTGGGCAAATGTTGTTCGTTGGGAAATGCGTACCCGTTTATTTCTTAGAACAGCAGAGTTCCTTTGGCAAGAAGGACATACAGCACATGCGACAAGAGAAGAAGCTGTCGAAGAAGCCATCAAAATGATTAATATTTATGCAGAATTTGCTCAAAATTGGTTGGGGCTTCCTGTAGTTATTGGAACAAAAACAGAAAATGAACGATTTGCCGGGGCTCTCGAAACATATACTATTGAGGCGTTAATGCAAGATGGTAAAGCTTTACAAAGTGGAACTTCTCATTTTTTGGGACAAAACTTTGCTAAAGCATTCGATGTGAAGTTTGCCGATAAAAATGGACAATTAGAATATGTTTGGGCAACTTCGTGGGGTGTTTCTACTCGATTGATGGGAGCGCTTATTATGGCTCATTCAGATGATAATGGTTTGGTTTTACCACCTAAATTAGCACCAATTCAAGTCGTTATTGTTCCTATATATAAAGGAGATGCGCAACTAAAAGATTTTGATGAGAAAGTTGATGCTTGGTTAGCTCAATTTAAAGCAAAGGGAATTTCTGTAAAATACGACAATAGGGATATACATAAACCAGGCTTTAAATTTGCCGAGTATGAATTAAAAGGCGTTCCTGTTCGAATTGCTATAGGCCCAAGAGATTTGGAACAAGGCACTTGTGAAATTGCTAGAAGAGATACTCTTGAGAAGCACGTTATCCAACAAGAAGGCTTAGTTGATTATGTAGAAAAACTGCTAATAGATATTCAAAACAACATTTATCAAAAAGCGCTTAAGCACAGAGAAGAAAGCAATCATAAAGTCGATGATTTTGAATCGTTTAAAAAAGCGATAGAAGCCGGAGGGTTTGTTTATGCACATTGGGATGGGACATCCGAAACAGAAAATAAAATTAAAGAATTGACCAAAGCCACTATTCGCTGTATTCCTGTTGATAATCCTCAAGAAGAAGGTAAATGTGTACTAACCGGTCAGCCGTCGAAACAAAGAGTGATTTTTGCAAAAGCCTATTAATTGAAGCGTACAAACATGAAAGATATTGAAAATAGAATCATCAGCACTATAAAAGAAAAAGCAGAGATAAAACAAAAAGTTTATGATCACACTTTAAACGTTTTTGAAGCATTAAAAACAGAATTACAATTAATTGTCGATGACTTCAATAAAAAACTAAAAGGTAGCGACGAACGTGTTCTATTGCAATATAAAGATCGTGGAGCATTTGAAGCCGAAATAAAAGTCGCTGGCGATTTAATTATTTTCAATATGCATTCAAATATCTTTGAATTTGAAAATTCACACAACATATGGCAAACTACTTTTGTTCAAAAAGATGCAATGAACTCATTTTGTGGTGTAATTAATGTATATAACTTTTTAGCGGATTCTTTCAAATATAATCGCTTCGATGACCTTGGTTACATGATTGCTCGCCTTTTTGTAAATAAAGACAAATACTTCTTTGTCGAGGGTAAACATCAAATGGGGTTTCTACATAACGATTTTGGAAAGGAACAAATAACAAAGGTTGAGATTCGCGAGATAATTTTATCGGCTATTCAATATTCTTTAGAATTCGATTTATTAGTACCTCCGTATCGCCATGTAGAAGAAGTTTCGGTGGCGCAAATGCATGATAATATTAACAAATCAAAAATAAAAACAGGCAAACGCCTAGGCTTTCAGTTTTATTCCGACGATGATGCTGTAAAGTAGAATCTATAAGATATAAAAAAGGCTGATTCAATTTTTGTGAGTCAGCCTTTTTTATTTAATACATTAAACAAATTATTCCACAACTAGTTTTTGAGTTACAATTTCGTTTATATTTTGAATTTTAATAATGTAATTACCAGAATTAAAAGCGTCGAGGTTAATTACAGTGCTTGTGTTAACTGTTTTTGTTCTATATACCAATTGTCCAGCAATTGAGTAGATGCTTATTTCGCTGTTTAAATCAGTATTAATATTTAATAAATCTGAAGCAGGATTAGGATAAATACTAATTTGTTCAGAAATACTATTATTAATACCATCAGCGACATCTATAGAAACGTCATCGATTAGTAGTAGATATTGGTCAGGATCACTGTATGCGAAGAATCCTAAGTTGTATGTACCACTAGTAGTAATAGAAAAATTGGTTACTGTTTCTACCCATTCAGTATTTGTAATTGTACCTAAATCGACGAGTTCTTGCGTCATTGGAGCTTGTCCTTGTCCGATAAAAACTGTAAGTTTTTCTTCGTAAGGCGTTCCGTTATTGTCCATTACTCTAGTCCAAAATCTTAAAGTATAGTCCCCGGGCTCTAAGTCGATACAATTCGAGTAATAGTAATCGTTGCCGGCGTTTGAAGCACTGTACTGGTATAATGCTGCATAATCATCGTTATGGCCGCCACCAATTGTAGATACGTTGTAAACACCCCAAGTGCTATTATCGTTATTTAAATCACCGGTGTTCCATCCTAAAAAGTCAAAAGTATTAGGATCGAAAGCGATAGTAAATGGTATCTCATAGGGTAAAGTATTAGCAGTATAAGTGTAGTTTGTGTCGTTATCATGGTCTTCATCACCTGTGAGTACTGTCCAAGCTCTAATTTCATAGAGATTATCAGTTGACATATCGATTGATAAATCAACATTAACGGTAGCTCCTGCGGCTATAGGTGTAGGGACTGAAATTGGAGAAGAAACGGTTCCGTTTACTTCATAATAAAGATTAAATGCTGTTGAAATTGTAGTACTGCTGTTATTTTTTACTGTTGCAACTACAGTCTCTGTTCCTAAGCTACATTCAGGATCTGGGCCAGTTAAACCTAATAGTTCTACATCTTGGAAAGATGCTCCATCATCGACATAAGCTTTAATAGCAAATGCTAAGTATTGACCTGCCGTACCAGTTCCGATATAACTACGGTATGAATACATTGGTAATGTAAAATAACTTCCCATATCGCTAGCTGCTAATTGAGAGTTGTCGTATCCAAATCCGGCGCCAGTGCTTGTGTTTGCAGAATAGCCAACAGTAAGTTCATTACCATCAATAGCATATGGAGTAGAAAGTATAACATCATTCCATCCATCGGATAAAGAACTGGCAGCAACAGTTTGTGTGTATGCAGGAGATGATCCGAAGTTTGATGTATCTGCCCATATCATGATTGTTACATCTCCTGTGAGAGTTCCTGGGTAAACTCCAATAGAGATTTTATTAATAACATTTCCTGTATATGTTCCCATTGTTGATGATGGGAAATAAGCCATGGGGGTTACACCGTTCAAAGCTTGTCCAAGATTAGCATTGCCTGCTGTAACATCGGTACAATGAGCTAAAGTTGTTACGGGGGCGTTTGTACTTTTAACGCCAGTAGGTGTTAGGCTCGGTTTGATAGTCAACGGCTGGTTGGTAATTTGACTATAACCCATACCAATTAAGGCCAAAAAGGCCAATGATAGTAAAGATTTTTTCATTGTGAATTTAATTTATAGGATTAATAAAAAATGTAATTTCATCGTAATTCAGCGCAATTTACGAAAATAAATGTTATTAAAATTACATTTAATGTATAAAATGTATATTTTTTATAATACTTCCCCAAACAAATCAAAATCATCTGCCGAAGTGATTTTAACTTCGTAAAAAGAGCCTATTGTTAGAATTTTGTCTTTGTTGATTAGCACTTCGTTATCTACTTCCGGAGAATCAAATTCAGTTCTACCTACATAATAATCATCATCTTCTCGATCGATGATTGTTTTATAGAATTTCCCAATTTTAGCTATGTTAAGTTGTTGAGAAACGGATTGTTGTAATTCCATTAAGCGGTTAAACTTTTCGGTTTTTGTACTTTCATCAACATCATCCTCATAGTGTTTTTGAGCGTAGGTATTGTCTTCGTCGGAGTATGTGAATCCTCCCAAACGATCGAATTTGAATTCTTTTACAAATTGAAATAATGTTTCAAAATCATCATCGGTTTCTCCCGGATGCCCGACTAGCATAGTGGTTCTTATGGCAATTTCTGGGGCTGAAGCACGAATTTTTTCCAGTAATTTTTTAGTTTTTTCGAACGTGATGTTTCTTCGCATCAATTTAAGCTGATTATCGCTCATGTGTTGCAAGGCTAGATCGATGTATTTACAGACTTTCGTATTGTTTTTAATCTCCTCTAAGATAGCATATGGGAAATTTGCCGGATATAAATAATGCATTCTAATCCATTCAACACCTTCGATTTCTGAAATGCCTTTAAGTAGCTCTGCTAATTTTTGTTCTTTATATAGATCGACTCCGTAAAAAGATAAGTCTTGTGCAATTAGAATAATTTCTTTTGTTCCCTTGTAAGCAAGATATTTACATTCTGCAATAATGCTTTCGAAGGGGCGAGAGCGGTGTTTGCCTTTAATGATAGGAATAGCACAAAAGGAACAAGTACGATTACAACCGTCGGATATTTTAACATATGCATAATGCGATGGTGTTGTTAGCCATCGTTTTTCTTTTTCAGTTTGACAGGGTTTTATGTTAAGATCCGACAAAATTTTATCAATTTCGTAGGTGCCATAAAAATGCTCGATTTCTGGTATTTCGGCTTCTAGCTCTTTCTTATATCTTTCCGATAGGCAACCAAATACTCGAATATCTTTAACGTAACCCTCTTTTTTGGCCTCAATCAAGTCTAAGATTAAATCAATCGATTCTTGTTTGGCATCTTGAATAAAACCACAAGTGTTGACCAATACTAGATCTTTGTTTTCGAAAGAGCCATTGTGTTCTATTTCGTAATCGTTTTGCTTAAGATGATAAAGAATCTTTTCGGAATCTACCAAGTTTTTTGAACATCCTAAAGTAATGACACTTGCTTTTTTCATGATGGTATTAATATTTCAACTTAAAAAATTATAGAAACGCAAATATAAACACATTTATTTTTAACTTTGAGTTGATTATTACTAAGGATGAAAACTAAACCTGATGAGTCTTCGATATTTATTTTTTCTAATAATTTTTATACTTAGTGTAAGCACACTAAAGGCTCAATCTGCGAAACAATACAAGAAAGCCGGCGATAAGGCTTTCGATGCCGGTGATTATATAACAGCCTCGCAGAATTACGAAAAAGCCTATGTTATTTCGCCCATCGAAATGCTTGAATATCAAATGGCCGTGAGTTTATTTTATCAAAGAAATTATGAGAAAGCCTTAGTGCTTTTTATTAAACTCACAGAAAATAGTCTTTCGAAGTATCCAATGTCTGAATGGTTCTTGGCTCAAACTTATCATGCATTAGGGCAGTACCAACGTGCAAATTTATCTTATCATAATTATTATAAAGCACATAGAAAGCAACGCGATTTTTATACACTGAAGGCGAAGCAAGGTATTACAGCAAGCGAAAAAGCCTTCGATTTTTCATTAGATCCCGACACAAGTTGCGACATTCATTTAATGGAAGAATTAACAATGGATGGACATTCTGAGTTGCAGTTTGTCAATTATAAACCAAACGAGCAGTATTTAGTGGCAAAACGCCCGATGTTTAATAATGACAGCTTATTTACTAGTCGAGTTTTTTTATGGCAAAACGATAGTTTAATTCCGCTAGACACCAACATCAATTTTTATCCTGCTAATATTGGTGCTATTTCGTTAAATACAGAAGGTAACGAAGCTTACTTCTCGGTATGCGAATTGGTCAACGACAAAAAGATATGTTCTATTTATCAGTCGAAAAAATTGAATGGAGCGTGGCAGAAGGCCGAGAAATTTGATGAGAATATCAACTTTGAAGCGGCTAATAATATCCATCCGTATTATTTCGAAAAAAATAATCATTCGTACATATTATTTGCTTCAGATGTAAAAGATGGCGAAGGAGGGTACGATATTTATTATACAGAAAAAGAAAGCGGTCGTTTTAAAAAAGCAAAAAATCTTGGACGAAGAATTAACTCTATCGACGATGAAATAACTCCTTACTATAGTGTCGAAGAAAACAGATTGTATTTTTCATCGAAATGGTACGAAAATTTAGGTGGCTTCGATATTTTTTATGCCGATGGCGATATCGAAACCCTAGATTTACCCATCAATTTAGGACTTCCGATTAATTCGAGTTACGACGATTTGTACTATAATCAATCTAATTACACCAATGTTGCTTATTTATCGAGTAATAGATTAAATCCTGAGGCATTAAAATCGGAAACATGTTGCAATAACATTTATACTTATTCTTTACCCGAACGAATAATAGACTCTGTGCCAGATACTAATTGGGTTGTTAAAAGTGTGGAAAAAATGGAACAGTTAATTCCAATTGATCTTTATTTCGATAACGATCATCCCAACCCTAAAACGACCGATACCAGCACGAATTTTACATATGAGCAAACTTATGTAGCATACTTTAAGAAATTAAAAGAATACGAAGATGAATTTTCTTTTGGATTAAAAAAGGAAGCTAAAAGTAATGCTGTTAATATGATTGATAATTTCTTTTTCGAAAAAGTAGAAAAAGGTTTCGATCAGCTTAAAGATTTTAATCAAATGCTTATTCAATTGCTTCGCGATGGATATAATGTTGAGCTTGTGGTTAAGGGCTTTGCAAGTCCTCTGAATAGCAATAGTTACAATATCAATCTGTCTAAAAGAAGAGTTTCATCTATTGTAAATTACTACCGAAAAACCGAAGATGGTTTGTTTGCAGAATACATAGATGGCGAAACGCCACAATTAATTCTAAAAGAAGAAGCTTTTGGAGAAGATACTGCCTCAAGAAAGGTTTCTGATGATAGAAATGATAAAAAAAATTCGATATATAGCCCATGGGCAGCAGAAGAAAGAAGGGTACAGTTATTAGCTTTCAAATTGGAAAAATAAAATGAGCGATTTTCACCATCAAGAACAAGAAAAGATAGGTTTTAGATTGTTGGTGTCTATTCTTTTGAATATTGGTATCACAGCATTTCAAACACTTGGTTTTTTTATTTCCGGAAGTTTGTCGTTGTTAAGCGATGCAATGCACAATTTTACCGATGTTTTCTCTCTTGTAATAAGCTGGTTTGCTTCTAAAATGATGCAGCGAGCCTATAGCAAAAAAGCAACTTTTGGTTATGTTCGCTCCGAAGTATTGGCGGCATTTATTAATACAATTATTTTGTTACTGATTGCTGCCTTTTTAATTAAAGAGGCTATAGAGCGTTTTTGGCAACCCGAGACACTACAAAGTATCGATACTAAATGGATTATTTGGGGAACTTTAGTTAGTATTGTTGGCAACTTTTTAAGTGTATTAGTACTTTATTCCAAAGCGAAAGATAACATCAATGTAAAATCGTCTTATCTGCATTTATTGAGCGACTTAATGTCGTCTTTAGCGATTTTGTTGGGGGGGATTATAATGTATTATACCCAATGGATGTGGATCGATGGTTTGTTGAGTATTTTAATTGCTGTTTATTTGCTTTGGATTAGCTTTAAGCTACTTGGCCAAACCTATAATATTTTGATGCAATTTTCTCCGGTCGATGTGAAAGAAGAGGATATTCAATTGATATTAAATTCGATTCCTGAAATTAAAAATATTCACCACTTACACATTTGGGAAATGACAAGCGGACGCACAATGCTAATGGCTCATGTAGATTTTTATCAGAACATCGACCTTAAGCAAGCTAACGAATTATTAGATGTTTTAGCAAGTTCTCTTAAAGAAAAATATCAGATTTTCGAAGTGAATTTACAAGCTGAGTTTGATGTAAAAGATGATAAGTCGTTGATTAATCAATCGATTTAACCAATTTTTCTAATGTTTTTCCAAATGCTCAACAAATCGAACCATAGGGTATAGTTTTTTGCGTAGCTGACTTGATCTTCAACTTCGATAATGCAGGGTTTTAACTCTGGTAAGTGGATTTTATCTGGACTTAGTTTGGTGTAACCAACAAATGTTTTTCGATTTAATATTACACTTAATAGATTATTGAAGAAATTTTGTTTTTGATCTTGAATCAGCAAAAATATTGGAGAACTAATCATTAATGTTAAAGCTATTAATAAATCTAATACTCGTTTGTTCCTTTTATTTTCTTCAGAATTAATTAGGTTTAAATCTACATGGTATAACGTTCCGTTGGTGTTTGCCGAGCTACTTCCTATAACCGAAATACTATCGGGAGAAGCAATTTTGGTATCGCAATTTAATGGATTTAAGTCGAGCATATTGCTAATAATATCGGCCGAACTTACATTCTTAGCGCAAAAAATAACTTCGTCTATTTGGTGCACACGTACAATTTCGAATAACTGAGATATGCTTCCCAATGAGCCTTCGTAGGCTATTTCGTTGGATTGGACATATCCTTTTATTTCCGGTTGTTCTTGCAATGCTCTAACAATATTGGCGACTCTTTCCGATTCTTGTTTATCGCCTACGATTATCATCTTCTTTTTGTACTTAATTTTATAACGGAATGGAATAAAGCTAAGTTGATGAAAAAACCATCGATAGCTAGGTAAGGTTAAAAATGCCCAAGCTATTGAGCTCAAAATTAAAAAACGAGAAAGGCGTACATCTTCGTCAAGAAGAGCGTAACCGGCTAAGGTTAAAACACCTCCAAAAGCAACGCCCCGTATGAGCTTGGTAAATTGAACTGGTTTAAAATAAGCTCCGAATATACTAAGCGATAATAAATAAGTTAAGCCAATGGCAGGGATGATAATCCATGTGATTGATGATGGATAATAGCCCGAATGATATTGGTATTGTTCCCATAATTTAGTAAGACTCCAAAAACCAAAAGTAAGTACTAAAAAGTCGATAGTAGGAAGATAAATATTACTTGCGATTCTTTTAAAAATAGCAATGCCTGCTCTAAGATAAACAGCCGCCTTTATCAAATTAATTAGGCAGGAAGCAGATTTTCCAAAATGCTTTTGAGCAAAAATAATCATTGCGTTATAAAAGGTTTTAACATAATTTAAAGAACTTTTTTTAGTGCTTTCGCCTTTGTAGTGTATTATGGTAGTGTCCGCAAAATAGTAGTTTTTATAACCACCCAATATTATTCTGTACGATAAATCGATGTCTTCGCCGTACATAAAAAAGGTCTCATCGAGCAAGCCTACTTTGTCGAGGGCTTCTTTACGCATCAACATAAATGCACCCGATAAAATCTCAACTTCGTGTGTTTGGTTTAAATCTAAGAAACTCAAATGGTACTGACCGAATTTTTTGGAGTTAGGGAATAGTTTCGATAAACCAAAAATCTTATAAAAGGCTACCTTTGGTGTAGGGAGAGCTCGTTTGCTTTCCGGTAAAAAATTACCATTTCCATCAATCATCTTAACACCAAGGCCCCCTGCTTCAGGATGTGAGTCCATAAAGCCAACAACCTTTTCGAATGTATCTTCTTCAACGAGGGTGTCCGGGTTTAGCAGTAGTATATATTCTCCTTTTGCTAATTTAATCGCTTGGTTATTTGCTACGGCAAAACCAGTGTTTTTTTTATTTTCTATTAAAGTGAAATGAGGAAACTTGCTTTTAACCATCTGGCACGATTGATCCACAGAATTATTGTCAACCACAAATACTTCGGTACTTAGATTTCTAATGGCTTTGTCTACCGAATTTAGACATTGTTCTAAGAAATCTTTAACATTGTAATTAACAATAATGATCGATAGTTGCATGCTTTATTATGTTCTCAATTTCGGATTACAAGAAAAATAACGTAAAAATTCATAAAATGTTTTACGATTTCTTTCTCATTATTACAACAAGTGCAATACCAGCTAATACAAATGGAATACTGAGCCATTGCCCCATGTTAAAAGCCATGTCGTTTTCAAATGATTCTTGATTTTCTTTCACAAATTCGATGAAAAAACGAGCTGTGAAAATGCCGATCATCATCAAACCTAAGAAAAATCCGGGTTTAACTTTATCTTTTAATCTTCGGTAAGCCAACATCACGATTACAAAGGTAAAAACATAACCTAAGGCTTCGTATAACTGCGAAGGATGTCGAGGAATTTCGTCGACGCGTTCGAAAATAAATCCAAAAGACAGATTTGTGGCTTTTCCTATTATTTCGGAATTCATTAAATTTCCGAAACGAACCATTGCGCCCGCAAGTGGAATTACTAATGCAATTTTATCGAAAAAGACCAATGCATTTTTCTTTTGAACTAGAGCAAATAAAATAACAGACAGCACAATGCCTATTGCTGCTCCATGACTTGCAAGTCCTTGAAAACCTGAAAATTCATAACCGCTTGTGGTTTGGTGTATAGGTAATAAAATTTCTAACATATGGTTTTTATAGTAATACCATTCGTAGAAAAAGACATGACCTAGTCTAGCTCCCAAAACAGTTCCTACACCAACATATATAAATAGTTTATCGAGCCATTCTAGAGGCATGTTTTCCTTAATAAAAACTTTCTTTAGAATATAGTAGCTTACAATTAAGCCACCAACAAACAGAAGCGAATAATAACGAATAGCTATAGATCCTATTTTAAATATTTCGGGTTCGATGTTCCAATGAATATAATTGAGCATATGCAAAGATTTGCAACAAAGTTAGAATTTTCCGATTAAAAACCTTTATTTCATTTCTGATTCTTTACCTTTGTTTACGAACCAAAATTCCAAATTTATTTCATGCAAAGACTGGTATTATTAATTATTATTCTACTGAGTTTATGTAGTCAGGCAATTAAAGCTCAGTTCTCAGAAGTGGGCAGGCCGTTTATTTCTAATTATTCTCCAAAAGATTATAAGCACGAAAATCAGAATTTTTCTATCGCTCAAGATACCAATGGGATCATGTATTTTGGAAATTTGGATGGTATTATGCAATACGACGGGCAAACTTGGCGATACATTGAATATCCCGGTAAACCTCAATTGGCATCGACAAGGAAAGGGAAAATAATTGCCGGCGGATACCAAAGTTTTGGTATAGTTGAAAATACCGAAAATTTTAAAATGGTATATAGAGAATTATCTAAAAGCATGGAAAAGGCAGGTTATCAATTTAACCATGTTAACGCAATTAAAACTTTTGGAGAAAAAACGGTGATAATAGCTAAACCACAAGTTTTTGTTATTGATTCTAATCTAGCAGTAGAACATGTTCTAACCTATAACAATAATATTAAATTATTTGGGGAAAAAGAACCTTTACTACTTCTCGATTCTGGTCTTTTTAAAATTGATTTAGAAAGGTTCGATACTGTTTCTTGCCCATGCCGTTTATATAATCAAATCCAAAATATTATACCTTTTCAAGATCAATATTTAGTTAGATTTAAAGATCAATCGTGGAAAATTTTCGATCAGGGCTTTGGATATATTAGAGATTTTAATAATCAAGCTTCCTCAATATTAAAAAATAACAAATTGGTTTCCAGTATTTATTTATCGAACGGAATGTTTGCTTTTGGAACAGAAAGTTGTGGGATAGTAATTGTCGATGAAGAAGGAAGATTTGTAACTCATATCAATCAAAATAATGGATTGTTGGATAACGATATTTATCAACTTTTCGAAGATTCGCATCACAATATTTGGGTTGCAATGAACAATGGTATTGCATTGTTAAATTATCCTTCTGTTTTTACAATTTTTGATGCCGATTATGGAATTAAAGGCGGTGTTTTTGATATTATTCGTCAGGATGGAAGAATTTATATTGCAACTTCTCAAGGTGTTTTGGTATCGCCGGATAATCAACTTAGTAATAATTGTCAAACAATTTCTTTTTCTAAAATTGACGGGATAAAACAAAAGTGTAGAAAGTTTTTGAAAACAAATAATCGTTTGTTTGTCTCAAATAGTACCGGCCTTTATGAAATAAAAGGACATTCAGCAGAAAAATTATCGGATGTATTTGCTTTTGGGCTAACGGCTTCTGAAGAATTTAAAGGCTATATATATGTTGCCGCTCAAAATGGATTGTATGTTTACGGCATCAGAAACGGATTTAATTTGTTGGGTAAAATAAAAAACCTTGATAAAGATATCCGGACCGTTGCCGAAACCATAGATGGCGATTTGTGGTTGGGAACCAATTACGAAGGTGTTTTTTTCCTAAGCATGTCGAGTGGCTTTACATTAAACCCTCAAATTTCTCAATACAAAGAATCAAATGGTCTTCCGAAAAATCACGGATGGATCGATGTGTTTGAAACGCATAAAGGAACTTATTTTTCAAGTTTCAAGGGCGTTTTTAATTTCAACGATAAAACCCATCAATTCGAAAAACAATACTTAATCGATTCGCTTAAAAACCGATGGTACTACCCAATTTCTGAAGATATGCATGGAAATCTATGGTTCAGTTCTGGCATAGCAAAAGAATACCGTAGACAAACCGGCTTAAGATATTACTATGCTGAAAAAGATTCTTTTGTATCTGTGACTCAGCCATTCAATCAAATTCGAGATTATTCTATCGAAGTTATATATCCAGATGAAAACTCAGTAATTTGGTTTGGTTCAATAGAGGGTTTGTTACGTTTCGATAGCAAAAAGATGAATAGAGATAACGAAGTTTATCAAACAAAATTACGCTCTGTTAAGTTTGGAAAAGATTCGATTATCGATCCAAATATTTTTAAAACGAAAACAATTTTAAAACTACCATATAAGTGGAATACTCTTGTTTTTCAGGCCAGCACGGCGTATTACCAGCCTCAAGATGAAGTGTTGTTTCAATTTAGGTTGGAAGGCTTAGAAGAGGAGTGGTCTAACTGGCAAAGTACCTGTACAGAACAATATTCCGGTTTAAAAGAAGGCGATTACACTTTGTTTGTAAGAAGTAAGAATATACATGATATTATTTCCGACCCGGCCAGTTTTAGTTTTCATATTAAACCACCCTACTATAGAACATGGTGGGCTTATTTGTCGTATTTTATTTTGTTGGGGTCTTTCATATACATGATTTTCAGATATAGAGCTTATTTGTATGCCAAAGAAAAAAGCGAATTGGAGCGAATCATAAGAGATAAGACAGAAGAAATTGTTTTGCAAAAAGAAAGAGCCGAAGATCTGGTGAAAAACATTTTACCAGAAGATACAGCTCGAGAATTGCAAACAAAAGGCAGAGCTACTCGAAAGAAATACGAATTGGTAACGGTCTTATTTTCAGATATTCAAGGGTTTACTAAGATTGCAGAAGGTTTAAACCCCGAGAGTTTACTCGATGAGTTAGATTTTTATGTTTTGGAGTTCGATAAAGTGGTGGAACGCTTCGATATTGAGAAAATTAAAACGATCGGAGATGCGTACATGTGTGCAGGAGGAATACCAAAGAAAAATAAAACCAATCCGATCGATGTTGTGTTGGCCGGTTTGCAAATGATCCATTATGCTAAAAAAATTCAAGAAAGATCGGAGTTCGATTGGGGAATCCGTTTTGGAGTTCATACAGGGCCTGTAATTGCCGGTGTTGTTGGAAGTAAGAAAATGTCGTACGACATATGGGGCGATACTGTAAATATTGCAAGCAGGATGGAATCGTACGGAGAAGTTGGTCATTTGAATATCTCTGAAACAACTTACGAAATTGTTTCGTCGTATTTCGAGTGCGAATACCGTGGAGAATTACCAGTGAAGTACAAAGGCAATATGGCCATGTATTTTGTACATGGATTGAAGCCGGAATATTGCGACGATGAGGATAAAATAAATCCGAATAAAAAGTTTATGCTGAAAATACAAAACATCAGATTCGAAGAGTTGGAAGATCTAATTTTAACTAAGTTAGAAAAAGGCTTAGATAAGCGTTTGTATTATCATAATGTAAAGCATACCATCGATGTAATGAACCAAGTAGAAGTGATTGGAATAGGAGAGGGAATAAGCGACGATGAGATGATTTTGCTTAAAACAGCAGCTCTTTTTCATGACTTAGGTCATACTATTAGTTTCTTAGATCACGAAGAGCAGGGGATAATTTTTGCCAAAGATTTATTGCCTAATTTTAAATATTCCGATGCTCAAATTGAGCAAATATCTGAGCTCATTTATGCAACAAAGTTTCCTCCCGAGCCCAAAAATAAATTGGAAGAAATTATTTGCGATGCCGATTTAGATTATCTAGGAAGAAAAGACTTTTTACCGGTTTCTAATAATTTATACTTAGAAATGTTCGAGCACGGAAGGATAAATAATCGAAAGGAATGGAATGAATTGCAAATTAGTTTCCTTAAATCGCATCAGTATTATACAGAAACAGCAAGAAAAGCGAGAGAGGTTAACAAGCAGGAGCAATTACAAAAACTGATCGAGCAAATGGAACGCGACTCTACAAAATATTAGTTTTATAAATCAAAATTTTTGAAAAAACAAAAGCGGCTAAAATCAAGCCGCTTTTGTTTTTTTTGGAGAATATTAAATCAATTTTAAATCGATTAAGCAAGATTTAATTACACTAAAAGTGTTTTCTATATCGTTGTCTAAACCAACAGAATATCTTACTAAACCTTCAGAAAGGCCCATTTTGGCTTGTAATTTTAAAGGAACCTCCGACGAAGTGCTCGATCCGCTATTGCTAAAAAGTGTTTTGAAGTATCCTAAACTTACAGCCAGATAACCAACGCCTCTTTTTTGCATAAGCGACATAAAATCGCTTGCTTTTTCTTTGGTGCCCAAGTCAATTGATATCATTCCGCCATAACCAAAGTCAGCGTTCATCGTGCGGCCCATTACCTCATGTTGAGGGTGATCTTTACAACCTGCATAATTCACTTTTAATCCAATTTCTTTAAATTTTTTAGCCAGAAACATAGTATTTTGGCTATGTTGTTTCATGCGGATGTGTAATGTGAATAAATTCTTATGAATGCTCGACGCTCTGAAAGTATCTAGAACCGGGCCCAAAAGCATAGCAGTGCCGTCGTTTAAATCGATAAGTGAATTGATGAAATCGCCACTAGCGCAAATTGAACCTGCTGTGGTGTCGTTTTTGCCGTTTATAAATTTAGTCATACTATAAACCACCACATCTGCACCAAGTTTAAATGGCGAAAAGATCATTGGAGTAAACGTATTGTCGACCACTAATTTAATCTGATGTTTTTTTGTTACTGTCGATAATGCAGGAACATCAGAAATTTGTAACAATGGATTGGTCATGGTTTCTGTGTAAACCATTTTTGTGTTTGGTCGAATAGCCTTAGTTACCTCTTCTATGTTAGTAATATCTACAAAAGAAACTTCAATGCCATATTTAGGCAACCAATTTTTGAAAAAAGCAAAAGTTCCACCATAGGTAGTCATACTCGAAACAATATGGTCGCCACTTTTGCAAATCTGAAGGATTGTGCTTGTAATGGCCGCCATGCCGGAACCTGTTACCCAAGCTGCTTCTGTACCTTCCATAGCTGCTAACGCTTTAGATAATTCTAAGTTGGTTGGGTTCCAATGGCGACTGTATAAAAAGGCTTGATGTTCGCCATTAAATGTGTCTGTCATTTGTTTGCCATCTTCAAAGGTGAAAGTAGCGGAGTCGCTTATAGATTGGTTAACGCCAAAAACTTGGTCGGTGTGTAAACTGTTTTGAAGTTCAGTTGCCGGATCGAAATGTCTTGTATTCATATCTATTGATTTTTATTTTAAAAATACTATTAATTAATATTAAGTGCTATTTTTTATTTATGTTTTTAAAAATAACAAGCTAATTGCTTACATAAATTAAATAAATAATTATATTTGATTACAAAATGTAAATTTTAATATATAAATTTTATAATGGACTTAAAGATTGATAGTACCGATAAAAAGATTTTGAAAATTCTGATGCAAGAAGCCAGAACATCATACATGGACATCGCCCGAAAATGTGGAATTTCCGGCGCTGCAGTTCATCAAAGGATGAATAAAATTCAGAAAATGGGTGTTATTGAAGGCGCACATTTGCAAATTAAACCGGTGAATTTAGGTTATTTTACCTGCGCGTTTATAGGTTTGCAAGTCAATATATTAAATTCAAAATCGCACGACGAAGTGTTCGAAAAAATCAGAAAAATACCGGAAGTGGTAGAGTCGCACCATATCACGGGAAAGTACTCTCTTTTGTTAAAGGTTTACACCAAAAACAATGAGCAACTCAAGAGCCTAATTGTAGAAAAATTACAATCGATTCCGGAAATAGTGAGTACGGAAACTTTTATTTCGTTACAAGAAGGTTTCGAAAGGGTTTTGCCTATTGAATAGTTAATTAAAAATGGTATAATAACACAGCTTCTCCGGTAAATCCGATAGAACTGAAATTATCGTAACCCGCATAGCCACCCATTAGACTAAAGCTCATTACCTCGAAAAAATTGAGTTTAATCCCAAGGCCGGCTCCAATATTTACAGAATTATCGACTCTTGTATAAGTGTTTTCTACACAATTATCATTTTCCATAACTATACAGTCCCAAACTTCGTTTTTATCGTAGATGTAATGTGTGCCTTGGTAAAGAAAAAACTCAGCGACTTTATGTTTTTTTAAAGTGTAATAAAACGAAAGACCTGCGCTAACTCTTGTATGCGAATCGTTCGAATAGGGGGTAAAAGACAATTGTGTACTAAAATTATTAAAAGTAGCTCTATAAGCCAGGCCGTAGCCAATAGTAAAACCTAAATCAGCACCAATAGCATGCTGTACTTTTTTAGCGGTCTGCTCAGTGCTTGTAGTTTGAGCAGATACTGTCCAAAACCATAGGCTGGCCAATACAATCAAAAGAAATCTTTTCATATTAAAAACTATTAAGTGTAGATTTCAAATATACGTAATGTCTTGACTTTTTACACTAATTAAACATTAAATCTGAAGTGCATAATATCGCCGTCTTCAACAACGTATTCTTTGCCTTCTACAGCCATTTTACCGGCTTCTTTAACGGCAAGTTCTGAGCCGAATTTAATGAAATCGTTGTATTTGATAACTTCAGCGCGAATAAAGCCTCTTTCAAAATCTGAGTGAATAACGCCGGCCGCTTGTGGGGCAGTCATACCTTTTTTGTAGGTCCATGCGCGAACTTCTTTTTCTCCGGCAGTGAAGTAAGTTTCTAAATTAAGCAACGAGTAAGCCGATCGTATCAATTTAGTTAATCCACTTTCTGTTAAACCAAGGTCTTCCAAAAACTCTAGACGTTCTTCGTAACTTTCTAACTCAGCAATATCGGCTTCGGTAGCTGCTGCTACAACAATTAACTCAGCATTTTCGCCTTCGATTGCTTTTTTAACAGCATTAACATGTACATTGCCTTCGGCAGCAGAATTTTCGTCAACATTGCATACGTAAAGTACCGGTTTATTGGTAAGAAGAAAAAGTTCTTTAGCAATTTTAGTTTCTTCTTCGTTTTTGAGTTCGACAGTTCTTGCCGATAGTCCTTGTTCTAACGCTGTTTTATATCTGCTCATAACTTCGTATGATTTTTGAGCATTTTTATCTTTTCCGGTTTGAGCAATTTTTTGAACTTTAGCAATTCTGCCTTCTATTGTTTCGAGGTCTTTCAACTGTAATTCTGTGTCGATCGTTTCTTTATCGCGTACAGGGTTTACAGTAGCATCCACATGAGTAATATTTTCATCTTCAAAGCAACGTAATACATGAATAATTGCATCAGTTTCTCTAATGTTGCCTAAAAATTTATTTCCTAAGCCTTCGTTATTACTTGCACCTTTTACAAGTCCTGCAATGTCTACAATTTCTACTGTTGTGGGAACTACACGTTGCGGATTAACGATTTTTTCCAGAGCAATCAAACGGTCATCAGGAACGGTAATAATGCCAATATTTGGCTCAATTGTACAAAAAGGGAAATTGGCTGCTTGAGCTTTAGCGTTGGTTAAACTATTGAATAAAGTCGATTTTCCAACATTGGGCAAGCCAACAATACCACATTTTAATGCCATAGAATTTATTTTTTTAGGGGTGCAAAGATAAGCTTTTCATCTAAAAATGAAGTGCATATTCATGCTAAATAAAATAATCTCGAATGCTTTTAGAAACGATTAATTTTTTTATTTTTGAAGTATGTATCTTTTCAAGATAAATAATCTCATAACTATTATATTCTACTTCTCAGTAGCAATATCGGTTGGGTTTTTCAAACGCTTTGGTGGTTTGTAAGATACGCTTTTCTCCATTCTAAAAGGAGAATTTAAGAAGCGTAGAGATTATATTTAGTTAACGAAAAAAATCAAAATAATGGGAAAATTATTGATGTTAGGCGACGAAGCTATCGCTCAGGCGGGCTTAGATGCCGGTATGTCGGGGATGTACGCATATCCAGGAACTCCATCGACAGAAATTATGGAGTATGTTCAAAAATCGAAGCAAGCTAAAGAAAACGGAGTCCATGCAAAATGGTCTGCCAACGAAAAAACATCTATGGAGGCTGCTTTAGGAATGTCGTATGCCGGAAAGAGAGCCATGTGTGCAATGAAGCATGTTGGTTTAAACGTGGCAGCCGATGCTTTTATCAACTCAGCGATTACCGGGGTAAATGGTGGTTTAATAGTTGTTTCTGCAGATGATCCTTCGATGCACTCTTCGCAAAATGAACAAGATAATCGTTTTTATGGCAAATTTGCACAAATTCCAATTTTAGAACCTGCAAATCAGCAAGAAGCTTATAATATGGTTCATTACGGGTTTGAAATTTCTGAAAAATTCAAAGTGCCTGTGTTAATGAGAATAACAACTCGTTTGGCTCACTCAAGATCGGGCGTTGAAACTATTACACCAAAAGCTCAAAACGAACTAGTGCTTCCAAGAGATCCTATGCAATTTATCTTATTGCCTTCTGTTGCAAGAAAAAATTATAAAACGCTTTTGAGTAACTTCGATAATTTTATTAGCGCTTCGGAAGAATCTCAATTCAACGAGTTCATTGATGCATCCGATAAATCATTAGGAATTATTACTTGTGGCATTGCTTATAATTATTTAGTAGAAAATTACGAAGACCAAAAAGTGCCTTATCCTGTATTAAGAATAGGTCAATACCCTCTTCCTAAGGCAAAAATTAAGCACATTATGGAGACTTGTGATGAAGTTTTGGTGGTTGAGGACGGCTATCCGATGGTTGAAGAAATGTTGAAAGGTTATTTAGGTAAAGAAAAAGTAAGAGGCCGTTTAGATGGTTCATTACCTCGCGATGGTGAGTTAAATCCGAATTTAGTGTTAGCCGCTATTCATAAAGAAACATTCACTTTAGATCCTATTCCATCTACAGTTGCGAATCGTTTGCCTGCTATGTGTAAAGGTTGTGGACACATCGATGCTTATGTCGCTTTGAATGAAGCTTTATTGGAGCATGGTAAAGGAAGGGTTTTTGCCGATATTGGTTGCTATACCTTAGGCGCTTACGAACCTTACCAAGCCATTAGTACGTGTGTTGATATGGGAGCCTCTATAACTATGGCAAAAGGTGCTGCCGATGCAGGATTAGTACCTTCGGTTGCCGTAATTGGCGATTCAACATTTACTCACTCAGGAATCACTGGTCTTATTGATGCTGTAATAGGCAACAGCCCTATAACTGTGGTAATTAGCGATAACTATACTACGGGAATGACCGGTGGTCAAGACTCGGCAGCCTTAGGAAGAATAGAGCAAATATGCGAAGGGGTAGGTGTCGATCCTGCTCATATTAGAGTGTTTCATCCAACACCTGCTAATCACGATCAAATGGTGGAGCTACTAAAAGAAGAATTAGCTTATCCCGGTGTTTCTGTTGTAATTCCTCGTAGACAGTGCATTCAAACGATGAAGAACAAAGAACTTGTTACTAAGGTGAAAGAATTGGGCTTAAACAAGAAATAAGCAAATTCTAAGATCAATAAATAATTAACTAGAATAATTTAATTATTCAAAATAAAGAATTTTATGAAATCAGATATAATTTTAGCAGGGGTTGGAGGCCAGGGTATTATTTCAATTGCTGCGGCAATAGGAGGTGCAGCATTGCACGAAAACCTTCATATGAAGCAAGCCGAAGTTCATGGTATGAGTCAAAGGGGAGGCGCAGTACAGTCGACCTTAAGAGTTTCGTCGAAACCAATTGCTTCCGACTTAATAGCATATGGTTCTGCGGATATGATTGTTTCGCTTGAACCCATGGAATCTTTAAGGTATTTATCGTATTTAAAACCAGATGGTTGGGTTATTACCAATGCTGTGCCTTTTGTTAATATTACAGATTACCCAGAATTGGAAGATGTCTATGCCGAAATTAAAAAGAGATCGAATCATGTTATTATTGATGCTGAAGAGATAGCCGGCCAAGTGGCAACAAAACGTGCTGCAAATATGGTTATGCTTGGGGCTGCGTCTAATTTTATTGACATTCCTTTGGAAAGTATTAAAGAAGGAATTCGTCAGATTTTTGGTAGAAAAGGAGAGGAGATTACCAATAGTAATATCGATGCAATGTTAGCCGGTCGAGAAGCGGCTCAAAAGTTTTTATAGTTAACGAGAATACCTAAATACGTAAAAGAGGCTACTATAAAATATTGGCAGTCTCTTTTTTTATTTCGGGGATTCACATTTTTCATCTTCAAGTAAATTTATTGAAGCTTCAAATGCTCTAATATGTTTGTATATTTCTTTAGCACTGTTTTCCCAAGTGTGTTCGTTGGCAAAAGCCATTCTTGCATCTTTTTTCGCTTGGTTATCTTCTCTTAAGCCTAGTTCAATTTTCTCGACATATTGTTGGTTGTTTTCAGCTAAATAAGTGTGGTCTTCAAATGCTTTCATTGCCTCTGTTTTAGTAGCTACAGTAATCTTTCCCATTGCTAAATACTCATCAATTTTTCTAGGGTAATTGCCAATTGTTAATTCGTTTAGTATCTGTGGGTTAATAGCAACATCAAAAGCATTTATATACGATGGCAATTCTTGACCTTTTTTACTCCCGAGGAAGAAAACATTATCCATTTGGTGTAATTCACTACTTTGGAACGCTTCATCTTCCGGTCCAACAAGCACAATATTCCAATCTTTACGAACACGGGCAATGTAATTTATAATTTCGATATCTAGACGGATTTTTAAAATTGCTCCAACATATCCAATAATTGGTTTGTGTTGTTCTTTAATAAGTTTAATGTCTTCGGGTATTTCTTTTATTAAGCTTGGCTTAAAAGCACTTACATCGCAACCTTGTCCTACGTAGTAAGATTTCGGATTGTGTTTAGCGGCTAATTGTTGCAAATAAGTAGAGTTGGCAACGACTATGTCTGCCTTTTTCATGTGTAGGGGTTCAATTCGTTGGCCTTGAACTTTCCAAAAGGGCATTGAAATAAGATTGTCGCGAGTATAGTAAACGTAAGTTTTTGGTTTTAAAATCTCTTTTAAATAAAAACTTCTAAACATGTCGCTATCGTTAAAGATAATGTAGTCTTTAAAGGCGAGTTTTTTTATGGCTGTTTTTATTTGTTTAGCAAATTTTCTATTGTTTATTCTGTTTAAAATATCGAAAGGTAAATTATATTTCAGACGGCTGATAGAAAGCAACTTAGTTCTCGGATTAAGGTTCCAAATGTTGTTACCTATTTTCACTAAATCGTCGCTAAATTTGTTGATGACATCTAATCGTTTTTTTACATAATCTTCGTCTTTATGATAATATATAGTTTTTACATCAAGCGGATAATTGATATACAAAACGCGATTTTTCTTAGCAAATTCGACAGCTAAGTCTTTACAATTACTTCCTATTTTTTCGTCCCAAGCTTGTAATCCAACGATGATAATGTCTCTATTTGTAATCATGCTTAGTTATTTTTTATATAAACAACATACTTTTCGATTCGTAGCCTTTTTCGAAGCTTTCTGCAAAAACCGTTTCGTAGATATCGAGGTTTTTAAAGGCCATGGCCTCCCACGAAAACCGTTTAGCTCTTTCGTAACCCGATATAATATATTGATTTTTTAGATCTTGATTTTCTAAAAGTTCAATCATGGCATTTAAAATCTCGGATGCTTGGAATGGATCAATAATTTTGGCACTATCTCCGGCTACCTCAGGCATTGACGAAGTGTTCGATGTAACTACAGCAGTACCACAGGCCATAGCTTCTAACATTGGTATGCCAAAGCTTTCTCTTAGTGATGGATAAAGAAATAATCCTGCCATGTTATAAATAGCGGGTAAATCGCTGTTTACAACATATCCTGCAAGAAATATATCGGAACGTATTTCTAGTGCATTAATTTCAGTAAGCAACTTTTGCAATTCAGACTCTTCGTAATCCAGCATTAGCAATTTAATCTCATTTCCTTTTTGTTGAACATATTGAGCATAGGCTTTTAATACATTTTTAGTATTCTTTTTAGGGTCTGTATTTCCAAGGAAGAAGAAGTATTTGTCCGGTAAATTATATTTCTTTTTGATCGAAGATAAAACTGAGGCTTCGTCGATTTTTTTAAAGTGCTTTCCAACACCATTATAGACCGCTTCAATTTTATTTTCAGATAACTTAAAAAAGTTTTTAATTCTTTCTTTTTCAAATTCTGAAACAGTAATCACTTTGTGGGCTTTTTTTAGGACTCTAGGGACAACAAATCTGCGATACATATTACCGAGTTTCTGATAAGAAGAGTACCCTTTTTGAAACAAGGCGATTGATTCCATATAAATGATATCGTGCAGAATTATAATTAAAGGAACCGGGCTATTTATTGGAGCCGTATTGCTTGTGCATTGTAATACATTGCACTTGTACTTTTTGACGGCTTTGGGTAATGCTATCTGTTCCCACGTTGGGTAAGGACCTCCTTTGAGTTCAATAATTTTAAAGTTCTCGGTGTCGTGCAGACATTTGTCTTCGTCGGGAGTAACAAATACAAAATATTGGTTCTTTTTGTCTATGGTTTGCAGGTTTTTAATTAATTCAAGTGCCACAAAATCCATCCCATGTTTTTTCTTTCTGAACAAGCGCTGTCCTTCTATTGCTATTCTCATAATATATTTTTTAGGTCTATTTGTAAACGTTAATATTTATAAGAAGTTATTGTTTTTGTAAAAATCTCCCGTTTAAAAGGTTAAAAAGAGAATTAAAATACTTCTCGATAAAGATTGCTCCCAATAAACTAATTGTAAAACCGAGTATCGGATTGAATATACTTAAATAGCCAAAAGCATTTGGTAATGTTTTGCCAAAACCAGTGTTTATTAAATAATATATAAAGGGATGATATAAATAAATGAACAGCGAATAGTCTTTGCCCCAGTCGGATAATCTGTTATTTTGGATGTTAATTTTAGTTGTAAGAATAAATAAACTTACAGAGCTAATGATAGTTCCAATTAGTAATTGGTGATCGTATTTGGGGTAGAAATAATGTTTGAAAAGTTGATTAGATTCTATGTATTGTAGTGCGAATGATAGGATGAATATTATAAATATTATTTGGGTTTGAGTCTTGGAAAATTTAAATCTTGAAATAACTAAGCCGAAGTATAAAAAAGGAATTGATATAAAAAAACCGAATGTGTAATAATCTAAATTTATTCCCATTGTCACATCGTAGGAGTCAGAAAATAAGGCGGATAATAAGATTAATGAACTAATTAAAGGCAAGAGTCTAGTCCTTTTGATGTAATATATGTACCATAGAAAAAGATAACCAAATATTAATGACCCGATAAACCAAAGGTGAAAATATGTCCCAGTTAGTATGCTCGAAACTTCGAGTGTGAAACTTCTATTAACCAATAAATATACAAACGATGCTACAATGATTATTGATATTAAATTGACGATGTTTTTTTCGATCTTCCTAAAATCCAGAATTTTATTATCAGTAATTTTACTTTGAAGAAAGTACCCACTGCAAAGAAAAAAGAATGGAACAGCCCATCTTGCAGAAATTCTAATGTTATCGACGTATTCTTCAGGCAAATAACCATATTTGGTATGTACCAACATTATAAAGAAAGCTCCAATAAATCTAAATAAATCGATTCCATTTTTCCTTTTCATACGTTTTTATATTATTTCTGTTTTTCGTTCCCACTCACCCCATGCGAAGTGTGGAAAAAAGTATTACCGTTAAATGCCGATTTTATAAGTGAAATAAACATTACAATAATTCCTAACGGAAGTTGTGCTAATGCATTCAATGTTTTTAAATTATAATGTTTTTTGGGGACAGCTAAAAGCATTGTAAGAAATAGTAACAAGGCAATTGTTAACCATTGTCGAATTAGCATTACAGCTGGTAATTGATTGCTTAAAACGAAAATGAAACCCAAAATAATAAAGTAAAGTCCGATCGTTCCAATAAGCAAAGATCTAGGAATAAGAGCTTGTTGAATGACTTTGTCGAAAAAGTTGATGTTGCCTTTTGCAAACAATTGGTAGAAAGCTTCCGAGATATATTGTCCAAAGAAGTCGAATTGGGCAAATAGCCATCGCCTTCTCTGATTAACCATGTTGCTGTATTGTTGAACCTTTTCGTCGTACACAAGGGCATTAGGAACGTATTCTATTGTGTGATGATCTTTAAGTAAAAAGATTTCTAATTCCTTGTCTTCACCAACATGAGAAACTTTTTTCATCATTTCTTTGAACAAATCGTATTGAACGGCGAGCCCCGAACCTATAAATGCAGATGATACACCTAAGGCTCTGTGCCCTTGCCTAAAAATACTATTGTTAATCTCTTCGCTTATTGCATCTAAGATGGCTACATTTGTGTTTGTGTTTTTAGCAACTCTGTGGCCTTGAACTGCAACAAAACCTTTCTCAAAAGGATAATTAACTTTTTGTATAAAATCGGGCTCCATAATATTGTCAGCATCAATAACATATGCAATATCGTATGGCCCTTTATAATAATCCAGTGCCGAATTTAAAGCTTTAGCTTTGGTGCTTTTTTCGAATTTTACTTCGTGTACATTTATAGGTAAATTTTTTAGTGCTTCGATGGTTTCTTGTTTTAGAGAGTCTGCAATTACAACAATATCCAGTAATTCCTTAGGATAGTTAAGTTCGGATGCTTTTTTTGCAACTTCTCGAATTACAAAGTCTTCTTTATATGCAGGGATTAATACTAAACATTTGAATTTTTTTGATTTCCCAAAATGCTTATGCTCAGTTCTAAAAATTGAGGCAAAGGCAAAAAAGAAAATGTATAATGTAGAAAATCCAACGTAGCTGGTAATTATCAGAATAAACAGATATAATATGATCTCCATCGTAAATGTTTTAATGAGTGATTTGTTTGATAACTTTGGCTGGTACTCCGGCCACAACACAATAAGGAGGAACGTCTTTAGTAACAACCGATCCGCTTGCAACAACAGCCCCTTTTCCAATAGTAACACCTTTCATAATCATGCAATTCATAGTAATCCATGCATCATCTTCTATTACAATTGGTTTTTTAGTTCCTTCATCGGAGAAATGATCATCTACCTTATGAAAGTCGTTATCTATAATGATGTTGTAAGGTGCTATTCTTACGTTGTTGCCAATTATAACCTTATGACTTACAGATATATGGCTTCCGTTCAATCGGGAATTATTACCGACGATTAATTTTGCTCCTCTATCGACAAATATTTTGGCTTTGTTGATGTTTGACCAAATTCGTACTTCGTTGCCGAGTTCTAAATAACCTTTATTTACAATCTGAGGTTTTTTATTGACAGAAATTAAAGATCCTTTTTTATTTACATTTCTTAAGTACCATTGTCCTAACAGCATTTGCCAAGCCCCTTTTATCAGAATTATTAGAATTGATAAAAAACCATTTGGCTCTCCGGCATTTTTAAGGTCGACTTTTTTTTGTCGAATACGTTCTTTTATTCTATGTATCATATTATTAGCTAAATTTTACAAAAGGTTCTGTTGTATCGTCGATGATTCTTTTTTTACCATCGGAATCAATAAGTTTAGGAATAATATTAACTTGATGATGTGTGAGATGCCATTTAAGGGCGGCCCAAAACGCTATGAGTAATTTGTTTTCGCCCTCTAGTAATAGCTTTATACTGTTTTTGGGAACAGATAAAAGTGTAAAAAATACCAATGCTTTCAATTTAGTTAGCCCGCTTGTGTTTCTACGAGTGTAAAGCAACCTACCTCTAGTCATATAATACATTCTTAAAGGCGAATTTTTACCCACCGACATCGATTCTTTATGATATACCACTGAACTTCCAACGTAAAAAACTTTATAACCACCATTTTTAATTTTTTCGCACCAATCGTGTTCTTCGTAATAGAGAAAAAAGATATCGGGCATTAAACCTACTTCTTTAATAACAGTTGTAGGAATCATCATTGCGGCACCATGCCCAAGTTGAGTTTCTCGAATATCGTTGTATTGCCCTTTGTCGTACTGAAACGAACCTATCTTTTCGCCTCGTCCGGTCGATGGATTTATCCCTGTAGAACCGGCATATTGAATAGTATTCTTTTTTTCGCTGAAAAAAAATTTAATTTTTGGTGAAACTAAGCCTATTGAACTATCGGATTCTAGTTGATAAACCAGAGGTTCTAAAAAATCGGGCTCAACTTCGGTATCGTTGTTTAGGAATAATAAATATTTACCATTTGCTTCGAGAATTCCTTGATTGTTGCCCCCTGCAAAACCTAAATTTTTACCTGTTTTAATTAGTTTTATCTGAGGATACTTTTCCTCAATAATATCGGGGTTGTCGGAAGGAGAACCATTATCTACAATAATGATTTCGATGTTAGGGTAAGTAATTCGTTTTAACGATTCGATCATATCGCAAGTCATTTGCGATTGGTTAAAATTGATCGAAATTATACTCACTAATGGAAACTCTTGATTCATTATTTTAGATTTGAAATTTGAAGAATACTACTTTATACCTAAAAAAATAAAAAAAGTTCAACTTAGGTTAAATAAAAAACAATGCCTTTACAGTAGTATAATACCAAGAGTGATTATAGCGGTTTGATTTCGTTCTTTTTTGTCCAATAAATAGCTTCTTGTGTTTTTTCTTCTTCGGTAATTTCACCAAGTCTTTGGCGTTCAATTTTTATAGCCATTGTAATATATGCCATACTTGTGTATAGCATCACACTTGTAGGAATTTGACCTAAAACACCGTTACCGTAAGAACAGAGCATAACACCGGCTTGGCCAGAGAGTAAAGCGGTCATTCTATTGATTATTATGGGGTCTCTTAGTTTGAACATAACTAAATATGTTCCATATAAAAGAACATAAAAAAGAATGAACAAATGCAATGTTAAGCCAATTACTCCAGTCTCTACCCAAACAGCAACAAACCAACTATCGGTAGGTACCGTTGCAAGATATGTATTCGGAGTAAAACGAGCAGCCCACTCAAAACTTTGACCAATGCCAGCGCCAATAGGCCTACTGGCCATGTATGTTTTTAAAATTTTTTGATTTCTCTTTCGTACCATTAACGAGGGGTTATCAGGATCGAAACCAGTTCGCATTCGTCTAATTTGGGCGTTCCCATTCATTATGGTAGTAAATCTGAAAAATATATAAATCAGAATCATAAGCGTGATTCCCGGAATGAGTAGTTTAAAGTTTTTCTTAAGCACAAGAAACATTAATCCACCAGCAGCAGGAGCAGCTATGGCTCCTCTTGTTCCGGAAATTAACATGCCGTAAAATCCAAGAAGAGAAACGATTAAATACAATCTTTTTCTTTTCTTGTTTTCGCAACCCATCCATAATATTCCGAAAACAACGCCTGTAACAGCTTGTGCCGCTCCAAATTGCCCGGCATCGCTGTAGAATGAAAAAACTCGTAGTTTACCGAACAATATATGTGTGCCTGCATTTCCCGCGTCTAACCATGCTTGTTCAGCAAAGTCGGGACCAACAAAAAGTTGCATGGCGCCTTTAATTGAACCGAGTATTGAAAATATTCCCCAAATCAATATAAATTGCTGAAAAGATTTATCATTATCTAAAAGCATCTGTACTAGCGGAATAATGAGAACCATGTACAATCCGACGCCTCTCGATGCAAAAAACCAAGCTTCTCTACTTGTGACTTCAGGATTCACAATTTCGAAAAGGATATATAAATACCATATAATTGCTAAATAGGTGATTGTGCTCGAAGCTTTATGCCATGGGACATGACGAGTTGTCGATTTAAAAAATAGAGATAAGTAAGACATTACCAGTAAACCATCTATACTTAAGCCTAATGGAGGTTTCCCTGGTATATAACGCAAAATGCCGATTGCGGCAAACGCCATAACCATTGTGCCAATAATACCAATTTTAGGATTAATAAATAATTTATTCATGAAGATTGCTCCAAATGGTAAGCCAATAAAAGCCATCGTAGCAGCCATTCCACCTTTTCCTATTGCATAGCCTGATACGAAAGAAAGGAGCAGTATGAAAACAATGCCAATGGCTGTTTTTAAAAAAGGTTTTTCTTTATAGAGTTGTTCATCAAAACTCATTTAGTGTTTTAATATTTTTGTTGTGTAAAGGTTTTTATAAAATAACCAGCCCGATTTAAAAACCATGCTGTAGTTAAAAGGTATCGATTTATTAAAGTAATAATTACCTATTAAAATACCAACAAGTGTCATCAATATTGTTATTAACGCAACGCCAAAAATACTTTCGAAAACAAATACAGCTATTAGATCGCCAATAATATTTGATACTACCATAAAAATGACTTTATACATATTGTATTTTGGTAAGTTTAAAGTGTCTAAGCCAACTCCTGTAAAACGATCGAGAGGTAAAATTAGCCCGTAAATACAAAAGGCTTGGTATATGATTGCGGTTGAAAGATATTGTTTTCCTCCTAAGATCTGAACAAAAAAATCGGCAAAAACAAAGTTGAAAATGGAAAAAGGGATAAATAAAAGGGTTAATGCTCCTGTGTAGGTGTAAAATAAGTCCCGAACTTTATTCAAATTGTTTTCGGAGCTGGCTTTAGCCATTTTTGGAAAAGATGTAGCAGCCATGCTTCTCAGTGGGATTTCCATGACCTCGGTTAGTTTAAGAGGGACACTATATAGAGCAACCCCTTCTGCTCCAAGAATGGGACTTAACCCGATAATAAAAGCGTCTGCACTTTTTAAAATATTGCTTCCTATTAAAGTTGCTAATGTAAATTTTCCAAAATGAAAGATTTCTTTACTGGTTTCTTTTGTGGATTTGAAAAGGTATTTAATACCATCCCATCCCTTGATGAGGCTTAGTAATGAGGTAAATAAATTAAAAAATAAAAAGGCATAAACAACAATTGAAACATCGAATTTCCAAAGAAATAAGTTAAGGATTAAAAATAGATCGAAAAATATTATATTGAATATTCTAAGTATAAGTATTTTACCAAAGGCTAATTGTGCTTGTAAAACCGTGAGTGCGTTATTGAATGGTAGAGTGACGATGGCTAATAGAGGATACCATTCGAAAAATAAACCAAAACCTGACGCTTCAATTTCAGATTTAAATAAATAATTAATTATAAAAACAGGAATTATAATGATTCCGGAAACAATAATTCCAATCAACCAATTAGAGCCAATTAAAGATTTTTGTCTTTCGATGTCCGCACCTGCTAAAAACCGTACCATGGCTGTTCTAGTTAATCCAAATCTGAACATTTCGATAAAAGATGCTGTTGTAACAAACAATACCCACTGCCCGAAGATAGTTTTATCAAAGCTTCTGGTTAATAACACAAAGCTTATAAAACCAAGTGCTGCATACGATAAATTACCTGCGAAAGACAAAAACTCTTCTTGCCTAAGTAACTTTTTAAACTTAGTTATCATAGAGGCGTTAATTTATTTTTTTGCTAGAATTAAACTGGAACTTAATAAGTTGTTTTACAAGTCGTCTAAAGAATCCTCGTTTTTTAGGAATTTCACCAATAATGCTTTCTAAAATATCGATTTCGACACCGTTGGTTAATACTTCTGTCTCGGTTTTCTCAATTACAGTTTTTTTGAAACTGTTTAATACGTTCGTTTCGGCTTCACTCCAAGGTCTGTTTGCTCTAGCGATCATAAGTGCAAAATGTACGTTTCTTAACATCCTTACGGGCGTAGGGTAGTGAAGTATAGATGGGATTTCCAGAAAAATAAAATCAAACTTTTCGTAATCGGTTTCCAGTAATTTTTCAAAAAAACAATCGACTTTAAAGTCGTTCGACATTAAGTCTTCGAAATTGTAATAATGGCAACCTAATTCAATATCGTTATCACTAATTCTTCCATCGATTTTATAATTAAAAAATGCAACGTTAAAACCATTTCGCATGTGTGCATTGTGCAAACGTCTTGCAATAGTACTCTTTCCGTCTCCTTTTGCGGTACTAAAAATTACTGTAATGAACGGTTTATGTATTTGCGCCGAATTGTAATTAAATGCTTTTTGTCTGATTTTTTGAGCAATTTCGTCGGTAGTTCGCTTGAGAATAAAATCTAAATCTACTTTTTTATTTGTTTTGTATAGATTCGGAAAAGCTCCGGCATATTCTAAGTTAGTTAATTTCGATAATCGTTTATGAGATTTAATTGAGCTATCAAAATACTCCATGATAATTAATAAGAAAATGGTTAATATAATACCGGCAAAACCTGCTCCTACAATCATTACCGACCGTTTAGATGCTTTTGGAACGACAGGATAAAATGGAGGGTCGATAATGTCGAGATTGGTAGACATTTCGATGTTTCTTTGCATTATTTTACTCTCATTTAAACCTTGTAAAATTGATAGATATTCTCGTTCGGTCACGCTTATTTGTCGCTCAATACGCATCATAGTTGCTCCCAACGGAGCATACTCGGAATATACTCGCTTTAAATCGTTTATTTTTTCTTTGTATATCGATATTCTTGCATTGCTTTCTTCGTGTAAAATAATTTGTTCTAACCATTTGGTCATTAAATCTTGTTGACTTAGTCCTGCTGTTGTATTTTCTACAATACCAATTTCTTTAATAATTTGATTAAGTTCGTCTTTAATGTTTTCCGACTTTGCATAAAGGGCAGAAAGTTCTGCGGAGTAATTTTCTTTATTATCGGTTTTTACTTCTAAAAGGGCGATTTTTGTGGTTATTTCCGAAAGTTCATTTCTCAAATCGATCATGTTAGAACTTTTTAAGAGCGTTTTGTTTCTTCTGTTTAGCTGATCTTCTATTTTAATGATAGAGGCTTTTGCGGCTGCAGATTGCATCAGTTCTTGTTGAAATAATAACTCTATATCTTCGCGGAGCTTAGATATATGTTTGGTTTGCTCATAATAGTTTATAATTTTATTATCCTTGTTAAAATTTAAAAGAGTTTGCTCTGCTTGATCTAATTTGCCTTTTACTATACTTAGTTGATCTTCGAAATAACCAACCACACTGTGCGTTTCGCCTTCTTTTATTTTTTGATAGTTTTTAATAAAAACTTCATTTAAAATTTTTAAAGTTTGATAACAAACTCCGGCATCATCTGCATCAAAGTTTATTTCAATTAAATCGCTGTTTGAAATTCTCTTTACAGAAATTCCAGAAACAGCATCGATGCTATAGTAAGGGTGTTTTCCGTGTAATAATTTGTATATAAAATTGTTACCTCCATTTTGGTAATCTGCCCAAAGTTGATCAAAAATTAGTGATTCGTTGTTTGAAGGCTTAATCTTAAGAGAATCGAATACGTTCTTTTTAACATCTTTATAATGTTCAATAGAAATTAGATTCCCATCTATTTTTTCGATGGCCATATGTTTTGCAAGTAATCTTATGGCAACTTCTTCGTAGGTCTTTCGGGCCTCAATAATATTGATAAGGTTATCGAAAGCGGCCTGTGTTTTTAAGTAATCGAAATTAGCATTACTGACCGATTTTAGATTTAAACCAGTTCCAAAACCAGTATAAATAATTGTTTTCGATGAGTACGATTTTGGAAGATTGGCAGTCAATGAGATTACTACACCGACGAGAATTACAGGAACAATAAATATTATTTTTATGTTCTTAAGGATTAATCTTATGAGTTGAATAATGTTCATCGCTTAATTTTTACCAATCGCTGGGTTGATTGAGATTAACCTTGTTTATTTCACCAATTAATTCCATCAGAATTAAATAAGAAATTCTAAAATCCATTTTTGCTTTTAAATAGTCGGCTTCTGCTTTAGTCGATGCTTCCATTACTTTAGTTAACTCGTATATGGTTAAGTTTCCATTTTTTTGATCGTTGTTTGTTTTGGTTAATTGCATTTGTGTAGTTGTAAACGCTTTGTTTTTTACAATTATTAACTGCTTATTGAGTTGATATTCATTGTATTGTTTAATAACAAGTTTTCGTATCTCGTCGTGTATCTGTTGGCGTTCGAGCCTGCTTACTTCAATTTGTTGACGAGCAATGTTATTTTGGTTTTTTTGATCTAAAAAAGTTAAAAACGACATTTTGAGATACACCCCAACAGAGTATCTCGAATCGGTTGTTTTTGCGCTGGTAATGTCGTCGGTTTGTCCTATGTTCTGAATATTAACATTGTCCATCGATCCATATTTATAGTAGCTTTCGATGCCAATGTCGTCGAGCCATTCTTTTTGAATACTTTTAAGCTCGAATTGTCGAATGGCTGTATTAATATCTGCCGATTTTAATAGGGGAGATTTTTCTAATGCTTTTTCTATCGCAATATCTAAAGTCGGAACATTAAGTAAACTATCGCTCAGATCCAAACTTGGAGGAACAATTGTATCCTGAGATAAGCTTAAGTTGTTAATAAATATCGTAAGAATTAATATCAGTTTAAAACAAAAAAATTTCATACGTCTTCTGTTTGTAACAAGGCTTTTGCGGTTCTAATTAATAATACTATATCGCCCCAAAATGTATAAGTTCTGGCATAAGTGTTGTCGAGTTGTTTTCGTTCTTCGTTCGACATATCGGACTTTCCTCGTTTTGTAACTTGCCATAATCCTGTGATGCCTGCGGGGGCTAAAAAGCGTTCGGAGTATTGGTCGGAGGTCAACACTTCGGCTTCGTACAATGGGATGGGTCGGTTGCCTACAATAGACATGTCTCCTTTTAAAACATTAACTAATTGAGGCAATTCATCGATACTTGTTTTGCGAATAAAACGTCCTACTTTGGTAATTCTAGGGTCGTTTTGAATTTTAATAAATGCTTTTTCTTTTTTGTTTCTTTGTTTTAAAATATAATCGCTTTCAGAGATCATTTCATTGTCTGAAATGAGCATGGTTTCGCCATTGTCTGCATATGTTTTTTCTGGTGATTTTTCGCTAATTATAGGAATATCTTCTTTGTTGTATTGGTTTAGATGGGCGAGGTCTTTCAGCCGTTTGTCTGCATCGACGTACATCGATCGGAACTTGTAAAAGTCGAATATTTCATATCCCATTCCAACCCGTTTACTAGAATAAAAAAAAGGGCCTTTAGATTCTAATTTCAGCAGAATTATAACCAATAAAAAAATTGGTGAAAGCATTAACAAAGCAAAAAGAGCAAAAACGATATCGAAAATTCGTTTGGCGAACGGGATTTTTAGTTGATGTTTTTTAC
This sequence comes from Bacteroidales bacterium, assembly GCA_016936665.1. GTDB lineage: Bacteria > Bacteroidota > Bacteroidia > Bacteroidales > JAFGXI01 > JAFGXI01. The sequence continues at coordinate 53,281 of JAFGXI010000024.1, forward strand.
TTTTAAATTTGTTGAAACTCAATTTGTTTGTTTTGTATTTTCTTAAAAAATTAAGCCTTTTATCTATATTCTCAATCGAAACAGGCTTAGGATAAATGTCGTCAATTTTTTTAAAAAGAGCATCTTCTATTTGATCTTTACTTGGCGTTGAACTTTGAAAAATAATAAATGGAATTCCTCTAAAATATAAGGTTGAAAAGACTTGTTTATGGAAGTCTTTTGACGAAATTCCTTTGGTTGATTCATCAAAAATTACGGCGTAGATTAGCCCTTTTTTGCTTATTAGCTTTTGTGCTAAAAAAGGATCTGGCGATACTTCTGTTTCAAAAAGAGTTGATTTGTTTAGCTCATCTACTATAGATTGGTCGTTGCCAATATATATTAATTTTTCAGCCATAATTATTCGTTTAGTTGTTTGAGTCGTTTAAAAACAGTTGAAGACTTATTTTAAAAAAATTCCTACTTTAAGTTTTAGTTCTTCTGGATTGAAAGGTTTAACTAGATAATCGTTGGCTCCGAGCTTTAACATTTTAATTCTTTCTTCGCTACTTTCTATACCGGAGAGCATTATTATTGGAATATTGCTAAAAATACCGGTTGATTTGATTTCTTGTACAAATTCTTCACCACTCATTACCGGCATTTGAATGTCGCAGATAATTAAATCTGCCATGTTTCCGTCTTGTAACCATTCTAAAGCTTGAGATCCGTCTTCGGTTGAGTGAACGTGGTTTTCTTTGCCTAATACTGTCTCTAATATTTTTCTTACAGAGATTGCATCTTCAATTACTAAAATCTTTTTCATATTCACTATTTGGTTAAATTTAGGTTTATATTTATCTATTGAATTAATAATCTTCTTTTTATAAAAATAAATTAAGATCTAATGTTTTGTTTTTCAACTATTACGCATATACGCTTATAAATGTTCTGTTTTTGGCAAAAATATAGTTAGCAGATTAGCAGTTAATATGTTATTACTTTGAATTCAGTACGTCTGTTTATGCGAAATTCCTCTTCGGAGCATGGCGAGTTGTTTGTACATCGATTGATGGGGTACTTTTCTCCGTAGCCTTTGTATTTCACTCTCCCATGTGCAATGCCCTTGCTTACAATGTATTTAAAGGCTTCTAAAGCTCTTTTGTTTGATAGTTCTAGGTTGTATTTAAAGCTGGCTCTCGAATCGGTGTGAGAGCTTAGCTCTATTACGATATATGGGTTTTGATTTAGAATCTTCACGATCTTGTCTAATTCTTTTTTCGAATCCTCATTTAAGTCCCATTGGTCGGTTTCGTAATAGATGTTTTTCAATACATAAGCTTGGTTTAAATGAATCTTGTTTAGGTGTAAATATAAATCGTAGTACAAGGTCGTATTATTCATTTTTTCAGTGTTAAATTGGTTTGCTTGTTCGTTGAAATACCCTTCCTTTTGAACAAAAATCTGGTATTGACAGTTGGTATCGAGTGTAAAATTGAATAGCCCATTTTTATCGGTATAATGGTATTCGGAAAGTTGATATGTTTGGTTTGTTAAAATAACTTTTGCAGAGTCGAGTGCAATATTTTGTTCTTCGTCAAACACTTTGCCTTTAAGTTCTAACCATTGTTCAGGCTCAAGTTGAATAACAATTTCGTTATTTTTTATACCTTCAAAGTTCTCATGGAAGTATAGAAACTTTTTGGTGTGGTAATTAGGCTTGCTGATTATGAATTCGTAATCTTCGAGAGGATTAATTAAACTTTCTAATTCTCCATTTTGATTCGTTTTTGCTTTGTATTCTCTCAAGTTTTTTTGATAATATACATCGACAAACTCTAACTCTTTTTTGGTTTTGTTTTCTATCACTTTTATTTTTAAATGCTGATAAAAGTTTTCGTTGCTTTTGAAAAAATATATGTCGTCGCAACCTTTACCATTAGGTCTGTCTGAACTAAAAAAACCTTCATCTTCATCAATCTCCGAAATGAAAAATGAAAAATCGTCCATGCTAGAGTTAATGGGGCTTTTCAGATTTTGAGGGTACGACCAAAAGTAGCCGTTGTAGTTCGAAACATATATGTCTAAACCACCTAAGCCAACTAAACCATCCGACGAAAAATATAATTGATGATTTATTATAAACGGAAACATTTCATTTCCAGCGGTATTAATTGTTTTACCTAAGTTAACTGGTGTGCTCCAATTTTCATTAATTTTTCTGGAAATATATAGGTCTGTACCACCAAACCCGCCAGGTTTGTCGGAAACAAAAAATAGCATTTGAAGTTGCTCATCGAACCAAGCGTGACCAACTGAAAATGTTGGACGATTGTATTCGAATTCTTTTATAAATTTAAATTCACCATTGCTTTCTATTTGATATAGATATAAACCTAATACATTATCTTTTAGATTGGAATTGAATTTTTTATACGATTTCTGATTGGCAGTAACCCAACAATATTTATTTCCGTTTTCTATCCAAATAGGACCATCGTGATACGTTTTGTTGATAGCATCGCTTAGCGATATCGGATTTGCAAAATCGGCATAATCATTTTGCCCTTGTTTTTCGGAATAGTAAAGCTCGTAATAGGGTTGATCTGTCCATTTGTATTTTTTTAAACTTGTGTTTTTTAATCCGTTCGAAGAAAATACAATACCCTTGTTATATTCTACTGCTCCAAAATCTGAAAAGCTAGTATTTATATTTAGGTTCGATATCGTATATTTTTCATTGGCTTGATCTAATAAATTATATTCCAGAATTGATCTGTATAAATTGTTTGCATAGCTGTCGTTAGGATATGTTTTTAAATACAGAGAAACATACTCGTTGGCTTCGTCAATCGATTTCAGACGAATAAGTACATCGGCAATTTTAAGTTGAGCAGAGTAATAATTCGGCTTTTTTTTTAGTATTGCCAAATAGTTATTTTTAGCCTTATAGTATTGTTTTGTTTTAGCATATGCATCTGCTAGATTAAGTATATGATGAATGTTTTTTAAACTGTCGAATTTTTTGTAATGAAATAGTTTTTCGTACTTTTTAATACATAAACTGTATTCTAAATTGATGAACAGTTTTTCGGCTTTATCTAGTTTTTTTTCAGTCTGAGCATATGTATTCAGCCGGAGTGAAAAAACTAAAAATAACAGAGCTATATTTTTGAAATTCAGCATCATTAGAAAAATCTTGGTGAGTATGTCTTGTTTTTTCTACTTATCAAGTTATAACCTAAAGTAATCTCGTGAGAACCATTTTGATATGCCGATAGTTTACCGATAGTTAAGTTGTATGCATAACCAAAATATAAGTTTTGATAATAAAACATAAGATTAAAATTGATAGCATCGTTAAAATGGTATCCTATGCCTAGTAAATACGTTTCTTTTAATATGAAATTTGCATTTAAATCGAGTTGATTTGGAGCCCCATAGATTAGTTTGTATACGGCAATTGGTTTAAATGCAATGGTATTATAAATAGGGAAATTGTACGACCCAATAATATAATAATGCCATTGTTTATCGTTGGTTTCAGTAGTGCTTTCGAAAGATGAGTTTTTTGGATAGGCATTCGTAAATAGTTGAGGGATATCTATACCAATGTACCATCGATGACTGTACCATAAAAAACCTATCGAAGCCGAAGGTTTTAAATAATTTTCAATACCTACATTAAATTTTGGGTCGGAAGTCTCAATATTTTCTAGTTGGGTATAATCTATATTAATAAAATTGGCGCCCAAACTTATTCCGAATGCAAGTTTTGTTTCGTCGAATTTAATATGATATGCAAATTTTCCATTGAGGCTTTGTGTTTTACTGAGTCCAATATTTTCCGAAATAAACTCTAATCCTAGTCCAAGGTTTTTGTCTTTAATAGTACTGTTGTAAATAATTACATGGTTTTTTGGGGCTCCTTCAATATTCAACCATTGTTGCCTGAATTTGTAAAATAAATGACTCCTTTCGTTTTTTCCCACAAACCCATTATTTATTATAGACTCACTTTGTTCAATTTGAGAAAATCGATAATTATTTTGAGTATATAATTGCACACTGTAAAGCATCAAAATAAATATCAATAATATAGTATACGATTTTTTCATAGGTTTACTCTTTAACGATGATAAAACCTGTTTTATAAAAATTAATCTCGGCGATTTCTACAATGTAATAGTAGGTTCCGTCAGGAACTCTGGATTGATTGTATATGCTTTTAGCACTAGCATTGTAATACTGTCCATTCCAATTGTTCTGATAATCTTCAGATTCAAACACAAGATTTCCCCAACGATTAATAATCTGCACTTTAACGTTTTCATAGTTTTGTATCCCTTCAATGTGCCAATAATCGTTAAATCCATCATTGTTAGGGCTTATTGCATTTGCAATTAAAATGTTTTCTTGTAATAAACATTTAATAATTATATAAGCCGAGTCACATTGGTAATAATCTTCAGTTTCACAAATTTTATACTTAAATATTTCAATACCAATGAAATTTTCATCTGCTTTATAATCGATGTAAGGCCAATGGTCTGTTAATGCTCCATAAATCGTATTGGTTCTACGGGTAATTTCAAAAGCTTGGTTTTCTAGATTATAATCATTATCCAATGGATTAAATGTGATAGTTTGGTTTTGCTTCACTTCTATTGTGTCGTTTAAGGCAACTAGAGGAGAATTTTGATGCTCGGTATTTTCTATTATTACAATTAAAACATCGCATAATGAATAAAGAGCGTTATCGCAAACACTTATAGCAAGCGTATCAAAACCGATAAAGTTTTCGTTCGAAGTGTATTTAATACAAGTGTCAGAGTTATTCACGAAGTACGCTTCCCCATTTGGTGGAAAAATACTAATTGTACTCGAAATTTCGTCGTTGTTTGCATCCACATAACTAAAGCAAAATTCAAGAGTAGAGTCGGTTTCTGTCGAAAAGTATAAAGTGTCAATTAAGATTCCATCATAAATAATTTCGGGACCAACATTAGTGTCGTTTACTGTGATAATTACCCAAACATTATCGCATGATGAATTCCAATAATTATCACATACACAAATGTTTAATGTGTCACAACCAATAAATCCGTTATTTGGCTTGTAAACAAAGCAACTATCAGTATTGCTATTAGAAAATATTGTACTGTTGTTAGTGTTTGAGCAAATAAAGTAATGTATACTGTCGGAATCTTGATCGTATGCTTCAATGCAAAATTGAATTTCAACACCGAGGTCAGTAATAAAATAGATGGTGTCTACTTCTAAGCCATTATCGGTAATCACAGGGGCACTGTTTGTATCGACAATGTTTACAATGTACCAAATAGTATCGCACAAGCTCCACCAATGATTATCGCAAACCACAATTGCAAAAGTGTCTGCTCCTAAATAATAAATTTCCCCTATATAAGAGTAACAAGAGTCTATGCCTGAAATATTATTCAAACTTCCGTTTTCTGGTGTAGAAAATATTTGATAAGAAAGCATTTCATTATCAGGGTCGAAAGCATCGATGCAAAAAAAATATTCTTCGCCGTATTGAAGTTCAAAATAAATAGTGTCAACCTCGAGGCCATTATTGGTAATCACAGGGGCATTGTTTGTATCTGTAATATTTATAACAATCCAAAGGGTATCGCATAATGAATAAATATTATTATCGCATAGCATTAGGCACATAGTGTCGTTGCCAATGTAATTAGTTTGAGGCTGAAAAGTAAAACAACTGTCATCGGGGTTTGTATCGAGTATACTACCATAAGTAGGTAATAGCATCGGGTTAAATTCTATACTATCTTGCTCGTTATCAAAAAGGTTTAGGCAAATATCTTGACTTTGGTTACTATTTATTTGAACGTAAATCGTATCGTTGTTTGCGTTTTGTTCGAATGGGGAAGTGTTATTGCTTACCACATTAATGTAAATCGATGCCGTGTCAGTAAAAGTGGGGTCATTTATTTGCTGTATAATATATTTAATAGAATCTATTCCCAAAAAATTTAAATTTGGAATGTATTCGATTAGAGAATCATTAAGAACAGTAGCATTTCCGTTAAAAGGGGGTGTGAGAATTATATTTTTTAATCCACTTAAAATAAAATCTATATCGTTGTTTTGGTTGTGAATTATACTCGTTTCGTTTGCATTTACATAAACCGTGTCGTTTATTGCAATTGGATTCGTAGCTACATAAAAAATTTCAGCGGCAGCTTGACTATACACCGTGTTGCTTTGAAAATTAAAAGTATCCATTAATGCATTTAATTCAGTTTGAGAAACAATAATGTAGTGTGTTTCAAAGGTGCTCATTTCAATTGGACAAGTCCATGTGTTAGCCATATATCCACTTAATATGGTGTCTAAATACCAATGGCTACTTTGAGGTTTGATGTATATTTTTAAATCATTTCCATTTCCGGAACCGATTAAAGTGAACGTTTGTGAGTTATTATTATCGATATAAAAAGAAGGTCCTTCGAATATGCTAGGATTACTTGAGTTTATGTTGACATTATTTGCGTTGAATCCATCGGTTCGTATTCTACCATCGGACCCGTTCCCTCCATTATTGGCCATAGATCCATCTCCTGATGGCAAACCATAAAGACCACCATCTACTGTAATATTAGCGTTATTAATAAAACCGTGTTTTGCGCCTAAAATAACAGCTCCGCCAGCACCACCACCTCCACCAGAGCAAGTATTAAGAGGGGCATATAAATCAACACCATCTAAACCGTTCGATCCATTCGATGAAATGCCACCTTCAATATTTACAATTCCAAATGTATAGATAGAAATTGCGCCACCACCGCCACCACCGGAGCCTCCTTTGTTAAGAGCCCAAACATTGCCGGCTCCACCTCCAGATCCTCCAAACAAAGGCGATAATTGTTGATTTCCATGTGCTCGCCCGCCATTAGAGCTGGCATTGCCTTCTCCTGTATCGCCATTGTGGGCATTTCCACCACCACCTCCTCCATAGGTAGGAGGATTAGCAACCGATTCTTCACCACCTGCGCTACCAGCTCCATAACCACCAAGTTCCGGAGTCTGAATGCCTACAGGACCCATTCTGCCGCTACTTCCAAAAGGATGACCAGTTCCACCTCCGGCTCCTTGGTCGCAAAACCCTATGCCTCCCTTAATTCCGTTGATACTATAATTACCCATTAATAAACTGTCGTTTTCTTCTTCCGGGATAATTAAACCTGTCGATTCTCCAGAATAATTCGGTGTGCTTGCATTAACTTTGCAACTAAAACCTCCGGAAGTAAAGCCACTACCTCCATCGCCATCTCTTGAGCCAGCTCCGCCACCACCACCTCCAGCTCCGGCATCTTTCCCGCTTGCATTTACACTTAATATAGTGCCAGATGAGATAGAAACATTACCTAAACTAATAATATTGATAGGCAAATACGATTGATTTCCTTCAACAAAAGGGTCGCAATCTTGAGTTGAGAAGTTATAAGTGCCAACCCCGCTTAATTGAATAGAATCTACTATTATAGCTCCTGCTCTCGATCTAATGGTGTTTGTTGAAGAACCAATTGTTTGTGGTGAATTGAGTACAATTGCGGATTGAGGAGCAACAATGTAAAACGTATCTATGTTAGTTTGCACACTGTTTACAACAACGGAGATTGGAATTTTAAACTCATTCTCAAGTTCAGACCAATTGCTGGAATTTGGAATCAAACCTGGTTTGATAAAAAAATGCACACCAATTAATCGGCCATGCCAAGACACATTTATAGGTGAAATTATCACTTTATTAGTGTCTAAGACAGAGGTGCAAATCACTCTGACGGAGCTATTTTCGTCGTTCAAATAAAAACCATCGTTGCCAAATGAATGATACTGACTCTTTAAGGCAATTATTTCTACATATGTGTTGTATCCAGGTGTCCCAATATCAGGAATGATATAGCTTTTAGGTTGGCCTAATGCATAGAGTGAAGTTAAAAATAATAAAAGGAGAAATGCAATTTTATGAGTCATTGTCGTCGTTATTTTTGCGCTTTTCCTATTACGACAGATTATAGACCTCGGTTTCAAAAAAAAATGAAATCGCTTTTTTGTTCAAACATAAAGGAATAAAGATGCTCGATAATTTGAGCTTTTGATAGGTTTTCTTTACTTTCGTAAGTTTTTATAAAAGATAAATTATAGTTATAAAAGCATCTAATTATTAGAGCTTTAAACTTTATTAAATGGAATAATCATGGAACAGAAAAACAGCATGATGGAATCTAATCAAGAGCTTGAGCAAAATATGCAAGAGTTTGAGAACACTGAGACAAATGCAAATTTAGTAGAAAGCCAATCGGAAGAAGATTCGTTTTTTGAAGACAATGCGCCTGAAATCGAGAGCGACGAAGACAATGAAGATAATGACATTGTAGTCGAAAATGACGATCACGATAAACAGTTGCCAGACTTTAATAAAATGTCTTTAGAAGAGCTTTTAGTAGAAACAAACAAAGTAATTAATCAGTACGTTTTTGGCGAGAGTAAAAGGGTGATTGAAATCATCAAAACAACTTTTTACACCAAGCTAAATACTCAAAACGAGCAAGCCAAGCAAGCTTTTCTCGAAAAAGGTCTAAACGAAGCTGACTTTGTTCCGGAAGTTAATCCTATCGAGGAAACTTTTAAAGAGTTAATAAAAGTTTTTAAATCGAAAAGGGCAGAGGCTCTCTCTGCTTTTGAAAAAGAGAAAGAAAAGAATTATCAAACTAAAATTCATATAATCGATGAGATTAATGGTTTGGTAAACACTACAGAGCATTTTAATCAGGTTTACCATCGCTTTAAAGATCTTCAAGACAATTGGAAATCGATTAAACAAGTTCCATCCGATAAAATTAGAGAGTTAAACTCGAAGTATCAGTTTGTTTTAAATCAGTTTTACGATTATTTAAAAATTAACAAAGAATTACGCGAACTCGATTTAAAGAAAAATCAGGAGCACAAAGAAAAAATGTGCGAAAGAGCAGAAGCATTATTAAATTCCGACAGTGCTAAGTCTGCTTTTGTCGAACTCCAAGACCTTCATCAACGTTGGAAAGATACAGGTCCCGTATTAGATGAAGTTAGAGAGAATTTGTGGGAGCGATTTAAGGAAGCAACTAAAAAAATAAACGATAAATTCCAAGACTATCAAAATAAGCTTAAAGTAGAGCGCGACGACAATTTAATTAAAAAAACAGAAATCTGCGAAAAAGCAGAAGAGATCAATACCAAAGAGTACGACTCTCCAAAATCTTGGGAAGAAGCATCGGCTGTTATCGAGAGTTTGCAAAAAGACTGGAGAAAAATTGGAATGGTTCCTTCGAAATACAACGAGTCGATATACAAACGATTTAAAGTTGCTTGCGATGAGTTTTTTAGAACAAAGAACGATTTTTATAAAGGCTTAAAAGAAAGTCAGAAAGATAATCTGACAGAAAAGATGCAATTGATTGAAGAGGTTGAGGCGCTTGTAAATAGTCAAGATTGGAAAAATGCAACCGATAAAATTATCAAAATTCAAAAAGACTGGAAAAAAATTGGCCCCGTACCTAGAAAAAAATCAGATGCAATTTGGAAAAGATTTAGAGCAGCTTGCGATTTGTTTTTCGATAATAAAACCAAACATTTTGAAAATCTTCACGGCGATGAAAATGAAAATTTAAAGCTGAAAAACGAATTAATCGAAGCAATAGATAAATACCAGCATAAAGAAGATATTAAAGAAAGCCTGAAAGATCTTAAAGATTTTCAGAATCAATGGGCAGAAATTGGTTTTGTACCAATGAAACACAAAAAAGATATTCAAGACCGATACAGAACAGCCATCAATAAACAATTCGATTCTCTTGATGTCGATGCCAAAGAGCGAGACCTATCGAGATTAAAACTAAAATTAGACAGTTTTATAGAATCTTCGAATGCTAAAAAATTAATATTTAGTGAGCGTAATAAGTTGGTTACCAGAATTAAAAGGGTTGAGGCAGATATTCAGCAACTCGAAAACAACATTGGCTTTTTCTCATCGGGTACCGCTAAAGGCTTATTGAAAGAATACGAAAATAAAATTAAAGTGAATAAGAAAAATTTATCTGACCTACAAGATAAAATTCGTCTAATTGATAAATATATTGAAGATTAAACTACTATGAAAAAAAACTTGCTAATCTTACTATCTGTCTTTATCACCACTGTTCTTTTTGCACAAACTAGCAGTGTAAAAGGTTTTGTTTACGATAAAGAAACCGGAGAACCGGTAATTTTTACTAATGTTTATCTAAAAGGCACCAAATACGGCACGTCTACCGATATTAACGGATATTTTTATATCGATAAAATCGAAGCAGGGACCTACAATGTAGAAGTTAGTTTTTTAGGCTATGCAACATTTAATAAATCGGTTACTATAAAAGATGGTGAATCCCGAAAACTAAATATTAATTTAGAGAAATCGGTCGAACGTTTAGGCGATGTAGTCGTTTCCGCTAAAAAGCAAGAAGCTAAAACTGAAGTCAGAATGTCGGTTGTTAAATTATCTCCAAAAGAAATAACAGCCTTGCCGAGTATGGGTAGCGAGCCCGATTTAGCCCAAGCCATTCAAGTGTTGCCAGGCGTTGTTTTTACCGGCGACCAAGGAGGTCAGTTATACATCAGAGGAGGTTCTCCAATTCAAAACAAAGTGTTGTTAGATGGGATGACAATCTATCAACCCTTCCACTCAATTGGATTCTTTTCTGTATTCGAAACAGATTTGATTAGTAATGCAGACATTTACACCGGAGGCTTCAATGCAGAATATGGAGGTAGGGTCTCGTCTATTATGGATATCAATCTTAGAGATGGAAACAAATTAAAACAAAGCGGTAAATTATCTTTAAGTACTTTTGGTGCTAATCTGATGTTGGAAGGGCCTCTTAAAAAACAAAAAGAAGACTCAAAAAGTGCAATTACGTATGTTTTATACGGCAAAACTTCGTATTTAGAAGAAAGCTCAAAATTGCTGTATTCCTATGCAAATGAAGATGGTTTGCCATTTTCTTATAACGACTTATACGGTAAGTTAACTTTTAGTGCCGAGGGAGGAAGTAAAATTAGTTTGTTCGGGTTTCGTTTTACAGACCAAGTTTTGTACAAAAACGTCTCAAATTTTAATTGGAACCAATGGGGTTTAGGAACTAAAATAGTTGTCGTGCCAGAAAATGTACCTACAATTATTACAGTGCGTTCATCTTTTTCAAACTACGAAATTGGATTGGATAACGACGATAATTATGATCGATACAGCCAAATCAATGGATTCGATTTTGGCCTTAACTTCCATTATTTTATGGGAAGAAACGACTTCGATTATGGTGTTGAAGTAATGGGTAATAAAACCAATTTTACTTTTGCTAATTCAGTAGGTCGAGTTATCTCTCAGGTCGAAAATACAACAGAAATTGCAGGCTATTTAAAACCTAAATTTGTCTCTGGTCGCTTCGTAGTTGAGCCAGGCTTAAGACTTCATTATTATGCTTCGCTCAATAATTTTTCTTTTGAACCTCGTTTAGGAGTTAAGTTTAACATGTTGGAATGGCTACGTTTTAAACTTGCCGGTGGATTATATTCTCAGAATCTAATTGCAGCCACTTCCGATAGAGATGTAGTGAACTTATTCTATGGGTTTTTATCAGGGCCGGATAATTTACCCAAAACATTCGATGGAGAAGAATTGACGACAAAACTTCAAAAAGCTAAACATATTATAGTGGGTAGTGAAATAGATATTACTCGCGACATTAATTTAAATGTTGAAGCATACTGGAAAATATTCGACCAACTAACCAATATTAATCGTAATAAATTGTACGACGATACATCAGAAAATAGCGAAGAACCCGATGAGTTAAAAAAAGACTTCATTGTCGAATCCGGTGATGCTTATGGCATTGATTTTACTTTGAATTATGAAAAAGAAAACTTCTCGGTTTGGTTAGTTTATTCTCATGGCTATGTAAACCGATTCGATGGAGATATTACTTATAGAACGCATTACGATAGAAGACATAACGTCAATTTAATGACTTCGTATAAATTTGGAAAAACTAAGACTTGGGTATTTGGTCTTCGTTGGAATTATGGAAGCGGATTTCCATTTACACCTGTTAGTAACTATTACGAACAATTGGTTTTAAACAACAATATCGATCCAAATGTAGAAAGTTTTAACGGCCAAGTAGAAACTGTTTATGGCGACATCAACTCATTTCAATTGTCAGATTATCATCGATTGGATATGAGTATAAAAAAATCATTTGAATTTAAAAAATCAAGCTTGGAAGCAGCCTTTACTGTGACCAATGTTTATAATAGAAAAAATATTTTTTATGTCGATACCTTCGACAATGAACGCATTTACCAATTGCCAATTTTACCCAGTATTGGCTTGAGTTTTAAATTTTAACAGTTCAAGAATATGAATTCGACCAAATATATTTTTGTCACAGGTGGCGTTACTTCTTCATTAGGAAAAGGAATCATTTCCGCATCCTTAGCAAAATTGCTTCAGGCCAGAGGTTACAATGTAACCATCCAGAAGTTCGATCCTTACATCAATGTCGATCCGGGTACGCTTAACCCGTACGAACATGGCGAATGTTTCGTAACCGACGATGGCGCAGAAACCGATCTCGATTTAGGTCATTACGAAAGATTTCTAAATGTGCCAACATCGCAAGCCAATAATGTTACTACTGGTCGAATATATCAATCGGTTATCAATAAAGAAAGAAAAGGCGATTATCTTGGGAAAACAGTGCAGATTATTCCTCATATCACCGACGAAATTAAACGCCGAATGAAACTCTTAGGTAAAACAGGAGAGTTCGACGTTATTATCACCGAAATAGGAGGTACCATTGGCGATATTGAGTCTCTACCATACATAGAAACCGTGCGTCAGTTGAAATGGGAATTGGGTCAAGATGCTTTGGTAATTCATTTAACATTAGTTCCATTTTTAGCGGCTGCCGGCGAATTAAAAACAAAACCCACACAGCATTCTGTAAAAATGATGCTAGAAAATGGGGTTCAGCCCGATGTACTAGTTCTGAGAACGGAGCATCCGCTAAGCGATGAAATTCGTAAGAAAGTAGCTCTCTTTTGTAATGTTAAACCAACATCTGTAATCGAATCGATCGATGTCCCAACAATTTACGATGTGCCAATCAAAATGTGCGAAGAGAAACTCGACGAAACAGTTCTCGAGAAATTGAATTTGCCATTAAAAAATAAGCCTGAGTTGAGTGCTTGGAAAAAGTTTTTATCGACATTAAAGAATCCTAAATACGAAGTTAATATTGCTCTAGTAGGAAAGTATGTCGAATTGCACGATGCTTATAAGTCAATTTCAGAATCGTTACTACACGCAGGTGTTGCCAATAAAGCTAAAGTTAATATTCATTGGATTCATTCTGAGCCATTGAACGATAAAAACATCGAAGAGAAATTAAAAAATATGAATGGTGTTTTGGTGGCTCCGGGTTTTGGACACAGAGGCATCGAAGGCAAATTAACCGCTGTAAAATATGCTAGAGAAAACAATATCCCATTTCTAGGAATATGTCTAGGAATGCAATGTGCTGTGATTGAATTTGCTCGTAATGTTCTTAATTTAGAAGGAGCTCACTCTACAGAAATGAGTCGTCGTACGCCATTTCCGGTTATCGACTTAATGGAAGAGCAAAAAGATGTTTTAGATATGGGAGGCACCATGCGTTTAGGCTCTTATCCTTGCCGATTGCGAGAAGGATCGAATGCATCAAAAGCATATAAATCTTTGGATATCAAAGAACGACACCGACATCGTTATGAATTTAATAACAAATTCTTGAAAGATTTCGAGAATGCAGGCATGATTGGTACTGGTGTTAATCCGAATACGTCATTAATTGAGATTGTTGAAATACCTTCTCACAAATGGTTTGTTGGCGTGCAATTTCACCCCGAGTATAAAAGTACTGTGCTTAACCCACACCCAATATTTGTAGAATTTATTAATGCATCGTTAAAAAAATAATTTTAAAAAGTGACTTATGAATAGAGATTCATTGATTGGATTAGTGCTGATTGGAGCCTTGTTTATTGGCTATTTTATTTATACACAGCCAACACAAGAAGAGATTGACGCAATGAGAGCTAAAGCGCAAGCAGAAAAAGATTCGATTGCTATGGTGGACGCTCAACAACTTAGTTTTCAAAATCAAAGAGATTCCATATTAACAACAGAAACTACTCAAGATACACTAGTTTCCGACAGCTTGGCTCATGCAGAAAGTATTGCTAAGTTTGGCTTGTTTGCAGCTGCCTCCGTAGGAAATGAAGAAAACTATACTATTGAAAACGATTTAATCAAGTTAGTGGTGTCTTCGAAAGGAGGTGCTCCCGAATCTGTTCAAATTAAAAACTACAAATCGTACGGACAAAAAGATGTAGTGCTGTTTAAAAAAGACTCTTCAAAATTTGTTCTTAATTTCTTTGCCGATAATAAAATGATTGCCACTGATCAGTTTTTCTTCAATAATGTAGAAGGAATTGCATCGGTCGATGCCAGCGGAGCTGAGAAGCGATTAACTATGCGATTGGATGCCGGCAACGGAAAATATATCGATTATGTGTATAAACTAAGACCCAACAGCTATCTGGTAGATTTCGATATTGTTGTAAATGGCTTAGACCAAGAGTTGGCTTCAAATAGAAATTATATTACGCTAGACTGGATGATTTATGCCCCACAACAAGAGAAAGGGGCTAAAAATGAAAACCAGTATTCGCAAATTTATTATAAGTATTTTCAAGACGAAACCGATTATTTATCTAACATGTCGGATGCCGAAGAAGACCTAAAGTCGCGTGTTAAGTGGATCGCTTTTAAAGATCAGTTTTTCTCATCTATTTTTATTGCTAAAGATTATTTTCCAAATGCCATAGTCAAAAGCCAACCTGTTTACGAAACAATTCCCGGGTATATAAAAAAATACGATGCTTCAATAGGCTTAAATTTACCTCAAACAGGTGATAAAATTATTCCACTTCAATTTTATTTCGGTCCTAACGACTACACTACACTCAGAGACTATAGCGAGGTTGAAGCAGGTGAAAATTTAAAGTTAGATGTTATTGTCGATTTAGGTTGGGGAATATTTGGTTGGATCAATCGTTTTGTGGTTATACCAATTTTCGATACCCTTAAAAGTTTCATATCAAGCTTTGGGCTAATTATCCTTTTAATGACTATCATCATTAAAATCTTTTTATTCCCATTGACGTACAAATCTTACATGTCGACGGCTAAAATGAAGGTGCTTAAACCTCAGGTTGACGAGATTAATGCTAAAATTCCAAAAGAAAAAGCAATGGAACGCCAACAAGCTACAATGGCCTTGTACCGCAAAGCTGGTGTTAATCCTATGGGAGGTTGCTTACCAATGGTCTTGCAAATGCCAATATTATTTGCAATGTTCAGGTTCTTTCCTGTTTCTATTCAATTACGTCAACAAAGTTTTTTATGGGCCGACGATTTGTCATCGTACGACTCCATTTTAGACTTACCTTTTAATATACCTTTTTATGGCGACCATGTGAGTTTGTTTACTTTGTTGATGACCGCATCTACAATTATTTATACACGTATGCAGAATTCGATGAATCCTCAGAATACAAGCATACCGGGTATGAAAACCATGATGTACATGATGCCAATTATGTTCTTGTTTTTCTTGAATAGTTATGCTTCCGGTTTGAGTTATTATTACTTTGTAGCTAACATCATTACATTTACGCAGATGTACGTTATTAAACGATTTGTGGACGAAGACAAAGTTTTAGCAAAATTGGAAGCTGCTAAAAAGAAACCGGCTAAAAAGAAATCAGGGTTTCAAGCTAGATTAGAAGAAATGGCTAAGCAAAGACAACAACAAGCAAAAAAATAAGCTAGTTATATCAAAATGAGGACATCTGTATTGTCAGTTTTAATTATTAATCTTATAGGAAATGCTTTCTCGCAAAGCTTGTTGTGGAAAATTTCGGGCAATGGCTTAAAGGAAGACTCTTATTTGTATGGTACAATTCATATTCAAGATAACAGAGTGTTTTTATACGGCGATACGGTTTTAAATGCATTTAATAACTGTAATGCTTATGCAATGGAGGTTGTTATCGACGAAATTGATAAATCGGCTTTAGAAGAAGTCATATATTTGAAAGAGGGCTCTATAAAAGATTATTTAAGCGACGAAGAATACCAGAAGCTCGATGATTATTGCAAAGAAAAAATAGGCGCAGGCTTAGAGATGTTAAAAAAGATGAAACCCTTTTTCCTGTCTTCACAACTTATGCAAGTCGATATGCCTAAAGATAGACCATTAGCTTTAGATGCCGATTTTTTAAATATGGCTAGAAAACAAGGGAAATTGGTATTAGGGATCGAAGAACTTTCAGATCAGTTAGGAGCAATCGACGAAATTCCTGTCGAGGAACAAGTTAATATGCTCATGGCTAACGTTAATGATACCATGAAAGCCCAAAATCAGTTCGAAGCTTTAATCGATGCCTATCTTCTTGGTGATTTTGAATCCATACAAACTTTAATGGCCGACACCAGTTTGCCAAAAGAATTTGAAGAAGCGATGCTGATAAAGCGTAACAAAGGAATGGCTAAAAATATTGCAAAATACATCAAAAAACAATCGACCTTTAATGCTATTGGAGCGGCTCATTTACCGGGCGAAAAAGGAGTAATTGCGCTTCTTAGGAAAAAAGGATTTACCGTAGAACCAGTTCCTTTTACCTTCAATAAACAATGAAGAATACATAACTTTCTTTGTCAGTTATAAATCTAAAATATTGGATAATCAGTTTAAAATTATTAATTGATGGATTTTATTAAAGAATTAGAATGGCGTGGCATGGTACACGATATGATGCATGGTTTAGACGAAATACTTAAAAAAGAAATGGTAGCAGGTTATGTCGGTATCGACCCTACTGCCGATTCTCTACATATTGGACATTTAGTGTCTGTTATGATGCTTAAGCATCTTCAAGTGGCAGGACACAAACCAATCGCTTTAGTTGGTGGCGCTACGGGAATGATTGGCGACCCCTCGGGAAAATCGGAAGAACGAAATTTATTAGACGAAGCAACATTACGTCACAATGAGAATGCGATTAAAAAACAGCTTTCAAAATTTTTAGACTTTAATGAAGCTTCAAAAAACAATGCTGTTCTAGTAAATAATTACGATTGGATGAAAAATTATTCCTTTCTGGAATTTATTCGCGATATCGGAAAGCACATCACTGTGAATTATATGATGTCTAAAGAATCAGTCAAGAAACGCTTGGGTGCAGAAGCTAAAGCTGGAATGTCGTTTACCGAATTTACCTATCAGTTGGTTCAGGGTAACGATTTTTTAGAATTGTATAATGCTCATAATTGCAAGTTACAAATGGGTGGGGCCGATCAGTGGGGAAATATTACAACAGGTACCGAACTGATTAGAAGAAAAGTAGGCGGACATGCTTTTGCGGTTACTTGCCCGCTTATCACAAAATCGGATGGTAAAAAGTTTGGTAAAACAGAGACTGGTAATGTTTGGCTCGATCCTGAAAAAACTACACCATACGAATTTTATCAGTTTTGGCTCAATGTATCGGATGAAGATGCCGAAAAATACATTAAGATTTTTACTTTATTAGACGAGGCAACAGTAAAAGAATTAGTAAATAAACATCGAGTAGAACCTCATCTAAGAGAATTGCAACAAGTTTTAGCTAAGGAAGTAACCACCATGGTTCATTCTGCCGAAGATTATGAAATGGCTGTAGAAGCATCTAATATTTTATTTGGTAAAGCCACAGCTGATTCGTTATCTAAATTAGACGAAAAAACGTTCTTAGCAGTTTTCGATGGGGTGCCAACTTTTAATGTGTCAGCAGATCTTATTCAAAAAGGAGTCAATATTGTGGATCTACTGGCAGAAGAAACACAAGTGTTTGCTTCGAAAGGGGAATTGCGGCGCTTAATGAAGGATAATGGCTTAAGCATAAATAAAGAAAAAAGCAATAATCAAGAGACTATAATCGATGCTAAAAACTTGATTAATGATAAATATATTCTAGTGCAAAAAGGCAAAAAGAATTATTTTTTAATTGTTGTTGCGTAACAAAGTATCTAATAAAAAAACCTCCAGTGCTTTTAATAATCATTGGAGGTTTTTTATGTCTAAAAGAATCTTCTTAAGCGCGAATAACCCCTGTAATATATGGTTCTTTTATAGGGTTGTGATTAGCCGCTTCTATACCCATAGAAATCACCCTTCGGGTTTCTAAGGGGTCAATTATCATATCGACTCTTAAATGCGCTGCGGCATGATAAGGAGACGTTTGTTTAGTATATCGATCTGTAATTTCTGTTAATAATTTTTCTTCATCATCTATTGAGATGGTTTCGCCTTTCGCTTTTAAAGTTGCTACCTGAATTTGTAATAATGTTTTTGCTGCGGCTGCACCACTCATTACAGCAATTTGTGCTGTTGGCCAAGCAATCATTAAACGAGGATCGTAAGCTTTTCCACACATGGCATAGTTCCCCGCCCCATAAGAATTTCCGACAACAATAGAAAATTTTGGAACAACAGAGTTAGCCATTGCATTAACCATTTTAGCTCCATCTTTTATAATGCCTTCGTTTTCCGATTTAGACCCTACCATAAATCCGGTGACATCGTGCATAAAGATTAATGGAATTTTCTTTTGATTGCAATTCATTATAAAATGACTGGCTTTATCGGCAGAATCGGTGTAAATAACCCCACCAAATTGCATCTCTTTTCGTCCGGATTTTACAACCTTACGTTGGTTAGCTACAATCCCTACCGACCAGCCATCAATACGAGCGTAACCACACACGATAGTTTTACCAAAGTCTTTTTTATATTCATCGAATTCAGAGTTATCTACAAGTCGATAAATAATTTCGTGCATATCGTATTGTTTATCGCGTGTAGCAGGTATTATGCCGTATATTTCTTTCTCATTCATTTTAGGAGGGAAAGCCTCTTTTCTGTTGAAACAAGCTTGTTCCGCTTTGCCAATTTTATCGAGCAGGTTCTTAATAGTATCCAATGCTTCTTCGTCCGAATCCACTTTGTAGTCGATAACACCGGAAACTTCGGAATGGGTCGTGGCTCCACCCAATGTTTCGTTATCGATGTTTTCCCCAATGGCCGATTTTACCAAGTATGATCCTGCTAAGAAAATCGTTCCGGTTTTATTTACAATTAAAGCTTCATCCGACATGATAGGCAGATAAGCGCCACCAGCCACACACGAGCCCATTACTGCAGAAATTTGGGTGATGCCCATAGCCGACATTTTTGCATTATTTCTGAAAATTCTACCGAAGTGTTCTTTGTCGGCAAAAATTTCATCTTGTAAAGGCAGAAAGATACCGGCACTATCTACCAAATAAATGATAGGAATGCGGTTTTCCATGGCAATTTCTTGTGCTCTTAGATTTTTCTTTCCGGTAATAGGAAACCATGCTCCTGCTTTTACGGTGGCATCGTTGGCTACAATAACACATAAGCGTCCACTTACATGACCGGTGCCTACAACAACGCCTCCCGATGGGCAACCACCATACTCCGGGTACATTCCATCGCCAACAAAACCTCCAATTTCAATAAAATCTTTTGGGTCGTCTAATAAATAATTAATGCGTTCTCTTGCAGATAGTTTCCCTTGGCTGTGTAGTTTTTCAATCTTCTTTTTGCCTCCGCCAAGTTTAATGATATCCATTCGTTGTCTCAATTCGGATACCATGAGTTTCATGTTGTCTTCGTTTTTGTTATATTCTATGTTCATTGTAGGTTTATTTAAGATTCTAAATATATAAATTTATCATCTTTCCTGAAAATAATTTTTAGCCCTCTATGGCTAGAGCGCAGGGAATTATAAGAATAACAAGTTAAGTTCTTTTACATGTTGTACAGCAACCTTTTTTTTAATTGAAGCGTCTAGATTGAAACATTTGCACAAAATTTGGAGTAAAAAGGATAATGAATTGTAAATCAATATTTTAAACCGTATTTCATGAGACAACTTAAAATCACAAAACAGGTAACTAACAGAGATACCGCATCTTTGGACAAGTATCTACATGAAATTGCTAAAGTAGAGTTGATTACAGCAGAAGAAGAAGTCGATTTAGCCAGAAAAATAAAAGAAGGCGATGGTGTTGCCTTAGAACGATTGGTAAAGGCCAATTTGAGGTTTGTAGTTTCTGTAGCCAAGCAATATCAAAATCAAGGATTAACCCTGCCGGATTTAATAAATGAAGGAAATGTAGGTCTTATAAAAGCTGCTGAGAGGTTTGATGAAACAAGGGGCTTTAAATTTATTTCTTACGCTGTTTGGTGGATTAGACAATCAATTTTATCAGCTTTAGCCGAGCAAGCTCGTATTGTTAGATTACCGCTTAATAAAATCGGATCTATTAATAAGATAAATAAAACTTTTTCCGAGTTAGAACAGAAATTGCAAAGAGTTCCGAGCGTTCAAGAAATTGCTGCTGCCCTAGAAATTAGTCCGCAAGATGTAAAAGATGCATTAAATAATACAACTCGACATCTTTCAATGGATGCGCCTATTGGCAATAGCGAAGACGAAAGTTCGATGTATGATGTATTACAATCATCGGACTTGCCAAAGCCCGACAATGCTTTAGCCGATGAATCGCTTAAAATTGAGATTGAGCGCGTCTTGTCTACAATAAGCCAAAGAGAAGGCGAAATTATTAAGAGGTATTATGGGCTTAATGGATATCACCAGCATACGCTTGAAGAGATAGGAATAGAACTAGATTTAACTCGTGAGCGTGTTCGTCAAATAAAAGAGAAAGCCTTACGTAGATTAAAGCAAACCAGTAAAAATAAATCGTTAAAAGCATATTTAGGTTAGTACGAAAAAAGCAGCTCTTTGGGCTGCTTTTTTTAATATTGCTGTTCTATTAATTGGTAATAGTGTGCCGGTAAATGTTGCCAAAATAGCTTTAAGTTAATATTGTCTGTACTGCTTTCTATAGGTTGTAGAATGAGTTGAATCCCGACAGGGAAATAAGAAAAGTCTTTTCGATATTTTGGTGTTGTAAATGGACCAACTTTTTTCTTGATTTGTTTTTCCATTTTCTTCCCAAGAATAGATCTGAATTTTTTTTGCGATTTTTTAATCGGTTTCTTCATACGCTTATAAATGCTGTTTACAACCATTCTTTTAAAAAGAGGAATTTTAAAATCGTTACTTTCGATCGAAGCAAAAGGACTTATTGCTGTCATATTATTGGGCGATTGAACCGATAAAGGGACTTGTGGCACCCAATCGTCGGTGTTAATCAAACTGTACGATGGATTTTTTAAGCTCGTGTAAGAAGCATAATCGAATGCGAAAAAACGATTTCCGGGCTTAGGTGGCGCAAAAGCATATACTTTAAAATGATTTTTTTTCGATAGTTTGTCGTCGGGTAAATATTCGAAAGCAGCTCTAAGTAAGTGAGCCAATGCTCCTCCTTGGCTATGCCCGGTAATGTATATATTGTAAACTCCTCTGTTGTTGACTTCTTTTACTTTTTCAAGAATATCGGCCATCATAAAACTTAAACCCATAGTCCATCCAATATGAACAGATGCGCGAGGGTCTTTTGCAAATTTGTAATCTACAACTTGACTGTCGGGTAAAACCAGTTGACCTTCAGCAGGAATCATTACGGCATAAAAGTTCTCCATCCAACTAATGGCATTTCGGGTTGTTCCGCGTAAATTAATTACTACAGCATCTTCTCCTTTTTCCCATAATTGCCAACGGTTATCCATTTTATATAATTTCGATTCGTATAGCAACTTATAATCATCGTCGATATAAGTCGAATCAACGCCTTCAATTTTACCATTCAGCCAGTAATTGCATATGGCCACCAAATTTTTAGCTTCTTGCTTATCGAACGAAAGATCTAATTGAGCAAATGTTTTAACTGAGAGTATAAGGCTGAGGATTAAAAAGAATGATTTCATTAGATATTTATTTAAGTGCTTGATACAAAATGCTAATTGGGTGCAAGGCTTCTCTTTTAGTTCCGTCTTTAATTTGATGACGGCAACTCGTGCCATTCGCTGCAATAACTGTTTTTAAGTCTGTTTTACGAATAGATGGGAAAAGAATCAATTCTCCAATTTTCATCGAGAGTTCGTAATGTTCTTTTTCGTAACCGAACGAACCAGCCATACCACAACAACCCGAAGGTATTTCTTCGACTTGATAGTTTAAGGGAAAGGATAATATTTGTTTAGTTGCTTCGGTCGATGCAACGGCTTTTTGCTGGCAATGTCCATGTAATTTGATGCTCAAAGCGGCTTCTGTGAATTGTTCCTGTTTAATATTTCCCTTTTTAATTTCTTGAGCCAAAAATTCGTCAATCAATAAAGCGTTCGTTGCTAATTGTTGTGCTGCTTGTTTAATATTTCCCCCAACTAATTCAGGATATTCATCTCTAAAACTTAATATGGCAGAAGGTTCGATGCCTAAAAGTGGCGTTTGTTCGTTTATTTTATCTTTTAGTAATTCTACGTTGCGAATAGCTAATGATTGGGCTTTTCTTAATAATCCTTTCGATAAATATGTACGACCACTTTCGACGTGTTGAGGAACAATAACCTTATAACCCAATCTATTCAGTAAGCGAATAGCAGTAATTCCAATGTCCGAATCGTTAAAATTAGTGAACTCATCATTGAATAAATAAACAGTGCCTAAGCGACCTTCGTTTTGTTGCAATTTAAAAATGTATTTTTCTAAACTTTGCTTAGCAAGTAATGGCATTGTTCTATGAGTAGAAAAACCTATGCTTTTCTGAATGATGATGCGCGATAATGGAAAAGACAAAAAGAAGTTGGTAAGACTTTTAAAACGCATACCAAAAGCATTTATTTTCGCAATATTTGCAATCAGTTTCGAACGTAGTGGAACGCCATGTATATCGTAATAATGTTGTAGAAACTCTGCTTTTAGTTTGGTTACATCAACATTTGAAGGGCATTCCGATTTACAGGCTTTACAAGATAAGCACAAGTCCATTACATCGTAAATTTCTTGGTGGTCGAAGGCTTGCGCTTTTTTTGAACGTGTTAAAAACTCGCGTAAAGTATTGGCTCTAGCTCTTGTTGTCTGGCTCTCGTTTTTGCTGGCTTGGTACGATGGGCACATAGTGCCTCCCATGAGGTGCGATTTTCTGCAGTCGCCGGAACCGTTACATTTTTCAGCAGCTTCGAGCCAACCTCCATCTTTAGAAAAATCAAAAATCGTTTCGAACGTTTTTTTTGGTTGGTCTGGTTCATACCTTAAAAATGCGTTCATAGGAGGTGTGTTAACAATCTTGCCAGGATTGAAAATTCCATTTGGATCCCAAGTCTGCTTAATGTCTTTAAACATTTGGTATACACGATCGCCCATCATTAAAGGTATAAACTCACCTCTCAATCGTCCGTCGCCATGCTCTCCACTTAGCGAGCCATTATATTTTTTAACCAATTTTGCAACATCCAAAGCAATCGTTCTGAAAAGCTCTTGGTCTTTTTTTAGTTTTAAGTTTAAAACAGGTCGCAGGTGAATCTCTCCTGTAGCAATGTGGGCGTAGTAAACACAAGAGAGCTTGTGTTTTTCGAGAAGTGCTTCAAAATCGTTAATGTAGTCTTCGAGGTGCTCAGGTAATATTGCCGTGTCTTCAATTACAGGAACAGGTTTTGCATCGCCTTTCATATTCGAAAGAAGTCCTAAGCCTGCTTTTCTAACCTCCCAGACTTTCGAAATATCTTTGCCTGTAATTAACGGAAAGTGATATCCTAAATAAGCTTCTCGCATGGCATTTTCCATGTTCTTGGCAACTTCTTCAATTTCTTCTCGCGAATTTTTGTCGAATTCCACCATCAGCATAGCCCCGGGATCGCCTTGAATAAAGAATCTGTTTTTTTGCTGTGTGATGTTTTCTTTAGATAAGTCCATGATGACTTTATCCATGAGCTCAATGGCACAAGGATTAAATTGAAGCGCAATTAAATTGGCACGAATAGCTTCGGAAACACTATTTAAGTGAACACAAACTAAGCCTTTTACAGGAGGCGGAAAATGAGTTAATCGTACTTTCAGTTCAGTTATAAATACTAGTGTGCCTTCTGAGCCTGCAATTAATTTTGAAAAATTGAAAGGAATTGGAGTATCTTCAAAAGGCTCCGATTCTAACAATAAATCGATAGCATAACCGGTGTTTCTTCTTTTGTTTCTGATGTCCGGAAATTGCGATCGTATTTCTTGCTGGTTGTCTTTGTCGGACAATAAGTTATCGATATGCTGATATATTTTATTTTCTAATCGAATACCTTTGGTTTTCTTTTTAAAATCTTCTAAGAATATAGGTTTGAAATGAACTTCGGAAGCATCGGATAGAAACCCCTTTACCTCTAAAGTGTGTTCTCTGGTGCTACCATAAACTAACGAATGGGCACCACATGAATTATTACCAACCATGCCCCCAATATTGCAACGGTTAGATGTGGAGGTTTCCGGAGAGAAAAATAAACCTTTATCTTTTAAAAATAAGTTTAGTTCATCTCTAACAACTCCGGGTTCTATAATAGCATAACCTTTTTCTTCATTAATTTCTATAATTCTTGTAAAGTATTTCGACATGTCGACAATTACACCACTGCCAACCACTTGACCAGCCAGAGAAGTGCCGGCTGCCCTTGGAATCAATGCTGTTTTTGTTGAGTTGGCCCACAGAATTATTGCTTTTAAATCTTCTTTATCTTTTGGGTACATTACTGCTTGAGGCATTTCTCTGTATGCCGAAGCGTCTGTAGCATAAATTACCAAGTGCTGAAGATCGGTGAAGATATCTCCTTTTATATTGATATGATTAAGCTTTTCTTCAAGCTTATTTGTTTCCATATTTTAATATTTATCTGAGACAAAGCTAAAAAGTTTGTTTTAAAATTCTCAGATTTTAAATACTTAGTTTAAATAGTTATAATCAATTGGAGCTATTAAATACTTTTATGATTTGTTTTAATTATCTTCGCGATATAAATGTATTTTAATGACTGACAGCGTAGTAATAATACCCACTTATAACGAAAAAGAGAATATTGAAAACATTATTCGCACGGTGTTTTCTTTCGAAAGGCCATTTCATATTTTAATTGTAGAAGATAATTCTCCTGATGGAACGGCACAGATTGTAAAACGTTTGCAAGAAGAATTTAAAGATGAATTACACATTTTAGAAAGAAAAGGTAAATTGGGTTTAGGAACGGCTTATATTGCCGGTTTCAAATGGGCTTTGCAAAAACACTACGAATACATTTTTGAAATGGATGCCGACTTTTCTCATCCTCCCGAAAAATTGAACGATTTATATCAAGCTTGTTCAAAAGAAGGTGCAGATATGGCTATTGGTTCTAGGTACAAATCTGGTGTAAATGTTGTAAACTGGCCAATGGGAAGGGTTTTAATGTCTTATTACGCTTCAGCATATGTTCGACTTATTACGGGCATGCCGATAAGAGACACCACAGCCGGCTTTGCTTGCTATACAAAGAAAGTACTTCAAACAATAGATTTAGATGCTGTTAGGATGGTAGGTTATGCTTTCCAAATAGAAATGAAATTTACGACTTGGAAGTTCGGTTTCAAAATAGAAGAAATTCCAATTGTATTTACAGATAGAAAATTAGGATCGTCCAAAATGTCTGGAGGAATCTTCTCTGAGGCTGTTTTGGGTGTGATTAAAATGAAAGTTAAGTCCTTGTTTAAATCGTATAAAAATTAAATGGATGCCGTTTTTATTACATTTGGAGAGGCATATTTTTATGATTTAGTAGTAAAATCTTCGTCAATTTATTTAATAAAAGATGAACTAAAATTAAATGCTATTGCTATACCAATTATTAATTTTTTTAAAAAAAATAGCTACTCTACAAGCTATAAAAATAAGATTATTTCAGAGTATTCTATAGTTATTCAAAAACAAACAAATTTCTATTTATCGCAATTTCGTGCGATTAAATACACTACTTTATGGAACTTCAATACTAATTACATTCCTAATTTTGCAGTATGAAGTCTTGGCCTTTATTCTTGATAGTATTATCATTGTTTTTAATAGCTGTATCTCCTGATTTATGGTCCGACGGAATGTTTCTAGACGGTGTAACATACGCTGATGTCGCTTTAAATATTTCTGAAAAAAATGGAAGCATCTGGGATTTACATTATTCAAGTACACTATTTCCTCAGTTTAATGAGCATCCACCTTTGGGAATGTATTTGTTAAGTCTTTTTTATAAGGTCTTAGGAGAAAGCATTATAGTAGAACGTATTTTTTCGTTTTTCACAATAATTACTTCATCACTTATACTTCAACTTATATGGACTAAAATTGCTATAAAAAAATATCATAACTTAGGTTTTATACCAATTTTCTTATTTCTTACAGTGCCTGTAGTGATGTGGGCAACAAAAAATAATATGCTAGAGAATACTATGATGGTTTTTACTAACTTCTCTTTGTTAATGATGGTAAAAAGCGTTGAACAGCCTTTGAAAAAGAGTATAATTAGTATTTGTATAGCCTCTTTTACTTTAATGTTGGCTTTTCTTACAAAGGGTCCAACATCTTTGTACTTGCTTTCGTTTTTTTTCTGGTTTGGATTATTTAATGACAAAACATTAGTAAAGCGTTTTATATTTCGAGATACATTTTTACTATTGAGTTTTCTTGTGTTAAGTTTTGCTTTGTTATTTTTATTTATACCCGAAGCATATGAAAGTTTTCAGAGGTATATTAATAAACAAGTTGTAGGCTCATTAGAGAATGTTGTCACTGTTGATACAAGATTTTTTATTGTTAAAAGGTTCTTTAGTGAGCTTATCCCGATGCTTATAATTCTTGTTTTAGTCCTGATTTTTAATAGAAAAAACATAAAAAATATTTCCAAAAAATGGGTATTTATACTTTTGGCATTGTCTTTTTCAGGAATACTACCAATAATGATTAGTATGAAACAAAGTGGGTTTTATATTTTAACAGTATATCCAATTGTTGCAATAGCAATTGCTCTGATAATTACACCATCTATTAGCCCATTTTTTGAAAAGCTAGGAAGTAATAAAAAAATTATTACATCAGTGGCAATAATTCTATTTATAGGAGCATTGATCTTTTCAAACTATCAAACTAATAAAATTGGAAAAGACAAAGAAATGTTAACAGATATTTATAAGATTATTAATTTTTTAGATAATCAGAAAACTATTGGAGTTAGTAAAAGCTTATCCAGTAATTGGGCTGCGCACGCCTATTTTTATAGATTAAAACGTGTTTCGCTAGATGCAAATAATGAAAATGATTTTTTTTAACTCTGAAAAACGAAACAAATCCTGACCAACAGTATAAACATATTAGTAAAGATTTAAATTACTTTAATTTATATCAAAAAATTAAATAAAATGAAAACCTTAATAACCAATGCAACAATTATAAATGAAGGTAAAACTTTTGAAGGTTCTGTATTGATAAATGGATGCTTCATTGAAGCAGTGTACCCAAAAGATGCAGATTTGCCAACAGAAAATATCGAAAAAATTGATATTGAGGGTCGATGGCTCATGCCGGGAATAATCGACGATCAAGTTCATTTTAGAGAGCCGGGTTTAACGCACAAGGGTAACATAGCTAGTGAGTCTCGTGCTGCCGTTGCCGGTGGCGTAACTTCGTTTATGGATATGCCCAATGTTAACCCTCAAACAACAACACAAGAAGAATTAAAAAAGAAATTCGAAATAGGCGCTAAAGACAGTGTTGCCAACTACTCATTTTATTTTGGAGCAACCAACGACAACATCGACGAATTATTAAAAACTGATCCTAAAACAACATGTGGCATTAAAGTTTTTATGGGTTCTTCTACAGGGAATATGCTAGTCAATAACCCCGAGGTTTTGGAAGCTATTTTTAGCAAAGCACCTATGCTTGTTGCAACCCATTGCGAAGATGAAGCAACAATTAATGCAAACTCAGAATACTATAGAAATAAATATGGTGAGGAAGTGCCTATTAAGTTGCACCCCAAAATTCGAAGCGAAGAAGCATGTTATTTATCTTCATCTTATGCGGTTAATTTAGCAAAAAAATATGGTACAAGACTGCATGTTTTGCACTTGTCAACGGCCAAAGAACTCTCACTTTTCGAAGATTTACCTATCGGTCAGAAGAAAATTACAGCCGAAGTATGCGTCCATCATTTATGGTTTTCGGAAGAGGATTACGAAACTAAAGGAACTCTTATAAAATGGAATCCGGCTGTTAAAAGGATAGAAGATAGAGATGCTTTACTAGAAGCTGTATCAACCAACAAAATTGCTGTTATTGCAACCGACCATGCCCCTCACACTATAACCGAGAAAAGTAATACTTATTTTAAAGCACCTTCGGGTGGGCCAATGGTTCAACATTCTTTAATAACGATGTTGGAACTTGCAAAAGATGGCAAAATAACTAAAGAAAAGGTGGTAGAGAAAATGTGTCATGCTCCGGCTGATTTATTTCAAATTGAAAAACGAGGTTACATTAGAGAAGGTTATTATGCCGATCTTGTGGTTATCAATCCAAAAGCCAAATGGACTATTTCAAAAGAGAACATTCTTTACCATTGCGGATGGTCTCCTCTCGAAGGGCAAATCTTCTCACATCAAGTAATAGCCACTTATGTAAATGGCAACTTAGTTTTTGATAATGGTAAAATAAACGAACAGTTTCGTGGGCAAGCTTTAAAATTTAACAGATAATGTAACTATTTTACTGAGCGCTCGTCTCAATTTTCTAAACAATAAACAATTAAAAATCAAAGTAATATTCTCATGAAAAAATTTCAATTATTATTGGTTTTAGCATTCATAAGTTTTTCAACGATGTTTGCACAAACCGATTTAAACCAAGCTGTTCCTAATGACCCAAATGTGGTTTACGGCAAATTAGAAAATGGTATGACTTATTATATTCGTCATAACGAAACACCTAAAAATAGAGCCGAATTGACCATTATTACCAAAGCAGGTTCTGTTTTCGAAGACGAAGACCAAAGAGGATTAGCGCATTTCTGCGAACACATGTCTTTCAATGGAACTAAAAATTTTCCTAAACACGAACTTGTAGATTTTCTCGAGAGAACCGGTATGAAATTCGGTGCTGAAGTTAATGCATACACCAGTTTCGACGAAACCGTTTATGGAATTACTGTTCCATTAGATAGTGCAGACTTTTTAGATAAAGGTTTACTTGTGTTACACGACTGGGCTTATCTAGCAAGTTTAGATGGCGAAGAAATCGATGCCGAACGTGGAGTAATTCACGAAGAATGGCGTATGCATCAAGGTGCTCAATCGAGAATGCAAGACGAATTGTTAGGTGCAATTTTTAAAGACTCGAAATACGCAGAGCGTTTACCAATCGGGTTAATGTCTGTGGTAGATAGCTGTGAGTATGACGTGTTAAGAAGATTCTATAAAGATTGGTACACTCCAAACAGACAGGCTGTTATTGTAGTTGGCGATTTTGATATTGCTGTTGTTGAGCAAAAAATTAAAGACTTATTTGGTAAAATTCCTGCCGTTGAAAACCCAAGAGAATATGTTCAGGTTGATATTCCAGATAATAAAGAACCTATTATAGCTGTAATGAGTGATAAAGAAAATCCATCTACAGCTATTCAGATTTTTATAAAGCACGATAAATTCAACATGAAAAATGTTGGAGATTATAGACGTTCGATTGCTCAAGATTTGTATAACGAAATGATTAACAAACGTTTGCAGGAGTTAACCTTATCGGAAAATCCTCCTTTTGTTTATGGCTATGCCGGATATGGCGAGTTTATTGGACCTAAAGATGTTTACGTTTCTATTGCTGCAACTAAAGAAAATGGCATCATACAAGGAACACGTTCAATCTTAGAAGAAAATTTCAGAGTAAAACAACATGGATTTACTGCAACAGAGTTGGAGCGAGAGAAAAAATCTTTACTTAAGAAAATTGAAAAACTATATAACGATAGAAATAAACAAAAATCTCAAGATCTTGTTAACGAATATAAAGCAAACTTTTTAAGCGAAGTACCTTTCCCTGGAATTGAGAACGAATATAAGTACTATCAAGAGTTCGTTAATCAAATTACATTAGACGAAGTTAACGCACTTTCTAAAGAATGGATAACCGACGAAAATATGGTGGTTTTAGCGGTTGGTATCGACAAAGAAGGCGTTACAATGCCAACTAAAGAAGAGTTAGCAAACTTAATTAACGAAGTTAAAAACCAAAAATTAGAACCTTATGTCGATAAAGTTTCTACAAGACCATTGTTCGAAGATAAATTAATTGAATCGGTTGGTAAAGTTGATAAAAAAGCAAAATTGAAAGATTTCGATGCCACAGAATGGACTTTATCTAATGGCGTAAAAGTGGTATTGAAGACTACCGATTTTAAAGATGATGAAATCAATATGACAGCCTACAGTTATGGAGGATACTCTTTGTATGGACAAGATGATGACGTGTCTTCTAAGATTGCTGCCGATATTATTTTAGAGTCGGGTTTAAATGGTTTCGATAAAGTTGAATTAGAAAAATTGTTATCAGACAAAACGGTTTCTGTAAGTCCTTATATTGGCGAATTATCCGAAGGTTTTAATGGAAGTTCGTCGGTACAAGATTTTGAAATGATGTTACAGTTAATCAATTTGTATTTTAGCAAACCAAGATACGACGAAACTGCTTACAAATCATATATCGAAAGAATGAAATCGATGTACGAAAACCAGAGTGTTAGTCCGGAAAATGCCTTTAGAGATTCTATCGCTTCTGTTCTATCGTCGCATAGCAAAAGAGCAAGACCAATGTCTGCAGAACTCTTGAGTGAAGCCGATTACAAACGTGTTCACAAAATTTACAGAGAGCGTTTCAACGACCCAGGTAGCTTCACATTCTTCTTTGTAGGAAATATAGATCAGAAAACGGCTAAGCCTTTAATCGAAAAATACCTAGGAAGCCTTTCTGCTGTTAATAATAACGAACAATACAAAGATTTAGGCATTACTTATCCAAAAGGAAAAGTAGATGTTCAAGCGAAAAAAGGAACAGAACCAAAAAGTATTGTCTTTATTCAAATCAACCACGATTTTGCATACGATTTAAAAGATAGAGTTGGATTGAAAGCTTTAGGTAAAATTTTGTCTATCGAATTGATTGACGAAATCAGAGAGAAAAACAGTTTAGTTTATTCGATAGGAGCTTATCCTAATTACGAAAAAGTTCCAACAGCAACAGCAAGTATGACTATTTACTTCCCTTGTTCGCCCGATAAAATCGAAACAGCAACCAATGGTAGTTTAGCAATATTCAAAGCAATGATGGAAAATGGTCCTTCCGAAGTTAATTTAAACAAAGCAAAACAACAATTGCTAAAAGAACAAGAAACCAATTTACGCGAAAACAAATATTGGCTAAACAGTATGAAGTCGTATTACTTCGATCAAGAGCCTACTTCGAATTTCAACGAAGTTCAAAAAGTAATCGAATCGTTAACGGCTGAGGATATAAAAGCGATTGCTAAAAAGTATATCAACGACGATAATTTTGTTCGCATTGCACTAGTGCCAGAAAATTAATCGAAGTATTATAACCATATTTAAAGGGTGAATATTTGTTCACCCTTTTTTATTTCTTCATACTCTGTTAACTTAATATTAACAGCAGTTTTAGCAGGTAGTAATACTTTTGCAGAATGAAACTGCGGCCATATTCCATTAGGAATAATATTATTGTTGCCAACACCTTTTTAATTGCCCTATATGCTATATTAATTACCACTATTGTATACAACAATAATAGGTATAATGCATTTTTGCATTTGAAAAATCAGATACTGAATTTAAGCGCTTTGTCGAGAAATAATACGGCATTAATTAATACCTTTTTAGTTAACGAAACGATTAATCCAAAATTTTACCGATTCGGAATAAGCCAGTATGTAAGAGAGATTGAAAAGAATAAGCAGAAACTTTTTCGTTTAAAACAATCATTTAAAGCCAATGAGTATCAAAGTATTGTAGAAGAATTAAACACAAACGGTTTTTTTAAGTCGATCAGTTTGCAACTTTCGGTGTTCGATTCGCTTAAGGTTTTACAGTTAGAACGAGGATTTCAAGATTTTGGAACGGTAGGTAAAATGCGAAATGTTATTCATCGAATAGAACATCGAAATCTATTGACATCAAAAGATTTATTAACTCTGAGAAGGCACGAAAAAGATTATTTAATTAGAAAGCAAAAAAAATATGTCGATCTATTAAACCATGAGGTTGAACACCAAATCGAAGCGCACTGTGAAAATAATACAGTACAAATGCTGAGTAATTATCAATATTACTTCAATCAAGTTATTGCATTAGATAGTATAATTTATATAGACGATAACTCCCTGTACAATAAATTATTATCGATAGATTTAGGTTTGATTCGACAAATAGAGAAAGCGAATCGAATTATTGATGCTCACGAATACCGTTTCGACAAAATCAAACAAATAAGGCTGATCAGCTTTTCTGTAACTTTTATTTTAATTAGCTTTGGGTTGAACTTATTTTTAGCGATAAGACTTTCTAAAAATCTCCATGCCTTACATCTTTCTCTGAAACAGTTTGTTGCCAGTGGTTACAGAGAATCTAGTCCTTTAAAGCTAAAGTTGAAGAACGACGAGGTAACTGATTTAATATATAATTTTCATCTTTTAAAAAGCGAGATTGTCCTTTTAATCAATAACTTCGACGATCAGTTAGAAAAACGTACTCAAAAAATTGAAAAACAGAGTGCTAAGTTGCAAGAGCGTAACCAAACCATACAAGAAAGTTTGGCATATGCCTCAAAAATTCAACAAGCTTTATTACCCGATTTAAAGCATATTCATAAAATATTTCCGGAAAGCTTTTTAATTTATGAGCCCAGAGATGCTGTTAGTGGCGACTTTGTTTGGGTTAAGGAGATTAAAACTCGCACTAAAGATTATTCGTTTGCTATTTTGGGCGATTGCACCGGTCATGGAGTTCCGGGGGCGATGATTAGCATGATTGCGATTACATCGTTAAACCATATTATTTTGAATAAAAAAAGATATAAACCAGACCAAATTTTGGAATACTTGAATAATAAATTCAACGATTTATTAAAAGAAGAAGGTAATCAACAAAAAATGTACGATGGCGTAGACATCGCTGTGGTTCGATTCGATAATATAACAAAAGAGTTACAGTATGCCGGTGCAAATATCAATTTATTTCAAATAAGTGAATCGGTTTTAATTACTCATAAATCGGATAGAACAGCTGTTGGGCGAGTAACCGAGAGTAATTATCGTTTCGCCAATCATACCATAAGTACAAGTGCAGGCGATTTGTTTTATTTGGCATCCGATGGTTTTAAAGATCAGTTTGGAGGAGAAAATAATAAAAAGTTGAAAAGCATCGGTTTATTTAATCTTCTTTTAGAGGTTTCGAAGTACGATGTCTCCAGTCAGTCTGAAGTGTTGTTGCAAGAATTTAACCAGTGGAAAGGCCAGAACGAACAAATTGATGATGTAACGGTATTTGGATTTGGCTTATAAAAAAAAGACTGCTTTTGGGGCAGTCTTTAAACAAATAAACGATGTTATTTTTTAATGATTGATCATCATTGGCATTAAAAGCATCAAAGTGTCTTCGGCTTCATTTTCCGGAGATTTAGGCATAATAATGCCAGCTCTTGCAGGGTCGGATAATTCAACAACAATTTCTGGTGTGGTTAAATTATTCACGATTTCAATCAAGAATGTCGATTTAAAACCAATCGTAATCTCGTTACCCTCAAGCGTGCTGTTAATTGTTTCGTGACCAGCAATCGAGAAGTCAATATCTTGTGCAGAAACTTTGGTAGAGTTAGGCATAAAATCTAACCTTACTAAGTTGCTCGATTGGCTCGAACAAGCCGATACACGTTTTAAAGAATTGTAAAAGTCTAATCGATCTACAGTAACACTAATTGGATTTTGCGCCGGAATAACCGCTGCATAATTGGGGTATGCGCCTTCGATTAGACGACACACTAAGATATACTTTTCGGTTGTGAAGATGGCGTTCTTTTGATCGATTTCTAACGAAACATTGCCTCTCTCTTTAGGCAAAATATTTCTTAAAACATTGGCTGGTTTATGAGGTAAAATAAAATCACCTTCAGCTTCAATTTCTATATCTGTTCGGGTGTATCTTACCAGCTTATGAGAATCGGTTGCTACAAAACGAATGTTTTCTGAGTTTGCTTGAATGTAAATACCATTCATCACAGGTCTTAACTCATCGTCGGCTACAGCAAAAATGGTCTTGTTAATGCCTTCTAAAATGACATCTGAGCTGAATACAAATGCTTTTCTTTCGTCGTCTTTAATTTTTTGAGGCGTAGGAAAATCCTCTGCATCGACGCCCACAACACTAAACTTACCATTACTTGTAATGATATCGACATTTTTATTGTCGTTGTTGATGTTCATTGTAATGGGTTGTTCAGGAAATTCTTTTACGATGTCCATCAATCTTTTAGCATCAATGGCGATCGTTCCGTTATCGTTGCTGTTGTCTAAATTATGTTTGGTGCTTAATGTACTTTCTAAATCACTGGCTGTGATAGTGAGAACACCATCTTCCAATTTGAATAAAAAATTATCTAAAATGGGTTGTGTATTTTTCGACTTAATTACCTTACTTACAGTTTGTAAGCTGTATAATAATTCGTTGCTGGATATTACAAAATTCATTCTGTTTTTATTAAGGTTTATAACCTCCAAAAGTAAAAAACTTTGCTTGCCTTCGTTGGTTTACATCTTCTTGTTTATTAACAAAAAGTAGAAGTATTTAACAAAATGAAGATTGAAAGAATTACGATCTTATTTTTTTCGACCACTTCTTTTGATGGGTTTTTTGTGTTTTTTTCGTTTAAAAGCAGGACTACCGGAATTGATTTTTTGTTTCTTCTCACTTTTCTCGTGAAAAGCACCTCCGGTATCTTTGATAGAAGCAACTTTTACAATTTGTTTTTGATGAACGCTTTCTTTTTCGTCGTCGCTGATGATATCGGAAATTTCTACGGTTTCGGGCAATTCAAAAGTGGGAATTTCCATTTGCATTAAATTCTCTATGTCTTCTAGTAAGACTTTTTCGGCTTCATTAACAAAAGAAATGGCCTCTCCATTTTTGTCGTATCTGCCGGTTCTTCCTATTCTGTGGATATAATGAACAGGCGTTTGCGGAAGGTCGAAATTAATAACATGACTTACATTGTCGATATCTAAACCACGAGCCAGCAGGTCGGTTGCAATTAATATTTTGATGTCTTCATTTTCGAAGGCTTCAACCATTCTAAAACGGTAGTTTTGAGATTTATTGGCATGAATTACACCAATAGTTGAATTGTTTTCTCCGTCTAATGCATCGAACAGCCTGTCTGCTAGCTTTTTGCTTTCGACAAAAATAAGCACCTTCGAAAAATCTTCACGTTCGCTTAGCATCCATTTAAGAAGATTTACTTTGGTGTAAAAGTTAGGAACAAAATATTTTTGTTGCTCTATTTGCTCAAGAGGCGTTCCATGTGGTGCGATTTCAATTTTTTCGTGCAGATTGAAGAAATCGTGAATGATGGTTTCTATTTCCGGTAACATCGTAGCCGAAAACATCATGTTTTGGCGTTTATTAGGTAAACGCTCTAAAATACTAGTGAGCTGTGGCCTGAATCCGAGGTTCATCATTTCGTCGACCTCGTCGATGACTAACTTTTTTATCTTCGATAATTTTAATACACCGGTCAAATTAATGTCCAATAAACGTCCGGGAGTGGCAACTAACACATCGCATCCTTGAAATACAATTTCTTTTTGAGTGTTAATGTTTACGCCTCCGTATATTCCAATGGTTTTTAGGGTAAAGAAAGCGCTTAGTTGCTCAATTTCTTCTACAACTTGCTGAACCAACTCGCGAGTGGGAACCAAAATTAAAACCTTTGGATCTTTTTCTTTGTTGAATTGATGCATTTGTAAAATAGGAAGAAGATACGCTAAGGTTTTTCCTGTTCCTGTTTGAGCAATACCAACAATGTTTTTCCCAGACATTATAACCGGAAACGATTGCTTCTGAATAGGCGTTGGGTAAATAAAACCAATTTCTTCGATGGCTTTACGCAATGATTTATTGATTTTAAAATTGTCGAATGTAACGAGCTCTTTTTGTTCTGCTTCCATACTGCAAAAATACAATTTTCTTACTAAACATTCATTTTGTTATTTTTTCTATTTTTAATGCATTACT
Organism: Bacteroidales bacterium; assembly: GCA_016936665.1. Lineage (GTDB taxonomy): Bacteria > Bacteroidota > Bacteroidia > Bacteroidales > JAFGXI01 > JAFGXI01. The sequence continues at coordinate 89,815 of JAFGXI010000024.1, forward strand.
TTGTTTTTAGGATTGATTTGAATGATGATCGCAATAAGCTCGTTGCGTCATACCGGAGATATTAAGACTTGATTTTTCTTCCCGAAATCAAGGACTATTCTGTTGAGTGAGTTGGCAGGGGGAATTTAATGGGTTATTTTTTTTTAATCTGATAGATTGAAGCAATCGAAATCGTTTGCTGATAAAAACATTGTTAATATAGATGATTTGGCTCTATAGATCGACAATGTAATTTATGTTTAATAATAAAACTAGAAATAAATTTTATAAATAGGCAATTTCCGATTTGATCTTATAATTCATTAATCGCGGAATTGCTTTAATTGTTCTTGAACAATATTAGCCAATTGTCCATAAGTTTTTTCTTTATCTTGGGTACCATTGAGATCGAAAGTAAATGCTTTTTCAAATTTGAGTTCTTCTTTGAAATTCAAATCCATTGTTTGCCTTTTACAATATTGACAAAGCTATTTAAATTGTGAAACTATGAAAATTAAAAAAGAATCTAAAATACTGTTTTGAGAAAAAATGAGATTACAAATTATCGATATATTCCGATGGAGAAACCCCTTCAATTTGTTTAAATACTCTTAAAAAAGTTGCATAAGAATTAAAACCTACATCCTTTGCAATTTTATTTAAAACAATTGACTTTTTTTGACGATGTATTAAAGCAATCATCTGTTTAGCATCATCTATTCTATGGGAGTTAATTAATGTTTTAAAATTAATACCATAATCTCTATTGATGATATTAGAAATATAAGTTCTATTAATATTGAATTCTGAACACATATTATAAATATTGTACTCAGGGTTTAAGTAGGGCTTTTGATCGTTTAAGTATTTATTAATCAAATGAATGTTTAATTCTTTCCCATTTTGTTCTTCTTTCTTATCTTCGTAATTAATTGCAATTTGGTTGTATATATTCTTTTGCTTTATTGATAGCAAACCTAAAAGCATAAAAAAAGAACTAAAAACAATATATGATACAATTACAAGATAATGGTGAGTACTTATATAGTTTAATTTTAAGCCATGCATTATTAGATTGAAGATAAAAACAAAAATAAATGCAAGACCAATATATCTTAACCACGCCAAGTTAACACCTTCGCTATTAGAAAAAATTTCGTTCGTTTTAATATTATTTTCTTTATAAAGTTTAATAATTAAATACAGATAAACTGCTGACTGAAAAATATAAACATATTTACCGCCTCTATATAAAAAATAACCAATTTTAAATTTTAAAATATCAATACTTTCTGTATATACATGTTCGCTAATAAATAAAAAACGTTCATGACTATTCATAGAGTTGTACATTAAAATAAACAGACTTATCCCCCAGATTATTGGCAAAGCAAAATGAGGAGCTACATTTCTTAAAAGTAAATCTTTAGCCGAAGTAACATTCAGAATATAAAGGTAAAATAGAGGAAACGATGCTAAAACAGCAAAAGCTTGAATGGGAAATAAGGTTGAATAAACATCAAATTGCTCGTAATATCTTTTAAATGTCATAAAATATACGAAAGCAATATTGACAAATAATGCAAATAAAAAAAACTGCTTTTTATCAAACAGTAATTTAACCCCACTAATAATAGCCCATAAAACGGGTATATATATGGAGGAGAGTAATGTATAATATTTTATTTGATCAACTATCAATTGAGAATAATACAATAATTTAATCTAAAAATAATAATATTTTTTTCTATCAATAAATTTTAACGATTAAAATTCCCACTGTTAAAAGCCCTTATTTTACATTCAAATTTACTTTTTGAGTACTCCGGTTTACTTAATGAATAATCAATATACGAATCTCTTTTGCATTTAACAAATAATCATTTAACTACTTGCTTAACAGAGTTTTGCTATTATGCATAATGTATAAATACATGAATCTTTACAACCCTTTTTTTTTTTTACGAATACCATAAAATACTTTTGATGTAATAAAAAACAAATCCCCCAATATTTCAATAAGTATGAATACAACTCGAATTATTTTATAACTAAATTTTTTAAAAATGAATAAACGTAATTTATTAGTATTACTCACATTCATATCATTTGGATTGTTTGCAAATGAATATAACGAAAAGTGGTATGATGAAGTAAGCGAAGGTACAGGAATCGATATTGAAAAGGATTCTAATGGAGACTATTACAGAGTTTTAAACCGAGATAATGGGAGCAACTCTGATATTCTTCTGGTAAAATACGACCATACTGGAGCTATTCTTTGGTCCGATACATTTGACGATGGAGGTGATGACTTTGCAATAGGCATAGACATTGATGCGTCTGACAACATCTACATTGTTGGTAATTCCGACGTTGGCGGTACAACATCAAAAGCAACTGTTTTACAATACGACACCGATGGAAATTTTAATTGGGAAGCTAATTACGGAGGCATTGCCGGCTCCGAAGCCAGCGACTTTTTTCTTAACGGAAGTTATATGCACGTAACAGGCTTCTATAAAACCTCAGCAACAAACACAAATTTATTTGTATCTAAGTATTCAGATACAGGTTCTACTGAATGGGCCTATACATATGATAATGATAATTATGATAGAGGAAATGCCATTTTTGTGCGTAGTACAGGCGATGTGTTTGTTGGAGGCGAAACTTCAACATCTAATACTACATCAACCCCAAATTCATTAGTTTTAAAAATATCAAGTGCAGGTTCTTTGACTTGGGAAAAATCGGTAACTAATTGTAAAGTTTACGATATAATTGCTTTTGGTTTTGGGGTTAATTTTGCTGTTTATGCTGTTGGCGAAGATGAATATTACGATAGACCTTTCTTTATAAAATACTCAAACACAGGATTAGTTTCTTGGAATAACACTTATACTATCGAATCGTATGATTATTTTTATGACCAGATTGCAAACCTATCGGGAAGCATTTACATTCAACGTAATTCAACTACAAAAACTCTTGTAAAATATGATACATCCGGAAATCAACTGTGGGAATCAGATGATAATATTCATATAACAAACCAAAACCATCCTTATGCCCTAATAGATTCGTATATTTTTTGCTCAGGTAGAAAATATGATGTTACAGATGGAACAAGTAGTTTTGCTTATAATAACGGATATACTTCGGGAGTTATTCAAGGTGTTAATTACGATATTTTTATTAGTAGCGGATATTGTTATTGTATTCCACAAGCAAGTGCCGAAATATCATTAATAACAGGTGCGGCATGTAGTGGGCAAGAGGTTAGTTTAGAGGCTGATACTGTGGGAGAATGTTCTATATACTGGGGGTTCGATCACACAGGATGTTCTGCATCTGTATCAAACGTTAGTAGCTATACGAACACATCGATTACCGCCAATTTCACTGCGTGCTACAATTGGGAAGCTACTTTAGAAGCACAAGATCAATACGCTTGTCCTATGGTTGTATCTCCTGCTCATTTTCAAGTATGGGCTGTACCTGGTTCTGCTATGGACACATTACAATACAGAACATCATTAGAAATATGCGAAGGCGGAACGGTAGATTTCACGGTTAAATGGTACGATTTCTGGCTTGTTAATGAAAGTACAGGAGATATAGCAGGATATTCTCCTAACGAATGGGTTACTGTTTCAGATACTGGACGTTATTATGCTGTTCGTTTCGCTTATAACGACGATGGGTATTGTGCTGATACTAGCGAAATAGAAGTTGTAAGCTATGTTACCGAAACACCACCTGTATTTATTGGTGCTGACCTTGGTGGAGGTTTTGTTAGCTATGGCGATGATACTACCTTTTGCGACAATGAGATTAATTACTTATATGGTAATCTAGAAGGCAATTACCTTTGGAGTACTGGCGATACCACCAATCGAATTACAATAAGTACAGGCGGTACTTATACCGTAAGTGTGAGCTACCCTGGTTGTAATACTGTAACAGATGAAATTCTAATTAATAATTACATTAATACTAAACCAAATTTAGGTCCTGATACAGTAATATGCTATGGTAATAGTATTACCTATAATGTAGAATCAGGACATGTTAATTATGAATGGAGAGCAAAAAATTATCCATATACTTCAGGTAGTGATGTTACATCATTTACTGTTGATAAACCAGGTTACGTAACTGTATCTATTGAGAAAGCCAATGGCTGTATTGCAAAAGACACGGTTTATGTTCACACACAATTTGGATCAAGTTTTTCAATTTCAGATGATTCTGAAATTTGTGCTGGGACTACAGTCGATTTAGAAGTTGATACTTTTTATATCAATACCGATGAATTTGATTTTTACGAAGATGTTGTGAGCCACGATTACACAACCAGTGGTGATGCAGGCTACTATTATGCCCAGAGCTCTTACACAAACTATATGGGCGACACAGCAGTAAAGGTCGGGGGCATGTACGAAAGCGTTGGCTCATTACAAATAACGGTTAATGTTGAAGCTAATACAGATATAGTCAAGCTAAATCTTTTAGGAACTGTTGGCTCTACTTCTACTCTCGAAATAGATGGCATAACTTTTACATCGGAAGAAAAAATAATTGAACAAGGAGATGCTCCAGATTATTATTGCTATACTTTCGAAGGTGTTTCTGCAATTACCTCGGATGGTGAAGTCGTTATAAATTTTGAAGATGCTGATTACTCGAGCTATAATGGAGGCTTAACACTTCTACATCTTTGGGTTACTTGTAAAACTACAAGTAATTTCACTTCCTTGTGGACTTCAAACCCCTCAGGTACCAACGAAACAACAACAGCGATTAGCGTAAGTCCAAACTACACAACCGAGTATTATTATACTATGGATGACGGTTACTGTTCGGTTACTGATACTGTAAAAATCGATGTAAACAGTGTATATTTAGGTGAAGATATTGTAGAATGTTATGCCACAACCACAACTCTCGATGCAGGAGAAGGTTTCGACTCTTATTCATGGAGCACAGGTGAAACATCGCAAACAATTGATGTAACTGCCAACGGAACATATTCAGTTACCGTTTCGCATTCTTCTTGTCCTAATTCTTCTGATGATATTCAAGTAACTTTTAATGCAGCAACAGCACCAGATTTAGGTGGAGATTATACCGCATGTGAAGGTACTAGCATTACATTGGATGCAGGCGCTGGATTTAGCTCTTATTTATGGAGTAACGGTGAAACAACTCAAACAATTACCGTTACAGAAAGTGCCAACTATATTGTGTCTGTAAGCAATGGTGCTTGTGCGCCTATTTCTGATACTTCTTTTGTTTCTTTTACCTCTCCAAGCATTAATCTTGGAAGCAACGTTGAGGTATGCGAAGGAGAAAGCGTTAGTTTAGATGCAGGAACAGCTGTGTCTTACGAGTGGAGTACAACAGAAACAAGTCAAACAATATCTCCAACAAGTTCTGGCACTTACTCAGTAACCATTTCAGATGCTAATGGTTGTGAAAATTCTGATGATATTCTTGTTACATTTAATCCATTACCTAATATCGAACTGGGTAATAATATAGAAACTTGTGACGGTCAAGCAGTTACTTTAAATGCGGGTTCTGCAGAGTCTTACGAATGGAGCACCACAGAAACAAGCCAAACTATTTCTCCTACTTCCACAGGAACTTATTACGTAACTATAATAGACGCTAACGGTTGTGAAAATTCAGATAATATAACTGTTACATTCAACACTTTACCAACAGTAAATTTGGGCGACGATGTTGAATCTTGTGAAGGCGAAACAGTTACTTTAGACGCTGGTAGTGGCTTCGAAAGCTATGAGTGGTTCGATGGAGAAGATACACAAACTATTTCTCCTACAAGCTCTGGAGACTATATTGTAACAGTTACAGATGCTAATGGATGCGAAAATACCGATATCATTTTTGTTACCTTTTATCCTATTCCAACAGTAGATTTAGGCGAAGACTTTACAAGTTGTACCGGCTCTACTGTAACCTTAGATGCTGGTAGTGGTGCCGATTCGTACGAATGGGGCGATGGAGAAGACACTCAGACCATAGATGTAACATCTGCTGCAAGCTATTATGTTACCGTTACTACAAATGGATGTAGTGCCTCCGATGAAATTACAGTTTCATTCGATGCAAATATCAGCATTAACTTAGGAGATGATATTGTTATGTGCCAAGGCGATGTTGCTAATTTAAATGCAGGCTCAGGTTTTGATACTTACACATGGTCGAATGGAGAATCTAGTCAATCTATAAACGTAAATACAGAAGGTACGTATGCTGTAGAAGTTAGTAGTGGCGCATGCCCAAGTGTCAGCGATACTATAGAGGTCATTGTTAATAGTTTACCAATCGTAAATTTAGGTTCTGATACCGCCATTTGCGAAAACGCAATCTTATTATTGGAAGCCGGCACTTTCGATCATTATCTCTGGAACAATATGTCGTCTAACTCAACATTAATTGTAAGTACAGCAGGTACATACTTTGTAGAAGTAACTGATGAAAATGCTTGTTCAAATTCAGACACTATCAATATTTCGATAAATAGTCTTCCTGTTGTGAATTTAGGTAATGACACTACGATTTGCTCAGGTGCTAGCTTACTTCTCGACGCAGGCACTTTCGATAATTATTTATGGAACGACAATTCATTTGGCGCGACATTAATCGTTACAGAAACAGGTATTTATTCTGTTGAAGTTACAGATGCTAATGCTTGCACCAATTCAGATACAATAAATGTAATTGTTGATATTTGTGCAGGAATAGCCGAAAATGGTTTGGCTTATTCGATGCACGTTTTCCCTAATCCCGCTAATGATTATATCAATATTGTTTCAGAAAATACTATCATCAAAACTATACAGGTAGTCTCTATATCAGGTAAAATTTACAAACAACTCAATGTGAGCGATTCCAATATCAATATTAACATTGAAAACCTAGAAAAAGGAGTGTATTTCTTAAAAATTGAAACTAGTGATAGCTTTAACATATTGAAATTCGTAAAACAATAAACCTATTATTCATTTTTAAACAATGGGCTGTCTATACAATATTGGGCAGCCCTTATTTTTTATCTATTTTTGTGACGTACACAGACACCAAATATCATTATGATAAAAAATATCGCAATAATCACTTTTTTGATTATAACATTATCATTGTTAGGAAACAGCAATAATTCTGAAGCGAGCATTAAAAAAGCAAATTCGTATTTGCAACTGGCAATACAAGTAAAAAAAGAAGATAAGCAAAAGGCTCTAGATTTTTTTAAACGAGCTGAAGAAATATCCATTGAAATTTCGAATGACACTTTACTTAAACAAATTTATTTTGAAAAAGGTCGTTTGTTAGATTATTATGAAGATTACCAAAAAAGTGTAGATATTTACAAAAAAGCACTCATTTATAGTTTAAAAACAAAAGATCATTTAATATCTGCAAAGTGTTATTTAAATATAGGGGCAACATATTCTTATTATGGGGATTTTGATAAAGCCTTAGAAAATTACAATTATTCATATCAACAATTTAGCATCATTAATGATAGTATTTATACCCCTAAAGTCACAAACAATATTGCGTTAATATACAAAGATAAAGGCGATTATATCAAAGCCATCGATTTTTTTAATAAGAATCTTGAAATCTATAAAAAAAACCATAATACAAAAAGTGAGGCTCTTACTTATTTCAACATTGGTGTTATTTATTGGGAACAAAAAGAGTACAAAAAAGCACTCCAAATCTTTGAAGAAACAGAATCTATCTATGCCGAAATTAAAGACGAGTATTCTTTAGCAGAAGTATACAATAACATTGCATTAATATATGCTGCTACCAACGACAGTATTCATGCCTTAAATTATTTCAAAAAAGCTATTGAAAATAGCGAAAAAACCAATAATCGATATGTTTTAGGGACAGCACTCATGAATGTTGCAAGTATAATTGATAATGGCAGTAATACAAATAAAGTCAAAGAATACTATCAGAAATCATTAGACATTTTTAGAAGTTTAGGCTACAAAAAGGGAGAAGCTAGTTTACTTTTAAACTTAAGTATTCTTCAATTCAAACAGCAGCAAAATGAGATTGCGCTCAAGAATGCCAAAGCAGGTTTACAGATTGCTACGCAGATTAGGGCTATCAATTTTCAAATAGAAGCATACGAAATACTTGTTAATATTTACAATCAGCGCAAAGCTTACAACCTTTCTGTAGAGAGTTATAAAGCATTATTAGCATTAAAAGATTCAATGTTTTCTATAGAAACGAATAAGCAAATAAACGAAATAATAGAGAAGCACGAGAGTAAAAGAAAACAAGAAAAGCTCGAGCTTTTAGAACTAACCAATAAAAATCAAAGATTAATTATCGAAAAAGCAGAACACCAAAATATTATTCTTAGCATAATTTTAATTGCTGTATTTATCTTGTTATCTCTAATATTTTATCTTTATTTATCTAAACAGAGAGATTTAAAAAGAAGAATTGCAGATAATATAAAAACGGCTAAAGAAGATCTTTTATTTGAGCAACTGCTCAAACAAAAGGCTAATGAAAAATATAAAGATTCTACTTTAAATGTAGAACAAAAAGATAAGCTTATCAATGAGCTAGCTAATCTTTTAATTGAAGAGAAATATTTTTTAAAGCCCAATTTAACCATCGATATTCTAGCAAATCAGTTAGGTACAAACAAAACCTATTTATCTCAAGTCATTAACGAGCATTACGCCACAAACTTTAATAGTTTTATTAACGAATATAGAATAAAAGAAGCCAGAAAGATGCTAATAACCCAAGACTACAACAACTATTCTCTGGAAGGCATTGCAAGCATTGTAGGCTTTAATAACCGAGCCTCTTTTATCACCGCTTTCAAGAAATACACAGGTGTTACGCCTTCTGTTTTTCAAAAAAATAATAAATTTTAGATTTGTAATGGCTTGCTTATTTTAGTAGCCTCTTTTTTATAATTTTAATTTGAGTTAATATTCATCAATCGCGGAATTGCTTTAATTGTTCTTGAACAATATTAACCAATTGTCCATAAGTTTTTTCTTTATCTTGGGTACCATCTAGGTCGATAACTCGTTTTTGCTTTTTGTAAAAGTCCAAGACTTGAATGGTCTTTTTTTCGTGTTCTCTAAGTCGATGAACGATGCTCTCTATGCTTTTATCGTAAGGCATGGCATGAGCAGTCTTTCCTCTTTCTTCGAGGCGAGAGATCAAGTCGAGCGTAGGTACTTCAAAATTAATTACTGTATTTATCGAAGTATGATGTTTGCGAAGTAAGCCATCGAGAATATAAGCTTGTATAATAGTTCTAGGGAATCCTTTAAAAACAAAGCCCTGGGTTTTGGGTTTTTCAGCTATTCGCTTTTCTAATAAACGAACCACTATCTCGTCGGGAACGTGACTGCCTTTGTTCATGAAATCTTGGATAATTTGTCCAAAGTCTCCTTTTCGATCGATTTCTTCTTGAAGAATGTCGCCGGTAGAAATATATTCTAAATTGAATTGTTTGGCCAATTGCCTACCAAATGTAGCTCTGCCGGAACCGGGCGCGCCAAAGAGCACAATGTTGAGCCACTGCTTACTAAGTGTGGTTTCTACACTTTTAGAAATGCGCTTTTGGATTTCTGGAATACTGCCCATTCCATTTATTTCGACCAAATTCCCTTTCTGCTTATAAAATTCGAGAACAGGTAAGGTTTTTTGGTGATAGGCTTTAAGTCTATTCTGGATGACCTCTAAATTATCGTCGGCACGATTCGAGTCTTCCCCTCTTTTTATCAAGCGTTGAATGGCTTCTTTATCGGTAATATCGATGTTGATTAAAGACATGAGTTGTGTATGCAACTTCATTAGCAAGCCTTCTAAAATATAAGCTTGTATATATGTGCGTGGAAAACCATCGAATAAAAATCCTTTAGAATCTTTGTGTTCTACTATAAATTTCTCTATTATCTGAACAATAATCTCGTCCGAAACTAAACCTCCACTTTCGATGACCGATTTGGCTTGAAGACCTAAGTCGGATTGTTGTTTAATTTCCTGTCTTAAAATTTCTCCGGTTGAGATGTACGATAATCCGTATTTTTCTATTAAATAGGTCGATTGAGTACCTTTTCCTGCCCCCGGAGGGCCAAATAGTGCAAGGTTTAGCATAAGACAACTTTTTAATTAAAACATGAATGTGTTGTTTCAAAGTTAGTTAAAAATGTAGGATAAAAAAATGGATAAAATCAGCTTCTTAGTCCATCATGTGAATTTGTTTAAGTGAAGATGTAAATATCGTTTAGGGTTAAAACTCAACAAAAAATTAGATATTCACAACATTGTTTGTTTTATTTTTCTAATACTGCATTTATTTTAGCAATTTAGCTTTTGTGTTATTAAAAAGAACAATATTAGGGATTATATTTATTATAAACCTTCAGTTATTTTCGCAAGATATTAATTGGAAAACAATTCCTGTACCCAAACACATACCCTCTAAAATAACAAACCAAAAAGCAATTTGGAACCAAACCGACCTTAACCCATCTGCATATTACACCTCTGAAACTTACCTTAACAATAAAGCTATTTTTAGAACTAAAATTAAAGCAAAAATTAGCGATGCGGTGGTCTATGAAAAATTTCCTTTAGAAATTGCTCAAGAAATTAAAGTGGAACAAAATTTACTATTTAAAGACATTTCGACACTTAATATTAAGTATTTCGACATTGCACACGGGTTGTTTACAAATCAAATTTTTGACATAACAGAGGGTCCCAACGGCATAATGTATTTTTTGTCGGATATTGGATTAGCAGTATATACTGGAAATGTTTTTAAAATTTATAAAACCAATGCTAATTTTGATTTAAGTAAAGGGATTACTCTTTTTGCCGATTCTAAATTTAGAATTTGGATAGCATCCGAAAAAGGTGTTGCATATATTAAAGACAATAGTATTTACATTCCTAAAAATATTGAAAAAGATTATACATGGAATATTACCGAAGATAAATTTGCTAATATTTGGTTGTCAACTCGATCTAAAGGAATCTGTAAAATTGAAAACGATAAGGTTTACTATTATTATGACAAAAAATTTATTAAAGAATCATTTCATACATTTATCGATAATAAAGGTACAAATTGGTGGGCTTTATCTGATGGGATAGCATATATAAGAAACGACTCTTTGTTTCAGTTTCATTTAGATTACGAGACCTATTCGCCTCGATACTTTTACCAATATAATGATGAATTGTGGATTGGCACTTTTATAGGTGGAATTCAAAAAATTAAAAACGATTCTTTGTTTATTGTCGATGCTTTATCAGACCAACGATCGGTATATAAAATAATGAGCGACCATAGAGGACTTTGGTTTTCATCATATGGTAATGGAATTCGCTTAATAACTAAAGACCATAGGGTAATTCCTTTTGGTGTTGAAGAAGGATTATCCAACCGATACCCTATTAGTTTTCATATCGATCAATTTTCTAATATTTGGGTTCCCGATCCTTATGGAGGCTTTTCCAGAATAGATAATAATATTCTTATATATTCGCCCCAAAACGAAGGCTATGCAAGTATTAAAAACATTTCCAAAAATGGCGATGCTATTTGGTATTTTTATACGGGAGACAAGTTGCGAATTACAGAATATGGAAAAACATACAGCGTAATAAATGAGGGTTCGAAAAACATACCAACCAGTAAATTCATGACAGATGGGGTTATTGTAGCTAATAGAGAAGCTTGGCTTAGTAATTACAATTTTGGGCTAATTCATTTAAAAAATGATAGTATGTACTACTACAACACCGATGAAACATATTACGCAAACTCAGCCTTTAATCTTCAATTAGATAACAAAAATAGAATTTGGTATAGAAATAGAATAAACAAAATCAGGTACTTAAAAAACGATTCCATTTATTGTTTTGAAAATACCTTGTTTAATAATTATGTATTTAAAGATATTATTAAAGGCTTACAAACCGGCTTTATATACTTTTTAAACGATAGTAATTTATTTGTAATTAACGACCAATTTTATACTAAACTCCATTTTAATGTAAATATTAAAACAATTTTTGAAGACAATAAAGGACTTTTATGGGTGTTTAGCGATTCAGATGTACGCGTTTTAAATAAACTCAAACAAAAAAAATATTTTAAGAGCAAATTGTTCGAACAAACCAATATAAATTCAGTAGAAATGCTCGAAGACAATCGTTTTCTTGTTGCTACTTCAAAAGGATTATATGATATTGTTTTCGAAGATTCTTTGTTTTCCTATAAATTATTTGATCAGTCGAGTGGATTAGCTTTAAATAGCATTTCCTTAGTAAAAAAAATAGATGATAAAATTTATGTTTGCTCCGACAATAAAATATATTATTACGATTCGTTGTTAGAAAATTTAAACAATACCAAACCAATACTTTTAATAGATAAAATAAAACTAGATACCGAACCAACAAACGGCACAAAACTAAATGCTCGACAAGATCAGAATATTGAATTTTTATTTAATATAATAAATTGGGGTAAAAAGTCTAATTTGCGATATAGGCTTTATAAACAAAAAGATGAGAGTAAATGGCAAAAATTAAATACCAACCAAATTAGTTTTTCTGCACTAACCTATGGAAATTATACATTAGACGTACAAGTAATTTCCGATGGAGCAAACAGTAAAATTTACACTTTTAAATTCGAAGTTGAACCCTATTTTTACCAAAACACTTGGTTTGTTTTTATCCTAATTTTATTTGCCGGCACTTTGGTGTTTTTGTACATAAAGTATCGTATTCGCAAAAGTGAAAAAGCACAAATTAAATTAGAAAAAATTGTTGATGAAAAAACACATCAATTAAACGACGAGAAGCTAGAAGTTTCTAAGCAATTAGCAGAAAAAGAACTTTTATTAAAAGAAGTAAATCACAGGGTTAAAAATAATATGCAAATGGTTTCAAGTATTTTGGAATTACAGCAACAAAATCCAAACAGTTTAAAATCTAAAGACATTTTAAAAGAAGCTAACAACAGAATAAACGCTTTATCTATGGCACACCAAACCATGTATAAAGATGAGCAATATCAAAACGTTGATGCCGGAAAATATATAGGGATAATTGTAAGCAATTTAATAAAAAGCGAAACCATTATTGCCGATATTTCTATACCCGAAGATTTTAAACTTGAAATTGAAAAGGCACAAGCCTTAGGTTTTATTACTAACGAACTTATTACAAATTCAATTAAATATGCTTGGCCAAATAATAATTCAGAAAAAATTATTACTATTCATCTTATTTTAGATATAAATTCAAATAATATAACATTTAAATATAGCGACAATGGGCTAGGTTATCCACAATCGTTTAAAATAGAAGATACCAATACTTTGGGAAGTATTCTTATTAAATCGTTTTGCGAAAGACAATTGAACGGAAATTTATATCTTAGTAATAATAGTGGTGCAATAACCGAAATAAATTTTAAATATGAGCCAGTCTAAATTTCTTATAGTTGAAGATGACGTATTAATCTCCGAGTATCTTAAAACCATAGTAAAAGGGCTTAATCATTTTGTGTGTTGTATAGCTTCTAATTACGAATCGGCAATTAAGTCTATCGACGAGCATCTCCCAAATTTTGCCTTAGTTGATATAAGAATGCAAGGAAAAGACGTTGGAATTGAAATTGCCAAGTATTTAAACAAAAACAAAATACCTTATGTTTATATCACCTCTTTTTCTGACAAAACTACATTGCAAGAAGCCATATTACAACAACCCTTTGCATACATTGTAAAACCTTTTAGCAGAGAAGAAGTTGAAAAAACAATAAATTTTCTTATTGAAAAATCTTTAGCCGATTACCTTATTATTACTCAGACACACAAACAAGAAAAAGTTCGTTTTGCAGATATAAAATGGATTAAATCCGACAATGTGTATATAGAAATACACCTGAAATCAAGAATGATACTCTTGAGAGAACAACTTTCAAAAATACAAGAAGAATTACCCGAACATGACTTTATAAGAGTACACCGTTCCTACATAGTGAATAAATTACATATCGACAAAATCGATAATAATACTATATTTATTGGCTCAGAAAAAATTCCTATTTCCAAAAATTACAAAGAAGATGTTAATCAAATGCTAAGCTATTAGCCATTAATTTTCCAAACTCAACAAAAAACAATTCAAACTCAACATAGATTTTTTTTTAATTTCTTAGCCTATTAAATTAGAGTTTAGAAAACTTAAAATTTAAAAAAATGAAAAAAATCTACCTCTTGATTTTAATGTTAATTATAACATTTACATCCACTTTCGCAACCTATTATTGGCAAATATCCAGCATAACTTCTATTTCGGGAGTAGGGATGTGTACCATGAGTTATACATCGGAAGATTGAGGAACAACAATAGCTGTTGATGATGCGGGTAATGGTTATACTATAGTTAGCATTCAGTGAAAAATTTGACAACAGAATAAAATATATTAAAACGAATAAGAACCAATAAATAATAGGAGGTAAAAATGCGACAAAAACGATTAATATTAAGTGCTATTCTCTTGTTAGGACTCGGACTTACAGGACTAAAAGCACAAACAAGTATTAACGCTTCAGGCGGTGTAGCTACAGGCAGTGGAGGCTCGGCGAGCTATTCCGTAGGACAGGTTGTTTACACCACCAACACCGGTACATCAGGTTCTGTAGCCGAAGGCGTACAACAACCTTTTGAAATTTCGGTGGTAACAGAAATAGAAGAAGCCAAAGGCATAAACCTATCGGTTACGGCTTATCCCAACCCAACAACCGATTATCTTACATTAGAAGTAAACGAGTTTGAAATTTCAAATTTATCTTACCAATTGTACGATATAAGCGGTAAACTTTTGCAAAGCGAAAAAATCAAAGGCAACCAAACAAGTATTGTTATGAACAATCTTGTCCCTGCAACATATTTTGTAAAAGTAATTCAAAGAAACAGAGACGTTAAAACATTTAAAATAATCAAAAACTAAAAAAAACTATGAAACAAATATTTACAATTTTGGTAGCAGTATTAATAACTGCAACACTTTGGGCACAGAGCCCCGAAAAAATGAGCTATCAGGCAGTAATCCGCAACAGTAGTGATGCCTTAGTAATCAACACACAGATTGGCATGCAAATCAGTATTTTGCAAGGTTCTGCAAGTGGTACAGCAGTTTATGTGGAGACTCAAACCCCAACCACCAACGCCAACGGTTTGGTAAGTATTGAAATAGGTACAGGAACCGTTGAAAGTGGCGATTTTACTACTATTGATTGGGGAAGCGATACTTATTTCATTAAAACCGAAACCGACCTTTCAGGAGGCACAAGTTACAGTATTACAGGTACAAGCCAGTTATTAAGTGTTCCTTATGCTTTGCATGCAAAAACTGCTGAAACTGTTACAGGTGGAATTACTGAAATCGATCCAACATTTACAAGTAGTGAGGCCGCTAATATTACAGCAACCGATATTACAAATTTAGGTAATCTTTCAGGCGTAAACACAGGCGACCAGGATATAAGCGGTATTGCAACAAACCAACAAGCAATACAAGATACAGCCGCTCAAATTCGTGCGGATATACCCGATGTAAGCGGATTTTTATCTTCTGAAATTGACCCTACATTTACAATTAGTGAGGCCGCTAATATTACAGCAACCGACATTACTAACTTGGGTAATCTTTCAGGCGTAAACACAGGCGACCAGGATATTAGTGGTATTGCAACAAACCAACAAGCAATACAAGATACTGCCGCTCAAATTCGTGCGGATATACCCGATGTAAGCGGATTTTTATCTTCTGAATCTGATCCTGTTTATAGTTCATCGATAGCTAGTGGTATTACAGCAACAGACACTACCAACTGGAACAATAAACAAAACCAATTGGTAGCGGGCACTAACATTACCATAGTTGGTAATACCATAAGTGCAATAGATGGCGGTAGTACATTAGCCATAGGCGATAGCTACCAAGGTGGCATTATTTTTTGGTTAGATGCTACAGGACAACACGGATTAATAGTAGCTACTGCTGACCAAAGCCCAGGAATACCGTGGTACAACCAAACATTAAGATATACTGGTACAACTGGTGACGGATTGTATGCAGGAGCAATGAATACTACTATGATAATAGCTACACAAATGGCAGATAACCAAATGGGAAATTTTGCAGCAAAAATTTGTGCCGATTATTCTGTTACTGTAAGTGGGATAACTTATGGCGACTGGTACTTGCCTTCAAAATACGAGCTTAATCTTTTATACCTGCAAAAAACTACGGTTGGCGGTATTTCTAGTGACATCTATTGGAGTTCTACCGAGTCGTCCAGTAGTAGCAGCAGCGCCTGGATACAGAATTTCAACCTTGGAAATCAGTTCCCCATTGCTAAGAACAACGCATGCTTGGTACGTGCCATCCGGGCATTTTAACCATATATCAAACTATAAATAACTGTTTAAAGTATCAGAGAAGCTTCCGAGTTTTAAAAAACTTGGAAGTTTTTTATCTTTGGTGGAAAAAAATATTATGGAAGCACAAGAAAGTATTATCGAAAAAAGTTTCGAAACAGCTAATAATGGTCAAATGACTTTTCAAGCTGAGATATTATCCTACATCAAAGAAATCAGCTCTTGGGCAAAATTTTTATCAATATTAGGATTCGTTGGTTTAGGATTAATTGTTGTTGTAGCTCTGTTTGCCGGCGGTGTTATTGCCGAACAACAAGGCGTGCCGGGTTTTGGAATTATGTTCACTATAATTTACCTTTTAATGGCTTTGCTTTATTTCTTTCCGATTTACTATCTTTTTAATTTTTCATCTAAAGCAAAAACAGCGATTCATGAAGGAGATGCAATTCAGATGGGAGAGGCGTTTAAAAACCTTAAGGCGCACTATAAATTTATTGGCATCTTAGCAATTATTGTTGTCGGAATATATGCCTTGGTTTTAGTGTTTGGAGGTTTAGCTTTTCTAGCAGTTTCCTAAACCATTTTAAAAGCTCGAATCAGTTCTATAGATAAAATTTGAAGTTGAATTTTGGCATTTGCATTACGTTGTAAATTCAAAATGCACTGGTTCAAACTACTGTATATTTTTTCAATATTGTTGCCGGTGATGAATTTAGAAAAATTTTCGGCAAATTCGCGTTCGTTTTGTGGTAATACAGTTCTATCGCTCTGATTAAGATTCAGCATAAAGTTATCGCGGATGTACCTTAAGGCATAGTTTAAGAATCCAATAATTTCGTTCTTTTCTTGTGCAATGATGGCATCGTTAAGGCTCATCAGATCGAGCATACTATTTCTGTAACTTAAACGCATATATTCCATAAACCATTCAAGATATTGAATATTCTGTTCCGCTTGATGCAAGGCTTCTACGGTTTTAGAAAAGTTGCCTTTCCCGTAATGAATTGCAAAATTAATTTGATCTTCGTCAGCTTCGTAATTTTCGGTCAGATAGGGTTTTAAAT
Source organism: Bacteroidales bacterium (assembly GCA_016936665.1). GTDB lineage: Bacteria > Bacteroidota > Bacteroidia > Bacteroidales > JAFGXI01 > JAFGXI01. The sequence continues at coordinate 107,364 of JAFGXI010000024.1, forward strand.
CTTCACCTGCAATAGGAGGAATTTTAATTTGCTGTACGCGCGACAAAATAGTGCTAAGCATATAATCGGTGTTTTCAGCAATAAGAAGCAGTAAAGTATTGTTAGAAGGTTCTTCGAGTGTTTTAAGCAACTTGTTAGCGGTCTGAACATTCATCTTTTCTGCAAGCCAAATAATCATTACTTTATATTCGGCCTCAAAAGGCTTATAATTTAATTTTTTAATGATTTCAGAACTTTCATCAACGTATATCGAAGATGCTTTTTTTCCGTCGCCAATAGCTTGATTCCAATCGGGATAAGTAAAATAAGGATTAACTTTAACGTACTCCCTCCATTTTTCTAGATAACTGTCGCTAATGGCTTTTGTACTACCATCTTTAATAACCGGAAAGATAAAATGTATATCGGGATGAATTAATTTTTGAGCTTTTTTACATGCGGGACAAACTCCACAAGCGTCATTTTCGTTGGCTTGTTCGCAAACAATATATTGAGCTAAAGCCAGTGCCAGAGCTTTTTTACCAACACCCTCGCCCCCGTGTAATAATATGGCATGACTTAAACGATTCTTTCGAACCAATTGCTTAAGTTTACTTTTTATGGTTTCTTGTCCTATAACTTGCTCAAAGCTCATTTTTTTAATTTTATTTTAATAAATCGTCGATAGGTTTGCCTGTAGAACCATTGGGTTTGGCAATATTCAGTAGTGCTGAAATGGTGGGCGCAATATCGATAATTGATATTTCATTGTTATTTTCTTGCCGTTTTATCCTCCAACCGTACCAAATAAGCGGTACATGTGTGTCGTACACGTATGGCGAGTTGCTGGTAGAGGTCGTATTGATGTCTTCTAACCAACCGGGCTCTAAATTAATGATGATATCGCCGGAACGACTTTGGTTGTAGGAGTTTTGCATTTTCTCGAAAATGCCTCTGTTAAACTCAGATTTCATTAATGTACTAGACGCAACGGCATTGGCAACGCCATCGAACTGTATAATAAAGTCGACAATTTTTTGCTGAAACTCCTCTAAATTAATTTTCGAGTCTTCTATCAGCAATCGATTCAAAAAGATTTGTTGGTTATGGTAAAGTTTTATCCAGTCGCCATGTCCGTATGTTGCGTTTAAGTAACTTTTTAATAAAGCGATAGAATAAGTGCTTTTAAAATTGCCTGCCGGAATGCGCTTAGAGCTTAAAAATTGTGGGGCATAAGCAACACCGTGGTTAGATGTTAAAACAATCAATACATTTTCTTTTCCTATTTCTTGATCTAAAAATGATAGAAAATGAGCGAGCTCTTTGTCGAGTTGTAAATACGTATCTTCAACTTCTACCGAAAGCGGGCCGAAACGATTGCTAATTTCTTTGCTCGGTGTGAAATTTAACATCAAAAAGTCGGGGTGGGCATCTTTTCCAAGGTCTTCGTTAACTATAGCAGCAATTGCAAAGTCTTTTGTGTAATTGTTGCCAACCGGTACTTGACTTAGCAAACCGTAATCGGGATATTTTCCCTCGATATTGCTCATTTTAGCTAAATCGTATGGAAAGTAATTGATGTTTACACCGTAACCGGTTTCGTAATCTACGGTATCGTTTCTACTTTCTACGTACTTCGAAAGCTCTTTTAAAGTAGTCCAACTTCTGTTTAAATAGTTGTCTGCTAGTTTTTTATCGTTGAATTGACGCACCCATTTGGGCAGTTCCTTAAGGTAATACTGGCTGCTAATCCAAAAACCGGTTTGAGGGTCGAGCCAGTATGCGCCATCGGCAAGATGCCCGCCACTTAGGACTGGAGCAATAGGATCTATTCCTACTGATATTACTTTTGATTGTTTATCGATCAGTTTTAGCTCGTCGCTTACAGTAGATGTAATTAACTGTTCGGGTGAATGTTCTCCGTAAAAACTTGCTGAACCAACTGTTTTCATTTTCCCATTTTTGGTGCTAAAAATTTTTTGATCGCTAATGCTTTTATACCACTGGTCGGCAACTATGCCATGTACACTGGGCTCAGCACCTGTGTATATACTGGCGTAACCGGGCGACGATTGCGTAAGCATATAATTTAAGTGGGCATTTTTATAAAAACTACCTTCTAATATTAATCGTTTAAAGCCATTGTCTTCAAACTGATTCCAGTAACGATCTATAAAATCGTACCGCATTTGTTCTACAACAATACTAACTATCAGCTTTGGTTTCTCTGGCGGAATTGCCCTTCTGTTTTGTGCCTGAATAGCCGTCAGACCAAAAAATAAAATGATAAATAAAAATGAAATAGGCTTTGTATGTATTGTCATATGTGAGTTGCTGTTATGTTAGATAAAATTAAATAATTTATTTAAACGATTCGGGCATAATAGTTTTTACAAGTTGACTATGCAGTTGCTTTGTAATTTTATTGTCGTATCTTTTTTGATGGTACGCTCCAACCCACTGTATTCCTTTAATCGCATTAGTGAGGAAAATCTCATCGAAAGAAATGATATCCTTTGGAGTAAAAAAACTATAAGTATGCAAATTCAAATTAGAGTTTTTAATTATTTTGATGACTTCCCCACGCATTATACCATCTACGCATCCACTTTCAATAGCTGGTGTGTAAACATTTAAATCTTTAATAATGAAAAGATTAGAGTTTGTGCTTTCTATTAATTCACCTTTGCTGTTTATTAGCAAACAATCGTCTACCATTAGTTCGCTCGCTAAGATAGAACCTAAAATAGAGACTTTACTATTCAAGCTTTTATAAAAGTAGTTTATTCCGGTGCTTTTTGAATGTTTCAGGTACAGATCTATATGTAAACCTTCAGAATTAAGCGGGTAATTTAAAGCATCGAGGCTTGCAACCTCAATTAAATAATTGGCTTTGTTACCAGCAGGACGGTATAAACCGCCATCCTCGCGAAATACAGTTAGCCTAACTCTAGCTCCGTTGAAAAAGTGATTGGCGCTAATAAGGTGTTTAATTTCATTTTCTATTAATTTAGGCTGAAGAAGAACGTTATTAAACATCTGTAAATCGTCCATTGCTCTACGGATTCGCTCGAAATGTTGTTCTAATAATTGCACATGTCCATAGGCAAAATGCATAGTTTCGAAAAATCCATCGCCATATTTAAAAGCTCTATTGCGATGACTAGCGACAAATTCATGGTCTTTTAAAACCCGACCATTATAGCAAAGAAATAAAGATGCTTGGCTCATGAATTTAAATTTTTCCTTCTACAATAGATTGACAAATACTTAATATGCTTTGGTTTTTATTGGTTTTAATGCTTCTTAAACCGGCTTTTTCTCCGGCTTTAATATCTCTTTCGCCATCGCCAATGAAGAAGGAGCGTTGCGGGTCGATTTCGAATCGCGCTATCGCTTTTTCTATCATGCCACTTTCCGGTTTACGGCACAAACAGGCTTCTAAACTGTCGTGATGAGGACAGTAATAAACTTCTTCAATCGTGGCATTATGGTTGGCAATTTGAGCTTTCATCCAGTTATGAATTTCATCAACATCAGCTTTTGTGTATTCGCCTTTGGCAATTCCTCCTTGATTGGTAATTATAATCAGTAAATATCCATTTTGACTTAACAACTGTAAGGCTTCAAAAACATCCGGGTTAAAATGAAAATCTTCTAATCGATAGGTGTAATACAAATCCCCATTGTTTATTACACCATCGCGGTCTAAAAAAACAGCTTTATTCATTTTAGAAAGCGCTTAGTTGATGGATAAAAACGAAAAAAAGATCGTGTTTAATAAGAACCGGATACATCAAACCGAAAACAGCACCAAAAAAGTGGGCGTCGTGACCGATATTGTCATAGCCTTTTTTGCCCATATAGTAAGAATAGGCTAGGTATAGAAAAGCGAAGATAATACCGGGAATAGGTAAAACTGCAAACAAGCCAATCTTATGCCATGGGTCGAAAAATATACTAGCGAAAACAACTGCCGAAACGGCTCCCGATGCTCCAATAGCATTGTAATAAGAGTCGTTTTTATGTTTTGCTATTGAGTATAAACTCGAAAAAATGATGCCTCCTATGTAGAGTCCTAGAAATACTAATGCTCCACTTTTGCCGAAATAGTAATTGAAGTAAAGTTGTAAAGATTCGCCGAATGAGAAAAACACCATTACATTAATGATGAGATGAATCCAGTCGGCATGTAAAAAGGCATGAGTTATCACTCTATGGTAATCTTTTTTATGCACGACAAGGTATGGGTTCAGTTTGAACTTTGAAAACAGTTCTTTGTTTCTAAATCCTAACAATGAAATAATAATTGTGAGTATGCCAATAATGGTAACTAAGCTCATTTAGTGTAATATTTTAAAAATTAATTCTTTTATGAGTTCATCGCTTTGACTCCCGCTATAACCAACCCCTTTACTTTTAAGATCGTACTCGTTAAGCAGTTCAATTACTTGCACGGTTTTTCTGATGTTGTACATTTTGCTTACTGCAATAAACTCGCTTGCAAAAAACGGATTAATTCCCAAGGTTGCAGCTACAGAACCTTTTGATAGGTCTTTTAAATAGTGAATTTTCAGGACTTTCTGGAAATAGCTAAATAAAAGAGGAATCACCTCGTTGATAGAGTGTTTAGGGTTGCCCGCTAGATAATTCGCTATACGATTGGCTTTTAATATATCTTTCTTCCCAATTGCATTTTGCAATTCAAAAACATTGTAATCTTTACTGTATCCGATGTTTTTTTCGATATGAGCCGGTGTAATTGTATTTTTCCCTTCGGGAAGAGTTATTAGCAACTTGTCTATTTCGTGCATCATTTTGGTGAGATCATTGCCAATAAATTCGACCAACAACTGACTACTCTTTAAATCGATCGATTTATTTCGAGAGCGAACCAAACCATCAATAAAGTTGGGAATCTGGTTTTCGTACATTTGTTTCGACTCGAAAACAACGCCCTGTTTGCTAATTTCCTTGTAAAATGTTTTTCGCTTATCGGCATTTTTCTCTTTATGTACAATCACTAAAACAGTTGTAGGGACAGGATTCTGAACATAATGTTTAAGATCGTCGATGTTTTTAAGATATTGAGCCTCTTTTAAAATAATGAGCTGATAGGGCGCCATCATAGGAAATCGTTGACAAGCATTGATGAGGTTGGTTACATCTACATCTTTCCCATAAAATGTACTGAAATTAAAAGCTTTTTCATCGGGTGTAATTATGTTTTCGAGTGTCTTAGTAATTTCATCGATGAAGTAGTTCTCTGGCCCGTGTAGTAGGTACACTGGTTTGATTTTTTTGTGTTGTATGTCGCTTATAATCTGTAAATGCTCCATGCTAGAAATTTGGATTAAAAATATAGTTTTGATACGGTTTTTTCAAATCTGTTAGCCTAAACTTACCAACAAAAAAAGCCCGCTTGGTTAGAGCGAGCCATTCTATAAAAAGGGTTTTGTGTCGCCGTAGCGACGTAAAACATCTTAGTTCAAAAACATTCGAAGTTGCTGAGCAACTTTCGATTTTAAATTTTTTCTTTCAACAATGTAATCTAGAAATCCGTGTTCGAGCACAAATTCGGAACGTTGAAAGCCTTCGGGTAAATCGCGACCTATGGTTTCTTTAATTACTCTAGGACCGGCAAAGCCAATTAGGGCTCCCGGCTCGGCAATATTTACATCGCCTAGCATAGCGTATGATGCAGTTATTCCTCCGGTTGTAGGATCGGTTAAAAATGAAATGTAAGGCAATTTAGCATCGGCTAATTGAGTTAATTTTGCCGAAGTTTTTGCCATTTGCATAAGAGAGTATGCGGCTTCCATCATACGAGCACCACCAGATTTAGAGATTATCATTAGTGGATACTTGTGCTCAATACAGTAATCGATTGCTTGCGATATCTTCTCTCCAACAACAGAACCCATAGAGCCTCCTATAAACTCAAAATTCATACTGGCAATCATTAAATCTAGTCCTTCAACTTTGCCAAAACCAGTGGTTATTGCATCGTGAATTCCGGTTTTCTTAATGGTTGTAGTTATTCGATCTACATAAGGCTTAGTGTCAACAAATTTCAGGGGATCTGCAGATGTCATATCGTGGTTGAGCTCTGTGTAATCTCCATTGTCGAAAAAGATACTAAAATAATCGTTAGTGCTAACTTTTTCGTGGTAACCACACTGACAAACTTTTAAGTTGGCTTTATGGTCTTCCATTGGCGCTACTTCTTTGCAGCTAGGGCACTTAAACCACAATCCCTCTTTAACTTCTTTTTTATCTTTGGTTTCGGTGTTGATGCCTTTCTTAAGTCTTTTGAACCACTTCATAGACTGTTTTTTAGTTAATACTCTCGCAATTTTATTTCATAGAAGCCGGCAAAGGTAGAAAAAAACTTCTATTGAAACCCTGATGAATCTCAATAAATATTTTTTTCTATCAAACCAAGCTATCTATAATTGATTAATTAATTTCTGTTGATGCAGTTGAGGTCGTCGAAAGCAATTTTAAGTCTTTCTATCATCGCTTTTTCTCCTTCTCTTAACCAAGATCTTGGATCGTAGTACTTTTTGTTGGGTTTATCGTCTCCTTCAGGATTGCCGATCTGACCTTGTAAATAAGCCTCTTTCTTCTTGTAATTTTCAAGAATTCCGCTCCAAAATGCCCATTGAGTGTCGGTGTCGATATTCATTTTAATAACTCCGTAACCAAGCGCTTCCCTAATTTCAGATTGGGCTGATCCTGAACCACCATGGAAAACAAAATTGACAGGTTTGTCTTCGGTGTTGTATTGCTTTTGAATGTATTTTTGAGAATTGTCTAGAATTTTTGGTGTTAATTTTACATTGCCCGGCTTGTAAACGCCATGTACGTTCCCAAATGATGCTGCAATTGTGAAATGACTAGATATTTTTGAAAGCTGCTCGTATGCATAAGCAACATCTTCCGGCTGAGTATACAATTTAGAGTTGTCGATATCAGTGTTGTCTACACCATCTTCTTCGCCTCCTGTTACCCCAAGTTCTATTTCTAAAGTCATTTCTATAGCAGACATTCTTTTTAGATATTGAGCTGATATTTTGATGTTTTCTTCGAGAGGTTCTTCAGATAGGTCGAGCATATGCGAGCTAAACAAGGGTTTGCCAAATGTTTCGTAAAACTCTTCGCCGGCGTCTAATAGGCCGTCGATCCAAGGTAATAACTTTTTAGCAGCATGATCGGTGTGTAATATTACCGGAACTTCGTACATTTCGGATAATTGATGAATGTGTTGTGCTGCTGATATGGCTCCCATTATTGCAGCTTCTTGATTCTCGTTTGAAAGCGATTTCCCTGCGTAAAAATGAGCGCCACCATTCGATAGCTGAATTATAACCGGAGAGTTAACGGCTTTGGCCGCTTCCATTACTGCGTTTGCAGAGTCGGTACCTATAATATTCACAGCAGGGAGTGCAAATTGGTTTTTCTTTGCAATCTCAAATACTTTCTGAACGGCTTCTCCGTACAAAACACCGGCACCAAAATTTTCTAAAATTCCTGTTGACATAATTCTATTGTTTGAAGATTTTGTAAGTTAATTCTAAGATGCATCAAAGGTAATAAAAAGTTGATAGTTGGAAAGTTAAATTAATGGTAAGCTTTGATAAAAGAATTTTTTATACGACAATTGAAAATTGATACATAAGCTGATGGTTGTTGTTTTTGTAATTGATGTTTTTTACTTTTAAGTGAAAACAAGTCATATAAGTTATGTACAGCTCATTTATAAGAGTTTTACATCGTAATCTTTATCTCGCGACTTTAACTACATTTGAGCGCGCTTGGCTCTTTCCCAATTAACAGACTGATTGCCTTTAAAGTATCTTATCCCTCCCAGTATTGCAGCATAATTCATGATAAAAATGTAGTAAGGGAGGAAAAGAACTTTCAGTTTTATATTTACGTTTGAGAATATTTTTCCAAATAAAACCAAGCCATAAAATAATAACTGTAGCAACAACACGATAGTGAACGTGTTCTGAAAATCGAAATGGGAGGCGTATGCCAAGTACAAATTTATTGGGATTAATAAAATCATGCTTATTGGAACGACAACCCAGCGAAATACTTTTCTTGACCAAAACTGAAAGGATAAGATACCATATTTGAAAGGATTGAGCAACCCAGGTAACCTGCTAATAGATTGATATCCTCCTGCTGAAATTCTAATTTTACGTTTGAGCTCTTCTTTAACATTATCAGAAGGCGTTTCTGAGGCTGTTGCTTCGGGTACGTATTTAATTTTATAGCCTTTCATGGCTATACGCAAAGTGATGACGAAATCGTCTAGAATGGTATCGTTTTCAATTTTATCGAAAAGTTCTTTTCTTACGGCAAATAATTCACCAACGCCACCAACGGCAGAATACAATGCAGAATCTAATTTTTTAAGTACCGATTCGTACTTCCAGTAGGCGCCTTCTCCTGAACCGGATGCGCTGTCGGTATCTTTTTTAAAAATTCTTTTTTCTCCAGCGACGCAACCTACTTTCGGGTCTTCGAATGCTTTTACAATATCTTTAATTGTCGATTTACTTAAAATGGTGTTGCCATCGCAAAATACTACTATGGAGGTATCAACATAATCGATTCCACGATTTATAGCCGCTGTTTTTCCGGAGCGTTTATCTTCATGAAGTACAGTAATGTTCTCGTATCGACGAAGTATGTCAGGTGTTCCATCGTTTGAACCGTCGGTAACCCACATGTGCTTGAGTTTGTCTTTAGGGTAATCAAGTTCAAAAGAATTTTTCACTTTAATATCTACGAAGTCTTTTTCGTTGTATGCAGCAACAAACAGAGTAACCTCAGGCCAATCTTCGATTTTTGGTTCGTTCTTTTTGTTCAACTTGAACAGTTTTACAACAATGCCCACGATTATACCATATCCTATGTAGGTATAAATAATGAGCCCTAATAATAGCCAAAATAGTATATTCACGGTCTGTTTTTTACTTTAGAACTTGTACTTAAATACATCTAAAAAGGTTATAAAATTATACATTGTATGTTAAACCTATTCGATTTTTAATAATAATCTTCAATTTCGTGTCGCTTAAAATAATTACTTTAGTGTAGAATTTTATAAATTGAAGCGGTGGATTATCAGAAGGTTTTAGAAAAAATTTACGACGAACTTACTCAAATGCCTAAAGAAGGCCAATTGGCGAGCTATATTCCTGAATTAGCCAAAGTCGATCCGGATAAGTTTGCTTTTTGTTTAGAAACTAAAGAGGGGCAACTATATTCTGTTGGCGATGTAAATACTCGCTTTTCGCTACAAAGTATAGCCAAAGTATTTTCCTTGGTTTTAGCTTATATTCATCATGGAGAATCGTTATGGGAGAGAGTTGGGGTAGAGCCTTCGGGCAACCCTTTTAATTCGCTTATTCAGTTGGAGTACGAATCGGGTAAACCGAGGAATCCTTTTATCAATCCCGGAGCACTTGTAATAAGCGATATTTTGTGCAGTACGTTCAGTAATCCAAAGGAGGAAATTTTAAAATTTGTTCGACAATTATCTAAAAACCATCAAATTAATTTTAACGAAAATGTTGCTAAATCGGAAGCCGATTTCGGATATAAGAACGCTGCGCATATCAATTTGATGAAATCGTTTGGGAACATTGAAAATTCTGTTGATGAGGTTCTCGATTTTTATTATCATTTATGTTCTATTGAGATGAATGTTAAAGAGTTGGCTCATTCTTTTATGATTTTTGTAAATCATGGGTTTGTCGAAGAAAATCAAAGAATCTTAGGTTTGAGTGCCACCAAACGACTTAACGCTTTAATGCTAACATGCGGGTTTTACGACGAAGCCGGAGAATTTTCTTATTTGGTAGGTTTACCCGGGAAAAGTGGCGTTGGAGGAGGAATCGCTGCTGTTCATCCCGAACATTTTTCAACAGCAGTTTGGAGTCCTCGCCTTAATGCCAAAGGAAACTCTTTTCTGGGGATGAAGTCGCTCGAACTATTAACCACACTTACAGAACAATCAATTTTTTAAAAACGACGAAAAAATGAATAAACTAAAACATTTGCTTTCGATGCTAGGGCCCGGATTAATGTGGGCAGGTGCAGCTGTTGGGGTGTCTCATTTAGTACAATCGACTAGGGCTGGCGGATTATACGGATTTGCATTGGTAGGCGTTGTTATTTTTTCGAATCTGATAAAATATCCTTTTTTTGAGTTTGCTCCTAGGTACGCTGCCGCAACCGGTCAGCATTTGATTGTGGGTTACAAAGCTGTTGGTAAATGGGCGGTTGCTCTTTACGGCATTTTTACCTTTTTAACCATGTTTGCGATACAAGCAGCCGTAACAGTGGTTACCGCAAGTATTGTCGGAAATGTGTTTGGTCTTGATTTAAGTTTAGTGACAATTAGTGGCCTAATTTTGTTAATCATTATGGCTGTTATAGCTATTGGCAAGTATAGTCTAATAGATGGTTTGATGAAGATTATAATTCTGACGTTAACAATTTCTACTATTGTTGCCGTTGCGAGTGCATTAAAAATAGGATATCATCCTAATCCGGAATTCGAAATTCCGTTTAGTTGGAGCGATGCTTCTGCTTTGGCTTTTGTAATAGCTTTAGCAGGATGGATGCCAGCTCCTATCGATATTTCTGTTTGGCATTCTTTCTGGTCGTTTGCAAAACAAAAAGAAAGTGGAAAAGCCATTTCTTTAAAAAATGCATTATTCGATTTTAATGTTGGTTATTTTGGAACCGCTTTACTTGCTTTAGGGTTTTTAACACTGGGTGCTATTTTAATGTACGGTAGCGGACAACAATTTTCAGACAAAGGCAGCGTTTTTGCCGGTCAGTTGATACAGCTATACACCCAATCAATAGGAGCATGGGCTTATGTTGTTATTGCAATTGCAGCTTTGGCGACCATGTTTAGCACTAGTCTAACCTGTTTAGATGCTTATTCCAGAGTATTAGCTCCAACTACCGAAATATTGTTTCCTAAAAGTAATGCCTTAGGTAAAAAGCTAAGTTGGATATGGTTGATTGTTGTGGTTGTAGGATCCTTATTTTTAATCGGAGTATTTGCAGAAAGCATGACTTTTATGGTCGATTTAGCAACAACTATTTCTTTTGTTACTGCTCCTGTATTAGCGTATCTGAACTATAAAGCTGTGATGAGTAAAGATATGCCTGAAGATGCTAAACCATCAAAGTTTTTAAGAATTTATGCTCAATTGGGAATTGTCTTTTTAAGCTTATTTAGTCTCGGATTTTTATATTGGCGTTTTTTTTAGAGGACGCAAGATGTTTTCTTTTTTTAAAATTTAGAAATAATTTACGCTATATTGTATATTTGCAAGGATGATAACCAAAAAAATAACCATATCAACATTAAAAACATTAGCTTTTCTGTTGATTTTTTCTTCAATTCTTACTTCTTGTAAAACATTGACGTCTAATCGAATGTTTTCTACCGATTCGTCTTATCCGTACTCCTCTTTTGAGGAAAGTAAGCCGGAGTATATCATCCACCCGTACGATAAGCTTTCAATTAAAGTCTACACCAATAAGGGCGATCGTTTAATCGATGTGAAAGGCGAGCTTAAAAATATGCAAGACCCTATTATTTATAGTGTTGAGCACGATGGACAAGTTAAAGTTCCTACTATAGGCAGAATAAATTTGGCAGGCTTAACCTTACGACAAGCAGAAACACTTCTCGAAGAATCTTACAAAGCATATTACAACGACCCGTTTGTATTTATACAAGTGACTAATAAGAGAGTAATCGTATTTAATAGTGGTTCTTCAGGTGGGCATGTGGTGAATTTCGATAACGAAAATTACACTTTAATCGAGGCTTTGGCCGAAGCAGGAGGAATTTCGGATGTTGGTAAGGCATACAAAATTAAACTGTTGAGAGGCGATTTAAATAATCCGGAAGTATACACATTCAATGTGAGAAAACTAAAGGATATCAAATCTGTAAACTTTCAATTACAAGCCAACGATATTATCTATGTTGAAGACAGGCCAAGATATGGTTCGAAAGTTTTACAGGAAGTAATGCCTTATTTGACTTTGTTTACTTCGGTGTTTACTGTTTATTTGCTTGTTTCTAAATAAAATCTGATGAAGAACGATAGGATTATCCCCGTAATAAACGATCAGTTCGATGCTAATGTATTTTTTCATATTGTAAAAAAATCGAAATGGTGGGTTGTTGCTGTTTTCGTGTTTGTTTTTGCATTTACAGGAATTTATTTAAGATATTCTCCACGACTGTTTGAATCTTCGGCTGTTATTCAAATTAATAATGAGAACTCTTCGAGTAAAATTTTAGATATCGATAATTTGTACGAAGAAGATCAATTGGCTCAAATAGTAGAACTGATGAAATCTCGTCAGTTTTTAACTAAAATATTACAGCAACTACCTTTAAAAATATCGTTTTATAATAAAGGCACATTTTTGTCTGAAGAATTGTATCGACGTTCTCCCATTAACGTATCGTATAAAATTCGAGAGCAATTAGCGTATAATACGCCTTTTTACTTCGAGTATATCGACAATCAAAATTATAAACTGAAATATTACGACCAAGATACCGAGCTATACGTCGATGGGAAATTCGACAAATGGGTTCAAATACCGGGTGTAGAAGTGAATATAGAGCTGGTTAGACTGGATTATTTTACCGAAATAGAGAAGAACAGTAGCAATGAATTTTATTTCACATTTAATAATCCATCCACTGTTTTGTCTGAGGTGGCCTCTAATTTATTAGTTAGCGTTAAAAACTATAATGCAAGCACCATCGAAATATCTATAAAGGGTAAAGATGCTTTAAAAACAACAGAAATAGTTAATGCTGTTGCTCAAGGTTATTTAGATTATGAAATTGAAAGGAAAAAAGAGAGTTCGAAGAACATTCTTGAATTCATCGATAAACAAACTTCAAAAATCTATCAAGATCTAAATACAACCGAGCAAGACATCATGTCATTTAAGCAAAAAAACAACATTAAAGACTATGGTACAACAAGTATACAACCGGTTAATATTTTCATGTCGAAAATCGACGAATTTGAAGATGCAATTTTAAACTTAGACATTGAAATAAGTTCTCTAAATCAAATTGAAAAAGAGCTGACCAAAGAAGACGATTTAAACGTTTTTGAACTAATTGCCCTTGCATCTGGGACCTCTTCAGAGAATATTGTTTCGAATATTTTAAATAAATTGCAAGAACTGCTAACAGAAAAAGAATTATTGCTAAACGATGTAACCAATAACAATCATAAGATATTGGTAATAAATAAACAATTTGAGAATCAAAAAGAAATTTTAAAAGAGTTTATTCAAACCACGGTTGCACGACTGGAAAAGCAAAAGAAAAATTACTCCGATAAAGTTCACGAGTACGAAACAAAGATTTTTAATGAGTCGGATTATAATGCGATTGAGTTGTCGAAAATGGAACGTTATTATGCTATTCAAGATAACTTTTATCAAAAATTAATTGAGAGAAAAGCGGAGTATTTAATCTCTCAAGCGGGTTATGTTTCGAAAAACACAATTTTAGAGTCGGCTGCTACCCCTACATTCCCGATTAGCCCAAACAAAAAAATAATATTAATTGTAGCTTTTGTAGTATCAGTATTACTAGTAATCGTTGGGCTTTTACTGAAATACATTTTTTATAACGAACTATCGTCGATTCAAGAACTCGAATTTTATACAAAAACACCGATTTTAGGTTCTGTTCCATTGGTTGATATGAAAAATAAATACTCCCAATTGGTTGTTAATAAAGACCTAAAATCGATAGTAACGGAATCGTTTAGAACAATTCGTTCTAATCTCGATTTTTACAATTTAAGCCCTAATGGCAGTATAATTACTGTTTCTTCAACGGTTTCTGGCGAGGGAAAAACCTTTGTAGCGGTTAATTTGGCCGGAATTCTGGCTATGAGAAAGAAAAAGGTGGTGATTATCGACATGGATTTGAGAAAACCAAAAGTGCATCATGGTATGGGTGTTGAAAATGGAGAGGGGATGAGTCGAGTTTTATCAGGACATTTAAAAATTGACCAAGTTATTCGCAAAACCGAAATACCAACTTTAGACTTTATTACAGCCGATTTAACACCACCAAATCCATCGGAACTCATTGCTTCGGAAATGTTGAAAAAAGTGTTAGATGAGTTAAAATCCAAATACGATTTTGTTATTGTCGATACGTCTCCGATTGGGTTAGTTGCCGATGCCATTCATTTATTTAAAGAATCCGATTTACCACTGTATATACTTAAAGCCAATTACTCTAAACGTAGATTCATATATAATTTAGACTTTTTACAAAACAAAAAAGGCATTAAGCATATCAGCATTATTCTAAATGGAATAAACATGTCGCTAAACCGTAATAGCTATCAATATGGTTATGGATATGGATATGGTTACTATGACTCCAAACATCAACGAAAATGGTCGTTTCGTAAACTTTTTTTTAGAAAGTGAAAATGTCATATTAAATTCGCAAATAGTTAACCTGCTAACCTCAACAATTACATACTTTTGAATCAAGATTATTAACTTATGGAATTGGCGATATTCGTTTGGACATTCTTCTCAATTTATTTGAGCTACGTTATTGGAAAATATTTTATTCGAAAATCAGATGTGTTTAACTTTAACAAGGCAAACAAAGGAGGCATAAGGTTTAGTAGTCAGTCGAAGCCGATATACGGTGGGGTAATGATGTATGCCGTCTTTGTACTATCAATTATTTTTAGTTTGACTATTAGTTCCGACTCACAAACCATTAATTATTTATTTACATTCCTTTTAACAGGAACGGTAGGCTTTTTCGTTGGTCTAGCCGACGATTTAGTGAGCCCTTCTCCCTTATTTAAATTTTTTGGGCAAAGCATAGTAGCAATTTCGCTTATATTGATGGGAATAACAACTCAGGTGAGCTCTATAGAATATGTAAACTATACTGTTACTTTTTTATGGGTTATTGGTATAATGAATTCAATCAATTTGCTCGATAACATGGATGCTGTAAGTGGCAGTGTTTCAACTATAGTTTTAGTAGCAGTTTTATTAATGTTGTTGTTCACCGACTCGATAAATTTCCCTATGGTGATATTATTAGCAGGAACGATTGGTTCGCTATTAGGCTTTTTAAAGTTCAACTGGTTCCCATCCAGAATGTATATGGGCGATAATGGAAGTCAATTTTTGGGTGCTGTTTTAGCGGTAGTTGGCATTGTGTTCTTTTGGAACAATGCGGGAGTAGTGGCTGTTAATTGGGAGAAGAGCTTATGGGTTACCGTTTTAGCTTTTATTATCCCTATTACCGATACCACAACAGTGTTTGTAAATAGAATTGCAAGAAAACAATCGCCTTTTGTTGGCGGTCGCGATCACACAACACATCATTTATTTTACCTTGGATTAACCATCAAACAAGTGGGTTTGTTACTTAGCTTTTTAAGTGCATTTTCTTTAGGACTATCTATATATATTATTAAATTTGTCGATCAATGGACTAGCATGCATAATTTGATTTTTGGAGGTTATGCATTTGTTATTTTCAGTTTAATTTATTCGACAACAAAAATTTCGAAGCCTAAAGAACAATCTGCATGATTAAAAAAATTGGAATTACCATTTTAGCAATAGTGCTAACAACTGGTTTTTACTTCATATTTAACCAATCAATTACTAAAGAGCAAGCCCAACACCAATATTTAGCAACAAATATCCCTACTTCAGAGGTTTTGGCACCACATATACCTGAGAAGCTAGAATTTGCAGGTGAGCGCGTTCCTATTGAGTTTCCCGATGTATACGAAAGTTTGGATAACGAAATGTTGGCCAATACATTTTGGCATTCGCAAGTGATTCGGTTTATAAAAAGATCTAATAAATACTTTCCGGTTATTGAACCAATTCTTCGCAAAAACAATATCCCGGACGATTTTAAGTATTTGGCTGTAGCCGAGTCCGGATTATCGAATGTTGTATCGCCTTCTAAAGCGGCAGGTTTTTGGCAATTTTTAAAAGGTACAGCAAAAGATTATCGATTAGAAGTAAATAAAGATATCGATGAGCGATATCACCTCGAAAAATCAACTCAAGCAGCATGCGATTACTTAAACGATGCTTACAAAAAGTTGGGAAGTTGGACTTTAGTTGCCGCCTCGTACAATATGGGAATGTCTGGTTTGGCAAACCGTTTGAGCGAACAGAAAGTTAACAACTATTACGATCTTAGGCTAAATAGCGAAACAGCAAGATATGTATTTAGAATTGTAGCGATTAAAACTATTATGGAAGACCCATCGAAGTATGGTTTCAAAATAAGAACTGAAGATATGTATCAGACATGGTTCTGCGATACATTATTGTGCGATTCTAGTTTAAGTAGTTTGGTCGATTATGCACAAATGAATGGAACATCGTACAAACTTCTCAAATTATTAAATCCGTGGTTAATTTCCAATACGCTAAATAATTCTGAAAATAAGTCATACACCATTTTTGTTCCTCAAAGAGGTTTTCGTAATTTTGTCGCTCCAAAAGAGTAAGAGTAAATTTTGACACGAAAGCATCTTGAAAGATCATCAAAATAATAAGGTTTTAGAGCAGGAAGGAGAAGATTTGTACGTGTATGGAGCACGTGTCCATAATCTTAAAAATATCGATGTTAGAATTCCACGAAATCAATTAACAGTAATTACAGGTTTAAGTGGAAGTGGCAAGTCGTCCTTGGCTTTCGATGTTATTTTTGCCGAGGGTCAGCGAAGATATTTAGAAACTTTTTCGGCTTATGCCCGACAATTTTTAGGTAGTTTGGAACGACCGGATGTTGATAAGATTACGGGTTTAAGTCCTGTTATTTCAATAGAACAAAAAACAACCAATAAAAATCCACGATCAACCGTAGGTACCATTACCGAAATATACGATTTTATGCGCTTGCTTTTTGCTAGGGCATCCGATGCATATTCGTATGTTACTGGTAAAAAAATGGTTAAATATTCCGAACAAAAAATCTTTGATTTAATTTTCGAAAAGTTCACCAATAAAAAAATCATCCTCTTAGCGCCTGTTGTTCAAGGCCGGAAAGGTCATTATAAAGAACTGTTCGAACAAGTTCGTCGCTATGGTTTTGTTCAGGTTAGGGTAGATGGGGAAATTCTAGAGTTGGTGCCAAATCTGATGGTTGATAGATATAAGTCGCACAACATTGAGGTGCTTATCGACAAGCTAAAACTCAACGACCAAAGCGATAAACGCATCAGAAATTCGGTTCAATTAGCCTTGAAATACGGTCGAGGCATTATGCAACTCATCGATTCCGAAACAGGAGAGGAACATTACTTTTCTCGTCATTTAATGGATCCCGAGTCTGGTATTTCGTACAACGAACCTGCTCCACATACTTTCTCGTTTAACTCACCTCATGGCGCATGCCCTGTGTGTAATGGACTTGGAGAGGTTTCCGACATAGATATCGATAAAGTAATTCCCGACCCAAAAGTAAGCATTGCTAAAGGAGGAATTGTCCCTTTAGGAAAACATAAAAGTTCATTTATCTTCTGGCAACTCGAGGCTCTGGCTAAAAAATATCATTTTAAGTTAACCGATCCTATTGAAGATATTCCGGAAGAATACATCAACATAATATTATTTGGTTCCGGCGAAACGCTTACTCTCGAAAACACACCTATGGGTTTAACGCAATATGTTACCGATTTCGAAGGTGTGGTTAATTATATAGTGCAAAATTCATCGGAAAGTAAAAGTAATGCTTCCCAAAAATGGGCAGAGCAGTTTGTAAGCAAAAAGATTTGTCCTTCATGTGGTGGCTTACGATTAAAAAAAGAGTCGCTACATTTTAAAATTGATAATAAAAATATCTCGGAGCTTTCGCAAATGAATGTCGCTAATTTATCGAAATGGTATAGTGAGATCGAAAATAGACTAAGCGAAAAGCAAAAAGCCATAGCTTCGGATATTCTAAAAGAAATTAGAGAACGCTTAAGATTTTTACTAGACGTAGGTCTCGATTATATAACCTTAGATCGTTCTGCTAAAACGCTATCCGGTGGCGAAAGCCAACGCATTCGTTTGGCAACTCAGATTGGTTCTAAGTTGGTGAATGTTCTTTATATCCTCGATGAACCAAGCATTGGTTTGCACCAAAGAGATAATGTTAAGCTTATCAATGCTTTAAAAGAGCTGAGAGATGCAAACAATACGGTAATTGTTGTCGAACACGATAAAGATATGATTTGCTCTTCGGATTACGTTATCGATATTGGCCCTTTAGCCGGTCGGCTAGGTGGAAAGGTCGTTGCAGAAGGTACACCGGAGCAAATTAAAAATAGCGATTCTTGCACAGGAAAATATTTATCGGGCTTAAAAGTCATAGAAGTCCCATCAAAACGACGTAAAAAATCACCGCATTCTTTAGTGTTGAAAGGCGCCAAAGGACATAACCTTAAAAATGTGAACTTAAACATTCCTTTAGGCCAGTTGGTTTGCGTTACAGGCGTTTCAGGGAGTGGAAAATCAAGTTTGATTAATGGGACTTTGTATCCGATTTTAAGTCAACATTTTTATCGCTCTACACAAAGCCCATTGCCTTACGATAAAATTGAAGGTTTAAAATACATCGATAAGGTAATTGAGGTTAATCAAGCACCTATCGGAAAAACGCCAAGGTCGAATCCGGCAACATACACCGGCATATTTACTGATATTCGCGATCTGTTTTCAAACTTATCCGAATCGAAAATTAGAGGTTATAAACCAGGCCGATTTTCATTTAATGTAAAAGGCGGACGTTGCGAAACGTGCAAAGGAGCCGGCCTGAAAACTATCGAAATGAATTTCTTACCCGATGTCTATGTGCCATGCGATGAGTGCTACGGAAAGCGATACAATCGCGAAACTTTAGAAGTCAGATATAAAGGAAAATCGATCAGCGATGTGTTGGATATGACTATTAATACCGCAGTAGAGTTTTTCGAGAACATTCCACATTTATTAAATAAACTGATAGCCTTGCAAGAAGTTGGTTTGGGCTATGTTACATTAGGGCAAGCTTCTACAACTTTGTCCGGAGGCGAAGCGCAAAGGGTTAAATTGGCTGCCGAGCTATCTAAAAAAGACACCGGAAAAACTTTATATATCCTAGACGAACCCACAACAGGTCTCCATTTTCAGGATGTTAAAGTGCTGATGGATGTGCTAAATAAAATTGTAGATAGAGGTAATACTGTGGTGGTAATCGAGCACAATCTCGATGTGATAAAACTGGCCGATCATATTATCGATATTGGTCCCGAAGGAGGCGATAAGGGCGGTGAAATTGTTGTAGAAGGCAATCCG
>JAFGXI010000025.1 GCA_016936665.1 Bacteroidales bacterium
GATTTCTATACGACCATCTGTCCCGCCATTACACTGCACGTTTTGCGTATTATCGGTGGTGATGACTATGGCATTGGGTTCGGTTATATTAACACTTATATTGCCCGTACAAAAAACAGCATCTGTTACTGTTAAATCATATGTACCTGGTGGTAAGTTAGAAATATCTTCTATGTTGTTGGTATAACTAGTTGGACCAGACCAATCAAAAACATAAGGCGCTGTTCCTCCATTTACTGTAACATCAATGCTTCCATCATCATCACCAATACAAGTTATATCAGAATGAATTTCTCCTATTGTAATTGATGCATTGGCTTGTAAATTATAGGGCCCACTCACAATACTACATGAGTTGTCATCGGTTATTGTAACATTATAAACGCCGGCAGCTAAGCCTGTAAAATTTCCATCATTATTATCAGGATACGGCCCACCAACAGAGTAAGTTAGCGGAGCTGTTCCTCCACTAGCATCAACATCAATTGATCCTCCACCAGATCCAAAACAAATAAAAGGCGTATAAGTTGAATCGTCAACAACAATAGGAACCGGTCCGACAATAGTGAAATCGAATTGTTTGGTACAAGTGTTATTATCGGTAATAGTTAATGAATAATTACCAGGGCATAGATTTGCGACGGTGTCTGAGGTTGCCGCATTACTCCATGCATAAGACACTATAGGTGTAGCTTCTGTGTAAATATTTAAATCTTTAATTTGCCCATCACATAAGCCACCACAAGATTCATCTATCAGTGTGTAATCATCGAGTGTAATTTCATCGGGGGCTAATACTTTTATCCCTTTTGTTATACTTGTATTGCTTGCTGCATCTTCGATATCGATTCTATACGCTTGAGCACTTGCACACAAGCCAGAAATTGTATACGGAAAATCGGATGCATCGAGACCTGTAAAATAAACATAAATTGGTGGTTGAAGATTAACCGGATTTCTCATTCTAATATCAACAGGAAATGTAATTCCGGTGATATCGGTAAGTGTAACTGTAATTGTTCCATCGCAGTTACCAAAGCATGTTACATCTACAGATGTTAAATCGAAATCATCTACCCCTTTAGTAGAATTTATTACTTTAATTTCTGCCGTTTCTATGGGTCTAACCAAAGAAGACTCCTCACTTAAATACAATACGGCACCCGTCTGACTATATACTTCAATTGGCAGGTTTGTAATAATTTTATTGCATTCTGCATCGTATATCAGATTAACTTGAATGATTGAATTGGGAAACGAGAATTCATCAAAATATACAACATCATTGCTAGAAGGAAGACTAGCGCCTCCATTTCCATTACTTTGCAACGACCAGTGCTCATTTTCATTCCAATTACCGGATCCTCCAACCCAGTAGCGTTGAGCTAAAACACTATTAATACTAAGTAAAACGAGTAATAAAACAAAAGTAGAGTATCTCATATATCTATGAATGTGCACATTAGTAACTGTAAGACTTTTATCAAACCAATTAGGTTGCCTGTAAAGCAGAACCCACCCAATTTAACAACAAAAAAGAATACAATTTAGAAAAAAGTTTTTAACAACAAAAGAAATCATTGAAAAACTTACACAGCAAGTGATGAAGATGAAAAATACTTATGTTTTCAACAGCTTTTTTTTGACAAAAATTTAACAAATAGATTTGAAATTATCTTGAGGAAATTTCACAAAAAAGACCTTTGTTTTCAAAACTGAAATTTCAGGAAATCTGTTGATAAATTATTTAAACAAGCCATTAAATTCGGCATCAATTTTACTGATTACGCTACTTAAATCTTCTTGTTTTTCAATAAAATTTGTTTTATCGACATCGATTATCAATAGCTTTCCCATGTTATATTTATCGATCCATGCTTCGTAACGTTCGTTAAGCCTTTTAAGATAATCTAATCGAATGGAGTCTTCATACTTCCTGCCTCTTGCTTGAATTTGGTTTACCAAAGTAGGAACAGATGCTCTTAAATAAATGAGCAAATCGGGTGCTTGAATCAGTGAACTTATCAGTTTAAACAATTCGAAATAATTATCGAAATCACGCGTTGGCATCAAACCCATTGAGTGCAAATTAGGTGCAAAGATATAAGCATCTTCATAAATGGTTCTATCAAGAATTACATCTTTTCCTGATTCTCGAATTTCAAACATATTTTGAAATCGTTCTTTTAAAAATGAGACTTGAAGGTTGAATGACCAACGTTGCATATCCTCATAAAAATCGTTGATGTAAGGATTAGAATCGGCATCTTCGAAGTGAGGTTCCCATTTATAATAATTGGCTAACAATCTGGTTAATGTTGTTTTACCTGAACCTATATTTCCTGCAACGGCTATTAACATTTTATTATTTTTTTAACTGAATCTGAGAAAAATTCCAAGATTATATTTGCATTAAAATTATAGAATTAATTTGATATAAAACTCAATAAAGGCTTTAATCTGACAAAGTAGGCAAGTACTCTGGGTTTATATTCGACATAGATTTAAAAATATTATATTTTGCTCTGTCGTATTTGTTTTCCATTTGATTTAAGATATTTCTTGCAAACTGTCGGCTTGATATTTTCTCAAATGGACAAGTTTTCAGCATTTTCTTGAAACCCATTACCTCCGCATAATCTTCGATAATTGATTCTTTAGTTTCGATAAGTGGTCTAATTAAAAACAAATCGCCATTAAACATTTTTAATACAGGAGGTAATGCAGAAATGTTAGCTTGAAACATCATATTCATCATGAGTGTTTCTACAGCGTCGTCGAGGTGATGTGCTAGTGCAAGTTTATTGTACTCTAATTTTTCTGCTAATGCAAACAAGTGTTTTCTTCTCGACCAAGAGCAATGAAAACAAGGATTCTTGTCAGATTCTCTATAATCGGTATTATCATTTACAATGTGATGTATAAACCGTACTCGATGCTCTTCGCAAAACTGTTTTAAATAGACTATATCGGCTTGATAAGGTATATTTTGCACATCGACAAATACTGCCGACAATTCAAAATCGATATTTGAATGTCGCCTAAACCATTCTAGCAATTTAATTAAGGCTAACGAGTCTTTACCTCCTGAGAGCCCAACTAAAACTTTATCGTTATGCGATACTAATTGATATTTAAAAATCGTAGAATTAACTTTAGCTGTGATTTTTTTTTCTATGGCAATGGGATGTTTCAAAATCTATATTATAAAAAAAGTGAGCTCGCCATGTTCAATGGGAACTCACCTTGTTTTTAGATTATATTGTAATTATTAGAATAATTTAAAGTTGATAGGCACAATATATGATACTTTAACCGGTTTGCCTCTTTGTTTACCAGGTGCCCAATCCGGCATAGATTTTACAACTCTTAAAGCTTCTTTATCCAAATATGGATCAACCCCTCGAGCAATCTCCACATCGGTTACCTTTCCTTTTTTATCGATTACAAATTTTACAAATACTCGACCTTGAATATTATTTTCTTTTGCAATTTCCGGAAATTTTGTATTTGAGCCCAAGTATTTTTGAAGCGCTTCCATTCCTCCTGGGAATTCCGGTTTATCTTCGATAACAGCGAATTGAAAGACTTCATCAGATTCTTCTTCTTCAATTTCTACAACCTCTACTTCCGTTGTTTCATCTGCTTCAGAATCTTCAATTTCTAATTCATCTTCAATTTCCACATCGTCTTCTACAATTTCTAGTATTTCGACAACTTGCGGTTTTGGTGGCGGTGGTGGTTTTATTTCTTCTTGTCGAGTAATTGGAGTGATTTCTTCTTCAATAGCCATGTCTCCCAATTCTCCCAGTGAAGCAATATTATCGTTTGATGCACGATACTCAAAAGCTGTTAAGACAATTCCCAACACTACAACTAAACCAATAAGCGTAAACAAGCTCTTGTTACGGTCTAAATCGGCTTGGGGTGATTTCTTTAATTCCATACTTCTTGTTTTTTGTGGCGTTAAAATTAATGAATTTCCTAATGATAAAAAAGAATGTTAAATAATAATTATGGATTTTTTTGCACTACAAAAAATAGGCCACATTAAATTTTGAATATTCATCAAAAAAAACAGAAGGATATAACCTTTTGAAATAGGCAACCGTAATACAAGTCGGACACAAAAATAAGAACACGAACAATGAGAAGAATAATTGTTATCAACGATCAAGAAGACAACAACTCCTTATATGAAAAAGTTTTGTCTAAAGTTTATGTCAATCACTACCTGCGTAATTTCGATCAGGTTGGTGATGCCCTAAAATATCTTAAACTTAACACAATCCATTACATCATTATTGACATGTGCTCGGATTTATCTTATGTACTTGAAAAAATTGAGAGACTCAAACCAGAAGCAAACGTGATTGTTATCTCTCAAAAAGATGAACGCGAATGCATTTCGACAGCCATTAAATTTAATGTGAAAGGGATTGTTGCAGAAAGCAAAATTGAGAAAGAAATCA
The DNA here is from genome assembly GCA_016936665.1 of Bacteroidales bacterium. Lineage (GTDB taxonomy): Bacteria > Bacteroidota > Bacteroidia > Bacteroidales > JAFGXI01 > JAFGXI01. The sequence continues at coordinate 4,473 of JAFGXI010000025.1, forward strand.
ATACTGCTATCGAAGCGATTGACAGAGGGGAACGATTTTTCAGTCAAGAGCTGGCCACTATTGCGCTTAACGAAGTAATGCAAAAAGAAGTGTACAAAGATAAGGATTTGCCTACACTTAAAGATTTAACAAAACGAGAAATACAAATTTTAGAATTGATTCTTCAAGAGTTAACCAATCAAGAAATTGCTGAGCAATTATTTGTTAGTCCTAGAACCATAGATACACACCGAAGAAATTTACTACAAAAAGTGAGAGCTAAAAATACGGTTGGTTTAGTAAAGTTTGCATTTAGAAACAAGTTAATCTCATAAACAAAAAGAGGACTTGTGAGTCCTCTTTTTTTATTTGAATTTCTTTGCTACCTCATCCAGCATTATTTTAGTCATTGCTTCTAAATCGTATTTAGCTTCCCATCCCCAATCTTCTCTAGCTCTAACGTCGTCGATGCTTTTAGGCCAACTATCTGCTATTGCTTGTCTAAAGTCCGGTTCGTAGTCAATAGTAAAATCAGCCATATGAACTCGAATCGCATTGGCAAGGGTTTGCGGGTCGAAACTTATTCCGCCTAAATTATAACTAGATCTTATTTTTACTTTTTCGGCAGGCGCCTCCATCAAACCTATTGTTGCGTTAATAGCATCTTCCATAAACATCATAGGCAATGCTGTTTCTGCTTTCAAAAAGCAGGTGTATTTTCTATCTTGAATGGCCTTATAAAAGATATCTACGGCATAATCGGTTGTTCCACCTCCGGCTTCGGCTGTATAGCTAATTAACCCGGGATACCTTAAACTTCGGACATCTACCCCAAACTTTTGATAATAATATTCACACCATCTTTCTCCGGCTAGTTTACTAATTCCATAAACCGTATTAGGATCCATAATAGTATCCTGTGGTGTAAATTGACTTGGTGTAGTAGGACCAAATACAGCTATTGAACTAGGCCAAAATATTTTTGAAAGCTTTTTTTCCTTGGCAACATCAAGTACATTAAACAAGCCTTCCATGTTAATATCCCAAGAACGTTTTGGTGCTTTTTCGGCATTACCAGATAATATTGCGGCTAGATGATAAATTTCGGTAATTTGATGAGTGTCGACAACAGACTCAATTTGACTTTTATTCAACACGTCTAAAATCTCAAAAACACCCGATTCTAAAACCTGTTTACTTGGTTCTTTAATGTCGGAAGCAATTACATTTTCTTCACCGAAACGTCTTCTTAGTTCAACTGTTAAATCAGTACCAATCTGACCGGAAGCCCCAACAACTAATATCTTTTTCATAGCCAAAGCCGATTTTTATTATTGTTAATAATGTTGCGAAAATAATTATTTCCAACATCACATAAGCTGATGTTTAGCATATAATTTTGACTATTTTCTTATTTAGAATTAATCCGAATATCGCTTCAATATTATTTATTGAGTTTAAGAAATTTGAATTTTGAATTAAGCTCCATCCGTTAATATTTTTAACTTTGCTGTACTTTATGAAATGGTATCAATTAATAATAATTTCAACACTGGTTATTTTGGCTTCTTGTGCCAGAATCGTTATGCCTCCCGGAGGACCTGAAGATAACACTCCCCCAGTTATAGCTAAATCTTTTCCTTTAAACGGGTCTACTCTTTTTAATGCTGACAAGATAGAATTACAATTCGATGAATATATAGTTTTAAAAAACTTCAATCAAGAGTTTGTTAGCTCGCCACCTTTAGCCGAGAAACCAGAAAAAATTTTAAAGGGGAAATCATTGATACTAAAGTTCGATAGTGATAGCTTAAAACATAACACTACTTACACTTTTAATTTTGGCAATGCTATTTCCGACTTCAGAAATGATAATGTTATAAGCCAGTTTAGATACGTATTTTCTACCGGTGAGCACCTCAACTCATTACAATTCGAAGGTCATTTGTTTAGTGCTAAAGAACACAAACCCGAAGAAAAAATTTGGGTTTTACTTTACAATCATTACACCGATAGTAGTTTAATTAAGCAAAAACCTGACTTTGTTGCAAAAACAGATATCGACGGGCATTTTAATTTCTACAATATTCCTTCCGGAACTTATGGGCTTGCTGCCTTAAACGACATAAACAATAATCTAATTTACGATTTACCAAACGAGCAAATCGCATTTTTAGATAGTACATTCGTTTTAAAAATTAATCAAATAATAATTCCGTTCGATAGCCTTATTGCTGATAAGCTAAATAATGACACCACGCAGCATCTATACCAAAACGATTCTACTTGGAAAGAAAGTATTTCTCCAGAGCACATCGACCTCTATCTTTTCGAAAAAGAATGGTCGAAACAATTTATAAAAAGCTTCGACAGATCGAAAAAAGATGTATTAAGTATCTATTTTAATGCGAGCAACGACAGTTCTCTTAGAGCCAGTTATAATTTTGATGACCAAGGTAAGATCATGCAAGAATGGAATGCGTCTAAGGATAGTTTGAGAATTTTTTTACTAGACACAAACATTTCAAAAATTGATACCATCTATTCATATATCGATTATTTCAAAACGGATACTGCAAATATTCTACGTCGAACAATCGATACATTAATATTTGTTTACAAAGCGCCTATTGCCAGCAAAAAGGACAAAGAAAAAAACAATAAAGGAGATACCTTAAGCCTTTCTGCAATTGAATATCTGACCATTGGCACAAACGTTTCGTCTTCGAAATCAATGGATATTAATCGAAAAATACGATTTAATTTTAATTTTCCTATCGACAAAATCGACACATCCAAAATTGAATTATTTGAGTTTGATGATACTTTGTTGATTCATCAAAATTTTATTCTGATAAAAGATTCTAACATCAACAGATCATACTTTATAGATCAAGTATTAAAAGAAAACACCAAGTATAGGCTCAATGTTTTACCAGGTGCGTTTATCGATTATAGAAATTGTTTAAACGATACGCTAGATATTGTTTTTAAAACAAAACAAATGTCGTCTTATACTGAAATTATTTGCATTATATCGGGCATTAACAATTCCTTTCCTCGTATTATTCAATTACTCGATGCCACAGGAAAAGTTATTAACTCTGAAATTATCACAGAAGATGGTAAATTATATTTCAGTTTTATAAACCCTGGTAACTACAATTTAAAAAGCATTACCGACTGGAATAATAACGGGAAATGGGACACCGGAGATTATTACAAAAAACGGCAAGCAGAACCCGTTATGTTTTACAAAGAGACTATTCCTACAAAAGCCAATTGGTCGCACGAAATCAATTGGGAATTAGGACCCATCAATAATCACCCATAAAATGATTCATAAAATTTCCGAATATTGGAACGATTTTATCTCATTATTATATCCAGACACATGCAAGGCCTGCGGAAATGCATTACTTAAAACCGAGCATTATCTCTGTACCAAATGTAGGCTGGATATTCCTACTTCCGACTATTGGCTCCACAAAGACAACCCTGTAAATCAGATATTTTGGGGAAGAACGCCTATCGAGTTCGCATCGGCATTTCTACTTTTTAGTAAGGGGTCGAGATATAGGAAATTAATTCATCATCTTAAATACAAAGGCGACAAAGACGCAGGTATCGTTTTGGGGGAATTGTATGGTAAAACCCTTGCCAATCAATCTCTGTATAAATCCATCGATTACATTATTCCTGTTCCTCTTCACCCTAAAAAGTTAAAAAAGAGAGGTTACAATCAATCGGATTGCATTGCCAAAGGTTTATCGAAAGGGATAGGCGCACCATACAGAACAGATATTTTAATTAGAACTGTAAATACTCAAACGCAAACAAAAAAAACAAAAGAAGAACGTTGGAACAATGTTTCCGGAGTATTTGCTGTTAATAATCCCGAACAATTAGAAGGGAAGCATGTTCTCATTGTAGACGATGTAATAACGACTGGAGCAACAATTGAGCATTGTGCTTTAACAATGATTAATGCCAGCAGATGTATAGTAAGTGTTGCTTGCTTAGCAAGGGCTTAATTTAATTTAACATGAGGCTTAATTCTTTTTAAACCTTCCTGTGCTAATGTGTTTTGAGGATCTAATTTAACTGCTGTTTGATATTCAACAAATGCATCGTTATATTTTTTAAGGAGTTCTAAAGCATAACCTTTATTTGTGTATGCCTCCGAATAATTATAATCTACAGCGATGGCTTTATCGAAATACATTATTGCAGTATCTAAATCATTGGAATATAACAAATAGATATAACCAATATTATGGTATGATGTCGAAAAAGTTGAGTCGATGTGGTTTAAAATGTAAAAATACTGATCGATAGCTTTTGAAAATTCTTTGTGATTTTGGTAATGTAATGCCAAGTCGTAATGAGCAAAAGCATTTAACGAATCGTATCGTATTGCGTTTTTATAAAAAGTTCGAGCAAGCGTATCGTTTATTTGATCGTAATAAAGCCCCATTTGTATATATGCATCGATGTATTCCGGATTTTTTTCTATTGCCTTGTATAATTCTTGAATGGCTCTATTCGTATCGCCTGTTTCGATATAATTAATCGACTTATAAAAGTACGCTTTTGCAAAATTTGGATCTACAGAAAGGGCTTGATTGAAAAATTCGAAAGACTTCAAATGATCCTCTATCAATAAATATAGCATTCCCATTTTAAACAACGCGTAGGTACTATTCGGATCAATTTTTAGTGCGACCTCAAGCTGTTGACGAGCATTCTCCGACTCGCCCTTCAGCAAATACAAATCGCTAAGGTTCACAAACCAATTTAAACTATCGCCTTGTAATTTTATTGCTTGTTTGTAATCTTTTATCGCATTATCAATTTTATTTAAATTGATGTACTGTTGAGCTCTTGCTCGATAAAGGTACGCATTGGTCGAGTCAATTTTAAGGATAGAATCCATTTCTGATATAGAAAGTCGATCGATTTTTTGAATATCTATCTTTATTTCATTTGAGGTACAAGAAGAAATAAATAATATAATCACGCTGATGAAAATAAATGCGATAAGTTTCATGGTCAATTTTACAAATTAGAGGAGCAAAGATATAATAACGAGACGAGAAACAAAAAACGGCCGTTGAACAAACAACGACCGTTAAGACTTTACATAGTGTTATTTTACATTTTTGCAGTAGCAATATCTTCCATTGTTATAGAACCTTCGTTGCCCCAAGAAGAGTAAACATAATTCATAACTTGGAAAAGTTCATCATCAGTCATTGGAACAGGAGCCATTACCGAATTGAATTTATTACCATTAACAGTAATTTCGCCTTGCAAACCATGAATAGTAGCTTTTATAGATGCTGTTTTATCTGCAAGATAATCAGATTTAGCAAGAGGAGGAAATGCATTTGGAACACCCTCTCCATTTTCCTGATGACATACTTTGCATTTTGCATCGAATAAAGCTTTGCCTTGCTCAGCATTATACTCTATAGCTGCAACAGGTGCTTCTTCAGCAACAGGAGCCTCTTCAACGGTAGGCTCTACTTGAGCCTCTGTAGCTTCATGTGCATTCCCTCCACAAGAGCTTAAGAAAAACATCCCAAATGCCAACGACACGCCTAATAGTTTTAGTGTAACTTTTTTCATTGAACTAAATTTAAAGATTATAAAAAATTATTTTGTACATAGGTCGTATCAAATATAAACATTCTTTTTTTCCCTATGTGCTTTTAAACGTACATTATTTCAAACTTTTTTTATCGCACCTACTAAATCGGTAGTTGTATACAGGATATTTATTTGTCTGTTTATGAAATGAGCTTTAGTTTAATTACCTTTGTGGCTGAATTATTTAAAGTGTATATTCGAAAAACGACCAAAAATCGATGAAAAAAGGAGTACAGTTAACCACCAAACGTAAAGCTTTAGATATCAATCTAACATCAGATATTTATGGCACTTTAGCTGAAATTGGCGGTGGACAAGAAGTGGCACGTGCATTTTTTCAAGCCGGAGGCGCTTCGGGCACAATAGCCAAGAGCATTTCTGCATACGACAAAACATTTTCCGATCACTTATATAACAACAACGAACCCGGCAGATACGTTTCGGAAGAACGTTTACATTTAATGCTCGATCAAGAATTCAATCAATTGGTTCAAATTTTAGATAAAGAAAAATACGAAAACACTCGATATTTTGTTTTTGCTGATACTGTTGAAACATTAAACTACTCAAAAACCAACCAAGGGCATGGATGGCTAGGGGTCAAATTTCAACTACACCCTAACCAAGAAGCAAATTACGTAATTATTCACGTCAACCTCAAAGAAAACGATCAACTTCTCCAACAATACACTCTCGGAACACTCGGTGTAAATCTTATTTATGCCTGTTTTAATTACACCGAAAACGCCGATCGCTTTATTTTATCTTTGCTTGATAATCTCGATACCGACCGTGCCGACATTAATATGGTAAAAATGCAGGGGCAAAATTTAGAACACATCGACAATCGATTGTTAAGTGTGAAATTGGTTAAAAATTGTATGACCAATGCTACTATGTTCGATAAAAATGGCGATGTAAAGCAACCTGCGGATATGTTATACAAAAAGAATGTGCTCGCATTTAGAGGAAGTTTCAGACCTATTACATATGCCGGTCTAGATATGCTTAAAACCAGCTTCGAGCTTTTTCGTCGAGATAGAATGTACGATCCGGAAAATACACTTAGCATGTGCGAAATAACTGTTAACAATTTACTTTACGAAGGCGATTTCGATGAAAAAGACTTCCTCGACCGAGTTGACTTGCTAAATGCCGTAGGACTAAACGTAATGATTTCGAATTTTAGAGAATATTATAGATTATCTCAATATTTTTCGCAGTTTAAAATTCAGAAATTGAGAATAGTCATGGGGGTGAGCACAATCTTCAACATCTTTAATAAAGATTATTACAGCAGCATGAAAGGTGGCATAATGGAAGCCTTTGGAAAATTATTTTACAATAACCTTAAGTTATACATTTATCCTGCCCTTAAAGATGATGGAGAATTGTTAACTACCGAAAATATTGAGATTCCCAAAGGGCTTAAATATTTGTACAAACATCTGACTTGCAATAGAATGATAGTAGATGTACCTAATGCCGACAAAGACACTATGAAAATATACTCAAGAAAAGTATTTGAATTAATTAACAACAACGATTCTATGTGGGAGTCGATGGTGCCTGACTTTGTGGCTAAAATTATTAAAGAAAGAGAATTATTTGGATATAAAAAGCAATAAAAACATGAGAAAATTCGATTTAAAAGTCGTCCAGCAAGATATCAAAACCATTATAGATCAGTCTCAAGATTTATACAACAGTAAAACTTTAAAAAATATTTTTAGTTTAATTGATTTAACTTCATTAAAATCAACTGATCATTCCACATCAATTAAAAGTATGGTCGAGAAGGTCAATCGTTTTTCTGAATTTTACCCGGAGATGCCATCGGTTGCCGCTATTTGTGTTTATCCTAATATGGTAGAAACAGTACGCAAAAATCTTAAAATCGACGACATACAATTAGCAGCTGTTTCGGCCGGTTTCCCATCTTCTCAAACCTTTACATCGATAAAAGCTGCCGAAACAGAAATTGCCGTCGAAAAAGGAGCCGACGAAATTGATATTGTCATTGCGCTTGGCGCTTTTTTAAATAAAGAGTTTGATTTTGTTGCAGACGAAATTAGCATTGTAAAAAGCGTAATGGCCGATGCTCACCTTAAAGTAATACTCGAATCCGGCTTGATACCAGACTTAAATCAAGTATACCAAGCCAGTATGTTATCGATTAATGCCGGCGCCGATTTTATAAAAACTTCGACAGGTAAAGAAAATCCGGCAGCCACTTTAGAAGCTATTTATGCGATGTGTCATGCAATTGCCGATCATTATAAATCGACCGGTAAAAAAATAGGTTTAAAACCCGCAGGTGGGATATCCAACAGTAAAGAAGCCATAGCTTTTTATGCCGTTGTTAAACATATACTTGGCGAAGAATGGTTGAATAATTCACTCTTTAGAATTGGCGCCAGCAAATTGGCCAACGATATCATTCATGCGATAGAAAACATAGAAAATAAAACGATAAGCAAAGATTACTTTTAATTATAATTATTTTAAAATGACAAAACCACCTTCATTAGCAGTAGCTTGCGATCATGCAGGATTTGAACACAAAGAAGCATTGGTACAATGGCTCCAAGAGCTAGGACATGCTGTGAAAGATTACGGGACTTACTCATCGGAAAGTAGCGATTATCCTGACTTTGCACACCCAATGGCCTATGCCGTTGAAGAAGGCCGGTACGAATTAGGCATTTCTTTATGTGGTAGTGGCAACGGAATAAATATGGTAGCAAACAAACACCAAGGCATTCGATCTGCTTTATGTTGGAAACCTGAATTGGCAAGTTTAGCCAAACAACATAATAACGCAAATGTTTGTGCTGTTCCTGCAAGATTTGTAACGCTCGACGAAGCCAAAGCAATTATTACAGCGTTTCTTAATGCAGAGTTCGAAGGAGGACGACATCAAAGAAGGATCGATAAAATTCCCCTTAGCTAAATAATAACAATTGAGAAATATCAATTTATTTTGTATCAGTTTATAATAAATACATTAGTTTTAAGTTATACACAAACTAATGCTTTAGCTTAAGTCAAAACATTTGAAATATCAATATAAAATACTCCCCCTTTTTGTTGCTGTAATCCTTTTATGGGCTTGTTCGACCAAAAAAAACACAGGTTTCCGACGAGCGTATCATAACATGAATGCACGCTACAATGCTTACTTCAATGGTAAAGAAAGTTATAAAGAAGGTGTGCATTATATGGAAAATAATCTTCAAGACGATTATTCAGATATTTTAAATGTGTTCCTTTACGACGATGCTTCTGCGGGTAGTACAGGCAGTCAAATGCAAAGAGCAGAGCAAAAAGCTGCAAAAGTGATTAAAAAACACTCCATCACAGCAAAGCCGAAACGAAAAAAAGGGACTAAAACCGACAAAGAAAAAGCTTTTTATGAGTTAAAAGAGTACAATAAATGGGTAGATAACTCCTACCTGTTAATGGGAAAAGCATACTTTGTAGAGAAAAATTATAAAGAAGCCGAAATAAATTTTACATGGATTTTATCGGAATATCCAACTATGGAGTCGAGGTTCGATGCTATGATATGGCTGGCTAGAACTTACATCCAAAAGAAACAATACGATAAAGCACTAGATTATCTTCAGCGAGTCGAGGCGGAAAAAGAATTCCCCGAAAAGCGACTCAACTCACAATTGTTTACCACCTATGCCGATTTATACATCAAACAAAAACGATACAACGAAGCTATTCCTTGGCTAGAAATGGCCATCCAAGAAAAAGATAAAAAATTATACAAAAGGCGATATAAATATATTATTGCTCAGATTTACCAAAAAGAAGGTCAAGATCAAAAAGCAGTCGAAATGTACAAAGAGGTAATTAAAATGCATCCTCCTTACCAAATGGAATTTTCGGCAAAAATAAATTCCGCCGGACTGTTCGATAAAAACTCTGGCGACAGTAAAACAATTAGAAAATATCTCGATAAAATGATAAGAGACGAGAAAAACAAAGACTTTCTCGACCAAATCTATTATGCCATTGCCCAAATCGATATGAAAGAAAATCTAGTAGACGATGGCATTGAACATTATCAGTTATCGGCTCAGAAAAGCGTTTCAAACAACAATCAAAAAGGGAAGTCTTATTTAGCATTGGGCGATATTTACTTTCAGAAGCTCAAATATGTTGAAGCCAATGCGTATTACGATTCTTCAAGTATGTTTTTATCGAAAAGTAACGATCGATACGAAGAAGTTGTGGCAAGAGCAAAAAATTTAGGAGAACTCGTCGGATATATTAAAACTATTGAATTGCAAGACAGCTTGTTAAATTTGGCGACCATGCCAGATGGACAGCGAAATAAAATAATTGCCGAAATCATCAACAAAGTAATAGAAGACGAAAGAAAAAAAGCTGAAGAAGAACGCCAACGTCAATTAGACATCGCGCAATACAACGAAAACAATAGATTTGGCAACAACAATAGTACTTCTGGAGGAAAATGGTACTTCTATAACCCTGCTGCCATAGGTATGGGTCAAGCCGATTTCGTTCGAAAATGGGGTCAACGTAGGTTAGAAGATAATTGGAGAAGAAAGAATAAAACCATCAATGAATTTGCTATATCTGAAAATGGAGAAATTGTTGAGGGTACCGATACAACTCAACAAAAGATCGATTTAAAAAGTAGAGATTATTACTTAAGTCAGTTACCAATGACTGATTCTGCACAAGTTGCCAGTAAAAATGCCATTGAGGAAGCGACTTATCGTCTTGCCAAAGTATATAGAGAACGATTTGTCGATTACGACAAATCAATCGACACCTATTTAAGTTTAATTGATCGATTTCCTGAAACCGAATATAAACTGGAAGCTTACTACCAACTTTACCAATTGTATCAGCTCCAAAAGCAAACCAGCCTTGCCGAAAAATATAAAGATTTGATCTTAAGTCAATATCCTAATAGCACCCCTGCAAAAATCCTTACCGATCCTAATTATCTGGCAAAACAAGAATCCGAAAAAAATAAAACAAAAGATATTTACGAAAAAACATATCAAGCTTTTCAAGCTAAAGACTATAATAAAGTAATCGCATTCACGCAACATATCGAAAAAGAAAATCCGGAATCGCCATACATCGCTAAATATAAAATTTTAAAAGCACAAGCTATTGGAGCCACCGGCAATGTAGATTTAATGAAATCGGAGCTGAACAATGTGGTAAAAAATTATCCGGAGTCCGACGAACAAGCCTTAGCCGAATTTATGATCGACAGAATTAACTCAGGTGGATTTAAAAACTTTACCGTTGAAGGTCAAACAGCTTACGCCGATAATAGCAACGCATCGAATAACGTTAATAACAACAATTCGAACAACGGCAATCAAACACAAGAAGTCATTGCAGAGATAGAAGAAATAGCTCCGGAGAATCTTTACGAATACGATCCTAATGCTCCACATTTATACATTATGGCAGCAACAGGCAAGATATCGGACTTAAATCGACTCAAGTATAACATTATAAAGTACAATTTAGATTATTTCTTAATGTTCGACTTTAAAGTGTCCGACAGAAAATTAACCAATAACACAAAACTTATTCTTGTTAAACCTTTGAATGACAGCAAAGAAGCATACAAGTATTTGAAATTGATACGAAAAAATAAAGACGTATACAGTGAATTCAACAGTTTAGAAATGCAACAAATGATTATTTCTGAACATAATTTGAATATTCTACTTAAAGATAAAGACCTAAATCGTTATCTTATGTTTTTCGAGCAGAATTACACCAAGTAATTCAGAATGTTAATCGTTTAAACTAACTTTCTAATGAATGCCATTAAAATTTTATGGGTTGATGATGAAATCGATTTGCTGAAACCTCATGTTTTATTTCTTGAAAATAAAGGCTATGAAGTAGCTACAATTAACAATGGCAGAGATGCTATCGATATAGTTCAGGAAAATAATTACGACATCATTTTTTTAGATGAAAATATGCCTGGAATGTCTGGTATAGAGACCTTAAATGCAATAAAACGTATCAAATCGCAAATTCCAATAGTGATGATTACCAAAAGCGAAGAAGAAAACATCATGGAAGAAGCAATTGGGTCTAACATTGCCGACTACCTAATAAAACCTGTTAAGCCCAATCAAGTGATATTGGCAATAAAGAAAAACGTACAAAAACAAGCCATTGTAAGCGAAAAAACCTCATCGGCGTACCAACAGCGATTCCAACAAATTTTATCGGAAATCAATTTTGCCAATTCTTGCAACGAATGGAAAGATATATATAAAAAGATAGTATTCTGGGAACTTGAACTCGAAAAATCAGGATCAAACGTGATGGACGATGTGCTTCAGATGCAGAAACGAGAAGCAAATTTAGCTTTTGGTAAATTTATTCAGAGACATTATCTGGATTGGTTCGATGGAAATTCAGAAAAGCCCCTCATGTCGCCTAACATCATGAGTAAAGTAGTTTTCCCAAAAATAAGTCAGCAAAAACCAACCATTTTTATTTTAATCGATAATCTTCGTTACGACCAGTGGAAAGTGATACAGAATAAAATCGCACCTTATTATAATACAGACGAAGACGATCTTTACTATGCCATTTTACCAACAGCAACACAATACGCCCGTAATGCAATATTTGCAGGTTTAATGCCTTTAGAAATTGATAAAAAATTTCCAAACCTTTGGCTAAACGACGATGAAGAAGGAGGAAAAAATCAGCACGAAAAAGATCTTCTTATCGAGCAATTAAAACGACAAGGGCTTCCAACAGCTTTTTACTTCGACAAGATTTTCAATAATAAGCAAGGGCAGAAAATTGTAGATCATTACAAAGATCTTCTTAATTACGATTTATCGGTTTTAATTTTCAACTTCGTCGATATTTTGTCGCATGCACGTACTGATTCGAAAATGATTCGAGAATTAGCAGAGGATGAAGCCGCATATCGTTCACTTTCTCTATCATGGTTCGAGCATTCTCCATTGTTTGAATTGCTTAAATTGTTAAGTCAGCAAAACGTAAGAGTAGTTATAACAACCGACCACGGCACAACCCAAGTCACCGATGCCGTTAGAGTTATTGGCGATAAAAGCACTTCTACAAACTTACGATACAAAATGGGTCGTAATTTAGATTATAACCCCAAAGAAGTTATGGTTATAAAAAATCCAGCCGAGGCTCACCTACCAGCTTCGACGCTAACATCATCGTACATATTTGCCTTAAAAAACGATTTTTTGGTATATCCTAACAACTATAACCATTTTGTGAATTACTATAAAAATACGTTTCAACACGGAGGCGTATCGATGGAGGAAATACTGGTTCCATTAATCACCTTATCGCCAAAATAAATTTTTCAATTATTAACTTGGAAAAATTAAAAAAAGATATATCTTTGCAACCTCATTTGAAATGAGCACGGGGTGTGGCCCAGTCCGGTTAAGGCACCTGCTTTGGGAGCAGGGGATCGCAGGTTCGAATCCTGCCACCCCGACAAAAAGACTTTCGAAATTCGAAAGTCTTTTTTATTTTCTGCTTTTAGATATCATATTTCGATGATAAAGCCCTTTTTCTGTTCCTAAAAGGGAAAAAGACTTGCCAATTTTCCTGTATGGTCGTAGATACAATTCATGAATTGTATCTACGTGAATTGTCTCTACAAAAAACATAATCACTTGTAGGATAACTTGCAAATTCTTTAACATAAGCACTGTGCTATAGCGATTGAGTCCAACACCTCACAAATTTCATTTGACCAAGATCTGGAGGACATTTATAATTTTGCTCAAAATCTCCATTGTTGACTAAGTTTTGAGAAAAACAAAAATTGCTAATTGTTATTAATTATACTAAAGATTTAGTTTTTAATAAGATATTGATTTGTTCATATTTTTTAAAAGATAAAATGAACTATTAAATAAATACGAACTACTGTCTTTATTAATTAAAATCAAACTAGATTACATTTGTTACCATTTTGTTTCAATTAATTATTCAGATAGAAGAAAAGAATTTCTTATCTTGTAACAATAAATTAAAAAACATTCTAATGAAAAAAACATTTATCTTTTTTAGCTTTCCTAACCCTAATAACATTTATTGCAAATGCTCAGTGGGTGGAACAAGCAACCGGCTTTGCTACAGCTAGCAGAGGCGTGAGAAACATCTCTATTGTCGATGCTAATACCGTTTGGATTAGTGCTTATGATGGATCAGGTAGTGGCACTAATATTCAAGAGTTTTCTAAGACTACTAACGGTGGAAATACTTGGACCCCTGGTAGTATAAATGTTGGTAACTCAACTTTAGGTATAGCCATGCTCCACGCCATTAGCGCTAGTACTGCATATGCTGTTGCCTATACAAACTCTGCATCGCCTGGTGGACAAGGTGTTTTTATAACTACAGACGGTGGTTCTACATGGAGTAGACAAACTACTGCAGATTATCAATCATCAACATCATTTACGAATGTTGTTTACTTTTGGGATGCTAATAATGGCTTCTGCATGGGAGATCCTATTAGCGGTGAGTTTGAAATATACACCACTACAGATGGAGGTACCAATTGGAACATAGTTAGCGGAGCCAATATCCCTAATCCTTTAAATGGGGAATATGGTTATGTAGGACAATATGCAGCAAACGGAGATCACATTTGGTTTTCGACAAATAAAGGAAGATTATACCATTCTGCCGACAGAGGCTACACATGGACTGTAGCTCAAACTCCGGTTTCTGATTTTGGAGGATCATCTCAGTCTGCAAATTTCGATTTTACATCGTCTACAAACGGGCTAATTATCGATAATAATAATGCCTTGTACGAAACAACTGACGGAGGCGATACTTGGGCTAGCGTTTCTGCAACAGGCCATTATGCATGGGATGTAGCTGCTGTGCCAGGCAATACAGGAACATATGTTAATACCGGAAATAACGATGGTGTATCTTATACCAATTTCAATGGTCATTTATGGACTCAGCTTACTTTACCCGGACAAATTTTAGAGACCGCTTGGTTTGATTCTTCTACAGGATGGGCAGGTAGTTTTAACACCGACGCTAGCACAGGAGGTATATACAAGTTCAATGGCACAATTCCTTCGCTATTAAACAACGACCTAGGTGTTATTGATGTTACAAATCCTGTTTCCGGTACTGTATTAACTAACAGCGAAAACATTAAAGTTCTTATTATGAATATGGGTATTAACCCTCAATCTAATTTTGATGTATCATATAGTCTAAACGGAGGTACAACTGTAACTGAAACAGTCAGTTCAACTATCAATTCTGGAGAAATATTAGAATATACATTCTCTTCGAACGAAGACTTATCAACTCCGGGTTTTTATAATATTATAGCCAATACAACCATAGCTGGCGATGAAAACTCTGCAAACGATGCCATTACAGTTAACCCTGCTTTATTGGGATTCTTACCAACAAAAGCTGTTGTTTACGAAGAAGGTACCGGAACATGGTGCGGATGGTGCGTTAGAGGTTTAGTCGGGCTTAATACTATGGCTGAAGATCATACAGACGGCACTTGGATAGGAATAGGTGTACATAATGGAGACCCTATGGTTGTTGCTGAACACGATAATGCAATAGGAACTTATATTGGTGGTTATCCTTCAGGCATTATGGATAGGCATTCTCAAGAAGTTGACCCAGGTTTAGCATCTTTAGAACCAGCTTATCAAAATCATTTATTAATGGTTCCTCTTGCCAAAGTGGAAGTTGCTTCTCAAACGTGGAACAGTACTTCGAGAGATTTATCAGTAGAAGTTGCAACAACATTTGGTTTAGATTTATCATCAGCCGATTACAATGTAGCTGTAATCATTGTTGAAAATGGGGTAACTGGCACGACATCCGGTTACAACCAAACCAATTATTACGCAGGTGGCTCTAATGGCGATATGATTGATGTAGATGGATACAATTATGGTAGCACAACAGCCCCAAGCTCAAGACCTGCAGCCGAAATGGTTTATAACCATGTTAGTCGAGAGTTGTTAGGTGGTTGGGCAGGCGTTTCTGGTGTTGTTCCTTCAAGTGTTGTATATAACACGGCATACACACACACTTTTACATTTAATTTACCTTCAACTATTAACGAAAACAATACTTCATATGTCGCAATATTAATAGATAATACGACAGGTGAAATAGAAAATGCTATATAGGTTGCATTAGATATTACTTCTGGTGTTGCAAGAGTTAATAATTCGAATTGTAAAATTTATCCTAACCCTACAACAGGTTTAGTACAAATTAGCGGTGTTAAAGGTGGACAAATAGAAGTTTACAACATGGTAGGTCAAGTAGTTTATTCTGTAGATAATGCTACAGGTAAAACTTCTATCGATCTATCTTCATTGGATAACGGAAACTACATCGTTAAAGTAATCAATGCCGATCAAGTTTCAACTCAGAAAATAATTCTTTCAAAATAATTTTTAAAGAACAATCTATAAAAGGGGCTTTTGCGATTTTGCGATTGCCCCTTTTTAATTAGAATTTTACAATATTCTGTTTGTAAATATTTTATATTAAATTTTAATAATGCTCTACGGCAAAAATGTTTATCTTTGAATAGTAACTTTTAATATAAATTAATATGAAATTCAAAAACTATTTACTTGTCTTTGGACTAGCAGTAGCAGTAGGCTTTTCAAGCTGTAAAAAAGACAACGATGATGACAACACAACTTCAAAACCAGCTCCAAAAGTTGAAATGAGTAGCAATAGCAACGGCGAAGTAATCAGTATTCCTGCCAATGTTTCTACCAATATTCAAAACGACCAAAATCTTTATCAACTATCTGGTGCGGTATCGAACATTAACGCTGTAGGAAGTTTTTTAACAGCTTTAAATAGTGTTCCTGAAAATGCAGAAGTGACCAACCGTAGTACTAATTCTTCAGTAACTTATCACTGGACTTACAACTTCGAAGGTGGTAGCTATGAGTATTGGTACACAGTAGAAGAAAGCGGTGTTAATTATAATTTGACCTATGAAATTGCTGTTAATAGTGAAGATTTAACTATTCCAAGAACTACATACATCGAAGGATGGGTATCTCAAACACCAGGCAATGGCCATTTACAATTTAATTTTGATGCTTTCACTTCTGGCACAACAAATTACAACTATGTTTATGAATGGGATACTAACAGCATCGGAACATTCCATTTAACAGTAGATTGGAATGTTGATGACAGCCAATACGGATATTATGCCGGTATGCATTATGTAGCCTATGTTTATGCTGATGGCAGTGGACAAGTAGATTACTCTTACACCGATCAAAATACAGCTTATTTATATCATTACGATTGGAATGCTGATTGGTCTATTATTCACTGGTCTTATTCAATTAACGGAACTCAAGAAGGTAGTGGAACTTGGCCAGAGGCTTAGTTAATATATAATAAATATAAAAAAGGCTGAATTTAATTGATTCAGCCTTTTTTTATTGGCTCAATAATATTTATTAATATCTACAGAAATATTACTCTTATCCGAAGGGATATTAAGAAAATAACCTCAACCTTTCATCAACGAATACAATTAGCTTAAACATAAATTTTATTCAAAGGAATTAAGGTTGTAAAACTTTTTTAGCCTCTTCTATACTTACCTTTCTTTGTCCATCGAATGCTATAATAAATGCATCTTTCATCCCTTTATCGATAAGCTCCTGTTTGAGTAAACCTGCTTCCTTCAATGACTTAAATCGGCCTAAAGTATAAATAGTTTTCCCATCGCCGGCAATAAATTGATCGAGCTGATCGAGCTTAGAAAGTTGTAATAAAGAGGTAACTTCTTCAACTGGAACGGAATTGGTGTATGCCCCTATTTGAACACGGTAATAAAGCTGTTCTACATTAAAATTAACGGAATTGCTAACCACCGGTTTATCTGTCTCTTTTTCTTTATTTTCTGCTTGAACAGAAGAAACTTCGGCTAACTCTTGCCTTGCTGTGGCAATGCCAATTCTCTGACCATCTTTGTAGGCCGTTACAAACGCATCTTTTATTCCTAATTGACGGATTTCATCACGCTTAGCTAGTGCTTTGTTATAATCTACAAATTGACCTACAGTATATCGTATTAAGCCGGAAGCTGTGATGTCGTTAAATAATGGCGTTAAATTATATAAACGCGCATGCGAAACATGATTTTTATAAACGCCAATCTGAACAGTGTACATGGTTGTTTTGACCGTAGATAAATCAACTGACGGATTAGTTTCGTTAATTACTTCTGCTATAGTTGTTGCCCCAACAGAAACATTATATTGATTAATTGCTTCCTGAACTTTTTTAGATTCGATGCTCGCCAAATTGGAGTAGTTTTGCATTTTCTGATCTTCGGGTTTTGCTAGATAAACAGCCACTCGTTGTCCATTCTTATAAGCTACGATAAACGCATCGCTATAACCGTTTCTTTTAATATGAGGAAGCGCAACTGAAGCCGCTTCGTAAGTATCGAATAATCCTACAAAATAACGTATATACTTGCTATTTTGCCTTGTTTCGCCGGTAATTGGCGATAATCCTTTAAAGCTTGTATTGGCGATGGGGCGAGTAAATGCTCCTATTTGTATTTTATATACTATTCCATCGGGCAATTGATTATTTAAAGGGATTGGGTTTTTATCGTTGTATATATTCTGATTGGTTAATTGTATGCCAATATCTAATAGAGACCCTCTATCGTTTGTTGAATTATCAGCTATAAATACGTTCGTATTTACATCGGTAATTGTTGGTTTTTCCGGCTCATTTTGAGCGGACGTTTCATTCTGAATATCACTTTCATTCTCTACCGTTGAAAGCTGATTATTTTCTTCATGTTCAGGTTCATTATTAATTGTATCTGTAGGAGATGTTATATCGACATACCCATCGATTGGCATTTCAACATTAAGTGTGTCAATGACTTCTGTTGTGAGTTCTACTTGTTCTACAGGTTGAGAAAGAGTATCAACAGGTGTTACTGTCAAATTTTCGGCAATGAGCATCGTATCTTCTTGCTCAGGCTCTACGATTTCCGGAAGTGTATATGCTTCCACTTGGCCATCGGACTCAACCATTTGATAACCGTGTATTCCAACGGTATTTGTATCGGTATTTTCTGCAATATATTTTTCAACTTCGGCATCTATAGGCGCTAAATCTAAATATACAGCATAGGCTCTTTCCATATTATCGATAGCTTCTGCTTCTAATTCCTGAGCCTGAATCAACATTTGATATGCGCGATCTAACGTGGACGACTCGAATGATCGCTGTCTTAAGTTTTGTGCTTTTCTGAATGCTTTATTAGCTTCTTTTTCGAGCGTTCTTCCGTCTATCGCCTTTTGGCTTTGGTCATTTAATCGATGTGCATTTAGATGATTTTTGTATACCGTATATCTTTCGAAATTTATTGGTTCTGTGATTTGTGCTATATTAAACAAATAACTTAAAGATTTTTCTTCCATTTCGGAAATTCTAGCATCAAGTTTTTCCCAATCCTTTGGGTCTTTTACCCTAGTCAAACTATCCGATAAAAAGTCTATTTCTGCTTTATTCTGTTGATAGCTTTGCTCTAACTTTTTATTTTCGTCTTCGAGTTCATCGGTTTTCTTTAGCGATTTTGCTTCTTGCGGTGTTAAATCTAACAAGCTAATTAAGCGTTCAGTTTGAATTTTTTGATACAGCTTTTTATCGATAGGTTTCTCTTGCTGTAATAAAGGATCTATTTTCACAAGAGTGTTATTGCTTACAAATTCGTCTTGTTCTTTTCTGCTTAATATTCTCACAGCTTCTTCCTGAGCTTTTAGTGCTTGTGCATCGAGGGCTAAATACTGTTGTTGCTGAGCTTGTAAATCGAAAATATTTTGGGTTGAATCAGGTTTAATTTTATCTGCTTCTTCTCTGTAAAACTGTGCATCTAATAAATATTGACGAGCTAAACTTTTAATCGGCTTTTCTTTCTCAACACTTAAGGCTGTTTCGATTTTTTGCTGATACAAATTATATTTCTGAAGATGAGATTCTTGTAATGTTCTAAATGCAAGTTGTGATTGATTTTTTGCTTTAATTTCGGCAATTTTCACTTTTTCTTCTTGCTTAGGTTTGTCTTTTGCTAAATAGGTTCGCTCCAAGTCTCGCTTTGCAATTTCCCACTCATCGCGATAATTTTGCGATTTAACAGCTTGACTTTCAGCTTTGCTTTGCAGTTTTGTGTAAGCAGCGACGCGTTCTTCCTCATCGGGGAGTAATTGCATATAGTCTGCCGTATTTATATCGTTACTGGGCGTTTCAACCAATTCGTCTTGCTTGTTGGTTCGAACTGTTGGTTCTGTTATATTATCGGCTAAATTTTGATCGGGCACTTTGGCAAAGTTATCTTCTGGAAGAGTTGCATACAGAGCAATAGCAGCCCGTTCTTTATTGGCCGATAATTGATTAAGCTCATAGGCCGATTTTAACATCTGTAGGTTTACGGCTTCTTCATTAAACGATTCATTAACAGCTTGTTGCATAGCTACTGCTTTTTCTTCGAACAATTCGCTTTCGGCTTCAAGCAAAAAAGCTTCTGTTACTTTGTCGTCGTTTCTATACCTTCTTTGTTGATCCAACAACTCGTCGTACAATTGATGCTCTTCTAAAGATAACAACTCTATTTTCTCTTTTAAATCTGAAATAGCCGACTTCTGAAATGATTCTATATCGGAAATTTCTTCTTGAATATCTTTCTTAGTTTCTTCATCATCAGTTTCTTCAAGTTCTTTTTTCAGATTCGTAATTTTCTGATTTTGAGCAAGTAACTCATGAATCTGATCGTCAATTTTTACTTGATCTTTAGAAATTTTTGATATTTGCTTTTGCTGCTCTTTATTTAGCTGCACCGATTTAGGAAATTTTACTGTTGTAGTTTGTGCCAATAGTGATGTTTCGTCTCCACTGGCAATATTTTTATTTGCCATCATAGGTTTAAGACTGGCCTTAGAAGCCTCAGTGGCGACAATATAATTTTCTAACTGTTCTTTTTCTTTATTGTAATTATTGCCGATGTCTTTCAACCTTTGTTTTTCTGTATCAGATAGTTCATTGGAATTTTTGGCGTATTTCGAGACAATATAATCGTTTTCGAGCTGTTTCAATTGATTTTTAAAATATTGAGACGCTAATGCGGCTTTCATAAATGCGAAAGTTGTAGCATCTATATTTTCTTTTTCAATTTTAAGATGTTTTTCTGACAACCATTTATTAACGATGGTATCTTCAGGGTGTTCTTTGTAGTAATCTTTTTCTTCAATTTGAGCCTGCTGATATGCCGTTATACTTTGTTGCTGATGAATATTGGCTAACTGCTTCAATTCGTCTACCTCGTTTTGTACCATCGATTGTTGTTCGGCATTGCTTAAGTATGGTAATCGTTCTTCTTTTTCTTTCGCCAAAGCTTGCAACGAGTCTGCCATTAACTGCTTAACTTGAGCTTTTTCGTACAGCTTAACAGCCTCCAAACCACCAACGGCAAGTGGGTTAATGGTTGATATTTTTTGCTTAACCGCTTCTAAATCCTTTATCGTTTCCGAAACAAGTATGGTATTGTTAGACGTTGTTGGGCTAATTTTATTTGATTCGTTTAGCTCATCTGTTGATTCATCATGAGCTATTAGATTCTCGTTTTGGGCATTTGTTTCTTCCTTGATATTTTCTTCTTGATGCTCCATCATGTTTTCGTCTCGAAAAGTCAGATTATTGGCATCTGCTAACGCAGAAGGTTGTTCTTTAAATTGAATATCGTGCGCTAAAAGTTGTTCATCTATAAAATTTTGATTTGTAATTTGAATAGTTAATTGTTGCAAACTATCAGTAATTCCATTCAGTTGATTAATAGATGTAGACATTCCGTTAGCATCGGGCTGAGCAATATTTTTAGCATTTTCAAGGTGATTTTTATCGTTAAGATCGCCCTTCATCTGGTTTAAAAAATCTATTTCGGCTTTTATCGATTTAGCTTTTTGGTCGATTTCTGCCAATTGAGTCGCCACCTCAGAATATTTATTTTGGGCTAATTCTAAATCTTTATTTAAAGATTTGATTTTTTCTTCCGATTGAGTTTTATCTTCAAGTTTATTAGCGGTTTTTAATTCCTCTTTGTAAGACATTAAAAACTGATCTAAGGTTTGTTTTTGAGCTTCGCTACGATCTTTGGCTTTTGCAAGCTGCAAATTATACTTCGACAACTCACTTTCTTTTTCGTAAACTTGATTATTGATCGACCAATATGATTCGTTATTCTTTTGAATAAATGTTCTGTTGGCATTAATATTTTGAATCAGTTCCTGAGTATTGTTGTTAGCAGAATCGTTTAAGAGCAATTGAGTAATATTGAGTTCTCGCTCACGTGTTTGCGCTTCTTCGCTAAGTTTTTTAGCTGCCACAGTGGCCATATTAGCCTCTGCCATTAGCAATTTGAGCTGTTCGACCATCTGATTTAAATCTTCTACATCGCTTGATTTTAGTTTCAGATTTCTCGTTAGCATTGCGTTTATTTGATCTTGCTTTTCGCGTACTGCTCCCAGTTTTTGATGAGCAACATTTGCTGCAATTATTTTCTGTGCTTTTACCCTCTCAAAGTCGCGCTCTAAAAACCCGATATCTTGACGTAAAACGCTAGTGTAATCGGCACTTGAGTTGATGTTAGCCTCGTACACCTCGTCGAAATTAAAGTTAGTCCGAGGACCTTTATCGGAAAACTCTGCCACTTCTGTTGTTGCAATGGCCTGTTTAGCCGTATCCAATTTTGGTCGATCGGCCAATGGTGTAACTTCTAGTTTGGCCATCTGTAAAATTTCCTCTACGTTCTTTATTTCGCGCTCAACAGGATTTTTATCTACTTGGATTTTATAGACATTCAATTTTTCCTCTTGGCTCTCTCTGTTCGATGCAAACATGGCGAAGTTATCGTCCTTATCGACTACATAAAGGATATCGTCGTAGGGTGTATTGGTCGGAAAGTCAAGATTTATTGGCTCCGACCAATCCATTGCTGTGCTATCGAAAACCGAACGGAAGACATCGAATCCTCCCATTGTATTATGCCCCTTAGAGCAAAAATACAAAGCTTTACCATCGGCGGATAAAAAAGGAAAATCCTCGTCGTAAGTAGAATTTATTTTAGAACTTAAGCGTTGAGAAGTAGCATAAGAACCATCATCGTTCTTTTGTGCAAAATAAATATCTCTCTGACCATCCTTTATATTTCCAAAACTGGAAAAATAAACAAGACCACTATCCGAAACAAACATAAACTCTTTAGTGTCCGATTTCAAATCGGCTTTCGTTTTAAAGTCATCAGGTTTTACGATGATTTTACCACCGGTATCGTCCAGTTTATAAGCATATTGCAAATTCGATTGTTTAATTCTCGTATTGTCTAAGACAATTAGCTGGCTGGAATATTTAACCAGATCTCGACCGTTTTCACAAATCGCAATTTCTCTCTCAGATTGTTTGTCTTTCTGAAGTTTTGCACTAGAACGTGTCTGGAATATTTGATATTGCTCAATAGCCTTATCGAACTGATAACTAAGATGATAAGCTCTTCCTAAATAATAAAATGCTAAAGGAACGTCTTCTAACTTTCGGGTAGCAAAAGACAAATATTTAATGGATTTATCAATTTCCTTGTTATTTTCGACTAAGCACGCACCATAGTAAAAGCTATATATAGGCTCTGTTGGGTAAATACTAAGGAGTTGCGAATACAAAGGCATAGCCTCTGCAAATTGGCCTTGTTCAAAATAATCTGCTGCGGTTTCTATCAGTTGCTCTTGCTCCTCACTATTTTGCGAGTACAATACTACAACAGACCAATAACTCAGTATGAATAAAATAAACCGTAATTTCACTTAGTTATTTTTAACCTTGACCTACAAATATAGTCTATAAAACTTATAGTTCGACGCAATCGTGTAAAGTTTGCTTAACAACACAGCCTATATATACCTAAAATTGAAAAATTAGTTGTAAACTTACTGCAATAATTAATAAAATAATTAATAAAAAAATTTATGAAACGTATTCTTTTAACTTTAGTTGCAATTGGTATTATTGTTAATGCATCATTTGCACAAAAAATCAAACTAATTAGTGGTGACATTAGCATCTTTAAATCAATCTCTAGTTTGAATGTAGAGTTTGTGTACCCCGATGACATGAAGGTCGGCAAATTATCTCAGCAAGAGTATGTTGCTTCTAAAAAAACAAAAGCAGAAAGCAAAGAAGCAGGCGCAGGTGAAAAATGGGAAGCCTCTTGGTTGGCCGACAGAACACAACATTATGAGCCAAAATTTATGGAGCTTTTAACCGCTTACTTAACTCCTAAAAATTTAATTGCAAGCAACACACCAAGCGAAAAGTACACAATGGTAGTGAAAACTATTTTTACTGAGCCGGGATTTAATATTGGCGTTACCAGAAAACCAGCTTATGTAGATTTGGAAATTACTTTAATAGAAACAGACACTAAGAAAGAAGTTGTAAAGATTTTACTTGAAAAAGCACCGGGCAACTCATATGGTGGTGGTGATTTTGACACAGGGTTCAGAATTGGAGAAGCATACGCCAAGGCTGCAAAATCTTTAGCCGGATTCATCATTAAAAAAGCAAAATTATAGGGTTTCATCCTTTTATAAATCAATGCGTCGGACAAGCTAAAAGTTCGGCGCATTTTTTTATGATAAAAAAGCGAGCAACACTATTGTTTCGAGAATTATTTTATTGTATATTTGCCGTCCAATTTTGTAAGAATAAAAATTTTAAGACAATGGCCAATCATAAGTCAGCTTTAAAGAGAATCAGACAAACTGAAACACGTAATTTAAGAAATAAATATTACGCTAAAACAATGCGTAACGCTATTAAAAAATTGCGTGATACTCAAGATAAGAAAGAAGCAATGGAGATGTTACCTAAAGTTATTGCAATGGTAGATAGCGTTGCAAAACGTAACATCATTCATAAAAATAAAGCCGCCAATTTAAAAAGCGGTGTGGCAAAGCACGTTAACAGCTTAGCTTAATATACAATAACTATTTTTAACAATATTGTACGGCTGTCCTCGTTGGGGTAGCCGTTTTTCTGTTGTCTTTAAGCAACAAAAGAATATTCGCTAATTTACAGGTAGGCTTGCTTTTCGATTAAAACTTAGCCCCAAAATTAAAATACAATTGTTGAATTTCTGAGGTCCACCAATTTCGATAATTTACAGAAATCCATACATTATCATCGGCTTGATACTGTAAACCCACAACTCCAACATTGGCGTATTGCGCAATAGGTGAATGATCGACATAATCGTACCTTAAAAACAATTCTAATTTTTTGCTGAGCATTTGAGAGCCAAAAGCAGAAACACCTTCATACTCGCCCTCGTCGAACAGTGGATTAAGCACTTTGACGTATTCTATTCCGAAACGCTGTTTATCGGTTTTATATGCTGTAAAAAAAGAATAAGAAGATTTCAATTTTTCTGGCGTATCGGAATTGGAAGGCGTGAGAGAAACTAAGCCTTTAAAAATAAAGTGATTTAAGCCATAATATTCAAAGTTTAATATGTAGTCGATAACACTTAATTCGTCTTGGTGTTTAAAGGGGCCATCGCCGTTCCATGCTGTGAAACTGGCATAAACTTTATCCTTTTTATCATACGCCAATCGCATCCCAAAATCGGCCGGATAAGCTATCTTAAAGAGCTCTTGCATAGTTACCATTACATACCTATGATTCCAAAATTTATCTTGAATGGTTAAATATTGCTCACTTAACAATTGCCCCGCAGCAATGCTCCACGTGGGTTTGAAATACCACTTTATCTCTCCCATTTTAAGAAACGCTGTGTATTTACTCCCTTCGAAATACCTGACGGTCATTGCTGCACCATTGCTATCGGTCACTTGAATGGCGTTGGTAGTACGAGTCACATCGTAAATTAAAGTAAGCTTTACGCGGTCCGATTTAGTGTACTGATAACCAAGCAAACCCGTAGAAAGTTCAAAGCCGGCATTGGGTTTTGTGGTGCCAAAGTTATAATACCCTCCTGTGTATATATTAGCAAACACTTTATGCTTAGCTTGCTCTTCTGCTGTGTTTTGTTGCTGTTCTTGCGCAAATAATTGAACAGATATCAATCCTATTATAAAAAACAGTGTTAATTTTGCCTGCATTACCCACTTTTTAAATTGAAATTATGACAAAGATAAGACTTACAAAGGAATTTAGATTCGAAGCCTCTCATGCCCTTTGGCATTACGATGGTTTATGTAAGAATATTCATGGGCATTCGTATATCCTGCAAGTTACAGTAATTGGAGAGCCTAACAAAAATGAAGGCAATCCTAAACTTGGAATGGTGATGGATTTTGGCGACTTGAAAAAGATTGTAAAAGAAGAAATTGTCGATTCATTCGACCATTCTGTAATCCTGAATGGAAAAGCACCTCATCAAGATTTTACTAAGGTTGATGAAATGTTCGATCGTATTCATGTTTTAGATTATCAGCCTACATGCGAAAATATGGTCGAAGATTTTGCTAACAAAATAAAAGCAAGATTGCCAAAAGACGTTTCGTTATTTTCTATAAAGTTGTACGAAACTGCAACTTCATACGCAGAATGGTACGCCGAAGATAATCAGCATTAATTAATATTACAGACCTGTAATAGCTTCAGCTTCTTTAATTATTTTAGGTATTGTGCTTTGTGGAACGCCCAAATCGAAAAGTCTGTCTTTTTGTTGAATTAGTTCGCGACAAAGTACAATATTATTTTCCAACAATAAGGTTTTAATGCGTTTTGACGCCGAACTTAGCGCCGTAACTAAATGGTAATTAGATGCTTCTATCCACTCTTGAAGATTTTCTTGAGTCGGATAATCCCATGCTAGTATTTTCATTCCCGAACAAGTAGCATATTGTATAGCATCGTCAGTAAAACGTGTGTTGGTAGCAATATATCCTGTGAATTTTCGCTGGCCTAATCGCCCTTCCTTTTCGAACTGTTTTTTGAGATCGTCGAAACGCGATTTAACATACAACGCCACTTTTACATCGCTCTTTCTGCCTTGCTGGTGATGAAATTTACACTCCACAACAATTAACTCATTATCGTTTTCTGCCACAACATCCACTTCGTGCGTAACACATTGTCCTTGTATAACCTGACCGACTGCGGCTTTATATCCTCTGTTTTCGAATAGTCGACCCACGAATTTTTCGAAAGGATAGCCCGATGGTCCCAAATCGAAAATCGCTTTTTTAAGTCGATATCGGCCGGCGGCATTAACCGATTCTTTCTTTAATATTTCATATGCTAACTGATAAATTCGTTTTGTAGAGATACCATCGTAAACTTGAAAAAACACTTCTTCCACAATCCTGTCGAGATCATTTTTTTTAGCTCCAGATCTTAATAGCGCAACCTTTAATTTTTGAAAGTCGAATGGCACCAAGTCACCATTGCTTTTGCGAACTTCTATCACTCGTACTAAATCCATATGTTCATGTATAGGCATAAAGGCTCAAAGATAAATTAAAAAAGGCTGCCTTGATTGTTTCGAAGCAGCCTCTTTTTATTCAAAAGCAAAGTTTATTCAACAATAAGTTTTTGCTGATATTCTTTATCACTTTTCACAACAACTAAATATTCTCCTTTAGGCCAAGATGATGTATTGATAGTGAAATGTTTATCGTTTAAATTAACATATTCTACTAATTTCTGTCCATTAACCATAAATACAGTAATCGAACTAATTGTTTCTACATTTTCAATATTTAGTATCGTACTTGTAGGGTTTGGATAAACACTAAACTGATTTACTTTGACAAGATCGACGCTTGTGTGATCGACAATTCCTTCGTCTTCCAAATTCGATACCGATTGATAATAAGGACCTCCGTTGGCTTTTGCTGGATTATTACCATTCCAAGCATCGCATGGAAAGTCTTTTTCAACGCCTACAGCATATGAAATAGTATTATAATCGTAAGTAGGATCTGTAAATGAATGAACATCGTTGCTTAAACTAATTAATTCGAACCATCCTTGATCTATAGTTTTTTTGTAAACTTTAAGTTCCGGATACCAAAATCCTATATAATTATCCCAAATTAACTCAGCACTACCAAGTACATCGCTAACATTAATTTCTAGATGAATGGTTTTATGCGTATTCGAATAATTAGAAGTATAGTCACATTCGTCGACCGATTGAATTTGATAGCTGTAAGAATGCAAAAATGGCATCGATGTAATGTCTTCGAAAACAGTAACAGAATCTGCGTCCACCGAGCCAATGTAGCTGAAAGAATCCGCACAATCTTTTCGGAATATGTTATAATGATCGATATTGCTTGAATTGTGTTCCCAAACCACTAAATTGTGATTCGATGCACTATCGACAGTTACGATACAAATTTGAGGTGCTGGTTGCATTGCTTGGCCAATGTAAAAACTACTAACCTGAGAGCAAACACCATCGTTGGCTACAATGTAGTATTGTCCGGGATTAGCATTGTATAAATCTTCGTCGGTCGATCCATTAGACCAAAGAAAAGAATAAGTTCCTGAACCTCCTGAAACGGCAACATTAATATATCCATCGGCCTGTCCACAATGTGCATCTGAGGCATCGTTAAAGTACACCGAGATACCTGAGCTAGGATCTGACAGACCATAAGTAATCGTATAATTAAAACCAAGAGCATCAGTAACAGTGCAATTGTAAACGCCTGCTGTAACATTGCTTATGCTTTCAGTTGTGCTGTTCAAATCATCGTTCCAAAGATAAGTATATGGAGAAACACCTCCGTAAACGATAGCTCTAAGCGTTGCATCTGATGCTCCACAAGACGAAATATAATTATCGACGTTGATGTATCCGTACAACTCATTAATATATCCGACATATAAACATTCGGCTTTTGAGCATCCATTAGCATCGCTAATAGTTACAGAATAACTTCCGTAGTGTAATCCTGTTTTAAGTGAGGTGATTGTACTATCTTCCCATAGTATTGTGTAAGGAGCAACTGAAGTTTCTCCACTTACATTTACTTCTATTTGCCCATCGCCACATGTTTCACAGCTAGCATCGGTAATTATAGTTTCTATCGACATGTCGTTTGAATCGTCGATATTGAAGAATTTTGTTGTTGAACAACCGTAATCAACATCAGTAACTACAACAGAATGTACACCTGAAGTTAAATTTTCAACTACGTTTAAGTCTATATCTCCGTTGCTCCACAAAATATTATAAATAGAGTTATTCGAATTTGTAGATTTAGCACCTCCTCCACTTGATGTCCAAAGATTTGTAACTTCGGCATAACCATCGTCAGAGCCACAAGATGCATAGTCGGTAACTACATCAAATTCCACTTTTATTCCTGCATTTAAATAATAATAATCGTAATAAACACAGTTGTTATTATCAGTTATAGTCACTCCATACTCTTGAATTCCCATCATTGGATCGATAGTCAAATTGATGATCTCTTCTGATGTTTCGCCATTCGACCACAAAATAGCGTAAGGGGCTGTTCCTCCATCAATTGTAAGATCGATAGAAGCATCGGTTGCTCCGGAACAACTTTCGTCGTTAATTTGAGCCTCCACATATATATAGTCAGGATCGACTAAATTGAAGTCTGTCTCAAAAGAACATTCGTTAAAATCGTTGATTATCAAATAATAATAACCATCTTCAATGTTGCTTAAATCTTCTTCAAGCACATAAGTTTGATCGGGCATGTGCCACTCATAATTGTATGGCATAGTTCCTCCTGAAATCGTAATGTCTATTGAGCCATCGGATAAATCGGGACAAGAAGGAGAAGTAAGCGTTACACTCGATACTTCAATAGGAAAGGGTTCTGTGACCGTGTAATTCTCGACAGCATCGGCGTTAACGCCATCCGAAACTGTAACAAAGTATGTTCCTGCAGCTATACTATAAATATCCTCTTCGTTACTTGTATAGCCATTTGGACCAGACCAATTATAAGTATATCCTCCTGTTCCACCTGCAACTGTAATGTCAATAGACCCAGTATAATCTTGGTAGCAATATAAATTGCTTACATTTCCAGAGATTACAATCTGAGACTTCATCACGCCAAACGACAACAACACAAGGGCTGTCAAAATGTAAAATCTTTTCATAATTCTTTGTTATTTCTGTTGATTATTAGAGCGTTGTAAAAAACTTTAAACAATTCAAATATAAGGAATTATTCCATACAAAAACATGATTATTAAGTTAATTTTGAGTAGTATTAAATAAGCCCTTCATCGGCAAAACTATAATATTGATGCCCTCCTATAATAAGGTGGTCTAACACTTGAATATCCATCAACCCTGCACCTTCTTTTATTTTTTTTGTAATCATTTTATCCGCTTCGCTAGGTTTTATTTGTTCTGAAGGATGATTGTGAACTAATATAATTGAAGAGGATAATCTTAGAATCGCTTCTTTCAGAATTAAACGACTATCGATGACTGTACCTGATATTCCCCCCTGGCTGATTTTTAATTTATCGATAATTGTATTAGACCGATTTAAAAACAACACCCAAAATTCTTCGTAGGGCAAGTCTATTAAAAATCGGCTCATATAGTCGTAAACAGCTTGTGAAGAGCTTACAAACACACGCTTTTTATGAACTTCGTTATTACGCCTTTTCGCCAATTCTAAAGCAGCAACAATGCTTATGGCTTTAGCTTCGCCTATGCCTTTATATTGCGTTAACTCTTTTACAGATAGACGGGCTAATTGATTGATATCGTTTTGTTGATCGGCTAGTATAAACTTACATAATTCTACAGCCGATTGGTTACGCGACCCGCTTCCTATAAGTATCGCCAATAACTCTGCATCGCTCAATGAAGAAACGCCATTCTGTAGCATTTTTTCACGCGGGCGATCATCTTCGTTCCATTCTTTTATACTAAGATATTGACTCATTTTTTGAGTTTAAATAAGCATCGGACAGAGCAATGGCAGCAATGGCTTCGGCAATAACAGACACTCTTAACGCAATGCAAGCATCGTGTCGTCCTTGAATACTCAGACCTTCAACTTTTTTTGTTTTAAGGTTAAATGTAGATTGAGTTTGAGCGATACTTGACGTTGGTCTTACAGCCAATCTAAATACAATAGTATTGCCATTGGATATCCCTCCGTTTATACCTCCAGAATGATTTGTTTCTGTTTCTCCTTTTTCGTTAACGATAAGATCGTTGAACTCTGAGCCTTTCATGTTTGCTGCCTCAAATCCGCTTCCGAACTCAATGCCTTTAATTCCGGGGATTGAAAATGCCAGATGTGCAATACTCGACTCGATCGCATCGAAAAAAGGTTCCCCTAATCCAATCGGTACACCTTGTACTTCGCATTGTACAATACCTCCCAACGAATCTTGTGTTTGAATGGCTTTTTTCAGAATATTTTCATAATCTATATAGCCCCCAACAGAAACTACTTTCGATGAAAATTCAAGCGTAGATAAAATTTTTTTTGCTATAACACCCGCAGCAACAATAGCCAAGGTCAAGCGGCCGGAGAAATGACCTCCACCTCTATAATCGTTATATCCTTTAAATTTTTTGATAGCAACCCAATCGGCATGTCCCGGCCTTGGATGATCTTTAAATTGCTGATAATCTTTCGATTTGATGTTATTGTTCTGAAATTCTATTAATATGGGTGCTCCTGTAGTAAATCCATTAAAAACACCAGAATTAATTGATGGTTTGTCTTCTTCTTTCCTTGCTGTTGTTCCAAAGACTTTTGGACGTCGTCTGTCAATATCTTCATTAAAATCTTCTTCAGATAAACGAATACCTGCGGGGCATCCATCGATGAGGATGCCTAACGAACGCCCATGCGATTCACCAAAAATTGAAATCCTAAAGTTATGTCCCCAAGCATTCATATTTCAGAGTTTGTTTTTCAAATTTACAAAAATGTTCGAATTTTCGACTATTCAATTAAACGATCTAAATCTTCGAAAAATGAAGGATATGATTTAGACACTGTTTCGGACTGTTCAATCGACCAACTGCCGCCAAGAATAACGGATAATATCGCACCCATCATGGCTATACGATGATCGTGATAACTGTTCCATTGAATGTGATTTATTTTGGGCATCGATCTGAGACCTTCAATTACAAGATTTTGAGAAACCAATTCTGATCGAACCCCAATTTTTGCGAGCTCAGTTCTTACAGCAAAAAGACGATCGCTCTCTTTATATTTTAAGCGATCAACATTTTTAAAGACACTTGTGCCTTGCGAAAAAGCAGCTAAAACAGCCAGCGGGGGAACTAAATCCGGCGACTCATCAACATCGATTTCAAAAGCTTCAAGTCGATTGGGAGAGACCTTCAAAACATCGTCTTGCCAAAGCACTTTAGCTCCCGATTGTTTAATAACATCGACCACTCTTCTATCGGGCTGTAAACTATATCTGTTCAAATTTCTCAAACTTAAGCTAGACTTAATCGCTGCTAAAACCACAAAATAAGCCGCCGCACTCCAATCGCCTTCTACTTCATATTCTGCAGGTTTATACACTTGTTTTCCTTTGATATCGAAAAAATCTAGATTTGAAGTTGTAATTTCAACACCAAAATGCTTCATCAAGTCCAAAGTCATCGCAATATAAGATTTCGACTTTAAGCCGTTCACCTGTAGTTGGCTGGAACCGTCTAACGTTGGCATCGCCATAAGCAGGCCTGTTAATAATTGAGAACTGACTGTTCCATCGACTAAATATTTACCTGCCTTCAACTTTCCTTCAAAATTCAAATTGAGAGCATCTTTATTTATCTTTACGCCCATCGGCAATAAAGTATTAGTTATCAAATCAGTAGGCCTATTAACTAAACTTCCGGATATTGATAAACTAAACCGTTCCATTTTTGATGACAAGATTGGACTCATCATTCTTAATCCCAAACCCGTTTCTCCGATATTAAACTGATGCGTTCTAAAACTGACATTTTCAGCATCAATCAATATAGTTGTGTTATCTAGCTTTTTTATTTTGCAATTTAATTTTTCGAGTAAATGCGAGATGTGTAGGCTGTCGTCGCACCAAGAAACCGCACCTAATTTATTTTTACCTTTCGACAAGAATGACAGCACTAACGCTCTTTGCAAATAGCTTTTGGATGAAGGCGCAATCCATTGCCCTCTTAAGGTGGTGTTTCTATAATTGAGCGTTTTAATCACTTTCGTTCATTAAGTATAGTTTGCATAATTTTAAAGGGAAATTGACCTTGAGCCGTTGACGATTGTTCGTCAAACGCAGCGTAGGTCCATGGCGCTCCCCAAGACAGGCAGTCTAAACGCGTCGACTGAGCATATTCTCCCATCGAAAATGCGACTAAAGGATTAATTTCTTTATACCAAGTTTGAATGGTTTTGATGTCTGATTGGTTTTGCGCCTTGCAAGCCAATTTAATAATATCTGCGAATCTACTTTCTTTGTACTGTTTCAATCTTTCTATTTGAACTCTATCAGGCATTCTGTTAAATACATGAGAAGAAAGCACAACTGACGTTTTATTTTGTCGAGCCGATTCTAGAATTTGTTCACGATCGTTGTCTAACTCATCGACATCAAAGTCGATATACTGAACTTGTTTCGAAATCAGTTGATCTAGAATTTTCTTTTTTTCTTTGTCAATTGTTTTTCCTCTGTAAGTTGCTATTATTGGGATATTATAATCGATAAGACTGAGATACTGATCGGGTGTATAATTCAACAAATCGAGTCGTAATTCCATCATTTTAAAATGGGATATTTCAATTAATAATTGTTCGAACGAAATATTGGCAATACTAACACAAATCATCGATCCACTGTTTTAATTCTAGGAACATAAAATGGTGTGTAACCGCTTCTCCAACAGACTTTAGTAAAATAAAATCCACTCCACTACTCGTTCTTTTCTTATCGTTAAAAATAGCTTTCAACGCTAATTCTTTATCGAAACTCACAGATGATGGTAGGTTTAAAGCTTGATAATTTTTTTTCAGAATATCTAATTCTGTTTGCTTTAATAAACCCATGCGTACAGAAATTTCGGATGCAAACATCATCCCAACAGCAACGGCTAATCCATGTGGTAATTTATTTTGGTTTTCTATTGCATGACCCAAAGTATGTCCAAAATTCAACCATTTTCTTTCTGCTTTTTCGTATGGATCAGTTTCTACAATATTTCGTTTTATCAATTGAGATTGTTCTATAAAATAGCGAACAGCACTTGGCTCTTTTTTTAAAATTTTATCGGTATTTTCATATATCCATTGATAAAACC
Source organism: Bacteroidales bacterium (assembly GCA_016936665.1). Taxonomy (GTDB): domain Bacteria; phylum Bacteroidota; class Bacteroidia; order Bacteroidales; family JAFGXI01; genus JAFGXI01. The sequence goes on from JAFGXI010000025.1 coordinate 38,542, forward strand.
GGTTATTAGTGATAAGTGCATATTTTAAAACTTCGGACAAGCCAGATCGATACGCTTCTTCAGGCAATGTGTTAAGCCATTGTTCATCCAATAATATCCATTTAGGAGGACTAAAAGTACCTATGATATTTTTAAATGACTTAAAATTAATAGCTGTTTTGCCACCAATTGCAGCATCGACCATTCCTAGTAAACTGGTTGGTATCAGAGCAAAGTTTATTCCTCTCATGTATACCGAAGCAACAAAACCGGTGAGGTCGGTAACCATTCCTCCGCCAAATCCAACAATTAGACTTTTACGATGAACGCCTAATTTTAACAATTGTTCGATTACGTATTCAACCGAAGCCCAAACTTTATGATCCTCGCCAGATTCAATAACAATCGTAGAAAAGGGAGTTAATAAATGACTATACAATTGGTAGAGATGCTCATCGGTAATAAAAACAACTTCGCTTGAAAGATTTCTTTTAGCTAAACCAGAAAAGTCTTCAAAAAAGACCTCTGTGTTCATTAGCGAGTTACTTTTTTTTGCCTGCTTCATGATTCAAAGATACATGCTATTGAATACCTAAGCTAATTTTAAGATTAAAAATCGCGAACATCGGAAATTACATCAGGCCAAGAAATCTGTCCTGTAATGAGATCTACTATTTGCTTGGCTACTTCGCTCGAAGAACTTAACTGACCGGTATGCTTTAATTGTTTGAAATGAGCACTCAGAGGAAACAGGGCTGAATCGGCTTCGCGAATGTCGGTTTGCATTGCCGTATCGACTATACCTGGTGCTAATGATATAATTTTTAAATTCGGACCGGACTGTTCTTCATAAATAACTTCGCTAAACATATCTATTGCCGCTTTCGAAGCACAATAATCTGCCCAAGAAGCAACGGGATGCCTGCCTGCTCCCGAACTAATATTAATTATTTTTAAAAGACCCGTATGATTTTGATAATAATTAACAAAGGCGTTCATTAGAAGAGCCGGCGCAATTGTGTTGATATTAAAAGTTTCGATTATTGCACGATCAGACTTTTTTCCCACAGGAGCTATATCTCCTATGACTCCTGAGTTGTTTATTAAAATAATTTCGTCATTGTTCTCGCATGCAGGAAATTGAAATAATTGCACTTGTTCGAGATCGGACAAATCGATAAACTTATGCGTATAACGATGATGCTCAATCGTCTGCGTTCTCGAAACTCCAATAAGTTCGGCATTGGGCAAATGTAATAAACGAAGTGCAATAGCTTCTCCTATTCCGGAACTTGTGCCAGTAACAATAACCTTAATCACTTAATCGTATCTTAAATGTTTAACAGAATGATGACCATTCATCACCTCTTCCAATGAAGATATTCCGACTTTAAGATGAGTTTCGACAAACATTTCTGTAACTTTCTGGTCGCTTTTGGAGGTTTTAATACCATCAGCAATCATTGGTTGGTCGGAAACTAAAAGCAATGCTCCGGTTGGTATTTCGTTAGCAAATCCTACTAAAAAGATGGTTGCTGTTTCCATATCTATAGCCATCGCTCTAGTTTTGCGAAGATATTTTTTAAAGCGTTCATCGTATTCCCACACTCGTTTATTTGTGGTTAAAACAGTGCCCGTCCAATACGATTTCTTGTGTTTTGTAATGCTATCGGAAACTGCTCTTTGTAACATAAAAGCCGGTAAAGCAGGTACTTCAGGCGGAAGATAATCGTTTGATGTTCCCTCGCCCCGAATTGCCGCGATAGGTAAAATTAAATCGCCCAATTGATTTTTCTTTTTAAGCCCTCCACATTTCCCTAAAAACAAAACAGCCTCTGGCATAATTGAGCTTAACAAGTCCATAATAGTTGCTGCATTGGGGCTTCCCATTCCAAAATTGATTATCGTCATTCCATTTGCCGAGGCATTAGGCATCGGATAACCTTCTCCTATTATAGGAACATTATTCCATTTTGCAAACATTTCGACATACTTCTGAAAATTAGTCAGAAGAATGTAGGGTGTAAAATCTTTCAAGGCTCTGCCTGTATAACGAGGTAGCCAGTCATTCACAATATCTTTCTTATCCATGTTAAACGGGATTATAAATTATTACTAGATATTCTAAGAAACTTTATCTAGTCAACTATCGAGTTTATAACCCACAAATATCTAAAAAAATCAGATTAAAAAAAGCTTCCTTTAAAAAATGATTAAAAATTAGTACCTTTGTGAACTATTTTAACAAGATAAAAGTAAATGGAAAAAAAGAGGATTTTATTCATTTCGCAGGAGATTACCCCCTATTTACCGGAAAACCATATTTCTAAAATTAGTAGAGAACTACCACAAGGCATACAAGAGAGAGGCAAAGAGATACGAGTGTTTATGCCAAAATTCGGTAAAATAAACGAAAGAAGAAATCAATTACACGAAGTTATTCGCCTTTCCGGAATGAACTTAATTATCAACGATACCGATCACCCTCTCATAATAAAAGTGGCATCGATTCAAGCAGCAAAAATGCAAGTTTACTTTATCGATAACGATGAGCTATTTTACGAAAAAGCCATCTTTAAAAACGAAAAAGGCGAAGAATTCGATAATAACGACGAAAAAGCGATCTTTTTTGCGCGTGGTGTGATTGAAACAATAAAGAAACTACGTTGGTCGCCCGATATCATTCATTGTCATGGATGGATGACTAATCTTATTCCGATGTACATTAAAAAGAGTTATAGGACAGATCCTCTTTTTCAAAATACAAAAATTGTTTTTTCGGTGTACAACGACGAGTTCAAAACTACACTAAACGAGCAATATAAGGACAAAGCTGTTTTCAAAGGCGTCATAGACGAAGATCTTCAACACTTAAGTCAACCTGATTTTGTGAGTGTTCATAAACACGCCATCCAACATTCCGATGCTGTTATTTATGGTTGTTCAACAATAAATCCCGAAATCGAAAGTTTTGTTAAAGAAAATAAATTGCCAGTATTAGATTACCAATCGGAAGACACATACATTGATGCCTATTCCGAGTTTTACGATTCAATTTTAGATTAAGACCGTGATTAAAGGATATAAAATTTTAGTTTTTGCAAGTCTTTTGTTGTCAATGTTCGCTTGCAAAAAAGCAGAGGAAACCGCAGGTTTAGTTTTGCAACCCGAAGACAACAGACTTAAAGTATATCAATTTAACATCAATAGTTTTAACACACTTACAGAAATTGACCAAATTATTTCTACAGGCATTTCCACCGACAACAACATGGTCGGGAGTATCTACGATGATGTTTTTGGAAGAACAACAGCCGGGTTTGTAAGTCAGATTTTATTGAGTACAGATAATGTAGAATTTAATGACGACCGTCAAATAATATCTACAGAACTCCACCTATACGTCAGCGGTTACGAAGGCGACTCAAATGCAACTACAGTTTTTAAAATATACGAATCCAATTTTGAAATTGACGCCAACACCACTTATCCTTCGAGTCAAGATATTGGAATATTAGGCGATCTAGTGGCCGATTTTTCGTTCGATGCCAGAAACTACTTCGACTATGCCGATACCAGTAATTATTTTATCATTCCTTTTTCGAACGATTTTGGACAAAAAATATTGAATACAAATAGCATTTATCTCGAAGATAACACTGTATTTACAAATGCATACAAAGGTTTGTATTTTTCAATCGATACTGCCTTATCCGGAAATCTAATATGGAAATTTAATTTTAATAAAATCACTTCGTATATCGAAATAAAATACTCGTACTTAGAGTCAGAAGCAGCAACTGTAAGAGACACTAATACTTTTAAACTGAATCTTTCTTCATCGGCTGGTAGATTTAATTTATACCAATTTAATAGATCGCCATTACAGTCTATTATTGGCTTAAATTCAAATGAATGTTATGTTGCAGGCATGGGAAATGTTAAATCTAAAATCGATTTATCGCCAGTATTGACTTTTCGGGATTCCGGCGAATTAATGATATACAAAGCCGAATTGGTAGCTCATGCGAAAGCATCAACAAGTCCATATGCTTACAAACAACCAACAGGTTTACTTTTAAGCGTCGACCTTGGTAACGACGACACTACGCGATATGTGGACGATCTAAGCAGTCTTTCCTACAGCAACTTTGACGGCAGTTATAACGACGAAGATAGCACCTATCGAATGGTCATAACCAGACATATTCAAAATTTGATTAACAACAATCACCAAGACACATTATTGTGGATTAGCCCATACGGAAAAAATACGTCAACAGCAAGAACAACACTGGACAATGGCCACGACGGAAACCCAATAACACTAAGAATAACATACACTAAATTACACTAAAAAATGTGCGGAATAGTTGGTTACATCGGGAATAAAGATGCTTACCCGATACTTATAAACGGACTGAAAAGATTAGAATACAGAGGTTATGATTCTGCAGGTATTGCTCTAATTAATGGAGAAACCAGAACATATAAATGCAAAGGGAAAGTTTCCGACTTAGAAAACTTTGTAGCAAACCAAGATAAATCCGGCAACATAGGCATGGGACACACACGTTGGGCAACACATGGTGAGCCAAACGATGTTAACGCGCACCCTCACATTTCACTTCATGGACATTTTACGGTAATCCACAACGGAATTATCGAAAATTACGATGTCCTTAAAAGAGATCTTATCAAAAATGGATATTCATTTAAAAGCGAAACCGACACAGAGGTTTTAGCCAACTTAATAGAATACATTTACCTTAAAGACGAGAAAATAGGAGTCGAAACAGCCGTTCGTTTAGCATTAGGAAAAGTAATTGGGGCTTATGGAATTTTAGTCGCTGCAAAACAAGAAAATAATTTCTTAATAGCTGCCAGAAAAGGTAGCCCATTAGTTATTGGCGTTGGCGAAGGAGAGTATTACTTTGCATCCGATGCTACACCAATCGTTGAGCATACTAAAAGTGTTATTTATCTCGATGACGACCATATGGCCATTGTAGAGAAAAATAATTTAATGCTTAAAACCATTCATAACGATTTATTAGAACCCGAAGTTAAGCAAATAGACATCAATATAGAAGCCATTGAAAAAGGCGGCTATGACCATTTTATGCTTAAAGAAATCTTTGAACAACCTAGTGCCATTAGAGATACTTTTAGAGGCAGGGTTTCCGAAAGACATAATCGAATATATCTTGGCGGTTTACATACAGCATTACCAAAAATTAATGTTGCTAAAAGGATTATAATTATTGGTTGTGGAACATCATGGCATGCCGGATTGGTTGGTGAATATTTACTTGAAGAATATGCTCGCATCCCTGTCGAAGTTGAATATGCTTCTGAATTCAGATACAGAAACCCGATTATTAACGAAGATGATGTGGTTATTGCCATTAGCCAAAGTGGTGAAACGGCCGACACTTTAGCCGCAATAAAATTAGCCAAAGAAAAAGGCGCTACAGTTGTTGGCGTTTGTAATGTTGTAGGTTCAAGCATCCCACGTGAAACGCACGCCGGAGTATACACACATGCCGGACCGGAGATAGGTGTAGCATCTACAAAAGCTTTTACAGCTCAAGTTACTGTTTTAACCATGATGGCCTTAATGCTCGGTCGTGAGAGAGGAAATATCAAAGCCGATTTGTATTTACAAATGATTAAAGCGCTTTCGGCAGTTCCCGAAAAAATTGAGGTCATATTAAAGCAAGCCGACTTAATTAAAGAATTATCGGCTCAGTTTACCAATGCGCATAACTTCATCTATTTAGGACGTGGCGTATTATTCCCCGTAGCTCTCGAAGGTGCATTAAAACTCAAAGAAATTTCTTATATACATGCAGAGGGTTACCCTGCTGCAGAAATGAAACACGGGCCTATTGCACTTATCGACGAAAAAATGCCGGTGGTTGTAATAGCAACTAAAGATAAATCGTACGAAAAAGTTGTTTCTAACATTCAAGAGGTTAAAGCTCGAAAAGGAATTGTAATAGCAATAGTTACTCAAGGCGATCATGTTATTAGAAATTTAGCCGACTATGTAATCGAAGTTCCGGATAGCCACGAAGCAGTAGCTCCACTTTTAACGGTAATTCCATTGCAATTGCTTTCGTACTACATTGCTGTAGCAAGAGGCTGTAATGTTGACCAACCGAGAAATTTAGCCAAATCTGTAACAGTAGAATAAATTGATTGATGATTAATTATATGTCTAGTAAAAAATTAAACATAAAAGCCCTTTTAAATTTACCCCAAGCCAACATAGAAGTTGCCGTTGATGCATGGGTAAGAACAAAACGCCAAAGTAAAAACGTTGCTTTTTTAGCACTTAACGATGGCTCAACCATTCACAACCTTCAAGCGGTAGTCGATGTCGACGATCAGATTGAATCAATCCTCGATCGCATTCATACCGGAGCTTCTGTTCATGTGGAAGGAATATTAATTCCATCAGAAGGAAAAGGGCAAAGCTACGAGCTTAAAACTACCACTATCCACATTTGGGGCGAGGCAAACCCCGACGAGTATCCGCTTCAGCCTAAAAAACATTCTTTAGAGTTCTTAAGAGAGATTGCTCACTTACGTTTTCGTTCTAACTTATTTGGAGCCGTTACGCGTATACGACATGCAATGATTTTCGCCATTCACAATTATTTTAATCAGAATGGTTTTTATAATGTCCACACCCCAATTATCACAGCTTCCGATGCCGAAGGTGCAGGCGAAATGTTTCAAGTAACAACTTTAGACCTTAATAATCTGCCAAAGACAGAAGATGGGTCTATTGACTATAGCAAAGATTTCTTTGGCAAATCGGCAAACCTAACAGTCTCCGGACAACTAGAGGCAGAATTGGCTGCAATGGCTTTAAGCAAAGTGTACACTTTCGGGCCAACATTCAGAGCAGAAAACTCTAACACCAGCCGACATTTAGCAGAATTTTGGATGATTGAACCCGAAGTTGCTTTCGCCGACATAAACGATGATATGGACTTGGCAGAAGGACTTCTGAAATATTGCGTTCAATATGCACTAGACCATTGTAATGACGATCTTCAATTTTTAAGTGAGAGAATTATTGCCGAAGAAAAAAGTCTTCCGGAAAAAGACCGCTCGATGGAATTGATCGAAAAATTAAAAATGGTTGTCGATAATGACTTTGTACGTATTACTTATACCGAAGCCATCGATATTCTTAAAAATTCGAACCCTAATAAAAAGAAAAAATTTAATTATATTATCGAAGCATGGGGTGCCGATTTACAGTCGGAGCACGAAAGATACTTGGTTGAAAAACACTTCCAAAAACCTGTTATTTTAACAGATTACCCTAAAGAAATTAAAGCCTTTTACATGAAATTGAACGAGGATAACCAAACCGTTCGTGCAATGGATATTTTGTTTCCCGGTATCGGCGAAATAGTTGGAGGTTCACAACGCGAAGAAGATTACGAAAAATTAGTCGGACGAATGAGAGAAATGCACATTCCGGAAAAAGAAATGAGCTGGTATCTCGACACTAGAAAGTTCGGTTCAGCGCCACATGCAGGTTTTGGATTAGGCTTCGAACGTTTATTGCTTTTCGTAACTGGCATGGGTAATGTAAGAGATGTGATTGCTTTCCCAAGAACACCAAAAAACTGTGAGTTTTAAACAAATTCATAAACGATAATAGAAAAACCCAGCTAAAATATTAGCTGGGTTTTTTGTTGAAAAAAATTATATGAACAAATCAATATCTTATTTAAAAACTAAATCTTTAGTATTATTAATAACAATTAGCAATTTTTGTTTTTCTCAAAACTAAGTCAACAATGGCGATTTTGAGCAAATTTATAAATGTCCTCCAGATCTTGGTCAAATAAAATTTGTGAGCAGTTGGACTCAATCGCTGTAGCACAGAGGCTACCATTAAAGAATTTGCAAGTTATCCTACAAATAATTATGTTTTTTTGTAGAGACAATTCACGTAGATACAATTCATGAATTGTATCTACGACCTTACAGGAAAATTGGCAAAGTCTTTTCGGAAACTGTAAAAGGGCTTTATCATTGTATTGAAGGACATCTTAGTAAATACTCTTCAAAATCTGTTTCACCTCAGTCCTACCCCGCATTCATTGGTTTAGATGTATTTTTTTGGAGCTTTGGCTAAAGTTGTTTATATATTTAACAACCTGATAATCTATTAAATATAACACCATAGACTGTAATGAACAACTTTTTTATCTCTAAATACAAAATGCACAACGAGATATCCTAATTTTTTTAAATCAATCATAGCGCAAAATTTGATACTTTTAAAAATGGGTTTTAGTACATAATTAGTATATCATGGAGCTGTACTTTCAGCTCCACTTTAAATTGATAAGTTAATATGAGGAATATAATTTTGATTTTATTGTTGATCAGTATTCGTATTTCTTCGCAAACATTAGATTACAACGAATATCACCAAATTATCAATAATGCAGAAAAAGCAATATTTGAACGCGGGGATATTGACAGTTGTTTAATATATTATGAAAAAGCTTTTGATACCTTTAATGAGTTTATTTTCCCACATGATATAATAAATGCTGTTCAACTTGCATTTTTTTATAAAAAGCCCAATAAAAAATATTTGATTAATGGATTTTCTTACGGTATTAAAATTGAGCATCTAAAAGGAATTCCGTTATTTGAAAAGGAGTATATAAAATTGAAAAATGATAAAAAATTAGAAGAAAAATATTCTGAAAAGAGAAAAACTTACTTATCAAAAATCAACTTTAAATACCTTTTCTTAATTTATAATCTATCTATTGAAGACCAATTAACGAAGAATAAACCTAAAACCGAATACGATTATATAAGACTCGAACAACTGAACAAGATAATAAACTATACTAAAATATACGGATTTCCATGTGTAAAACATTTAGGAGTCGGTGATGCTGAAATTTTCAGAGAAATAGAACAACCCGAAAAAGATTTAAAAGAACTAACAAAAAAATATAAGCAAAAGCTTTCGTACTTTTCTGTTGACGAAAATATTTTAGCATCTAAGTTTGCGATTATTATTTTGTTACATAATAGTTGCACATACGTTAAATTAGAAGAAATACTGCTCGAAGCAGTCAAAAATGGGGAAATACACCCAAGAGAAGTAGGTCTTATTTATGATAACATCTATAGGAAAATCTTCATAAATCAGCAAAAATGTGATATTCCAGCGCTTAGCAATGGTTTGTTTGTACTTAATCAATTCGTAAAATATTACAATTTAGGCGTATCCTTTGATCTTTTAAACTATAAAAGATTTATAAATGGATTTGATTTATTAAAATATGAAAATACAAATAGTAATACAAACACTATTAGTATTGAAAAGGTAAATGATATTAGAAGAAAATTTAATATCGCATCTATAGAATTAGACCTAAAGAAAAAAACATTTGAACAAAAAAATGGATTAAAATTGTTTTGGGGCGTTTGGTCTTGTTTGTAAACTAAATTAAAATCTATACATATAGTTTTCCTCAGCCTCATCTATAGGGAACGAGAGTTTTTTAAAGTGTATTTTTCTATTGTTACCGCAATGTTTACAGTTGCAAACCCGCATGTACATCCATTCAGTGAGGCTTAAAACCCTCACCAGCTAGGGGATAGAGGTTTTCTGTAAAATCTTTTTTTGTTTTCTTTGTAATAATTTTGTTATATATAATTTACTTATATATATTTGCTTCATTAATATTAAAGAAACAAAACATGGCTACAAAAGATTTATTAAAAGGCACTTTAAAACCTATCATTTTAAAATTGCTATCTGAAAAAGGCAGATTATATGGATATGAAATGACACAAAGCGTTAAGGAATTAACTCAGGGGAAAATTGAATTAACCTTTGGCGCATTATATCCAATATTGCATAAATTAGAGGAAGAAGGTATTGTACAAACCGAATCGGAAGTAATAAACAACCGAAACCGAATCTACTATTCTTTAACGGAAAGTGGTAAAGGTAAAGCTCAGGAAATGATTGAAGAACTTGAAGAATTTGTATCATCGCTTAAAGCTTTATTAAACCCTAATTATGGCTTAAATTATGTGCTTGCTCGATAAACACCAAGTTCTCCTTATCAGATCTGACGTTAAACAGGCCGGCATTACCTTGTCGCATTTATCCGATGACTTAATTGACCATATTTGTTGCGAAGTTGAAACGCTTATGTACGAAGGACAAAGCTTTGCTCAAGCCTACGAAACAGTTAAAAGCCAGACAGGTATATCTGTACTTAAAAAAATACAAGACGACACTCAATTTCTAATAGACAAAAATTATAGACTCATGAAAACAAGTATGAAAATAACAGGAAACATAGCCCTTGCTTTGGTAATGTTTGGTACTGTTTTTAAAATTATACATTGGCCGGGTGCCAGTATTATTTTATCCCTCGGATTTTTAATAACTGTTCTGGCTTTTTTTCCATTAGCTGTATATGTAAACTACCAAAAAGTAAACGAAAAGAAAAATCTATGGCTTCATTTAGCAGTATTTTTTGGCGGCATCACCTTTATGATGGGGGTTGCCTTTAAAATTCAACACTGGCATGGAGCTTCTTGGCTCTTGTTTGCAGGTTACATTAGTTTAATTTTTGCTGTACTGCCCATCGTTTTATTTTCAAACGTTAAAAAAGTAAACGATAAAAAAGACAAACGCATTTATACAATTGGCTTTATAGCTATGTTTATATTTGTACTATCCAGTATGTTTAAGCTCTTTCATTGGCCAGGAGCCAGTATCTTGATGCTTTTGGGTTCATTTCTGTTAATTTCTGTATTCCTACCTTTTTATACTTGGAGACATATTCAAAAGGAGGGACGGATTACAGGGCAATTTATCTACACCATTATTCTATCCATGTTTTTGGTCTTATTTACTTCGCTTGTGGCTATCAATGTTTCAGAAAAAAGCTTAGCCAACTTTATAGATCACAGTAAAAACGAAAATTTAATTGAAGATTACTTATATCAAAACAATAGGTCGCAAGTCGCTTTAATGAATGATAGTCTTTTACAAAAATCACAAATCAAAAGTATCAAAAAAACGTCTGACAGTTTATGTGAGTATATCACAGATATTCAAGGTCAACTTATTCGTGCCATTGATACCGATAATACTACAGAAATAAGTCTGTTGATACAACAACCTGAACGCATTGTTAGAAAAGATAATAGTAGTGGCGTATATTCATTAATGATTGGCAATTCCAATAATGGCAAAGCTTATATGCTTAAAAGAGAACTGGAACGATACAAAAAACTCATTTTTGGAGTCTTAGGATCAAACAACGAAATGCTGAAAAAAACGAATTTTCTATTTGACCTTTCGAACAATACTAAATTTGGTAAAGAAATACCTTGGGAACTATACCATTTTCAAAATACGACTTTAGCTGGTTGCCTAGCCTTTCTAAATAATCTTCAGACTGCAATTCGTATCAATGAAGCATATGCCTTAGAAACTTTATTAACAACTACAAACCAATAAACATTCCATTATTATGAAGAAATTTATTTATATCTCCGGAATCTTAGCAGCTAATTTAATGTTTTTAGGAGCCATCTTTAAAGTCATGCATTGGCCAGGCGCCTCTATTCTTTTGGTTGCCAGTGTTTTTACTTTGAGTTTCATCTTCTTGCCTGCGGGCTTGAATACTGCCTATCGTAAAAGTCAAACCCAGAAATATAAAGCTAGTTATATTGTAGCTTATATTGTTTTCTCATTTGTGTTTATTGGTTCATTATTTAAAATTCAACATTGGCCGGGAGCAAGTCTACTTATGCTTATAGGTATACCTTTACCCATTGTATTATTTTTACCTGTATATCTATTTCAAACACGTAAAGATAAGGAATACTCTATGATCAATTTTATGGGTATTATGTTTGGAATGACTTTCGTATCTGTATTTAGTGCAATGCTCTCCATAAATAACAGCGCTAGTGTGCTTAATAATCTCGAAGATCAATATCAATATCAGGTACGTCTCGTAAAGTACAACTATGAGCGGCCTCAAATCTTAGATTCTTCAGATCCGATTCAAGAAAAAGCCAATAGCATTTGTTCTAAAATTAAAGTGTTGAAGGATAATATATTAACGGCATCTAATAATCCATCGGTTTCTGAACAATTTAAATCAGAATTGCCAAACGTCTTGGCTGCGAAAGACAATGTAGACATTCCTGCTAGAATCGTTTGGTTTGATAAAGGCAGCTTTCCTTTAACTGAAATAAAAAATATGCTTGAGGAACTCAATCAGTCAATAAGTACATCAAATACAATTGGCGATGAACAAAAAGCCTTATGTGAACATATTCTTAGTGTAAAACCTGTCATATATGCAAGTCGTGCTCAAGATGCTGTGAGTTGGGAAAACAATTATTTTGCTGATAAAAATTTAGTGATGATTCTTGATGTTTTAACTCGTTTGGAACGTAACATAAGATTTGTACAAACAGAAATTGCTAAAATTTAAATAATATTTCGATTCTCTTTGTTTTAGAAAATACCTCAACTAACCACAGAAATACTGTATTAATCTATGCACTTGCCATAGTTTTATATTGCGCTAGTAACAATTTACCTAACCGTATACATAAAGTATAATCAATAATTGCCTTACATAGAACACCTAAAAACCATAAGTTTAAAATTTTTAACACTTTTTATTTGCATTGTACATTAATTAAATATTAAATTTGTGAGGTAAATCATTAAGAGTTCTTCTTATTTGATTTGCGTTTTTTTCATAATTAGTTATTTTTGGGTTTGGCGGGCAACAGTAAGCTGTTGCCTGTTTTTTTATCTCTAAAATTAAATGTAATTTTGTTCTAGAATACAGATTCCAATTAAATGCAAACAGCAGAACGCGTATCACATACCGACATATCCGATAATTACGTTTTTCAACGTTCTCAGTTGGCCTACTACGAAGCCTTGAAATTAATTGAAGGCACTGTACTTGAAATTGGAAGCGGACAAGGCTATGGCATGCAAATATTAGCCCCCAAAGCTACAAGATACATAGCATTAGACAAATATCCAACAGAAATTATTCAGCCGGAAAATGCTCCAAAAATTGAGTTTATTCAAACCAATGTTCCTCCTCTTTCACCAATCGACGACGAAAGTGTTGATTTTGTAGTCAGTTTTCAGGTGATCGAGCATATTAAAAACGACAAAGCATTTGTAAAAGAAATCTTTAGGGTATTAAAACCCGGTGGTGCTTTTATTGTTTCTACACCTAACATAAAAATGTCGCTTACCAGAAACCCTTGGCATATTCGAGAATATACTGTAGAAGAATTTAAAAAATTGCTTGCGTCTAATTTCGATCGCATTGAAGCAAAAGGCGTTTTCGGTAATGAAAAAATCATGCAATATTATGCTGAAAACAAAAAAAATGTCGAGAAAATTACTCGCTTCGACGTTTTCAATTTACAATACCTTCTACCTCGACAATTACTCCAAATTCCCTACGACATTTTAAACAGAAGAAACCGTAAAAAAATACTAAACGGCAACAATAATTTGGTTGCCGGAATAAAAATGAACGATTACCATATCGCAGACGCCAACGATTTGTGTTTTGATTTATTTTATATCGCTAAAAAATAGAAAAGTATATTAACCAGATGAGAACACTGTTTATATTATTTTTTATACTGATTGTCACTTCTCTCAAAAGTCAAACAGATACGCTTAATCAAACAAACGCCCAAAACGAAAAAATTGGTTATTGGATTGTTTATTTCGACAATACCGACAAAGTCTTAGAAGAAGGTAAATATATAGGAGGAAAAAGAGACGGACTCTGGAAACAGTATCTAGAAGATGGAACTTTAAGTGCCGAAATTACTTACAAAAACGACGAACCTTCCGGTTATGCTAAAAACTACTACCCAAACGGACAAGTTGCAGAAGAAGGTATTTGGGAATTCGATAAATGGGTTGGACAATATAAAGCCTATTACCCAAACGGATCTATTAATTACGAATGGTCTTTTAACGAAAACGGAAAGCGTAGTGGGCAGCAAGTATATTACCACGAAAATGGTAAAAAAATGATAGAAGGGAATTGGAATAATGGACAAGAATCTGGCGTAATTAAACGATACAACGAAAAAGGGCAACTTATTTTAGAACAGACCTTCAACGAAGGAGTCGAAAACCCGGATCTAACCGTAACCTATCATCCCGAAAAAGAAACAAATATTAAACCCGATTTAGTAAAACCACAAGACACAAAGCCTAAATACACCCAACACCAGCTCGACAGCATCAAAGCTTTAGAGCATTTTAATACTACAGGAGAGCGAAAATTATACGATACCAAGCGCAGATTAACGCAAGAAGGATACTTCGAAAACGGGGTGTTGATTAAAGGTAAAAAATACTATTACAATGAGAATGACCTTCTCATCAAAACAGAAATTTATAACAACGGAAAGCTGTATAAAACCATAAATCACTAATCGAGATAAAACAACCTATGAATCAAATAAATTCATAAAAAACAAGAAAAGATAAGCAGATGAAAACATTTTTTTCGAATACCGACAGCTTAACATTTAAAACCTACATTCCTTGTTGTTGCTAAATCATTAATAGCTTAACAAAAAAATTATTATCATCAATTTATTTAAACATGTCGAAACCAATTTATATATACAACACTTTAAGCAGAAAAAAAGAGCTTTTCCAACCCATCAATCCACCATTTGTAGGCTTATATGTTTGCGGTCCTACCGTATATGGCGATGGACATCTTGGGCATGCCAGACCTGCAATTACATTTGATGTCTTGTTTCGATTACTCAAACATTACGACTTTAAAGTTCGCTACGTAAGAAATATTACCGATGTTGGCCACTTAGAGCACGATGCTGACGAAGGCGAAGATAAAATTGCAAAAAAAGCACGCCTAGAACAACTCGAACCAATGGAAGTTGTTCAATTCTATACCGAGCGCTACCATAAAAACATGGAAGATTTGAATGTGCTCAGTCCGAGCATCGAACCGAGAGCATCGGGGCACATCATTGAGCAATTAAAAATGATCGATCAGATTATGGACAATGGCTTCGCATACGAAAGCAACGGATCTATTTATTTCGATGTTGAAGCGTATAACAAAAAGCATCATTACGGAAAATTATCCGGTAGAAACATCGATGATCTTTTAAATACCACCCGACAATTAGATGGCCAAGAAGAAAAACGCAACAGTTTCGATTTCGCTTTATGGAAAAAAGCCAATCCGGAACACATTATGCGTTGGCCTTCGAAATACAGCGATGGATTTCCGGGTTGGCACATGGAATGTTCTGCTATGAGCACCAAATATTTAGGTCAAGAATTCGATATTCATGGCGGAGGAATGGATTTACAATTCCCTCACCATGAGTGCGAAATTGCACAATCGACAGCAGCCCACGGGAGCGAGTCGGTAAAATACTGGATGCACAACAATATGATTACCATTAACGGACAAAAAATGGGAAAATCGTTAGGAAACTTTATTACGCTAAACGAATTTTTCGAGGGTTCTCATAAACTACTAGATCAAGCTTATAACCCAATGACCGTTCGGTTTTTTATCCTACAAGCACATTACAGAAGCACCGTAGATTTTTCTAACGAAGCGTTGCAAGCCGCCGAAAAAGGTCTTTCGAGATTACTCTCTGCATACGAAACATTACAAAAAATTAAACCTTCTGAGCAATCAGACGTCGATGTTAAAACTCTGAATAACAAGTGTTACGAAGCCATTAACGACGATTTGAATACGCCAATTGTCATCGCTCATCTTTTCGAAGGTGTGAAAATGATAAACACACTATCCGACGGGAAAGCACAAATTAACACCGACGATTTGGCTATACTTCAATCAACCTTTAAAACATTTATTTTTGAAATTCTTGGTTTAAAAGCCCCGGAAAACGATATCCAAAACGATTTAACCGATCAGTTGATGCGTATATTAATTGATGCTCGGCAAGAAGCTAAAGATAAGAAAGACTGGGCTACTGCCGATGCCATTAGAGATAAACTCTCTGCCTTGGGCGTTCAACTCAAAGATGGGAAAAACGGTGTTGAATGGTCGATTTAAAATACTACAAAGGGCATTTATTTTATTTGCCCTTTTTTATTGAAACTGTGCCTATTAAAAAAACGTAACACAACTCACTAAACAACTTCGTATAATGTGTTCCAACTATAATATTTTCAATTGATAATTAATCGGATGCAAAAGTCTTTAATTCTAATACTGAGTTTATTAATTGCAATTTCTGCTTTCACTCAAACTAAACCAAAAATAGGGTTAGTTCTAAGCGGTGGTGGTGCTAAAGGCATTGCACATATAGGTGTTTTAAAAGAACTGGAAAAAAAAGGAATTCGCCCCGATTATATTGCAGGAACAAGTATGGGAGCACTTGTGGGAGGTCTTTATGCAGTAGGATATTCTGCCGATGAAATTGTGACTCGTCCTAAAAAAAGTTTACACTTTTTACTTGTTAATCCTGATTCAAATTTACACATTTTTTTTTAATCCTAAATGTTCTTTA
>JAFGXI010000026.1 GCA_016936665.1 Bacteroidales bacterium
AAAGAACATTTAGGATTAAAAAAAATGTGTAAATTTGAATCAGGATTAACAAGTAAAAAGTGTAAACTTTTTTTAGGACGAGTCATTTGAACATAAAATGTTAAACGACACCACATGGTCGAAAGAACATGGGGAATCGCAACAACCAGCAGCCTTACCATACTGGGTTTATAAAAAAGGTAAATCGACAAACAATTTCAACATTCCAAGCCCTTCGCATCCATTTACAGATGCCATTACTTCTGCAACACCTAGTCGAAGTGCAATTATAAAATCGGCAATTGAGAATATAGAGTTACCCTTTAGAATTCTATTAGAAATTAATCAGACATGGGATTGGAATCAATATTGGAACAACAATAAAATGCCAGGCAACATGGCATACAGACATTCTGCACAACCGTCAGTTATTTATGCTTGCACAATTAACAATGTTAACACTAGCTATTACTTAAATCCGATAGGACATGGAAGTCCCGATGGTTCAGAACATAAACTTTTTACAGATTTGTCAACGCTCACAACAGCAACAGAAATTTTTAAGCGTATAAAAGTTGAAATTAAAGCACAGAAATAATCATGAAAAAATTATTATTTATTATAATATTCATCCCAGTCGTCTCAATTGCCCAAACCGGTTCTTTAAAAGGTAAGGTATTCGACCAAAGCAACAACGAAGCTATACCTTTTGCTAATATATTGATAAAAGGCACAAGCATAGGAACAACAAGCGATTTAGATGGTAATTTTATTATAACAGGTATTCCTTTAGGTTATAAAAAAGTTGAAGTTTCGTTTTTGGGTTATCAAACAAAACTAAGCCAAGATGTGCTTATCAGCAGATCAAAAACACCTTTCATCGAAATAGGGCTCGCTCCACAAGAATCGTTAATTAATGAAGTTGTTGTAAAAGCAGATGTTTTCGAAAAAATCGAAGAAGCCCCAATCGCAATGCAAACAATTGGGACTAAAGAGATTGAAAGTAATCCGGGTAGCAATAGAGATATTTCGAGAGTAATTCAATCGTTCCCTGGTGTAGGATCTACACCAGCTTTTAGAAACGATGTAATTATTAGAGGAGGTGGACCGAGCGAAAACCGATTCTTTTTGGATGGTATTGAGATTCCTGTATTAAATCACTTTTCTACTCAAGGCGCATCGGGAGGACCTGTTGGAATCATAAACGCAGATTTCATACAATCGGTCAATTTTTATTCAGGATCTTTTCCTGCATCGAAATATAATGCACTTAGCGGCATGTTAGACTTTTATCTGAAAGAAGGAAATAAAGATAAAACCAATATTCAATTTTCGTTGGGAGCTAGCGAAACAGCGATTACTCTCGACGGCCCACTAGGAGAAAAAACAAGTTATATTTTTTCAGCAAGGAGATCGTATTTACAATTTTTATTTTCGGCAATTGGCTTGCCTTTCCTTCCTACTTTCAACGACTATCAGCTCAAACTAAAAACAAACTTTAATGCAAAAAATCAGCTAACTATAATTAGTTTGGGCTCTTACGATCAGTTAAAGTTAAACACAGGTATAGAAAACCCCGATGCTTCACAAGAATATATTTTAAGCCAAATACCGGTCAATAACCAATGGAGTTATACCATTGGCGGAGTGTATAAACACTTTTTCGAAAAAGGCTATCACACTTTGGTTTTAAGCAGAAATATGCTCAACAACGAATTTTATAAATACCCCGATAACGATGAAACACGTAATAAATCGTTCGATTACCTTTCTCAAGAAATTGAGAACAAATTTAGATACGAATATAATTTAAGAAAATCTGGTTATAAATATGTATTGAGCAGTCAAGTGGAATATGCCAAATACAACAATAAAACACGACAAGAAATATATTTAAATCAAAACCTGAATATACTTGATTATTCTACTGATATGGGTTTTTTCAAATATGGCATTTCAGGACAAATTACAAAAAAATTCATCAACAATGCACTATTACTTAGTCTTGGTATAAAAATGGACGGAAATAATTACAATAAAAAGATGTCGAATATACTACAACAAAGTTCACCTAGATTTTCTGCATCTTATAGTATAACCGAGCAATATATTGTTAATGCAGGTATAGGACGATATTTTCAACTTCCGGCATACACGACTTTAGGCTTTTCGGATAATTACGGTAACTTTGTCAACGAAAATACAGCAGATTATATCGGCGCAAATCATTATAATTTAGGAATAGATTTTAAACCTTCGGAAAAAGCATTATTTTCATTGGAAGGGTTTTATAAAGATTATTTTCAATACCCTATCGACTTAAAAACAGGCTCCAGTTTGGCCAACCAAGGAGCTGATTATAGCAGCGTAGCTGGGGCAACGGAAGTCGATTTTTCAGGAATAGGAAAAGCTCTTGGTTTCGAAATTCTTCATCGTTTAAATTTAACGAAGTTAAACATTTTAGCAAGCTACACCTATGTAAGAAGCGTGTTTACAAACCTTGATAATGAGTGGGTTCCTTCATCGTGGGACAGCAGACACATCTTCAGTCTAACCGGAACAAAAGATTTTAACAAACATTGGAGAGTTGGGTTTAAATGGCGATATGTTGGTGGTTTACCGTACACACCTTACGATTTACAAACATCATCAATAATAACCGCATGGGATGCCAATGGGCAACCCTATTATGATTATTCACAGCTAAATAGTGAACGTTTTAAAGATTTTCATCAGCTAGATGTCCGCATCGACAAAAATTTCTTTTTTAAGAAATGGTCTTTAATGTTATATTTCGATGTACAGAATGCCTATAATTTTCAGAATCAAGGTCAAGATTATGTGATTAGAGAAAAGAATCCTGACGGGACTTATAAAACGACAAATAACGGAACTAATTATGTATTAAAAACTTTACCGAATTATTCGGGCACTGTGCTTCCCACAATCGGTATTATAATTAAATTGTAATACCTTTATTCAATGAATTTTTTAGCACATGCTTACCTTTCAGGGATAATAAAGATATTCTTTTAGGAAATCTAATTGGAGATACAATTAAAGGTAAAAATTTAGAGGTTTATAAGTACGATGTAAGAATAGGAATAACATTACATCGTGCAATCGACAGTTATACTGACTCTCATACCGAATTTAAAGAAAGTGTAACACTTCTAAAACCAATATTTGGACGTTATTCTGGTGTGGTTTGCGACATATATTTCGATCATTTTTTGGCAAAACATTGGCTAAACTATTCTGAAATACCACTCAAAGATTTTGTAAACGGTATCTACCTCCATCTAATTAAAAACATATTAAACATACCACTAAAAGCGCGAAGAATTGCTGCATTTATGATTCTTCGTGATTGGCTTGGCACCTACGGAGAATTTAAATATTTACATCAAGTCTTTTTAGGAATGCATTATAGAACAGGCCAGCATGTTCCAATGAACAAGGGTGTTGAAATTCTAAAACAAAATTATAGCATTCTAGAAACCCATTTTTTAGCTTTTATGCCCGATGTTAAAACTTATTCTGAAAGACAACTTAGCGTATTTCATCAAATTACAAATAAAACCTATTGAGAAATCCTAAGTAATTGCCCAGTTCCAACATTGCTTGTATCGATTCTAATAATATCTTGGTTTGATTATTTTTCGTAAAAGGTATTATTAAAATTTCTATAATAATTACTATTCTTCGAGTGAGTTTGAATACTTAAAAAATAGATTGTGAATATGTTATATATGATGAAATTATAAGCAAAAAAAAAAGCTCATCGAAATGATGAGCTTTAAAAAAAGTCGGCGGCGACCTACTCTCCCACTTCGTATAGCAGTACCATCGGCGCT
>JAFGXI010000027.1 GCA_016936665.1 Bacteroidales bacterium
CACTGGCTATCACTTCTAAGGCACCTGTCGAATTGCCTTGACAGTCTACATTCACATGGGAGGACATCACTTGACTGATGCTTACTGCTGGAGGTGCATTGACTGCAACAGAGCCTGTAGTTTGACAAGAATTTGCGTCTGTAACTGTTACAGTGTAGGTTTGATTTCCTCCTGCTGCACCTGCTGCTCCGCACAAACCGCTAGTTGTTGGGCTATTATTGGCATTAGTACCTGCACCCCAATCGTAATCGAAAGGAGCTGTCCCTCCAGATGTAACATTGGCAGATGCTGTACCATCGCAAGAAGTATTACAATTTGCATCAGTACTCGTTATATTTAAAACTATTGAATTAGGTTGACCTACAACTGCATTTGCTGAACCCGGACAACCATTAGCATCTTCAAAAGTAACAGTGTAATTACCAGCTGCCAATGCTGAGGCTGTGGTTCCTGTGCCTCCAGATGGAGACCATGCAATATTTTGTAATGGTGCAGTACCTGAATTAATTGCTATTATTATTTGTCCATCAGAATATCCATAACACGATGCATCGGATGGAGTGATATTAACTGTTGGCTCCGGTAAAACATTTACTGTAAGGGTTTGATCGTCGGTACAAGATCCATCAGTTACTGTAAGCGTAACAACATATGAGCCGGCTGATAAGTAAGTATGTGAAGGAGAAACTCCAGTTGCTGTATTTCCATCTCCAAAGCCCCATGAATAGGTTGGTGCTGAAATAGTTGTACTTCCTGAACCATCGAAAGTAAAATTATTTGTCGCTAAACATTGACTAGGCTCATTGGCAATTGCAGCTACTACATTACCACCATCAGCAACCGCTATAGAACCTGAAACTACACAACCATCATCATCCGTAACGGTAACACCGTAGGTTTGAGGTGAAAGATTGTCAATTGTGTACGGCGAGGATTGGTTATTTGCCAACCCACCCGGAGCCCAATCTATATCATACAAAGGAGCTCCATTGGTTATTGACACTCCGATAGATCCATTTGAAGCTCCACAAGTAGCACTACTTGGGTTTAAATTTAAAACTAAAGCAGGTGGATTTATTACGGTGGTATTGCCATACGCAAGGCAACCATTATTATCTTGAACGGTTACATTAAATGTTCCTGAACAAACATTTGTATTTATTTGATTATGATCACCATCAGACCATGTATAGGAATAAGGGGCAGAACCATTAGTTACACTAGTTACACTAACTTCACCATCGCAATCGTTATTACATGTTGGGTTATCTGCTGATAAACTTAAAGTTAATGCTAAAGGATCATTTATCGTAACATCTATTGTATTGACACATCCTACATTATCGGTAACTGAAACAGAATAAGTTCCTGCACTTAAGTTTGGTATAACATATGTACTTCCTATGCTAGTCATTTCATTACCAGCTGGATTACCTGAGGTTGTTCCTGACCAACTCACATTGAAAGGCACTTCCCCGTCCACAGCAGTTACTAAAATTGATCCATTAGAACCTCCATTACATACAGGGTTTGTTCCAACAGCAGTACTTTGACAAGGCACCACAATACTACAATCGGTAGCACCAGTACCTCCTGTTTGAGAAAAAGAAATATATCCTGGGGCGTTTGCATAGTTTGTAATTAAAAGCATATAGTACTCACCAACATTGGCGCCAACAATATTAGCAGTTTCTGTACCTGCTGAAGAATAAGAACAATCGATAGGTACTGTGGCAGTTGTGATTGGACAAGATGATGCTAAATCAGCAAATGGGCCATATAAAGCAAAGTCGACATCAATTAAGCTTCCACTTTCATTGTACTGTTCGATATAAACATCGACATTCCCAGCTGTCGCTATATTCAAGTATAACCACATCGGGTTTGGAGTGGTGTATAAACAATCGAATGTTCCCATATCTGCAACTCCAGTTGAGTTACAATAGGTGTATGTAGTGCCGGTACAGAAAGGGTCTGCAGCGGCGCAGGTATTATTTGAGCCACCGGTACAATCAACAGGATCGTGAATACAAATATCAAATGTTGAAGTTTGACCTGCAGTACTTGTATACGTATAAACTCTTACATAATAGGTATGACCAACTGTTAAGCCCGTGAGAGAAGCTGAATTAGCATCGCTACATAAAACCTCTGTTCCAATAGAGCCACAAGTTCCAGAATATACTGAGAAGTACATATCTGTAACTGAGCCTGCAATATTTTCAAGGCTAATAATTTCAGTAGTATTTTGTGCCACAAACGAATACCAAACATCATCGTCGTCTGTTCCCGAACAACTATTGGCTTGAGAGGAGCCTGTAGCTCCAAAAACAGTTCCGGAAACAGCATCAGCGCAATTTAGATCTGCACTAACCGTAACCGGTATCGCATCGGCACATTCATCGTTATCTGCCGGAGGATTGTATCCTATGCATACATCAAAAGTACTAGTTTGACCAGAAGTACCGTAATAAGAATAAACTCTAACATAGTACGTTTGGCCTATCGTTAAACCACTTACCACACTTGTATTCGGATCGCTACAGACCAAAGCTGCCCCTAAAGAACCGCATGTTCCTGCATAAACCGAATGATATAAATCTGTAGTAGAACCTGCCACATTAAGCAAACTAATATTTTGAGTAGTATGTTCTGCAACAAATGAAAACCATACGTCATCATTTGCTGTACCCGAACAGCCATTGGCAACTGCAGAAGCTGTTGCATTAACCAAAGTCCCCGGAGTTGTACTTGCGCAAGACATATCGGGGTTAACTGTGACAGGAGTTGCATCGGCACATTCATCGTTTGCTGCAGTTGGCGGTGGGGCGACTAAAGTAGCATCTAAACAAAAATCTGTTTGGTATGGTGTTGACCAGTTTGCAATAACTATATAATAGGTCTGACCTGGCGTTAAAGAAGGCGTTGTAACAGTAAAATTGGCCGTAGACGCCCCACTTGTATAACTGGCGATGCAGTTTGGAGAGCCGGAAGGACAGTCGTCTAAAACAAAAAGGCCTGAATAGGTTGCAGTTAACCCAGACATGTCAAGCTGCAGAGCATCTCCTGATGCCCCAGCAGTGTACGAAAACCAATACTCGCCATCGTTATAATATGAACTACAAGGGTTTGTCGGAGCTCCACTCGCATCGTCAAAACTACCGGCATAACTATTAGTACCACATTGCTGTATACCCGGAGTTAAAGCAATCGGGTCACCACAATCGTCTCCATGTACTGGAGGAGGTGAAGGAACCATACTCGGGGTTGTCATCACTCCAACATGGGAATTTTTATCTTTATCTCCTGATGAATTATCTTTAGAATCTTTAGTTTCAACAATAATATTTTCATCAATTATATTGGATGCCGGTAAATTATTTAATAATGCAAATGCAAATTGAGTAGTTATTAAATATAATCCTGCAATAAACAATACCTTTTTCATAGCTTATTTTATTTCGTTGTCCGATCCGTATATTTGTTTCTGGTATTCTTCCCATTCCCATGGGTAATTTCTCTTCCAAGCATCCAATTCTTCTTGGAAAATAATTTCTTCTTTTTCCTGATCGTTTAGTTGTAGTTTTTTTGGGTAATGTTCCGGAATAACTAGCTCATTATTTACAGAGTATATAACATCGTTATATTCGAAAACTTGATAAGTTGAAAAATATTTATTAAACAAGGGGCTAATGTCTCTCAACTCTTTACTTTTCATTTCAAACATAATTAAACCTTTATAGGGGTCTGTTTTAATTATTTTAATGACTAGTTCAGACGACTTCAAATCGTATTCAACTTTAGCAATTTGATCGTTGGTTAATTCTTGGTTAACATAAACTGTTAAAATATAACTTGAGGGGTCACAATTGGTGTTTTCTTGGGCTATAGACAAATAGCTCAAAACGCCCATAAATACAAGCGTTAGCGTGTAGCGTAGTAATTTCATGTTTCTCACTTTAGTGTTTCGTTTGCAAACTGTTGCTAATGCAACACAAAATTGACGTATGTTTATCGATAAGGTTGCTAAAATTACTCTCTAACAAACATGCTAGATAACATGTTTATAATTAAAGCAAGCTAACGATAGTATGCGTTCCTTCTGGGCGGGTAGTGATTATTTTTTCGTCGATTAACATACTCACTAGTACAGGGATTATTTTCTTTGTGCACCCTATTAATTGTCTGAATTCGCTCAGGTTAATACCTTCTGGTTTATTGGACAATTCTTCTTTTAACTGTTCAGCGACAGATAAAAAAACTTGTGCATGTATGTAATCGTCTTGGTATCGGTATAGTGTTTTTTGATCTTGTAAATATTTTAGATACATTCTCAGCGCATCTTTCGAAATTTTTCTTTGCCGAGCTTGTTCTTCGATATCTTTTATAATTGGTTTTTGCAATTCGAAAGATAAATATAATTTTGAAAACCAGTCTATATCTTGCTCTTGTTTTTCGTTCAAACTTGGTTTGAAATCGTATAAAGCCCAAGTTGTACCTACTTTTCTAATTTTTTTTTCTATCATCAACTTATAGAGCAACAAATCGAAATATCTTTTTTGGAGCAGGTCTTTATTGATTTGAAATTTTCCATGAAAAAAATTCCCAGAAACACCTTCCGACAAAATTGGGAATTGTTGATGATGTTCGTTGATCCAATGCAAAATCTGTCGCACAAATGTATGTTCATCTTCTTTCTTAATGATTATAGTTTGTTCGTTTCTCGAATAAACCTCAAACAGGCTATTTTCACTTACACTAGAAAACCACTCATTAAGTGGTAAGTTTAGTGCTGTTGATATTTGCTCATCTGACATGGCTCTCCGATCTTTCGATAATACATGGTCGACCAACTGTGCCATCGAAGATTCTTTTTCGGTAGCATGTAAAAGACTTTCTAAATTCGAGATTAAAACTGTAGTTCTTTTCCTGTGGTGCAATGGCTTTACATCAAAAACAAAACCTCCTCCTATGGTTTTGTCCGAAGATGAATTTCGAATGATAAATTTATCTTTTGACAGTAAAACGCCAGGCTTTTCGAGATGAATTTGAACCAAGGCTTTTTGATCTTTTTCTAGACTATCTGCATTTAGTAAATGAATTTTGGCTAAACTCTCGAAAGTACCGGAATAAAACATTACCGTTGACCAAAGTTTAAGTTTAACCGAGGGTTCGAAGATGGTAATTTGAGCATCGATCATCTGGGTTGTTTCCAAAAGTTGATTGCTCAATAGCAAGCCTCTACGAAAATCTTCTTTTTTAAGCCCGGATATATTAAGGGCTGCTCTATCGCCTGCTCCTGCTTGCTCAATGTTAACGCCATGACGTTGAATGCTTTTTACCTTGAATGTTTCTTTAAAGTCGGGCAATGCATATAATAGGTCGTTGGTTGTAACTTGCCCCGATAAAACCGATCCGGTTACTACACTTCCGAGACCTTTTACAGAAAATAAGCGATCGATGTACATTCGAAATACTTTTCCGACTTGCTTTTCTCTGGCTTGCTGTGAGGCGCTGTCCAGAGTACTAATTAATAAATCGAGGTTTTGCTGTGTGACTGACGAAACCGGAACTATCGTAGGGGCATCTATATCTATCGATAAAAATAGTTCTCTTATTTCTTCGCTTGCCAATTCAATAATATCTTCATCTACCAAATCGCTTTTGTTAAGAGCAACAACTATCGACTTTATACCTAAAGTTTTAATAATATGCAAGTGCTCCAGTGTTTGTGGCATTATTCCACTGTCGGCAGCAATAACCAACAAGGCAATATCGATGCTACTCGCACCACTAATCATAGTGTGGATAAAATCTTTGTGACCCGGTACATCTATTATACCCAAGCTGTTTCCGGAAGGTAATTGAAGATGCGAAAAACCCAAATTAATCGTAATCCCTCTTTGTTTTTCTTCTTGATGTGTATCGCAATCGATATTTGTTAAAGCTTTAATTAGCGATGTTTTTCCATGGTCGACATGACCTGCTGTTCCTAAAATCAGGTGTTTCATGCTAGGCAAAAATTAAATGGTCTCAAACCAATTCGATAAACGCTCAACAATCAAGTTAATTTCTTGAGATTCTAATGTTAATACATCAAAATAGATGTCACCACTTTTTAATATGGACAACACCGGATTTGAGCCTTGAAGCAGATCGTAAAAGAGCTTTTCTGAGCCTTTCGACTTTTGTTTTAACAGTCTGACATCAGTGATTTTAAGCTGATAACTTTCGATCCACTTATCGGGCAATGTGCCTCCCCCAAAACGGCCTTGGGAGGTTGATATTTCGGAGGAAATTCCTTTTTCGGATAGTAGTGCAGAAAATTGTTCTGCTTTTGCTTTCAATTCGACTTTGTCTTGAAGCAAGGTTTTGAAAAACAAATTTTTAGTAAATAACGTGCTTTCGTCTAAATAAAAACGAGCAGCCGATTCTAAAAAGCTAAGCGTAGTTTTACCTACTCTTAGAGCTCTCATCATCGGTTCTTTTCTCAGAATATCGATGTATTTCTGCTTGCCTGCAATAATTCCTGCTTGTGGGCCTCCTAATAATTTATCGCCACTAAAACAGAGCAGATCAACACCGGAACTAAGTGCCTCTTTAACATCGGGTTCTGTATCGAATGCCGGATGGCTTACCTTTTTGAGTAACCCGGAACCTATATCGAAAACCACCGGGATATTTTTTTTATTTCCAAGCTGAACCAATTCGTTCAAACTAACTTCTTTAGTAAAACCTTTGATGGTGTAATTAGACTTATGGGTTTTAAGTAAAATAGCTGTTTGGTCGGTAATTGCATTTTCGTAATCGCTCAATTTTGTTTTGTTCGTTGTGCCTACTTCTACCATCTCACAATCCGATGCTTTTAGAATATCCGGCACTCTGAACGCTCCACCAATTTCTATTAACTCTCCTCGCGAAACAATCACCTCTTTTTGTTTAGCAAAAGTTCTTAAAATAAGCATGACAGCAGCCGCATTATTATTGACCACAATAACATCGTCGGCACCGGTTAAAAATTTCAAGATTCCGGAAATGTGCGAATCTCTGTGACCTCTTTCTCCTTTATCTAAATTAAATTCAAGATTGTTGTACTTTTTAATATTCTTAACCGCTTCATCGATTAAATCTTCACCAAAAGGCGCACGCCCCAAGTTAGTATGTATTAAAACGCCTGTTGCATTAAGCACCGGTTTTAAATTGGCTAAAGCTAAACGTTCTATTTGAATAGCAATTTTTTTTATTATAACGGATTCCTCCCAACATTTTTTACCGGATAATACATTTTCTCTTAACTGCTTCAAAATTTGCTGAATACAAAACACAATAATATCGTGTTTATAATCTAACTGTAATATTCTAATGTCAGGATGAGTTAACAGTTTATCAACCCCTGGTATTTTTTGTAATTCCGTTTGATTTGTAGTCATCTTCGAAAAATATTTGACCAACAAATATACAACTCAAGATTAGAAGAGGACAAAATGTTGCTGTTAAAAACTACCTCAACAAAGTAATTGTCCCTTTTTTCTCAAGAATCTGATCGTTGTAGGTTCTTGCTCTTGCAAAATAACCATAAGAATCTATATTTTGTCTGACTCCATTTTTTAAGCCATCCCACCCCACTTTAAAATCGTCTGAAAAAAAGACTTCCTCCCCCCAGCGATTATAAATTCTAAACTCGATTAATTCTTTCAAACCCCAACCTCTTACAAAAACAACATCGTTATATCCGTCGCCATTTGGAGTAAAAGTATTTGGCACATCGATAGTGTAGTCTTTAAACACATCGACAAATATTGTTTGAAACACTTCGTGACAGTTCGCACTATCGCGAATTACAACTTTATACTCGGTAGCTTCAGTTGCCAATACGTGAGGATTAGGACAATCGCTGCACGAGAGCCCTTCTGATGGTGTCCACTGGTAAGTTAGATTACTTTGATCGGAGTTAATTAATATATTAAATTCCGTACCAATCACAACCAAGGTATCAAGCATACTGGAGTACAGTTTAGGAATTTGTTGCACCTTTACTAAAACAGAATCTGAATTACTGCAACCGTTTGTTTCGTAAACCGTTGCTGTGAAAAAATTTGTAGAATCTGATCTAACTACGATATTATAAGAAGCCGGATTGTTTATAATTTCTTTAGAAATCCAATATACAGAACTTCCTCCTTCTGAATTTAATTCAACACTGTCGTTCAAACATATAAATTGTTCTTCGCTCAACGACACGCTAGGGGTTCTATTTAGAATGACCAATTGATTCGAGGTGTCTTTACATCCTTCTTGACTTACTAATACCAGCTCAACATTAACGGTATCCGATAACTCTGAAATGTTTTCGAATTGATGATTCAAATCAGATGAGTTTCCGACCGATTGTCCATCGATTAACCAATGATAGTTATTATTCCCCAAAGACTGATTTACAAACATAAAATTAAAAGGTAAACAAGCATTCGTATCGGGCATCGCAGTGAGAGCATCTAAGGTTGAAAAGCGCGATTCCACCGGAAAAATATTGATATACTCAATGGTATTGTATTTATCGTCTTGCCCATCGCCATCGGAATCGCAACCTATTGCAGGATAAGTAAGCACAACCTCGAACTGTTCGTTGTCCGGAACAAATCTAAATGCATGATAAACAGTATCTTCATTAGCAATACCAAAACCATCGCCCAAAGTCCACTCAAAGCTTGTTATATTTGTATCGTTTACCATATAAAACGCTATGGTATCGTTGATACAAATGATATCGTCCGACAAAATAATATCTGCATCCGGAGAATCAATATAAAGTGTTAAAGCTTTGCTATCGGAACATCCATTAGGCGTTGTAACGCTGTATTGAATGTGATACTCCCCCCTTTCGGGATAAACGAAAATAGGGAAAGGAACGAAACTTAAATGCCCAATATCGTCGGACCATTCGTACTGATAGTAAGCCGGTAATTCTGATGTTGGTCTTGTAAAATCCGGCGTTTCGGGATTGCAATGCAAGGTATCTTCTAAAAGTTCTATGTCGGCTACTGCATTTTGCACAGAAATTCCTGTAAAAGTATAATCTTGCTGACAACCTATGTTGTCGATAATATGAACATTGACGTTATAAAGCCCGGTATCGGAATAAATATGTGTAGGGAATGGCGAAACAGCTGAACCATCGCCATAATTAAAAGTGGTTTGGGTACCTGGTGTTGTTCCTGAAATATTAATAACGAATGGGTCGCCAAGGCACAAGGTTGGATCTTGCAAGGTCACTTGTGTAAGTATTTCGTGAACATTAATATATATGTAATCCGAAAAGTATTCACATCCGATATCATCTATTACTTTTATTCTGATAGGTACAGAGCCTGCTTCATTCATTTGAACAGTTAATTCCGTCTGCTCGACGGTATTAATTGGCGTTTGAGTGCTGACATACCAAACAATATGTGATATTGCAAGGTCTGAAGTTCCAGTGTAATTTAAATGGACTTCATCTCCTAAGCATACTTCGTAGTTATTGGATATGATTTCGGGCTGTGCGTCGGGTACAAATACTTCGTAATCTGTTGTATCTTGACAACCATAAGCATCTCTGGTAATGATTCTTACATTATGCATTCCGGGAGAATTAAAGTCATAATCCCAAACGTAATTCGGATTTAGAAATGGAGCAGAATACCAAGTGCTTTGCACTGTATTGCCATCGAAATCCAAATACACTTGGCTAATTAAATAATCTTGTACAATAGAAACAACAGCATTTTCGCAAGTGACTTCGGTGACTGTTGCTTCAAAAATAGGATTATTTATTGAGATAACTGTTTCATAAACATAATCTTCGCAACCGGTGGTGTCGTTGGAAGCCGTCAACGACAAAACGTAAGATCCGTTGTTAATGTATTCGTGAATCATTTCGGTATTGGTATTCGTTTCAACAGTTCCATCGCCAAAATCCCAAGTTAACGATTGATAATCGAACACTTCGGCTGAGAAATATCGATTTAATAAATTTTCGCAACTAAAACTATCCGTTAAAAATTTAATATAAGGACCTTTAATATATATCGCTATATCTTTTTGAGAAATACACCCATTATAATCCACAATATGAGTTAATGTATTTTCACCAATAGTGCTTATCACTTCATGAGATATAACAGAATCGCTAGGCATATTTTCTGAACCTAGGGTCCAATCGAAGTCAATATCGTCGACCCCCGTTTCTGTTAAATCGGTAGCATGAATTTCATCGTTTATACAAATTGTATCTTCTAACAAGATAAAATCTACATCCAAAATATCGCCGGCTATAATATCGATAGATGTTGTTACAGTGCAACCGTGCTCTGTTGTGGCGTTGAGGTCGAAATGATATTCTCCGACGGCATTTACTTCAAAATTATTTATTAAAAGATCTGTAGAAACGCTTTGTCCTTCATAAAACCATTCATAAGAAATTGCAGGATCTTCTCCAATGAATTGCGCAGTTAAATCGGTTGTATAAGGAATACACCCTGAAGATTGTGTTGAACCAATGCTAAAGGATTGTACAAATAATGTCGTTAATTCTTCTTGAAGGAAATTTGAACAACCATTCTCATCGGTAACTATCATTTGGATAATGTAATCGTCAATACTGCTCGCATAAAACGAAATTTGATCGTTCTGTCCGCCAGTCACATATTGCGAAGATGATATAAAAGATTCGTATATAATCCATTGTGTATTTGAGGTTGCACTAGTGTTTGTTACTGTGATATTGGTTGGTTCGCAAATTGAATCTTGATAACTCATACTCGCTTCCGGCTTAGGAATAACGATGATAGTTTCTGAAGTTTGTGCCGTACAATTACCCGAACCTGAAACCAGTGTTATTGTGTATTGGCCTGCGTTAAAAAAAGTATGATTAACCGTATAACTGCCTTGCGTTGAAGTGCCATCTCCAAAATTCCATTGACTGTAAGCCATGTCAGTGTTGGTAAATGTAATGGATTGACCTTGGCAAATAGTGGTTTGGCTTATTTCAATTTCAGGATTTAAACTGGTAATGCTAACGTTGCTTGATATTTCAGCTGAACAGCCATAAGCGTCGGTAACATCAAGATGGACAGTATGCACACCCGCTTGAAAAAAATGCGTAGGGTTTTGTTGTGTCGATGTGCCTCCATCGCCAAAATCCCAGTGGCTGGTATATGGCGGTGCTACGGTTGTAGAGTTATTAGTGAACTGTACATTAACCGGCTCGCAGAATTGACTAGGATCTGCTGTAAATAGAGGGATTGGAGGTTGAGATACTTGAACATAATCTTCGAAAGTAATATGATTTTCGCAACCAAAAGCATCTTCAACTTCTAGAATAACAGTGTATTCTCCATAATGAGTATATACATGGTTAGGATTTTGAGATGAAGAAACTGTACCATCGCCAAAATTCCATTCCCAACTCACTAAAGAAGCATCTGCCATCTGCGATAAATCGTTAAAATTGACTGTTAATGGTTCGCAACCGGAATGCGAAGGTGAATTAAAATTTGCTGTTGGAAAAGGATGTACAACAATTTGATCGGAAAAAGAGCTGGTTCCATTATCGTCGGTAACGACTAATGTAATGGTGTAAGTTCCCGGATTGGTATATGAAATATTGGGGTCTTGTTCTTGAGATTGAGAGCCATTTCCAAAGTTCCAATTGAACGTTACATCGCCTTGATAAGTTGAGGTATTTGTAAAGTGTACAACTAAAGTTCCACAGCCTTCGTCGTCGTCCACAATAAAACCTGCGGTTTGAGAAAAACCGGATATCAGAGATAAAAACAAAAAGGATAATAGAATTGCAATTTTTTTCATCGTAGTTAATTATTCGTTGGAGTATATAATTTTTTTATTGACTTTCTGAATAATTCGGAATTCCGTTCGTCTGTTCCTTGCTCTTCCTTCTGAATTATCAGAACCGTCTTCGTTAAAATTAGGCGCAATAGGTTTGTCTTCGCCATAGCCTGTAGCATTTAAACGCTCAACTTTAATCCCTTTCGAAACCAAGTATTTAACCACACTTTCGGCTCTCTTTTGAGAAAGTGTCATATTATAATCGTCGTCTCCTTTAGCGTCTGTGTGCGACAATATTTCGATATTTATATAAGGGAATTTATCTAGTAACTCATAAATAGTTGTATCGATAATGGATTTTGATTGATCGTTTAATCTGTAGTCGTCGAATTCGTAATAAATGTTATTTATTACGATTGGTTTATCTGAAATGAAATCTTTTAAAGTATCTGTGCAAAATATGGTGTCGGAGTTTAAGCCGGTTATTATGCTATGAGAAAAATCGAAGTCCGGGATTCTTAATAAATATTCTGTATTTGGTTCTAATCGAAAATTATATTTATTATTTGCTATTGTATCAACACCAATTAGAATTGGTTCTTCTTCAGAATTTTTATCAAGAATAAACAAATACACTAGTTTATCATTTATTTCATCTAACACATCCTTATCGATGAGTTGTTTTTCTGCCAAAAACTGATAAAAACTAGAATCTTTAAGGCTTATAATATTTCCTGTTAAAAATATTTGAACATTAGCAATATCGGTGAACTCATATAAATCGTCGCAACATGTTTCGTTAAAGAGCTTCACACCTCCGGGTCTGTTCGAGGTAAATAAACCCGAGTTATCGTGCTTCGATGAAGTAAAATTTAAATCGTCGTACGATGAGTTTATCCCCGGTGGTAAATGACTAATCTCTCCCCATTTTTTTAGTTCTCCATGAGTTTTAAACACATCAAGACCTCCATTACCCGGCCATCCATCCGAGCTAAAGCACAATAATCTATCGCTAGAGCGATAAAAAGGAGTCACTTCATCACCAACGGTATTAATTTTATTACCAAGATTTTTGGCATTTTTAAACCTAGCTCTTTTACTATCAAAAACAGTATACCATATGTCTAACCCTCCTCTTCCTCCGGGCCTGTCGGACACAAAATACAGAACTTCCTCGCCTGTTTTGGTATCGATTCCTAATGCCGGCTGAGTGCTTGTATATTGAGTTAAATTTACATCGCCTTCAATTTTTTTAGGTTCAGACCACTTGCCGTTTTCGTTGTAACTAATAAAAATTGAACATACCAATTTATTTTTCCAATTGAACTCGCAAACACTGATGTAGAGCCTTTTTTTATCTTCTGACATCGCAAAGCTACCAACATTGTTTTTATTTTTAAACGGATAGTCGTATTCATTGTTAAAAACCCATTTGTTGTCAGTTTTACTTAATTGATAGATATTTCGATGTGGTTGTTTTTGATTGGTATCCAGATCATTATAATAGTGCAATTCATTATCTCTATTTGTAACAAATAAAACATTTTCTTCATCAATAAATTGAGGAGCGGTTTCTATATGTGCGTGATTTATACTGGTGTCTAAAATC
>JAFGXI010000003.1 GCA_016936665.1 Bacteroidales bacterium
CGGATTGCCTTCTACAACAATTTCACCGCCCTTATCGCCTCCTTCGGGACCAATATCGATAATATGATCGGCCAGTTTTATCACATCAGAGCAATACGATCTTTAGAGGTGATCGAAAAGCTGATGTCTTCGAACAGGGTAGTTCCTGCAAACTCTACAGTAACATTGTTTACTAAAATCATGTTTGATCTACTATTAATTTGAAGGCGCAAAAGTAGGCAATATTTTTTTCGATATAAAGAATAATAATTGCTTCAGATTTTTTGTTATAGGATAAAGTGTACAGAAATAAACATCCGATTGTTAATTAAAAGCTGTACTCATCTAAAAGTCAGCCTTATAAATTTATAATTTTAAACTTGGTATATTATATTGGAAAGCATGTATAAAACTCTGATTCTAAGTGTCTTTATAAGTTTTTTTTATTTATTTTCTCATGCCCAAGAAAGCGCTTACGCTACTTCTGGTTTAGCCTCTTTTCGCAAAGGTGTGGAATTGTTCGATAAAGAAAAATATGGTTCTGCTCGAAACGCTTTCGAGTTATTTATCGAAAATGCGCCCGGCGATGCAGCAAATTGGTTGGTCGATGCACATTATTATCGGGCGCTTTGTGCAGTAGAATTGTTTAATAGCGATGCGGAATTTTTAATCTCTCACTTTTTAGTCGAGTTTCCTGAGAGCCCACGAACAAAAGCTTTATATTTTGTAATGGGTAATTTTCAGTATAGGAAAACTCAATTTAATAAGGCTCTTAAATGGTACGACAGAGTGGATGTGTTCGATTTAAATGCCGATGAAAAAGAAGAGTATTATTTCAAAACAGGCTATTCGTATTTTATGAAGGATAAGTTCGATTTGGCTTCAGAACAATTTTTAAAAATTAAGGATAGCGAAGGTAAATATGCGGTGCCTGCTAAATATTTTTATGCTCATATTGCCTTTACCGAAAAAAAATACGAAACAGCCTACAAAGAATTTAAAACTTTAGAGTCGGATGATTTATTTGGACCTATTGCGCCGTATTACATCATTCAGATATTATATTTTCAAAATAAAAACGACGATATTATAGCCTATGCACCAAGTTTGATAGACTCCACTCAAACCAGAAGAGTACCCGAGATTTCAAGAATCTTAGGCGAGGCATATTACAAAACAGAACGTTTTGCCCAGTCGATTCCCTATTTGACTTTATTCAAAGAAAAAGGTGATGAATTTGGAAGAAACGATGCTTATCAGTTGGCCTATGCGTACTACAGAATTCAGGAATATAAGCCGGCTGCCGATAATTTTGAATCGGTAAGCAAACGGCAAGATTCTCTAACTCAAAATGCGTTCTATCATTTAGCCGATTGCTATTTACAATTGAATAGGAAAGATAAAGCGCTTTTAGCATTTCAGCAGGCGGCAGACATGAGCATTATCCCCGATGTACAAGAGGACGCGATGTATAATTATGCTAAACTTTCGTACGAGCTGTCATTTTCGCCTTTCAACGATGCTATTAAAGCAATACAGGCATATTTAAAAGCTTATCCAAGGTCGCGACATGCCGACGAGGCGTATGAGTACCTTTCGAAAATGTTTTTATCGACTAAAAATTACAGCTCTGCCATCGAAACTATCGAATCCATCAGTAAAAAAACTCCGGAAATTGTAGAAAGTTACCAGAGGGTTTGTTATTTCAGAGGCTTGGAATTTTACAACGATGGACAATACCAAGAGGCCCTTAAAATGTTTAATAAATCTATCGATAATTCTAAATACGATTTAAATATTCGTGCGCAAGCTAAGTATTGGCGAGCAGAGGCTTATTATCGATTGGGACAATACGATAAATCGTTCGAAGACTTCAACGATTTTGTGCTTACTTCCGGTGCCTTTGGAAGCGAAGAATTTAAAGATGCACATTACAATATGGGTTATGCTGCTTTCAAACTTCACAATTATCAAGCGGCAATAACTTGGTTTAGAAAATATGTCGATTTCTCGCAATCCGAAAAGCTAACTAAAATTGCCGATGCCTATAACCGAATTGGCGATTGCTATTTTATTTCGACAAACTACCCATTTGCTATCGACTATTACGATAAATCGATTCAAATGAATCGCCGACAAGTAGATTATGCCATGTTCCAAAAAGCTTTCAGTTATGGGTTGCTTAAAAAATATAACGAAGAAATTGATATATTGCAGGCATTGGTTCAAAACTATAGTCAATCTTCTTACATAGACGATGCTATGTTTGAGATTGCCAACGCTTACAAATATATCGACGATTATAGCACAGCGATTCAGTATTATGATAAAATCATTGCTCAATACGAAAACTCAGAATATCGAGTCAAAGCATTTTTACAGTCCGGAATGCTCGAATATAACACCAACCAAGAGCAAGCCGCGCTTTCACATTTTAAAACTTTAATTGCCGATTATCCGAAGTCCGATGAGTCGCAAAAGGCGCTACTGATTATGAAAAATATTTACATCGAGATCAATCAAGTTGACGAATACATTGAGTTTGCCAATAATAATTCGGTTGAAACAGAAGTCTCGAAAATTGAGGCCGATTCGCTTACCTATATTGCTGCAGAGAATTTGTATATGAGTGGAGATTGTGAGCAATCGACCAAAAGTTTTATCAAATACATTCAGAAATATCCCGAGGGTCGTTATTTATTGACTGCCAATTATTATAAAGCAGATTGTGAATTTGCAGTGAAGCAATATGCATCAGCATTACAATCGTTTAAGTACATCATTGCACAAGGTACAAACGAATATACAGAAGAAGCTTTATTAAAATCGGCTTACATCCAGTATAAAGATAGCCTTTGGGCCGATGCATTATCAACTTACCAAAAGCTAATACAGTTGTCTAACAACAGCACCAGCGTTAGAACGGCCAAAATTGGGGTAATGCGAACTCGATTTTTCTTGAAGCAGTACCAAGAGGCTATTACTTCTGCTATGATTGTTTTACCACTATCCGATGGCGACGAAGCACTTAGTAGAGAAGTGCATTATACTATAGCAAAAAGTTTTTACGAAACCGGCGACATGGAAGGTGCTTATGATGAGTTTAAGCTGATTGCCGATCAGCCTAAAACAGCCGAAGGTGCTGAAGCCAATTATCGAATGATTGCTATCGATTACAATAATCAGCGATACGATGAAGCGATAAGTCAGATTAATTTATTTAAATCGTCTAATACACCACACCAGCAATGGGTAGCTAAAAGCTTTATGGTGTGGTCCGATATATTTGTTGTTAAAGATGACTTGTTCATGGCTAAAGCGACATTAGAAAGTATTATTAAGTATTACCCCAATAGTGTCGATGGCGTTAAACAGGAGGCCGAGCAAAAATTGAATAAAATACTCGAAAAAGAATTGGATGAGCAAAAGTTGAAAGAGGCAGCATCTGTAGAAATAAATATGAGTAACTCACCAAAAGAAGCAAAATTATTTGAGCTCGACGATGCAGAAACGAATCAAATAAAACCGGTCGAAGCCGCTGATGACAGCTCTGAAAGCGAGGAGCCTAATGCCGAAGAAACCATTGAAGAGAATAAGGAGGTGGATCATGAATAAATTTAAAAGTTCAATATTGTTTGTTTTAATTTTGACGCTCTCAAGCTTGTGGGCGCAAGACGAAATCAATCATAATGTGGTGGTAATGAAGTCGTACTCTCCTGTTATTGGCGATGCAAATAAATTAAGTGAAGTGCCACAAATTGTCGATACTAATGAGGTTAATATCGACATCAAATATCGTATTCAATCGATCCCATTTTACCCTAAGTTTACGCCTCAACCTATTCAACCGATAAAAATGATTGGCGAGCCTCTTTCTAAACTCTATCATAATTATGTTTTGTTAGGATTTGGGAATTATACTAAACCTATGTTTGAGTATCGCTATGCTACTACACGATCTAAGGAGCTATTAGCCGGAGTGAATCTTACCCATCTTTCGCAACATGGCAATTTAAAACTCGATAATGTCGATGATAAAGTTTATTCCGGTTATAGTAGAAATTCGGCGAACATTTTTTTACATCGAATTTTTAAACATTCAGCTTTAGAAACCGATTTAACATACAGACGTCATGCTTTGCATTACTACGGATACAATGCTTCTATCGATACTGTTATGGAGAAAGAAGACAATAAACAAATGTTTAGCTGGATGAACGCAACTATGCGTTACAAAACTACACGACTAGACTCTTCGCGTATTAATTACGATGTGGTGATGGATTATAACTATTTCGAAGATTATTACGAAACGTTTCAAAACGATTTTACTTTAGCTGGAGATTTTAGTCTATTTTTCAATAAAGAGCTGATAGCCCTAAAAGCGAAATATCAGCATTTCAATATTCTTACTCCATCTTATTTGTATTCTAACTCGATTTACCAATTTCAGCCTTCCATTTCGAAGTCGAACAGCCATTGGGGAATAAATGCAGGTTT
This sequence comes from Bacteroidales bacterium, assembly GCA_016936665.1. Taxonomy (GTDB): domain Bacteria; phylum Bacteroidota; class Bacteroidia; order Bacteroidales; family JAFGXI01; genus JAFGXI01. The sequence continues at coordinate 4,480 of JAFGXI010000003.1, forward strand.
AAATATCGTGGTTGATGCTAGTAACGACACGTCTGCGTTCCATTTTTATCCTCAAATCGATTTACATTACGCAGTAATCGATTATTTTTTAGTTCCTTATTTAGGTATATCGGGTGGCGTTAAAAGTAATAACTATAAAGCCATTGCACTAGAAAATCAGTTTATTCGTCCGGGGCTTCATACTAGAAACAGCAATACGCTTATCGATTTACATGGAGGTATCAGAGGTAATTTCACCGATAATTTATCTTACAATATTTTCGGAAACTATCGTGTAATCGACGATGCTTATTTCTTTGTTAACGACTCTTTGAACCCTATCGAAAATCAGTTTATTGTTGAGTACGACGATATTATTCGTTACGATATTAAAGCACAGATTAGTTACCTTCGTTCCAAAAAACTGCAATTTAGTTTATTGGGGCAGTATCATGGGTTTGAGCTCGATGAAATTGAACACGCTTGGCATGTGCCCGATTACGAAGTTCGTTTTTCGACCAATTATAATTTGAAAAGTAAAATTTTAGTCGACTTCGATATGTTTGTCAAAGGACAACGCTATGCTAAAACCTATTACTCCGAAGGTGTTTATACCGGCGCGCAGGGGGTAAAAATTGCTGAGACTTTCGATATTAGCTTAGGCTTAGAATACAGATATACTAAAATGTTGAGTGCATTTTTACGATTCAATAATATTTTAGCACACCGCAATTACGATTGGAATTATTACCCAACCGAAGGATTTAATATGGCTTTCGGTATCATTTATAGCTTTTAAATAAGCACTAATAAGGCGAAATGCAATACATAATTTTTTTGCTGTATGCATTAATATTTTTATTTTGGATTAATAGAGCGCAGTTTTTTAAAAAAACAGGCGTGCAAACTTATATTTTAAGCGTATTCTTTCTGCTTAAATTAGCCTCTTCTGTTGCTTTAACGTGGCTTTATACTCATTATTACCCGCTCGCTTCATCAGATATTTATAATTACTTTAACGATGGTTTGCAACTCAAAAAAGTGCTACTAGAACAACCCGATATTTTTTGGAGCATTTTAAAAAATGAAAAGACGGAGATTGTTAAGCAAGCATTGGAGGCAACTAATTATTGGACATATGCAGATGTCGATTTTTTCTTTCACGAAAAGAAAAGTATTATCTTATTGAACACTTTATTTAGCATATTTTCTTTCGATTCGATTTATGTTAATGCTTTGTTTTTTTCGATGATAGGATTTATTGCTCAAGTATTTTTATATCGATTTGTATCGCAACAATTTCCAAAACATCGTCTTCGAAATTTGCTGATCGTGTTTGCATTGCCAACTTTTGTGCTTTGGACTTCCGGTATTTTAAAAGAACCAATTTTAATGCTTTTTTTAGCCTTGTCGCTTTGGTTTATGGAGCTTAAAATACGACGTAATAATAGGCTTTATTACATACCATTAATAGCATCGGTATCGGCTCTTTTTTTAGTTAAATCTTATGTTGCTATAAGCTTTTTGCCTGCACTTATATTGTATGGGGCGTTTAAATTTAATAGAAATTGGACGAGCTTGTTCAAAAGCCGAATTTTTTATACAACTTTATTCCTAGAAATTGCGTTGGTTTGGTTTAGTTCTTTTACAAAGTTTGATATTAGTCGGAAATTAGCCGATAAACAAAAACAGTTTGTTGAGCTTATTCAGCAAAGTCCTAAAGAAGTAGGAAGTAAAATAGAAACGGTTCGTTTATCTGGTACTTTGATCGATTTCGCAGTGGCTCCTTTAAAGGGGATCTTTAATGTACTAACGCGACCTAATTTTAAAGATTATAAAACCATTGCGTATTTGCCCGATTTAGTCCAAAATATCGGGCTATTAGTATTACTTATGCTGTCTGTTTTAAAACCAAAACGATTGTTAGAAGAAGAGGAACCATTCTTTATATTAAGCTTGCTGTTTATTTTCAATTTATTTGCTATTGTCGGTATGGTTATCCCTGTAATCGGAGCCATAGTTAGGTATAAGATTCCTGCTTTCGTTTTTTTGTGGTTAAGTATGAGTCACAGAATAAATTTAAGCCTACCTCAGCACTGGATGTTGAAAGAAAGAATTTTTACTGAAATAAAACCAAAGTTATTATAAAGCTGCTTCTCCCGATCTTTTAAATTACTTCTTCAATCGATTCTACTCGCCTTACTTTGGTTATGCCTTTTATCTTTTTAAGATCGCCAATCATCATCTCTAAGTCTTCAACATTATGAATATAGAAGTCGATAGTTCCATTAAAAACGCCGTCTAAAGAATTAATAGAAACCGCGCGCATATTTACGTTTAAATCGTTAGAAATTAAGGCAGTAATATCGTGCATGATTCCGATTCGGTCTATACCTTGAAGCTCAATAGTTGCTAAAAATGACATTATTTTATGAGCCTTCCACTTGGCAGTAACAATTTTGTCGCCTTGGCTCGACATGAGTTTTAAAGCTTTTTGGCAGGTCGTTTTATGAATTACAACTTGTTCGTTAGAATTGATATAACCCACCACATCGTCGCCGGGAATTGGGTTGCAACATGAGGCAATTAAATAGTTCGGGTTTTCGTTTCCTTCCGAAATAACAAATGGCAGTTGTTTATTAATTTCTTGCGCTTTCCCACCTTTCGATTTCGAAAATTGTAATTGCCAATATCTAATAAACTTATTTTGTCGTTTCTTGTTAACGATTTTTTTAAGGTCTTTTAAATCTATAGTGCCACGACCAATTTTACAGTAAAGCTCACTTTTTGAAGTTACATCGTAAGCTTCAAAAATCTTTCGCATTACACTCGCGTTCTGCTTGAATCCAATTTTGTTCAAACTTGTTTCAAGCTTTTCGATACCGAGTGCAATGGCTTGTTTGCGTTCTTCTTTAAAAGCATTCTTAATGCAAGAACGAGCTCTGGCGGTTGTTACAAACTCTAACCATTCGCGTTTTGGAGTTTGTACGTCGGAGGTTAAAATTTCTACTTGGTCGCCACTATGCAATATTTCGCTTAAAGGCACAAGCCTATGGTTTACCTTGGCTCCAATTGCTTTTTCGCCAATTTGTGAGTGTATTTCGAAGGCAAAATCTAAGGCCGTTGCCTTTTTAGGGAGTCGTCTTAATTTACCATCTGGCGTAAATACATAAATTTCGCTGGTAAATAAATTAAGTTTAAATTCATCTAAAAACTCTAATGCATCGGAATTAGGGTCTTTTAAAAGCTCTTTTATTTTTACTATCCACTTGTCGAGTTCTCCTTCCGAGTCTTTAGTCGATTTATATTTCCAATGTGCAGCGTAACCTTTTTCTGCAATTTCATCCATACGATTCGACCGGATTTGTACTTCTACCCATTTTCCGTCGGGTCCCATTACTGTGGTATGAAGTGCTTCGTAACCATTGGCCTTTGGAGTACTTACCCAGTCGCGCAAGCGGTCGGGGTTGGGCTGATAAAAATCGGTAACCACGGAGTAGATATTCCAACAAAGTGCTTTTTCTCTTTCTTTGACTTCTGCTTTAAAAATAATTCGGATGGCAAATATGTCATATACTTCTTCGAATGGAACACCTTTAGTTTGCATTTTATGATAAATCGAATAAATCGATTTGGTTCTGCCTGCAATATGAAAGTCTAAGCCATGACGAGTTAGATTATGAATAATCGGTAAAGAAAATTTATTGATGAAAGCGGCTCTTTTTTTCTCCGAAGAAATTAACTTGCTCTCAATCTCATGATACAAACTGGGTTCTTTATATTTGAAGCTTAAATCTTCGAGTTCCGTTTTTATTTTATAAAGACCAAGCCGATGTGCTAAAGGAGCGTATAAATACAAAGTCTCTCCGGCAATTTTATATTGTTTGTGCGGGGGCATACTATCTAAAGTACGCATGTTGTGTAAACGATCGGCCAGTTTTATTAAGATAACCCGCACGTCGTCCGATAGGGTTAACAACATTTTTCGAAAATTTTCGGCTTGTAAGGATTCACTGTCGAAAACGCCTGATATTTTCGTAAGCCCATCAATAATTGTTGAAATTTTAGGACCGAACAGACGAGTGATATCGTCGAGTGTATAATCGGTATCTTCGACCACATCGTGCAATAGAGAAGCAATAACAGATTTTGTTCCTAGTCCAATTTCTTTAGCAGAAATTATGGCGACTTCGATAGGATGAAAAATATAGGGCTCGCCTGAGCGTCTGCGAATTCCATTATGTGCTTTGTAAGCCAATTCGTAGGCGTTTCGTATTTTTTCTTCGTTGTCTTTTTCTTTACAACCTTTGCAATGCTCAAAAATGCTTTCGAATAAATCGTCTGCTTGTTGTTTCTCTTCTGCGCTAAGTGTCTTCATCCCCATTATTAATTCATCAAATAAAAACTTCCGGTATCAACAAATTTTTCACCTGTGGCCGAGTAATACTCCAAATAGTACATGTAATAACCTGTTGGATATAAATTACTGCCTGAGTATCCATCCCAACCTTTCTTATAATCAGTGGTTTCGAAAATTTTTTCTCCCCAGCGATCGTAAACCGAAAAGTAATAATGTTCTGGCGAAATAAAAACCATTTTGGGTTTAAAAATTCTATTTTGCATGCCTCCTTTTGGAGAAAATGCTGTAGGCATCATTAAATGTGGCGCTTGACTTACGCAGACTTCGTTCGAATGCAAAACGTACAAACCATCGGCAACTTCGATATGATAGCAGAAATTACCAATAAAATCTTCGTAGGATTGATTGAGCAAATTGTCGGTATAAACAAAAACATTTTCGCTAGAGTATATTGTTAAAGGCAAGCTAATGTAATTATTGCGTATCAGATTGTATTCTTTTATACCAAATTCGTCGTTGATATATTCGCTCCACCATATTTGATTGCTAACTTGTACGGTGTTGGCTTCGGCTTTAAGCAAAATGTTTGAAATACGTACAGAGGTATCGATAACTTGCTCACAATTATCGAGCAGTTGCAGTTGATATAAATATTGTGTTTGGTTGACATCGACTTGGGCATCGGTATAGTCGAAAATAGCAGCATTGAATTGATTTATTTGACTCAATACTTGAAAAGATTCTCCCATATTTTCGGAGCGTATCAGACGATAATTTTTAATATCCGCTGTTGGGTCTACTTCAAATTGCATGTGAATTTGTTCGCCTTCAACACTGATGTATATGGGGTAGATGTATTGTGGAACGTTGGGCAATACAGGTGTGAAGGGGATTTTATTCGAGGTGCTCGATCGCCCGTTGTGGCTATACACTCTAGCAAAAAAGTAATAGGTTGTTTCTGAACTGATAGGATACGTAATATTGTTGGTAGTTCCATCGTATTGTCCAATGAGCTCTGTTTGCCCGTTTTGTTCGACATACAGTTTATAATGGTCGATGCCTTCCGACCAACCTTCGTAATTGTTCCACTTCAAGTCGACTTGTACTTTGCAATTAACTTCTTCTTGCCATGGAAATACTCGCACAGTTTTGTGTTGTTCGGAATGGTAACTTGCATTGTCGTTAAAATCGATAGCTTGAATAACGTAGGTTTGCGGATAATGTGGATCGGTCACAATCTTAGTATCGAGGTACGAGGTAACCGACGCATCGACAGAGTCTAATAATTTGTATGTGCCTAAAACTTCGTTAAGGTATTTAATGTAGTACATTCTAACATCGGTAGAATCGCATGCTTGCCATGTAATTAATACATCGCCATTTGGGTTGACGGGATTTTCCCAAAGCACGGTTACAGAATCGATTACCGGCGTGTCGGGAGGTGTTAAGTCTTGAGCTCTTCCCTTTTGAATGCTCAATAGCCCTATAGCGATGAATAATATATATTGATTGCGTGTGAATATCGACATAACTGAATCTTACATTTTTCCTGCAATCACTCTAATTAGACTATCTGTTTGAAGATATTGATTGGACAAATCTCTTATTTGTTTCGCCTGAATGGTTTTGATGGTCTGAATTAATCGGTGATAGTACTCCCAATTTAAATTATAAAGCCATGCTTCGGTATAGGTATCGGATTGAGCAAAGGCGCCATCCATGTTTCTTAAAAATTGTCCGAGCATGTAGTTTCTTACTTTTTCTAGCTCATCGCTAGAAATTAAATCGGTTTGAAGAACTTTTATTTCCTTATCAATTTCGTCGAGTGTTTGTTGGGTGTTTGCCGCGTTAACTTCCGAAACAATGGTTAGATAACCTGTCGCATGTAATGAAACAACAGCTGAACCGATTCCGTAAGTGTAACCTTTGTCTTCTCTAATATTTTTCATCAACCGAGAGCCAAAATAACCACCCAAAATGGTGTTAAGAACCTGCATAGCTGCGTAATCTTCGTGAGTCTTATTAAAAAGAATTTTTCCTAATCGAATCCCCGATTGCATGGCTCCTTTTTTCTCTGTATAAAAAAGCGATTGATTGTTGCTTTGTATTGTAAATGCAGGGATTGACGAACTGTTTGAGCTGCCATTTATCGTTTCTAAACGTTTCTTTATTTTGTATAATATTTGCTCGTTAAATTGCCCGGCAATAACAACTTTGCAATCCTTAGGTTGATAATATTGTTTAAAGAAAGAGATTAAATCTTCACGATGAATGTTGTTAAAATCATCCTCTTCTAAAACTTTAGCATAAGTATGGCCGCGAAATAATTCGGCATTAAAAGTTCGATTGGCGATGAACTTCACTTTTTCCATATCCATTTTAAACCGTTGTCTGGTTTTAGACAAATACAGTTGAAGCTGATGCTCGTCGAATGAAGGATAAGTTAGAATATCTACTAATATATCGAGACCTTTGTCGATGTGTTTTGTTAGCGAGTATAAACTGATTTTCGCCCAGTCTTTTTCGGCAGAAAGCGATAGAAACAGACCGTAAAAGTCGAGTTGTTCTGCCAATTTTTCAGCGCTGAAATTTTGACTACCTTCTCGCAGAAGGGCGTTACAAGTAGCAGCTTGCAGGTTTTTATTTTGATATACTGTTCCTGCTTTGAAATTTAACTCAATTTTAACGACTTCTTGCGTACCCGATTTAAATACAAGCGCCTGCATTCCGTTTGCTAAATTAAACGATTGAGGTTCGATAAAATGAATGTGCCCTATTTCTTTGTAATGAGGGGCGATGGTTCTATCCATGGGTTTCGTTTTTAAGGTAATGTAATACTGAGCAGTTTTCTTTGCGTAGAATTTTTTTAGCGTTGTCCATAAAAGCTTTTTCGGATACCGACTTATACATTTCGACTTCTTTATTGATGTTATTAGCATCGCCTAAAAGTTCGAATAATCCTAAATTCATGGCTTTGTTAAGTATGCTCATATCTGAAAAAACGAGGGTCGACTCTATTTTATTTTTTACTTTTTGTAATTCGTTCGGTTTCAGACCATTCAATAATAATTCTTCGAACTGTTGCCAGACTGCTTCTTCGGCTTGATCTATACTCACGTTGGGCATTAGCTTTCCGTTGACCATAAGTAAGCCGGGATCGTGGCTACCGGAAATATAGACGTCGAGCTCACTAAAAAGTTGTTGCTCTTGCACTAATGCACGATACATTCGCGATGATTTCCCATTTGAAAACACATCGGAAAGCAAATCTGTTGCGTGATAGTCTATATCGTTTTTCCCGCCCATATGAAAGGCCATTTGTAATGCATCGGCAGGCACATCGCGGTGTACAACCAATTTTCTGTATTCTGTTTGCTGGGGTTCTTGAGCGTAGGTTCTGGTTTTAAGTGTTCGTTTATCGATAGGACCAAAGTATTTTTCGGCCAAAGCTTTAACTTCGTCGACTGTTACATCTCCAACTACAGATAAAATGGCATTGTTGGGCGCATAATGGCTGTAGAAAAAAGACTTTACATCGTCCATGGTTGCGTTTTCGATGTGTGAGATTTCTTTACCTATAGTTGACCACTGATAAGGATGTGTTTTATAGGCTAAAGGGCGAAAAAGCAAACTCATATCGCCGTAGGGTTGGTTCAAATAATTCTGCTTGAATTCCTCAATAACGACTTGGCGTTGCACTTCTAAGCTCTTGTCGGTAAAAGCTAAGCTCAACATTCTGTCGCTTTCGAGCCAAAAAGCAGTTTCCAAATTATCTTTTGGTAGTGTTTCGTAATAGTTGGTAATGTCGTTGTTGGTAAAGGCATTATTACTACCTCCAACACGCTCCAAAGGTTCGTCGTACGATGGAATGTTTATAGATCCACCAAACATTAAATGCTCAAACAAATGAGCAAAGCCGGTTTTTTCGGGGTTTTCGTCTTTTGCACCAACATTGTAAACGATATTAAAAGCTACCAATGGTGTGGTTTTATCTTGATGAACAATGACTTTTAACCCATTGTTCAATTGAAATTTTTCAAATGTTATCATCTTAACCAATATTAAATTTAACGTGCGATATTTGTTCGCGTGCTACTTTATATTCTAACACTATGTCTTCAATGATGTGCGAAACCGGTTTTATCTCATCAATTAAAGAGGAGATTTGTCCTGCTTCCAACTCGCCTTCTACATTGTCGCCTTCGAACATGCCTTTTTTAGCTCTTCCTTTACCTAATAGTGCTTGAAGTTCTACGGTTGAAATTCCGCTTAGTTCAGCTTCTTGAACTTTGTTAAAAAAAGGATTTTTTATTAAACGAACAGGAACCAATTGTTTGAGTGTAAGCATAGTGTCGCCTTCTTTTGCATCGACGATTGCGGTTTTAAATGCATTATGAGCTGAAGCTTCTATTGATGCAGCGAATCGAGTTCCCATCTGTATGCCGTCTGCACCAAGAGCCATAGCTGCCAACATGCCACGCCCGGTGCCTATCCCGCCAGCGGCAATAAGTGGCAATGTAGTTACTTTTCTAACTTGAGGTACAGCAACCATAGTAGTAGTCTCTTCGCGTCCGTTATGGCCTCCGGCTTCGAAACCTTCAATGACTATGGCGTCAACGCCGGCTTCTTCGGCTTTAATTGCAAATTTTGAATTGGATACAACATGAACAACGGTAATTCCTTTCGATTTTAAAAAAGAAGTCCATGTTTTTGGATTTCCTGCAGATGTGAACACGATTTTAACGCCTTCTTCAACAACAATCTTCATCAGGTCTTCTGTATCGGGGTAAAGCATTGGAATATTTACACCAAATGGTTGTTTGGTAGCTGTTTTAGCTTTTTGCACATGCTCGCGAAACATTTCGGGGTGCATCGATCCTGCGCCAATTAGCCCTAAGCCTCCTGCGTTACTTACCGCGGAGGCCAATTTCCACCCGCTGCACCAAATCATTCCGCCTTGAATAATCGGATATTTTATATCGAAAAGTCTACAAATTCTGTTAGTCATTTTGTTTCAATTTTACCTTATTTACAAAGATACAAAAGCAAACGAATTCGCAGTTTAACAAATGCATTTCAATAAAAAGTTTAAGCTTTTTTTAAATTCTAAAGTTAGTTTTAATAATTCTACTGATATAAAATTTTCGGAATGTTTAATAGGTAAAAAGAATTTTACAGCTTTATCTGGATAGTGCAAGAGATTTTTTCAATCCATTTTCGGACAGGGGAGGTAAAACATAAAAGTGGAGCCTACTCCAAGCGTACTTTCAACTTTAATTTCCCCTTTATGTATATGAACAAATTCTTGGCATAGCATTAATCCAAGCCCTGTTCCTTTTTCTTTGTTAGTGCCTGTTGTTGTATGGATTTCATCATTATTAAATATTTTTTTGATGTTTTTTTGATCTATACCAACGCCTTGATCTTTAATATAAAACCATTGTTTTCGGCTATCGTTTAAATAATCAATTGTTATTTTCGAATTTGGGTGGCTGAATTTAATGGCATTGTTTATTAAATTTCTAAGAATAGTCTCAAGAATGAAATCGTCTGCAAAAATCATTTGAGAAGAATTGTAATGTTTTTGAATTTGAATGTTTTTATTATTCAGAAGACTTTCCGAAAATGTAGTAATTCTCTCGACAATTTCGTTTAGTCTGTGCCAGTTAGGCTTGTATTCGATTTGTGAACTTTGCAGACGAGACCAATGCAGTAAGTTAGTTAGTAGGGTAAAACTTTGTAAAGCAACTTTGTTAACTTGCTCGCTATATGTTTGTAAGCCGGAATAATCGCCCGAAATAACAGCTTCTTGCATTAAATTACTAAACCCTAAAATTGCATTGTATGGCCCTTTTAAATCGTGAGCAATAATTGCGTACATTTTGTCTTTAGTTTTGTTAAGTTTTAATAATTCTTGATTTTGTAATGTAATTATATTTTCTTTTTCTACGAGCTCGCTAATATCTGCTATGGTACCAAGAGAAACTAGTGGGTTGCCTTTATCGTCGTAGGTAGTAATGCATTTTTCGTTGACGTATTTTAAAGTGTTATTTTTTAATAGAATTCTATGAACAACATTGTATTCAGTATTCTTTTCCACAGATTCTTGATATGCTTTCGAAACATACTCTATATCGTCGGGATGAATTAATGATAAAAATGATTCAAGAGTTCCCTTAAATGTTTTATTATTAGTTTCAAAAATACGGTATGTTTCATCGGACCACGATAGTTTATTGTCGATGTAGTTGTATTCCCAATGTCCTATTTTAGCTGTTTTTTGAGCTAATTTTAATTGTGCATCACTTTTAGCTAAGGCTTCTTCGTTGGTTTTTCGTGAGGTAATATCTGTATGGGTTCCAATCATTCTTGTCGCTTGGCCATCATTGTTGTATTCGACAATTTTTCCACGGTCTAAAACCCAAATATAATGGCCGTCTCTATGAAATAAACGATGTTCGCTTTCATAAAAGGGTAATTTTCCTTCTAGATGAGCATTTACTTTCGAAAAGGTTTCGTTAAGATCGTCCGGATGTACTCTAGTACTCCACGACTCTAACTTATGCTCTATCTCATTGGGGGCATATCCTAGCATTTCTTTCCATCTGTCAGAAAAAAACACATCCTCGGTTAATAAGTTCCAGTCCCAAAGGCCGTCTTTGTTCCCTTCGATGGCAAATTGCCAACGCATTTGGCTGTCAAACAATTCTTGCTCTGCTCTTTTTAATGCACTAATATCGGTTGCGATGGTGTAATTATATTTTTTTCCACCAATTATAAGAATCTCTGCAGTAAGAAGAACATTAAGCGTTTTCCCGGATTTGGTTTTGAGTATAGATTCGGTGTTTTTTATATACCCTTTATGTTCTAGTTGAGAGTGTAGCTTCTCTCTCGATTTTGTTGTGATTATATTTAATTCTGTTGCTGTTTTGCCAATTATTTCCGTTTCTGTAAATTCTAGTTTTTCGACAAATGCATGGTTAACTTCAATATATGCTCCAGTTTCGAGGTCGCTTAAGCCACAAATAGAAGGATTGTTGTAAAATGTTTTTGAGAATTTTTCTTCGGAGAGTTCCAATCCCGAAATATTTTTACTTACACCAAAGAGAACTTCATTTTCGTTCCAAATGCCGGGGTAAACTATAGTTTCTACAGGAATTAGTACGCCATTTTTATCAATAAGAGGAATTTTACAAATGTCTTTAGTGCCATTTAACATAGCTTGAATTGTGTTTATTGCTTCTTGGTGCCGTTCTTGAGGGTGAACCTTTAAAACTGATGCCCCAATTAATTCATTGGCTTCAAATTTCAGTCTTTTTAGAACAGTGCTATTGAAATCTATTATATTCCCTTGTTTGTCTAAAACCCATAAGAAATCGGAAACTGTGTGGAAAAATGCTTTAAAGTTGGCTTCCTCCTGCCTCAATTTTGTTTCTGCATTTTTTTGATCTGTAATTAGTTTATTACTTCCTCTAATGCCGATGTTTTTCCCATCGTAATCTTTAACAGTATTGCAGACGTGCGATATCCATTCAATCTTACCATCTTTAGAAACTATTCTGAACTCTATAGGTGATATATAGCCTTCATTTAATTGATGAGAATGCTTGAAGAATATTGGTTTATCTTCGTCATATATAATATCATTAAGCAATTGAGGATTATTAAAAAACTCTTTCACACTATATCCCGTAATACTTTCGCAGGAGGGCGAAACATATATAAACTGGTTGTTTTTGTCGATCCAATATTCCCAGTTGTAGTTATAATCGGCTACTATTCTGTATTTTTCTTTTTCGTCATGCAACTCTTTTTGAGCTTTTTTAAGTCGCTCAACTGTTGAGTTTAACGATTTGTTTTTATCATCGATAAGTTTATTTAGAACGGTTGTTTTATCGGCAACATTTAATTTAAATTTAAAAGAAAATGTAATAAAAATCAAAAATACAAAAGCAATAAGTGCAAACGAAATATACACTTGGTTTCGATGGAAGCTATCAATTTCGCTTTGAACAGCATCGTAGTCTATACTAATAATTATTTTACACTTCGAGTGCGATGGGCAATGAATCCATTGTGTTTGAATGCCTTCTGCATTAATGCTATCTGCTTGAAATTGAGGATTGTGGTCGATTCTGATGTTAAAATTAGCTGCCTGTAATTTAGGGATCGCATTGTTGTTTTGAAACTGTAAAAAGTCATATCCTATTATCTTGTTTTTGTAAAAAATAGGATTGGTTACAGAAACAATTAATAGCTTGCTTTGCGTAAAAATATCGATTTGAATGGAGTCGGGGTAATTTTTAAAAATATTGGCAGAGTCAACTTCACCAAAAGATGTAATAATGCGTTGGTTAGTTAATCTAAGCCCTTGCTTACAATCGGAAAGGGCTTTTATACCATCTTTAAATTTAGAATCGGTAAACTCCGAAAGTTCTTTAAAACTTATAGATTGCTGATGATATTCTATTAATTTTTGTTTTATCATGCTTCGGCTGCTTATGCTCCTTGCGCCTTCGACATACTTTTCAACATGATTTCTTATTAAGTTGTAAAAGAGTTCTGATTTAAAACGATTAGTTTCATTTAGGTTTTGAGTAAAATACGTTTTGTGTGCCTGAAATGCTACAAAATAATAAAATAAAGCCATTACCATAACAACTATAGCCAAAAGAGCAATATTAATCTTTTTGAGACTCATCTTTACAAAAGCTTATAAATTAGAACTTTGCTTAATGTTTTATCTAATGGGTTTTACAAAAGCAAGTTAGTTTTATTGAGAGCAAAAACAAAATGTTTTTCGTCAAATTTTATTAAAGTTAACTTTTTTAATGTAAACAAATACAGAGAGTTAATAATTCGCTCTAGATGAAATTCTTTAATTATTTTTGCAAACGATTTTAATAAACAAAATATGTCAGACGATAAACAAATTATTTTTTCAATGGCAGGCGTAAGTAAAAGCTATGCCAATGGAAACAAACAAGTATTAAAAGATATTTATCTCAGCTTTTTTTATGGAGCCAAAATAGGGATTTTAGGCTTAAACGGCTCTGGTAAATCTACTTTACTAAAAATTATTGCAGGAGTCGAGAAATCGTATCAAGGTGAGGTTGTATTTGCCCCAAACTATACCGTGGGAATGCTAGAACAAGAGCCTCAGCTCGACGAATCTAAAACTGTAATGGATATCGTAAAAGAAGGAGCCGCAGAAACGGTTGCTATTCTAGATGAGTACAATAAAATAAACGATATGTTTGGCTTGCCGGAGGTTTATGAAAACCCTGACAAGATGGAAGAGTTGATGAAAAAGCAGGAAAAGCTTCAAGATAAAATTGATGCAACTAATGCTTGGGATTTAGAAACCAAATTAGAAATTGCGATGGATGCGCTTAGAACGCCTCCTGGAGATACATCTATAAAAACCTTATCTGGAGGAGAAAGACGTCGTGTTGCTTTGTGTCGTTTGTTATTGCAAGAACCAGACGTGTTGTTGCTCGATGAGCCGACTAACCACCTAGATGCAGAATCGGTATTGTGGTTGGAACAGCATCTTCAGCAGTACAATGGAACTGTAATAGCGGTTACGCACGATAGATATTTTCTCGATAATGTTGCAGGTTGGATTTTAGAATTAGACAGAGGCGAAGGCATTCCATGGAAAGGCAATTACACTTCGTGGCTTGAACAAAAAACAGCACGCTTAGCTAAAGAAGAAAAACAAGCATCGAAACGAAGAAAAACTCTCGAGCGGGAGTTAGAATGGGTACAAATGAATCCGAAAGGACGCCACTCAAAGTCGAAATCGCGTTTAAGCAATTACGAAAAGCTACTCAACGAGGAGCAAAAATCGAAAGAAGAACGATTAGAATTATACATTCCTAATGGGCCTCGATTAGGCAATGTAGTTATTGACGCAAGTATTGTTGCTAAAGCTTTTGGAGATAAACTACTATACGAAGATCTTTCGTTTAGTTTACCTCCCAATGGCATTGTTGGGGTTATTGGTCCAAATGGTGCAGGGAAAACAACCTTGTTTAAATTAATTATGGAACAAGAAACTGCCGATGCCGGAAGTTTTAATGTTGGCGAAACGGTAAAATTGGCTTATGTCGATCAATCGCATAAAAATTTAGATCCAGAAAAAACCATTTGGGAAAACTTCGCCGGAGGGCAAGAACAAATCATGATGGGAGGGAAGATGGTTAATTCCAGAGCTTATTTATCGAGATTTAATTTCGGTGGATCCGAACAAAATAAACGTGTTAAAGAGCTTTCGGGAGGAGAGCGTAACCGTTTGCACTTAGCCATGACATTAAAAGAGGAAGGTAATGTGCTTTTACTCGATGAGCCGACCAACGACCTCGATGTTAATACCTTGAGAGCTTTGGAAGAAGGTTTAGAAAGCTTTGCCGGTTGTGCTGTGATAATATCGCACGATAGGTGGTTTTTAGACAGAATATGTACTCATATTTTAGCATTCGAAGGCGATAGTCAGGTTTATTATTTCGAAGGAGGTTTCACGGAATATGAAGAAAACAAAAAGAAACGTTTGGGAGATATTCAGCCGAAACGAATTAAATATAAAAAATTGGTTCGATAATATTAAAACCGCCAAAAGGGCGGTTTTTTTATTTTTAAGCTATTAGTTTTTATCAATAAAATGATTTAAAATTTAAATTTGTAATTTAGATTTAATTCAAATAACATATTCTATGAAAGTAATAACATTTGGAACAAGCATAAGTAAAAACTCTATTAATAAACAATTAGCTATTTTCACTTCAAAACAATTTAATACAATTTTAGATTTAAAAAATTATCCTCTGCCAATATACTCGGAGATAGAAGAATTGAAAGGTATTCCGGACAATGCAATTGGTTTCTATAATAAGATTCGTGAAGCAGATTTAATAATTATTGGTTTGGCAGAACATAATGGGTCTTATACAGCAGTGTTTAAAAACCTATTCGATTGGATGTCTCGTTATCAAAGCAAAATGTTCGAAAATAAACAAGTCATATTGCAATCGACTTCACCTGGGATTAGAGGTGCAAAAAGTGTTATGGAAGCCGCCTTAACAAGGTTTCCAATTCATGGTGCTGAGATAATAGGCCATTTTTCTTTACCAGAATTTGCTGTAAACTTCGCTCACGATAAAGGTATTATTAGTGATTATTTTCTTAAGGAATACACCAAATTTATTGCAGCTTGCAAGAATAAACTAGACCAGTAATAAAAAGAGAGGCTCCAACAAGGGAACCTCTCTTCATTTATTCTTAAAAGTTCAATTATTTTAATTTAGCAATAATAGCATCTGCCATCTGTTGCGTTGATGCAGCTCCTTTTGTAACTACATCGGCACGTCCCGACATTTTCTTCATGTCGTAAGTTTGAACTTTGGCTTCTTTAATCACTTCTGCAACTGCTTTTCTAATTTTTGTAGCAATTTCATTTTCGTTAATGTGATCGAGCATCATACAAGCCGATTCCACCATTGCAATAGGATTTACGATAGATGTTTCATAATCGGCATATTTTGGAGCCGATCCGTGAGTAGGTTCAAAAACAGCGATGCCGGTTTCAGGATTCATTTGAGCAGAACAAGCAAAACCCAAACCACCAATTAAACCAGCAAAACCATCAGAAATAATATCGCCAAACATATTGCCGGCAACGATAACACCGTAAGTTTCAGGGTTTTTAGTTAACCACATCATTTGAGCATCGATGTTGGTGTTCCATAATTCTATTTCGGGATAATCTGCTTTTTGAATTTGCTGAGCCATTTTGTACATCATTCCCGAAGTTTCGCGAATTACATTTGGCTTTTCTGCAACTGTTACCGATTTGTAACCGTATTGCTTTGCGTGCTCAAAAGCTGCTCTTACAATACGCTCTGTATATTTTTTTGTGAAAATACGAGTCGAAATAGAAACCTCTTCTTTTGGAGCCCATCCAAAATTTTGTTTAAATCTTGGGTGAGACATAAAAGCATCGTGCACTTCTTTTGGAGGGTTTGTCCATTCAACACCACCGTACAATCCTTCTGTATTTTGTCGGAAAATTACAACATCTACAATTGGTTCTTCAATTCCACCATCGGCGCCTCTACGAATAAAATTTAAAGGGTTCCCTTCGTAAGATTTACAAGGTCGAGCACAAATATCCAAGCCAAAATGTTGACGTAAACGAACAATTGGACTGGCATAAACCAAACCTTTGTCTTTTAATTCGGCATCTAATTCATCGAATGCTTCATCTTTAGGTTTTGAGGTAATCGCACCAAATAAACCAATTTTGTGTTCTTGCAATAAATCGATAGTTCTTTGAGGAAGCGCATCGCCTTCGTGTCTCCAAAATTCCCAACCTATATCGCCTTCTACATATTTGGCTTCGAAACCGGCAGCGTCTAATACTCTAATGGTTTCATCTAATACAACTTTCCCGATTCCATCGCCGGGCATAGCAACAATTGTTCTCATATTCAAAATAATCTGTTAATTACTTATTTAGCATTTATTAGCCGACTAAAATAAATAATATTTAACTTCTTAAAAAGAATAAAACACCAACATTATAAGAAATATTTTGAGGGATTTATCAATACGTTTTTTAACTTATGGCTTTTGTTTCCGTATGCTAGAATACGCTCTATGAATCGGAATTTTTTATATATCATTTTTGCTTTGTTAATCATCTGTACCGATACCGGTGCGCAAACCGTTCGTTCGAAAACCTATTTAGATGCTTCTACATTAGCTTACCGATCTGATAAAATCAATTATTTTCAGTATCTGACTTTCGAAGAAACTTTTTTGTGGCGACGAAGATATAATAGGGAAGGACTTGAAAAAGATAGTTATTTTTTTCATTCGGTTTATACTCAAGATAGTGCTGTTGGTGCCAAACTGATTGGTTTTGAGTTTAATTTTTTGCACGAACGTTTCGATAAAAATCGATGGAATCATTTTAGAGATTGGAATAAAATAAGAATGGGTATGGCTTTAAGTTTCGAATACATTCCTTTCGAACCTTTGCTACCTGTCGAAGATATTTACCAATATGTTAATGCAAATATTTATTTGAAGTTTTTACACATTTGCCAGTCGTGCCGTGGCGATAAAACAACAAAATTTAGACGAATGTCTTGGGGCTTTTTAATAAATGTGGAATACTTCGGGAGGGTGCATGCCGAGTTAAGCATTAAACCTTTAAAATATGTTTGGATAACAGGAAGATTCCGAAAAACTTTACATGACAGATATTATGGACTATTTTTCGAATTAGAGTTAAATCACCACGGTTACGATGTAAGCCGATTGGAATCGACCAAAGATATTTATAATGGAGTTACTGTTTTTGCCGGTGTCGATTATAACGAAACCCGTAGTTTTTTTGCTTTTAATTTAGGATTGAAAATGGATTTCAGAAATCATTAAAACGACAGATAAACTTCGGCTTTCGTAATAAGCAGATGGTCTTCAGGTAGTCGATTTAGCAAGTCGTTAAGATCTTTAAAACGTCCTTTTTCATTTCGGTCTTTTATTATCTTTTTAGCTAATCTGTAATCGAAGTATGGGTGTGAGCTTAAAGTTTTAGCATTAATCAAATTAATGTTTAAGGTTTTGATATTCTTTGTATTCAATACTAAATGCTTTTTTAAAGCTTCGAATTTTTCGTCGTCAATTCCGTATACTTCTTTGAGCTGTTCCAATTTGTAATAGCCGCCTAATGATTCACGATATTTTACTATTCTTTTAGCAAAAGTAGGGCCGATCCCATTTACAGTTTGTAATTCTTGTTCGTTGGCTATTGCTATGTCTACACTGATAGTGAGTGCTTTCTCAACGTCTTTTTTTTCAAATTTTTGTTTTTTTGTATTAATAGGGGCGTGTTTTCTCTCAGACTCGGTTATTTCGATGTATGGTTCAATTTCGGCAAAGATTGAATCGTTAATAGCGTATAATTTTTTCAAATCTTCTGAAGATTTAAACTTTCCTCCTTTATTTACAAAGTTAACCCATTGTTTTACAAGTTTTTGAGGAAGTCCAAAAGACAATAGTTGAGTGTCGGAGGCAATATTAGGATCGAATGGAATTAATGCTTGGTTGGTAATTTGTTTTTTTTCATGTTCGATCGTTTTTTCTGGTTTACGCATATTATCGATGTTTTTCTCCATAGTTTTAAATGAAGCTTGATAATCGGGCTTACTAAACCGAATGATGTATGTGGGTACTATGCTTATTAGTATTAAAACTGCAGATAGAACAATAATTCCATTGCGTTGTCCGCGAGTAAAGTGCTGCATTTACTTATATTTTTTTATCCTCCCATCTTTAACGCGTTCTAAATACGGTTTTAAGTCTTTTGCTACTTCCGGAGCCATAATTAAAAGACCAACAATGTTTGGAAACCCCATCGATAAAATCATCATATCGGAAAAGTCCATAACCGAAGTCATTGATGAAGCTGCACCAACAATAGTAAAACTTAAGAATATTACAAAATAAATGTATTTAGAGGCATTTTCTCTGCCAGTTAGTTTCTGAATCGGTTCTTTAAATAAAAAATTAAACCCTTTTAACCCGTAGTACGACCAAGAGATCATGGTTGAGAATGCAAAAAGTAAAATAGCAACGACCAATAGGTACGGAAACCAAGAAAATACACTTGCAAAAGCTTGTGAAGTGAGCTGTGCACCATCTAAACCGGCAGCAACCTCCGGATTATGGAATCCTGTAAATATGATAACCAATGCCGTTAAAGTGCAAATAACAACGGTGTCTATAAATGGTTCTAAAAGAGCTACTATACCTTCGCTTACTGGTTCTTCTGTTTTTACAGCTGAGTGAGCAATTGAGGCTGAGCCAATACCTGCTTCGTTCGAAAAAGCAGCTCTTTGAAATCCGACTATGAGTACACCGATTATTCCTCCTTTTAATGCTCCGGGAGCGAATGCTCCATTAAATATTTCAACAAAAACATGATGTATTTCTCCGATGTTAATCCCAATAATAACGAGTGCTGTTCCGATGTATAAAATGGCCATGAAAGGGACGATTTTTTCTGTAACTCTGGCAATACTTTTTATACCTCCAATGATGACGATACCAACCAATATTGCTATTACTAAACCAAACCAAGCCCCATAACTCGAAACTTCGGGCCATAGCATTTCAAATTGTTTAAATGCTTGATTGGCTTGAAACATGTTTCCTCCACCAAAGGAAGCTCCAATTACTAAAATGGCAAATAAAATGGCTAATCCCATTCCGATACCGCCTAGATTACGTTTTTTTAATCCTTTGCTTAAATAGTACATAGGGCCACCCGAGACCTCACCATTTTTTAATATGTTGCGATATTTAACGCCTAATGTTACTTCTGTAAATTTTGAAGCCATACCAAACAATCCGGCTACAATCATCCAGAACGTTGCGCCCGGCCCACCAATAGTAATCGCAATGGCCACTCCGGCAATATTCCCCAGTCCTACCGTTCCGGAAAGAGCTGTCGCTAAAGCCTGAAAGTGAGATACTTCACCTTCGTCGTTGGGATTGTCGTATTTTCCTTGAACTAGCCCGATAGCGTGTCTGAACGAACGAAAGTTGACAAACTTCATTTTAATTGTAAAAAATATAGCACCAAACACTAGCCAGAAAACAATGATAGGAATATGCTTCTCGATAGGCTTTCCATTTTTGTCTAATATCGCTTTCCCATTTTTATCGTAAACAACGGGGTCGTACAAGCCAAAAGAACTGAACGGGTCCCAAAATAAAACATTGGCCATTGTCTCTACAAAGGGTTCAAATATACCGTTGATTTTTTCGCTAACGGTTGCTTTATTTTCTTGATCATTCGGGATTGAGTCCTGCTCAATGGCAAAGGTTGCTGAAGTTATTAAAATGATAAATAATAGTGTGAAAATTCGTTTTAGCAGAAGCATGTTTATTATTTCTTTATTGGGTGAATTAATAAAGCTATCAAATTTACAAAAATTAAAAAGGAATTCGAAATACAAAGGTGCGATTCTAAAAATTAGAAGTTTCCTTAAATAAAAAAGGCCATCCAAAATGGGCGGCCTTTAAAATATTTTAATGTAAAATTACTTTAAAATGCTTTTAGAAATTACCAAACGTTGTACTTGGTTGGTACCTTCATAAATCTGAGTTAATTTAACATCTCGCATAATTTTTTCGACATCGTAATCGTACGAATAACCATCGCCAGCCATAACTTGTACAGCATCTGTGGCTACTTCCATCGCCATATCTGTTGCCCAATATTTAGCCATTGCAGAACTTAAGCCGGGATTTTTAACGCCTGTATCGTATTCCCAAGCAGCTTTCCAAGTCATTAGTCTGGCCGATTCTGTTTTTGTAGCCATCTCAGCTAACATAAATGCAACAGCTTGTTGTGCGGCTATAGGTTTACCAAACTGAATTCTATTTTTAGCCCAAGTTACAGATGTTTCTACCGCTCTACGAGCAGCGCCAACTGCTAGAGCGGCAACGCCTGTACGTGTTCTGTCGAAAGTTTTCATTGCTATAACAAAACCTTGTCCTTCAGAACCTAATAGGTTTTCTACAGGTACTTCTACATCGTGGAAGATTATTTCGTTTTGAACCGATGCTTTTTGTCCCATTTTTTGCATTCTAGGTTTAATCTCAACACCAGGCGTGTTGGTAGGAACTAAAATAGCAGATAAACTTCTCGAACCTCTTTCTGGGTCGGTTAATGCAAAAACTGTTAATACAGTAGAAACCTCGGCGTTAGTAATGAAACGTTTATGTCCATTAATAACATATTTATCGCCTTTTTTAATGGCTGTAGTTTTAATACCTTGAACATCAGATCCTGCGTTAGGTTCAGTTAAACAATAGCCGGCAACGGCTTTTTCTTCAACAATTCGTCCAAACCATTTTTTTCTTTGTTCTTCGCTAGCTGCTAAATACATTGGCGTAAGAGCTAAAGTATTTGCGTCGATACCGATACCAATACCAATACAACCAAAACCTAATTCTTCAGAAGCTAAAGCACCTTCGAATAAATTAAAGCCATTTCCTCCGTATTCCACAGGCATAGGGCCATTCATGATACCTTCCTCGTAGGCTTTTTTTACAACTTCCCAAGGAAATTCCGCTAATTGATCGTATTTACGTGCGTTAGGAATAATGTGACGAGCTGTAAAATCTTTGTATTTTTCAATTATTTCAAGCTGTCTTGGCTTTAAAGATAAATCTATCATAAGAAGAAATTGTTTATGTTGATAATACTATTTTTTTCAGGGTGTTAAGATACAAATTATTTACATATGCACCAAGCTTCATTCGTTCACATTGAAGCGGTATAAATATGTTTTAAAAATATAAAAGAGAAGTAAATACACGGTCAAAAAACACCAATGTTTGATTAGAAAAATGCCCGTAATTGCGCTTGTCCGGTATGAACTACTTTGCTGTCTTCGGCAACCCTACCTAAATACGACAAATTGAGTTGTAAATATTTCGATAATTGGGTTTGAAATACAGCAGTCCATTTTCCGTTTTTCCCGGGCATCATTCCTTCTAACATTTCGAAGGCAATGGTGTTGTTGGTGGCTGTATTGTAGTCGAACTGAAAAAAATCGACATTAATCTGGATGTTCGATTGACTTACCAAATTGTATTTTATTTCTATTCCTATTTTTTGCATGATGGCTGCCTGAATATCCCATAGATTTTGTTTGTCTTTGTATTGATAGGAACTGCTAAAACGCCAACGATCGTTTGCCTGAAAACTGATTTCTACTATACTCGACCATTGTTCGATCTTGTAATTGTTACTCGAAAAATATTCCGATAAATAAGTTTTTTCTTCGAAGCTTGTTTCGTTACTTATTCGCCAACTCTTGCTTACATTGACTCGCGAGGCAATCGTATGGTTAAGGTTGGTTCTTGATTCGAATCCTTGCATGAGCAAGTTTTTGTTTTTGTAATTTAGATAGATATAATCGATTCCCCATATAGAACTAATTTTATTGAACGATAGCGTGTTGCGATACGATTGACTTAAGCTTAATAAACTACTATCGGCCACTTGGCTAGAAAAAGGATTGAGAAGAACGCCGGCTTCGTTGTTGTTTAGCTTTTTTTTAACTTTATAGGAAAGTATATTACTCCAACGCGAAACCCACTTAAGAAAGCCTGTGTTATTTCGCCAAACTTTATATGGGTGGAGTTGGACCGTTTCCGAAAATTCGTTGGCATATGCTCTAATATACTCAGAGCTTGGTAAATAAACTCTTATGTATTTTGCCTCGTCGGAATAGCTAGCTTTTTCAAACTCATCCAATTCCTGAACTCCATTTCCGTTATAGTCTATCCATTGGTAAATGCCTTGGCCTGCAGCAACTTCTACGTAAGCAAATTCTTTTTTAAGCTCTAAACCTGTACTTAACTCGTAAAAAGTTCTGAAGTTTATAGCATTCTTATACCCTTTGATTTGATGCTCTATTTTGCCTAAAAAGTTTTGCTCATTTTGATGAATTAAACTAATTGTAGAATCTTGAATTTCGACTTGTCGCCATGTTAAATTAGCAATTAAACTCTGACTTTTTAAACTGTTCAATTGATAGTCGGCACTTAGCATGTGGCTTACAGTAGCAGCATTTAAAAGTCCCTCTTTAGCTCCTTTATCTTGTCGATTGCTATATTGTACAAAGACTGTGTTTTGTTTTTTTGTTTGCCAATCTGCAAAAGCTTGCCACTCAAAAAAACTAGATGTCTTAGCTAATAATGAATCGTTGCTTTTCCATAAATTGTTTTCGCTTTTTTCTTTAACCCCCAGTTTTACCATATTCGATAATTGGTATTGGATTAATGCGTCGCTCCGAAGAAAATCGGTGTTAAAGTCTTTTTGTTTACTTTTTAGCCATGAGGCATTGGCTTGCATCAACCATTTTTTAATGTTGGTTTGTGCATTTATATTTTGCTTCCAGCCGGAGTAAGAAGAGTCTTGTAATAACCACTGATTCTCGTATCTCAGTTGCCATAATTCGCGATTCTTCCATAGCAAAGCAGTCCCAATACTCCTGTAATCGGTTTCGTAGTTGGTTAAATTCCAATCTCTCTTAAACTCTACATTTTGGAATGGTTCGAAACTTTTAAAGTGCGGAGCAACTTGTTCTCCAAACACAGACCATAGCAGTTTGTTTTGGCTTGTATCTTTAATTAGTAAATCTTGCTCTAGTTTTAGCTTCATGGCATAGGACCAATCGTCGCCGGAATCGAAATTGGAAAATGTATTCGCGTCGTAGCGACTTCCTGCTATTTCGTAATTGACAGTGGTAAAAGAAGCTAAGCGTATTTTTCCGCCGGTACTGAGCATCTGTTGGCTTTTTGTGGTGGTCAATATTTTTACAGGTAAGTAGGCTCCTTGCGCTTGACCATTAACTGGAGCAATCCATTCGAATACACGACCATTGGCACTGCTGGTAGCCATTTTATAATTACCATTTCCTTCTCCAACAAAAGCAAAAGTGGCTCTGTAAATTGCTTTACCAGGAATAGTAGAATATACTAAAACACTATCGTAGCCAAGGGTATCTACCAGTGTGTAACGAACTTCTTCGCTACTAAACCCTAAACTGTCGATGCTTGAGACTACGGCTTTAAAAGGATCGTCGCCGGCATTGGAAAGGATTTGTTTTTCTGTATCGGTATAATCTGCATTGATGGGTTGATTTTTGCTTTCGTGATCGGATAAAAAATTAATCCAAAAATTTGAGTTTTTACTTTCGTATTCGACCTGACCAGCAACTGTAAATTTTGCAAAATTTTTATCGGCATATTCAAACTCAACTACTATTCGCGAGTCTTTAGTTATAATTCGATGGGTTGTAAACGATACTTCGGCTAAATTATAATCAATAGTATAATCGTTGTCTTCGCCTCTTTTCTGAAATTCGCCATCGATATACACTTTTTCTGTTCCGGCTAAAACTACGATGTAGCTTTCGTTTTGTGCTCCTTTAAGCTGATAAGGGCCTTGTACGCCTTCTTTTGCATTGATTTCCAATCGGTTAAAACGTCCTTTCGAAACGGCACCTGCTGCTTTAAGCTTTATATGATTGTTTTTATTGCCATCAATTCGGTGTTCCACCATACCACCCATCACTTTCTTATGATAATTTAAAAAATAACCAATGGGTTTATTGAGTTCAAAATCGCCTAAGGTAAGATTGCTCTTGTCGTTATATAAGCTGATGTAAACTTTGTCGAACTCTTGAATTTGTTGTGTGTTACCGTCGGGTTGAATAGGGATATTGTTGTCTGTAATTGCCGCTTTAATATAAATACCATCGCTTAGCTGTCCGTTAAGTTGCATATTCAGAGCCGAGTTTACAACAACATCTTGATTATTTCCAAAATCGATACCTCTAGAAATGTATCCCGATTTATTAAGCTGATTGTCGTCCCAAGAATTGTTTTCGTCTCCGGTGAGTGGAGAAAAAATGTTTGAGGGCAAAGCGCTGGTAGAAGAATCTGTTTTAACGTCGATGTAATAAAGACTTCCGAATTGCGATTTGCTGAAGTTCGTGTTGAAGGTTCTAAAACTAATACTTAGTGTTTTATTCAATAATAATTTGTCGACAATGATAGCGTGTGCATCGCTATTAACCTTGTATAAGGTAGGAGAAATAAGATGAGCTTGTTCATCGAAAATAATAATAGAAGAGGGGATAATACTTAAACTATCGAGAAATAAGGTATCGGATGTTATTGTTTTGTTGATCTTATGAAACAATTGAGTATTCTGAGATAAAGCCAATTGTGTGCTCCATCCAAAAATTATAATTGTTATAAGCGTACCAAATTGTTTCAAATCGAGAAATTAATTGAGCTCAGTAAAATATGCCACGACATTGTAAAACAATAAAAGTAAAAACGTTTTTTGTTAATGCTTATTGCTTAAACTGAAAAGCTAAAGATTAATTGTTTTTTTCAAGTAATTCTCTTTTCAACCAAGTTTATATTTTTAATTTAAAAGTCTTATTCGGCAAAACGTTGTTCTTCGGACAGCTCAAGTTCGTATTGTTTCTTTTCCCACTCATGCATGGCATTATCTAAGTCTTTTTGTGCGCTTTCGATTTCGGAATAATATTTCTGAAAATATTCTGAGCTGAAGTTGACAGATTGTTCTGCTAAAATATGATTTATACTAGCAATTTGTTCTTCTTTTTCAGCAATGGTAGTTTCCAGTGATTCGATCTCTTTTTTAATTTTTCTTATTTCTTTATCGAGCAGTTTACGTTCCTCGTAACTAAGTTTAGTATCGGATGTGTTCTCTGTTTTAGGTTTATTGTCGGTTGTTTTTTTAGTTGCCACTTCGTTCAATTGATCTAAATTTTCGATTTGTTTTTTCTTGATAAAATCTTGAATACCAGACAGATGTTCTCTGATGTTTTGATCCTTGAATTCGAAAATTTTATCGCAAAGGCCATCTAAAAAATAGCGATCGTGAGAGACGACTACTAAGGTGCCATCGTATTTTTTAAGGGCTTCTTTCAGTAAATCTTTGGTTAAAATATCGAGGTGATTGGTAGGCTCGTCGAGGACTAAAAAGTTTACAGGTTCGAGAAGCAGTTTCGCCATTGCTAATCGAGATTGTTCTCCTCCCGACAATACGCTTACTTTTTTGTCGACATCTTCGCCCTTAAACAAGAATGCACCTAAAATATCTCTTACCTTTTTTCTAACATCGCCAACTGCAATATCGTCGAGGGTTTGAAGTACTGTTTTGTTTTTATCGAGAAGCTCGTCTTGGTTCTGAGCGAAATAGCCAATTTTTACATTGTGCCCTAGTTTTAAGTAACCATCGTAATCGTATTCGCCAACGATAATTCTCGATAGGGTTGTTTTGCCTTCGCCGTTTTTGCCAACAAATGCAATTTTTTCGCCTCGCTCCAAAGTAAATTCAAGCTGATTTAAAACTTTTTTTTGTGGAAAAGATTTGCTGAGTTGCTTGCACTCGAAGACTAAATTGCCCGACCTTGGTGAAGGAGGAAACTGTATGTGTACGGCACTTTTATCTTCTTCGTCAATTTCGATTCGCTCTATTTTTTCGAGTTGTTTAATGCGCGATTGCACTTGAACGGCTTTGGTCGCTTTATACCGAAATCGTTCTATAAAAGCTTCGGTGTCTTCGATCATTTTTTGCTGATTGCGATAAGCTGCTAATTGTTGATCTCTTCGCTCTTGTCGCAAATCGAGGTATTTTGTATATGATGTTTTGTAATCGTAGGTTTTGCCAAGCGATATTTCTATGGTTCTGTTAGTCACACTATCGAGAAATAAACGGTCGTGCGAGATTAAAACAACGGCGCCTCCAAAATTGGATAGAAATTGTTCCAGCCATTGAATTGATTCGATATCGAGATGATTGGTAGGTTCGTCGAGTAATAGTACATCCGGTTCTTGGAGTAAGATCTTTGCCAACTCAATTCGCATGCGCCACCCTCCGCTAAATGTTTCTGTTAATCTGTCGAAATCGTTTTTTACGAAGCCTAGACCCATTAGCACTTTTTCGATTTTTTCTTCCGTTTTGTGTCCATCTAAAATTTGAAAACGGTCGTTAAGATGAGAAATTCGATCGATTAGTTTGCTGTACGAATTCGATTCGTAATCGGTTCGTTCGGCTAGTTCCTGATTTAATCTTTGTAGTTGATCTTTTACTTGGTTGATGGCTTCGAAAGCTCTCTTTGTTTCTTCGAGAACCGTTTTCCCACTTTGGTAGCTCATCTGTTGAGGCAAGTAGCCCATCGTTAAATCGTCGGATTTGCTTATTTGTCCGCTGTCGATATTTTGAAGACCATATATAATTTTAAGAAGTGTTGATTTCCCTGCTCCGTTTCTACCTACTAAGCCTATTTTATCTTTTTTATCGATTAAAAAAGATACCGATGCAAATAAATCTGTACCGTTAAATGCAACACTAATATTGTCGATAGCAATCATAGTTTGCAAAAATAGAAGATATCTTAAAGCAATCGATTAAATTTCTTTAGAACTTTGAGCGAGTATTATGTCT
Organism: Bacteroidales bacterium; assembly: GCA_016936665.1. GTDB lineage: Bacteria > Bacteroidota > Bacteroidia > Bacteroidales > JAFGXI01 > JAFGXI01. Next base: position 31,896 of record JAFGXI010000003.1, read on the forward strand.
GATTACTAATTATTTTGAAAAGTTTTATTAACTTTGAATAACTAGATAAACCCATGATTTTGTAGTTTTAACCTAACAACTAAGTATGTTTAAGCGCCAACCGATAATATTATTTTTTATATTCTTAATTCAATTTTCCTTTTCTCAAGATTTTAATTATTTTTTAGCAAAGGGAGATAGTAGCCTCGCAGAATTGAAATATTCGGAAGCTATTGCCAATTATAAAAAAGCATTTACAATTAAACCTGAGAGAATTGTTCGGGATTGTGATGAAGTTAAAATATTCAGTAATATTGCTAGAGCATACTCAGAAATATCAGAGTATCAGAGTTCTATAGAATATTTATTTCAATATTTAGAAAAAGACTGTATTAAAAAAGATAGTTCAGAAAAATCAAAATCCTATAATCAGTTAGGGATTAACTACAACTATCTTAGTCAGAACGAACAAGCGCTTAAGTTTTATAAAAAAGCAATAGAAATGGCAGGGTCAGATACCGGCCGAATGGCATCTGTTTACAATAATATTGCGAATATATATCAGCAAAATAAAGAGCTCGATAAAGCTATTGAATATTACCAAAATTCGTTAAAATATTTTAAAGCAATCGATTATTATTATGGCGAAGTGGCTGTAACTATGAATATTGCTATCATTGAGGCTATGCAAAACAAAGTAGAAATAGCTTTGTCTTACTACGAACAATCCAAAAGGATGGCAGAAGAACATGGCGATACCTTACAATTAATTGCGATTTATATCAATATGGGTGAATATTATACTCAAGTAACTGATTATAAAAAAGCTGAAGAATATTTAAACTGGGCTTTAAAACAATCGATGTTGAAAAAGAGCAGGTCGCTAATTATGGAATCGTACAAGAGCTTGGTTAAGCTATATGAGGCTAATAAAGATTACAGTAAAGCATTCGTCAACTTAAAAAAGTATAATGAATATACCGACAGCATATTTATGCTAAATTCAAGTCGCGACTATGCGGAGTTAGAAGCCAAGTATTCGTTAAGAGAAAAAGATCAACAAAATCAAACATTACAGAAGGAGCAAGAGTATACTGAGCTTAAATTTAAATCTCAACGTAAGTATATTTGGATGCTTTTGGGAATTGTTGTGTTAGCATTATTATCGATGGGTTTGTTTTATCTTCAAAGAATAAAATTGATTAAAACTAAGAAGGCACTCGAAATTCAACATAAAGAGATTACCAAATCGCAAAAGCAATTGAAGGATCTTAATCATCAATACGAAAAGTTAATCGAAAAATACGAAGGTGATAATAAGTTGAGTAATCGAGCTGAGATTTTTTAATTCAATTTAGAGTCTTTTTTAACTTACTTGTGTTTTTATTGCTTTAAAAAGATCGGATGCGAACACAAAATTGTTCAGTTCTGTATTGTCGGTTTTGAAGATCATAGATTTATTACCTTCCCACCATTTATTCCCTTGGTAAACAAACATTATGTTCTCGCCTATTTCCATAACGGAGTTCATGTCGTGAGTGATGACCATGGTTGTAATGTTAAATTCTTTTGTTATTTCTTGAATTAAATCGTCGATTACAATGGCAGTTACTGGGTCGAGTCCTGAGTTTGGTTCGTCGAAAAATAAGTATTTTGGGTTTAGCGCAATAGCTCTGGCAATAGCAACACGTTTTTGCATACCTCCCGAAATTTCAGAAGGATATAAATGATTAGAGTTTTGAATGTTTACACGGTCTAAGCAAAAATCTATTCGATCTTGTTTTTCTTTTTTACTCCATTTGGTAAAGACATCCATAGGATATTTAATGTTTTCTTCGACCGTTGAAGAATTAAATAATGCACCACCTTGAAAAACCATTCCAATTTCTTTACGGAGTGCTTTAAGTTGGTTGTGTTTAAGCTTTGTTAAGTCGCGTCCATCGTATAATATTTGCCCCTGATCGACAGGATGCAACCCCACTACCGACTTTAAAAATACAGATTTCCCGGAACCGGACTGCCCAATAACCAAGTTGCACATGCCTTTGTTTATTGTAAAATCGATACCTTGTAAGACATGTTTGTTGCCAAAAGTTTTATTTAATCCTATCACCTCAATCATGTCAGCATTAAATAAGTGATGAATAAATTGGCCATTAATATCAAAATGATGCTATAAATAACACCTCTGGTGCTGGCCTTACCTACCTCTAAAGCTCCACCTTTAACAAAAAAACCATGATACGAAGATACAGAGGTGATGATAATAGCAAATACGTTAGATTTTATAAGAGAATAAAAAACCTTATAGGGCATAAAATCCCACTGTAAACCCTCAATGTAATTCTGTACAGAGACACTATCGACAGAAAGCGTTGCAAAAAAACCACCGGAAATTCCAACTACCATAGCGATAATAACGAGAAAGGGCATCATGATAAATAGAGCTAGAATTTTTGGTAATATTATGCTACCGGCTGAATTTACACCCATTATTTCCATAGCATCCAGTTGTTCCGAAATTCGCATATTTCCAATCTCTGAAGAAATATTAGACCCGATAATACCAGCCAATATAACGGCAGTAACAGTACTAGAGAATTCTAAAATGATAGAATCTCTCGTAGTGAAACCAACAATTTTATCGGGTACAAAAGGGCTTTCGAGATTTAAAGCGGTTTGAATAGCTACCACCGCACCCATAAAAAATGTAATAATCATGATAATGGATATTGAGCCCAAACCCAGTTTATCCATTTCTTTTAGCATATTTCTGAACAGAACTTTATGATTGTCGGGCTTTGAAAAAACCCGCTTCATCAGAATGCCAAATTGTCCTATGTGGAATAAAAGCTTCACAAGCTCAAATTTACAGAAAAATAACGGGAATTATTAAAAGACTCTTTGCTTAAGTTGATCTAGAAATTTTAATAGTTCTTTTTGATTGTTTTCGGCCACGCTAATTGAATTTAAAACTTCATAGGCGCGCTTGTATTCATCTAAAATGGCATTTTGTGCAGCTTTATCTATAGATAAATCGCGATAAGTTTGTGTTATAACACTAATCTTTTCTTGATTGTTCTTATATGTTCTCTGCATTAATTCTTGCATCAGTTGCTCATTTTTTTCTGTTGCTGATATTTGCAAGAATGTCTTTTTATTTTCGACAATGTCTCCCCCAATTTTTTTTCCAAAAGTAGATTCGTCGCCAAAGGTATCTAAGTAATCGTCTTGAAGTTGAAAAGCCATGCCCATATGAATACCGAACTGGTACATCAGATTAGCATCGTTTGAAGTAGCTCCCCCGATAATCGATCCAATTTTAAGCGAAGCTGCTAAAAGTACGGCTGTTTTTAAACGAATCATTTCGAGATAATCTTCAATTTTCACAGAAGAAATACTTTCGAAATCCATATCGAATTGTTGCCCCTCACAAACCTCCCTTGCAGTTTGGTTGAATACCTTTAAACTGTGTCTTAAAGCTTCTGTTGGTAAATTAAGGAAGTACTCGTAAGCTTCTATCATCATTGCATCTCCTGAGAGAATTGCAGTGTTTTCATCCCATTTTTTATGTACTGTAGGTTGATTTCGACGAACATCGGCATGATCCATAATATCGTCGTGAAGCAAAGTAAAATTATGAAAAGTTTCTAATCCTATGGCTGGCTCAAGGGCTTTATATATGTCATCAGAAAAAACGTTACATGCCATTAAACACAAAATGGGTCTTATTCTTTTGCCACCGGCAGACATAGCATAACTGATTGGTTCGTATAATCTTTTTGGACTTCTATTGTTATAATGTCCATCAATAGCCTTGTTGACAATAGGAATGAGTTCTTCTATGCTGTACATAATATTTTAGTGGGTTTGTTCGAAAAGCCCTTCGTCGTATATTCGCTTAAGCCCGTCTTCAATTTTAATTAAGTCCTTGTTAAGCACCGAAAGCATTTTAGAATTATCGGGTCTTCTTCGTTTCATATCACCTTCTTTCAACGGGTCGAGGTAAACTATTCTACTTTTCGAGTTTGTAATTTCGATGACTTTTTGAGCCAAATCGCTGATAGGGATTTCGATTGAATTGCCAATATTTACTACATCGTTGATAAAAGCATCGTCGTAAGCTATTTTTGTAGTTGCTTCAATGTTATCGTCGATATAGCAGAAGGTTCTTGTTTGAGTTCCGTTGCCATATATCGTAATATCTTCGTTTTGTTGAGCAGCTAACAAAAATTTACTGATTACGAAATCTTTACTTTGGTAGGGGCCATACGTGTTAAAGAATCTGAATATTGTGTAATCAAGACCAAATTCTTGCTGGAACGATTTAACAAAAGCTTCGCCCACGTTTTTAACAATTGCATATGGTAATCGGGAGTTTAAAGGCGTTGTTTCTTCGTTTTGAGGAAATTCGACGGGCTCTCCATACACTTCAGAAGATGAAGAGAAGAAGACTCTTTTCACGCCAGTATTTTTAGATAGTTCTAAAATATTTTTAATGCCTTGTATGTCGTTTAAAACATCTATTGGGTGTGTTAAAGTTCGCGTAACGCCTACCATTGCTGCATAATGAAAAACATAATCGAAACGATAAGTTGTCATTATTTCACCAATACCTTGACGATTATTTACATCGCATTTAATAAATCTCAAACGATCTTGGGCTTTTGGCAATTTCCCGATATGGCCGGTGAGTAGATTATCAACTACAACAATGTCGTTGTTGGTATCTTTGAGTAGTCGTTTAACAAGAGCACTTCCTATAAATCCGGCACCTCCTGTAACTAATATTGTTCTCATGTTTTCGAATTATTCTCTATTGTCGATTGTTAAATGATCAAGCTCAATGTCTTCTTCTTCATCGAATATACTTAGCAAAGGCTCGTTAAATGCTTTGGTAGTAAGTTGCTTTTCTAAACTCAATAATAAGGAGGGAAGAAGTACTAAGTTGGTAAGCATCGCAAAAAATAAGGTTATGGAAACCAAAAGACCTAATGCTACCGTTCCACCAAAATCGGATGCTGTAAAAATTGAAAATCCAAATAACAGCACGATACTGGTATAAAACATGCTTACTCCAGTTTCGTTAATGGCACCTCTTACTGAACTGCCTATATCCCAATTAAATATTTTTAATTCTTGGCGGTATTTTGCTAAAAAGTGAATGGTGTCGTCGACAGAAATGCCAAAGGCAATACTAAAAATTAATATTGTTGAAGGCTTAATTGGTATAGCAAAGTATCCCATTATTCCTGCAGTAAATAATAGTGGAATTAAATTAGGGATTAAAGACACTACAACCATTCTTGCCGAACGGAACATAAGCGCCATAAAAAATGCAATGAGTACAATGGCTAATGTAAGACTAACAAATAAATTCTGTATTAAAAAAGTTGTGCCTTTAGTGTAGACAATACTTGTCCCTGTAATGCTGGTCTTATATTTGCCCGGAGGGAAAATACTGTCAACAATAAGTTGCACATCGGCATGCAATTGATCCATTTTGTTAGTGCCTAAATCTTTTACTTTATAGCTGATTCTCGTTATTTGTTGCGTAGAGTCGATAAACGAATGAATAAAGTTGTTGTTGTTATTGTTTTCATTATCCATTTTAGCTAAATAGGAAAAAATAAAATTCTTTTCTTGGTTGCTTGGTAATTTGTAGTGTGTTTTTTTGTTGTTGAAAAAAGCTTGTCTTGCTAACTTTACGCCATTGGCTAATGAGATGGGTTTTGATAACTCATCGAAGTGTTTTAGTTTTCTTTGTAATTTATCAACTTTGGTTAATGTGCTTATTTTTTGCGCTCCTTTTTGTTTTTTTGTATCAATAACAATTTCAAAAGGCATTAAACCACCAAAGGTGTTTTCGAAAAACTTAAGATCGGTGTAAATAGGATCATCTTTAGGAATGTCATCCACAATATAACCGGTTGTATTAATTAGAGTAATTCCATAAATACTGATTACTAATAATACTATTGTACTTGCATATACCCAACGGCGTTTGTGTTCTGTTAAATAAACCAGTTTATGCACGAATTTTACAATGACTTTACTGTCTAAATGCTTGGTATGTCTGTCTTTTGGATCGGGAAGATAGCTATAGATGGTAGGAATAATAAGTAAAGAAAACACGAATATGCCTATAATATTGATGGCCGCAACAACACCAAATTCTTTTAAAATATCACTACTTGTTAGAATAAAAGTACCAAAGCCCGACGCTGTAGTTAAGTTGGTTAAAAATATAGCACTACCAGTTTTTTTAATCATCCTTTGCAGGGATTTTATTTTATTTCCGTGTGCAGAATATTCGTGTAAATATTTGTTAATCATGAAGATGCTGTTAGGAACGCCTATTACTATAAGTAATGGAGGTAACATTCCCGTAAGTATCGTGATTTCGTAACCTAACATAGCAACTGTAGCAAAGGTCCAGATAACAGCAACTGTAACAACAGACATCGATACTAAAACAGCTTTGTAGGATCTGAAAAGAACCATAAGTACTAAGATCACAACAAATGCAGCAAGTATAATGAATAAGCTAAGTTCTTTTTTTATTTTTTTAGATACTTCTGTTCTGATATAAGGCAAACCGGAATGATAAAGTTTTAGACCGGTATTGGCCATGAACTGCTTCGTTAATTTATGAATATCTTCAACAATACTGATTCGCTCTTCGGTGTTAAGTAATTTCTTGTCAATTGAAATAGTCATTAAATAAATATCGAGCGAGTCGTTATATATCAAGCCATTATAAATTGGGAAGTTAAATAAGACTTTTTTGAGACTATCCAACTGATGTTGAGTATTAACTGTATCGGGGAAAATGGTGCAAATATCGAAGCGTTTTGCTTCTTTGTTTTTGTTTAATCTAATCAACTCAGTTACAGATGTTACGTTTTTAACACCTCTAATCTGCTTTAACGAATTGACGAGCAGTTTCCATTTTTGATAATGATCTAATTTAAAAAACTTGTCGTCTTGTACACCAACTGCAAAAATGTTAGCTTCCTCTCCGAATATTTCTTTAAACTGAACATGTTCTATGTATGCGCTATCGTCCTGAGGTAGCATTTGAGCTAAAGAATACGACATTCGAGCATCTCCTGCATGGTAAGCCATGAAGAGTGTAGACGCTAATACAAGAGCAAGAATGAGCACTCTATTGCGTAAAATAATACTGGCGATTCTAGTCCACATAAATGAATTGGCTAAGATACGAATTATATGAATTAAGCCAACAAAAAGGACTTTAAAACTTGAAAAGCCGAAAATTGATATAAATGTTTGTTAATATCAATCTAAATACTAATTTTGTAGGCACTAAAACGGAGAGGTGGCAGAGTGGTAATGCAGCAGCCTGCTAAGCTGTGATCTCATTGGGATCCCCGAGTTCGAGTCTCGGTCTCTCCGCATAAAAAATCCTGATTACTTCAATCAGGATTTTTTTGTTAATATGCTTTTAAAGAAAATTATGGATTTTAAAAGCTTATATTAATAATGCTAAAAGCTCTTGCTTTTCATTAATATACTCAAACTGAAAATCCTTTGCTTTCATTTTAGCCATTATCGCTTTTAAATCATCTTTCGATTTTAACTCCAGGCCAATCGTTGCGGGCCCTTTTTCACGACTTGTTTTTTTTGAGTATTCGAAAAATGAGATATCGTCGTTAGGGCCAAGTACATCGCTTACAAATTCTTTTAAAGCACCTGCTCTTTGTGGAAATTTTACTACAAAATAATGTTTTAAACCTTCGTAAAGCATGGCACGTTCTTTAATTTCTTCCATTCTGGTTATATCATTGTTGCTACCACTAACGATACATACAACTCGTTTCCCTTTAATTTCATCTTTAAATTGCTCTAAAGCAGCAATAGAAAGCGCCCCTGCCGGCTCTACAATAATACCATCTTCGTTATAGAGTTTAAGTAAGGTTGAGCATACTTTACCTTCGTCTACACTAACAATTTGATCTAAATTTTCTTTGCATAATTGAAAAGTAAGTTTTCCTACTTCTTGAACAGCTGCGCCATCTACAAAGCGGTCAATCTGTTTCAGGCGCACAGGTTTATGCTGCTTGTATGCTGCTTGCATGGATGCCGCTCCTTTTGGTTCTACGCCTATAAGTCTTGTATTAGGACTTAATTGCTTAAAAACAGAAGATACACCAGAGGCTAAACCACCACCGCCAATAGGTAAAAACAAATAATCAATAGATTGATGCGCAGCTTGATAAATTTCCAAGCCAACCGTAGCTTGGCCTTCAATTATTTTTTCATCATCGAAAGGATGAATAAAAACGGCTTTATTGGCTTTACAAATCCGAACCGCTTCGTCGTAGGCTTGATCGAAAGTGTCTCCATAAAGGATAACATCTACCATTTCGCCTCCAAACTGCTTTACTTTATTTACCTTCTGACTGGGTGTTGTTATAGGCATTAATACGGTAGCTCGAATATTTAGCAGCTTGCATGTTAAGGCAACACCTTGTGCATGATTACCAGCACTAGCACAAACAACACCATTCATTGCTTGAGCTTGCGACAAGTTCTTTATTTTATGATAAGCGCCTCTTATCTTATAAGATCGTACCGTTTGCAAATCCTCACGTTTTAAACAAACCGTTGCTTTAAAATATTCTGAAATATTGATGTTTTTTTGGAGAGGCGTTGTTAATACAAGCCCCTCCATATCATGTTTAGCTTTTTTAACAGCTTCTAGTTTCATATATTTATTGTTGATTAGGGCGTAAACTTCTAACAACTTGACCCGTTTGCCACAATTCTGAATCGTGAATCGTTTTAAGCTCAGCTTCCAAGTTGCTTCTATAATTCGTATCTGCATTGGCCTCAATAACAATGGCTGCCTCTTGACCGCTTTTAACACTATTATATAGTTCATCGAAAAGAGGCGTATTTAAATCTCTAAATTTTTCTTTCCAATCTAAAGCGCCTCTCTGCGCTGTTGTTGAGGTGTTTGCGTACATCCAGTCCATTCCGTTTTCAGCTACTAGAGGCAACAAGCTCTGCGTTAATTCTTCAACGGTTTCGTTGAAGGCTTCGGAAGGCGAATGCCCATATTTGCGTAGCACATTGTATTGCGCCTCAAACAAACCGGCAATGGCACCCATTAAAACGCCGCGTTCACCAGTTAAATCAGAGTACACTTCTTTTTTAAAGTCTGTTTCGAATAAGTAGCCCGAGCCGACACCAATGCCCAAAGCCATAACTCGTTCTTTAGCTTTTCCTGTGGCATCCTGATAAATAGCATAACTGGAATTTAAACCTCGACCTTCAACAAACAAGCGTCTTAACGAAGTTCCAGATCCCTTTGGAGCAATCAGAATGACATCGATATGATTGGGTGGGACAATGCCTGTTTGCTCGTTAAAAGTAATCCCAAAACCATGAGAAAAATACAAAGCTTTCCCCGGTGTTAGATGCTTTTTAACGGTGTCCCATTGAGCAATCTGACCGGCATCAGATAATAAATACTGAATAATACTGGCTTTCTCGCATGCTTCTTCCAGTTCAAATAAATCTTTACCTTCTACCCATCCATCATCTATTGCTTTTTGCCAGGATACCGAATTTTTACGCTGACCAACGATAACATTAAAGCCATTATCTTTTAAGTTTAAGGACTGCCCTGGCCCTTGTACACCGTAACCTATAACAGCAATGGTTTCGTCTTTTAATACTTCTACTGCTTTTGCTACTGGAAATTCATCTCTTGTGACCACATTTTCTATGGTGCCACCAAAATTAATTTTTGCCATTGTTATTTCTTTTTTATGTGTTTTACAATTGTTAATTATTTGCCTTTTTACAAGCAGTTTGATAATTATATTCCGGTTTGACTATTGATATTAATTATAATCAGTATCATAGTTAGTTTTTGCTTCCATCTCATCTAAAAATGAATTAAGCTTTCTCATAGGTCTGGTTACTGCTACACGTCCAGAACGAGCAAATTCTAACAAACCATGCATCTTAAGTAAATCGTATAAGGCTTGGGTCTCTTCTTTCAAACCTGTTTTTTCGATAACCATATACTCTGATGTAACCGATAAAATTCGTGCATGATTTTGACGAACGATAGCTTCTACATCATAATTCCTATCACTAGTCATTGGCATTTTATAAAGTGCAATTTCATTATAAATGACTTGGTCGGATGTGTAAAAAAGCGCTTTGTGTATATCAATTTGTTTTTCTAATTGAGCGGTTACCTTTTTAATCATATCGAGTGTCGTTTTAACCACAATTGTGTACCTGTAGATGTCTTTTAATTCGGTATTGGATGCGGTTATGCTTTCGATATTAAGCTTTCTTCTCGTAAAAATGATGGTAACTCGATTGAGCATCCCTACGGTGTTTTCCGTAAATACGGAAAGCGTAAACTCCTGTATTTTAGTATTTAGTTCCATTGAATATTTTTTAAATCAATTTAATTCTTCGTTTCCCAATAATATTTCTGAAACCGATGCGCCGGCAGGCACCATCGGAAATACATTTTCCTCCATTTCTACATCGACCTCTAATAAGTAAGGGCCTTTAGATGCTAGCATTTCTTTTACAGCGCTTTCTAGTTTTGAGCGTTCAAAGACCTTATTACTTTGAATATTGTAGCCTTTGGCAATGGTTAAAAAATCGGGGTTATGCATTTCAGTAAACGAATAGCGTTTTTCGAAAAACAACTGTTGCCATTGCCTAACCATTCCTAAAAAGTTATTATTGAGGATTAATATTTTCACTGGTATTTTATATTGAAAAATAGTTCCTAGCTCTTGAATTGTCATTTGAAAACCGCCATCCCCAAGTACTGCAACCACCCCTTTTTCCGGACTAGCTATTTTGGCACCAATAGAAGCTGGCAAACCAAACCCCATGGTCCCTAAACCTCCTGATGTAACAAAACTACGTCCCTCATTAAATTCGAAGTACCGACCAGACATCATTTGATGTTGCCCAACATCGGTTACCACAATAGGTTTAGTTTGACTCTGTTCATTTACAACACGGATTACTTCTCCCATGCTAACTTTTCCTTTACCTGGGTATAATTGCGCATCAATAAGCGTTTGCTCTTTGACTCTTAATTGTGCGAATTGATTTAACCAATCCTCCGTGTGCTTCTGCTTTAGTTTTGGTAATACATACTGTAATGCCTCTTTTGCATCAGCAGGAATAGCAATATCTGCAAATACATTTTTATTTAGTTCTGCACTGTCAATATCTATATGTATAATCTTGGCTTGCTTTGCATATCGCTCTACATCGCCTGTCACACGATCGTCGAAACGCATACCAATAGCTATCAACAAATCACATTCATTGGTTAAAATATTAGGCGCATAATTCCCATGCATTCCCAACATTCCCATATACAATGGATGATGACTTGGAAAAGCAGAAAGGCCTAACAATGTTGAAGCCACTGGAATTTTGGTTTTTTCCACAAACGCTTTTACTTCTTTTTCAGCTTTCGAAATGGTGACACCATGCCCTATTAACAAAAATGGTTTTTGGCTGGCATCAATCATTTTAAGGGCTTCGTCTAATAAGCCTATATTCAACTTTGGGTGAGGAAAGTAAGAACGGATACGTTTACACGCTTTATATTGAAAGTTGAATAACCCAAACTGAGCATCTTTTGTGATATCAATTAATACAGGCCCAGGGCGACCTGATTGTGCAATATAAAACGCTTTAGCAATGGCTTCTGGAATTTCTTCGGCTCTTGTTACCTGGCTACTCCACTTCGTCACAGGCATGGTTACACCAATTACATCTGTTTCCTGAAAAGCATCGGTACCTAACATGCGTGAATCAACTTGCCCAGTGATACAAACCAAAGGCGTAGAGTCGAGTTGCGCATCGGCCAATCCTGTTACTAAATTGGTGGCTCCTGGACCGGAAGTTGCAAAACAAACGCCCACTTTCCCAGATACCCTAGCATAGGATTGAGCGGCATGAATAGCGCCTTGTTCATGACGTGTTAAATAATGAATAAGGACATCTTGATAATCGTACAGAGCGTCATACACAGGCATAATAGCGCCACCAACATAGCCAAAAACATGTTCAACATTTTCGTTGAGCAATGAGAGTATGACCGCTTCGGCTCCTCTTATATTCTCTTTATTTTGATAATTCATCGTTTTAATTTAAGGTATTGTTGTTAATCGTTAAATATTCTAACAGCGCCTTTATCGGCTGAGCTTACAAAGGCAGCATATAATTTTAATGCATTTGAAACTTGGCGTTCTCTATTAGGACTGTATGGTTTATCTTGTTTTTGCTCTTTCTGTTTTCTTTCTTGCAATTCGGACAAAGCAACTTTTAAAACCAGACTTCTATTTTTAATATCTATTTCGATGATATCACCATCCTGCACTAATCCTATTAATCCGCCAGCAGCAGCTTCAGGGGAAACATGCCCAATAGACAACCCTGATGTACCTCCGGAAAAACGCCCATCTGTAATGAGAGCACAATCTTTATCCAATTTTTTAGATTTAAGGTAAGAAGTAGGATATAGCATTTCTTGCATCCCTGGGCCACCTTTAGGCCCCTCGTAACGAATGACAACGACATCTCCTTTTTCTATTCGATCCATTAAAATAGCATCGCAAGCCTGTTCCTGACTATCAAATACTTTGGCTTTTCCTGTAAATGACATTAAAGCCTCATCGACACCAGCTGTTTTAACTATACAGCCATCTATGGCCAAATTACCATATAACACAGCCAGACCTCCATCAGGGGAATAGGCATGTTCGACAGAACGGATGCATCCCATTTTCCTATCTAAGTCGAGAGAATCGTACTGTGTATTCTGCGAGGAAAAATTGAGGTTTCGAGTTTGCTGCCCTGGAGCAGACAACCATAATTGCTTTTCGTTTCTATAAAACTTTAAAGCTTCTTTAAGACTTTTTTGATCGACTCTTTTAACTTCTGTATCAAGTAAATTCGCTTGACTCAATTCGTCTAAAATAGCTAATACTCCCCCAGCTCTATTGACATCTTCCATATGATACGATGAATTCGGGGCTACTTTACATAAACATGGTGTTTCTAGAGATAACTGATGAATATCTTCCAAGGAGAAATCTACATCAGCTTCGTGAGCAATAGCTATAAGATGCAATATGGTATTGGACGAACCTCCCATGGCCAAGTCTAAACGCATCGCATTATTAAAAGCCGACTTATTGGCTATTGCACGAGGCAAAACAGAAGCATCGTCTTTATAATAATACGACTCTGTATTTGTAATTAATTGTTTGACCGCATTTTCGAATATCTGTTGACGATTCTTGTGCGTTGCTACAACCGTACCATTTCCTGGCAATGCCAAGCCTAATGCTTCGGTCAAGCTATTCATCGAATTGGCTGTAAACATGCCTGAACATGAGCCACAAGTAGGACATGCTGCTTTTTCTATACGCAACAATTCCTGTTCGCTTACATCATGATTAGCACCGGCAACAATAGCATCTACCAAATCGATTTTTTGGCCATCTAAAATCCCTGCCTCCATCGGCCCCCCAGATATAAAAATGGTTGGAATATTGATTCGCATACTTGCCATTAGCATACCAGGTGTAATTTTATCGCAATTGCTAATACAGAGTAATGCATCAGCCTTATGGGCGTTTACAACATATTCTATACTATCAGCAATAATATCTCTTGACGGTAAGGAATAGAGCATGCCATCATGCCCCATTGCAATACCATCATCAATAGCTATCGTATTAAACTCTGCGGCAAAATAACCAGCCGATTCGATAATAGCCTTGGCTTGTTGTCCTAATTCTTTTAAATGACCATGCCCCGGCACAAATTGCGAAAACGAATTCGCAATGGCAAAAATGGGCTTTTGCATTTGTTGGCTGTTCATACCATTGGCACGCCATAGCGACCTTGCGCCTGCCATGCGTCTGCCTTCTGTTACGGTTTTACTTCTTCTTTCCATTAATAATAATAAAAAACCACCCTTAATTTTTAAGGGTGGCACAGTTATAAAAAATCACAAACAGCTATACCACCACCAACAGAATAATGTTAATGTTAATGATGAAGTGTAACAATATATTATGAGCTAATTTGTGCACTTTGGTACTATTTTTACATTAATTATTTACCCGTTTTTTAAAAAATGTGTTAAGGGGAGCGGACTCCCCATTAACACTACACTTACAACTTATGAGATCTTAATTTTACAATAAAGCAGAGGATTTAGCTTGTTTTTTAATATCAAACCTAAGAACAATTTCATGAGAACCTGAATTTACATTCTTTAGTTTACTCACAGAATAGTCAAAGGCGTATGCGATTGAATATCGGTCTACCTTAACGCCAAACATCACGATGGCCGATTCCTTATGTCGATACGATAAGGCCAAAAAATAATTCTTACTATAAATTAATTTAGCATTAATATCTATTTGAAGAGCTGACTGTTCTGTAGTTTTTAACATTAATGAGGGTTCTAACTGTATAACATCATTAAGCTTAAACTTATAGCCCCCATATAAATAATAATGCCTTACCGTTTTATTCAATTTATTGCCAGATCCTAAAGCAATTGGCAATTGAAGTAATTGCGTTGAAGACAAACTCAAAAAATACTTATCGTCATACAAATACAATCCAAAATTGGCATCAGGAATCAAGCTTACATCCGTTGACTGATTGAAAACTATATCGTCATCGTTAATGATGTTCTGATTACTATTATTAAAACTAAATTGTGTCGCTGAGAGGGCTAAGCCAAACGACAATTGCGTTTTATTGTAAACCTTTATCTTATAGGAAAAAGCCCCCATAACACCTATTTCTGATATCGCACCAAAAGCATCATGATAGACCATACCACCAACTCCAGTAACACGATTCCTTCCTAAGTCTGTATGGGTACTTAAGGATTGAGTTTGCGGTGCATTTTCAATGCCTATCCATTGCTGACGCACACTTAATTGAATAGGAAATAATTCTGAAGTACCTGCTATAGCAGGGTTAATTGCAAATCCGTTAATAATATAATTACTATACATGGTTTGCTGTTGTGCATACAAATGATAAGTTATTACCATTATTGACACAAACAATATATACTTAAAATGTTTGATTCTTTTCATTTTATTGTGTTTTCGACTTGATGTTAGCTAAAAGTACCTAACCATCTAGTCCATTTATAACTGTCTTTATTTTTTAATACTAAGTACGCCGTTTATCACCTTATCCTCATCTTCAAGGTAAAGCATATACACAAATGCACTTACTGGCAATTCTTTGCCATTATACGTGCCATCCCACTGATTACCAGAATAGGCATACTCTTGCCCTAAACCATCAAATTCAAACACTAATTGTCCCCATCGGTTAAAGATTTCAATTTTGATTTGCCCTTTAAGTTCAATGTTTTCAATTTCCCACAAATCATTAACCATATCGTTATTCGGAGAAAATGCTGTTGGTATATTTAAACAATTGATATCTAAACTATTTAACTCTAATTGAACATTACTAACACAATGATGAGCGTCCGTCAATGTCAATTCGTAAGTCCCAGATAATAAATTTTGCAACAAGCTATCATTTGAACCTGTACTCCATGTATAAGTTACCGGGCTACTGACATTATAAATACTAATGGCGCCATCTTCAGAGTTAGGACAACTAGCTGGCTGTATATCAAAAGCATAATTGATCGCATCAAAAACAGTGACTTCTACACTATCTATCGAAGAACAGTTATTATCATCAGTAACAGTAACATAATACCAATCAGGATTAAGCGTTGCTATACCTTGACTATCATCTCCTGTAGACCACTGAAAACCAGGAAAGACGTCAACAACTTGAACAAAAGCGGTATCTTCCGGACAAATGGCTGAATTACCAGATATTTTAATTACGGGGCGAGCTAATTCGACAACTTCCACAGAATCGTATGCGTAACAATGATTATCATCCATAACTGTTAAATAATAAAACCCTTGGGTAAGCTCAACTTGTTGTTGATCCATGCCATTACTCCACAAATACGTTTGATAAGCTTCACCAGCACCAAGAAATGTAGACAAACCCTCACAATAACTAGTATCACCTACTATTTCGACGACTGGCAAAGCATTTTCGAAAATTAAAACACTATCAACACCTTGACAATTATTGATATCCGTAACTGTTAAATAATACATACCTGCTTCATAAACCCATAAACTATTGTTTGGATTGCCTTCTGACCATAAATAAGTGTTATATGCACCATTAACAGACAGAAGTAAAGAATCGTTTTTACAAAATGTAGTATCTCCTGCGATTTCAGGATATAAATTTGAATTAACAGTTATCTCGAAGCTAGATTCGCTAAAACACGATGCATTAGAATCATAAATATAAACCGTTTGCGAATTTGTAATATTTCCAGTTAAAACACTTCCATTAGCGCCTGATTCTGAATAATAGGCTTGATTACCGCTAAGGTATAATCCTGAGATAGGTTCTAAAGTATAAACATTACAAACAGCAGTATCAGAAATTGGATCTAATACAGGTGTGGTA
>JAFGXI010000028.1 GCA_016936665.1 Bacteroidales bacterium
ATGCCTGTTTTTTGTAATCTTTCTCAAATACTTAGAGCTCTGTTTAACTCGGAACGCAATTATTATGTAAACAAATACGCATCAAGATTATTATTGATGTATATCAAAAATGCAACTGAGTAAGTTGCATATTTTCCTTGAGTTGGTACAGTAGAGATTTTTCTTTAAAACCACATTGCTCCATTATTTTTACACTTAATAATTACAGCATATTTTGTTGTGCAACTAGCTGATTTAAAGAGAAAAATTATCAAAATCAATAAAACTAATCACTATGAAAAAATTTCTAATTTACACGTTTCTTCTGGCTTTTGTAGCATCATTCTCATTCACAGGATGTAAGTATGAACCAACTGAATGTAATTGCGATGAAACATCAGCTTACGAAACACTTACTTCTTATTTGGTTGAAAATGACATGGATCTTCCGGACATTTTAACAACATGGATTGTTAGCCGGCCAACCACAATCGACGAAGTTTCTACCTTCATTTCGTCATACAATATTTTTGATTTGCGCAGTGCTTCTGATTTTGGGAACGGTCATATCGAAGGCGCAATTAATGTAACCTTAGGTAATTTACTCGATAATGCAGCAACAACCACAAAACCAATTTTGGTCGTATGCTATACAGGTCAAACTGCTGCACACGCAGTTGTCGCGCTTCGTTTAAGTGGTTATTCTGATGCCAAGGTACTAATGTGGGGAATGAGCGGATGGACTTCAGCTTTAAGCGGATCATGGTTGGCAAATTCAGGGAACGAGAATGGTGTTGTAGGTGTTGGGCATGCCAACTGGAGTACTGCCGGTGTTACCACCGATGCTACGAATGGCATGCCTGATTTGGTAGCTTCTGCAAATGATGGTGCCGGGATTTTGGCAGAAAGAGTAGACGAAATGCTCACCAAAGGTTTTATTGGCGTAGCTTCTGCAACTGTTCTCGGAAGTCCGGATAATTACTTTATTAATAATTTCTGGGCACAGGCTGA
The DNA here is from genome assembly GCA_016936665.1 of Bacteroidales bacterium. GTDB lineage: Bacteria > Bacteroidota > Bacteroidia > Bacteroidales > JAFGXI01 > JAFGXI01. Next base: position 991 of record JAFGXI010000028.1, read on the forward strand.
TGTCGACCATTACGGACACATTAAAGGTGCCCACCGCATTAACCCACTTTCGATCGAGGGGGGTGAAATTGAAAAACTAGATCCCGATAAGCAAATTTGTACTTATTGCTGGACAGGTCAGACTTCATCGATGATTACTGCGTATCTGAATGTAATTGGATTTAATGCTACCAGTTTGAAATTTGGAGCCAACAGCATGATCTATTCTCAGCTCGAAAGCCACAAGTTTGTTGCTCCAACAGTTGATTACCCGGTAGTTCAGTAAACGTATCAATACGTGGTTTTAAACTAATAATTCAAATAAAGAATGAATATCATGCATAAAATATTTCTTACGCTGGTCGCAGCACTATTCTTCGTTGTTAATGTGCAGGCACAAGGTTGTGCTGAGCCCGAATCGGACGATGGAGGTGTTACTGTTTTTGGGTTTTTACAAGCACAGTACGACTATGGCTTTACTGATGGAGATAATACTTCAACATTCGGATTTAACCGTGCACGAATTGGAGTAATGGGGAATATCCCATACGACTTTAGTTATTATGTAATGTTAGAGACCAGCCCTTTTATGAAAGGCAAACCAAATGCATACCTTCTTGATGCTTTTATTACGTATAAGCGTTTCGACTTTGCCAAGGTTAGCGTAGGGTCGTTCAAATCACCATTTGGGTTGGAATTAAGTACACCATGCCATGCTTTACATACAATCAATCGTTCAAAATTTGCAAATGAGCTTTCTGCTCCCGATCGTGACATGGGTATAATGATCCTCGGTGGTTCCGATACTACAATGTTCCGTTATTCTATTGCTTACATGAATGGCAGTGGTTTGCTTGTGCAAGATCCGGATAAATTTAAAGACATCGTTGGGCGTGTTTTAATTCAGCCTTTCAACTGGATGCATGTTGGTGGTAGTTTCCGCTTCGGAAAGTCTGAAAGCGTTGACGAAACGGTAGCCGAACCAGACGAAAGAACTCGTTTTGGTGCTGAAATCGAAGTTGAAAAATTTGGCTTCCTTATTCAAGGTGAATATATATGGGGCGAAGATAAAGGCTCTTACCTGGTTGGAGGTGGTTGCGGAGGTGACCCCGAATTGGTTCAGGGCAGTGTAAAACGTGAAGGCCTTTCAATTATGGCTCTGTATAATACGCCCTGGAACTTGCAGCCGGTAATAAAGTACGCCAACTACAATCCAGACATTGACTTTGCAGGTAACAACAATATGGAACATATTACAACCATTGGGCTAAATTATTTCTTTAACGAGTGGACTCGTTTGCAAATAAACTACGAGTATAAAGCAGAGTGGGAGCACGAGGTTGAGAATGATATGCTAATGGTTCAATTACAAGTTAGATTCTAAAATCAATCAATTAAATAATTGCAAAATGAGATTAACTAAAGTATTACTAGTAGGAATAGTGCTGTTTATGGCAGCAACTATTACGGCACAGGATATAATTTCGGTTGCCGATTTATCGAAAGAAATGAAAAATAAAGATGTGCTTATTGTTTGCGCCACATCAAATGCAAATTACAAAGTACACATTACTGGTTCGGTGAATGTTCCACACAGCGACTTGTACAACAACGAGCCCATACATTCGGCCATTAAACCAGCCGATGAAATGGCAAAAATATTAGGTTCTCAAGGTGTTACTGCCGACAAAACAATCGTTGTATACGACGAGGGATCAGGCAAATACGCGGGAAGATTATATTGGATTTTGAAATACCTTGGAGCACCAAATGTAAAAGTACTTGATGGTGGTTTACCTGCTTGGAAAGCGAATCGTCGTCCAATCACAGGTTCGCCAACTAAGGTTGATGCGGCTACATTCATTCCAAAAGTTGACGAGTCGGTTCTTGCTAAAATCGACGAAGTTAAAAAAGCACAGGGTAACGCAGCATATGTTCTTCTGGATACAAGGCCTGCTGACGAATATTCAGGATCAGCAGATTCAAAGATTAGGAAAGGGCATATACCAGGTTCAGTAAACATCGATTTTAAAAATGTTTTGGATGCAAAAGGAAATCTAAAAACAAACGATCAATTAAAAAGCTTGTTTGAATCGAAAGGCGTAACAGCAGATAAAACAATAATTACTTATTGCGAAACAAGTGTTCGTGCGGGTATTGTATTTATGGCTCTAAAAGGCTTAGGTTACACGAAAGTAAAAGTATACGATGGAGCCTATTACGAATGGCAGGCTACTGCGTCGAACAAAGTAGAATAGTTTTTCAATTACCCTTATCGATTAATTATACCAATTGTTTTTTAAAGTGAGCCTTAAGCGAGATACTAAAATTACAATGGTTAATGCCGATAGAAAATTGAAGAGACTTTGTTAATAAGCGAACAAAAGGCTTAGATCAATTTCTCATCGGTATTATTTATCAAAGACTATTTTGTTTTGAAAGGATAATTAAGCACTATCTCATAAACTGTGTAAATAGAAAATACCGGGGGTTGCAACCCCCGGTATTTTTTTGTTTAATTTTAAACTTTATACAG
>JAFGXI010000029.1 GCA_016936665.1 Bacteroidales bacterium
AGTTCATAGTGTTTAGTTCATAGTGTTTAGTTCATAGTGTTTAGTTCATAGTGTTTAGTTCATAGTGTTTAGTTCATAGTGTTTAGTTTGTAGTTTATAGTGTTTAGTTATGACTTTGGATTTAAATAATATCCTCAACATTGGGGATGATGTTAAACCCACCTTTCTTTAAATAATCTTCTTTTTTCATAAGATTAATATCACTATCAACCATTTCTTTAATTAAGGCATCTAAGGTATAAGTTGGCGTCCAGTTTAATTGAGTTTTTGCTTTTGTGGCATCGCCTACCAATAAATCAACCTCTGTAGGTCGGTAGTAAAAAGGATCTATTTTTAAGATGGTTTGTCCAACTTTAAGTGGGCTGTTTTCGACTTTTGTTTTAAGTATATTGAAATCAATAGTATCAATAATTCCAATTTCGTTTTCGGCTTTGCCTTCAAATTTTATACTAACCCCAATGTGATTAAAAGCCATAATGACAAAATCTCTAACCGATGTTGTTATGCCTGTAGCAATAACATAATCATCTGGTTTATCTTGTTGTAGCATTAAGTACATGGCTTTTACATAGTCTTTAGCATGCCCCCAATCTCTTTTAGCGTCGATGTTACCGAGGCTTAATTGATGTTGGAAGCCTAAGGCGATATTGGCTACAGCTCTTGTAATCTTTCTGGTAACAAATGTTTCTCCTCTAAGCGGCGATTCGTGATTAAATAAAATACCGTTAGAAGCATGCATGCCATAGGCTTCTCTATAATTGACGGTAATCCAGTAAGCATACATCTTAGCCACAGCATAGGGAGAACGAGGATAAAACGGGGTTGTTTCTTTTTGAGGAATCTCTTGTACTTTACCGTATAGTTCGCTGGTTGATGCTTGATAAAACTTGGTTTTATCTACTAATTTTGCTGTTCGGATGGCTTCTAAAATCCTTAAAGTACCTATTCCATCAGCGTTAGCAGTGTATTCAGGTGTATCGAAACTTACTTTTACATGACTTTGAGCTGCCAAGTTATAAATCTCGTCGGGTTGAAACTCACTAATAATTCTTATTAAGTTAGAGGAATCGGATAAATCGGAATAAGCATATTTGAAGTTACTATTTTCTTGACGATCTTTTTCAAACAAATGATCGATACGAGCGGTATTAAAAATGGAGCTACGTCGTTTTAACCCAAATACTTCATAACCTTTTTTTAAAAGCAGCTCTGCTAAATATGCGCCGTCTTGTCCTGTTATTCCTGTTACGATTGCTTTTTTCATTAAATTACATGTCTTATTATACAAAAAGCTTCTGCTAATTCTAAGCCTACATCCATACCTCTTTTTTGGGCCAATACTTTAAGGGCTTTTTTTGATCTGGGGTGTGGAAAATCACGAGATTCAAACTCATAGCAATCCATTGCATCTTGCTTTGCCTTTAAATTTTGTTCATTTATTTCTAACCAAAAGTTGGGTATAAAGTCGGTTTTGGGTTTATAGTTCCATTCTGTTGCCGAAGGCGTTTCAAAGGTAATAATAGTTTTTACAAGTTCCTCTTTTAAAGGACGTGTTGCCGTAATAACTGCTTCAAATGTTCTTTGATGATCGATATTTAAGTCCCCATAATGATGCGTCAATATAATCTCGGGCTTAAAAAGGTTTTTTTCTTTCTCAACGATTTTTACAATATCTAAAAGGTCAACCGAATCGAAGCGGTTGTCAGCAATATTGTGAATACTCAACTCTTGATAGCCTAAAATCTTTTGTGCTGCTTTAATATTAGCACGGTGAATTTCGAGTTCTTGTTGCCATTTCTCGGTGTCACGTTGATCTGAACGGGATGTTAAGCCTTCACCTAAAATCACAATTCTAACATAACAATTGTGTTCTGTAACTAACTGGTTGATACTCCCACCAACGCCTAGAATTTCATCATCGGGGTGAGCTACTACAACTAGAATTCTCTTATTCTGGAGTTTCATAGGGTTCAATTTTTATTTTATATTTTTTTCCCATTATTTCAAAAAAAGCGGGATACTCATTATTTTCTACAATTCGTAGTAAATTAAACTGTTCTTCAATTGTTTTATGAATGTCTAATTTGCTATTTTCGGGCCCACGTTTACTATAATAACTTTCTTTTCCAATAGGTTTATAGGGTTTTAGTTCTTCATAACTTTCAAGAAATGATAGACATAATTTGAACGTTGCTTTGGCTTGCTTTAGTCTTATCTCATGGTTAAGTTCGCTGCCATCTAACTCAATGTAATCTTTTAAATAAATGATACCATCGTCAACCTTTTCTGTGGCTTCGAAAAGTACTATGGGTATTTGGTTTTTATGTTCTAATATTTGCCAAAATAAAGGCGCCCACCCCTTACCTTCGGGAAGATCGCTTTCGTGAACTACTAAATTATGTTGATGTTTATTAAGGTACTCCTTTGTAATAATTTTAGTATATCCTAAAATAAATACTACTTCGTAGGATGTATCAATTTCTTTATGATTAAAGAATAACTCCACAGAATATTGTTCTGATAGCTCATTTTTAAAATCCTTGCAATAAGGTACTATCCATGAGCTTTCAGTTGTTAAAATAGCAATATTTTTATTTGTAAATGGCTTCATTCCTCAATCATTTCATTGCTCAAAGGGGTTCCCCTTTCAATATCAAATTTGGCTTTTTTACCTAAAATCGCATTTAAATATTTAGGGTGCATTCCGTAGCCTGGTCGAATAACTCTAATATTTTTATTCGAAAAAGTTTCACCAGATTTAATATCGTTAGTTACAAAAATAGATCTTGCAAATACTTTATTTTGTTTTACTTTTTCAGGTAAGTTGTAATTAATAGTCCCAATGAGTTTTTCTGCATCTCTAACAGCTTTTGACATTTCTAAAAATTCATGTGGTTCAAGAGAAAAATCGGCATCAAGTCCCCCATTTTTCTTATCTAAAATAAAATGTTTTTCAATCATTGTTGCGCCAAAAGTTGTGGCTACAATTGGAGCTACAATACCTTTTGTATGATCGGAAAACCCCACTTCTACGCCAAATTCGTTTTTATAATCACTAATGGTTTTAAGATTCGCTATTTCTAGAGGAGCAGGATAAGATGACGTACATTTTAACAGCACTATTTGGTTATTTCCGACTTTTCTACAAGCGTCAATAGCTAAGTGGATATCATCTTTTTCAGCGATACCCGTCGATAAAATAATAGGTTTTTGTTTAGAAGCAGCATGTTTAATTAGTTCCAAATCAGTTATCTCAAAAGATGGAATTTTATATGCTGGAGTGTTTATTGATTCCAATAAGTCGACGGTTTCAAAATCTAATGGGGATGAAAAACAAATTAAACCTTCCTCTTTTGCAACATTGAATAATTTTTGATTCCATTCAAGTGGCATTTGAGCTTCTTTGTATAAATCGTATAAGGTTTTGCCATCCCAAAGTGTACCACCGCCAATCTGAAAGTGTTTTTTGTTACAGTTTATAGTTAAGGAATCAGCCGTAAAAGTTTGTAATTTCACGGCATCAGCCCCCGACTTTTTAATCGCTTTTATAGTATCAACAGCAAGTTGAAAATCTTGGTTGTGATTCGCTGATAACTCAGCAACTAAAAATGTTTTACCGCTCCCTATTTTAAAATTATCTATTGTTATCATGGTTTATACTGCATCAAAATCGCCCAAAAGTGCATTTGAGTTGGATTCGTTAATATCCGGATAAATCATTAATTTGTACACTTCTCCTGACTTATGAAAATTCTGTTTTTTTAGAGATTCAATATATTTAGATCCCATGCCCAAAATTAAATCTATTTTATAGGATTGCTCTATTTGAGCAAAATATTCTGCTCCTTTTAGTAATTGTTCAAAAGTATTAATGTCAATGGCATTAAAATCTACGATTTGAGTCCTTATGAGCTTATCTTGATTGATATATTTACCTAATATCATGTACGCTATAACATTTTCTTGGTCTTTAAAGCCAATGCTAATGTATTTTCTGTACGGTCTTTGAGTATATCTCCAATTCAAAAAGCCCGTGTCTTTTATAAATGCAAAATTTTTCTTATTAAATTGTTCAAAATCAATAGCTTTAAAATCATCCTCTAAAATCTCAATATTTTCTGGTTTGTTAATAATTCTTTTATTTATTTCTTTTTCAAAAAAATGCAAATCTTCAAAAAGTTTCCAATTACTATTAAAATGACCCTTTACAGAACCTTTATTATTACCATGAGGAAAGGAAAAAGCTAAGTTATTTTTGGTTTCAATCTTTAGTCCATAATTCATTAGCTCAGCATACAGTCCTCTTTTAGTATAGTCTTTATGAATAAAACCATTAACGCCTAAGACGCCTATTTTTTCTTTATTTTCTAAATAATAGGGGATTTTGGCAAAGCCATATGCGCCTATTAATTTATTATGCTCTATATCGAAAAGCAAGTAATTATTACATATGCCATTAGGATTTTGATTGTAATACCAATTAAACCATATTTTGTCTAAATGTTGTCGAAAACCAAAGCAATCATAAAATAATTCAAAAAACAAATCAATGTCCTTATCATCGGCATTATTCATAAGTCGAATTCCATATGATTTATTTAACTTGATGAATTTATATTGATAATCTAACATAATGTTTTTATTAGTTCAATATAGTTCTTCTTAACATCGCTTGTAAATAGTTGAGCTTGTCGATCTATTATTGAATTATCCGATTTAATACTCTCTAAAATAGATAATTTTAAAGATTCTACATTTATTTTTGTTAAATCACCTAGCGGAAAGATCACGTTTCGTTTCAAAAAACTATCGTATATATACTTCTGATTTTCAACATAATACCCGCTTAGTATTTTCGTTTTTACAGCTAGTAATTCAAATAAAATATTACTACTTGGCACAATCGCTAAATTGGAAACTTGCATTAACTTTAGCATTTCAGTTGCATTTAAGTTTTTGTGTATTTTTATTTGAGGATAATCTATAGCCAAGTTTTCGACTAATTTGTTTTTAGCACTTGCGCCAATCACGACGTGAATATTTTCTATCTGAGAAAAACCTATCAAAGCTTGGCAAACCAATAATGTATAATTATTAGGATCTGCGCCTCCAAAGCTGACAAAAACATTGTTTTTTCGATCTTCTATCGTTTTTTGTTGACTTGCTTTTAAAAAAGCAGGACGAAGTATAGCGTAGTCCAACCCTAATGCAAATGTTGTATTCGTTCCGGCATTATAAAGCATCTTTTTAGCATAAGGTGCGTGATTGATAATAACATTTGCTTGTACTTTGCCTTGCATAAGATCATCTATGTAGGCAATCTTTAAACCATTCATTTTTAATGATTTTTGATATTGCTCATCAAAATGGTACCCGTCCAAAATAATTATAGAAGTATCTAAAAATTTGGTTTTTATCCAATATGCTTCTTGGTGAAGATCTATTGACTTGTCTATGGTTTGAACTTTAAATCCAGCCGAAATTATAGGTTTTGTTTCACTACTTGTATGCGTTAAAAATAAGATGTTAAAATCCTCTTTCAGCATTTCTGCTAATGCTAATAAACGGTATAAATGACCCAATCCTATTTCAGAATTGCCATCGCCTCGTAATATTATTTTTGGTTTAGAATTCAAATTATTACTGGTTTAACATTTTATATTTTAATTCTGCCATTTTCCAGTCGTTTTCGGTGTCTATGTCCTGGGCTTTAGATTCATCTATTTCAATTGCTGTTGTGTTATCAGTCCAAAGTTTTTTTTGACGATAAATCACGTCCGTTTTGGTCCAGTAAAATAAACCGGCATCGTGGAAGGATGCTTGTAAATCTTGTGAGCGTTTGCTCATGTTTTCAGGCCAAATCATATTAATGGTTTCGTCTTTAAACTGCATAGCTCTTTGGATTGGGAAACTGTACCGAACTACAGGAAAAACGGAGTCAAATTTATTTAATTTCTCAAAACTGTTTTTTAAATCCTCTTTTTCGATAAATGGGGCTGTAGCTAAAATGCAGCAAACATTATCAAATACTATTTTCTGCTCTTTGTATTTGTTTAGAACTTCAATTACAACTTCTGCTAGTCCCGCATAATCGTTTGCGGTTTCCTTATTTCTAAAAAACGGAACTTTAGCGCCGTATTGTTTGGCTATTTCTGCAATTTCGATATCATCTGTAGACACCATTACTTCGTCAAACAAACCAGAATTTAAGGCCGCTTCTATAGAATAGGCAATAATTGGCTTACCCAAAAAACGTTTAATGTTTTTTCTTGGAATGCGTTTGCTGCCGCCTCGTGCTGGTATGATTGCGATGTTCATTTTTTTTAGTTTGTAGTTATTAGTTCATAGTGTTTAGTTCATAGTGTTTAGTTCATAGTGTTTAGTTCATAGTGTTTAGTTCATAGTGTTTAGTTCATAGTGTTTA
>JAFGXI010000030.1 GCA_016936665.1 Bacteroidales bacterium
CAAGTTATCTCGATAGCTCTCAAAATTTTTATTTGTATCCAAAATTTTATGAATGTCTCAGTTTGGACTAATTTTTAGAAGTCCCCTATTTTTGTTACACTACAAATTTGTTGAAAGATTCGTTGTTTTTTTGCAATGCGACTTATTGATCTTCCCATTCAATTTGAAATTGAGATTTAGTGCTTTTCTTTTCTTCTGTTTTTTTCTTGAGCGTGCTATCTTTTTTAAACAATCCAAACTCCTCATTTAAAAGGCTTTTAAGATCTTGCTTCTCTTCTTTAAATCCTTCTTTAATATGGTTCTTAACACTTTCTGTGTCGTATTTGATGTTTGTTTTATCACCATCGCCTTCGATAATTAAAAACAGCGAAGTCCTGCCATATCCATCATCCTCAACAACACCAAATTCGTTATTCTCAGCCTTATTAGCTCTTGCTTTTTTACCTAATATTTCGCTTAACAAAATGTTTAAATGATATCGATAATGATTGTTAAACTTATGCTCTCCTGAAACGGTTAAGTTGACGGCATTGTTTTTTATTTGCATCAAAGGAATGATTAACGATTCATTTTTGATCCACAATTCATTTTCGAGATCGTCGAACTGGATTTCTTCTAAATCGGATAATTCGACAAATTTTGAGAGCTTGTAAAGTGGTTTGTATTGATGAAGTGCTCCTTTCTTTATGTTGATTTTTGCTAATGCTTCTAGATTTTTTTTATCAATTTTGAAAAAAGAATCTAGCTCGCTTTTTATCAATATTGAAGCATTGAGCTCACCACTTATGTTCTCGCTTTTTATCGAACTTTGACCAAAATTCTCCATTTGTTGCATCAAGATTTGCATATCTATATTTTGCAAGTTGGCGTTCATTTCCAAACTGTACACTTTATCACTTTTTGGTATCAAACTAAGGGCTCCGATGGCCGTGCCGTTTTGATGTTTTAAGCGGAAATCGCTTACTTCTGCAATTTGGTTATTGATGTAAAACTGAGCATAAACATTTTCGGCTTTAAATTGATTATATTCGAACTCGTCGATGGCAACTTGCAATCTGGCAGTAATAAACTTTGGGTAGTTAAATGCTTTAATATCATCGTCCTCCTTGGACGATTTAACAATTAATTCTGCCATATTGAGTGTGTCGCAATGTAAATTTCCATTAAGTCTCAATTCTTCATTTTCTAGCAATAAAAACGATAGTACATTATACGCCTTGCCTTGAATATCGATCTTCGAGCGTCCACTTTTAAATAGTAAACTGTCGATAAAAATATTGTTGTTGTCCATTCTAAGATTAGCGTTGATATTACTGAGCGCTTGCTTAAACTTGTCAGGAAAATCAACAAATGCATTCGTAAGACGAATTTCGCCATCCGTTTTGAAAGTTTTTATATCTAGCGGCGTAATTGTATCGCTAGATAATAGTCTGCCGGTAAATTTGATGTTAGCATTTACGTGGCCGGATAAGGTTTTAAGAGAATCTATTTCGAAAAAACGTTTTAGTTCTTTTAAGTCAGAATTGACGTTAACGTGTGCATCAATGTCGGGGTGTTTTATATTGTCGATATTTAACTGCCCTTTAAAACGGCTTTCGGCCAGTTGTGCAGAAAACTGTTGTAGTTGAAGATGATTACTTCCGGATTCGTACCGAAGTTCTAAGTTAATGTTTGTTAGCGATAGATCGCTTTTAACGTTGGCTAATTCTGCATTTTTTATACTCGAACGAATATTAATTTGAGGAACTTGGTTTTGACCAACATCTCCACTGATTTTTACTTCAAAAGCGGCATCGCCCGTCGATTGATAGTGGTTTAAATTATTTTTAATATTGCCGGGTAAATGCTCAAATAGCGTTTCTATACGTATGGCATTGGAAGCGGCTATTATATCGAGATGGGCTTTTTCTTTGTACTGAAACTGCCCTTCTAACATCAGTTTAGCTTTACCAATCCATAATTCCCCTTCTTCAATATTAATTGATTTTGAGTTAATATTGGATTCGAATTTTAAAGGCGTTTTACGTTGAATTAGATAGTTGATACCATCAATTTGTATTTGATTTAGAAAAAGTTGCCCTTTTGAGTTTAAACCAAAAGACTCATCTTTAAAATTTCCGGAAAGACTTAAAACATCGGTTTCAGCATCGTAAATACTATTGTTTTTGAAGTTTGTAAAACGGTATCCTACATTTATAAATTTTATTTTATTTAAGTCGATCGAGAAACTGGTAGAACTACTGTCGTTGCTTTGCGTAATGTGAAAATTATCTCTGCCTTTTTGATCAATTTCCATTCTTACGGTGGCATTTTTAAGTTGCGCCTGTTTTAAGATGTATTTTTCTTGAATCACATCCCATAAACTGAACTCTAAAAAGAAATGCTCGGCAAATAAAAGTGTGTCGGATTTTGGATGAATATCGAGGTAGTCTTTAGGCGAATGAATAAATAGATTTTTAAATTCAACGGAGGCGTGCGGAAATTGTCGAATCACAGAAAAATGCACCGATTTTACATCGACTTTTGTGTTAATATATTGGTTTAAATCTTCGACAACAGCTTGTACAATTTCGTCTTCGTATATAATTGCAATTGTAATTCCGGTACCAAGGAGTATTACAATTAAACTGATTAGAACAATTACAATGCGTTTAATAAGTTTCATAGCTTAAATTAATGCGCTTCAAATTTACATAATACATGCCAAAAATTAAAGTCAGATAGTTTAAGCTTTACTGTTTTAACTTACAAATAATTGCATTTATTTTGCGTGTTAATTGTATAGGCTTTGTTTGAACTAGGGTATTTTGCATTATTCATTTTTAGTTTTCTTGCGGCTACTGTTGTGCCGTTTAGCTCGGAAGGCGTTTTAGTGGCAATGGTATATGGTGGTTTTAATCCATGGTACATCGTTGTTTTGGCTTCTGTTGGCAATACGCTTGGCGGAATCAGTAGTTATTATTTAGGTTATGTTGGAAATTGGACCATCTTAGAAAAATGGTTTAGAACAAAAGCCGATAGACTCGACAAATATTTGAAAATTATAAAACGTTGGGGTTCTATCATTGCGTTTTTTACTTGGTTGCCATTTGTTGGCGATGTGTTGGCGGTAGCTTTAGGTTTTGCGAAAACTTCTTGGTTAAAATCATTTCTGCTGATGGCTTTAGGAAAAACTTTAAGGTATCTAGTTGTTGTTTGGACCATTTTATATTGGTTTTAATCTCCGTTTATTTATCATTTATCATAATAGAGCTTTATTCAATTTATTTTTCTTTTATTTCAAACGATAAGCTTAAATAATTATTAATTTTGCAGGCTTGCAATTAAAAAAGGTTTGATTTTCATTAGTTTACAAATATTACAATGAAAGAGCGTCTTGAAAAGATGTTACGACAATTTCTAATTTGGCGACTTAAACACGTCAGTCAGAAAAACTTTATTCGCGCCTTAAGTGTATTGATAGGGATAATTGTTGGGATTGCAGCAGTGGTAATAAAATACAGCGTTCACTTCATCCAAGAAATTCTAACCATCGATTTTGTTCAAGACTTTACGCATGTCTTATATTTTTTATTGCCTCTGATAGGCATTGGCTTATCGGTAATTTTTGTACACTATATACTGAAACGTAAGGTCGGTCACGGTATTCCTAGTGTATTGCACGCACTTTCTAAGAAACAAGGAAAAATTGGCAGTTCCAATATGTTTTCGTCGATAATAACGAGTGCTTTGACTGTAGGTTTTGGAGGTTCGGTGGGGTTGGAAGGCCCGACGGTTGCAACAGGAGCCGCTTTTGGTTCCAATATTGGGCAGATGTTTCGTTTAGATTTTAAACAACTTATTTTATTGCTTGGAGCTGCATCTTCGGCGGCTTTAGCAGCCATTTTTAAAGCTCCCATTGCAGCTGTGGTTTTTGCTATGGAAGTTATAATGATTGACATGACTGTTGCATCGGTGGTTCCTTTATTGTTAGCTTCGGCTTCTGCAACAGTGACCTCAATGTTATTTTTAGGTGTAGACACTATTTACGAAGTTCATCTTACAGAGTCGTATCGTTTTTCTGAGTTGCCATATTATATTTTACTTGGTATTTTTTCTGGCCTTTTAGCGGTATATTTCACAAGAGTTTACATTGGTGTCAATAAATTTTTCGATAATTTTTCTAGTGTATGGACTCGCTTAACCGTTGGTGGCGTGATGTTAGGGATTTTAGTTTTTGTTTTTCCTTCTTTATTTGGTGAGGGTTTCGAGTCGATTAACGGAAGTTTAGAAGGTACTGTAAGCCATATTTTCGAAAATACGTTTTACCAAGGCCTTGAAATGAATCATTTGTACGTTTTGCTATTTATCTTATTGGTTTTGTTGTTTAAAGTGCTCGCAACAGCGACAACCTTTGGAGCCGGAGGTGTTGGAGGAATCTTTGCGCCTTCCTTGTTTTTGGGTAGCAATCTGGGCTTATTGTTTGCCTTGTCGGTTAATTTTTTTAAAGTTGGCGTGGTCAATGTCAATCATTTTGCATTTGCCGGCATGGCCGGTTTAATAGCTGCTAATCTTCATGCTCCACTTACGGCCATATTCTTAATTGGCGATATTACAGGCGGTTATCAAATGTTTATTCCGCTAATGCTGGTATCTGTTTTTGCATTTACCACCGTTAAGCTGTTTCAGCCTAATTCTGTGTACACCATACAGTTGGCCGAACGAGGAGAATTACTCACGCATAATTCCGATCAGAATATTCTTAAAATGATGTCGATAGAGAAAGTTATTGAGCGCAACTTTTTACCGATAAATAAAGAAGCTATGCTTGGCGAATTAGTTAAAGTAATTGCTAAATCGAGTCGAAATATTTTTCCGGTAGTCGACAACGAAAATAATTTTGAGGGTGTGGTGGTGCTCGATCACGTTAGAGAAATCATGTTCGATCGCTCAAAATATGACAACACAAGTGTCGAGGATTTGATGATTATTCCGCATGTAATGGTTAACCTTACTGACAAAATGGACGATGTGGCCAACAAATTTCACGAATCGGGCAATTACAATATTCCGGTAATCGACGAGGGCAAATATATAGGCTTTGTCTCACGCGCCAACGTTTTTTCTACTTACCGCCGTATGCTTAAGCATTTTTCTGAAGATTAAATAGCTATTTTAAAACGCCTTTTAAATTAAAATGTGTGCTTCCCTGTAGCTTTTCTTGCTTTTGAAATGCTTTTATTATAGCCTCGAAAACTGTTCGATTGGCTTCGTGATACGATAAGTCAATTAGAAACTGATGGTAACCCAATTTTCTTAATTTAGTTAAAAATTTAAATTGAGAAACCACTTCATCTGGGCGCACAATTGTAATCCCATCATTCACTATCTTATGGTAAGTTTTGCCATGTTCATCGTTAATCGAATCATTTACTTCTTCTACCTTTACTGGCATTCTAGAGTAAAATAATTCCGGATAGAAATGAATTGGCAAAAGACCTTTTCTGTTTTTTAGCGCATATAAATTGCCAAAATCGATTTCTTGTGGATAAGTAAAATATACTGCTTTTTCATGTTTTAGAAATTGCGAAGCTGCATCGTTAAATACATACACATTTTCGTTAAAAGCCCAAATTGAATTAGGTAGCATTAATGTTTTTTGCGATGCATGGCTGAGTGAGAATTGTCTAATGCCTATTGAATGCAAATCAGCGACCAGTTGTTTGTAAAACTCAATTTGACCTTCGGCGATAAACTTCGGGAGTTCAATCCAAATTTTACCTTGTAAATTCTGCAATTTCGATTTAAATAAATCGACTTTTGTCCAATCGTTTTTACTAAGCTTTAAAATCAAATGTTGTACACGCGCTTTTGTGACAATTTCCAGCCATTCTAATCGATCGATTCTGAAAAACACTTGTTCAGTTTGTTTCGTTAGGTTGCTATTAAACGATTTGAGAATCTTATCTTTTAAAGGCTTTGGCATTTGCAAACTTGGAATATGTTTCGGTTTTTTTATTTTATTTGAAAAGCTAAGACTATCGGCTTTGCCGATTAAAAAAACTTCGTCTCCAATTTTTAGTTTCGAATCAATTAGCGGACAAATCAATAAATTATCTTCAGTCTTGCAGGTATGATCGGTCGTTAGATTAATTTGCTCGGAGCGATGCACGAAGCGAATTTTGTCGCCAATTTTTATTGATTGATTAAGCAGAATAATAATTGTGTTATGACTTATTGTTTGTATAGAACCAATTAAAATACCGGTATTTGGCCTTTCGGTAATTGCTTTTTGAATATTGCCGCCAAAAAAGTAGCTTGTTTTTTCTCGCCCAAAATCTACCAATGGAAGCGTGTATTTGCTTTTGTCTATAGCCTTTCTGTACGACAATGCAGTGTTATAAACATATTCTGCAGATTTTAATCGACCTTCAATTTTTAAAGAAGAAATATTCATCTTTTTTAAGATTTCTATTTGCTCGATTAGCTGGTTGTCTTTCAGGCTAAAAACGTATGGCTGATTGCTTTTGCCGTATGCTCTTCTGCGTGGTTGGGCACATAACCCTCTATTTGCGCCGGCTCCGCCAAGGTAACTGCTAAATAAGCACATACCGGAAAAGGAATAACATAAAGCACCATGCACAAAAATTTCAAGCTCAACTTTTGTTTTTTCTCCTATTGTTATTAGCTCTTGTTGGGTTAATTCTCGGGCTAGAATTACCCGATCAATTTGTTTTTCAAAGGCATAGTCGGTAGCTAAACTATTATGGTAACCCATTTGTGTACTGGCATGCACACTTAATTGAGCAAAATGTTTTTTTATCAAATAGTAAACGCCCCAATCTTGAATTATTACAGCATCAATTTTTGTTTTTGACAAAAACCAGAGAAAGTCGAGAAGTGCTGGTAGCTCTTCGTTTTTAATCACGGTATTTAATGTAACATATACCTTTACATTGTGCTCTTTAGCTTCTTCCAGCACTGATAAAAATTCGAAATGACTAAAGTTTGACGCTCTAGCTCTGGCATTGAATTGTTTGAGCCCAAGATAAACAGCATTAGCACCACCTTTTACTGCTGCTCGAAAATTTTCTACTTTTCCTGCAGGTAATAATAATTCCGGTGTTTTATGTTTTTGAAATTCCATTGTTCTAAAAAATCGGACTTTTCTGATTCGGTTTCTTTTACAAAAGTACTTCAAATACAAATACATACAGCATGGCTGAAAGTAAACCCTATCTTTGTAACTTTAGATTAATAAAAGCGTCACAGAAGTCATTATGAACCAATGGAGTAAGTCATTCGAAAGAGATTTAGAAATGCAATTGGAAGATATTTCCCATTTGCAAATAAATCATTTAAATACCCGCTTATTTAACAAAACAGCACAACAAATAGATTATTTTTCGAAACATTGTGCTACTTGTGAAGCTTTAAAAAACGATTATGAACATTACGTCGATTTGCTTTCAAGCATGTCTAAAGACGAAGCTGCGAAAAAAGGATATGAACAACTTTTAGAAAAGGCAGTTCATCATCTTACGAATGTTCATCAAATTAAAACTCATCATTATTTTCGATCGCTATATGCTTTAGTAGGCTTATTAACTGGGGTTGTAATAGCTAGTGTTTTCGATTGGTATTTGAACAGAGAATGGCCTTCGTTTTTTTTAATTTACGGAGCTTTCATTGGGAGTATCGCAGGTCGCATTGTCGGATATTATAAAGACAAATCTTTAAAGAAGAAAAATCAGATTTTATAAAATAAATTTCACTAACAAACAGAATTATGCATGTTAAAACATTAATTGTAGCATTATCAGGAATGGCTGTTATTATGGCATGCCAACCAAAAGAAAATCATCAAGAGGAAAATACCATGAAAGTAGTATACCCCGAAACCGCCAAAGTCGATTCTGTCGATGAATATTTTGGTGTAAAAGTCTCCGATCCGTACCGTTGGTTAGAAGATGATAATAGCGAAGCAACTAAAGCTTGGGTTAAAGCACAAAACGATCTAACATTCGGTTATTTAAATCAAATTCCTTGTAAAGACACTATCGCAAAACGTTTGACAAGCTTGTTTAATTACCCCAGATTATCGGCACCTCATAAAGTAGGCGATTATTTCTTCTATTCAAAAAATGATGGGCTTCAAAATCAATCGGTTACATTTTTCAAAAAGGGCGAAAATGGTGAAGAACAAGTGTTTTTAGACCCTAACACCATGTCGGACGATGGTACGGTTACTGCCGATTTAGCCGGCGAATCGAATGATAATAAATATATGGCTATTGCGATTAATAGAGCCGGCTCGGATTGGTCTGAGATAAAAGTTAAAGATGTTGCCAGTAACTCGTTTTTAGAAGATGTTGTTGAAAGAGTAAAGTTTTCAGGGGCTTCTTGGTTTGAAGATGGCTTTTTTTATTCTCGCTTTCCGGAACCTAAAGATGGAAGAGATTTTTCTGCAGCCAATGAGTTTCATTCAATATATTATCACAAACTTGGTACAGCGCAATCGGAAGATGTCTTGGTATACAAGAACGAAAAAGAGCCTAAATTGTACTACGGTGTTGGTTTAACTGAGCATCAGGAGTATATGTTTTTATACGAATCGGAAGGAACAGAAGGTGTTAATATTTATTATGCAAAACCTTCGTTGAATCCGGAATGGAAAGTTTTAGTTAACGATTTTACTCAACAAGGATCTGTAGTTGATTTTAAAAATGGACATTTTTTATTTTTAACAGATAAAAACACACCCAATTATAAATTGGTTGCCGTCGATCCTCAAAAACCGACAGAGGATAGCTGGGTTGAAATTATACCTGAAAAATCAATAAAGTTAAATAGCGTTACCACTGGAGGTGGAAAAATGTTCGCTTCATACCTAGAAAATGCCTCAACAAAGGTTTACGAAATGGACTTCGAAGGTAAAAACATTAAAGAAGTGATATTGCCAACGTTTGGTTCTGCCGGTGGTTTTGCTGGTAAAGACGAAGATGCTAAACTTTATTATGGTTTTACATCTTTCACTTATCCTTACACCATTTTTTCATACGAAGTATCGACCGGGAAATCCGAAGTGTTTTATCAGCCTGAAGTGCAATTTAATCCTTCCGATTATGAAGCAAAACAAGTTTGGTATCCATCTAAAGACAGCACTATGGTTTCTATGTTTATTGTTTATAAAAAAGGAATCGTGCTCGATGGAACACACCCAACATTGCTATATGGTTATGGAGGATTTAATATCGATTTAACACCTTCTTTTAGTGTATCTAATATTGTGCTGTTAGAAAATGGGGGAGTATATGCTATGGCGAATTTACGTGGTGGAGGAGAATACGGACAAGAATGGCATAAAGCAGGAATGAAAACTAAAAAACAAAATGTGTTCGACGATTTTATTTCGGCAGGTGAGTATTTAATCAACGAAAAATTTACAAGTAAAGATTACTTAGCAATAGCAGGTGGTTCTAACGGTGGTTTATTAGTAGGTGCTTGTATGACACAACGCCCTGATTTGTTCAAGGTGGCATTTCCTGCAGTAGGAGTAATGGATATGCTTCGATTCCATAAATTTACTGTGGGTTGGGGTTGGACACCTGAATATGGATCAAGTGAGGAAAGTGAAGAGATGTTCAAATATCTTTACGCCTATTCTCCTTTACATAACATTAAAGCCAATACAGACTATCCAGCAACTTTAATCACGACTGCCGATCACGACGACAGGGTTGTTCCAGCTCATTCGTTCAAATTTGCTGCGACTTTACAAACTGCCAATTCAGGTAAAAATCCTACATTAATAAGAATAGAAACTAATGCAGGACATGGAGCGGGGACACCAATTAGCAAAACAATTGAACAGCAAGCCGACAAATGGGCTTTTATGTTTTATAATATGGGCATTAAGCCGTATTCAAAATAATTATGTTAAGACTTGTTAAATTAATTCTAAAGCAAATTTTATGGCATAGTACTTGTAAAATTTCTTGTAGTTAGTAGTAGTTTTTTCATAGCATGAATTTAAAAGGAGGCAATCGCCTCCTTTTTTAATGCATTTATTTAGGTTCGCTTCCAAATCATTTAATTTGTTTAATTTTGAACTTCAAAACAAAAAACATCAGTTTTTTTAATTTTTGTAACCGAGGATGAAATTTGGTTTTTCGAAATGGAGTATTGTGCCTGTTAGAGCAGAGGCAAAGGAGCAATCAGAAATGGTAACACAGTTGTTGTTTGGCGATACCTTTACAGTTCTTGCAGAAAAACCAAAATGGATTCAAATTCAGAATTTTCAAGATAATTATACTGGTTGGATCGATAGATTATTGTTTTTTGAGATTACTGAAACCGAGTTCAATTTTCTTAATCAAGCAGACATTATCTTTACTACTGAAGTTGTAAGCCAAATTTTAGTAAACAATATTCAATTATATCTTGTTTCAGGGAGTATAATACACAAGACTTATCCACTAGGATTCACTTTGGATATAGATTATAAATTTACCAAAACGAATATAAATGCTTCGAGAGAATCTATAGTTGCACTAGCAAATCAATATTTAGGTTCTCCATACTTATGGGGAGGCAAAACGCCTTTTGGAATAGATTGTTCAGGTTTTTCTCAAACCATTTATAAAATGATAGGGCATAGCATCCCTAGAGACGCATCCGAACAGGTTACTTTAGGAAAGTCTAGAAATTTTATTGATGAAGCGCTTCCCGGCGATTTAGCTTTTTTCGATAACGACGAAGGAAGAGTGATTCATGTTGGCATTGTTTTAGAAAATAAAAAAATAATCCATGCATCCGGGCATGTAAGAATCGATACACTCGATCATCAGGGAATTTATAATACAGAACTTAAAATATATACCCATAAACTAAGGGTCATTCAAAATTTATTTATCGATTAAAAATCCATTTTCAATTTTGAAAACAAAGCAAATATTAAATCAGATTCCACAAATTAAGTATGCCAATAGCGAGCAGTTTTTCTTAATGGCCGGGCCTTGTGTTGTGGAAAGTGAAAAGCAAGCATATAGCATTGCCGAACGAGTTATCGAGATTGCAGATCGGTATAAACTGCCTTTAATCTTCAAAGGATCATATCGCAAAGCAAACAGATCACGTTTAGATTCCTTCAGTGGTATAGGTGATGAAAAAGCTCTTAAAATATTAGCTAAAATTAAACAAGAATTAAAAGTGCCTGTGGTGACAGATATTCATTCTGCAGAAGAAGCTTCTATGGCAGCAGAATTTGTTGATGTTTTGCAAATACCGGCTTTTTTATGCCGACAAACCGATATCTTAATTGCAGCAGCAAAAACGAATAAAGTTGTAAATGTAAAGAAAGGACAATTTTTAGCTCCCGATTCCATGAAGTTTGCCATTCATAAACTAGAGGAAACAGGAAACGATAAAATCATGATCACCGACCGAGGAACAATGTTTGGGTATCAAGATCTAATAATTGATTACAGAGGAATACCTGAAATGCAGAAGAGTGGCTACCCTATTGTGCTTGATATTACCCATTCATTACAACAACCTAATCAAAGTTCAGGCGTAACAGGTGGTCGACCCGATTTAATCGAAACAGTTGCTAAAGCAGGGATTGCCGTAGGCGTAGATGGAATTTTTTTAGAAACACATTACAATCCGGCAGAAGCTAAGTCGGATGGAGCAAATATGTTACAATTAGATTATTTAGATACTCTGCTGAAAAAATTATCCCTTCTAAAGGGGACAGTAAATTCACTGTGATTTATTCTTGTTAATTATGAATTGGCTCGATTGGCTGATTGTACCATTATTTGGTTTTGCTGCCGGTTTTGTAGATGCAGTTGCCGGTGGCGGTGGCTTAATCCAACTACCAGCCTTGTTAGCATTTTTCCCTCAATATTCTATTCCTCAAATGTTGGGCACTAATAAGCTTGCCGGTTTTAGCGGTACTTTAATGGCTGCTACACGATACGCCAAAAAAACACCCATGAACTACAGAATGCTATTGCCTGCTATAATCGGAGCGTTTGTATTTTCTTTTTTAGGAGCATATCTGGTAAGTTTTGCTAATAAAGCAATGCTAGAACCAATAATAATCGGATTATTAATCATTATTCTCGTTTACACAATCACTTTAAAAGCCAAAAATATAAAACCAAAAAAATGGTTTAAATACGCAATAGTACCATACTTTTCTTTTGTATTAGGAAGTGTACTTGGGCTCTACGATGGTTTTTTTGGACCTGGAACCGGAAGTTTCTTGATGATGGCTCTCATTGCTTTTGCCGGAATGAATTTTTTAGAATCTTCAGGTCATGCTAAATTAATCAATGTAGCAACAAATGTGGCTGCGTTAATTTATTTCATCCCTAATGGATTTGTAGTATATACCATAGCAATACCACTTGCCATAGCCAATGTTGCTGGTGCTTGGCTGGGCTCGCATTTGGCCATAAAGAATGGCGATAAATTTATTAAACCGCTATATGTTTTAGTAGTAAGTGCATTAATTGTTAAAATGATTTTTAATTTGGAAATATTTAGTTGAGTATGCAACTATTAAATAAAAACGAAAGTCTAGTGGTCAAGAGATTGTTATTTTAATAATAATTTCTAAATTTGTTAAATTATATTAAATCGAAGTTAAATTTAAATTATTTGTTTATGAGAAAAGTAAGTTTACTATTGGCTTTAGCTGTGGGTAGCTTAACCGCTTTTTCCCAGGTTAACAGACCTAGTGTTATTAAAGCAGACGCTGAGTGCGCAAAAAGTGCTAAAGAAGCAGTTTCTGTAAAAACTTCTAACCAAGGAATCAAAGCTCCGGGTGATGTTATTTGGAGTGAAGATTTTGAAAATGGTATTCCAGCGGGTTGGACTTTAACCGACGACGCTAATAATGGAGGTTGGGTATTAACTGATACAGCTTATACTGGAAGATATACTAATCCATTATATGCTGAATTAGATGGTGTTGCCGGTGATGATAAATATTTGCATTTACCTGCCGACTTCTATAACTGTGTGCCTGGTGTTTGGCCAAGAGAAATGGTTGATTCTCCAGTAAACATGGATGCAACTGTAGAAACTGATTATATTCAGTTGAATGGTGTAACTTCAGCAATATTGACCTATAAAACATGGTTCCGTTTGTGTTGTAGTTCTTCTTCTACTAAAATAGATGTTAACGTTACTTTCGACGGAAATACTTGGATTACACTTGATGGTAGAAATATTAATGGTAATGTCGTTGGAATAAATGACTATCCTGCTCAAGATGAGGATTATACTGCAATACCTAGTTATGATTTAACACAATTTATCACAGATAACGGTGCTACTCAGTTAAAATTCCAATTTAGAATGCAGGGTGGTTCTCACTACTTTGTTTCTATCGACGATATTTCTCTTGTAGAACCATTGGAAAATGATCTAGTTGCTTTAGGTGCGATGTCTGTATTGTACCCTGCTACAGGTATTACTAATATTTCTGATGATCCAGTTTGGTGGTATTCTTATAACAGCAGAATAAACGAAATTCCTTACAATATGGAATCGGATATGACATTTGCTTTAGCTATTCGTCAAGCTGGTGCTCAAGCTGTAAATGCTAGAGTTGATTTCCAAGTTTTAGGAAATGAAACTAGTGATTTCTCTTCTTTAGTAACTATGCCTACATTTAACTTAGGAGCAGCAGATACTATTTTAGTTTCTGATTATCCTGGTTTCGATTTCGCAGGTACTAATGGTACATTAACTTTAGCCGATTACCAAAATAATGCATGGATGGAAAATGGTAAAGAATATACATTTACCTATACCGCAGCTTCAGACAATGCTGACGATATTACAGATAACAATGCATTAGATTTAGCGTTTGCTCAAACATATGGTCGTTTCTCTTACCATAATTTACCAACAGTAAATCCTGATGCAACTGGTGCTTCTTGGGCAGGTCCTTTTGATTGGGCTTTAACAC
Organism: Bacteroidales bacterium; assembly: GCA_016936665.1. Taxonomy (GTDB): domain Bacteria; phylum Bacteroidota; class Bacteroidia; order Bacteroidales; family JAFGXI01; genus JAFGXI01. The sequence goes on from JAFGXI010000030.1 coordinate 13,967, forward strand.
AAGGTTCCGGTGATGGTATGGCTAATAACTTTGATATTTATACTATTGATGGTAGCGAATTTAAAGTGTACGGCTTCAGAGTATATTTCCCTGCAGATGCTCTTACATTCGATGGTTCGGGTAATGGTGTAGTATTTATTCCATTTATCGATTATTACGATGAAGCTGCTTCAGCTTGGGTTGATTTATCGGGTGATGTTTTTGCAGATGCGTTCCAATTACATACAGAAGATGGTAATACATTTAAATATATCACTTTCGAAGGTGCAGATGCTTACGATTTTGCTCCAGGTACTTATAGAGTAGGTATTTATGTTGACGATTTAAATGGTTGCGAATGGGCAGTTGGTACCGATTTTTCTGAAAATTCAGGTTCTTATGGTGCTGCAAGATTTATGGATGCAAGTACTACTGATTGGGCATGGTGGTACGACGAAGCTATCATGATCGATGCTTACGTCAACATAGAACAAATGGATTATGATATTCAACTTGGAATGGGTGTTAAAGAAGTTGCTTCTACAAATAGTACAGTTAAAGTTTATCCTAACCCTACTTCAGGTTTAGTAAAAGTTGATAACGCTCAAGGCGCTACTATCAATGTTTACTCTGTAACTGGTGCTTTAGTATATACATTAAACAATGCAGCTGTTACTGCTAATGTAGATTTATCTAATTTAGCTAACGGAACTTACATTGTTAAAGTTGTTAATGCTAACGAAACAACTACAGCTAAAATTAATTTAATGAAATAATTCATTTCATTTAACAAAATAAAAAAGGTCTCCTAAGGGAGGCCTTTTTTTATGCAGATCTATTTAGAAATATTAAATATTACGTACATACAATATCATAGTAAAAGATCGTGTATACAGTTAATTCATCTAGTAGAGTCAATTCATGTCGTAGAGTCAATTCATGAATTGACTCTACAGAATAGTATGTCATTTTTAGAAAAGTTGAAAAATCTTTTTATAAATAATCAAAGATTTTAACTTAAACCCGAAATTGAAATAGTAAAAATATGGTTGTTTATGATAATGCTAATTTCTTGCTAATTTTTAATCACAGAAAGACCAATGAGTTTTTTTACCTTAACCAATCATTGCCTTTTGTTTACTTCGGGATGGCAATAATCAATTTCTGAGTATATTCTTTTTTAGGAAAATTGTAAAGCGTATCGGCTTCGGCTTGTTCTTCGATTTCGCCTTTGTTCATCACAATAATTCGATCCGACATATAACGTACAACCGATAAATCGTGCGAAATAAAAATATAAGTGAGTTTAAATTCTCGCTTTAAATCGTTAAGTAAGTTAAGCACTTGAGCCTGAACCGAAACATCGAGCGCTGAAACCGATTCGTCGCAAATAATAACCTCTGGTTCTACAGCTAAAGCTCTGGCGATACCAACTCTTTGTCGTTGGCCTCCGGAAAACTCATGGGGGTAATGGTTATAGTGTTCTGCTTCGAGCCCAACTTTTTCCAGCAGATCTACTACACGCCGATAGGTCGACTCTTTAGTCGTTGTGATTTTATGTGCTTTTAAAACTTCAGCAATGGTTTCTCCAATTGTCATTTTAGGATTCAGCGAAGAATAAGGATCTTGAAAAATAATCTGAAATTGTTTTCGAAAGGCTTGTTTTTCTTTGTTATTCAGACTTAAAATTGGCCTCCCCAAATACTTAATTTCTCCAGAACTTGCCTTTTCAAGCTGCATTAATGTTCGTCCTAGGGTTGTTTTACCACAACCCGATTCGCCAACCAAGCCTAGTGTTTCTCCTTTATAAAGGTCGAAACTAACTGTGTTAACTGCTTTCAAGCTTTGCTTAACTTTTCCGAGCAGACTCTTCTTTAATGGATACTCAGTAACTAAATCGCGAATCTCAAGAATAGGTTGCTGAGCATACATTTGTGCATGTTGCTGTTGTCGCTCGAGCTCAGATATCTCGATTAAGCTATCGTCATTCGAACCTTCTAAAAATGATTTAACAGTTTTTAATTTTAATGGACGTTTCCCTATTGGAGGTTTACTAGCAATAAGTCCTTTGGTATAAGCTTCTTGCGGAGAATTTAATATTTCATCAGTAGCACCCTGTTCAACAATTACGCCTCGATGCAATACCACAATATTATCGGCAATGGCTCTTACAACGCCTAAATCGTGCGTAATGAATAGAATACTCATTTCACGCTTAGCTTGCAATTCTTTAAGTAAGTTTAAAATTTCTTTTTGTACCGTGACATCGAGCGCGGTCGTTGGCTCGTCAGCAATTAACAATTGAGGTTCGCAAGCAATAGCCATGGCAATCATTACCCTCTGTTTCTGGCCACCGGAAATCTCGTGTGGATAAGAATCAAATATCTTTTCTGGACGAGGTAGTTTAACTTCGCGAAACAAATCTAAAACTTTTGCTTTTGCATCGGAGTGATTCATTTTTTCGTGCCAACGTAACACTTCCTCTACTTGCTTACCACATCGCATAGATGGGTTTAAAGAAGTCATTGGCTCTTGAAAAATCATCGAAATAATTTTACCTCTGAGTGCTCTGTAATCTTTAGTAGAGGTTTGGATAATTTTAATTTGTCGATTTTCAAGATTGAGGTTTAATGCATCTGCTTTTATAGTCGCATTCTTTGGTAGAAGCTGCATTAATGCTAAAGAGGTTAAAGATTTTCCTGAGCCCGATTCGCCTACTAAACCAAGCGTTTTACCTTTTTCGATGTTAAAACTGATTTTTTTTAAGGCTACAAATTCGCCAAAAGCGACTTCTAAGTTTTTAATTTCAATTAGTATGTTAGATGTAGGACTCAATGGCTTTTAAGCAAATAAATTTCTAAACACTTCGGTTACTTTTTTTACTCTGACGATTTTTATTCTTGAATGCAAACTTTTATCTTCTTTGTTGTACTCTGAAATAAAAATACGTTCGAAACCTAATTTTTCAGCTTCTTTAATTCTTTGATCGATTCGGTTGACTGCTCTAATTTCGCCAGTCAATCCGACTTCGCCGGCAAAACATGTCTTAGCGTCAATTTCTAAATCCTGATCCGACGATAAAATTGCACAAACAATACTCAAATCGATGGCCGGATCTTCCACACGTATCCCTCCTGCAATATTTAAGAAAACATCTTTCATGTTTAAACGAAAACCTATCCTTTTCTCTAAAACTGCCAATAACATGTTCAATCGACGCGTATCGTAGCCGGTTGCAGAACGTTGAGGTGTGCCGTATGCAGCGGTGCTTACTAAGGCTTGAATTTCGATCATAAATGGTCTGGTTCCATCTATCGTTGCCGCAATGGCTGTCCCACTGTAACTGTCTTTTTGTTGAGATATAAGTAGTTCCGATGGATTTTCAATTTCTTTTAGTCCACTGCCTTGCATTTCAAAAATCCCTAATTCGTGAGTAGAGCCGAAACGATTTTTAAGCGAACGTAATATTCTGTACATATAACTTTTATCGCCTTCGAATTGAAGAACGGTATCTACAATATGTTCTAAAACTTTTGGTCCGGCAATATTCCCATCTTTATTGATATGGCCTATGAGAATCATCGGGATGTTATGTTCTTTAGCGTATTTTAAAAGCATCATGGTCGATTCTCTCACTTGTGTTACGCTTCCGGGCGAAGATTCCACTCTTTCTGTATAAACGGTTTGAATAGAATCGATAATCACAAGCTCTGTTTCTGAATTATCGACATGATGCAAGATGCGCTCGATATTGGTTTCGCTTAGAAAAAGAGCTTTATCGTTCTGTTGTTGAATGCGCTCTGCTCTTAACTTTATTTGATTTAAACTTTCTTCTCCGGAAATATACAAGATATTCTTGTTTAAGCTCAGTGCGATCTGTAGCAACAAAGTCGATTTTCCTATTCCCGGATCACCACCAATCAAACTGAGAGAGCCGAGAACAATGCCACCGCCTATGACACGATTAAATTCGTTGTTTTTGGTAACAATTCTTTCTTCTTGTTGTTGTTGAATGGATGATAGGCTTTGTGGTTTACTATTAGTCTCTCCTTTTGTGCTGTATTTATCTGCTGTTACTTTGGTTTGGATTTCTTCTACGTAACTGTTCCACTCTCCACACGAAGGACATTTGCCAATCCATTTAGGAGAATTGGCACCACAATTTTGACAAATAAATGTTGTTTTGATTTTTGCCACTTATAGCATTACTGTTTTTCAAATTCCGACCAGTAAAAAGACCCGTCGGAGTGGCCGTTAGTATATTCGATGCGTTGCATCTCCAAATAATCATCTAACTGATGAATTAAGTGTGTGCCATCGAAGTGTAAACCACCATCCAAATTTTCGATTGTAAGTGTGTTTTTTTGAGCAAATCTCACTTTTAAACTCCACTGTGCAGTATCTATAGTTACGCCTGTTTCTGTAGTGGTTGTTCTATATAAATTATGATCGGAAGCAAAGGTCCAAACAATTTTAGCTCCTTCTACTTCGGCTTGTCCAACTGAAATTTGTTTCCAATCGCCTAGCAATTTATTTTCAATTTTAGTTTTACTGCACGATGATAAGGCAACTACAAAGACAACCAGAAAACCAAATATGAGACGCATTTTCATAACTTTCAACACTTTAATCTACGCAAAGATATAATCCTAATTTCAAATATACGTATTTTCTGTCATCATTTCTAAAACACTTATCAAAAAAGCCTATTTGAAAAATGCTCTATCCTCTTCTTAATATAACCATAGTAGCACCAAAACCATACTCCTTAAATGACGCATCCTGAAAATACAACTGAGGATATTCGCCACTTAAAGCTTTTCGAATCTCTTGTTTTAAGGTTCCTGCACCAACACCATGTATAAATACCATTTTTTTAATTTGATGATCTTTTAAACCGGCATTAAGTTCACGATGAAAAGTTTCCATTTGAATATTAAGCATTTCGCCATTCGATAAACCTTTAGGGTTGTCGATCAACTCGTGAATATGCAAATCGACCTCTTTTAGTGGGTTAGTCGAACTAACTTTAAACTTCTGCGAAAGCTGATCTAGCGAATGGTCTTGTAGTTTTTTTTGATGCATCATTTTTTCTACTTCTTTATCGTCTAAATGATTCGAAAAAGCATCCATTAAATCTGGTTCGCTCAAATTTACCATCAACACTTGCTCTTCGAAATAATCGTTTTCTATAAAACTCCCTTGTTTATAAAATCGTTGAGGTTTAATGCTGATGGTTTTATCGATGGGCTGTTGTGCTTCGAATTTTCCGTAAGCAAATGCTAAAACCTGAGCTTTCAATTGGGGAAAGCGATTTAAATCGCTGTTGAAATAATTTTTTATTTTTACTTTAGTGTTCGACTCTACCAACTCATTGAAGATTGTAATGGCCTTTCCTTCTTCGAGTTCCATTAAAACTACAAACAACTGAAAATTACTGTCGTTGATGAAATGTAAGCTAAAATCGGACTTAGCCACTTGATCGGGTTTTGATGGTTTCAACGCTAAATAGGCTAGGAAAACATCATTGCCTTCAATTTGAACGATACTACTTTCGCTTGAATCTTCCCATATATCCTCTTCTTCGTCGAGATATGAATCTTCGTTGTTTGACGTATGTTCTTCTTTTAACAATGTATTTTCGTACTGATCGATTTTTACCAACTCATTTGCTAAAATAGGAATTTCAAAATCGTCTTCGGTTAAAACCATCACCATCTGTTGATCGATCCAACGCGTAACCACTCCACTACCAACTTCATTTAAGAATCGTACTTTATCGCCTTTTTTTAGTGCCATTTTTTTATTTTTAGATTGATTATAGATGCAAGAAACGCCTTCAATTGTTCAGAAAAACATCATTAGAAACACCCAAATTTAACTCTCTGCTTATATTTCGGACAAAGTTACTTAATTTTGCGCCATGCTTGAGATGCAAAAAATAAAAATATCAGATTACAATTATTCTTTGACTGAAGATTGGATTGCTAAGTTTCCATTACAACAAAGGGACGCTTCTAATTTGTTGGTTTATCAAAATAACGAAATAAAAGATTTCCTTTTTAAAGATTTAGATCAAATATTACCCAGCAATAGTCGCTTAATATTCAACAATACTAAAGTTATTAGGGCTCGGCTTCATTTTAAAAAATCGACTGGAGCCGATATCGAAATTTTTTGTTTGGAACCGCATAATCCATCGGAATATGTATTGGCTTTCGAGAGTAAATCGTATTGCGAGTGGACTTGTTTGATTGGCAATGCTAAAAAATGGAAAGAAGGCCATTTGGAAAGCTTGCTTTCAATTCAAGATAAAACCATTAAACTTCGTGTTAATAAAATACCAAGCGATGGTTTGCATCCAATTGTTGCCTTTAGTTGGGATAGCGAAGATTTAAGTTTTTCTGAAATCATCGAACATATAGGTGAGCTTCCCATACCTCCTTATTTACAAAGGAAAACAGAAGCAAGCGATTTAGTCCGATACCAGACTGTATACTCAAAAATACAAGGTTCGGTAGCCGCTCCAACAGCCGGATTACATTTCACAGAAGATGTATTCCGTCGGCTGAGAGAAAAAAGTATTGAATTATCCGAAATTACCTTACATGTTGGCGCAGGAACGTTTAAACCTGTTCAATCGGAAATAATTGGCGATCATGCAATGCATACCGAACATTTTATAGTTGAGAAATCGACATTGAAAGATTTATTAGACCATTGTTTTACTGTTCCCGTGGGTACGACTTCTGTGAGAACTTTGGAAAGTTTGTACTGGCTAGCTGTCAAAATTAAAAATGGAACAACGCATGGAAATTATCATGTGCAACAGTGGGATCCGTATGAACTTGATGCTGACATTAACGCTTATGAAGCCATCGAAATTTTGTTAAACGAGCTCGAAAAAACGCAAAAACTTTTCTTAGAAGCTTCAACCGAAATAATGATTGTGCCTTCCTACTCTTTTAAGTTTGCCGATGCTATTATCACTAATTTTCATCAACCTAAAAGCACTTTACTTTTGCTTGTTTCAGCCTTTGTTGGCGATGCATGGAAAAGTATTTACAGCCATGCGTTAAATCAAAATTATCGTTTTTTAAGCTATGGGGACAGCTCCCTTTTATTTCCTTCAATATAATAAAAATAAAGCATGAAAATAGGCTCAATAGAATTTCAAAAATATCCTGTTTTTTTAGCACCTATGGAAGATGTTACCGATCCTACTTTTAGGTATATGTGTAAACTTTTTGGTGTGGATATGATGTACACCGAGTTCATCTCTGCCGAGGGTTTGATAAGAGAGGGGAAGAAAGGTTTGAGAAAATTAGATTTATGGGAAGCTGAACGACCGATAGGAATTCAAATATACGGAGCCAATATCGAACCGATGGTAGAAGCCGCTAAAATGGTGGAGCAAGCTGAGCCCGAAATTTTAGATCTTAATTTCGGATGTCCGGTGAAAAAAATAGCCGGAAGAGGAGCTGGTTCCGGTATGTTGAGAGAAGTCGATAAAATGATCGAGATGACTCGTAGAATTGTCGATGCTGTTAAAATTCCAGTAACGGCCAAAACAAGAATTGGTTGGAATCACGAAGAAATAAACATACAAGAAGTGACCGAGCGAATACAAGAAACCGGCATTCAAGCTTTGACCATTCATGGTCGAACAAAAGTACAAATGTATAAAGGCTTTGCCGATTGGGATGTTATTTCGGCTGTTAAGAAAAACCCTAAAGTAAAAATACCGATCATTGGGAACGGCGATATTGCAAGCCCTGAAATAGCCAAACAACGATTCGACGAGTCGGGTGTAGATGCGATAATGGTTGGTAGGGGAAGTATTGGCAAGCCTTGGCTGTTCAAAGAAATTCGCCATTATTTAGATACGGGAGAATTGCTTGCGCCCCCGACTGTGGCTGAACGCGTTGAGATGGCTAAAATACACTTAGAAAAATCTATTGAATGGAAGCAAGATTACGGTGGGGTGATGGCGATGCGTCGCCACTTTGTACATTATTTTAAAGGCATTCCGGATTTTAAAGATACCCGATTAAAATTATTAACCACAGTACCTGTAAAAGAGGTTTACGAAGTGTTAGATTATATTTCGGATCGCTTTGGACACATCAGACCGGAAGAATAAAAAAAGCCACCTAAAGAAGTGGCTTTTATCAATTTTTAATAGTCTGTTAGATTACGTCTGCTAATAAATTATTAGTTCCACGTACGCCTTCTGCCGATTCTTTCATTTTCAATTGCTCAGCTTCCGACAATTCGACTTCGATAATAGCTTCGATACCATTTTTGCCAATTACAGCAGGTACACCTATGCAAATATCGTTCAAGCCATATTGACCATCTAATAAGCAAGAACATGGGAAGATTTTTTTAGAATCTAAAGCAATAGCTTTAACCATTTCAGACACAGCAGCACCTGGAGCATACCAAGCACTAGTTCCTAATAATTTTGTTAAGGTAGCACCACCAATCTTAGTTTCTTCAACCACTTCTTGTTGTTTTTCTGTAGATAAGAAATGACGTACAGGAATACTGTTGCGAGTTGCTTTTTCGATTAAAGGCACCATACCTGTATCGCTATGTCCGCCAATTACCATTGCATTTAACTCCGATTGAGGGCAATCCATAGCCTCGGCTAAACGGTATTTGAAACGAGCGCTGTCTAAAGCTCCACCCATACCAATTACTCGGTTTTTAGGTAATCCTGTAGATTTAGCCGCTAAGTATGTCATGGTATCCATAGGGTTACTTACTACTATTAAAGTAACGTTTGGAGAATATTTGATAAGACTTTCCGATACGTTTTTAACAATACCGGCATTGATACCAATTAATTCTTCACGAGTCATTCCCGGTTTACGAGGAATACCACTGGTTATAACAGCGATGTCGCTGTTTGCTGTTTTGGAGTAATCTCCGGTAGTTCCTGTAATTTTTGAATCGAAACCGTTCAACGATGCTGTTTGCATTAGATCCATAGCTTTACCTTCGGCAAAACCCTCTTTAATGTCGATTAAAACGACTTCATCACAAAAATCTTTAATGGCAATGTATTCTGCACAGCTTGCTCCCACTGCACCGGCACCAACAATTGTTACTTTCATATCTTAAAATTTTATAGTTTAATAGATTATAGCTCCTAAATTATAAGATTTTTTAATCTTATAAAATATTTAAAAACATATAAGTATTTTGATATTTGGCTATAGTCATATTTTATTGCGATAAAACCAATACCGTTCTTGATTGGTTTAACTATAAGATATCTCCCGTACAATATCGTGCATGTTTTTATCTCTATTTCCGATAATCATATGGACATGACTACTTATTATAACCCATGCATAACTAGTGTTCCAATTTTATAAATATAAAATTTAAATTTATCAGTATAGTTGTTTTTTTTATTGATTTCTGGTATTTGATAGATGCGTTTGTAAAACAAAAGAGCTTTACACATTGTGTAAAGCTCTTAAGAATAGACTATTATATTAGTAATTATTTTTTTACTTGTTTCACGATGGCTTCGAAAGCAGTAGGATTATTCATCGCTAAGTCGGCTAAAACTTTACGATTCAACTCTACTCCACTTTTATGAATCATTCCCATAAATTGAGAATAAGACAAGCCTTGCATTCTTACGGCAGCATTAATACGCTGAATCCATAATGCACGGAAATTTCTTTTCTTAACGCGACGATCTCTGTAAGCATATACTAATGCTTTCTCGCGTGCGTTTTTGGCAACAGTCCAAACATTACTTCTTGATAGAAAGTAACCTCTAGTCTGCTTCATTAATCGTTTTCTGCGGGCTCTTGCGGCCACTACGTTGACTGATCTTGGCATAATTTTTACTTTTTCGACTGCTTAGCGTCTGATTTTATTCAGAACTTAATTAGCTAATGCACATCTAGTTAATTACTTTATTTAATGTTCTCTCGATTAAAAGATTACTTTAGATTTAAACACAACTTAATGTTGTTTGCATCTGCTTCATGTACTTGACCGAAATGCGTTAAATTTCTTTTACGTTTTTTCGATTTTTTAGTCAAAATATGACTTTTGTAAGCATGCTTTCTTTTAATCTTTCCCGTACCAGTGAGCTTAAAACGTTTTTTAGCACTGGATTTTGTCTTTGTTTTTGGCATTACTTAATGTTATTAATATAGTCTATTCTTATTTCTTCTTGCTAGCTTTAGGAGCTAACATCATTATCATTCTTTTTCCTTCGAGCTTAGGCATGGCTTCCACTTTTCCGAGCTCTTCCAAATCCTGAGCAAATCTTAAAAGCAAAATTTCGCCTTGCTCTTTAAAAACAATACTTCTACCCTTGAAAAACACGAAAGCCTTAACTTTCGATCCTTCTTTAAGGAAGTTTTCAGCATGTTTTAGCTTGAAGTTATAATCGTGCTCATCGGTGTTGGGGCCAAAACGAATTTCTTTAACCACTGTTTTTACCGAATTGGCTTTGATTTCCTTTTGTTTTCTCTTTTGTTGATAGATATGCTTTTGGTAATCGACCAATTTACATACCGGTGGATCTGCTTTAGGTGAAATTTCGACTAAATCAACCCCTAGTTCTGAAGCCAGGTTTAAAGCCTCTCTAAGAGACATCACTTGAGACTCGACTTCCTCACCAACAACTCTTACGTTGGGGACTCTAATTTCCTCGTTTTTTCTGAATCTAATTCCATCATCTTTTGGAGCATTAAATCCACCTCTTCTTTTTCCTATTGCCAAGTATTACTATATTTGGTTAAAAACTAAAACTTTATCTATCTCTTCCTGAACCATTTTTGCAAACGACTCTGCGCTCATCACGCCTAAATCACCTTCTCCTTGCTTTCTAACGGCAATGGTCTGGTCATTTTCTTCTTTTTCGCCCACAATTATCAGGTATGGAATTCTCATTAACTCATTGTCTCTGATCTTTTTACCTATTTTTTCATTCCTTTCGTCAACGAAACTGCGAATATCGTAATTTTCAAGCAAATTTGAAACTTTTTTTGCATATTCGTTATATTTCTCGCTGATTGGTAAAACAACACATTGCTCCGGAGTTAACCACAATGGGAATTTACCGGCAGTGTGTTCTATTAAAACAGCAACAAATCGTTCCATCGACCCAAATGGGGCTCTATGAATCATAACAGGGCGGTGCATACTGTTATCTGCGCCTTTGTATTCTAACTCGAAACGTTCAGGTAGGTTATAATCGACTTGTATGGTTCCCAACTGCCACTTTCTGCCCAAGGCATCTTTGACCATAAAATCGAGTTTTGGCCCGTAAAATGCGGCTTCGCCATATTCGGCAACAGCTTCAATGCCTTTTTCGTTAACGGCTTCTACAATTGCACTTTCGGCTTTTTCCCAATTTTCTTCAGACCCAATATATTTGCTTCTATCATCTTTATCTCTAAGAGAAATTTGGGTTGAAAAATCTTCAAATTTCAGTACTCTAAAGATATATAGCACAATGTCCATCACTTTTAAAAATTCTTCTTTTAATTGATCCGGTCGACAGAAAATATGCGCATCGTCTTGAGTAAATCCTCTAACTCTAGTTAAACCGTGTAATTCGCCGGATTGCTCGTAACGGTAAACTGTTCCAAATTCTGCAAAACGTATTGGCAAATCTTTATATGAACGCGGTCTTGCTTTAAAAATCTCGCAGTGATGAGGGCAATTCATTGGTTTTAGTAAATACTCTTCACCTTCTTGAGGGGTGTGTATCGCTTGAAAAGAATCGGCTCCATATTTGGCATAGTGCCCTGAAGTAACATATAGATCTTTGTTACCGATATGAGGGGTGATTACCGGTAAATAACCGAAATCTTTTTGTACTTTTTTTAAGAAGTTTTCTAAACGTTCTCTAAGTTGTGCTCCACGTGGCATCCACATAGGCAATCCCATACCTACTCGCGAAGAGAAAGTAAATAAATCTAACTCTTTACCTAATTTTCTATGATCTCTTTTTTTAGCCTCTTCGAGTTGTTCGAGATATTCGCTAAGCATCTTTTGTTTAGGGAAAGTGATGCCATAAACACGTGTTAATTGTTTATTCTTTTCATTGCCACGCCAATACGCACCGGCGATGTTTAATATTTTAGCGGCTTTAATATAGGCTGTATTTGGTATGTGTGGACCTCGACATAAGTCGGTAAATTGACCTTGTTGGTAAAATGTAATAGTCCCGTCTTCTAAATCTTTAATTAATTCAAGCTTATATTCATCGCCTTTGTCGGTAAATGTTTTTAAAGCTTGCTCTTTAGATACTTCTGTTCTAATAAAAGGATTATTTTGACGCGATAGTTCTAAAATTTTATCTTCAATTTTCTTAAAATCAGCATCTGTCAATGTTGCTCCTTCGGGTAAATCGACATCATAATAAAAGCCGTTTTCTACAGTTGGCCCAATACCTAATTTAATTCCCGGGTAAAAGAACTCGAGAGCCTCTGCCATTATATGTGCGGAAGAGTGCCAAAAAGCATCTTTACCTTCTCTGTCATCGAATGTGAAAAGTTGAATTTTAGCATCTTTAACTATTGGCCTGTGAGCGTCCCACACCTGATCATCTACTTTAACGGACACTACTTCTTTTGCTAATTTATGACTGATGCTTTGTGCTATGTCTAAACCAGTAACTCCCGATTCGTAAGATTTTATAGCACCATCTGGAAATGTAATGTTTATCATTTTTAAATTGTTTAATACACTAATACAAAAAGTGTTAATTTGAGGGCACAAAGATAAACATAAATAAGAAATACTAAGAGATATTAAACATTTAGAATTTTTAACCGTTAAAGAAAGACAAATTTGTAATTTAAGACCTTTATTACTTAATTTTGCTATTCAAAACTTAAAAATATCAATGTGCGAAATTTAATTTTAAAAATATCGAAGTTATTCGATTTTATAGAAAGTGTGTGGGAGTCTTCTTCTAACAATCGTTTTATAGGTTCAATAATTGTAATAAGTTATCTTGTCTCTTTATTAACCATTCACCTTAATATTTTAGGGTGGTTACCCAATAGCATTTCATTAATTATTCCAACAAATCATTTCGAAGCGTTAGAAGTTGCCTTTGTTCTACTTTTGTTTTTCGAGGTTCAGAGTTTAGTTTTTGTGTTACCAAAATCGTTTGGGGGTTCTATGATTAAGCAATTCGAGATATTGTCGCTGATTTTGCTTAGACAAGCTTTTAAAGAGTTCAAATATATGGAAGAGCCTCTGCAATGGCCAAATATTTCGGATAATGTATATCATATGCTTTCCGATGCATTTGGTGCCTTATTTATTTTTGGAGGCATTCTTATTATTAAGAAACTTCAAAAGCACAGACAATTCACAGATAATGCAGAACAACAGAATCGATTTATAGCCATTAAAAAAGTGCTCTCGTTGGTATTAATTATAGTTTTTGCTTTTTTAGCATTTGATAGTGTGCTTTGGTTTTTAGGACACAAAGAAACAACAGACTTTTTCAGTAAGTTTTATACCGTCTTGATTTTTTCCGATGTATTTATTGTATTAGTGAGTCTTAGATATAGCTTTTCGTATATAGTATTATTTAGAAACTCCGGTTTTGCTTTTGCTACCGTTTTAATTCGACTGGCCTTAACAACGCCAACTTATGTAGATTCTGTACTGGGTGTAATGTCAGTTATTTTTGCAATTACATTAACGTACATATATTCCAATCATAAAATCGAAAAAGCAAATATCTAAGTCAAAAAAAACAAGGATTCATCAATTCTTTAAAACTTTAAATTCTACACGTCTGTTATTTTTTCGACCTTCTTCATCGTTGTTAAACGAAATAGGTTGTAACTCGCCATACCCGACTACTTTAAGCCTTGAACTGGCAATACCATGTTGGATTAAATAATCGGCAACAGACTGAGCTCTAGCCTGAGATAATTTTTGGTTGAAAGATTCAGATCCAACATCGTCGGTATGTCCGGATATTTCGATTACTAAATCCGGATTGTTATTTAAAAAACTAATGGTTCGATCAAGTTCGAGGAACGACTCTTTCTTTAATGTTGCTTTTCCTGTTTCAAAGAAAATATTATTTAAACGCACAACTTGTCCTACCTCGATTGGAGATAATGTCATGAGTTCATCTTCAATTTCGGTATATTCGTCGATATTAGTAAGGTCGATGTTTTTGTTTATTTCGAAGAATCCTAAGCCAATAGCTCTAAAACCATATTTTTTACCTGCGGGTAATATAATTTTAAATTCACCGGTTTTAGGATCGGTACGAGCAATAGCAACTTCTTTCCCGTCGGGCAACTCTTCTACTATAATTCTAGCATCAATTGGCTCGTTGGTTTTGTTGTTACGTACTACTCCAGAAATTAGTACTACAGGTTTTGGTTGAGCTATTTTAGGCAATTCAATTTTGAAAATATCGTTTTTCCCTTTCGAATTGTTTGTTGATGAGAAATATGCATAATTCCCTGATGCAGGAATGTTATATTTCGAATCTGTTTCCGAGCTATTTACTACATTGCCTAAGTTTTGTGGTTCAGTCCAATTTTGCCACGTATCGTCTAAGCGTGTTGTCATAAATATATCTGCTTTTCCATATCCGGGGTGCCCTTCGGATGAAAAATATAAAGTAACCCCATCGGCAGCTAAAAACGGGCTGTAGTCGTTAGCAATGGTATTTACAACCGAACCTAAATTAATTGGGGCTTCCCATTGATTATCATCTTTTCTAAAAGAAACGTATAAGTCGAGTTCTCCTTTACCGTCTTTGCGTTCGATAGACATGAGTAAAAAGCGACCATCGTTCGATAAAAAGTAACTTGCATATGGGCTGTTATTGTAAAAATCGGCAATGTTTTGTTTTTCGGGAAACGCCCAACCTGTTCTTGTTCTGTATGTTAAAGAAACGCCGGGGTACATGTCGCCCGACTCTTTGTAAATATTTCCTAAAAGTAACGCGTTGCCATCTGGGGTAATCGACTGTACAAAATTATTGTATTGATTATTTAAAGGTTGCCCTATATTTACAGCTTTTTGCCATACTTTGTCTTTGCTTAAGTCGGAATACCAAATATCATCTTCGTCTTTATGTGTTCCGACATTATCCGGATGAAATTTTCTATCAAAATAGACTCGCTTTCCATCCGGAGAAATCATAGGAGCAACTTCATCATAAACAGAATTTATTCCATCACCTAAGCTTTCCGGTTCTGAATGAAACTTCAATTTAGGAATAGTATTGATATAAACTTTTACCGAGTCTTTCGAATCACTGATACCAATTGCGTCAATCTGATTTTGTCCATCAACAGCATTTGGCTCTAATACCACTTTAACTTGCGAAACATAAAACGCACTAGGCTGATTTAAAAAGACACTTAAAATTCGAGAAGGCTTTCCTATAGCTTGTGGTGTTGATTGGTAAATCGTTTCTTCAGTACCATCGTCTGAAATGATTGAAATTGTTTTGATGGCTCCGGGATTATAATTTTCTGCTACCACGACCTGTTGTATTATTTGAGGTTTAGAATAACCGACAATAATAAAAGCATCGCCTTCTGCTTCAATTCCTTTTTTTTCCTTAACGCACCAAGCTGTTTTTGCATCACCACCTGTAGGCATTACATTTGGTTTACCCAATACTTGCTGAGCAGAATGGTTAATTTTGTCATATTCCGAAGAATATTTTACAATACGATCAGCCCAAGTTACATTCACGATGGTATCTTCTTTTTTCTTAAGTTCTTCTTCTTGTACTAAGGCAGCTTCCCACTTTACTTTATTACTATCTGCTACTGCAGTTTTATTGGTTACATCTTGGGCGTGAGTAAACGAACTCACTAACAATAAAATCAACGAGAATACGAATGAATTTTTCATAATTCTTTATTAGTGCATCTATATATAAGGATTTAGGCGGTCAAAATACAATTAATTTTTTAATATCTTGTAAATAAAATTGAACTTTGTTTAAATATATATGTAAATTTTTATTTAACTTTGCACCGCAATTTTTACCAATGAGCGGATGTGGCGTAATTGGTAGCCGCGCTAGACTTAGGATCTAGTGCCGTAAGGCGTGGGGGTTCGAGTCCCTTCATCCGCACTAAGCCGCTTACCAGCAATAATGGATAAGCGGTTTTTTATTTTGTATACTGAACAATTTGAGCTTATAAAGAAAGCAGAGACATGAAAATAAATAAAAATGACATCGATGCACTAAATTCTACTTTAGTGTTAACATTAGGCAAAGAAGATTATAGTGAAGACGTTGAAAAAGTGCTACGCGATTATCGTAAAAAAGCTAACATTCCTGGTTTTAGAGTTGGAAAAGTACCTATGGGAATGGTTAAAAAAATGTACGGTACAGCTGTATTAGTCGACGAAATTAACAAAAAAGTGTCTCACGAGCTTTATCAATATATCTACAAAGAAAAATTAGATATTCTCGGTGAGCCTCTTCCAAATAAAGAGATTCAGAAAGATATTGACTGGGAAAAAGACGAAACTTTTGAGTTTGCTTTTGATATTGCTGTTTCTCCAGAGTTCGAAGTAAAATTATCGAAAAGAGATAAAATAAATTTTTACGAAATTGAACCCGGCGACGACCTTATCAATAAATACATCGACAGTTATAAAAATCAATTTGGATCTCACATCGAAAAAGAAGAAGCCGGCGAAAAAGACCTTTTAAAAGGTACTTTTACCGAAAGCAAAGAAGATGGTGTTGTAAAAGAAGACGCAGTATTTTTAATTAGCTCGCTTAAAAACAAAAAATCAAAAGATCTTTTCGTAGGAAAAAAGAGAGGAGATACTGTTCAAATTAAAGATATCAAAGCAGTTTTTGAAAATGATACCGATTTAAAATCGATGTTATCGATTGATGATAACGCTTTGTCAAGTATAGAAAATACTTTCGAATTTACTATCATAAGCATTACAGAATACCAAGACGCAGAGCTAAACCAAGAGCTTTTCGACAAAGTTTTCGGAAAAGATGAAGTTAAAACAGAAGAAGACTTTAAAAATAAAATCATCGAAAGAGCTAAAGAAAATTTAGTAAAAGATGCTGAGTACAAATTTCATATCGATGCCAAAGAAAAGTTAATCTCAAAAACAATTTTCGAATTACCAGATGAGTTCTTGAAAAGATGGTTAGTTGCTACGAACGAAGATATTACTCAAGAAAGACTTGATAATGAGTATTCTTATTTTCAGGAAGATATGAAATGGCAATTAATAAAAGGAAGAATTATTAAAGACCAAAACATCGAAGTAAAAGAAGAAGAATTACTAGCAGTTGCTAAAGAATATACTAGAGCTCAATTCCAAATGTATGGTTCGATAAGTATTCCTGACGAATATCTTGAGAGTTTTGCAAAAGAAATTCTTCAGAAAAAAGAAGAACGCCAAAAGATAGTAGAACAAAATCTAGAAAATAAAGTAGTAGAATATGTTAAAGATGCTGTTAAAGTTGAAGAAACATCTATTACTTACGAAGAATTCAATAAATTTTTTGAAAAATAAGCCCTATGAACTTTAACGATGATTTTAAAAAATATGCCAGACTTGATCACGGGATAAGTAGTTTGAGCTATGAAAAATACACTTCTGTACTTAACAATTATATCTCGCCAACCATCATTGAAGAAAGACACCTAAACATTGCTTCGATGGATGTGTTTTCTAGGTTAATGATGGACAGAATTATATTCTTAGGTTTACCTATCGACGACTATGTGGCAAATATTATTCAAGCACAGCTGTTGTTTTTAGAATCATCCGATCCAAGTAAAGATATTCAGATATACTTCAATTCTCCCGGAGGTTCTGTGCATGCCGGCTTGGGCATATACGATACTATGCAGTACATTACACCCGATGTGGCAACAATTTGTACAGGTATGGCTGCTTCTATGGCCGCAGTATTGTTAACAGCAGGAAGTAAAGGAAAGAGATCTGCACTGCCTCATTCCAGAATCATGATACATCAACCTATGGGAGGTGCATCTGGCCAAGCTTCTGACATCGAAATTACAGCTCGAGAAATTCAAAAACTCAAAAAAGAGTTGTACGAGATAATAGCAAAACATTCCGGAAATACCCTAAAGAAAATTGAAAAAGACTCCGACAGAGATTACTGGATGATTGCTCAAGAAGCCAAAGAATATGGCATGATCGATGAAATTTTAGAACGTAAGACCAAATAATCAGTTCAAACAAAATGCCCTATGGATAAATGCTCATTTTGTGGTAGAGAAGAAAAAGATGTAGAGATTTTATTACGAGGAATTTCCGGATTTATTTGTGAGTCGTGTATTTCTCAGGCCAATGATATTATTAAAGAAAACTCTGTATCAAAATTCGATACAAATAGTATTGAGCTCAAAAAACCCATAGAAATAAAAACGTTTCTGGATCAATATATCATTGGGCAAGACGTTGCTAAAAAATTTCTTTCTGTTGCTGTTTATAATCATTACAAAAGAATCCTTCAGAAAAGTAAAAATGATGATGTTGAGATAGAAAAATCCAATATCATTCTGGTTGGCGAAACAGGAACAGGTAAAACGCTACTGGCAAAAACCATTGCTAAGTTTCTGCACGTACCATTTGCAATTGTTGATGCCACTGTGATGACAGAAGCTGGCTATGTTGGCGAAGACGTTGAGAGTTTGTTGACAAAACTACTTCAAGCAGCAGATTACGATGTTGAAGCAGCCGAAAAAGGAATTATCTTTATCGACGAAATAGATAAAATTGCACGTAAGAGCGATAACCCATCTATAACCAGAGATGTTTCTGGCGAAGGGGTGCAACAAGGTTTACTTAAATTATTGGAAGGCTCTATCGTAAATGTTCCTCCACAAGGTGGGCGTAAACACCCCGATCAAAAAACAATTCCTGTAAATACACAAAATATATTGTTTATTGCAGGTGGAGCTTTCGATGGAATTGAAAAGAAGATAGCAAATCGTTTAAACACAAAAATTATGGGATTTGGAGCCCAAGATGCCCATTCTCATATCGACAAAGATGACTTCTTACAATATATTGCTCCGCAAGATTTAAAAGCGTTTGGCCTAATTCCTGAAATTATCGGTCGTTTACCTGTATTAACTCATCTTGAAAAATTAAACAAAGAAGTATTAAGAAGCATTCTTACAGAACCTAAAAATGCACTTATTAAACAATACATAAGACTCTTCGAAATTGATGGCATCAAATTAACATTCGATGAGTCGGCCTTAGATTTAATTGTTGATATAGCTGTAGATTATAAACTAGGGGCCCGTGGATTAAGATCGATTTGTGAAGCTATCATGATTGATGCCATGTACGATTTACCCTCTCAAAAAGCAAAAGAGCTCAATATTTCTCGCCAATACGCCGAGAAGAAATTGGAAAAATCGAAAATTGCTAGCGATTTTATACAATAATAAAAATTTTCGTTGTACTTTTAACCAATTAGACATACCCTTTAATTTATAAATTATGGAAAAAGCAATTGTAGTTCCTTGGGATTTTTCCGAAAAAGCAGAGGCTTCATTTCGTCATGCACTTATTTTGTACAATATTTTAAAACAGCCTATTGTTCTGTTACATGTTGTTGGAAAAGATAATGAAATACCTGAAGCAGAAGCCAAACTTGCTACCGATGCGGAAAGAATGGAAAACTTATACAACTTTAAACCAAACACTAAATGCCTAAGAGGAGATATCTTCAAAACTATTAATCTATACTCTAAAGAAATTCATGCTCCATTGGTTGTAATGCCTTTGCACAATAGCAAAAGAGCAATTAAAGTAATAATTGGAAGCGAGGTTCCATTTTATCTTGTAAGAAGTGCTCCAACAAACAATTCTATAAACGACATTATCGTACCTATAGATCATTACGAAGAAAACAGGGTACAATTAAATTGGGTCGTTTTCCTTTCGAAATTTTTCAACTCAAGCATTAACATTATCAAACCTTTCATTAACAGTAATTCCAAGAACAAGCTGATGAAGAATAATATATTCTTCACTAAACAATTGCTAGATTCGAAAGGAGTGGTTTATGGTGTAAGAACAGCTAAACGAGAAATGAAATTTAATGATGCTATCGCTAGTTTTACAAAAGAAATACAAGGCGATTTAATTTTTATGATGACCTATAATTTCAAAGACTTTATGAAGATTGCAGATAAATACGAATGCGATGTTCCAATTCTTTGCCTTAACCCAAGATCGGTTAAAATTGTACCAGATAAATACTAAAACACTTATAATAAACTTAAAAGGCTATTCTAAATTCGAATAGCCTTTTTTTTGTATTACAATAATTTTCTAAATCAAACCATTAAATTGTTTTACTCAACAAATCTAACCCTCTACTATTTGTACTTGATATTTATCCATTAATTATCAATAATTAATAATCAATAGTCATTCATCATTTCTTTCTATCTTTGCAAAAATTTAACGAATACGAATAACATGATGAACAGAGACGTTCGCGTACGTTTTGCTCCAAGTCCAACAGGCCCTTTGCATATTGGTGGAGTAAGAACAGCTTTATTTAATTATTTATTTGCTAAAAAGAATAACGGAACATTTATACTTCGAATCGAAGACACCGACCAAACACGTTTTGTTCCAGGTGCAGAAGATTATATTGTAGAATCGCTAAAATGGTTGGGCATTAGTCCTACCGAAGGCCAAGGTATTGGAGGAGAGTATGGGCCATATCGACAGTCGGAGCGAGGGGTGTATAAACCTTATGCCAATCAGTTAATCGACAGTGGCTGGGCCTATTATGCATTCGATACCCCAGAATCGCTATCCGAATTACGAGTTAAGGCCGAAGAGAATAAAGAGACTTTTATCTATAATTTCAAGACCCGTCAAACTTTAAATAACTCTTTGGTATTATCTAAAGATGAAGTTGATGCTAAAATTGCTGCTGGAGAACCTTATGTTATTCGTTTTAAAATGCCCGAAGACCAAGTGGTCGAAATGCTTGATATAATTCGTGGCGAAGTAAAAATGAATACAAAAGAACTCGACGATAAGGTCTTATTTAAATCCGATGGTTTGCCAACCTATCATTTAGCCAACGTCGTCGACGATTATCTTATGAAGATTTCTCATGTGATTCGTGGAGAAGAATGGTTGCCAAGTTTACCGCTACACGTGATGTTGTATAAAGCATTAGGTTGGAGCGATGTTCAGCCGGCATTTGCACACCTTCCATTAATCTTAAAACCAACGGGCAATGGGAAACTAAGCAAACGCGATGGCGATAAAATGGGATTTCCAGTGTTTCCGTTGGAATGGCAATCTCCTAATGGCGAAATTTCGAAAGGATATCGCGAAGATGGATACTTCCCAAAAGCAGTCGTAAATATGTTAGCGTTATTGGGTTGGAGCTCTGGAACCGATCAAGAGATTTTTTCGTTGGAAGAATTGTCAAATATTTTTAGTTTGGAGCGCGTTGGTAAATCGGGTTCCAAATTCGATCCCGATAAAGCCAAATGGTTTAATCAACAATATTTAAGAGAAACCTCAAGTGAAGAACTCTCTCAATTATTTACACCTTTCCTAAAAGATAAAAAAGTAGATTTCAATCCTGAATCGTTACCCGAAATAATAGAAATGGTTAAAGATCGTGTGCATTTCGTTCATGAGTTATGGGATCAAACGTTTTTCTTCTTCGAAGCACCGACGAATTACAACGAAAAAGTGGTCGATAAACGATGGAAAGGCGATGTGCCGGAGTTGATCAGTCTGTTAGTAGAAAAGTTTGAAGCTTTGGATAAATTCGATGTCGAGTCGATTCATCATGCGGTGGAAGCATTGTTGCAAGAAAAAGAAGCAGGGATGGGTAAACTAATGAATGCTGTTCGTTTAGCTATGACCGGCGATGCAATTGGTCCCGATTTAAAACAAATGATGGTGATTCTCGGCAAAGATGAAAGTATTCAACGATTAAGAACCGCTGTTAATAATATTTAATCAATAAATTGATTTTCATATAATTTATACCTTTGTAGAATGAGCCGAGTGTTAGCTGTCGATTACGGAAAGAAACGAGTAGGATTTGCCATAAGCGATTCTATGTGCATGATTGCTAATCCTTTGGAAACAGTTTTGGTACAAGATGTCTGGAAATTTATAGATCAACAAATAGCAAAACATGAGATTTCAACCATCGTTGTTGGATATGCTACCCATAAAGATGGTCAAGAATCGGAGTCGATGCAATACATTCATCCGTTTGTAAAAGGATTAAAAAGGAAATATCCAAATTTGGAAATTGCTTTTGAAGACGAACGATATACATCGGTTATAGCAAGTCAATCATTAATTGAATCGGGAACTTCAAAAAAAACAAGACAAAACAAAGCACTCATCGATACTGTAAGTGCTACTTTAATATTACAATCGTATTTGGAGAGAATATCTTCGGGTACCTAAACAATAGCTTATGAAAACAGTTCAAGTTTTAGATAAATCGTTTTCAATTTATCTGTCCGAAGAAAAAATTTTGGAACAAGTTAAACGCGTTGCCGATGAAATTAATAGAGATTTAGAGGGGCAAGATCCTATTTTTATGGGTATCTTGAACGGCTCTTTCATGTTTGCTTCCGACTTATATAAAGATATCGTTGTAGATAGTCAGATTACATTTTTAAAGCTTGCGTCATACGAAGGCACAAGCTCTACAGGCAAAATAAAACGCTTGATAGGAATTAATGAAGATATTAAAGATAAGACAGTTGTTGTTATCGAAGATATTGTTGATACCGGTCATACACTAGAAAACATCATTAAACAGCTGAATGGGTATGAGCCAAAGTCTATTAAAATAGTAACACTTTTGTTTAAGCCTGGTGCTTATCAGAAAGATTATCCTATTGATTATACTTGCTTCGAGATTCCTAACGATTTTATTTTAGGATATGGCCTCGATTACGATGGCTATGGAAGAAATTTAAGAGATATTTATAAGATTGTTGAATAAACTCAACAAAGAAAATGGCAGAAACTAATTTTGTAGATTACGTTAAAATATACACCAAATCGGGTAATGGTGGCGCCGGCTCAACGCATTTGCATAGAGCCAAATATGTAGCCAAAGGTGGCCCCGATGGTGGCGATGGCGGTAGAGGAGGACATGTTATTCTTCGTGGAAATGCTCAAATGTGGACATTATTGCATTTGCGTTATCAGAAACATGTTAAAGCCGAGCATGGTGGAGCTGGTAGTAAAAATTTGAGCACTGGTGCCGATGGTAGCGATGTTATTTTGGACGTTCCTCTTGGTACAATTGCAAAAGATGAGGAAACAGGCGAAGTGTTGTTCGAAATTGTCGATGATGGCGAAGAACGAATACTACGTCAGGGAGGAAAAGGCGGTTTAGGCAATGCCAATTTTAAGAGTCCGACCAACCAAACACCACGATACGCACAACCAGGTGAGGAAGGCAGCGAAGGATGGAATATACTGGAACTTAAAGTTCTAGCCGATGTGGGTTTGGTAGGATTTCCTAATGCCGGTAAATCGACTTTGTTATCGGTTATTACGGCAGCTAAACCTAAAATTGCAAATTATGCTTTTACCACTCTAGTTCCAAATTTGGGTATCGTCAATTATCGCGATTTTCAGTCCTTTGTAATGGCCGATATTCCTGGTATTATAGAAGGAGCTGCAGAAGGTAAGGGTATAGGTCATCGTTTTTTAAGACATATCGAACGCAATGCTATGCTGTTGTTTCTTATTCCGGCCGATACTGAAGACCTTAACAAAGAATATCAAATTTTACTCAGCGAGTTGGAAAAATTTAATCCGGAATTGCTCGATAAACAACGTTTGTTGGCCATCACTAAGTCGGATATGCTGGACGATGAGTTGATAGAGGAAATGAAACTGCAATTGCCTAAAGTTGACTATGTGTTTATTTCGTCGGTAGCTCAAATGGGTTTACAAGAACTGAAAGACAAAATTTGGGCAAAAATAAAAACGATTAAGGAAATATTCTAAATTTGCTCGAATCAATCGAACATATTGACCAACAGTTGTTTTTATTTCTCAATAGTTTGCACAACAACCTGTTCGACCATTTGATGTTTTGGGTATCTTATAAGTGGACTTGGATACCATTGTATTTAGGTTTTCTTCTGTTTTGGATTGTTAGCCATAAAAAGCAATCGATTTGGATTATTTTAGGCACTGTAATTTCTATCGCTCTTGCCGATTTAATATCTGTTCATTTATTTAAAGAGGTTTTCTTAAGATTCAGACCTTGCCATAATCTCGAAATTCAATCAATAGTTCATTTGGTCAATCAACATTGTGGCGGGCAATATGGCTTTGTTTCTTCACATGCAGCCAATTCATTTGCTTTTGCCGTTTTCAGTGCACTTGTTTTAAAAAGAAAATGGGTTTGGATTTCGCTAATGTTTTGGGCTCTATTGGTTTCTTACAGCCGTATCTATTTAGGAGTGCATTATCCTGCCGATATTATAGGAGGAGCAATCTTAGGCAGTTTCATAGCTTACCTTGTTTATAAGATTTATCGATTGTTTACGAAAGATAAATGCCGGGAATAACAATTTATCCATCAAGTTTAGGGGAATTGGATTTTAATTCAATTCATTCTTTCTTCAAACATTACAATCTTAATGTGTGTGAGGCGTCGAAATATAAAATTGTTCAATTTTCGCCAGAAGCGTACCCTGTTTTAAAATGGCAATCTGAAGGTTTCTTATTCTTAGTTGAAGGCGATTTGGCTGTTGAAATTGAAGTACTGAAGGTTAAACTCCAACAAATTGCATTTGATTATTTTATTCAAAAAAATCAAGAAGCATTGCTAACGTTTGTCGAAAATACGGTTGGCGAGTTTTTGGTTTATATCATTAATCTCAACAACGGCGAGCTACTAATATTTAACGATTATCTTGGTAGGCTTCCTTTATATTATACTACTGAAAGAGAGAAATTAATTATCAGTCGGGAATATGGCTGGTTAATAGATCAAGCTCGTTTGAAAGCTTCGGCACTAGATACTGCTATGTTTTTAATGCTGGGTTTTACCATTGGAGAACACACCATGTTCAATTCATGTAAAAAATTACTAGCAGGAAGCGTATTGCATGCAAATACCTCGGGTGTTTTATCGGTAAATCGAATAGTTATGCATCGCTTCGACAGGTATAATTATAACATTAAGTCAGTTGAAACAGCGGCAAATCAGTTAGTAAAATTATTTCTGGAAACGCTAAAAGTAAAAATATCCACGACTACCCAAACCCTTTCGATAAGCGGAGGGCTAGACTCAAGAGCCATTTTAGCCGGGTTTAATCGTTTAGGGCAAAAGATAAAGTGTAGCTGCTACGAAATTTCCAATGAACCCCATCAAGCCGATGTTCAAGTAAGTTTAAAACTAGCAGAGCGCTTCAGTGTGCCGATAGATATTCATCGGTTTGTGCCGGCAAGTAAGGACGATGAAGCTTGTTTGTTAGCTATGAAAAAAGCACAGAACTGCTTAGATATGTGTTTTTTAATACCATTTTTTAAAAAAATACCTGCTCAATACGAAGCATTTTGGACGGGCGATGGAGGCGATAAAGTGCTTCCTGATCTGCGACCTTTACGAAGTATTTTTAGTATGAACGATCTTGTTAATTACATTTATTCGAAACATCATATTTTAAATTATAAAGAAATTGAATCGAAAACGGGCGTTACTAAACAAACCCTAAAAAGTTACATTAAGAAACAATTACTACAATACCCCGAAACTAGTTTGCAAGAAAAATATATTCATTTTATTATGATGGAAAGAGCTGCCAATTGGTTGTTCGAAGGAGAAGATAGAAATCGGTATTTTGTTAAAAGCATTACGCCTTATTATAGTTTGGAATTATACAAATATGCAATGTCTATTCCGAACCATCTCAAAAAAGATTTCGAATTATTTACCGCCTTTTTAGATACGCTAGATGCCCGCTTAAATACCATCAGTAATGCCAACTGGGGGATTACTTTGCATCAAACTAAAAAACTAAGATGGATTTATTTTAAGCAAAAAATAAAATCTTACTTATCGATTTTTATCACTTTTGAAAACGTTTCGGATATAAATAAACAAGATTATTTAGAAACTTTTGATCGGGCAACAGTTAATTTCTATAAGTGAAACAGTAATTTACGATATTATTAATTGTGATTAACTCTATAATACATTCGAGAGATCTTTCGAAGCTAAATAGAGAATTTTAATTGATATAGCTTAGTATCTGAAGAATTGGTCATCAGGGATTTCAATTACACACATTTTGGTATGCAAACTCGGATAATATAATTATAAAGCTAATTAGTGAACCCATACAAACTTGGTATTAACAATTTCTATCTTAGTTTTAAATTGGGCTTTAAGTTTAACTCAAGGTTTTTAGGAAAAGTAAATAATTATTTGTAAAAATTATTTACTTCCAAATACCGATTTAAAAGTAAGTGCGGCGCCTAAAATAGAAAGTAAAATTAATGCAAAAGCTAAGTATGATGGTGGCTTTGGACCACTTTCAATATTTGCCGAAACAATTAGAGTAATAATGTAAGTGGTTATTAGCGGAAACGAACTACTAGCAAAAAATGCCCACCAAGCCCAACGTTCTTTTCTTTTTACACCAAAAGCATTTAATAAAATCATACCGATTCCAATGCCAACATATGAGCTACCTATAATTTTCATAAAGGCAAGCATAAGAGGAACAATTTGGTCATTAAATTGGTACAGACTCTCATGGTCTGTATGCAAAAATGCGTAGTGGTATGGCATGATGTCGTTTCTAAAAAAGTACATCAATCCAAATCCAATGGTTACTAAGGCTGTTAAGTACCATAATATTGCACCAATTTTAAATAACTTATCTTTCATATTTTTGGAGTTTAAATAGATTTTCTTTCAAAAATTGATAATAGTCGTTTCAATACATTGAATCTTAACGTAATATATAAGATTAAAATGGTAATCCAAATAAAAATAGTATTGAAAAGCGGTGTAGGAATCTTCAATGTGCCTATAACCTTGTATGGTGCGTAAAGATGTGCTCTACCTACTTTACTTTCTGGGATTTTATAAATCATATCCACTTTTTGAATCAAACGGTCATCGACTTCTTTAATGCGAGTTAACTCATTTTTAGCAGTCATCAGTTCATTTAAATTGATGTTGTGATAATCATGTTTTAACTTTCTTAGTTCATCAGAGCCACCCAAATCTCTCTGTATTTTAGTGATTTTACTATCTAACTGATCGGACAATTTAAATCTTAATTGGGTGAAATGCGATTTTACTTCGTTCAAATATTCTCTCAGTATTTCGCCATTGGCTTTATTCCATGTTTTAATATCGAAATTCACTTTTTTAGGAAGATGTATTCTCGATTTATTAGCAAGAATGTTGGTTTCGTTTCTTAAAATTAATATTTTTTCTCGTACTGTTTCTTGCTCTTCAGGCTTATCGAAATTATTATTAGCGAACGTAATAATGTTATCTAACTCTGGAATTATTCCATTGTATATATTGAGATATTCACTTATTTTTTGCTCAAGATTATAGGTGTTTTTATCGTATTTGTTATTCATAAACTGATTGACAGCCAAAGCCTCATAAGCCCATCGGGAGGTCATTAAATCGCCAACAAACGGCACATAAACCTGAGATGCAATACTTTTATGTAATTTATCGAAGTTGACAATAACACCACTTAAGAGCAGTTGTGGAACTAATATAAAAGGTATTAAAATGTAAATTGTAACTACGGAGTTGAGAGCAGCTGAAATATTCAGCCCTAAAATATTAGCAAAAGCCGATGTAGCAAATAATACCATCCAGTAATCGAGGGTTAATCCCTTGATGCCTAAAATTAGATTTCCCACCAAAACGAAACTTAATGTTTGAACGGCAGATATAAAAAACTGAATTAAAACTTTCGAATTGATATAGCTACCCCTGCTTAGGTTTAAAAATTTTTCTCTTTGTAAAATTTTTCGGTCTTTAATTATCTCTTCTGCACTTACTGTTAAACCAAGAAACAAGGCAACAACCACAGCCATAAAAATATAAGCCGGTAGGTTTTCGTTGTACATAAACAAATACTCATCGTCGGCAATATATTTAGTGAAATAGCCTAAAATAACGGCTAACACGGGGGCTTCTAAAAAGGTTAAAAGTAAATATTGGCGGTTGGTAAGCTTCGATTTGATGTCGCGAAGCGAGAATATTTTAAACTGAACAAATGCATTTGGAATTTTAAAGAAGTTGCTCGGTAAGGCCTGTTTTTCCGGCTCTTCAAGAGGTTTTTCCAATTCTTCTTTATAGAGTTTGTACCATTCTTTAGCATCTGTTTTACGATTCGTGGTAAGTTTACCGTATTCGTCAACAACTCTCGATTCCACAATCTGTAGCACTTGTTCCGGATTTACGTTACCGCAAGTTGTACATTCACTCTCGTGAGCATTAACGTAATTCGACGCTCTTTTAAAGTAGGTGATTGCATCGATCGGGTTGCCGTAATAAATGGGATGGCCACCCTTGTCCATCACAATTAACTTATCGAATAGCTTATAAATATCTGAGCTGGGCTGATGAATATTGATAATGGCTAGCTTCCCTTTCAAAGTTTGCTCTTTGAGTAAGTCCATAACCATTTCTGAGTCGTTAGAAGATAGACCCGATGTAGGCTCATCTACAAATAAAACTGAGGGCTCGCGAATCAACTCTAACGCAATGTTTAAACGTTTACGCTGTCCGCCGGAAATAAATTTATTGAGTGGAGAACCAACTTTTAAACTTTTAATTTCAATAAGGTCAAGATCGATCAACACCTTGTCAACGGCAGAAATAATCTCTTCCTCGCTGAAATTATTTAAACAAAGCTTGGCATTGTAATATAAATTTTGGAAAACGGTCAGCTCTTCGATAAGCAAATCGTCTTGTGGAACAAAGCCTATCACGCCCTCTATTTCTTGAGGTTCTTTATAAACATCGTAACCATTAATTAAAACTTGTCCTTTTTTTGGCGATAAAGTGCCATTGAAGATATTTAATAAGGTCGACTTTCCTGCGCCGGAACCACCCATTACGCCTATCAACTCACCACCTTCGGCACAGAAATTGAAATTATGCAAACCATTGGTGCTGTTCGGAAAGCTAAACTCCAGATTATAAGCCACAAAACGTATCGATTCTTTCGAACTGTCTTGCAAAAATGTTCCGGCAATGTCGCTATAATAAATGGGCGAAATTTTCGGGCTTCGAATAGATGACCCTTTCACTAAGATATGAGCTCGGTGTGGTGTGATGGGTTGTCCATTTAGAAATAAGTTATCTTCTCCAATATAGCCAAATACGAAAGTGTTAGTACTTTTTATATGTAAAATTACCAACTCTCCCGATAGGTTTTCGTGGTATCGATGCTTAGCCGTGTGAGCTTCTTTAGGCTCTTTATTTTGATTGATAATCAGAATATTTTCTTTTCCCGGTATCGATTCAATATCGTCTGAAAGGATGAGCGATTTACAATCTTCGTATTCTGAAGCCTCAATGTTAAATGTTTCGGCTACTGTATCCAAAAACTCAAGTTCAGTTTCGTTAATTTCTCCTCCAAAATGAATGAATTCTAAAAGCTGAAGTAAAACGAGAATTTTTTGCTCTTGTCTCAATTCTTCATTAATCTGAGAGCATATTGCTAAAACCTTTACAGAGTTAGACGAGATTCGCTTTCGGCCTTTGTTGCCTTGGTATTTTTCGAAATATTCATCGAACAAGACCATATACTCGTCGGTTAGGGCTTGACCAAACTGATTTTTTAAAAATGAGGCAACTATATCTCTAGCGCTACCAGTTACGCCTTCGTGATCGAAATGTGCTATTAAAGCGAATAATTGTACTAATGCTTTAAGTATGGATTCACTCATGTTTTTTTCGGGATATTGACAATTATCAAAAATAAAAAAAATAGGCTATTATTGGGAGGAATAGACAGTTCTTTTTAAAAATTTCTTAAAGGGTTATTGGGCTTTGTTTAGTGCTTTGGTCGATAGTAAACCGCATGCAGCATATATATCTTGTCCTCTCGAGGCTCTTATGGTTGTTGTTATCCCTTTATCTTTAAGTCTATTTTGAAAGTCTAACAGTCTCTGTTCGTTGGTTGTTTTCAGATCGACGTCTGGAATAGCGTGAAAGCGGATTAAGTTAACTCTGCATCGAATTCCATTCAGAATGCGAACCAACTCGTCGGCATGTTGCATTGTGTCGTTCAATCCTTCGAACACGATGTACTCAAAAGAAACGCGACGTTGTCTGTTAAAAGTATAGGCGCGTATTTCGTCCAGTACTTGTTTTAAAGGATAGGCTTTCTGTACGGGCATTAGTTTTTGTCGTTCTTCTTCAAAAGGAGAATGTAAGCTGATGGCTAAATGAGCATCGCTCTCGTTTAAAAAACGCTTCATAGCCGGAATAACTCCTACCGAAGAAACGGTAATTCGCTTGGGACTCCAAGCATAACCCCAGTCAGAAGTTAAAATCTCTAAACTTTTAAGAACCGCATCAACATTATCGAGAGGTTCTCCCATGCCCATATACACAATGTTCGACATTTGCTCAAACTCAGGAATGTTTCTGAATTGATTCAGGATTTCCCCGGCAGTTAAATTGCCTTGCCAACCTTGTTTGCCGGTGGCACAAAATAAACAATTCATTTTGCAACCCATTTGTGTCGATACGCAAACAGTATGACGAGGGTCGTCGGGAATCATCGCCGTCTCTATAAAATGGCCTTTGTGGGTAGGAAATAAATATTTTTTGGTTCCATCGATTGAACTTTGCACCTTGTGGTAGTCGACCAAGCCTAAGACATATTTTGAGTTTAATATTTCTCTAGTTTTTTTCGATAAATTGCTCATCTCATCAATCTCTCGAATTGTTTTTTTATAAAGCCAATCGCAAATTTGACTGGCATTAAATGCGGGTAATCCAAGTTCGTTGACGATCTCTTTTATTTCTTGATATGTTTTGCCAAATAAGGCTTCCTTAGATTGCATGTAAAGTAAATTTTTTCAAAGATAAGCATTTTGTTAATCAGATGTTGAAACAGATATATTTCGATTTTTCACCTTCGATGACCACGAACTTTTTTATTTTTACAAAGTATGAATTCAAACATCGACATACATCTGGTTTTTGCCAATTATTTTGAGGACCCAATTATTCAGAAGGTAGCATATTCATGCTCTGAAAAGCTTTTCGAAGGACATATATGTGTTTCGATTGACTCGCTTTTAGAAACACACGAAGACCCGTCTATCGATGCATTGCTAAATAATAAATGGATTGGAAATGCTGACGATTTAACAAAGCCTTTTATAAAAAATGGTGAATGTTTGTACATGCAACGTTATTATTTATACGAAACTGCAATTCTAGATAAAATTTCGAATCTAATAAGTTCTGAATCTGCAAGCCCATCTACTATACTTAATGATTTAGTTTTAAATGAGAAGATGAGTTCATGGTTTTCCTCCTCATCTAAAGAACCAGATTGGCAATTAGTGGCAGTTCTAATGGCTTTGCAACATCATTTTTCAATCATCACTGGAGGCCCGGGTACAGGAAAAACAACAACTATAGCAAAATTATTAGGAATCTTATATTCTATCGACCCTAAATTAAAAATTGCCTTAGCAGCTCCAACCGGTAAAGCCGCAGTCCGAATAAAAGAGTCGCTTATTGTTGCTGCAAATCAGCTTTCGGGGTTAAATGCCGATGCTCGACAGCATTTCGAAAGTATTCCATCCACAACGATTCACCGTTTACTTGGGGCAAGAAAGGGAACGCATCGCTTTAAGCATGATGCCACTCAACCTTTGCCTTACGATTGGGTTATTGTTGATGAGTCGTCGATGATTGGTGTGAGCTTGATGTCTAAACTTATGGATGCTATTCCCGACGATCGCCATTTGATTCTTTTAGGCGATCAAAACCAGTTGGCGGCTGTTGAAGCCGGTAGTTTGTTAGGTGATATGTGTATGGCTGAACAAGCTTCTAGAAACAAATTCTCTTTAGCAACTTTAGAATCGATCAATCAGCTTTCTCCATACAAATTTGATAATTCTTATAGTGCTTCAACGTTCAATATATTAACGGAACACATTGTTGAGTTACAAAAAAGTTATCGTTTCGATAGCAAAAGTGCTATTGGCATATTAAGTGCAAAAATGCTGAATAATCAGTTGAACATAAACGATTTAATGGATTTGGATTTGATGAACGATAAAGCTATAGTTTGGAAAAAGACTTATTCTTCAGTTGACTTTAATTTATTTTATCCTTTTTACGAAGCATATATTAAAGCAGAAAAGCCTGAGGAGGCTTTAATTTTGTTTCAGCAAATACGTGTTTTGTGTCCTACGCACGAAGGTGAATTTAGTGTTGAATATTTTAATGCTTCCATTGAACAATATTTAAAGCAAAGAGGCTTAATTCATCCAAATGCATATTTTTATGAGCATCGGCCTGTAATGATTACTCAAAACGATTATCAACTAAATTTATTTAATGGCGACATTGGCATCGTTCGTTATAACGATCAAAAACAACTCAAGGTTTATTTCGAGATCGATGGACAAATAAAGCCTATCGATCCGTCTGCTTTGCAGCATTTCGAAACCGTTTTTGCTATGACTATTCATAAAAGTCAAGGCTCTGAGTTTGAAAGAGTCGCACTTATCATTCCTCAAGTTAAGGATAGTGCATGGCTGTCTAGGGAGCTGATTTACACTGGGATTACAAGAGCGAAAAAACAATTGTTTTTAATGGCAGATGCTTCGGTCTTGCTTCAGGCAAGCCAATTACCAAATCGAAATGTTTCCGGAATTACAAAGCGTTTAGCGTAAGTTGCGAAGTTTTTTTACTTATAAAGTTGCTTATTAATACGAATTAATGTCTGCAAATTCACAATCCAGTAAATTAAAAATGCTACAATTCCAGTTAACGAAAGTAAGAGCAACTCAGTTACTCCATAGGATTTTTCCCAAAATACAAATCCAAAAACAACACCCGAAATAAAACAAAGTAGGCTTGTAAATAAAACTAGACTCATTCCTAATATTTTCTTTGAGTCGTTATATTTTTGCCAAATAGGGATGGTTATAAAAAATTGAATAGTTATTGCAATAAGCGCAATAATTGGAATAATTACTCTGAAAAAACCGTGGTCTGGTTCGCAGAAAGCATTGCCATTACGAAAAATCACATTGAAAATTACTGTTGTTAACAAGACTGCCAATATTCCTAAAACAGGTGGAATTATTGTTTCTGAAAATTTAATTTTCATAGTGTTAAGGTTTTGTTATTTGACAAAACGAAAATATTTTGATTTTTTGAATATCAGGTCTGTTATAAATGAGACTTTATAATATCGGCATTATTTTTATCTTTGAGTAATCAACCCTCTTGCTAATAAAAAATATTACGATGAAACATTTTTCTATTTGGGTGCTTTTGTGGCTAATCTCGATTGTAAGTTTGAATGCTCAAAACTTCAGCTCGGTTGTTCAAGAACAAAATGCTTATTATAAATCACTTAATATAAGCGATCAAGCATATTATTCAATTAACAAACCTGCAGAAATGCATGCAGACAAATCGATACAGTCTTGCAATTTAAACAAGATGGTTTTTGGGTGGCATCCATACTGGCAGAATGGCTATGAAGCTAATTATGACTGGAATTTAATTTCAGATTTTTGCTATTTCTCATACGAGCTCAATGCTTCTACTGGGCAAGCTGATGATACGCATTCTTTTGCAACAACTTCGGTTGTAACCGAGGCTTTGTCTTCTGGCACCAATGTGCATTTGTGTGTTACGCTTTTTAGTAATCATTCCACTTTTTTAGGAAATGCTACAGCCAAACAAACTTTGATTAATAATTTGATTAGTTTAATTTCGAATCGAGGGGCGCATGGAGTAAATATCGATTTTGAGGCGGTCTCATCTACGCAAAAAGATCCGCTCACTGCTTTTATGATTGATCTTAGTAATCAGATGCATTCTGCAATTCCCGGTTCAAAGGTAAGTATTGATTTGCCGGCTGTTGATTGGAATGCGACCTTCGATGTGAATGCAATGGCACCTTATGTCGATTATTTTATGATTATGGGTTACGATTATTATTGGGGAGGGAGCGAAGATGCCGGGCCTCATTCACCACTATACACTTTCAGCAGTGGCTATGATTATAATCTTTCGAAATCGATTTCGTATTATACACATGCCGGAGCTCCTGAAGAACAGTTGGTGATGGGTGTGCCCTATTACGGAAGAGAATGGGCAACGGCTTCATCTTCAATCCCTTCTAGCACAACCGCTACCGGGTCTACAATCACGTACAAAACTTTGAAAAACAATTCATCAGGTCATTACAATAATCGACAATGGGATAGCAACAGTTGTACACCATATTATGTTTATAACGATGGAGAATGGAATCAATGTTTTTGCGACGATAATGAAAGTTTACGACTGCGTTACGACTTTGTTCGATATCGTTCTTTGGCAGGAATTGGTATTTGGGCTTTAGGTTACGACGATGGATATACCGAATTGTGGCAAGCCATTGCCGATGAGTTAACGACTTGTTATCAGATTGCGTGTTCAGATACATTGTACGATCTGGGAGGTCCGAATCATAACTATTATAATTACGAAGATTACACATACACAATATCTCCTCCAAATGCCATTGCTGTTCAGTTAAACTTTTTAGAATTCCAATTGGAAAACGGTTGGGATACTTTGTGGATTTATGATGGGGCAGATGTTAATGCTCCACAAATTGGTAATTATACAGGAAGTAATTCTCCGGGTTCTGTCGTATCTTCAAGTGGTGCTATTACAATCAGGTTTCATTCTGATGTATCGACTAATGCCACTGGCTACAAGGCGGTATGGCAGTGTATAACGGATCAGACCTTACCAACAACAGAGGTAATCGAAAATACAGATTGGCACAGCGATGACTTTTCAGTCAGTTTTATCGATAATGATAATTTTGCTGTCGATCAGGCATTTTATTCGCTTGTTCAATACGATGGTGCGAATTGGCAATCCAATACAAATAATGGCTTTTTAAATGAAACATTCTCGAATGCAAATTTATCGACTTGGTCCATAAACGCGGGAACTTGGTCTGTGGGTAATAATAGTTTGCAACAGTCCGATGAGTCGAATTCCAACACTAATGCTTATATTTCATTAAATCAGAATAATAACCAATCGTATTTATATACATGGAGGATGAAAATAGGAGGAACGGGCGCAAATCGTCGTGCGGGTCTCTACATTTTTTCCGATGATGCAAGCCAAACACAACGTAATAATGCCTATATGGTATATTTTAGAGTCGATCAAAATAAATGTCAGATTTATAAATCGGAAGCAAATTCAATTTATATCCAAACCGATGACACATGCGTTGTTAATGCCGATGAATGGTACGATTATAAAGTGTTATTTAATCCTCAAACAGGTCTTATTCAAGCATATCAGAACGATGAACTGGTTTCGCAATGGCTAGATTCTTCACCTCATACATCGGGGCAGTATTTGTCGTTGAGAACCGGTGAGTGTTTGGTTCAATATGATGATTTTAGAGTTTATAAGTCGAGATCTGATCAAGTTGATGTTGCTATAGGAAACGAAATTAGCGATGATGTTCAAATTCAAAACCTAAATCCGTCAACGCCATCGGCATGGGTGTATTCTATTGTAAAGGATATCAACGAGAATTTTTCTCTGGAAGATAGTGCAGCTTTTAATGTCGATTGGTCGATTCCTCTTGCAACGACCGGAGTTATCGATGGATTTGTTTCCGATATCGATACTTTATTCGATAATACTGCTTTTCAAGGGGAATGGACAGCCGGAGAAGACCCGAATTCCGGAATTATTAAATATTATTATGCAATTGGCACCTACGCAGGAGTCAGCGATATTGTCGATTGGACCGATAATGCAGATTTGTTATATTGCGATATTACTGTCGCTTTTGATTGGGGCTTGACTTATTATTTATCGGTAAAGACAGAAAATGGAGCAGGATTAATATCCGATGTTTTTAGTTCCGATGGTTTTTTAGTTTACGACCTTAATTCCGTAGTAGGCGAGATTGAAATTGACAATTTGACGATTTATCCAAATCCGGCAAGCAATAATGTTACTGTATATTCAATTTTTGAATTTAATATACACAAAACGAATATAAAAATTCTTAATCTAAAAGGGCAGCTTGTCAAATCTTACCTAATAGATGAAAACGACAAAACGCTTATGATAGATATTAGTGATTTAGAAGAAGGCCTTTATATTCTTGAGCTAGGCAATTATAAAAAAGCATTTGTAAAAAACTAAAATCGAACGATAAAATCTTCTCTGCTGCTTTCTTGTCGGAAGAATACGAGCCCCATTCTGTAAATGTCTATGGAAACAGTCACTTTAGGATGTGCAATAATGCGCTTCCATGCTTTTTGCATTCCTTCCGACCAATATATATCGTCGAAAATAAGCAGGCTGTCGTTATGAACTTTTGTAAGAAGTAAATCGAAATAATTGAGTGTGGGTTCAAGCTGATGATTGCCATCGATGAATGCGATATCGATTTGATTAAGTCCGTTAAGCAACTCCGGTAGTCTTTGGTTGAAATTACCGTTGAGCATTACAATATTGTCAAGCTCTAATAGTTTAAAGTTGTTTTCGGCCACTTTTAGTATTTCGGCACTGCCTTCTATCGTGAAAACTTGTGCTTTTCGCCTAGCGGATGCCATGTAAGCCGTAGTAATTCCCAAAGAAGTTCCCAATTCAACTATAGTGTCTGCTTTAAAATAATTGCACAGCTTAAAAACTAATTGAGCATGCTCTGTTGGCAGTAAAGCGCTTTTTGCAATCTGACTAATTTTTCGCTGATGTCCGGCTTTACTTTGGCTACCAGCTCCCAAATCGTCGACATTGATAGTTTGATGATCGATTAATAGCTTTGATCTAATAGCTTCAATATCGTCAAAGCAATAATAATGACCAGAAGAATTAAATACTTGTTCAATCAAATTGAAGACAAAAGGCGAATGCACACCATGCCCCCAACGGGTTTTTGAGTGACGTAAGTGGTTTAAAAAAGCTTTGGCCTGAAAGAGCTTCGGATGCATTTATAAAACTTTTTCGATGAGTTCGGCAGGGTCGCCCCAAACAGCTTTGAGTTTAGTTTCTACAATTGGTCGTTTTAATAATTTAGGATTTTCCACAATAATTTTTATCCACTCATCTTCGGTTAACTTCAGCCCTTTGAAGTCCGATTTGTAAATGGCTTCCTGAGTACGAACCATTTCGAACGCTGTAAGGTGTAACTTCATAAGAAGATGTTTTAGTTCGGCCTCGCTAAGTGGGTTTTTCAAATAGTCGATAATGTTTGGATCCAGACCTTTGTCTAGTAGATATTGCAAACCTGCACGACTTTTTTTACATCTCGGATTGTGATAGATATTTAGCATATTGATAGTTATTCTTTATTATTTTGCTCTCCAAATTTCATTAAATATTCTTTAATAAAACCATTAATTTCTCCATCCATAATGGCTTGTACATTGCTCGATTCGAAATTTGTTCTTACATCTTTTACCAGCTTGTATGGATGCATTACGTACGATCGAATCTGTGAGCCCCATTCAATTTTCATTTTACCTTCTTCAATGGCGGCTTGTTCTTCTTGTTTTTTGCGCAACTCCATTTCGTAAAGGTGAGATTTCAGAATACGCAAACAATTCTCTTTGTTCTTTAACTGAGAACGTGTTTCTGTATTTTGAACAATGAGACCGGATGGAATATGCCTGACTCGCGCTCCGGTTTCGACCTTGTTTACATTTTGCCCACCGGCGCCACCCGAACGGAAAGTTTCCCACGTGATGTCGGCCGGATTGATGACGATTTCGATACTATCGTCTACCAATGGAGAAACAAAAACCGATGCAAATGAAGTATGACGTTTGCCATTGGCATCGAAAGGAGAAATTCGTACCAAACGATGTACCCCGTTTTCGCTCTTTAAATAACCATAAGCTAAATCTCCTGTAAATTCGAGAGTTACAGATTTTATACCGGCCTTATCACCTTCCAGATAGTCGAGTTCTCTAACTTTATAGCCGTTTCTTTCGCCCCAACGGATATACATTCTCATTAGCATTTCTGCCCAATCTTGACTTTCGGTTCCACCTGCCCCGGGGTTAATTTTCATGATGGCACCCAGTTTATCCTCTTCATTTCGGAGCATGTTTTTAAGCTCCAAATTTTCGATTTTATCAACTAAATCTTTGTAATGCTCATCGACTTCATTTTCTTCTACTTCGCCTTCTTGAGCAAATTCAAAAATGATTTGTAAATCTTCTATGGCTTGTTCGATGGCTCTGAATTCGATAACCCAAGATTTGATTTGAGCCACCTGTCGCATGTGCTCTTCTGCTTTTTTGGGATCGTCCCAAAAGTCTGGAGCCTGCGATTTCATTTCTTCTTCTTCTACTTTTATTATTTTAGCATCAATGTCAAAGATACCTCCTCAACGCTTGGCGTCTTTCATCTAGTGCTTTAATGTTTTCGGCTTGAATCATTATTCATTAAATTTTAAACAAAATTATAAAATAGAAGCCTTTACTCAAAACAATGTATTTCTAAATTTATACCTTGCTATTCTGCGTTTAATTAGTGATGAAAATATTTAAAGATATATTTTTTCAATACATCAGAATGATATATATTTGCACCGCTAAAATGGTGAATGTAGCTCAGCTGGTTAGAGCACCGGATTGTGGTTCCGGGGGTCGTGGGTTCAAGTCCCATCTTTCACCCTTCAAAATCATCCTCTTTTGGGGATGATTTTTTATTTATTAATGCTTTTCAAGATTTTCCCTTCTTGATAGAACAAAGTTTTGCCTATCAGTCTAAAATATAAGAGAGGCGATTCTGCTTTAAATACGAGTTTGTCTTCAAGTGTTTCTGTGTGGTATGCCCTAATTGCGTTTTCTTTAATGTAAAGTATCTGTGGTTCGGAAATTTGGATCGCATAGTCAGTTTTAAAAGGTAAGGTTTTCAGATAAGCGCCAAACATATCGAATACTAAAATGCCTTTGTTTTTAACATCAACATAGATTTGTTTCTGGATCATTTGGAGGTCTTGAACCAAAACCTCACCCGATAGTAGCTCGT
Organism: Bacteroidales bacterium; assembly: GCA_016936665.1. Taxonomy (GTDB): domain Bacteria; phylum Bacteroidota; class Bacteroidia; order Bacteroidales; family JAFGXI01; genus JAFGXI01. The sequence continues at coordinate 53,265 of JAFGXI010000030.1, forward strand.
TGAAGGCTCTGCTTTCGTGTTGTTTATTCATTTGGCTATCGAAGAACTGAAGTCTTTGTTCGAGGACATTAAACACCCAAAATCCATTAATTTCAGAATTGCATATTCCTCCAATTTCAAAAAGGCTTTGTTCGTCGAGTTGTATTTCGTTGCCAATGGGAGAGAGGCTGTTGTCGAGAAAAACCACAGTGTTACTTTCTTTAAAATAAACAAGAATTCGCAAGGGATTGCTGATATCGACCACATGAATAGGGCCTAAAAAACGGTTTGTATATTCATAAATCTTGCCCTGTTTTTCGGTTACTAGTTTTTGAGGATAGATTTTATAGATATTTCCCAGTTCATCTATTCTTATTTGGGCGAGAGAATCTAAAACCAAGTTTTGTCCTTGTATGAAGAGACCAAGAAAAATTAATATGGAAAATAATGTTAAACGCATTGGGTTTTAAAAATACAAAATTTATTCGAAGCGATACATTTCGGTATATTCATCTATTCGATAATTTCCTGAAATAATATTATCATCAATTTTTAGCCAAGCATGAGCTTTTAGTTCACCTTCGGCTTCTTTTTTTAACCCAAAAACGATTTGAGAAGCGACTTGTTGTTGATTAAGATAAATTTTTACGGCCAAAGCGATACTAAAACAGGTGTTCGGCCAAAAAGCGTGACGCTCAATTTTTTTTACAGCTTTCTGCAAAATTACAATGTCGATATGTTTCCCTGTTTTTTTTGAGTTTTGCCAATTTGAGTAGGTTTTGAAGCTCAACAGTTGAATCATTAAAAAAGTCCAAATCGACCAAAAAGAAATTTTTATAATGATAGAACGTTCGGTTGGATTTAGCTTTAAAAACCGGGTGAAAAAGTTAGACTTTATCAAAATAAATTAGTTTTTGTTCGTAAAGCGAAGCTAAAAATTCGGAGGTTTCTTTTAGGCATGTAGCGTAGTCGATTTCGTATATTTCTACCAATTGCTCTACGACTTTGTTTAGGGTTTTAGGCGTTTGAATGAGTTCCCATATTTTAGATCCTACTTCGTTTAGTCCAAAATATTTACCCAATTCGAGACTCATCATTACTGTTTCGCCGTCGATTTGGCTGTTTAGTAAATCGGTATTGACGTAGATTATTTTATCGTTTGGAAAAGATTTCATTTGGTAAAGCTACTGATTTTTTAGAAACGCTATCAGCTTTTTGGTCGCTAAACCTCGATGTGAAATTTGATTTTTTATTTCCAGAGGTAATTCGGCAAAGGTTTCTTGGAATCCATCGGGCATAAAGATTGGGTCGTAACCAAAGCCTTCTTCACCATATTTCTCGGTCATTATTGTGCCGGGGCAAGCTCCTTCGAACTGATATTCTTGGCCATCAATTATTAAACTAATAATGGTTTTAAAAACGGCTTTTCGATTGGTTTTGTTTTGCATTTCGGTTAAAACCTTGTTCATATTATCGTCGAAGCTTGGTTTTTCTCCGGCGTATCTTGCCGAATACACGCCGGGGGCTCCATCGAGAGCCTCAATTTCTAAACCGGTATCGTCGGCAAAACAATTTAAACCATATCTTTCGAAAATGTAATGCGATTTTTCGGAAGCATTTCCGGCTAATGTATCATGTGTTTCCGGAATGTCGCCTTCGAAGCCAATGTCTTTTAAACTTACAATCTCATGTAAATTGCCAATAGCGGCTTTTATTTCTTGTAATTTATGTTGATTGTTGGTCGCAAATACGATTTTCATAATATATTCTTAATCTAATTTAAGTACGGCTAAGAATGCGTTTTGAGGCACTTCGACATTGCCAATTTGTTTCATCCTTTTCTTTCCTTTTTTCTGTTTTTCAAGTAATTTTCGTTTACGAGTGATGTCGCCACCATAACACTTTGCAGTAACATCTTTTCTAACGGCTTTAACAGTTTCGCGAGCAATAATTTTTGCACCAATAGCCGCTTGCACTGCAATGTCGAATTGCTGACGAGGAATAAGCTCTTTTAGTTTTTCGCAAATGCGTCTGCCAAAGGCCTGCGCGTTATCGTTATGAATTAATGCAGAAAGGGCATCTACACTGTCGCCGTTTAATAAAATGTCGAGTTTAACTAAATTTGCCGGGCGGAAGCCAATTCTGTAATAATCGAAAGAAGCGTAGCCTTTTGAAACACTTTTCAGCTTATCGTAAAAATCGAAAACGATTTCGCCCAATGGCATATCGAAACTTAAGTCGACACGATTGCCGGTGATGAAAGTCTGACTGTTGAGCGTGCCTCGTTTTGTAAGACATAAGGTCATTACTGCTCCAAGATATTCTGCATTTGTAATGATTTGAGCTTTGATAAAAGGTTCCTCAATTCTATCGACTACCGATAAATCCGGAAGGCCGGAAGGATTGTGCACTTCAATTTCTTCTTTCTTTTTAGTGTACACCATGTAAGAAACGTTAGGCACTGTGGTAATTACATTCATTTCGAATTCTCGATCGAGTCTTTCTTGAATGATTTCCATATGAAGTAAACCTAAGAAACCACATCGGAAGCCAAAGCCAAGCGCAGCTGACGATTCCGGCTCGAAAGTTAGCGAAGCATCGTTAAGTTGCAATTTTTCTAAAGATGCTCTCAAATCTTCATAATCTTCGGCATCGATAGGATAGACGCCGGCAAAAACCATCGGTTTAACATCTTCAAAACCATCAATTGCAGATTTGCAGGGGTTGGAAGAATGAGTAATGGTATCACCAACTTTTACTTCTTTAGAAGTTTTGATGCCGGATATAATATATCCTACATCACCTGTTTTTAAAACGTTTCTGGGTTCTGGTTTTAAACGAAGTACTCCAATTTCGTCGGCATTGTATTCTTTTTTAGTATTGACAAATTTTACCAAATCGTTTTTGTGAATCTCACCATTCACTATCTTGAAGTAGGCGATAATTCCTCTAAATGAGTTAAAAACGGAGTCGAATATCAAAGCTTGCAATGGTGCTTTTGGGTCGCCAATAGGAGCAGGAATTCTCTCTACGATATGTGTTAAAATATCTTCGACACCTATTCCTGTTTTCCCCGATGCTCTTAAAATATCTTCTCTGTCACAGCCAATTAGTTCGATAATTTGTTCTTCAACTTGTTCGGGCATTGCGCTGTCGAGATCCATCTTGTTCATTACAGGAATAATCTCTAAATCGTTTTCAATGGCTAAATATAAATTCGAAATAGTTTGGGCTTGAATGCCTTGCGTTGCATCAACAATGAGTAATGCTCCTTCGCATGCTGCAATTGACCTTGAAACTTCGTACGAAAAGTCGACGTGGCCGGGAGTGTCGATCAAATTTAAAACATAATCGTCGTTGTTGTGTTTGTAATTCATTTGTATGGCATGACTTTTAATAGTTATGCCTCGCTCTCGTTCCAACTCCATATCATCGAGGACTTGATTTTGAATATCGCGCCCGGTGACTGTCCCTGTATATTCTAACAAACGATCTGCTAATGTGCTCTTTCCATGATCTATATGAGCAATGATGCAAAAATTTCTTATGTTCTTCATTCGATCTTCACAAAAATAATCTGCAAAGATAATAATATGTTCATAATTTATAGTAGGGTTTTCCTTTCGAGCCAACAATTTTATTCATCCCAAAATTCGTCGTAATCTTGGCATTTGTGTTTGCCTGCTTTTGTATTAATTTCTTGAATTTTCAAATCGAACGGGATATAAATTTTCACTATAACATGTTGCCCTCTGTATAAGCCTTTGGTCTGAGAAAACTGATCGATATTCAAAGTGTCGTTGTTAAAATCAATCTTAAAACTAATTTTATCAATATTGTTTCTTGCCTCTGTTTCGTTTCGTCCAAAGGCATGGTAAATATACTCAACTCTGGCTGTGGTATCTTGTGTTCTAATAATTTTACAAGGCACATTGATGCTTAAATATTCCTCGTCCATAATAAAATCGCTTTCGTTTTTAATAATCACTTTGTTAGGGTCGATGGAAAGGCTTCTATGATTGACTATCAATTCGTTTTCGGTTTGAAAATTAAAACTTTGATGTTTCAATTCTTTATCTGTAAACGATTGACCAATGTCGCTAGCAGCAAATGCAAAGCTAAACCCAAAAAACAGCCACAGCACGAGTGATGCAATATTCCAATATTTTGTTTTAATATTTAAATTGAACAGTAATTTAACACCATTGATTAATAAACTTAATGCCGGAATAAAGATGACAGCCAGTATACTAAGTAGCATCCACTGCACTTGCTGCTTGTCGTTAAAGTAGACTAATATATTTTGAATGTCGATATTATACCAACCCGAGTCTTCTATAAAAACAGGGATGCTGTTTTTGAAAATTAAATAGGTTAAAGAAACTAATAGTAGCATACTTACGAACACTAATATGCCACCGATAAGCTTGCTAAAAACTTTAAATAAACCTGAAATAATATTAACAATTAGATGCGCTAGTCTAGTTACAAATTGCCCTAATTTCGATCCGAAATGATTTCCTTTAAACTGTTTAGCTACATTATTAACTTCTTCTCGAATGGCTTTTTCTAAATTGCTTAAATTTATAGCTTCACCTTTCATTTCGAGTTTTTCCGAAGTCGTATTTGCCTCAGGCATTGCCGCCCATAAGATAATGTAAATCCAAACTCCTGCTGTTGCTGTTAAAATTAATACTAGAAATACAATTCTTATAAAAGTAGCATCCACTCCAAAATAATGTCCTAGACCGCTCGCAACGCCTCCTATTTTTTTATCGTCTGGATCGCGATATAGTTTTTTGTTTTCCTTACGCGAAGCCTTAGAATCGCTCTTTTTTGTTTTTTCTTGTTCTCCCTCTATGTTTGTTTCTTCATTTTCTTCACCAAGATCTTTTGCTCGTCCCAAGGTTTTTATCAATTCTTCGATATCTTTTTTTGTTATAACTTCTTTTCTAGAACTCAATTTTTCGCTCAATATTTCAACCATTCGCCCTTCAATGTCGCCTATTATTTCTCTTCCTTCAATGCTGTCGCCAAAATGCTTTTTTAGTTCATTAAGGTATTCTTCAAGCAAAAGGAAAGCATCTTCGTCTATTATAAAAGCGATCCCATTAAGTTGTATATTAAATGTTTTGTTCATGGCTATTTTTATTGTTTGTTATTAAATTGACAGATGTAATAAGTTGATTCCAATAATTTTCAATTTCATTATAATAGAATTGACCTTCTTCAGTTAAATAATAATATTTTCGTGGTGGCCCCTGAGTGCTTTCTTCCCACTGATAATTAAGCCATCCTTCGTTCTTCATCCTTGTAAGTAAAGGATAAAGTGTGCCTTCGACCACAATCAGTTCGGCTTTTTTTAATGTTCTAATAATATCGGAAGCATAGGCTTTTTCATTTTTCAGTACGCCCAATATGCAATACTCTAAAATGCCTTTTCGTAGTTGAGATTCTATTTTTTGCTTTTCGGCCATATTTTAAATTTTTACAAATATATTGTTTAAAATAGTAATATGCAATACATAGTACTGTATTTTTATTTAAATAGTTTTTTATTAGTGCTTAAATGATTAATGTTCGTTTTCTTAATCTATTGAATGTGTGAAATTTTGGATGTAAGAATAAAAAAACAATTATTTTTATTTCCTTTGTTCCTATATATGAAAAGATTAGTATTTCTGTTATTTTTATTTGCTTTTGTCAATTACACTGTTGGGCAAAGTCAGATAGAAAAAATTAAATTACAATTAGATAGTCTGCCGGAAGATTCATCAAGGATTGCTCTGCTAAGAAATCTGGCATCTCGTTATAGTAAAATCAATCCAGATTCTTCTGAGTATTTTTTTTCAGAATCAATTGCATTAGCTCAAAAGATAAACGATAGAGATCAGGAAGCTCAAGGGTTAAGATTGTTAGGCGTATTATATAAAAATCAAGGTTTACAAGATACAGCACTAATTTTATATAAAGCAGCATTGGATATTCATTTGCAAAACAACAATGAAATAGAAGCCGCTTATGTATATAATAATATAGGTATAGTTTATAAAAATTTAGGGCGATACGAAAAATCAATTGAGGCATATATTAAAGCATTAAAATTATTTGATAACAAAGAAGATGATAGGGGTAGAGCTTTGGTATATAATAATATAGGCGTTGTTCATAAAAATCAAAATAAATATGATTTGGCTATAGAATACTATTATAAAGCATTAGAAGTCAATAAAAAAGGGAAACAAAGCGATGCTTTAGCAAGCAATTATAATAATCTTGGAATTGTTCTTATGAACTTAAATATGAAAGATTCTGCTTTGAGTTGTTATCAGGCTGCCTTAAAAATAAGAACATCAGAAAAAGACGAGCCCGGAATGGCAGATAGTTATGTGTTAATTGGCAATGTGTACGCCGATAGAAGAAACTGGACAGATGCCTTACAAAATTATAAAAAAGCACAATCTCCTTTGGAGAAGCATCATTCCTCATTTTCATTAGTGCATTTGTACGAAAATATAGCTTCAGTATACTTCAAAATGTCAATAAAGCAATCCACGGAAAGCAAAACATACCTATCATTAGCAGAAGAGAATATTCAAAAAAGTTTAAAATTAGCCAACGAAATTGACTATATACGCGGTGCAGTAAATGCCTACCAATTAATGGCTAAGATTTACGAAAGTCAAAACAGATATATCCAAGCAGTCGATGCATATAAGAATTACAATCTTTTAAACGATAGTCTATTCAACATCGACAGAGCTTCGCAAATAGCAATGAGTGAAGCCAAATATAATTCGGAAAAGAAAGAATTAGAAATTGAGAAGCTTAAAAACGAAAAGGAACTTCAAGATGAAAAAATAGCAAGACAAGCTATAGAAAATAGAAAGCAAGAAATACAATTGTATGCACTTATTGGTGGGCTGTTGTTATTGTTAGGGTTTGTGTTTTCGGTGCTTCGAAATTTAAAAATTAAAAGGAAAGCTAATATTTTGCTTAAAGAACAAAAGGAAGAAATTACTGCACAAAACGAAGAACTCAATCAACTTGTTGAAGAGATAACAGCACAAAAAGAAGAAATCGAATCGCAAAGAGATTTAGTAGCTACGCAGAAAGAAATGTTGCAAGATGTCAACTTGAGTGTTGAAAAAAGTATCGAATATGCCAAAAAGATTCAACGTTCAATATTGTCAGACGAAGCATTATTGCAAAAGCATTGCTCCGATTATTTTGTCTTTTATGCGCCAAGAGATATTGTGAGTGGCGATTTTTACTGGTGGGCAATGCTCGAAGGTCAATTAATTATTACAGCAGCAGACAGCACCGGACATGGTGTGCCCGGAGCATTTATGAGTATGCTAGGCATTTCTTATTTAAGGGAGATCGTCATAAAAGAATACATTGTTCATCCGGGAGTTATCCTTCGGAAAATGAGAAAAGAAATTATTACAACTTTAAAACAGAAAATTGATAAAACTAGCGAAAATTGGCCCCTCACAGTAAAAGATGGTATGGACATGGCTTTAATATGCATCGATACAGCTACTAAGAAAATGCTATATGCAGGGGCAAATAATCCCATATATATCATCAAAACAAAACCAATTAAAGAAACTATACTGAACGAGAATCAAAAGATAAACTTATACCTTTACAACAAAACACATTGGCTTTACGAAATTAAACCCGATAAAATGCCAATAGCCATTTATGAACGCATGGATCGCTTTCAGACTCAGGAACTACAACTCGAATCTGGCGATCAAGTCTATTTATTCACCGATGGCTTGGCCGATCAATTTGGCGGTCCAGAAGGTAAAAAGTTTAAATATAAAGCCTTCAAAAATTTACTATTAGAAAATGCAGAAAAAACAATGAGCGAGCAAAAATCGAACTTATATCATGCGTTTCACGAATGGAAAGCAGAGCTTGATCAAGTTGATGATCTCTTAGTTTTAGGTATAAAAATTTGATAAAACGCTAAAAAGTAAGCTTGTTGCGATTAACTTTCGAACCAAAATTCAACTAATCTTAGCAAAAAGCGATCATTTAGTGCATAAATAATTTTCAAAAGCATGGGTTAAAATCATCTAAGAAATTTGAAAATTAAGATGTTGAGCCTCCTTTACACTATAATGAAAAAAAAGATAAAAATTGTTTGCTCAGTCAAAAATTATAAATAAATTTGCAGACCTTTTAAAATAGAAAAGGTATGCCGATGTAGCTCAGTTGGTCAGAGCAGCTGATTTGTAATCAGCAGGCCGTGGGTTCGACTCCCTCCATCGGCTCAGTTCTTTGAATATAAATACTTTAGGGAAGATACCGAAGCGGTCAAACGGGGCAGACTGTAAATCTGTTGGCTCAGCCTTCGTAGGTTCGAATCCTGCTCTTCCCAC
>JAFGXI010000031.1 GCA_016936665.1 Bacteroidales bacterium
TATCGTAGCAGGCGCAGAAGATCAAATCGCACTACAATCCGGCACGTATAATTTAACAGTTACAGATTCACACGGCTGTACACAGACATTAGGTCCAATTCTTATTATTGAGCCATCAGCAATAACGTTAAGCGAAACCCATATCGATGTAACATGTAACGGAGGAAATAATGGGAGTATAGATTTAACTATTGGTGGAGGAACCTCCCCATATGGTCCGATTGACTGGGATTATGATGGTATAGGAGATTTTAATGATCCAGAGGATTTAGTGAATATTGGCGCAGGAAATTACAATGTAACAGTAACTGATGCAAATGGATGTCTTCAAATGCTTGGACCTATTACTATTGGAGAACCAGCCGATGCAGTTCAAATTAACATTGCAGATACAATGCATTCGTGCGGCAGTTACCAAACAGTAGTAGCAGGTTTAACGCCTCTTCCAGATGGTACAGGGTTAACGTATTCAACTAGTATAACATTAACCGAATTTGGAGCAGGTCAAACTGTTACAGCAGCATCAGATATTGCTTCAATTTGCTTAAATATGGAGCATTCGTACTTAGGAGACTTAGATATACAAATTGAATGTCCTAATGGTCAAACAGCAATTCTAAAAAATTATCCTGGTGGTGGCGGTACGTTTTTAGGAGAACCTGTCGATCTTGATTGTCATACAAGTGCTGGAGATCCAAATTGTTCCACAGAAGGCGTTGGATATGATTATTGTTTTACTTCTTCTTCTACTTATGGTACAATGGTGTCTGAAGCTGGCACTTATACTTACTCTTATACAGATAATATTGGGAATAATGTTGTTAATCGATTTTATTTGCCAGCAGGGTCGTATCAACCTGAACAAGATTTTACTAATCTTATAGGTTGTCCAATTAATGGTGATTGGACAATCCAAGTTTTTGATCATTTAGAAATTGACGATGGAAATATTTTCTCTTGGTTAATTAATTTTGATGCTTCCGTAAACCCTGTAGGTTTTTGTAATGGTAGTATTGATATCACTCCGACAGGAGGAACTCCTCCATATACTTATTTCTGGTCAAATGGCGAAGTAACAGAAGATATTGCAGACTTATGTGCAGGTGATTATTGTGTTACTGTTTCTGATGCAAGTGCTTGTTTTGATACTCTATGTTTTACTATACACGATATCAATATGACAGCAGCAGAAAGTCTCGTTGATGCATCGTGTATTGTATCATGTGATGGAGAAGCAACTGTAACACCAATAGGCGGATTTGCTCCTTATACCTATTTATGGAGTGACCCCATGCCACAAACAACACCAACTGCGACAGGTTTATGTGCGGGGACTTATTTTTATACAATTACTGAATCGAACAATAATTGCGAATATATTGATTCTGTGGTGATAAACTCAGCGCCGGAAATCATAATTGATTTTACGATTGATCAAAATATTCTTTGTAACGGAGATACAACAGGACAAATTACTGCATTGCCAACAAATGGAACGGCTTCCTTTGGTTTTGCTTGGGACAATGGAGATAATACACAAACAATTTTTAACCTTAGTGCAGGTACTTATGTTGTAACTGTAACAGATGTAAACGGATGTTCGGCAGTTGATGATACAACGATTGTTGAACCATTGCCTATAAGCTTAGTTTTAGATTCGATAGTTCCATCAACTTGTTTTAATGGTTTTGATGGAGCTGTTTATATTTCTGTATCAGGAGGAACAGGGGCATATACGTTCGATTGGAGCAATGATGGTGTAGGTGATAACGATGATACTGAAGATTTATTAGGCCTACACGCCGGTATTTATTCTTTAACTATTACCGATGTAAATGGTTGTACACAATTATTCGGCCCATATACAGTTACACAACCAACACAAATTCAGGTTTTCTCTAATATAACAAACGAAACTTGTAACAATGATTGTGATGGAAGTGTGGCTATTATTATAAATGGAGGAACCCCTGATTTTGATTTATTGTGGTCTGATGGAACAAGTGTATCAAATGTAAATTCTTATACTTTATCAAATTTATGCGATGGTAATTATACATTGACAGTTACCGATGCTCATGGTTGCACTAAATCTGTTGGTCCATATATTGTTACGCCTGGCGACAGTTTATTTGTTAATTTCACAAACATTTCACAAGCAGTTTGTCCTACAAATTGTATCGATACAGCCACAGCAATTGCTAATGGTGGTAGTGGTAATTACAATTATGTTTGGGAAACAGGAACAAATGCGGCAACAGCTGTGAATTTATGCAAGGGCTACAATAATATTACTGTAACAGATATTATTTCAGGATGTTTTGTTGTTGATTCTGTAATGGTCTTAGATTCAAGCAACCTTGTAGTTACTGTTGATACCATATTACACCCGGCATGTTTTAATGATGCTAATAGTGAAATTTGGATTACGATTTCCAACGGAACACCTCCATACAGCTATAGTTGGATTGGTCCAGCAGGATATACCAATAATATTGACGAAGATATTACAGGTTTAATTGCAGGAAATTATTATTTAACTGTCAACGATGTTGGTGGTAATTGCGATTATACAGCCGTATATACTTTAATAAATCCCGATTCTTTATACGCTAACTTAAATATTGTGAGCACACTCAATTGTAGCGGAGACTGTGATGGTGTTGTTCAAGCTATAAACGAGCAGGGAGGAACAATGCCTTACGATTATGCTTGGTCGAATGGCGATATTCTGACGATGGCAGATTCGCTTTGTGCAGGTTTCGTAAATCTGACATTAACAGATGCTCACAATTGTGCGTTTGTTGACTCTATCGAGTTAGTTCAACCGACACAATTAACAACAAGTATCAACTTAATAGATACATTAACTTGTTTTGGCGATTGCGATGCTAGTGCTCAAGTAGTACCAGCAGGAGGAACCGCCCCATTTAGTTTTGAATGGACAAGTGGTAATACTATAGATACAGCTAATGGATTATGCGCTGGATGGCATTTTGTGACTGTTACGGATGCTAATGGCTGTTCTGTTATAGATTCGATAGAGATTTTAGAACCAATCGAATTAACAGCCAATGCTACCGTCAACAACTCTGTACTTTGTAATGGAGATTGCTCAGGTAGTGTGACCATTACGGCCGCAGGCGGTACCGATGGTAATGTTTCTGCTTATACTTTTGATTGGCCTGATGGTCAGTCGGGTGTTGATTTAACTCAGATTGATACCTTATGTGTCGGTTTTCATACAGTTACCGTAACCGATATAGTAGGATGTACTGTAGAAACGACTTTTGAGGTTGAAGATGTTTCCGATCTTGCATTAGATTCAATTACTAGTACAGGTATTTTATGTTATGGCGATTGTAACGGCTCTTATACTGTTGGAGCAACAGGCGGAACAGCACCATATTCTTTTAGTTGGTCGAATGGCGATAATGATTTAAATGTGACAGAATCATCGGCTAATAGCTTATGCAATCAAGTGTATTGGGTAACCGTTACAGATGCTAATTTCTGTACCGACATCGATTCGGTACATTTAATTCAACCTGATAGCATTTACATTAATTGGGAAATATTTAATATCACTTGTAATGGTGATACAGATGGCGAGATAACCGCTCATGTTCAAGGCGGTACAGTGCCAGTATATGATTTTGTGTGGGAAGATTTTCCTCTTATTAATGATAGTATGATTACGGGTTTATCTGCTGGGACTTATCCTCTAACTTTTACAGATAATAATGGCTGTCAGTTTACCGATTCTGCACAAGTTGTAGAGCCCGCTGCAGTACAAGTAAGTGCTGTAGATACCATTATGAACGCTTGTTTTGGAGATTGTAATGGACAGGTAATGGTTGAAGCCATTGGAGGTACAGAAGCTGGTGAGTACGACTTTATTTGGAACGATCCTTTAAATACGGTAAACGATACAGTTGTAGGGCTATGTGATGGAACATACAGGGTTTATGCCGAAGATGATAATGGCTGTAGGGATAGTTTATTTATTGATATTGTAAGTCCTACCGAAATACAAATAACATTCTCAACAATTGATGCTGCTTGTAATGGAGGCACTGACGGACAAGCTATTGCAAATGTATCCGGGGGTGTTGGACCATATACTTATTTATGGGAAGCAGGAGGCACACAAATAGATTCTCTATATCAAGATTTATCTTCTGGCTGGTATTATGTAACGGTAGAAGACCTCAATGGCTGTATTAAAAATGACAGTATTCTTATTCAAGATAACTCAAGTATTGTTGTTTCTGTTTTAGATTCGTCTATGGTGAGTTGTTATGGCTTATGCGATGCTTACTACAGAGTAGAAGCTTCTGGAGGACAAGCACCTTATAGTTATTCGTGGCCAACTATACCAGTTGATAATGATTCTTTAGCAGAAAACCTTTGCGTTGGTACTTATAATTTAACAGTAACTGATGCATTGAATTGTACTTTTGTAATGCCTTACGATGTTACACAACCAGACTCAATAAGTTTGACTTTCGATTCAACCAATGTGGCTTGTTTTGGAGGAAATACAGGAGAGGCTATTGTTCATGTTACAGGAGGGACTATAGCAGCAGGTAATTATTATTCTTATAGTTGGACACCAGCAGGTTATACATTACCAACATCGCCAGTCGATTCCGTTTATTCAGATTTAATTGCTGGTTGGTATACCGTTCAAATTACAGATGATAATGGCTGTACGAAGCTTGATTCTGTTCAGATAATAGAACCTACAGAAATGACTGCTATGTTTAGCAATGTAAGCTCATTATTATGTTATGGCGATACTGGTACAGCAACCGTAACGCCTAACGGTGGTGTCCCTCCATATACTTATTTATGGGATTCTTCTGAAACGGATTCTATTGCAGATACGTTAACAGGAGGTATGCATTATGTCACCATTACGGATGCCAATGGTTGTAATCATATCGATTCTATAGAAATTGTTTCGCCTAACGAGTTATTGGTGGATAGCGTTACCATAACACCAACAGCTTGTGGAGTTGTATGTACAGGCGAAGCAATCGCTTATGTTTCGGGTGGTACACCAAATTATACTTATAATTGGTCGGCAGGCACGGCAACAGATAGCTTAGTTACAGGACTTTGTTTTGGAAATATCAATCTTATAGTGACCGATGCAAACAACTGTCAAGTTTCTTCTAGTCAATTGATACCAGACGATTCTGATTTAGACATCAATATTGTAGATTCGACTATGATTCACTGTGCCGGAGACTCAACAGGTTCTGCATTAGCAGTGGTTACAGGAGGGACTATTCCTTATACGATTAATTGGTCGAATGGCGATATGGTTATTGATAACGATTCATTGCTTGCTGATACCTTAGCCGTAGGCTGGTATTATGTGACAGTGCAAGACCTTAATTTATGTCAAGATATTGATTCTGTTCAGATTATAGAAGAAGATGTGTTGGCAGTAGATCCTGTAATAGGAAGTGAGAGTTGTGGTGTAGAAGGTTTTGGAACTATAGATCTACAGGCTTATGGCGGTGTTCCTCCATATACTTTCGATTGGGCTGAAGTAGCAGATCAAACGGAATATATAGACACACTAGCGAATGGTATGTATCATTTCACGGTAACAGATGATGCGGGTTGTCAAGTCATCGATTCTATAAACTTAGTGGCGCCGTTAGCCCTAGATATTCAAATAGATTCAGTCATGAATGTCTTGTGTTTTGGAGACTCTACAGGCTATGCCATTGCCAATGTCTCAGGTGGCACCTTACCATATTCTTATATTTGGTCTAATGGTGACACCGATACCATTGCTGATACATTATCAGCAGGTTGGTATTATTTAACAGTACAAGATAACGGCTCTTGTCAGGGTGTAGATAGCATTTTAATAGAAGAACCACCTCAGTTGATTGTAACTTTAACAGATACCACTCAGGTTAATTGTGGGCAATGTGATGGTACAGCAACCGTAGCTGTAACAGGAGGCGTTACGCCATATGTTTACGATTGGGGAGCGAATGCAGCTAACCAAGCCACGCCAAATGCTACAGGTTTATGTGCCGATATTTATAACTTAATAGTTGTCGATTCTAATTTATGTTCTGCAAATATTCAAGTCGAAATAGACGATACCTCAAGCTTATCCTTATCAATTGTCGATACAAGCATGATATTATGTTATGGCATGTGTAATGGTAGTTTAGTAGCTGTAGCGGATAGCGGCCAATTAGATTATAATATCTCATGGTACTCCATTGCAGATTATGGAACAGCTTTAGGAACGGTAGTCGACGATACATTAGAATTGAATAATCTTTGCGCAGATACACTAAAATTAACAGTAGTAGATAATGTTGGCTGTTCAGAATCTGTGCAGATTGCTATAACAGAACCGGATTCTTTATACCTCAATCTAATAGTAAGCAGTATGGCTTGTTACAACGATACTTCAGGGTCAATTGTGGCTCAGGGCATGGGAGGAACACCAGAATATTCTTACTTATGGCAAGATGGAACGCTTAACGATACATTGTTCGATTTATTAGCAGGAACATACAGAATCACTTTAACCGATGCAAACGGATGTTTCGTTATTGACTCGTCGGAGGTAATTACAACACCACCGATTTTCGACACAATTATTCAAACCGGAATATCGCTTTGCGCATACGATACCGATAATGAACTGGATTTACAAGTCAATGGAGGAATAATGCCATACACATATTTATGGTCGAACGATTCTATTACCGAAGACTTAGCAGGAATAGCTGGAGGAACTTATGTGGTTACAATTACCGATAATGCAGGCTGTTATAAATTGGATTCTATATCTATTAGACCAGCCATTGTATTCGATTTTGGTGTAGGCAACGATACTATTATGTGTCCCGGGGACACTCTTCAGTTAAATGCGTGGGCCAATACTCCCCAATGGAACGCTAATTTCTACCATTGGATAAGTTCAGATTTTATATCAGATACATTGGCTCAATCGCCATATGTTTATCCTGATTCTTCTATGATTTTTTATTTGACAGTCGACAGTATTTGTAAAGACACAGCATCTATTTACGTTCAGTTGTACGACACAATAGGAGTATATGCCGGCCCAGATGAAGAAATACTTAAAGACCAAGAGGTTCAATTAAGCGCAAGCATACACGATAGTATTATTTCATATTTATGGTCGCCAGCAATCGGATTGTCGAACGATACAATATACAACCCAGTTGCAGGTCCAAAAGAAACAGTCGTCTATTTACTTAAAGTACAAAATATTTATGGTTGTTACGAGTACGATACTTTAATTGTAAACGTAATTCCTGAAATTATTTTCCCAACAGGTATTACGCCTAATGGCGATGGAACAAACGATGTATGGATAATCGATTATGTTGAAAAATTCCCAGACATAGAAATTTGGATATTTAACCGATGGGGAGAGGAGCTGTTCTATTCTAATGGCTATCCTGCAAATGAACGTTGGGACGGTACATATAAAGGTAAAGATTTACCGGTAGGAACCTATTACTATATGGTAAAACTTAACGATGGAATTCATAATGATCCGATTACAGGTCCAATTACAATTGTGAGATAGATTTAAAAATGATGAACATGAAAGCAAATAAAAAATATATATTGATCTTCGCCTTAGGTTTATTGTTTTTAACTCAAGGAAAAGCACAGCAGATACCTCATTTTTCTCAATTTTGGTTCAACGAATATTTGTTAAATCCTGCATTTGCAGGCACCAAACCTTATTATCAGGCAAAATCGAATAACCGATACCAATGGGTAGGGGTCGATGACTCTCCTAAAACTTTTATATTAAGTGGTTTCGGCCCTGAAAGAAAAAAAGATATGGGATATGGAGCTCAGGTTTTTAGCGATGTGACAGGCCCAACAAGTCGTTTGGGTTTTTACGGTTCATATGCATATAATTTGAGAATAAAAGACGACATCCGAATATCAATGGGCTTATCCCTTGGTTTACTGCAATTTAAAATCGATGGTAGCCAAATAATTTGGCACGATCAGGGCGACTTGTATGGCGATGCTGTTTATGTAGAATATTTGCCCGATGCCGATTTTGGTACGATGGTATATGCCGAAAATTGGCATGGGGGTATTGTTGCCAAACAATTGTTCAATTATAAACTTAAATTTAACGATGTGGATGCATTAGGTTTTAATCGCCTTAAAACACATTTTATTGCTCATGGTGCATATCGTTACGATTTTAATGATGATTGGTCTGCCGAAGCCTTTGCTCAGATTAAAATGATGCTGCCTGCTCCTATTCAGCTAGATCTCGGAGCCAGAGCAATTTGGAAAAAAATGGCTTGGGCTGGTTTGTCGTGGAGAACTATGGATGCTGTTTCTATTATGATTGGGTACGAATATGAAGAGCAAATATCATTTGGTTATTCATATGATATCACAACTTCAAAATTAAATCAGGCTACAACAGGCACTCATGAAATAATGATCGGCTTTAAATTTTCAAAAATTAAGAAAAGTTCAGAAAAGTCTAAATTTTAAAATAATAACTTTGGTTCCTAAAGCAGGTCTATTTTTTGATGAAAATATATAAAGTTAATTTTTGGTTTTTTGTTGTTGTTCTATTGTTTTCATTCTTGTTACATTCTTGTAAAAGCGACACCGATAAAATTATCGATGAAGAAACAATGACTAAAATATTGGTAGATGTTCACTTGGCCGATGGCGTGTTAAACGCTCAAAGCTTTCCTATCGACCAGCAAATGTTGCCGGAAAATTATTACAAAAACATACTAAAAAAATATCAAATCGATCGCCCTACATTCGATTCGGCAGTATCGCAATATTCTAAAGACAGACCTGCGTATATCGCATTGTATGAGAATGTTATTGAACAATTGACAACCAAAGGAAGCCTACTCAAGCAAAGTAAGAAGAAGCAGGGAGGGACTTTGGTCAATGGAGACGATTATTCGTTTACATTCGAAAGCAGTTTCGACGACGATAATTTACTTCGTCCGAACGATAAAAAAGCCTTAAGCAGTTATGTTGCTAAATCGGGAGATTTATCGTTTTATGTTGAAGGCAACAGTTTTGCACTTGGGCATAAAGACGTTTATAAGAATGCAATTGACGAAGTCGATTTTACTTTGTCGGCTTGGGTTTATTACGATTCTATACCCGAAAAATTAGCAAGTTGGGCATTTACTTTAGAAATACACAACAATATTGAAGTAGTCTATTATTATCCTTTCAGCCTTTTAAATCTTAAACCTAAACAGTGGACTTTGCTAAAAGTTAAAACCACTTTGAGTTTAGAAAAACCTAAAACCAATGTTGCGATACGTTCTTATATCTTCAATCCAAAAAATAATTATTTTTATGTTGATGATATGAAACTTCAAATAAAGAAAAAGCAATAAGAAGGTTTTGCTACAAAATTTAAATTGACTTTCCGAGTTTTATAATATTTTACTAGCTTTGCACCCCTTCTAACCAATATTAGTTGATTTCGATTATAGTTCAAATTGATCAATTATAAACGATGTAAGCTTGTATTTACCACTCAAAGTTTCAAACGAACGTAAATAAAACACATCGAAAATTCAATTAGACTCATAAAATTAAATTTTAACATATGAAATTATTTAAAATATCTTTTATCCTTATTGTACTATTTACAAGTGTAATCAATGCACAAACAACAATTAAAGTAATGCAATATAACTTACTTTATTACGGAAAAGATGTATACGATTGTACTAGTCAAAATAACGGGATGGATCATAAAAATGAGCAATTGCAAGTAATATTAAACTATGTTCAACCCGATATTTTATGTGTAAATGAGATGGATGCCTCGACTAGCGATGTCAATTATTTAATGAATAATGTACTGAATATCAATGGAGAATCACATTGGCAACATGCCAACGTATCGGGTTCATATACCATAAACATGATTTATTATCGTTCAGACAAAGTAAGTTTAGTTTCTCAACAATATATTAATGGAGACCCGAGACAAACAGATGTGTATAATTTAAAGTCGGTAGAAGATAACAGTATCGATTTAACTTTGTTCGTAGGGCATCTGAAAGCAGGAAATACCGACCCCGATGGAGACGATAGAGCATATAGTACACAAAATGTAATGAACTATATTAACGATCACGGAGCCGGAAATTATTTAATGATGGGCGATTTAAACGTTTATAGCTCATCGGAACAATGTTTCCAGAATTTAATTTCGCCTTCTAACATTAATTATGCATTTAACGATCCTGTTAATCGTTTGGGTTCGTGGAGCAGCAATTATTCTTTTGCCGATGTACATACCCAAGCAACACATACATCTGGCGATTGCTTTGTGTCTGGAGGTATGGACGATCGTTTCGATTTTATTTTAATTTCGAACGATATTAAAAATGGAAGTAATGGGATAAGTTATATTGCAAATTCATACGAAACAATTGGTCAAGACGGGAATCATTATAACGATGCTTTAACCGATGGAACCAATAATAGTGCACCATCCGAAGTGATTACAGCTTTATATGAAATGTCCGATCATTTACCTGTGGCATTGGAATTATCGTTTCAAACAGCTAATGCTCCGGTTACAATATTTAACAAAACATTCGAAGATCAAGATTTGAATTCAGGTGGTTGGCATGCTTATTCGGTGAGCGATGATGAACGTGTATGGGAAATCCCTTCCGATCTTTACGGGCATAATGGAACATATATGGCAAAAATGACAGGCTGGGATTACACTAATAATGTGGCTATCAACAATGAAGATTGGTTAATCTCACCTTCTGTAGATTTAAATAGTACACACGATGAGGTTTTAACTTTTTGGACTGCCGGAAAATACAATGGCCCGGATTTACAAGCTTTATACAGTGTCGATTATTCGGGCTTTGGAGATCCTAACAATGCCACATGGATGGCTTTGAGTAACTATAATCTTTCTACAGATTATGATTATATATGGGAAGAGTCAAACAATATTGATGTAAGCGAAATTGAGGGAACAAACATTACTTTTGCTTTTAAGTACACATCGACCAGTGCAGATGGTGCACGTACATGGCAAATAGACGATATTTTACTCGAAGGTCTCGATGGCTCTTCGTCTGTGCACGAAATTTATCAATCAATGCAATCTTGGACTGCATATCCCAATCCTTTTTCAGATAAAATACTCTTGAAAAACGATGCTAACGAAAATCTTACTTTGATGTCGATAGTATTAGTCAATATGCAGGGGCGGGTTATTTATAATGAAACCGGAAAACTAATTCAGAAAAAAAACTACGAGATTGATTTAACGGGAATAAACATACCTTCGGGCTTATATTTGATAAAAATATCGGATGGAACAAACCAAAAAGTAATAAAAATCATCAAATAACCGAATGAAAGCTTGCGTTGTTGAGAATAGTTTAGTAGCTTTGCAAACTCTAAAATAAATTATAAAAAGCAATATAATGTACGCAATCGTAGAAATAGCGGGTCAACAATTTAAAGTTGAGAAAGACCAAAAGCTTTACGTACATCGTTTAAGTGCAGAAGAAGGTGCAAAAGTCGAGTTCGACAAAGTGCTTTTAACAGACGATGGCAAAAAAGTACAAGTTGGTGCACCAGTCGTTGACGGTGTTAAAGTTACCGCTAAGGTTTTATCACACCTAAAAGATGATACAGTTATCGTTTTCAAGAAAAAACGCAGAAAAAGTTTTAAGAAAAGAAATGGTCATCGCCAATTCTTATCTCAAATACAAATTGAAGATATTAAATAAGACTGAACAATGGCTCATAAGAAAGGAATGGGTAGTTCGCGAAACGGTCGCGAATCTCACAGTAAAAGATTAGGCGTTAAAATTTTTGGTGGTCAGTCGGCAAAAGCTGGTAACATCATTATGCGTCAAAGAGGAACTACACACCATCCGGGCGAAAACGTTGGCATGGGTAGAGACCATACCATCTATGCTTTAATTGATGGAATTGTTACTTTCAACAAAAAAAGAAATAACAGATCTTATATTTCGGTACTTCCTGTTCAGGAATAATCCAATATAGATGATATAATAGGAAAGGGGCTGGCTCATTGTAGATCAGTCCCTTTTTTATGCCAACAATTTTAAAGCATTATTAGCTTTAAAACATGCAATTATGCTATTGCTTATTCTTTCGTAGCCAATCTAAAATGTATAATATTGTAAGAAAAAAATAATATGGTAGAATCTGTTTTTAATCACCGATCTATTCGAAAGTATAAGTCGCAAAAAATTGACGACAAAGCCTTAGATTTAATTTTACGAGCGGCAAGTAGAGCCTCAACAACAGGCAATATGCAAGTTTATAGTATTGTAGTTACAAAAGACGAAGCCATCAAAGAAAAGCTTTGGGAGGCCCATTTTAAACAAGATATGGTTAAACAAGCTCCGGTTGTTCTTACGTTCTTAGCCGATTTTAATCGCTTTAATAAATGGTGCGAACAAAATGATGCAATTCCCGGATACGACAACTTTTTATCTTTCTACACAGCTTCGATCGATGCCTTGCTTGCAGCTCAAAATGCTGCTATTCAAGCCGAAGATTTAGGGCTTGGGATTTGCTATTTGGGTACAACAACTTATATGGCGCAAAAAATTATCGAAACTTTAAATTTACCTAAAGGAGTTGTGCCCGTAACTACATTGGTTATTGGTTACCCAGCCGAATTGCCTGGTTTAACAGATCGTTTACCGATGGAAGCAATTATACATAAAGAAACTTATCAAGATTTCGAAGCCTCTTCTATTGAAAAATTATATTACGATAAAGATCATTCTGAGCTCACCAAGAAATTGCTGGAAGAAAATCAAAAAGAAACTTTAGCACAGATCTTTACCGACAACAGATACACTAAAAAAGATAATGTAACATTCTCTAAATTGCTGCTAGAAGTTTTAAAGAGACAGGGGTTTATGAATAACGAAATGGAAGAATAATTTCTAAAACTCGCTTAAAGATTGTATATTAAAAGTCTGAAATAATAAATGAATGATATGGAATTAGAAAATATTTTGTACGAGGTGAAAGGCGCAGTAGCCCATATTACTATTAATCGCCCAAAACAAATGAATGCACTTAACAAAGCTACTTTTGTTGATTTGGAAACAGTAATCGATGCTGTTAATGCCGATTCTAATGTGAGAGGAGCAATTATTACCGGATCTGGCGAGAAGTCGTTTATTGCAGGTGCAGATATTAAAGAATTTGCCGCTTTTTCTGTAGCAGAAGGCGAAGCTTTGAGTCGTAATGGCATGCGTATATTTGCGAAAATTGAACAATCTTTAAAGCCTTTTGTTGCTGCAATTAACGGTTTTGCCCTAGGCGGTGGCTTGGAATTGGCTATGTCTTGCCATGTGAGAGTGGCAGAAACACATGCTAAATTTGGTCAACCAGAAGTTGGTTTAGGAGTAACACCAGGCTATGCCGGTACTCAACGTTTAACACAATTGGTTGGCAAAGGAAAAGCAATCGAACTCTTGATGTCTGCCGAAATGATTGATGCTGAACAAGCATTTAATTATCGACTTGTTAACTATATTACAGAATCAGGACAGTCTGTTGCTAAGGCAGAAGAGGTGCTGTCTAAAATTGCAAAACAATCACCAATGGCTGTTGCTGCAGTTATTCGTTGCGTAAACGACTACTATGCTACCGGTATCGATGGTTTTAATACCGAAGCTGTTGAGTTCGGTAAATGCTTTGGAACTGAAGATTTTAAGGAGGGAACAACAGCATTTATGGAAAGGAGAAAAGCTGAGTTTCCCGGTCGATAAATATTAGAGCCTAAAATATTTTGCTTGTTATGCCACTATTTTAGGCTTTTTTATGTCTAACTTCAACAAACACATCTGAATTTTGAATCTCTACTCAACCAGACAAAAGTGGAAGTTGTTTTTGCTCGTATTTGGGGTGCTTATAGGCATTCTTTCTTTGTTATACACCAACTCTTTAGTGAATGATTTGGAAAAGGAAGAACGCAAAAACGTACAACTTTGGGCGGAAGGAATGAAGCGATTAGGACAAATGGAGTCCGGTACGGGCGATATAAGCATTATTCTGGAAGTTATTAAAAAGAACGAAACCGTTCCGATGATTGTGGTCGATGAAGACGACCAAATTCTTTTCGTCAAAAACTTAGATACATTAAGGCAAAATAACGAAAAGTATTTGCGTAAGCAATTAGAGGAAATGAAACTTCAAAACCCACCAATAATCAATTATTTAACAGAAGATATTAAACAGTACGTTTATTATAAAGACTCTGTTTTGCTAAAACGATTGCTTTACTATCCATACATTCAGCTTGCCATTATTTTAGTGTTTTTGTGGATTGCCTACTATGCTTTTAATTCAACACGCAAAGCCGAGCAGAACCAAGTTTGGCTAGGGATGGCCAAAGAAACAGCGCACCAACTCGGCACACCTATTAGCTCATTATTGGCATGGGTGGAGCTGCTATCCGAAGATAAACAAGTGCAACAGAATATTCTTACTGAGATTCGAAAAGATGTTAGTCGACTGGAAATAATTGCCGATCGTTTTTCTAAAATTGGTTCCGACCCCAAACTATCGGAGATTTTGCTTGCCGAGCAAATTTTAAAGACAATTGCTTATATGAAGCTCAGGGTTTCAAGTAAAGTTATGTTCGATGATAATTTAACGCAATTTAAAGATTTCACATGCTATATTAATCCTCCATTGTTCGACTGGGTCATCGAGAATTTATTTAAAAATGCTATTGATGCAATGGATGGAAAAGGTAAAATTACAGTGGAAGTGACCGACGCTAATCAGTTTTTATATATCGATATTAGCGACACAGGAAAAGGCATTGCTAAAAGTCATTACAAAACTATTTTCAATCCGGGTTATACTACAAAAAAACGAGGCTGGGGGTTAGGTTTATCATTAACAAAACGGATTATTGAAGAATATCATAAAGGTAGGATTTTTGTAAAACGTTCTGAAGTTAACAAAGGAACGACCTTTCGCATTGCATTGAAAAAACAGCATACAGCCTGATTAAATAAAATACTTTATCTTTGATTTAAAGATCTAGTTATGTCGAAGATTCATCTTTTCTTTCTTAGCTTGTTTTTGTTTTTAGGAACGAATATTGCCAGTGCGCAGTTTATAGGCGACGAAGAACCGGAGTATGCAACCAAAGATACTATCCTAAATTTTGCCGATCGCCTAGTCTTTGGTGGCAGTTTTGGGCTCATTTTTGGAACATATTCGTACGTAAATATTTCTCCAGTAGTAGGTTACCGAATAAATAATTATCTGACAGCCGGTGTTGGTGGAATTTACGAATATATAAAAGATCGGAATTTTTATTATACATACGAAAGCACGATATTTGGCGGTAAAGTATTCGCCAACGTATTATTGTTCGATTATGTAATATTGTATGCCGAGAACAACATGTTAAGTCTGCAAAGAAAATATTTCGACGCAATTAATAATTACCCTTCTACAGGAAGATTTTTTCTAAATGTGCCGTGGATAGGAGCAGGTGTTAACTATGGGCAAAATGGGAGAGGGGCTTATATGATGATTCTTTTTAATTTAAATCAGAGTATCAACTCGCCATACCCACCTTACGAATATAGATTTGGCTTTTATTTTTAGTTATAGTTTATGAATCTTGACAGTATCAACTCCTATTGGTTTGTAATTGCAGCCTCTGTAATTATTATTATTTCTTATTTTTTTAATCTGATTTCTAAAAAGTGGAATGTGCCTAGTGTACTAATGCTAATCGCTCTTGGCATTATTCTGCGTTGGCTTACCGGTATTCACTCAATCGATGGAAACTCATCAATTCTTGGCGTTTTGGGTGTCGTTGGACTTATTATGATTGTGTTAGAGGCTTCGCTTGATTTGGAACTCAAACGCGACAAAGTAAGTCTGATTCTTAAATCGTTCTTTGTAGCTTTAATCGCTTTATCGGTCAGTGTTTATTTAATTGCTCTATTCATACAATACGTGTACAATGTAACATTGTTTAACTCGTTTGTCTATGCTATTCCGCTTTCTATAATGAGTAGTGCTATTATCATTCCTAGTGTTTCGAGTTTGCCTCACGATAAAAAAGAATTTATGATATACGAAAGCACTTTCTCAGATATTTTAGGAATTATGTTTTTCTATTTCTTACTAGGAAGTGTAGAGTACGATTCAGCTCAAAAGTTAAGCGTAAACATTGCCGGGAATATTTTTATTACAATTTTGATATCTGTACTCGTGAGCTATGTTATCATTTATCTATTCCAGAAAATTAGAACCGAAGTTAAGTTGTTTTTATTGGTTTCTGTATTGGTATTACTCTATGCTCTCGGAAAAATGATGCATTTATCATCGTTGATTATTATTCTGTTTTTTGGCTTAATCTTACACAACAGAAGATTGTTTTTTAGAGGTCGTTTATCACAGATGATTAATCACGAGGAGCTGGACAAAGTATTTACCAATTTTAAATTAATTACAATAGAAACAGCATTTGTTGTGCGAACCTTCTTTTTTGTTATTTTTGGCTTAACCATATCATTATCAGCGCTTTTTCAGTTAAATGTGGTTTTTTCTAGTTTAGTCATTTTAGCAGTATTATACGGTGCTCGGTTTGTGGTTTTAAGGTTGTTTATAGGAAAAGATATCATTCCAGAGCTTTTTATTGCGCCAAGAGGATTAATTACAGTATTATTGTTTTTTGCCATTCCGGTGGAGTACAATGTGCCTAATTTTGAATCGGGAATACTTCTTTTTTTAATTATTGCTTCAAGTATTATAATGGCTATTTCACTCATCAAAAACAGTAAGGCGAAAGGCAATAAAGTCGATTTTGTAGATGACGATTTCGATGAAATGCCTACCTTTAAACAGAAATAAACTAAACGATTAGGAATCAGTTTGTAGTCGTCGAACTACAAAGTTGGAATGATTTCGAATCTCGAATTATAGGAAGATGAATCCAAATATAACAGTAGAACTAAAAGAACATTATCTCGAAGTCAAATTAAAAGGCGAGGTCACTTTTCAAGATTACGTATCATTAATGTCTAAAGTAAAATTCGATGAGCATCTTCCCAAACATCTAAGAGTATTAGGGATTGATGATGGTGTAAGTCTAAAGTTTGGCCCATCCGACGCTTTATTGCTAAGTAAAATGCGCGACGAAACCGTATCTAAATTCCTATCGGTAAAACACGCCTTTTTGGTAGAAGATCCTTTGAACACTGCATTGGCAGTACTTACAACATCTGCCATGAAATCGGAAAATTACCATGTCGAAATTTTTTCATCGAGAATAGCGGCGGAACAATGGCTAAAAGAATAAAAAAAAGCAATCTGTTTTTTAGACTGCTTTCTTAATTTATTTTTTTAAAGGATTAACTATTTTGAATAAGTTCTTTTATAATACCGGTCATTTTGCTTTCAGCAGCATTGGCCACTTCCAATACTTCTTCGTGACTGACTTCTTCAACTATGCCTTCAACACCCAAGTCGGTGATGATAGATAGCGCAAAACACTTCATGCCTGCATGTCTGGCAACTATAGCTTCCGGCACGGTTGACATCCCCACAGCATCGGCACCCATTCTCCACATCATTCTATATTCTGCAGGAGTTTCAAAAGTAGGGCCGCTAACGGCTAAATAAACCCCTCTTTGTACTTTAAGTCCTTGGCTTTGAGCAATCTTGTCGGCTTGTTCAATAAGTGCTTTATCATAAACTGCACTCATATCAGGGAAGCGAGGCCCGAAGTCGTCATCATTTTTTCCCATTAAAGGATTATTTCCCATTAGGTTGATGTGATCGGTAATGAGCATAACGTCGCCTACTTTAAAATTAGGGTTCATGCCCCCTGCGGCATTCGAAAGATAAACAGTATGAACGCCAAGTAGTTTCATGGTTCTGATAGGAATAGCCAAATCTTTCATGCTGTAACCCTCGTAAAAATGAAAGCGACCTTGCATTGCAACAACTTTCTTCCCTCCTAAATAGCCAAACATTAATTGTCCGGCATGTCCTTCTACAGTCGATACAGGGAAGTGAGGAATGTTTTCGTATTTTATTGTTCCAACCGATTCTATTTCGTTAACCAGTCCACCTAAACCGGTTCCTAATACAATTCCTATTTCAGGTTTAAAATCTACCGTTTTGTTAATGTAATCTACGGTCTCTTTTAGCATTTCTAGCATACTTCTTAATTAAATCGTTAAACTCTTTTTCGTCTTCATGGTTCAGGAAACCAACCTTAATAGATTGATAATAAATAGGTAAGTTTTTTAGGCGCTCAAAAATACGATTATCTTTCAATCTTACCGCATCTTTATAGGTAGTAATTATTATTTTATCTGTTGCATGCATTTGTTCGAAGCGTTGAATTATCGTTTCAATATCACTTTCGTTAAAGTCGTGATGATCTCCGAATTTCAAATTTTCGACATGTTTAAACTGCGCACTTAAATGATTCTTTAAATGCAACGACTTGGCGATTCCTGTTAACATAAATACATTAAAAGAGTGGTCTATTTTTTTTTGAGAAGCTTTACCAACACAAACTAACTCACCATAGTCTATAGTCGTGAAAAATAAATTTTGAAAAGGAAATAGCTTAAGTTCGGTTTTGATGATGCGTTTTTTAATAGGAGAAATTGATTTTGGAGTTTTGCTTACTATAACAATATCGGCACGTCGAACCTGAGATTTACTGTCTCTTAAATTGCCAACCGGTAAAAGCTGATCGTTCCAGTATGGATTAAAATAATCGGTTAATAAGAGATTTAATCCCGGTTTTACGTATCGGTGTTGGAATGCATCATCAAGCAGAATGATGTCTGGCGATGAATCTCGATTCTCAAGCAACTCGATGCCTCTGCGTCGGTTTTCGTCAACACAAACCATAACGTTGTTAAATTGCGATTTTAGTTGCTTAGGTTCATCACCAATATCGGAATAGGTATGTGTTTGTTCTGCTAAAATGAAACCTTTCGTTTTACGTTTGTAGCCTCTGCTTAGCGTTGCAATTTTAAATTCATTATTTAATAAACGAATTAAATATTCGATATGAGGCGTTTTGCCTGTGCCCCCTACAGCGATGTTACCAACGTTAATAATTGGTGTAAAGTACGATTTGGACTTTAGTATTTTTACATCGAAAGCCCAGTTTCTGACCGAAATAATTACACCGTAAATTAACGTAAAAGGCCACAGCAGTTTCCTATATTTGTGCCAATCTTGATTCATTTTGAATTCGAAAATAGAAAAAATGTTTGCAGAAACAAAAAAATAGCAAAATATTATATTTCAAATGATTAGGATGAAAAAGATGGAGTAGAATAGAACGTCAAGAATTTATTTTATTCGAACCTCTTTGTCGGACATGTAAAATCATCATATTTAGGTATTTTTAACGTTGATTTTTCCATTAATTTTGAATAATTTCTTCTAAATTTGCACTTATTTAGAATGATTATAGACAAGCGGGCGGTGTTGATTTTCGGACTTGGCCATCAAGCTGTTCATGCTTTTAAGCAATAATTTAGAAAAATAGGCATATCCCGATGATTTTTCTATAAATTTACTGATTTACAATGAGTAACGATCAAGATAAAATTCTCGAAGAGGTAACGGGCAGTGATTATAAGTACGGTTTTGTTACCGATATTGAGAATGATGCTATAGCTAAAGGATTGAGCGAAGATACTGTTCGCTTGATTTCCGAAAAAAAGAAAGAGCCGGAATGGTTGCTGGAGTACAGACTCAATGCATATCGGCATTGGTTAACAATGGAGCAAAAAGAATGGGCACATCTCGATATTCCTGAAATCGATTTTCAAAATATTATTTATTACTCCGCTCCAAAACCCAAAAAGGAGTTGGCAAGTATGGATGAGGTGGATCCTGATTTGAGAGAAACATTCGAGAAATTAGGAATTCCTCTCGATGAGCAAAAACTCCTATCGGGAGTAGCTGTCGATGCTGTGATGGATAGTGTTTCGGTTAAAACTACATTTAAGCAAAACTTGGCAGAGTTAGGAATTATTTTTTGTTCTTTCTCCGAAGCAGTTCAAGAATATCCGGATTTAGTTAAGAAGTACCTCGGGTCTGTGGTGCCATCGCGCGATAACTACTATGCAGCTTTAAATAGTGCAGTATTTTCCGATGGTTCGTTTTGTTACATCCCAAAAGGAGTTCGTTGCCCAATGGAACTTTCGACCTATTTTCGTATAAATGCAGCCAATACTGGTCAGTTTGAGAGAACACTTATTGTGGCAGATGAAGGAAGTTATGTCAGTTATCTCGAAGGTTGTACTGCTCCACAACGCGACGAAAATCAGTTGCACGCTGCCATCGTCGAGATTTATGTACACAAAGATGCTGAGGTTAAATATTCGACTGTTCAAAATTGGTATCCGGGCGATAAGGAAGGCAAGGGAGGTATTTACAATTTTGTAACCAAGCGAGGCATGTTGCATGGCGATAATTCAAAACTTTCGTGGACTCAAGTTGAAACAGGCTCTGCTATCACATGGAAATATCCTTCGTGTATTTTGAAAGGCAATAATTCGACCGCAGAATTTTATTCTGTGGCTGTAACCAATAATTATCAGCAGGCAGATACAGGTACTAAGATGATTCATATCGGGAAAAACACTAAGTCAACGATTGTGTCGA
The DNA here is from genome assembly GCA_016936665.1 of Bacteroidales bacterium. GTDB lineage: Bacteria > Bacteroidota > Bacteroidia > Bacteroidales > JAFGXI01 > JAFGXI01. The sequence continues at coordinate 20,752 of JAFGXI010000031.1, forward strand.
AAGGGATATCTGCAGGAAAAAGTAATAATTCGTATCGCGGTTTGGTTAAAGTTGCAAAAGGCGCTGAAAATGCGAGAAATTTTTCACAATGCGATTCCATGCTATTAGGCGATAAATGCGGAGCACACACCTATCCGTATTTAGAAGTAGATAATCCAACGGCTATTGTAGAGCATGAGGCTACGACCTCTAAAATTGGAGAAGATCAGATTTTTTATTGCAATCAGCGAGGAATTGAAACCGAAGATGCAATAGGTTTAATTGTTAATGGTTATGCCAAAGAGGTTTTAAATCAATTGCCGATGGAATTCGCTGTTGAAGCGCAAAAGTTATTACAAATCAGCCTCGAAGGAAGCGTAGGTTAAATCAAGAATATAAATAATTTTAGAAATAAATAATTAAAGTAGAAATGTATAAAGATCAGTGAGTTATTATAATCCAGATTTTTAACTTTTCAACTTTCAACTTAAAGAGTCATGTTAAGCATAAAAAATTTAAAAGCCAATATAAACGGAAAAGAGATTTTAAAAGGAATTAATCTCGAAGTAAAAGCAGGAGAAGTACATGCTATTATGGGGCCCAATGGTTCCGGAAAAAGTACATTAGCATCGGTATTAGCCGGTAGAGAGATTTTCGAAGTGACCGATGGCCACGTAGAATATATGGGAGAAGATTTATTAGAGCTATCTGTAGAAGAAAGAGCCTCTAAAGGTATTTTCTTAGGGTTTCAGTATCCTGTAGAAATTCCGGGCGTGAGTATGGTCAACTTTATGAAGGCTGCGGTTAACGCACAACGTAAACACAGAGGCGAAGAGCCGATAAATGCATCGGAGTTTCTTAAGTTAATGCGCGAGAAAAAAGATATTGTAGAGCTCGATTCAAAATTAACAGGCCGTTCGGTTAACGAAGGCTTCTCCGGAGGAGAGAAAAAACGAAACGAGATTTTCCAAATGGCTATGCTAGAGCCCAAATTATCTATTCTAGACGAAACAGACTCTGGCTTAGACATCGATGCGCTCAGAATTGTGGCCAATGGTGTTACAAAACTGAAAAATAAAGATAACGCAACAGTTGTTATTACTCACTATCAGAGACTATTAGATTATATTGTTCCCGATTTTGTTCATGTATTATACAAAGGCAAAATTATTAAATCGGGAACTAAAGAATTAGCCTTAGAACTTGAAGAAAAAGGTTACGATTGGTTAATAAAAGATTTATAGTAAACATGCTTCAGACATAGTCTGTTAAAATTTTGAAAATGAGTACGACAACAGAAATTGAAAAAAAATATATCGATTTTTATATCGATCATAAGGCCATTCTCGATCAGCAAAGCTCAGATATTGTAAATAAACATCGCACGCAGGCTATTGAGAACTTTAAATTTTTAGGATTGCCTACCTCCAATGACGAACGCTATAAGTACACCAATTTATCGAAGGTTTTCGATCAAAATTTCGATATGCGCGTGGGCGAGCAAATCGTCGATTTGAATGTAGAGAGTATTTTTAAGTGCGATGTCATTCGCTTGGATGCTTACTTGGCATTACTGGCTAAAGGACAGTATGTTACTAAAGAAAGAGTGGTTAGCCACGACGAGAGTATTATTGTATGTTCCTTAAAAGAGGCGGCAAAAAAATACTCTCAGCTCTTCGAAAAATATTATAATCAACTAGCGCCACAAAGAGAAGATGGCGTTATCGAATTGAACACTGCATTGGCTTTTGATGGCGTTTTTATTTATGTGCCCAAAGGAAAAGTGGTCGATAAACCAATCCAAATTGTCAATTTACAAGTAGATGGCAAAGAAAATAATGCCATTCAATTGCGGCATTTGATTGTGCTCGAAGATAGAGCAGAAGCTAAATTGATTTTTTGCGACGATTCATTAACCTCTAATGAGCATTTAAGTAGTGCTGTTGCCGAAGTGTTTGTAGGCGAAAATGCACACTTAGAAATGAGTAAAATGCAAAATGAGCACAACGAATCAAGAAATATTTCCAATACTATTGTTCGACAGTCGGCACATTCGGTGGTAACCAGTAATACTGTATCGCTTTTGGGGGGTGTGATTCGAAATAATTTACACATCGAAATGGACGGCGAATATTGCGAGGCCAATGCCTATGGCATAGCTTTAATCGATAAAGCGCAAAAGGTCGATACATTCACATACATTCATCATGCTCATCCGAACTGCAATAGCAATCAGTTATACAAAAATATTATTGATGATGAAGCGGTTGGCGTTTTTTCAGGAACAGTTTTGGTCGATAAGAATGCCCAAAAAACAAATGCTTTTCAAGCCAATAACAATATTATTTTAACCGATAAAGCCAAGATGAACACTAAGCCTCAGTTGGTGATTTATGCCGATGATGTTAAATGTAGCCACGGAGCAACTGTTGGGCAATTAGATGAAAATGCAATGTTTTATATGCGAGCCAGAGGAATTGAAGAAAAAGATGCAAAAATGCTCCTAATGTATGCCTTTGCCGACGATGTTATTCGAAAAATGTCGATCACCTCGCTACGCGAAAACACCGAAGATTTAGTACGTCGTAGATTAAGTGGAGAATTATCATTGTGTAGGAATTGTTCTTCTCGTATATTGATGAACTCAACTTTATAAAGATTAAACGATGTTCGATGTTACTGCAATACGAAGCGACTTCCCGATTTTAAATCGGACGGTGTATAAGCGACCTTTGGTTTATTTCGATAACGGTGCTACAACACAAAAACCAAAAATAGTTTTGGATGTGCTCGAAAAATATTATTTAGAAAATAATAGTAACATCCATAGAGCTGTTCATCATTTAAGTCAACAATGCACCGATGCATACGAAGCTTCAAGAAAAACCATTCAGCAATATATTGGAGCTAAAAAAGTCGAAGAAATTGTTTTTACTTCCGGAACTACAGAAAGCATAAATCTCGTTGCTTTTTCCTTTGGCGAGGCCTTTGTTAATTCGGGCGATGAAATTCTTATTTCATACTTAGAGCATCATTCCAATATTGTACCTTGGCAGTTAATGGCCGAAAGAAAAGGAGCGGTTATAAAAACCATTCCGATGAACGAAAAAGGGGAGCTTGTTTTAGATGATTTGGAAAAATTGCTTACCAAAAAAACAAAAATCGTTACTCTAGGCCACGTGTCAAATGCGTTGGGAACGATTAATCCGGTGAAGCAAATTATCGAAAAAGCGCACCAAAAAAATATACCTGTTTTGGTCGATGGGGCACAAGCTGTTCAACACATGAAAGTAGATGTTCAAGATTTAGATGCCGATTTTTATGTGTTTTCAGGACATAAAGTCTTTGGCCCTACCGGAATTGGCGTACTTTACGGCAAAGAAGAATGGCTCGAAAACTTACCACCATATAAGGGTGGGGGCGATATGATTAAACGAGTAAGTTTCGAAAAAACAACTTACGCCGATTTGCCACTTAAATTTGAGGCCGGTACTACACATTATATTGGTGCTATTGGTCTGAAAGTAGCCCTCGACTATGTGCAATCGATAGGCTTAAATGCCATCTCGGCTTACGAAAACGAATTACGATTGTATTTAGAAAAAGCTTTAAATTCAATAGAGGAAATAAAAATTTATGGAACATCCGAATATAAAGCTGCCACAGTTTCGTTTGGCTTGAAAGGCGCTCATCCTTCCGATGTGGGGACTTTGCTAAACCGATTAGACATTGCCGTTCGAACAGGTAGCCATTGTACTCAGCCTTTAATGGAATATTATGGTATTCCGGGAACTGTTAGAGCCTCTTTGGCTTTTTATAATACAAAAGAGGAGATAGATTATTTTGTAGAATCGCTTAAAAGAGTGATTCCTATGTTTAGTTAATTATACATCTACCCTTTGGGTAAAAATATAGTTTATGAGTTCAATACAAGAAACACAAAATCAGATTGTTGAAGAAATAAATATTTTCGACGATTGGATGGATAAGTACAACTACATCATCGAATTAGCCAAAGATTTACCTTTGATCGATGCTCAGCATAAAACCAATCAGTATCTTATCGATGGTTGTCAGTCTAAAGTCTGGATTAATGCCGATTTAGTAGATGAAAAGGTGCATTACACAGCCGATAGCGATGCCATTATCACCAAAGGGATTATTGCATTATTAATTCGTGTGATGAACGATAGAACACCAAGCGAACTGGTGGATATCGATTTGTTTTTCTTGGAAGAAATTGGCCTTAAAGAAAACTTATCGCCAAACAGAGCCAATGGTTTGGTGGCTATGATAAAGCAAATGAAGCTGTATGCTTTAGCATTTAAAACAAAATTGGGACAATAATTTTTATAAAAATGAACGATCAATATAAAGAAAAACTACGTTTAGAAGAAACCATTATTGGGGTTCTGAAAACGGTTTACGATCCCGAAATACCTGTTAATATTTATGAATTGGGATTAATTTACACCATCGATATCGATGACGAATATAATGTAAGTATTGATATGACACTTACAGCACCTAATTGCCCGGTGGCCGATAGTATTTTAATGGAAGTTAGAGATAAAGTTAATTTTATCCAATCGATTAAATCGGCTGTTGTTAATTTAGTATTCGACCCACCTTGGGATAAAGATATGATGAGCGAGGAAGCCAAACTGGAGCTTGGATTTTTATAGAAAAAGGGGCTGTTCAAAAATGAACTCAGCCCCTTTTTTAATTGATTATCTTACCAATGTATTCTATCTTTTCTTGTAAATTATATGCATTGATTTCAATCGTTGTATCTATTCTATTATTATCGATTTTAATGAAGGTACTGCTTTTTAAAGAAAGCATGCTTTTAAAAGCTTGATCTGAATCCCATATTATATTATTACATTGTTCAATTTCATCTAAAGGGAAATAACTACCATCTGTTGAAAGTATAAAGAACACTAGGCTATCGTGTACTAATTGAGAAGAATATTCGCTGAAGTAGCGGTTACACTTTAAGCAACCATCGTCGTCAATAACAAAAATATATTTGTATCGACTTGCTTCAAACTGATGTTTCTCCAAAAACGAATTTATTTTATCGTAATCTGTTTGTTTTTCAGAACATGCATTAAAGCTAATTGTCAAGATTAATATTATAAACTTTAAAAGATGCATGTTTGTTTTTGAAGTTTTTATCTGATTTCGGAATTTGAACATATAGTTTGTTTTTTAGCTTGATTACATTATTATATTGGATACCATAGAATTGTTGACTTTCTGCAATTTTCTTCCAGTTTCTTGTATAGGCAATTAAGGAATATAAATACTTATCATCTTTTTCGTCGGTAGGGAATTTTGCAAGTATATAAATATATGAGTTATCGTAATCTAAAATGGTTAAATCTTTATATATTTTGGCATCTTTTGCTTGTGAAAAGAAAGCATGAAAACCAGTTTGGTTTATATCTTCAAAATTGTTGTTAAAATCAGAAATATATTTAGATTTAATAGATCTTGTGCCTATAAGTTCTTCGTTTTTATATACAAAAAAGTTTTCGGAATTTCCTTGTTTAACATAAAGCGTATCATCCATAATAAATGCGCTTAAACGGACCGATAACGCATGATTTGGCTTTGCAATTATGGGTTTTATTTCTTTGCCAAGTCTATAGGCTTTAGATTCTTCTTTAAATGGATTTTCTACAACAGCTATGTTATCCTTCTTGTAATTATATTCAAAAAAATGTTTGTGATTATTGCTTAAACTGAAGGAGTCTGTAGCTGTATAATATTGACAAAATATATTATTGTACGAGATGTAAAAATGTAAATAATTATAGTTTACAATAGAATTCAACCATGGTAAATGGAATTCGTAAGTTGAGTCTAACACAGTGGCTAATTTATTTTTAATTGACGTACTATCAATTAATTTACCCTTGTGGTTTAAGTGATATAAAATTCCGCTGAAGTCGTTATAAAGTAAAATTGTGTCGAGCGAAAAAGCTTTAAAAAACTTCGTGTTCGAAAAGGGGTTTTTAATTTTTTTTACATTAATCTTTTCTGTGTTTGTGCTTATTGTATTGTAAAGATAGATGGTATCGGAAATGAATGTATTAAAAATAGCAATGTAAGGAGTATCTTTCTCAATAAAACCGTTAGTGTATAATCTTTCGAAGTTTTGTTGTACGTTAACAGAAAAATCTTCGTTGGTTTTCTCTAAAAATGCTTTTTTTTTACAAGATACATTAGATAAACCAATGGCTATAATTAGTAATGTTAATACCTTCATTGCAAATATAATTAAGCCGGCCCTAAAGCCGGCTATTAATAATAAACACTTATTTAGAAATTTTAATTGGGTAAACCAAAGTAGTTTTACCTTCAAGATTTACAAATTCAAAATAATTCAACTCAAAAGGGTCGATTATTTCTTGTTTACTGTGTATCTTTAAAGTAAGTTCACCCGAAATAATGCCATCGACAATTTTTGAGCTAAATAAGCTTTTGCTAAGGATTTCTTTATTTTCGATAAAAATTTCCTTATCTACAGCTACCGATGATCCGTTATTGTGATTGTCGATTATACTTTCACATATAGTCGCAATTGCGGAGCCATGCACAACATTTATATCGTCAAGGCAATCTGCTGCTGGAGTAACGCAATCATTTCCAGTGAAAGTACGATGCACTCCGTATTCTCCCCATTCTCTTTCTTGGATAGTTTGGTTCATCGTTTGAGTTGTTGGATCTTCTTTTTCGCATGCAACAAAAGCAATTCCTGCTAATGCCATGCTAATGGTCAATAATTTTAATTTCATTTTTTTGTAATTTAAAAGATTAGTAATAAATTAAATTACCTAGTTAGTTACATGAGCCTGCTAATAAAACTATGTCTTTAATACAACTAAAGAACAAGGTAAAAACACTTAATAGTATTTACACAAATCAAAAAAAAAACTAAACATACAACAGTATAATAAAGAATTATACATGTTATATAACAGTTAGAAATTTATAGTATATTAATAGAACAAACACCTGAAAAAAGATGTTGAATAATACCAATTTAAAAACATAAATAAGCGGCTTAGATAAAATCGTCAAAGACTTTAAAAGAGAATCTCGATGGATTTGGTGTAACGAGCAACTTTTTCATCTCTTAATCCTAATATACTACGAGTTGCCTTATAATACTGGTGCAGTACCTTTAATTAATATGAAAAAAGCCACCTTTTTCAAGGAGGCTTACACTATTTTTACTCATGGAAAAAACTAGTTAATACTTTTTTTCGCTAGGTAGAAGTCGGTCAACTCGATGGATTTGTCGTTTAGTCGAGCTTCCATTTCGTCTAGTGTTGTTGGAGGAGGAACGATCACTTTATCGCCTTCTTTCCAATCTAATGGAAGAGCTACTTTATATTTATCTGCGGTTTGAAGTGCTTTTAGTGCTCTTAAGATTTCATCCATGTTTCTACCAACATTTAAAGGATAGTACATTATCAATCGAATCTTTTTGTTTGGATCGATAAAGAATACGGCTCTTACAGCAGCAGTTTCGCTCTCGTTTGGTTGAAGCATTCCGTACATTTTAGAAACTTTCATATCTAAGTCGGCTATGATAGGGAAGTCGAAGTAAACGCCAGTGTTTTTTCTTACGTTATCTACCCATCCTAAGTGAGCGTGAATACTATCGATACTTAACCCTAACAATTCAGTGTTAAGAGCATTGAACTCATTTTTGCGTTTTGCAAAACCACTCATTTCTGTAGTACAAACAGGAGTGAAGTCGGCAGGATGCGAAAACATTACAATCCATTTGTCTTTAGCAAAATCTGATAATTGAATTTTACCTTTAGTAGTTACGGCGTTAAAATCTGGAGCGATATCTCCAATTCTTGGCATGTTGTAAATTTCTTGATTTTCCATTTTATTTATTTTTTAATTGTTATTACTATTTTTTGTTTTTATTGTTGATACAAATTTATGGTGTTCATAGTTATAAATCAAACAGATATTTTTTATATTCGTATAGATAAAATCTATAACCATGAATTTACAACAGTTAGAATATCTTGTAGCGATAGATGAGGAGCGACACTTTGTAAGAGCGTCTGAGCGTTGCTATGTAACGCAAGCAACATTAAGTGCAATGATTAAGAAATTGGAAGAAGAGTGGGCGTGTATAATCTTCGATCGTTCGAAACAACCGGTTGAGCCTACTGCTATCGGAAAAGACATTATTAAACAAGCCAGAGTTATTCTTTCGGAGGTAAACCATTTAAAAGCCCTTGTTCACGAGGAAACGCAAACTGTTTCAGGAATTATCAAGTTGGGTATTATTCCTACTATGGCGCCCTATGTGTTGCCTATTTTTTTATCGGGATTTTTAAATCAAAATAAAAACATTCAATTGCATATTAAAGAGTTAACAACCGACGAGATTGTAGCTGCCATTGAGCAGGATAAAATTGATATTGGCATTTTAGCGACCCCCTTGAGTTTGCCAAATATTGTTGAATATCCTGTTTTTTACGAGGAGTTTGTATTGTATGCAGCCATAGATCATCCTATTCTTGAACATCGGATGGTTTCGGAGTCCGATATTCCCCCGGGCGATTTGTGGATTTTAGAAGAAGGTCATTGTTTACGCTCTCAAGTCATTAATTTTTGCAACATCAAACATAAAGACTCTGTGCAATCGCGTTTAGAGTTCGAGGCGGGCAGCATAGAGACGTTAATCAATTTGGTCGATACCAACGGAGGTTGTACTATTTTACCTGAATTGTCGATTCGCCATTTTTCGGAAGATAAAATGGATCAAATTCGTTTCTTTACAAATCCGCAGCCAGTGAGAGAAGTGAGCTTGGTAACATCAAAAACTTGGTATAAATCGGCGATTACTAAAGCCATAAAAGATAGTATTATACTTCAAATACCACCAAAGATGTTGAATAATGCCAATAAAATAGTAACATCAATTAAATAATATTGATAAAAAGCTAACTTTTCGACACGCCTGCTGATACTATAAACTTCATCACTTCAGCAGATTTCTTATCGATAATTTTTACCTGAGTTTTTGGAACGATGTACAACTCGCCGGAAAAGGCGTAGGAGTGGGGAAAATAAACGGCAATCTTTCCTTCTTCGACTTGAAAATCGCTAAGATCTTCTTGCGTGATAAAGCCCAGTTTTTCGAGATTAGTCATTGGATTAACATTAACTAAAACGGGTTGGTTGAATTTCTTTTCTTTACCCACAAAGGCTTTTAATAAATCTTGAACCGAATTGTATATTACTTTTATTAATGGGGCTCTGTCTAAAAGTTTTTTTAATTCGTGTTTAATTGGCTGAGTGATGAACATTTTTCCCAGCCACCCAATCAACGAAATTAAAATAAAGGCAACGACAAGTCCTAACCCCGGCACATCGATATTAAGCCATTCTTTAATGTTGTTATCGATGCTGTTAAAAATGCTGTAAATAATATAAAGCGGAATAAAGATAGGAGTAACGTAGAGGAGCCCTTGAAAAAAGAGTGCAAGTATCTGTTTTAGTAATTGATTCATGCTTAAATGTTTACTACAAACTTACGAATAAATAAGCTCTTGTGCTTTGATTTTTGTTAGTTTTTTCTTGCAAATCTATTTTTTTGTGTCTATTTTTGTAGTCGCAAAATAAACGGCGCCATAGCTCAGTTGGTAGAGCAACGGACTGAAAATCCGTGTGTCCCTAGTTCGATCCTTGGTGGTGCCACGAAAAGCTCAAAGAAATTTGAGCTTTTTTTTATTAATGCATATATCACAAACTTTTAAAAAATATTTCACGTAAATTGATAGAAAATCAATCCCATGGCTAAGCAAAACAAAAGTGAGTTTTTAACGAAGTTAACTCCCGAATCAATTTCTTCCGATTTACAGTGGTTTCAGGCTTCAGGATCTATAAAAGAACTTCCCAAAGTGTTAAACCTACTGCATCAGTTTCAAAATGATGAAGTAGAACAAAAAATTATCGAAATAGTTAGCGATATCAAAGTTAAGACAGCCAATGCAATTATCTTAGAAGCAATTGGAGAGGCTTACCATAAGGGCGGGAACTTGCGTGCTTTAGTTCAAATAGCTTGGGAATCGCGATTAGATTTCACGCAAAATCTGGCTTTATTCACCGATATTTTTATCGATAAAGATTATATAACTGCCTTAGAGGCTTTCACTTTGATTGAAAATATTTGGATGGATTATCAATTTTCCGACGAACATCGCAATTTGTTAATAGGCCGATTAAAGTCGAATTTAGACCAAATGGATAAGGATAAATCGTCTTTATGTATTGAGCTAATTCATATTTTGGAACAAGATGCTGAAGACGAAATGTGGGATGGAGAAGTCTTAGAAAGCTAAAACTTCCACTGCAATTGTATTTTTATTTCCGATTTTTTATTCCCTTGAATCTCTGTGTCGCTGGAACCAACAGTATCTTCATCTTCGTATATGGTAATGCCGTACTTTACCCAAAGGTTAAGATTTTTCATCAGCTTATAATTAATTAGAAAATAACTCCGTATACCTCTGCCGGAAAATGCAGGAATGGCATAGTTGTACAATAAATCATTTTCGTAGGTGTAAATTCTTGAATCGTAACCATCGGTGTCGTATACCAAAAAACGGATCGTGGATTTTATAGGGAGTTTTTTTAAATCGTAAATAATATCTTGATAGACTAACATTCCGTTTTCTTTTGTCTCGTGCTCGTACCAACTCCATTCTAATCTGGTTTTAAAATGAAATTGATTACGATCGCCATAATTAAAATGCGCTCTTAATTGCTGCTTGGTTTCTGGGATTTGTTGTTTTATATAATCGTTATCTCCTGCAAAATCTTTAGGCTTTGATTCTTTTTTATATCTGAAATAAAAATTGAAATTGCTGGAAAGCGCATATTCGGCATTTATAAAATAATCTAGACCTTGCGATGGAGAAGACACTTGATATTTTAACCACAGAAATTCGTACAAATCGATATAGGCACTAATAATCCAGTTTTTTGTAGGTAAGAGATTGATGCCTGTATAAAATCCCTGTTCGTTTTGTGCTCTTGAGCCTTCGGCAAAGGCAGCCGAAAATTGAGCGTGATAATCTTTTTCGAAATACCTATGCAATACAGCTAATCCTAATTTTGACGAAATATTAAAGGACGCATTGTTGGTTACCGCCCAGTTTAATTGATCGTCTACTGCTACTTCTCCAGATAAAAATATATGATTTAGATTCCACTGATAATGGAATGAAGCATTGTTATTTTCATTTCCGGAAAAATCGTAAAGTTTATAAAGCTTATCACTGGCTTGCAAATTATGCGAGTAATCGTAATGAATAAATGAGGCTCCAATTTTTAATCGCTCAAATCGATACGATAAATCACCTCCAAATGCCTTTTGTAGAATAGTGTTTTTATCTTCGAAATCTGAGCTTGTGGCATGCAAACCTGTTTGGTCGAACGAACTGAAATAATCTATGTCGTTATCTACATTATCAACATCGGTGTTGCCATCTATGTGTTTATATGAACCAAAAACAGATAACTCGAAATTTTTGTAGTCTAAAGTTGTAGCAAGGCCTCTAAAAAAGTTGTTTTCATCGGTAGAAGAATATTTATCAACGCCTTTACCGAATTTAGACACATTGGTAGTCATGGTCGACTTGCCCATGCCAAAGCCATTCCAAACAGCAAGACCTTGTCCGAACTGGAGAGAAAAATCGCCAATAACTAGACTTTTGATTACGCCTTGATTTTGCAGTTGAACAAAACCCGAAAAAAAATCGAATCCTTGTTGGTTAGGAGATTTGAAAAAAGGCTCTCCTGCATCTTTGTCGGCAGTTATGCCTGCGCGAATTTTATTGGTGAACTGAAATTTATATTTACTGTAAATTCTATCGGCAGATCCAAGGAATTTTGTCTCTCCATTTTCGTCGGGGATGTACGCGGCTTGCTTTTCGAGCACTCTTTGGTAACGAAGCAGTAAGCTATGTTTCCCAAGTCTGCTAAGATTTTTTAAATTGATTTCAGGAGAATATTTTTCTTTATCGTCAACTTTTAAGAAAGGAATAGCTAAAAAAATCTGTTCTCTACTTATCCCATCGACCAACTTAAGCTCGTAAAGGGTAGTAAAACCCATATTTCTTTTACGATAGTCGATAATGTTCATAATCTGAATCGCACTAAAAACATTAAGCGTAGCTAAGTCTTCGTCTTTACAAGTATTTAAATCGATAGGATGATCGTATAATTGGCTTAGCTGAGTCGAAAATTCGTCGAAATCGATGGATTGCTCGTCGTTCTCCGAGATGTAATTCAGCAGGTTTTCTATGGCTTCGTCTTTAGAAATATAAAATTCTTGCGAAAAAGCAGGAAGCATCTTCAAAATGCTAAATAATACTATGATAAATATTTTCTTGCCAATCATTTATTTGAAAGCATAAGACATAGAACCAGCGGGAGAAACGCCTAGTGTATTTTGGTATGAAAAGGCAAAATCCATTCTGATATTTTTGAAATAATAAGCTAATCCTAAAAAGTAAGCGTTAGGGCTAATGTTTACGCCTGTTCTTAAAAACAAAGCATCTTTTAGGTTGAATTCGACACCAAGTTTGTATGTTGCGGAATGTTCGAGAGGTTTATCGACTTGTATGGTAAGATTCACAAGCGGGTCGGGGGTATAGGCACCACCAAAACTCAAAATAGTAGGGGCTTTAAAATCGTCTACAGTGTTATACTTCGATAAGCTTGGATTATATACATAAAAGCCTAAATAGATCGATTCGTAAGGATGCGATAAAACGCCAACTTCGGCTAAAATCGTTGATATGTTACCATAAACCTCTTCTTGATGAAGATTCAAATAGTCGAACTTAACTCCTAGCGAAAGATACTTGTTGAGAGTTTTTGCGTAGGCTAATCCTATTTGTGTTTCGTTGTGAATCTGATAGCCAAAGTGATCAATTTCCACTCCCCAATTACCGAACTTGCTTGGCAACACAGCAACAAAAGATTGAGAACTGAGCTCTTGCATTAAAAAACGATTGGTATAATAAATTCCAATTTCAGCTTGTTTTAAATTGGCAATACCTGCCGTGTTATAATTTACACTCCATACCTGAGACAAGGCCATACTGCTATTCCCCATGCCGTTATGTTTACCACCGGCTTGAAATGGAATGTCTTGAGATAAAAGGGTTAGAGGGAGGTAGAATAAAAGAATCAAAAAAAGCTTCATAGCAAAATTTTATAATTCGAAAGTAATCGAATTCGAAGGATATGCCAAAATTTAGCGCATAAAAAAACCTCATCTATCAGATGAAGTTTTTTTTATATCGTTTTTACGAAGTCTAGAATTCGTATAAGTAACCTAGGTTAAACGAAAATGTGCGGTTTACTTCAGCAAATCCTTCACTACCTAAATCATAAATTGTAGTAGGTAATAATCCGAATTCGTATCGTGGGTTAGCTAAAATCCAACCTGGACCTAATTTATATTTGAAGCCGGCTCCAAATACAAATCCAATATCTAAGCGAATGTCTGTTTGTCCATTTTCTTCTTCTGAGTCGTTGCTCCATTCATCACTTTCTTTGATGTACTCACCATCAGCATCGTAAGATTTTTTAGAAAGCCAGAAGTTGATAGAAGGACCAAAGTGAGCGTATATCTTCCAGTTTTCGGCACCGCCACCAATGTTGAATAATGGTTTGATGTCTATATAATTGTATTTATATGTTCCGATTAAATCACCGTCACTAACAATTTTAGCCCCTCTTTGAGCAAAAGCAATTTCTGGTTGGAATTGGAAAACATTACCTCCAGTGTTCATTACAAAAGCAAAATTTAAACCCATTTTTGATTGAACATTGTCTTTGTGTGCATCTTTCATTGAAGTATTAACATCATCATTGCTGATAGTAGAGTAAGCAAATTTCAATTTGCTTGAGTTTAATCCCATTTTTAAACCCATTTGGAATTGTCCGAATGAGTTGCTTGCAAATAAAGTAGCAATAGCAACTAAAATTAATAATTTTTTCATTTCGTTTAATGTTTATTGTTCATTCGGCGAAGTAAGCAATTTTTCTTAAGACTTACAAAGTAATGTTAAAATAATTGATGGCTTATGTTTGAATAGATGGTGTTTTTTAATAACGAATTGATGTTCGAGAATCGGTGTTTTTGGTTCAATAATAATTTTTCGATTTTGTGCATGTTTTGCTCATCTACATTCAAAAGTTGAAATTTTTCAATGGTGCCTTTTAATACCTCTAAGCTTAAATTTAAGGCTTTACCTTCAAAATCGATCGATTTATTAATTTTGTATTTTGGCGTGTAATCAAAAATCCATTCTTCAGTTTTAAATTTTTGATCCCTAAGTTCTATAATATTGTCGTGGAATGGGGTAGGAATACAATCAATATTATTGGTTTCGGTAATTTTAGAAAAAAGTCGTTGAGTGAATTCAGTCGTGGAGCAAGGTGAATGGTCGTATAATTTTAAATTACAAACCTGACTTCTGTTAGAGTCTATGGTTTTATCTTCGATGTTTTTTCGATTATCTTTTAAAAGACTTTTTAGCCTCGTTAAATCAGCATTGTACAATAAAGTGCCATGGTGTAAAACTCTGTTTTTATAAACGTGCTCTGCGTTTCCTGAGAATTTTTTTCCGTCGATTAAAAAATCGTTTTTTGAAGAGTACTCTATGTTAAAGCCCAACTCTTTTAAAGCATTGAATACCATCGAAGAATGAGCTTTTAAGTCAATTTGCTTACCTTCTTCAGTGTTTTTTATAATTGTAAAATTGATGTTGCCTAAATCGTGATACACTGTACCTCCACCAGAAATTCTTCGGGCAACTGGAACATTGTGTTCGTAACAAAGAGGGATATCCAATTCTTTATACGGGTTTTGGTGTTTACCTATAACCACACAAGGATTTGACCGCCATAAAAAAAAGAAGTTTTCGCTTTTATTTTTAAGCAAAAACTCCTCTAATGCTAAATGATATTGTATATCGAATGTTTCGGATATAAATCCTAAAAAAGACATTGCCGATTATTGTTTAACTGCAATGGTTTCTATTTCGACTAAAGCACCTAATGGCAAGCCTTTAACGGCAAATGCAGCTCTTGCCGGTGGGTTTTCTTTGTAGAAACTACCATACACTTCATTCATCGCAGCGAAATTACTCATATCGCTAAGTAGACAAGTCGATTTGACTACATCTTTAAACGAATAGCCGGCTTCGGTTAAAATCGCTTCTATATTTTTCATCACTTGCTGTGTTTGTTCTACTATACCCCCTTCTGCAATCTTCGAAGTAGCTGGGTCGATAGGAACTTGGCCTGAGATAAATAACATTCCGTTGGCTTCGACGGCTTGGCTGTATGGACCGATAGCCGCTGGTGCTTGATTTGTATTAATAATTTTATTCATGATAATTTTTCTTGTAAAGTTAGAAAGAATTATTGAGTTGAAGGTTGTGTATATTTAAGTTGATTTAACATAAATCTGATTTTTTTCATCTTTATTCTTGCCTTTAGATTTTAAATAAGTTGTTAATTTTGAATTGTTTTTTGGGAATTTCCAGAAAATTAATAAAAGTAAATACATGAGAAAAATAGCAATACCGACTTTAAATGGTCATTTAAGCGCGCACTTTGGAGGAAGTGAGTACTTTTCGATTTTCGATATTAATGAATCAAGCATTACATCGGAAGCTTTGTTGCCAACCCCGGAACATACACCGGGAGCTTATCCTAAATATTTAGCAGATCATGGCGTAACCGATGTTATTCTAGGAGGAGTAGGTCAACGTGCTGTTGAAATATTCAATGAAAATGGGATTAATGTTTATACCGGAGCGCCAGCAATTAATCCTAAAGATTTAGTTTTACAGTTTATTGCTGGCACTTTAATCGTAGGTGAAAATAGTTGTGATAGTGACCACGACCACGATCATCATCATGAACATGGGCATGGACATCACCATCACCACTAAAAAAAACGCCATCATTTTTTTTGATGGCGTTTTTTTATTGTAATTACTTGAAATTTTGACTAGTAAATGTCTTGCTATCTAGTTATTTAGGAAATCGTTTTCGAATATCGCTCATGAGATGCTCGAGCCCGTTAAGTTTTAATTCGTACATTTCTTCAATTAATCGGCCTGTTTTTCCTTCGGGGAACCCTTTTTGTTTGAACCATACAAAATAAGGCTCCGGAATGTCGGACAGATATCGACCTTTATATTTCCCAAAAGGCATTTTAAAATAGGCAAGTTCTATGAGGTGTTCCTGAGAAAACATGCTGTCCTACTTCGTGTTAAACTGATTCATGGTTCTGGCTAAGCCAACAGTGCAAAAGCTTTTAATAATTTGGCCACATGTTTTAATTGGCGCTTGAAGCTGTTCACGTTCGTCGTTGGTCCATTTTCCTAAAACAAAATCGACTTGTTGTCCCGGGAAGAAATCGTTTCCAATTCCAAAACGAAGTCGATTATAATTTTGATGGCCAAGTATTTCGTTGATGTGTTTCAGCCCATTATGACCAGCATCTCCACCTTTAGGTTTTAGGCGAAGCGAGCCTAAAGGAAGTGCCAAATCGTCGACAATAATCATCAAATTTTCTAAATTGATGTTCTCTTTTTGCATCCAATAATTTACGGCTTTACCGCTTAAGTTCATGTAAGTACTTGGCTTAAGCAAGATTAAAGTGCGTCCTTTGAACTTGTATTCTGCAACATCGCCATAGCGTTCTGTTTTAAACTGATAATTGCTATCTTCAACGAACTTATCCAGTACATCGAAACCAATATTGTGTCTTGTACCTTGGTATTCGTTGCCAATATTGCCTAAACCTACGATTAAATATTTCATTTATTTAATTTTTACCTTATCTAAAATCGCTGTTGATGATGATTACTTTCGTGTTTTAATAATAAATCAGACTAAGCCTGCTTCTAATGGTAAAATTATCAAAAAAAAAGACCACTTTTTGAGTGGCCTTAAAAAAGTATTTTGCTAAAAATTATTCTTCAGCTCCTCCTTCATTCGAATCTCCTTTTGCTTGGTCATCGTCGTCATCAGCAGCTGCGTTCTTCATTGCTTGACGAGAAACATTAACAGAACATAATGTAAGTTCCGGTTTGTCAATTATTGTAATGCCTTCGGCAACAACATCGCCAATTCTCATAGACTGGCCTATTTTCAAAGGACGAACATTAACATCTAAAGTGTTAGGAAGATCGTTAATTAAACCTTTACCTTTCAAATAACGTCTTCTTTTACTAAAATTACCACCGGCCTGAGCTCCGATAGGTTGTCCAATATAATTTACAGGAATATCAATTACTACTGCTTTTCCATCGACAACTTCTTGAAAATCGATATGACGAACTTTATCTGTAATAGGATTGAATTGAATGTCTTTCATAAAAGCCAAAACTTCTTTCCCATTCAAATCAATTTTTATAATATATACTTTGTCGGTATAAACTATTTTTCTAAACTCATTAATTGGAGCTTCGAAATGTATTGGTTCTTTTCCTCCATATACCACACAAGGTACATGATCTTTTTTTCTTAGAGCTTTAGTTGATTTTTTACCAACTTCTGTTCTCGAGTTTCCTTTGATAGAAATAAAATCCATTTTTATAAATTTGTTGTGCTACTAAGGCTCTTTTGCCCCCATCACACGTTTGACAATTATTTTGAGGGCACAAAATTAATAATAAATTACTTAAAATCAGAATTTAACAAGTGCTATTTTTTCTCCCAAAGAATTTTTTTGCCAAAGCCAAGACGATTATCCGTCATTTTGAAAAATTCGACCTTTAAAAGCCAAAGTTTTGTGTGAGTGAGTATGGCAAAAGGAAATGCTTTTAGATAAGCTTTTTTAGCTTTAGTAAGGTTTTCGTTAAAAGCTTCCTCTAGTTTGCCTGTTATTTGCAAACCTTGAATTTTACCAATTGTTTTGGTTTCCAGCACTATTGATGCACCTACTTTTGAATTGCCTTTTATATCTTGTATATGCTTTGTATGATCGTCGGAATTAAACACAAAGGTATTGTCGTCGTTCAGATAAGTGTAGAAACAATTAGCACAATAAGGTTGATTATCAGAGCATGTCGCTAATGTGAGTACATGGTGCTCGTTAATAAAATCGATGATGCGTTGATCTGGAATATTTTGCATTTTTTTATTTTAAAACTTTATATTTGATGTATGAAATTCGAGCCCGTAAAGTTAATAAAGCTGTTTGTTTTAGGTTTACAAATTCTTTTGATATTTGATGCAAATGCACAAATGAATTGGGATTTTCAGATGAGCGAAATTCATAGGCCATCGAATTACTCAGGTTTAAGATCTCCGAAAAACATTACGGATAGAGCTTATGATGTTGTTTATCAAAGACTTTCTTTTGAAGTCGATCCATCTTTGTATTACATCAAAGGAGCTGTCAGGGTAGATTTTTTAGCAAAATCATATATAGACACGCTTAAGTTAGATTTATGTAATGAATTAACGGTAGATTCAGTTCTTCAAAATGGAACTCAAATAAGCTTTTTGCATCAATTTAATCTTTTAAAAATTGATATCGACAATCTTAGTGCAGGCGAGATAGGTCAAGTTTTGGTTTATTATCAGGGTGCTCCTTCTACAGAAAACGAAGCGTTTTTTATCAATGTTCAAGATTCTGTTAATTTTATTCCTGTATTGGCGACCTTAAGCGAGCCTTATGGATCGTCGGATTGGTGGCCTTGTAACGACTTTTTAAATGATAAAATAGACTCCATCGATGTTGATATAACTTGTCCTATAGGAAATAGAGCTGTGTCGAATGGAACATTAGTTGGTATTGATACTGTTTCGAGTTCGGTCACATATCATTGGCAACACCGATACCCAATAATTCCTTATTTGGTTTCTATAGCCGTGAGCGATTATGTGGATTTTTCATATTATTTACATTTCCGAAATGATTCGATATGGTTTGCAAATTATTTGTATCAGAATAATCTAACAAACAATCAAAATCAAGTTTTAAAAACCGAGCAGTTTTTTGGGATTTACGATTCACTTTTTGTGCCCTATCCGTTTTTAAGAGAGAAGTATGGGCATGTTCAGTTCCCTGTTTTAGGAGGCATGGAACATCAAACCATTTCTTCGATGGGGATTTTCGATTTTGAAATTATATCACATGAATTATCGCATCAATGGTTTGGCGACTATGTTACATGTGCAACATGGCAAGACTTATGGCTTAACGAAGGGTTTGCAACATACTGTACGGGTTTATGCTACGAAAATTTAGTCGATGGCTACTGGTGGCCAATTTGGAAAGCATTAACTATTAGCAGAATCACACAAGATAGCACAGGAAGTGTATTCCCTTCCGACACGCTCGACGTAGCCCGTTTATTCGATAGTCGATTAACCTATAGAAAAGCCGCATATTTATTACATATGATTCGTTGGACGATAGGCGATGATTTGTTTTTTCTGTCTATTCAAAACTACTTAAACGACGATCGCTTAGCTTTTGCAACAGCTAGAACTCCAGATTTAATAGCTCATTTCGAACAGCAAGCCGACACTAATTTAACCCCTTTTCTAAATGATTGGTTCTATGGAGAAGGTTACCCAATTTATGATATAACTTGGTCTCAAAACGATAGTAATGATTTATATATTCAACTAAACCAAACGCAATCAGATCCTTCTGTCGATTTTTTTGAAATGTACGTTCCGCTTAGATTATATATGCAGGGCGATTCTATAGATATTCGATTAAATAATCAAAATAACAATCAACTTTTTCAAATGTCTTTAGCAGAAGGGGTTGATTCTATAAAATTCGATCCTGAATATTGGATTGTGGCAAAGTGCAATCCTATTCAATTAGATATTAACGAATTACCCAAAATAAATATTTCAATTTACCCAAATCCGGTTCACTCAATATTGTATTTGGATACTTTTGTTTCTGAAAGTAATATTCAATTATACAATGTTTTAGGCGAAAGAATTGGCTTTAAATTGTTCAATAATCAGATTGATTTTTCTTCTTTCGATAGCGGGACTTATTTTCTTTTTATTAGAATCGACAACCAGTTGATAAAAAAACAAATTATTAAAGTATAACATATGAAATTTCTTAGTAGAATATTAAGTGCAATCTTAGTTATTATTGCCACTCTTTTAGTAATCGCAGTTTTTTTGCCATCGAAACAAACGCTTGTTGCAAGTATAGAAATTAATGCTTCTTCCGATAAAGTGTTCGATCAAGTAAATACACTTAAAAATTGGTCTAATTGGAGCCCATTTCAAGAAAACGATTCTTCTATGACCGTTTCGTTCGAAGGAAATGAGTCTGGTGTTGGTGCAATACAAAAATGGTCTAGCCCAAGAGGAGATAAAGGTATAATGGAAATATTAATATCCGAGAAAAATAATTCAATAGTTAATAAAATTGCATTTGAAGGTGCAGGTCAAGCTACGGGGGAGTGGATTTTTAATTTAAATGTTGATAAAACAAATGTAAAATGGTCTTTAACTCTTGAGGATTTATCATATCCAGTTGGCCGTTTTATGGGCTTATTTGCAGAAGCAATGATGCAACCCGTTTTAATGAAAGGGCTAAAGAATTTACAATCTGTTTGTGAAAAAAATTCTGACGATAACAAGTTTGGGATCATTGAAGTAAATGTACCAACTTCTATGGCGTTAGTAGTTACAGATTCTTGTTATTGGGATCAGATAGCACCTAAAATGGCAGAGATGTTTGGAATGGTTTATCAAACTGCAAATCAAATATCGGCAGTACCAATAGGGTATCCTTATGCAGAATATTTGGTTTGGGATGAATCGAAGCAGTTTACTGTTTTCAAGGTAGGATTACCAATAAATGAAATCCCTGATTTCCTTAGCGATAATGTTATGCATTCCACAACACCAGGAGGGCGAGCTATAAAAGGTGTACACCACGGAGCATACGATAAAACATACGATTTGTACATTGCAATGGATAAATATATTTCCGATCATCATTTGTCGCAAAATGGTGGGCCATGGGAGAATTATGTAACAAATCCTGTAGAGGAGCCAGATACTTCAAAATGGATAACAGAAATATTTTTTCCAATTAAGTAAGTTTAGCTTCAATAATCTTTCTGCCTATAAGCCCCAGTGTACAGAGAAAATTTATATTACAATACATTTTAATGTTTAAAAACTTCTTTTAATGCTTTTTTTTAGCAAAATAATCCATTAAATTGCGAATTGTTTTGATGAAAAGGCCTTTTTTAAGGTTGAACATTATTAACCTGCTACTATACCCCAAAAAGGACAAGATAAATTTATCATGCTATGAAAAACAATAACATTATTAAAATGATGTTACTCGTTGTTGCTTTTTTAACAATTTCGAGTAGTATTTATTCTCAGACCTATGATGAGAATTATTTAGATGGTCGTGTTTTTTTTAAATTAAAAAATGACCAAATCGTTAAGCTTAAATCGCAAAGATCTGTCGATCTAAGTGAGCTCCCCGATGTGCGAAAAGTTTTAGAAGGCTTTTCTATTACCGAAATAGAGAGACCAAATTGGGATTTTAACGATAAAAATTTAATTAGAACTTTTAGAGTGATTTTTTCTAATTATTCAGAAGTCAATCAGATTATCAAGGTTTTAGAAAAAATGCCGATGGTGGAGTACGCCGAGAAAGAACCTTTATACAAGGCCTTTTGGGCTCCAAACGATCCGTATTATAACGACAATATTAATGGAGCAGGTAATTATGGTTGGCGTTGGTTTTACGATTTGGTTAATTCTGAAGGAGCTTGGCAAGTTTCACAAAATCAAATAGGCACGGTAGGAAGTTCAAATGTGAAAATTGCAGTTGTCGATAATGCTGTCTATACCTCTCACCCCGATTTAGATGTCTACCTTCAGAGAGACGTTGCAGATAACGATAATGATGCTTCTCCGCCAACAAACTCTTTCGAGTGGTCTCATGGAACTCACTGCTCGGGTCTGGCAACAGCTACAACTAACAATGCTACAGGTATGGCTTCTTTAGGTGCCGATGCTCAGCTTATTGCCGTCAAATGCACAAGAAACTCAAGTGGCGCAGGATATGTAGAATACTCTTACGATGGCGTTTCATGGGCAATCAGTAATGGAGCCGATGTTATTTCGATGTCGTTTGGAGGTACATCTCAATCAACCACTTTCCAAAATTTAATTACGAATGCATATAATAATGGTATAGTTTGTATAGCCGCAGCAGGAAACGATGGTGTGACTACCAAAAATTACCCTGGGGCATATACGCATGTAATATGTGTTGGCTCAGTAGATTCTGATGATTCACGTTCTAGTTTTTCAAATTATAATGGAGCAACCACTTGGGTAGATATAGCCTCTCCCGGAGGCTCAAATGCTTCAACAAATGTAGGCTTATTAAGTACAACTGCTTGCGATGCATCATACGATGTATCTTCCGAAGGAGCCTTTGATATAACTCCGTATGGACCAACAGGGAAATACCATATTATGTCTGGAACTTCAATGGCAACTCCATTTGCAACAGGGCTTTGTGGTTTAATGTTAGCCGTAGACCCAACTCTAACTCCAGATCAAGTAGAAAGTTGCTTAATTAGTTCAGGTACTGTAATTAATCAGAATATTGGACCTCGTATTGATGCGCAAGCCGCAATGAATTGTGTTGTTGCGAGTTTAAGCAATCCTCCGATTTCCGATTTTACGGCAGATTACACAACAATTGCAGTGGGAGGAACTGTTAATTTTACAGATTTGTCTTCGCCGGCAGCAACGGCATGGAGTTGGACTTTTAATGGTGGGTCTGCAAATTCTACAACGATTCAAAATCCTAGCGTAACTTATAATGTTGCAGGTGATTATGATGTTACATTAGTAGCATCGAATGGATATGGAACAGGCTCTACAATGACTAAAACACAATACATCCATGTGACATCAGCAGCAACATCTTGCGATACTATTAGCCATTTTTATGGAACCCCTGCCATATATTCTGCAGGAACCCATGGCTATATTGGTGGAACCAATGATTATGGCGATTTAGCTAAAGCTGATTTTTTTAGAGCGTCGGAAGTTGCAGCTTTCGACAATATCTCTGAGGTTCAAGTGTATTTTGGTATTGCAACAGATGCTGGTTCAACAGATAGTATAGCTCTTGCCATTTGGGATGATAATGGAGGATTGCCAAATAGTATCTTAGCTAGTACTAAAGTTGCTTTAAGTGATATTGTAACCGATGTTAATAATGGAGATCCTACAATTTTTAGCTTTAATAACGAAGTAGCGATTCCTGGCGATTTTTATGCTGGTATATTGTTGCCTCAAGGTAATGGTGACACTGTTGTTATTATTTCAAATTCGATTGGAGATTCTCCCACAGGGAGCACCGCTTTTGAACAATGGAGCGATAACTCTTGGTATGATATGCAAGATGCATGGACAGGTCTTGATAGTACAAGCTTTGCAATTTTCCCTGTTGCATGTCCGGATGCAACGGCTCCTGTAGCTGATTTCTCAGGCACACCAACCTCAATTTGTCAAGGAGCAACGGTAAGCTTTAGCGATGCCTCAACCAACACACCAACATCTTGGTCTTGGGACTTTGGAGATGGCGTAGGAACTTCAAATTTACAAAACCCCTCTTACACTTACACGACATCAGGTACATATACTGTTTCTTTAACAGTAAGTAATTCAGGGGGATCTGATACACAAACACAAACTGATTATATCACAGTAGATCCATCAACAACAATTAGTACACAGCCATCCACACAAACCGTATGTGCGGGAGAAAATGTGACTTTTAGCGTTGTAGCAACAGGTTCAAATTTAAGTTATCAATGGAAAAAAGGAACAA
>JAFGXI010000032.1 GCA_016936665.1 Bacteroidales bacterium
ATAAAACATCGGACGGTTTTTCTTGGGATAATATTTCTAATGGTATTATCAATAGCCAAATGTATAAACTTAGTGTATCTCAAACCGAATCAAACAGCACCATTACAGGACTCCAAGATAATGGAACAAAATTGCTTTACACCGATGGTAATTGGTACGATGTAAAAGGTGGCGACGGCATGGAATGTTTAATCGATTATTCCGATTACAACGTCCAGTACGGCACATATGTCTATGGGCAAATTACTCGAACCATAGATGGTTGGTCAGGCGATTACACAGATATTGAACCCTCAGGAGCAGGCGATGGCGCATGGGTTACGCCTTACATTATCCACCCTTCCACACCTACTACACTATATGCAGGTTATTCAGATGTTTGGAAAACAACCAACAGAGGTAATAGTTGGACGCAGATATCGAACATCAACAGTAGCGATAAAATACGCTCAATGGCTATTTCAGCTTCAAACCCACAAGTATTGTATGTTGCAGACAGAACACACATCTGGAAAACAACTAATGAAGGTACAAGTTGGACTGATGTTACCAATAATTTACCTTCAAGCTCAATCACATACATTGCTATTAAAAACGATGACCCCAATACCGTTTGGGTAACATTAGGTAGCTACAACGCTGATGCCATTTATCTGAGCACCAATGGAGGAAGCTCGTGGAGCAATATTTCGACAGGAATCCCAAACATTCCTACAAATTGCATTATTCAAAATACGCAAAATACAGGCGAAACAGAATTGTATGCAGGAACTGATTTTGGTGTATATTTAAAAAGAGGCAATAACAATTGGGAACTTTTTAATACAGGAATGCCAAAAGTGGTTGTAGGAGAACTAGATATATACTACGATGCCAATCCAAACAACAGTAAATTACGTGCAGCAACATACGGAAGAGGATTATGGGAAAGTGACCTTTACAGTGCCGCATCAACAACTCCACCTGTAGCAGATTTCTCTGCAGATCAAACAAGTATTTGTAGTGGAGAAAACATCAATTTTACAGACTTATCTTCGAATACACCAACGTCTTGGACTTGGAGTATTACGCCATCAACAGGCGTTACATATACTGGAGGTACAGATGCTAACAGCCAAAATCCGGTTATTACTTTTGCTCAAGCAGGCACATATACCGTTGCTTTATCCGCAACTAATGGAGCAGGTTTCGATAATGAAACAAAAGTAGATTTCATTACAGTAAATGCTTCACCGGCTGTCGATTTTAGCGCTGACCAAACATCTATAAGTTTTGGGGAAACAATCGGTTTTACTGACTTAAGTTCCGAATCACCTAGTTCTTGGGAATGGGTTTTTAGCAATGGAAACCCAGCTATAAGCTACTCTCAAAATCCAATGGTAACCTATAACATTCCCGGTACCTTCGACGTTACATTAACTGCGACATTAAATGGTTGTAGTAACAGTTTAACAAAAGTAGATTACATCACCGTTAGCAATCAAATTGTATCTTGTTTGGGTAACTTTTATGATAGTGGAGGAGAAAATGGTAATTACGCAAACTTAGAAGATTTATCTTGGCTTATACAATCAGATATAGGAGAGAATTTGTACATGACTTTTGACACTATTAGATTAGAATCGGGTTACGACTATTTGTATATTTATGATGGTATAGATGATTCAGCTCCATTAACTGGAACGTATAGTGGTAATTACGGACCTTTTACCATTAACTCGACTAATAGTTCAAATTATTTATATATTAAATTTCACTCTGATGCAAGTGTCACTGACCTAGGCTGGGACGCACACTATTTTTGCAACGATTTTATTTTATCTCCTGAAGCTGAATTTTCGGCAAACGAAACAACAATTTGTAGTGGAGAAAACATCAACTTCACAGACTTGTCTTCGAATACACCAACATCTTGGACTTGGAGTATTACACCATCAACAGGCGTTACATATACTGGAGGTACAGATGCTAACAGCCAAAATCCTATTATCACTTTTACGCAAGCCGGCACATATACAGTTGCTTTAACCGCAACTAATGAAGGCGGTTTTGACACAGAAACAAAAACAAATTACATCACTGTGATAGGTACTCCTGAATCCCCCGATGCTATCGTGGGTAATACTGATGTTTGCCAGTTAACCCAACAAAATTTTTCTACTAATTATATAAGTGGATATACATACAATTGGACATTCCCAACCGATTGGTCTGGAGG
Organism: Bacteroidales bacterium; assembly: GCA_016936665.1. GTDB lineage: Bacteria > Bacteroidota > Bacteroidia > Bacteroidales > JAFGXI01 > JAFGXI01. The sequence goes on from JAFGXI010000032.1 coordinate 2,219, forward strand.
TAGTACTACCAATAGTATCGATTTAACCATTGGTGCTGAAAGTGGGACAGTGAGTGTAACAGCCTCAAATACATGTGGTATGAGCCCTGCTCAAATCCTTGAAATATCGGTCATTGAGAGCCCCAATAACTTAACATCTATTTCGGGTAACGAAACCCTATGCTCGAATTCCCAGAGCACATATTCTGTTAGTGCTATTAACAATGCTGTTTATTATTGGACACTTCCAAACGGTTGGACGGGTAGCAGCAGTACTAATAACATTTCTGTTACAGCAAACGATCAATCGGGAACCATTAGTGTATATGCCGAAAACTCATGTGGCACAAGCTCAACAGAAAATATAAACATCGATGTTGTTGCAGGAACGCCTAGTCAACCAAGCCCAATAATTGGCGCAAATCCAGTGTGTATAAATGCCATCACAAACTATTCCGTTAATAACATTTCCGGAATAACATACTTTTGGAGTCTTCCTTCGGGATGGAGTGGTAGCGGGCATACCTCCGGTATTGATGTTAACGTTGGCAATACGGGTGGGGTTATCACGGTAACTCCTTTTAATGCTTGCGGAATGGGTATATCTAGAACGTTAAATGTATCTGTTAATCAAGCAATAACTTCTGTTTCAAGCATCAATGGCTTATCTGAAGTCTGCGAAAACCAAAGTTTGACATATCAAGTCACAGCACAAAATGCAACTCAATTTGTGTGGGCTTTACCATCGGGTTGGACAGGAAACTCTACAACTAATAATATTCACCCAACAGCAGGCACTAATTCCGGAAATATAGAAGTTACACCAACCAATGCTTGTGGAAATGGCCCAGCAGCCTCCATATCAGTCGTAGTTAATATGTTACCTACAGCATACTTCTCGCATTCGAATCAGGGGTTAGTGGTCGATTTTATAGACAATTCAAATCTAGCAAATACTTACAATTGGAATTTTGGAGATGGGACTACTTCTTCTGAGCAAAATCCGACTCACAATTACACCAACTCAGGGACATACACTGCTACTTTAACCGTTAGCAACGATTGTGGTTCCGACACTTATTACACGACAATCAATGTCACAAATGTTGGAATTAATATTCAGGCTAATGAAGATTGGAAAATATACCCAAATCCAACTCAATCTTATTTGAACATTGAAGGTTTATCATTACATAAAAAATATACTGTAAAGATCACCGATGTTAGCGGAAGAATCGTTCTAATAAATGAGGACCTTTTAAAAACAAACGTTTTAAGTTTTGACTTAAATCATTTAATAAATGGAAGCTACTTTATTGAAATACAACAAGATAACACAATAAAACAATATAAGTTTGTTAAAAACTAGTAATCTGTTTGTTATCAAAACAATAAGAGTGGTGATTTATTCATCACTCTTTTTTTTACGATTTTTTTGAAATTTAAAAATTAATCTTTTACTTTTGACCGAACGTTCATTCATAAAGAAGAAAGATGACTCCAAGAACTGAAGAACAATTTAAAAAAATAAGAGTAGAAAAACGGCAATTAATCCTTGATGCAGCTTTAGAATTATTTGCCGATCAGGGTTACCATAGCACATCGATTAGTCAATTAGCAACGAAAGCGGGTATTTCAAAAGGCTTACTTTATAATTATTTCGAGAATAAAGAGTCGGTATTGAAAACAATAATCGACGAAGGGTTTAACGATATATTCAGTGATTTTATAAATTTTAAAGAAAATCAATTTACTAACGAACATATGAAGAAATATATCAACCATATGTTCGACTCGCTAACAGGGAAACAAAATTTTTGGAAATTTTATTTTCAGATTATCCTACAATCATCAGCACAAGCCATAGTAAAAGAGAAACTGGAGACCTTTTTAATGCCTGTAATGGAAATAATGACTCAATTTTTTGAAAATAATGGCTATGACGATCCTTATACCGAAGCTCTGATTTTAGGAGCTCTTTTCGATGGCATCGGGATGGATTATGCCTTTGCCCCGGAATATTTTCCCTTAGAAAAAGTTAAAAAAAATTTACTCAACAAATATTGTAATATCAAATAAACAAGCATCATGAAAAGATTTCAAATCATCAAAGTTTTTTTAGCATTATGCTTTATTAGTGTGCAAGGTCTAGCTAAAGCTCAAACACCATCGGCCCAAGAAATTGTAGAAAACGCCGATAAACTACAAAGAGGCATAAGTAATCGAAGCGAAATGACCATGAAAATCATCAGACCTAAATGGGAAAGAAGCATCAGCATGAAAACATGGAGCAAGGGAACCGCTTACTCGATGACATACATAACTGCTCCGGCAAAAGATAAGGGGCAAGTGTTTATGAAACGCGATAACGAAATGTGGAATTGGGTTCCCACCATCAGTCGAATGATTAAATTACCGCCTTCGATGATGTCGCAAGGGTGGATGGGTTCTGACTATTCGAACGACGACATCCTGAAAGAAAGCTCAATTGTTGTAGACTATACCCACAAAATTATCGGAAACGAAAACATCAACGGCATTGCTTGTTATAAAATTGAGCTTATACCAAAAGATGATGCTACTGTGGTTTGGGGGAAAGTGATAAAATGGATTAGTCAAGAAAACTATTGGCAAATAAAAACAGAATATTTCGACGAAGACAATGAATTAGTGCGTACCGAGATAGCTTCAGAAATAAAAACATTTGGAGATAGAAAATTACCTTCGAAAGTAGAAATTATTCCGGCTAACAAAGTGGGACAAAAAACAGTTATTGAAATTATTAGTAGCGAGTTTAATATCTCAATCGAGGACGCTTTCTTCTCACAACAGAACATGAAAAGAATTCACTAAATTATAGTTAATTAGTTTAAAAAGTAAAAATGAATATAAAACTCGCATGGCGCAACATATGGCGTAACCGAAAACGAACATTAATTTCGTTAAGTTCCGTGAGCTTAGCAGTAGTTTTGGCTGTATTTACAAGATCTTTTCAAGAAGGCTCTTATGCAAAAATGATAGAAAACTCGGTCGGCCAATTAACAGGATACATTAACGTACACCAAGCTGAATATTGGAAAGAAAAATCGTTAGACAATGGAATAACAGTAAGCGATAGTTTGATAAACACAATAGAAACTGTCGATGGTGTTACTGCCGTTGATCCTAAAATCGAAAGTTTCTCACTTGTAGCCCATGGCAATCACACTAAAGGAGCTTTGGTCGCAGGAATAGATCCCGACTCGGAAGATGAGCATGTAAAATTATCCGAGAAAATCGTTGAAGGTCGATTTATTAAAGCTGTTGAAAAAGGCATTGTGCTTGGCGAAGGTTTATCGAAATATTTAAAAATAAACATTGGAGATACCCTAGTCATGATGGGTCAAGGGCATTACGGACAATCTGCTGTAGGTGCTTATCCTGTGGTTGGGATTGTAAAACTTCCTTCTCCGGAACTAAATAAACAACTGGTTTATATGCCTTTGAATCTGGCTAGAACGTATTTAAGTTTCGATGATGGTGCAACTAGTTTAATTGTCCGCATTGATGACCAGAGTAGAGCAGACGAAATAAACCGAGCTATCAATAATAAGATCGATACTACGCAATACCTTTCGATGACATGGGAAGAAATGTCGCCAGAACTTGTTCAAATGATCGAAGGAGACAAATCCGGAGGCATCATTATGATAGGTATTTTATACATGATTATCGCATTCGGAATTTTTGGAACCATCCTTATGATGACAGAGGAGCGCAAAAAAGAATTTGCAATGATGATCGCGCTAGGCATGCAAAAAAGTAAAATAATAATTATAAGTATATACGAAACCCTTTACATCAATAGCTTGGGGCTTATCATTGGCACAATAATCACCTTGCCTTTGGTGGTATTTTTTAATATTTACCCTATTCGAGTAAGTGGTGAAATGGCCGCTTCAATAGAACAATTTGGCATGGAGCCTGTTATGCCAACTCTGGTTGATTTTGATATTTTTTGGGAACAAATCGTTGTTGTTTTACTAATTATTGGAATTGCTGCCCTCTACCCCATTATCAGTATTGTTAAACTTCAACTTATAAAAGCCTTGAGAAAATAAAAATGAAACAAACAATTAAAAAGACTGGTTTCAGTATCGTTTCTAAGACCATTGTAAAAATTGCGTGGAAAAATATTTGGCGACAAAAATTGAGGAGCAGTATCGTGTTATCTGCTTTCGCAATCGGAATTTTTGGAGGATTGGCATCTGTAGGCTCCATGAAAGGTATGACCTTCGATTTGGTGGACAATGCTTTAAACAACGAAATTGCTCACATTCAAATTCATAATCCTAAATATCTGGACAACAACGAAGTTCAATATACTATAAAGGAAACCAATGCACTAAAAAACGAGCTGAGCGAAGATTCAAAAATAGAATCATTTTCGATGCGAACAAAAGTATTTGGGATGGCCAGCACAGCAACAAAAGCAACTGGAATTATGCTCAATGGCATCGATCCAAAGATTGAAACAAAGGTGAGCGAAATTTATCAAAAGCTCGACAGCAACAGTACTTGGTTCGAAAGTTCAAAAAAAAATCGTATTATCATCAGTTCGAAACTTGCCGAGACTTTACATGCAAAAGTAAAATCGAAGATCGTAGTAACATTTCAAGATTATAATGGGAATTTAACAGGAGCCACATTCAAAGTAGAAGGAATTTATAAAACTCAAAACAGCATGTTCGATGAGCAAAATGTTTTTGTCGATCGTAACGATCTTAATCAAATATTAAGCATTCCTCACAACGAAGCGCACGAAATTGCTATCAAACTAAAAGACTATCTGCAAAGTGGAGAAGAAGCAGAACATTTACAAAAAAAATGGACTTCACTAAAAATCGAACCTTGGTTTATTTTGAGTCCCTATTTAAAAATGTCTGCTGATATGACAGACTTCATGTTGCTTATCTTTATGACTATCATTCTAACGGCGCTGGGGTTTGCCATTGTAAACACTATGCTCATGGCTATTTTAGAACGAAAAAAAGAACTAGGTATGATAATGGCCATCGGAATGAATCGTTACAAAGTTTTTCAGATGATCATGTGGGAAACATTGTTACTCGCGCTTAGTGGCTCACTTATAGGCATTGTAATTACATTAGCATTTACGAGCTATTTCGGAGTTCATGGCATCGATATTTCAGCCGTTGGCGAAGGGTTTGCAAGTGCAGGCTATGGATCGGTCATTTATCCTGTACTTAGTCAATCGGACTATTTACAAATGGTTGCTCTAGTTATTGTTGCAGGATTTATTGCATCAATTTTCCCCGCTGTAAGAGCTCTAAAGATGAAACCAGCAGAAGCCGTAAGACAGTAAAAAAATATGTAATCTTAAATAATAAATTCAAGTTCCGTATTTAACTATAAACACACAACTCACAACATATAATAACATGAAACCGGTAATAGAAATAAAAGACGTATATAAAATTTACAAAGAAACAGAAGTAGAAGTAAAAGCCGTAAATGGTGTAAACTTAAGCATCAAAAGCTCAGAATTTACAGCAATCGTAGGACCATCGGGTTCAGGTAAAACTACCTTATTAAACATGATTGGTGGTTTGGACAGCCCGTCCAGTGGCTCTATTATTATCGATGGTACAGACATCAGTCAACTATCATCTAAAGCAATGATCGATTTCCGTTTGCACAATATTGGATTTGTCTTTCAAGCATATAACCTTATCCCGGTATTGACAGCCAAGGAAAACGCTGAATTTATTATGCAATTGCAGCATTACTCTAAAGCCGATCGCGACCAAAGGATTCATGAGCTATTTAAAGCCATCGGTATCGAAGGAAAAGAAAATATTCGTCCCAATCGATTATCTGGCGGACAACAACAAAGAGTAGCTGTGGCGAGAGCGTTAGCTAGCAAGCCTAAGTTTATTTTAGCCGACGAGCCTACTGCCAACCTCGATAGCCATTCTACCAGCGATTTACTCGATATTATGCGTCAACTGAACGAAGAAGAGCAAGTTACATTCATATTCTCCACACACGATCAAAGGGTAATCGATAGAGCAAAAAGAATCATCACTTTAGAAGATGGAAAAATTATAAGCGACATCGAAAAATAATTTGAGATTGCGTTTAGTCTTAGATCTAAAGATTAAAACCTAAAAGCATGAAAAAAACAATACTGTACATATTGATCCTTCTCCCCTTTATAAATTTCGCTCAAAACGATAGTTTGCAAAAAACTATTACTATCGATTTTAAAGGTTATCTAAAGTACATGCAAACTTTATCGTTTCAGGATATTGATGGAAATTGGACTACTGATAACTTGATTCACAATCGTCTGCAATTCCACTCACAAATTGGAAACCATTTAAATTTTGATGTTGCAATGCGCAACCGTATTTTTTACGGAGAAACCGTAAACCTTTTACCTCAATACCCCGATTTTATAAATCAAAAGCAAGGTTTCTTAAACCTATCCAATATCGTTTTTAAAAGCCAATCGGTGTTTATGCACACCGCAATCGATCGTTTATTTTTAAATTATTCATTCGGTAAAGTCGAAATTACAATTGGTCGCCAACGAATTAACTGGGGACAAACTTTTGCCTTCAATCCCAACGACTTATTCAATAGTGCAGACTTTTTCGACTTCGATTACGAAGAAAAACCCGGTGCTGACGCTATTCGCATTCAATGGTATCCTTCGTACACTTCAAAATTTGATGTTGTTGCACAAATAGATGAAAATAAAAAGCTAACAACAGCTGCACTATACCGGTTCAATCGTTGGAACACCGACATCCAATTTTTAGGAGGTTTGTATAAACAACACGATTATATAGTTGGCGCCGGTTTTTCAGGGAATCTTTTCAAAGGCGGGCTTAGAGGCGAATTGAGTTACTTCCACCCCGAAGAAACATGGGCCGACACCAATGGTACCATTGTGGCTTCTTTAGCGTATGATTACACTTTTTCTAACAGCTTAATGATACAGTTAGAAGCCCTTTACAATGGCTACGGACAAAGCAGTGGTGATTTTAATTTAAGTCAGTTTTACTTTATGCAAATTAGTCCACAAAATTTAGCGTTGGCAGAATGGTCGTATTTGTTTACCGCAAGTTACCCGATTACTCCATTGATGAGCTTCCAGTTTTCTAGTATGTACAGTCCGAGCAATAAAGCTTTTTATTATGGGCCATCCATTAGTTACTCTTTAAAAGAAAACTTGGACTTTTCTATTTTTTCACAAATCTTTACTTCGGAAACCACGGCTACTAATGGTGGCAAAGGCGGCTTTTTGTTTTGGCGACTAAAAGGTAGTTTTTAGTTTATTAACGCTCGTTTATCACCATAAAGAGCCGCTTACTTTATTCAAAGAGGCATTAAATCTAGCATTTCTTATTATTCAAAAATTTAACATATTTTTCTAATTTTATTTAGATTAATTATAAATAAAGACTTATATTTGTATCGACAATTTATTATAACATCAAATAAACTTAAACAATATGGCAATTAAAAAAGTATGGGTCGAAGACGGATGTACATCTTGTGGACTATGCGAAAGCACAGCCCCCGATGTTTTCGAAATTGACGACGTTTCGGAGGTAAAAGCAGATGCTGTACTCGAAGGTAACGAAGAATTAATTATCGAAGCAGCAGAGTCTTGCCCTGTTGAAGTTATTAAATACGAAGAAGCGTAGTTTTTATAAGAATTATTTATTGGTTATAAAGGCGATCTACATGTAGGTCGTCTTTTTTTTGATACTTTTGAAAGCTAAACAAAAATCCATGCAGGAAAGCATTCAAGATATTTCATTTTTAATCAGCGATTATTTAGAGTCTTTTAATGTTGAAACACTTAAAGGCAATCAACATATAAAAGGTCTTTCCGGCTCTGCTAAAGCAATAGCTACTGCGCAATATTTCAAGCGACATAAACAAAACGCCTTGGTTGTTTTAAACGATAAAGAACAAGCGGCCTATTTTGCCGGCGATTTAAGAGCTGTTCTTAACGACGACCAAGTTTTATTTTTCCCTTTCTCTTACAAACGTTCTTTAAAAGAATCTCAAACAGATGCTTCTTCATTAGTTTTACGTACCGATGTTTTAAATCTACTTCATCAAAGCAAACAATCTTATATTGTTGTTACATATCCCGAAGCGTTGATAGAAAAGGTCAGCTCTAAACAGCAATTGGTCGATCAAGTGATTGAAATGGGTGTTGGACAGACGTTAGACTTGGGTTTTGTTGATGAACTGCTACACGAACTAAAATTTGAACGCGTCGATTTTGTTTACCAACCTGGTCAATACGCTGTGAGAGGCAGTTTGCTCGATGTTTTTTCGTTTTCGGACGAACACCCTTACCGCATCGATTTTTTTGGCGACGAAATAGAAAGCATTCGAACATTCGATATCGACAATCAATTGTCTTTAAAATCGTTAGAGCAAATTCGGGTACTGCCCAACCTTCAATACAACGATGAGCATGAACAAGTTAGCTTCACTGCCTTTTTAGGAAAAGAAAGCTTACTAATTTGCGAAGATTTTAGTTACACTATGCAACGCATTTCTGAACTAACAGAACAATTTGAGAATACTTCGACAAGCATTCATTTAGTTGAGAAACAGAGCCTTTTAAAAGAGCTTAACGCCTTTAATTTAATAAGTTTTAAAAAAGTTGATACTAAGAGCTTAGAGACTTTAAACTACAACACGGAGCCACAACCTGCATTTCAAAAGAATTTTGACTTGTTGATAAATGACCTGAGATTAAAAAAAGAAGACCATTACAAAGGCTTTATTATATCTGAGAACGCCCAACAAATCGATCGTTTACATCATATTTTCGAAGATCAAAAAGTTTCAATCAGTTTATACCAAGTCAATAAAAATTTGCACGAAGGCTTTGTCGATCACGAGCAACGGTTTTTTATTTATACCGATCATCAAATATTCGATCGTTACCATAAACATCAGATTAAAACGCAGTTTGCAAAAGAAGGCGCTTTCACTTTAAAAGAAATAAACGAACTTCAAGCCGGCGATTATGTTGTACATCAAGATCATGGGATAGGAAAATTTGTAGGCTTGCAAACCATTGATGTCAATGGGAAGCCACAAGAATCAATACGTCTCTTGTACAAAGACAATGATACCCTTTTTATTAGCATTCATTCTTTACATCGAATTTCAAAATACAAGGGAAAAGACGGCACACCTCCAAAAATGTACAAACTGGGTTCCGGAGCATGGCAAAAAACAAAAGCTAAAACAAAAAGTAAGGTTAAAGATATTGCCAAAGAACTCATTGCTTTATACGCTAAACGACTGCAACAAGAAGGCTTCGCCTATTCCCCCGACACGTATTTACAAGAGGAATTAGAAGCATCCTTCATTTACGAAGACACTCCAGATCAATACAAAGCCACCCAAGCTGTTAAAGAAGACATGGAACGAAACATACCAATGGATCGTTTAATTTGTGGCGATGTCGGTTTTGGCAAAACAGAAATAGCCATTCGTGCGGCTTTCAAAGCCGCTACCGAAGGCAAACAAACCGCCATTTTGGTACCAACTACCATTCTGGCCTTTCAACATTACAACACTTTTTCGGAGCGATTGAAAAATCTACCTGTTAAAATTCAGTATATCAGCAGAATGCGATCAGCCAAACAACAAAGCGAGATCAAGAAGCAATTAAAATCGGGGGAAATTGATATCGTTATCGGTACCCACAAACTCATCGGAAAAGATATGATTTTTAAAGACTTAGGATTGCTTATTGTGGATGAAGAACAAAAATTTGGTGTGGCCATGAAAGAAAAACTGAAGCACTTAAAAATAAATGTTGATACTTTAACACTCACAGCAACACCAATACCACGAACTTTACAATTTTCGCTTATGGGTGCTCGGGACCTATCGGTAATAAACACACCCCCACCCAACCGTTACCCAATACAAACAGAACTTCATACTTTTAGCGAAGCTATTATCAAAGAAGCCATAGAATACGAAATTAATCGAGGCGGACAAGTCTTTTTTATTCATAATCGTGTTCAAAATATTCACGAAGTTGAAAAGATGATTCAACGCTCATGCCCGGGCGTTAGTACTGTGGTTGCTCACGGGCAAATGGATGGCCCGAAATTAGAACAAATTATGCTCGACTTTATCGACGGGAAATATGGCGTTTTAATAGCTACCACCATTATCGAATCCGGATTGGATATTCCCAATGCCAATACCATAATCGTTAATAACGCTAACAACTTCGGGTTAAGCACCTTGCACCAACTCCGAGGCCGTGTAGGACGAACCAACAAAAAAGCTTTTGCTTACTTTTTAGCACCTCCGCCAACTTCTTTAACCGATGAGGCTAGAAGGCGACTAAAAGCCATCGAAGATTTTTCCGAACTTGGTAGCGGATTTAACATTGCACTTCAAGATCTGGATATTCGTGGTGCAGGCGACGTTTTAGGAGGCGAACAATCGGGCTTTATTGCAGAAATAGGCTTCGAAACCTATCAGAAAATATTACATGAAGCCATTCATGAACTTAAAGAGCAAGAGTTTAAAGACACTTTTGCCGAAGATTTAAAAATTGATCCTGATAAAATTGACCAAATGCAATTTGTGAACGATTGTCAAATCGACACTGATTTAGAGCTTCGGTTACCGGAATATTATGTACAAAACATATCGGAACGCATGAAGCTTTATCGCGATTTGGATAATATTCAAAACCCGGAAGATTTATCGCAATTTAAATTAATGCTCGAAGATCGTTTTGGTCCTTTGCCGGAAGTAAGCCTCGAATTATTGGAAGTCATTAACTTAAGAGCCTTTGCTATTCGATTAGGAATAGAGCGCATCAGTATTAAATCTGATAAAATGAAGTGTTACTTTATATCCGACAGCGATTCTCTGTATTACCAAAGCACGCATTTTGGAAAAGTACTTCAATGGCTTCAAAACAACCCAAACAAAGCAGAACTTAAAGATGTAAAAGGGAAATTGATATTAACCATTCCTTGTATTAATAGCATTTACAAGGCGAATGCGGTTTTAAATTCTATTGAGTAGAAGATTTTTATTTACTTCGCTATGTTCTGTCTTTTTAAGGCTGATAAATCTTTGTCGCTTGTTGTTGTAATTGTAGCAATAAATCCATAGAACCAATCTGTCCAACTTGCAATGCGTCTTTCAAACTAAAATATTCTAAACAAGTGCCACAAGTAGAAATAACTGCGCCATTAGTCTCCAAAGCTTTTAATGCTTTAATAGCATCTACGTCGCTGGTCGATAAAAATGCAGCTTCATTGGCACAAAACACAGCATCGATTTGTACTTTTTGGGTTGCCAATTTTGTTATGTAAGTTATAAGTAATTTTTTACCTAGTTCTTCTGGGCCTGTGCCCATTTTATTGGAGTTTAAATAAAGTAAATTCATGATTATTTTTTCACGAATTTATCCAGAATCGACAATAATTAAAATGATTTAAAATAATAAATCTTATAAAAAGTCCATTAAATGGCCTATATGCTTCAAAATCAGCCAACTTTTTTTTGTTTTATGATGATCGGCCAAATATTCTTGTTCAGGCTGACCGGGTGTAGGAATTAAAATTGCTTTTTTATCTAACCGAATTAAATCCATAATAGTTGAATAACCCGAACGTGCCACTATCGTTTCTGAAAGGCTCAATAAATAGTTCAGATCTGCTGTGTTAAGTATATTAAAGCATTTGATTTGAGACGTCTCATCAAAATTTTGAGGCTTTCCTCCCACAATGGCAATCCGAAGATGTTTTTTTGTTTTAACAATAGAATAAAAGGTATCTATCAAATGTTGCTTATGAGGTGCTAAACCAGAAGCCAAAAGCAAATAATCGTATTGAATTGCTTGCTTTTGGATGTTAAAACGCGACTGTAAACCAATAAACTGATGCGGTTTAGTGTATAATTTTAAATGGCTTAATCTTCCGGCTAATTGATGATTGGCGTCGTCGAGAATCCAAATTTTGGTAAACTGTTCAATTTGTTTTCTAAGCCAATACTGAGCTATAAACTTACTCCAGAATAAATACCAAGGCACGGGCAAATTAAACTGATGACTTACAAATATGCTCTTTATATTGGCGTGCCAAAAGCCGTAGCGATTATCGGATATTATTAAATCGACAGGGTGCTGCTTAACAAACTGCTCTAACCAAAGATGTTCTTGTTTAATGTTGTTTAAAAAAGTGGGCAATAGCTGTTTTAAATGCAATAAAAAGCAACCCGATTGAGCGTAACGAAGTGTTTTTACACCTACATCGAAAATGAGGAAATCAGGAAATTCTTTTTGTAACCATAAAAGCGCATCGCCATCCGAAGCTATATAGACTGTCCATCCGTCTTGCCTGTATTTCTTTATTGTTGGAACCATACGCGTGGCATGTCCCAAGCCCCAATTAAGAGGCGCAATCAATACTGTTTTTTTATCTAGATTAGATTCAGACACTTACGTTAAATTATCCCGCAACATCGACAGATATTCCTAATGCTTCGATACGCTGAGCGATACTATGCAGAGTTTCTGCGTCAATTTTACTTAACTGATCGGCCGGTGTATCTCTAGCAATAGAATAAATCATAACTTTTTCGGGTTGAATAAGTTCCAGTGCATTTAAATAGGCATTTAACTCGACTTCAGTAGTATTATCAATGACTTGTCCATTGTAAAACCCTTTTAAAAACATCGTTTGAATGATAAACTGATGATTAAAAGTTTTTAAGTTTTGTATCAATCTTTCAAGACTGTATGCCCCTAGTGGCTGATTAATCTTAATAGCCGTTTCGTCTATTGCTGAATCGAGTTTTAAAATTCGATTATCAACTTTTTTCAAGCCATTAATTACCTTAGCGTTATGTAGCATGGTTGCATTGCTCAGCACCGAAACTTTAGCTTTCGGATAATACTGGTCTCTTAAACGAATCGTAGCATCAATAATGGCTTCGAAATGAGGGTGTAAAGTAGGTTCTCCATTACCTGCAAAAGTGATTGCATCGATTGGTTTCCCTTGCAATGAATAATCTATTAAAAAATCTTTTAATTTCGATTCTACAAGTTGTAAAGGATGAAAATCGGATTTCATTTGCCCTTTTCCGGGGGTCCAACCGCATTCGCAATAAATACAATTGAAGTTGCAAAACTTAGAATCGGTCGGCAATAAATTTATGCCTAAAGAAACGCCCAAACGCCTGCTCTGAACAGGTCCAAAAATTATTTCGTCGAATAAAAAAGTCGCCATTATCGTCCCATTAATACTAATAAAACATTGATGTCTGCCGGCGAAACTCCACTAATTCGCGATGCTTGTCCTATCGTTTTAGGTTTTATTTTGTTTAGCTTCTGTCGTGCTTCCATAGAAATTGCTTGGATTTGCGAATAGTCGAAGTGGGTCGGGATTTTAATATTTTCTAGTCTCAAAATTTTATCGGCCAACTGCTGTTCGCGCTCGATATAACCAGAGTATTTTATTTCAATTTCTGCCGTTTGTATAACCTCTTCCGGATTGCTTGTTATTTTTTCCAACTCCTTTTTTAGTGGAGTTATTATTGAAGAAATATTATCGATGGTCACTTGCGGTCTCATCAACAAATCTTTGAGTTTCACTTTATTTTTTAATACCGATGTTCCCAATTCTTCCAATCGTTCATTAACAAATTCGGGCTTAACAGAGAATTTCTCTATGAAGGCAATTAATGCTTGAATTTCTTCTTTTTTCTTAAGGAAATATCGGTAACGTGTTTCGTCGATCATCCCTAACTCGTATGCTTTTTCTGTCAATCTTAAATCGGCGTTGTCTTGTCGTAATAAAATTCGGTATTCCGCTCTGGAGGTAAACATTCGGTAGGGTTCATCTACACCTTTAGTCACCAAATCATCGATAAGAACGCCAATGTAAGCTTCATCGCGCTTTAAAACAAACTCGTCTTTTCCTTGTATTTTAAGCGCTGCATTAATTCCGGCTATTTGGCCTTGTGCAGCCGCTTCTTCGTAACCTGTTGTACCATTTATCTGACCTGCAAAATATAAATTGTTTACTCGTTTAGTTTCTAAGGTATGATTGAGTTGTGTTGGATCGAAATAATCGTACTCAATAGCGTAACCCGGACGATAAATTTTAACTTGTTCGAGCCCTTTAATTTTTCTTAATGCTTGGTATTGTACCTCCCATGGTAAAGATGAAGAAAACCCATTAATGTAATATTCGTTGGTATCGAATCCTTCAGGCTCTAAAAATAATTGATGTTGATCTTTTGTTGAAAAAGTCACCAACTTATCTTCGATACTTGGGCAATATCTTGGCCCTCTGCCCTGGATTGTACCATCGAAAAGAGGAGAGTCTTCAAAGCCCATTTTTAATACGCCATGCACTTGTAAATCGGTGTAAGCTAAGTAGCAACTTCTCTGGTTTTCTATTGCTTTTGTTGTGGGATCGTAAGAAAACTTAACCGGATGTTCATCGCCTTTTTGCTCTATCAATTGTTCAAAATCGATGGTTCTTCCATCCAAACGTGCCGGTGTGCCAGTTTTCATTCGTTCTACGGTAAAGCCTTTATCCAACAATTGCTCACTCAAACCATAAGAAGCGGGTTCGGAACTTCTTCCGCCTTTGGTTTGCACACGACCAACATGCATTAAACCGTTTAAAAAAGTGCCATTCGTTAGAATTACAGCTTTTGCGCTAAATGTTACTCCCAATTGAGTTTTAACTCCCACGACAGTATCGCCATCGAATACTAGCTCGGTAACCGCTTCTTGCCATAAATCTAGCCCTGGTGTATTTTCTATCATTCTCCTCCACTCGGTTGAAAAAAGCATTCGATCGCACTGCGCACGTGGGCTCCACATAGCAGGTCCTTTCGATAAATTGAGCATTCTAAACTGAATGGTAGATCGATCGGTAACTATGCCGGAATAACCTCCTAAAGCATCAATCTCTCTCACAATCTGACCTTTTGCAATGCCGCCCATAGCAGGGTTACACGACATTTGTGCAATTTTAGTCATATCCATCGTTACTAGCAAAGTAGAAACGCCCATTTTTGCAGCGGCTACTGCGGCCTCACTTCCGGCATGTCCGGCTCCAACTACTATTACATCATATTGTTCTATCATTCTTTTATCGAGCACATTTTAACCTGCAAATATACAACTTTCGATATAGTTGATTGATCTATAATTGATGAATGTGTTTGGTAATTTGCAAGCTTTAATGTAAAAAAGAGGCTATCTCAACTTTGAGACAGCCTCCTACAATGATATAATAGGGTGTATGAATTAACCACACTTAGAGTAGCCACAACTGTTACAAGTTAAACAGCCCTCTTTATATTCCATAGAATCTTCTTTACCACATTCCGGACAAACGGTTCCTGCTTTTGCTTTTGTTCCATCTTCGATATATTTCTTCAATGCTCTTTCTACACCGGCCTTCCAACTGTTAATACTATCGTTATCGAGTTGTAAAGACGAAACTAAGTTGATTACGTATGTAATTGGCATTTTATAACGAAGTACTCCCGAAATTAATTTAGCATAATTCCAATATTCTTTATCGAATAAACGAGATAAACCACCTAGAGTATTTTCGTAACCATGTTTATCGATATATTGAAAGTCGTAACGAGAATTTCCGTTTTCGTCTTTTACTTTAAAGATTCTACCTCGGTCAACCGATTTTGGGAAAATTAATACATCATCGTCGACTTTACCGGTAAAGATTTCGTAAGGTTCGCCATCTAATAAGCCGATAAACGCAATCCATCGTTCGTTGTTGTTGTTGAAACGTACTACATCGGCCTCTAGCACACCCGGACGTTTTTTAATTTCGTTGATTGGCCCTTTTGCTTTCTTTTTATCTTTAGCAGAAATTAGTACACCGGAACGAGAGCCATCTCTATATACTGTTACTCCTTTGCAACCCGATTCCCAAGCTGTTTGATATACTTTTCCAACAACTTCTTTGGAAATATCGTTAGGTAAATTCACAGTGACCGATATAGAATGGTCGATCCATTTTTGAATTTTTCCTTGCATTTTAACTTTAGCGACCCAATCAATATCGTTTGAGGTTGCCTTATGGTATGGTGATTTTTCGACCAATTCATCAATTTGTTCGGGAGTATAGTTCTCTACTTCATCTGTACTGTAACCATTAACTTCTAACCATGTTAAAAATTTGTGATGGAATACATTATATTCTTCCCAGAAATCGCCCACTTCATCTTTGAAAAGCTCTTCAACTTTAACTTGAGCATCGTTTGGATTTACTTTTCTACGACGTCTGTATACCGGTAAAAACACAGGTTCAATACCCGAAGTGGTTTGGGACATCATGCTGGTTGTTCCTGTAGGCGCGATAGTTAATAAAGAAATATTTCTTCGACCGTAACGCTCCATATCTTCGATTAAAGCAGGGTCTGCTTCGGCCAATCGTTTAATGAACGGATTGTTTTTTTCGCGTTGGAAATCAAAAATTTTAAACTCCCCTCTTTCTTTAGCCATGGTGATTGAAGAGCGGTAAGCCGCTAAAGCCACGGCTTTATGTACTTCAACTGAAAAATCGATGGCATTTTCGCTGCCGTAACGCAAGCCTAAAGCAGCCAACATATCGCCTTCAGCAGTGATTCCTACCCCTGTTCTTCTACCTTCTTCTGCTTTTGTTTTGATGTTATTCCACAAGTTTCTTTCTACACGTTTGATCTCAAGGCTTTCAGGATCATCATCTATCTTAGATATTATTCCATCAATTTTTTCAATTTCAAGATCGATGATATCGTCCATTATACGTTGTGCAACACCTACATGCTCCTGAAATAAATCGAAGTTAAATTTGGCCTGTGGAGTAAATGGATTTTCTACATAACTGTACAAATTGACAGCTAATAAACGACAACTATCGTATGGGCACAAGGGTATTTCTCCACATGGATTAGTGGAAACCGTACGGTAGCCTAAATCGGCATACGAATCGGCTACAGACTCATTGATGACTGTGTCCCAGAACAAAATACCGGGCTCTGCAGATTTCCATGCATTGTTAACAATTTTCTCCCATAACTTACGAGCATCTATTTCTTTAACGTATGTTGGATTTTCAGAATCTACAGGATATTGTTGGCGATACATGCTATTATCTCGAACAGCTTTCATAAAATCGTCGTCTATTTTTACAGACACGTTGGCTCCAGTTACTTTTGTACTGTCTGTTTTAGCATCGATAAAGTCTTCGGCATCCGGATGTTTTATAGAAACGCTTAACATCAGTGCTCCTCTACGACCATCTTGAGCTACTTCGCGTGTAGAATTTGAGTAACGTTCCATAAAAGGCACGATTCCTGTCGATGTTAATGCCGAGTTCAATACGGGGCTGCCTTTAGGTCTGATGTGTGACAAATCGTGACCCACGCCACCTCTTCGTTTCATTAATTGAACTTGTTCTTGATCTATCTTTAAAATTCCACCATAAGAATCCGATGTTCCATCGTTACCAATAACAAAACAGTTAGAGAGTGAAACGATTTGTTCGTCGTTTCCAATACCAGACATTGGACCACCTTGTGGAATAATATATTTAAAGTCTCTTAGCAATTCAAAAACCTGATCTTCCGTCATTGGGTTTTTGTATTTTTTTTCAACTCTAGCAATTTCTTTAGCTAATCGTCTGTGCATATCATCAGGCGTTTGCTCGTAGATACTTCCATCCGACGATTTCAATGCATATTTATTTACCCACACGCGAGCGGCAAGTTCATCGCCTTTAAAATATTTTAATGAAGCCCTAAATGCTTCGTCGAAGCTGTAAATTTTCCTTTCTTCTTTAGCTGTCGATTTTTTAGTCACACTCTCTTTCACCAACATTTGTTTAAAAATTAATATTCAGTAACTTAGTTAATTTCGGATTCTTTCGGAATCGACTTGCAATTTAGAAATTTACACCCTTTTTTGAATACAAACTTTTTTAACAGGCCGTTGAAAACTTAGGCTAACAAATCGCAAAAGTAGAGCCTGAAACCGATTGGTAAATTATAAACAATATTCTATGGAAAACTTTTAAAAAGATGTTTGTTTTTGGTACAAAGCAGTATATCAATCTTTTACAAACAAAAACCACCAAAAAAAGAGATTTATACACCAAAATACCGATATATCTAGATTTGTTTTTGTTGATTAAAAACACTAGTTAAATACAGCTTCGTATATGCTTTGAACTGCCCCAAGGTTTTCTTCAACATATCTTTTAGTAGCTTGTGACATTTGGTTATAAATTTTTTGATCTGATTCTAAGGCTTGAAATATGCTTATTAATGCTTCCGAAGAATTGATTGATTTTGCTGCACCTAAATGTATTAAGTCTTTAGCTTCTTGAAATTTTTCAAATTGAGGGCCAAAAATTACTGGCATTCCATAAACTGCTGGCTCTAACACATTATGTAAACCTGTTTTAAATGCGCCTCCTACATATGCACACTTAGCATAACGATAAATTTTTGATAGGGATCCAATAGAATCGATAATTAAAACTGATTTATCTAACGTAGAATCGGTATTTTTAGAATACCTAACTGTTTTATTTTCAAAATGTTTTTCAATTTGTTTAAGCCTATTTTCGTTTACTTCGTGTGGGGCAATGATATAACACCAAGCATTAAATTTATTAAATAATGGTTTAAGCACCTGCTCATCTTGCGGCCAAGAGCTTCCAACAACCATACAAGGTCTGTTCGATATAAACTGTTCGATATGCGCGTCGGTAAAAGGCATTTTGGCTACATTACTAACGCTATCTAATCGCGTATCGCCTGTAACAGTAACTTGCGTATAGCCTATGCTGTTTAATAATTTTTTTGATGTTTCGTTTTGAACAAAAAACCAATCGAATGCCTTAAGTTGATTCTCAAACCAAGAGCCATACCATTTAAAAAAGATTTGCGAAGGTCTAAAAATACCTGAAACTAGATAATTTGGAATAGATCGATGCTTGATTTCGGACAAAAAATTAAACCAAAATTCGTACTTGACAAAAAATACTTTTTCCGGTTTAACAATATCGAGAAAAATTTTCGCGTTCTGTTTGGTATCGGCAGGTAGGTAACAAACATGATCGGCATATTGATAGTTTTTTCTTACTTCATAGCCCGAGGGTGAAAAGAAAGTAAGTAAAACAAAATAACCGGGCTGTTCTTTTTTTATTTTTTCGATTAATGGCCTGGCTTGTTCAAATTCGCCAAGCGAAGCAGCATGAAACCAAATGACTTTGGATTGTTTCGAAAAGATTGCTTTAAGTTTTTCTTTCCACTGTTTTCGGCCTTCTACCCAGAGTTTCGCTTTAGGATTGAAAGGAGCGACTATTTGTATTAGTGTTCGATAAAATATAATACTTATTTGATAAAAACCTCTCAAAACTTAGCGATTATAATGAAAACAGCAAGCCTTCTTTTAAAGCATATTTCGATTGTATAAGACGATCCATTTGTAAGTTTTTAATTACAAATTGGGTGAAGATTGTCGCCAACACCATCATTTCTACGCGAATCAAATCCATACCAGGCATCAAACGACGTTCTACAATTGTTGATGCTATGAGCTGATTGCAAATTGCATTAAAATGATCGATGGATATTTCGCTACTTAAATTCTTTTTAAAGAACCCTGGTTTAAAAAACTTAGCGGCAACCATAGACAAAAGCGTATCGAACGAACCCGATGAGCCCACTAGTAATTTTACATTTTTAATTCTGATATGTTCAAAGAAAGCACTTAACTCACTTTCTAAAAAGGCATTAATAGCAAGCAATTCGTCTGAGGTAATTGGATCTGATGGGTGAAAACGCTCCATTAATCTGGCCATGCCTAATGAAAAACTCTTTAACTCAGTTATTTGTTCGTTCTCGACTAAAATAAATTCTGTACTTCCTCCGCCAATGTCTAATATTAAGTATGGTTGATTTTCGCCATGAAACGAATGTCTGACGCCTTGAAAAATCAACTCAGCTTCCTTTTCACCACTGATAACTTCGACTTCTATACCTGTGTTTTCGTATATTTTCTCAACAAACTGAGCTCCATTTTTAGCTGTTCTAACGGCAGAAGTAGCAATAGCATGAACCGATTCTACGCCATGTTTTTCGATAATTTTCTTATACTCTTTTAAAATTTGAAGACCACGGTTGCAAGCGTCTTCATGAATCATTAAGCGATTTATACCATCTTCACCCAATTTCGATGGCATTTTAGCCTTATACAAAAACTCTACGCCGTCGTTTTCTACATTGGCAATCAGCAAGTTAAAAGTATTCGTTCCAAGGTCTATAATGGCTTTCCGCATCAATTTCAGTCTAATTTTTGATAGCTAAAATAATGAATTCTAATGATAACGAATCCATTTCCACAATTCTTTATAGTTGACTTTTTTGCCATACATGAGTATTCCTACTCTATAAATTTTACCCGAAAGCCAAGTAAAAAAGATAAATGCCAAAATTAAGAGACCCATCGAAACTGCCAATTCCCATGTCGGAACGCCGAATGGCAAGCGCATCATCATAACAATTGGCGAAGTTAAGGGTATCATCGAAAACCAAAACGCAACAGTTCCATCGGGGTTTTCAATTACGGTTTGCAACATCACAATACCAAGAATTAGAGGAACTGTAACCGGCAACATGAATTGTTGTGTGTCTGCTTCGGCATCTACAGCAGATCCAATAGCAGCAAATAAAGCGGCATACAATAAATAGCCTCCCAAGAAATAGAATAAGAACGAGCCTAAAATCAAAGGCCAATTAACCGAACTGATAAATTTATCGATTTCTTGTACAAAGGCATCTACATTTTCCGAAGGTACATCGGGCATCTGAGCTACTGTACTTCCTCCGTCCATTATAGAAGAAGATGGCGCACTCATCAACTGTGTAGGTTCGTCTAAAAAGATATTACTAACCACTGTAACTATTGAAAAGGTTAATACCACCCACAACAAAAATTGTGTTAACCCAACTAAAGCTACACCAATAATTTTTCCCATCATGAGCTGAAAAGGCTGTACCGATGAAATAATAACTTCAATAATTCGATTTGTTTTTTCTTCAATAACACCACGCATTACTTGAGAGCCATACATAAAAATAAAGAAGTAAATAAGCAAGCCACCTGCTATGCCAATCACCATAGTAATTGCAGAATAAGAATCTTTTTCTTGTCCATCTTCTTCCACAATTTTGGTAGCAATATTTAGTTCTGTTTTTGCTGTTTCAATAATATCCGGATCTACCCCTTTGGCTTTAAGCTTTTCATTCATTATTTCTTTTTCCAGACGACCTTCCAGATAAGTAGTAATGCCTAAGACTGCTTCTTTTTTTGAATACAGCTCTAATAAAGGTTGCTTTACAAAATTGCTTGGAATAAACAAAAGAGCATAATTTTCGCTGGTGTTCAATATTTTTTTTCCTTCTTCAATACTTATATCCTTATCTAAAAAATGGAATCTCAATTTTTCAGAGTCTGGCAATCTACGAACCGAAACCTTTGAACTATCAAATTCCACAGAATCCTTTTTCAAGCGAAAATTCGTTAAATAAGTGTTATTTAAACGGTATTTAGAAAAAACATCGGTTTGGTCGATCACTAAAATATCTTTAGCGGCTTCTTCGTCTAGTTTGGCGAGGTATGCCGGGCCTATCATTAGTCCGGCCATTAAAATCGGACCTATAATCGTCATGATTAAGAATGATTTTTTAACCACTCTAGTCATGTATTCTCTTTTTATTATTACCCCTATCTTACTCATGGTTCTCTGTTTGAGGTTTTTGTACCACTTTAATAAAAATATCGTTCATACTTGGAATCACTTCTTCGAAAGCAACTAACTGCCCTAGAGGCAATACCGATGCTATTAAATTGTTTGTGCTTATGGAAGGGTCGGTCACTTTAAGGCGGATATGTGTTTTGTCGGCGGCTGTGGTATTTTCTATAATTTGATATTGATGACGTAAAGACATCTCCATTCCGTTAATCGAACCGTTAAAGGTTAGACGATATTCGTCGGATTTAAATTGCTTTTTCACTTCTTCGATCGGCCCTCCAAGAACTTTCTTCGAAGCATTAATTAAAGCAATATCTTCGCAAATTTCTTCGACAGAAGCCATATTGTGCGTAGAAAAAATGATGGTTGTTCCTTTTGCTTTTTGTTCGAGTATTTCCGACTTTAAAAGATTGGCATTCACCGGATCGAAACCACTGAAAGGCTCGTCGAATATTAACAACTCCGGATCGTGTAAAATAGTAACAATAAACTGTACCTTTTGTTGCATACCTTTAGAAAGCTCTTCAACCTTCTTGTTCCACCAAGCCCCGATATCGAATTTTTCGAACCAAAATTTCAGCTTTTTAATAGCATCTGCTTTCGACAAACCCTTTAGTTGAGCTAAATAAACGGCTTGCTCGCCCACTTTCATCTTTTTGTATAAGCCTCGTTCTTCGGGCAAGTATCCAATACGTTGAATGTCTTTTCTTTGTAGAGGTCTGCCATCGAATAAAACCTGTCCACTATCTGGCGCAGTTATTTGGTTAATAATTCTAATGAGTGAAGTCTTACCTGCACCATTTGGCCCTAATAAGCCAAATACGCTTCCTTGCTTTACCTCGATAGACACATCTTGTAAAGCTTGATGTTGTGCGTATGTTTTGTAAATATTTTTTACTTCGAAAAAAGCCATAATTATTGATTATTGCTCGTACAAATGATCTTGTAATTTGAAATTTTTACCTAAATAAACGCGACGAACTTCTTCGTCGTCGGCCAAATCGCGTGCGGTACCCGATTTTAAGATTTTACCTTCGAATAACAGATATGTTCTGTCGGTAATACTTAGAGTCTCTTGAACATTGTGATCGGTAATTAAAACCCCGATGTTTTTATCTTTTAGCTTGCGAACAATGGTTTGTATGTCTTCGACAGCGATAGGATCGACACCGGCAAAAGGCTCATCTAACAATATAAATTTAGGATCGATGGATAAGGCTCTGGCAATTTCGCAACGACGGCGTTCACCCCCCGATAGTTGGATGCCTTTACTTTTGCGAATTTTTTGAAGGCCAAACTCATCAAGCAACAATTCTACTCTGTGCCGTTGTTCTTCTTTAGAAAATTTCGATAATTCTAAAACCGCCTTCAAGTTATCTTCAACCGAGAGGTTTCTAAATACCGATGATTCTTGAGCTAAATAACCAACGCCAAGTTGCGCTCTTTTATATACCGGATAATGAGTAATTTCTGTTTGATCTAAATAAATACGGCCATCGTTAGGTTTAACTAAACCTACTGTCATATAAAAGCTGGTTGTTTTTCCGGCTCCGTTAGGACCTAATAAACCTACAATCTCGCCTTGTTCAACTTCAATCGAAACATCTTGAACAACTGTTCGTGCTCCGTACTTTTTTACTAAACCTTTTGTGTAAAGCTTCATACTTGATTGCGAATAAACTTCGAAGAGTAATTCGAAATTCTATTAATTTGCCAAAATTAACATAAAGGGCGTTGATTACAAACCTAAAGAAAGTTAAATGTCTTTCCTTGTATCAATCTGTTTTCTGTGAATTAAAATAATAATATATTTTTTCTGCCAGTTTTTCTTTGCCTACACTTGTTTTAATTGCCTGTAAACTGGCTTGTTTAAGCGCTTCAACAGAACCAAACGTACTCAACAAAACCGTTTTGATTTTTTCGCCGACCCCTTCTATCGAATCCAACTCGCTTTGTATAAAATTTTTAGATCTTAGTTGACGATGAAATAGCAAGCCAAACCTATGCGATTCGTTCCTTACTTGCTGAATTAGTTTTAAACTACTTGAGTTTTTATCGAGATATAGAGGAATAGAATCGCCGGGGAAATAAATCTCTTCCAATTTCTTGGCAATACCTATTATTCCAACTTTACCGTACAAATCCAATGTTTTCAAGCTTTTAATGGCTGCACCCAACTGCCCTTTTCCTCCGTCGATAATAATAAGCTGTGGCAGGCTTTGCTCTTCGTCTAGCATCCTTTTATACCGACGATAGATAATTTCTTCCATCGAAGCAAAATCGTTCGGCCCTTCGACACTCTTGATTTTAAAATGTCGATAATCGCGTTTAGCAGGTTTCCCGTTTTTAAATACCACGCAAGATGCCACAGGATTTGTGCCTTGTATATTCGAGTTATCGAATCCTTCGATATGTATTGGTAATGTTTTAAGATGAAGATCTTTTTGCAACTGGATTAGCTTTTGGTTACCATAACGCTCCGGGTTTACGTTCTGGCGCTGTTTAATCTTATCGCGTTGGTAATATTTAAGATTTTTGTACGATAAATCGAGCAATTTCTTTTTGTCGCCTTGTTTGGGTACAACAAATTTCAAATGGCCTAAATCGATATCTATTTCGAAAGGCACCAGCGCCTCTCGCGATTGAGAATTGAATTTTTCTCGTATATATAAGATGGCTTGTATAAAAACTTCTTGGAGGGTTTCGTCCAACGCTTTTTGAGCTTCCATGGTGTAGGATTGCAGAATAGCGCCATCGACAATCTTAAAATAATTGATATAAACAAACTTTTCATCTTCGATGGCTGAAAACACATCCACATCGTTTATGGTATTGCTTACGACTGTGGATTTACTTTGATAGTTTTCGATAATTGAGATCTTTTCTTTATAAACCTGAGCCTGTTCGAAGTTTAGCGACTCGGCTTCTTGTATCATCAAACGATTTAATGTTTGTTTAACCAAGCTCAAATGACCTCTTAGAATCTGTTTAATCTGCTCTATGTTTTCCAAATATTCTTCTTCCGATTGCAGACCTATACAAGGGGCTTTGCATAAACCTATATGATAATCGAGACATTCTTTTATTTTTCCTTGTTTGATGTTCGTTACACTAAGTATATGATTGCATGTTCTGAGAGGAAACAGTTTCTTAATCATACCCAACATGGTTTTAACCAGTGTTACAGAGGTATAGGGACCAAAATACAAGCTCCCGTCTTTTTCAATTTTTCTTGTATAACCCACCCTCGCAAATCGTTCGTTTTTTACGTATATCCACGGATAAGTTTTATCATCTTTTAAAAGAACGTTATATCTGGGCTGATGGTTCTTTATCAAACTGTTTTCCAGCAACAAAGCATCGGTTTCTGTATCTACAATAATGTGTTTAATATCTGCAATTTTTCTTACTAAGATTCTAGTCTTAGCCGAGTCGTGTGTTTTGGTGAAGTACGATGATACCCGTTTTTTTAAATTTTTGGCTTTCCCCACATAAATAATTACTCCTCGACTATCGAAATATTGATAAACACCGGGGGTGTCGGGCAAATTAGACACCAATTGTTTAATATATTGTTCCTTAGAATTCATCAAAAATAAAAGTATAAAAAAAGCCAAAGCTTAAAACTTTGGCTAAAATATTTTTTAAGATGCGTTTTATAAGCCTAAAGCTTTCAATGCTTTTAAAACTTGTTTTTGTTGTGCTTTTAATGCTTTGTAATTCGCACTTTTAGTATCCTTTTCGGCCTCTAAAGCAAGTTCGATTTTTTTCTTGAGTTCCATTAAATCGTTAACGACATCGGCTTCTAACTCTTTTTTGCTTCTTTCTTTAACAACAATTTCGGCAAGGGCTTCATGCAAGCGCTGTCCGCGTAGTGATTTACCAATTATTACGCCATTGCCATCGATTAAAAAATTGGTAGGAATTCCCCTAACTTGATAAAGTTTAGCAGCATCTGAACGCCAATGTTTCAGATCGCTAACATGGTATGGCCAAATTAAACCATCGGCTGTTATAGCTTGCTTCCACGATTCTGCATCTTTATCGAGAGAAACACTATAGATAGTGAAACCTTCGCCATTTTTAAAGTTTTTATCTTTGTATAAATTGTATGCTTCAACTACATTAGGATTCTCACGTCGACAAGGAGAACACCACGATGCCCAAAAATCGATAAGCACGATTTGACCTTTTAAATCGGACAAGGCTATTTCTTTACCTTCGGGCGACATGAATTTTAAATCTGGTGCTTTATCTCCAATCTCGAGACCTACACTGTTTTGCGCTAAAGCATTAAAAACAATGAAGAATAAAAGAAATGAGGTACTTAGTTTTTTAATCATCATACTATTTTTTCAACTGTTCGTTAAGTTTATTTTCTAAATCTTCGCCTCTAAGATTAACCCCAATTATTTTGCCCTCACCATTTACTAAAAAATTAGAAGGAATATATTGTACGTTATATTGTTGAGCAATCGCTTGGTTGCCTAGAAAGTTAGAATCCCAAACTAGGCCATCGGCTTTAACAGCTTGTTTCCATGCGTCGGCAGTTCTATCTAATGAGATTCCAAAAACAACAAATCCTTTGCCATTTACAAACGACTTTTCTTTATAATTCTGATAGGCTTTTACAACATTCGGATTCTCACCTCTACAGGGTCTGCACCACGAAGCCCAAAAATCGATCAGTACCATTTTCCCTCTGAAATCGGACAACTTCATATCTTTTCCATTGATCGATGTTAACACAATTTCGGGTGCTGTTTGACCAACTTGATTTCCTACTTCAGCATTGCTGTTAAGTATTTGGCTTGGTGCTTTAAAAGATGAAAACATATAAGCCCCAACTAATAATCCTCCTAAAACCAGAACAATTTTTAATTTCATATACCTTCTTTTTTTGAAATGATTGACATTTGAACTGCTAAGATAAAATTTTATGCTCTAAAACACAAATCATAGCTTTTGCAATTAGAATGTTAATTCTCTTTTTTAATAATTTTTAAGAATGTGAATAGCCTTGCGCTTCTATCTGAACAAGTGTTCCATCTTTTCCTATTAATTGACAGCCTTTTTGTTCGTCGGTCATATGCCCTATTACACGAATTTCCGGATATCGTTTAATAGTATCGTACATATCTAGCGGCATTGTAAAAAGCAATTCATAATCTTCGCCACCATTCATTGCTGCAATTGTTCCATCGATTTGAATTTCCATACCAAAATCTACAGTAGTATGGTCTATAGGCAATTGTTCTTCGTAAATAACACAACCCGTTTTTGATGCTTTACATAAGTGTATCAATTCCGAAGATAAGCCGTCTGATATATCGATCATAGACGTTGGAACTCCTATATTTTCAAAAATTTTAAGCATATTTACAGGGGTTTCCGGTTTAAGCTGTCGCTGTATTATGTATTCGTAAGTCGACAAATCGGGTTGTGAATTCGGGTTTACTTTAAATACTTCTTTCTCCCGTATTAATATTTGTAAGCCCATATATGCCGCTCCTAAGTCTCCGGTCACACAGATTAAATCGTTTGCTTTTGCACCCGAACGTTTAACCGATTTTCCTTTCTCTACATACCCAATAGCCATCATGCTAATTACTAAACCTGAGCGAGAAGAAACAGTATCGCCTCCAACTAAATCAACTTGATAATGCTTACATGCGTCGTTTATTCCACTGTACAATTCATCTAAAGCTTCGACAGACGTTCTTGCCGAGGCGCCTATCGAAACAATAATTTGAGAAGGTGTACCATTCATAGCTACAATATCGGAAATACTTACTACTACCGACTTATAACCCAAGTGCTTTAAAGGCATATAACTTAAATCGAAATGAACACCCTCGACAAGCATATCTGAGCTAATTAGCGTCTCATGATCGGAAAAATCCAAAATTGCTGCGTCATCGCCCACACCCAATTTCGTACTTAAATTTTGACAACGTGCTTCTTTTGTGATTCTTTCAATTAAACCAAATTCACCTAATGCCGAAATTGGGGTTAATTCTTTTTGTTCTGCCATACTTAATTATTCTTTATCGGGGAAAGCGATTTTTATTTGCCTTCCTCGAATTGTTTTTCCATTAATTTCTAAAGCCTTGTTTGTTGCTGTTTCATCTTTCATATCAATGAATCCAAATCCTTTGCTTTTTTTCTTTTTAGTGTCCATAATCAAACTCACGGTCATCACTTCTCCAAACTGCGAAAAATATTGACGAAGTTCCTCTTCCGTTACACTGAAATGCAAATTATCGACGAACAATCTAGTCATTTTTGAATATTACGAATTGAACAACAAAATTAAACATTGCAAACGAGATGAGAGCATAGTTTAAGATTAAGCTTTACTTTAGCGATAAAGTAGAGAGCTAGAATAAATAAAGCGTTAAACTCTTCGAACAGTTAAGGTATAAAATCTCGAAAAGCTTATATTTGCTATTTGGACAAAGTAAATAATGGCATATCCCGAACGATTTCAAACTAATAAATGGTTACCTACTACATTGAAAGAGGTAAAAAACCGAGGCTGGGAACAGCTAGATGTCGTCTTATTTACTGGCGATGCCTATGTCGATCATCCTTCGTTTGGGGTAGCAGTAGTAGGACGAGTGCTAGAATCGTTAGAGCTCAAAGTTGCAATCGTGCCTCAGCCTAACTGGCAAGACGATGGTCGCGATTTTAAAAAGATGGGGCAACCTCGTTTGTTTTTTGGCGTGACCGGCGGTAATATGGACAGTATGGTTAACCATTATACTGCAAATAAGCGCTTGCGTTCCAACGACGCTTACACTGCCGGAGGCGCAGCCGGCGCTCGGCCCGATTATGCTTCTTATGAGTACTGCCGACAACTTAAAAAGTTTTTCCCCGATGTGCCGATTATTTTGGGTGGCGTTGAAGCCTCTTTAAGGAGAGTTGTTCATTACGATTATTGGTCCGATTTGCTTAAGCCTTCCATCTTGTTCGAAACGCAAGCCGACTTATTGATTTATGGAATGGCGGAACAAAGCCTTGTTGAGTTAGTCGACCGGTTGGAAAAAGGAGAAGCTTTTCATCAAATTAAAGATATCCCTCAAACTTGTTATTCGGAAGATACGCAAAATTTCAAAGTGAATTCCAACGATATTGAATTGCATAGTTGGGAAGACTGCAAAGCAGATGCGATTTTGTATGCAAAGAACTTTAAACAGGTTGAAGTAAAAAGCAATTCCGTAAAAGCAGATCGTTTGTATCAAGCCCATGCTAACACTATTATTGTAATTAACCCACCATATCCGCCAGCCGAAGATGGTGCCATCGATCGTTGGTACGATTTGCCCTATACACGTTTGCCACATCCAAAATATTGGAAAAAAGGATCTATTCCTGCTTACGAAATGATTAAATTTTCGATTAATATGCACCGTGGATGTTTTGGTGGCTGTAGCTTTTGCACTATTTCCGCACATCAAGGCAAATTTATCGCCAACCGATCGGAACAATCTATTTTAAAAGAGCTTGAGCAAGTCGTGAATGCACATGATTTTAAAGGTTATATTTCCGATTTGGGAGGGCCTTCGGCCAATATGTATCGAATGAAAGGTAAAGATTTGTCGCAATGCGAAACCTGTAAACGGCCTTCCTGTATTTTCCCAAATGTCTGCAATAACCTCGACACCAGTCATCAAGCTTTGATGGATTTGTACCTGAAAGTTCGCGAGCATCCTAAAGTCAAAAAAGCCTTCATTGGCAGCGGCATTCGCTACGATTTAGCCATGGCGCAAGAGCCCAAACAGCGAAAGCTGTATTTGCAAAATGTAATGCGTCACCATGTGAGTGGCAAACTGAAAGTTGCTCCGGAACATACTTCCAACGACGTATTAAAATTGATGCGAAAACCCGATTTTAAATTATTCGAAGAATTTACCAAATTGTTCAATACCATCAATCGAGAAGATCAACTCAACGAGTTGTTAATTCCATATTTTATCTCGAGTCACCCGGGAAGTAAAACCAAAGATATGGCCGATTTAGCCATTAAAACCAAAGCCATGAATTTTCGCTTGGAACAAGTTCAAGATTTTACACCTACACCCATGACAGTGGCTACAGTTATATATTATTCGGGAGTACATCCTTACACATTAAAACCTGTCGAAACGCCTAAAACGCAAGATGAAAAGCGGGCTCAGCGCATGTTCTTTTTTTGGTACGACCATCAATACAAAAAAGCCATAATAGAACGACTAAAGAAAGAAAAGTTAAGTGATTTAATTCCGATAGTCTTCGAAAAACCAAAAAGCGGAAAGTTTTAGACCGTTTATTATTCTTCGAATGTGAAATAAAGCGAACCTAAGTGTAAACAAAAAGTCGGACAAAAGAAACAAACACGAGCAAAGTTTGTAATTTTGTAAAATGACATGGTCGTTTATATTATTTTCGCTTTTAATAATATCGTTGTTAGTTGTTGCTTCTATGGTATTATGCGCCAAAATCTATCTTGAGGTTACTTGTCGTATTTCGGAAAAAGACAGAATTGCCTTAACTTTCGACGATGGCCCTCATCCGAAATACACACCCGAACTGTTAGATGTTTTGGCTAAACACAACGCTAAAGCAACTTTTTTTGTTGTTGGTAAGAACGCCAAAAAGCATCCTGAAATTATTCGACGAATGATTGAAGAAGGGCATAGTGTTGGTAATCATAGTTACTCGCATCAATGGCAATGGGGGTTTTGGTCGGAAGATAAAGTATACAGAGAATTACGAGGAACCCGAGAATTGCTTAACGAGATTCATTCACAATCTTACCCTTTATTTAGGCCGCCGTTTGGCATAAGCAATCCAAATATTGCAAAGGTTGTTAAACGGATGGAGCTTGCCGTAGTAGGTTGGTCGTTGAGAACATTCGATACTTCAAGAAAACCGAAAAAAGTACAACAACAACTACTTAAAAAATTAAAAGGAGGCGATATTGTGCTAATGCACGATCGGCTTGAAAATACACCTCAAGTAATTGATATTGTTTTAACCCATTTTTCGAAAAGTGGCTTAAAATTTGTTAACTTGGAGGCTCCAAAATCTGATACTAAGCTTGATTAAACCATAAAGATTATTACAAATTGATACAAAATTTTTCATGAAATTGAACAATATATCTATCCGTAACATACTAACCAGCGTATTTATAAGTTGTATTATTCTTAGCACTCAAGCTCAAAGCATCGATCAAAAGTTGAGTGATTTAAGCGCTTTCAAACAAAAAATTAAAACTTCGTCCGAACAATTAAAAACATTAAAAACTCAGTTTGTACAAGAAAAACATTTAAACGTTCTCGAAGAAGTAATGCTTTCTGAAGGCCGATTTGTATATTTATCGCCAAACAAAGTACGATGGGAATATCAAAAACCATATTATTACTTAATGATTCTCAACAATGACAAAGTTCTTATTAAAGACGATCAAAAATCGAGCAGTATAAAACTCAACGAGAATCCTGTTTTCAGACAAATCAACGAGTTAATGATTAGCACTGTAAAAGGTGATATCTTAATGAACGACGGTTTTAGCTCAGAAGTATTCGAAAATGCCAATCACTATAAAATGGTTTTATCTCCCAAAGATGTTCAGATGCAAGATTATATTAGTCGGATAGAAATTATAATTGACAAAAAAGACATGAGCGTTCAAAGCATCAAAATTGAAGAGCCAATGGGCGATTTTACATTAATTACTTTCAAACAAAAACAAATCAATGCAGAAGTTTCTGAGCAAGAGTTTAGTCTTCCTTAGTTTGCTTATTATTTCGGCTTGCCAAACGCCTTACCATTCCGGTTATCGAAAAGCTGATAACCCAATTGCATCAAAAGATATATTGGTTGAGCATTACGACAAGCTATGGTTCAATACCCATATCGAAGCATTTGGCAAAGAATTGTCCGGAATATTGGTTATTAAAAACAAACCAAAAAACACCCGACAAATGGCTTTGGTTTCCCCAATGGGAATGACTTATTTCGAAGTCGAACAAAACGATAGTACTTTTGAGTTTAAAAAAATACTGCCCTTTCTCGATAAAACGAACGTAAAATTACTTTTACAATCTGATATAGAATTGTTACTAGCTGTTCCCGACACAAACAATCAAGACAAGTATTTTGAACATAAAAAACTAAGCCGACAACTTATAAGGAGTCAAATAAATGGTCGTCTCATCTACTTCGAATACGGCGAATATGGAATTGTTAAAAAGGAACTTTGCAATCGCATCAAAATAAAAACATCTATAAACTACGAATATCAAGGCCGAGGCTTGCCTCAGACTATTAATATTCTTCACCACGGCTTACCCATCAGCTGGCAACTTAGTCCGATAAAAAGTCAGTTAAAAGAAGAAAAGCAATGAGTTGGGATTTCAACATCCGGTCTTTTAAACAATATTTGCAACTCGAAAAGTCCTTGATGCCTAATTCTATTGAAGCCTATTTGAGAGATATCAGCCAATTCGAAAGTTTTCTTCTTATGCGCCAAATGGAAAAACCGGTTAAAACAATCGAAAGTAAAGACATAAGAGATTATTTGGCTTATATTAATGAACTGGGTCTATCTGAACGTTCTCAAGCTCGCATTATCTCCGGAATCAAATCTTTCTTTAAATATTTACTTATCGATGAAATTATAGAGAATAACCCCGCAGAGCTTATCGAAGCACCTAAACTCGGACGTAAACTACCTGTTGTACTAAACCTCGAAGAAATTGATGCACTCCAAGCGACCATCGACTTATCTAAACCAGAAGGGCACAGAAATAAAGCCATTATCGAAACTTTATATAGTTGTGGTTTGCGAGTGTCTGAGCTCATTGGCTTACAATTGAGCCATTTATATTTCGATCAAGGATTCATTAAAGTGCTAGGGAAAGGACAAAAAGAACGACTGGTTCCTATTAGCAACAAAGCAATACGCGACATCACGTACTATGTTAAAGGTTACAGAAATCATTTAACAAGCATCGATAAAAAATCGCAAGATATTGTTTTCCTAAACCGACGAGGCAAACAGCTTACAAGGGTTATGATCTTTACTATTATAAAGCAATTGGCAGAACAAATTGGCTTGCAAAAAAATATTAGCCCTCACACCTTTCGGCATTCGTTTGCAACGCATTTGGTAGAAGGCGGAGCCGACTTAAGAGTGGTTCAGGAAATGCTTGGACACGAAAGTATCTTAACCACAGAGATTTACACCCACATCGACAGAGAATTTTTACAAGACACCATAATGATGTACCACCCAAGAAGTATCGCTAACAGAAAAAATTAACACATCGGAAAATATTTCGTATTTTTAACTCGTTTTGAAACAATAATAAAGACTGAAACCAAAACAATATCGACATGAAATCTATTTTCAGCATTATATTCATTTTTATTGCCAGCTATGTATGGTCGCAAAATGTAGGTCAACAAGGCGACTCCTTAGTTAATTACAAAGACATTAACGGGCATAAACACGGGAAATGGACTAAGCAATACGAAAGTGGTAAAACTGCTTATATTGCTCATTTTAAAAATGATAAGCTAGTTGGTTTGTACCAACGTTTTTACCCAAACGGAAAGCTGATTATGGAAGTAAATTACGAAGACAATGAATCGGGTTATGCCAAACTTTATTACGACGATGGAACACTTTTAGCCGAAGGCCATTACATTCAAAAAAACATTAAAGATGGACTTTGGAAATTTTATGGCACCGATGGTAAATTAGTAGTTGAGACCAATTACGAAAAAGGCATTATTAATGGAAAACAAACCAAATATTACCGCAATGGCAATAAAATGGAAGAAATCGATTTGATAAACGGCAAAAAAGACGGTTTATGGACTCGATACTTCGAAAATGGCAAAGAACGAATGAAAGCCAGAATGATTAACGATAAACGCAATGGGTTACTGTATGTCTATTATCCAAGTGGTAAATATTATTGCAAGGGGCGTTACGAGAACAATCTTAAAACCGGGCCTTGGGTCTATTACAACGAAGACGGTAGCATTAAAAGAGAAACGGAATTTATCAACGGCCATGCCGACGACCAAGAACAAATTGACGAAGAAACCACTAAAATGATTGAAGAGTGGGAACAAATGAAAGGTGTAATTCCTGACCCCGACATGGATAATATGATGAATTACGATCAAAAATACAGCCCTCTCAGAAAATAATGTCTTTCGTAAAGCCTTTATTGGCAGGCATATTGTTAATTATAGCATTAGTTTCTTGTCAGAAAGAAGAGAGTCAAACGATTGAGCCAAGTTGGCCGATCAACGATTTTTTCCCTATCGAACTTGGGCAACAACTGATCTACAAAGTTACCGACATTACCATCGATGGCCCTATCGACCTCAACGATACTATTGAGTACGAACTTATGGAATATGTAGAATCTAAAATCGATTCAAACGAAACTTATCAAACCTATCGATTGGAGAGATATACCAGAAGTAACACCTCAATGAATTGGAGAATTAAAAATGTGTGGCAGATTCGCCAATACAAACAAAGCATTCATAAAATTGAAGACAATATCGACTACATCAGATTACTAACGCCGGCACAACAATACGACCAATGGAATAGTAATGCATTCAACGATGAAGGAGAAACAGAAGCTGAATTAACAAATATTGAGACAATCGGTATCTTAAATGCCAATCGAAAAGTAGCCACCGTAAATTATATCGATCAATTCAGCTTAATCGACAAACATTATTCTTCCGAGCAATATGCTTTAGGCATTGGACTTATCTCTAAAACAATTATTAATGTCGATTTATATTTCGATCCGGAAACCGACTGGCAAACCCGCATCGAAAAAGGACATATTTACCAACAAGAAATCATCGAACTGAATGAATAAATTTTACTTTTTTTGCGTCGCCATCTCAATTTCATTATTATCATCGGCTCAACTCGCCCCTAATACATATTGGATTCAGTTTAAAAATAAAAACAATACTTCGTTTTCGTTAACCGAGCCCGAAGCCTATTTATCCGACAGAGCCATTGGGCGAAGAGAACGATACAGCATAGCCATCGATTCTACCGATCTTCCGGTCAATTCTTGGTACTTAGATTCCCTCGTTAATAAAGGCGCAAGCATTCTAATTGTGAGTAAATGGTTTAATGGTGCTGCCATTTATACCGATAATAGCTTGGTTTTGGATGCGATTTATCAACTCGATTTTGTCGATCAGGGTATTTCCACATCTACACAATTTAGCATGAATTTTTTTCCTGAGAATGAAGTGCCAAACACCGCTTCAATCCAAACAGACGTTTTTGATTATGGCAGCGCATCAAGTCAAATAAATTTGCATGCCGGACAAGTTTTGCACAACCACGGTTACCAAGGACAAGGCATGATAATCGCCATATTAGACTCCGGATTTGATGGTATAGACCAAATCGATGCTTTCGATAGTATATTCGACAATCATCAAATTTTGGCCACTTGGGATTTTGTAGCTCACGAAGCCAATGTTTACAATGATCATAACCATGGTAAATCTGTGTTATCGACCATTGCAGCGAACATACCAGGTAGCTTTATAGGGACAGCCCCTAAAGCAAACTTTTTACTTTTTCGTACCGAAAATACAGCTTCAGAATATAAAATTGAAGAGATTAACTGGATTGCAGCCGCCGAAATGGCCGACAGTATTGGAGCAGATGTTGTTAACACCAGTTTGGGTTATAATATATATTCTTTGCCATCGCACTCTTATACATGGAACGATTTAAACGATGTTACCGCACCCATAACCATTGCTACAAATATGGCAGCAGATAAAGGCATGCTTATGGTAACCAGTGCAGGAAACGAAGGAACAAATTCATGGAAAAAAATCACATCACCAGCCGATGCTTCTAAGGGATTAACCGTAGGAGCTTGCGATGCCAACGGAAATTATGTAAGCTTTAGCTCAAAAGGCTTTACAGTCGATGGCGACATCAAGCCCGATGTTTGTGCCATGGGACAAAGTGCAACTGTTATCACAGCTAGCAGTGTAACCACCGGCAACGGAACTTCCTTTTCTTCGCCAATTATGTGTGGTTTGGCCACTTGTTTATGGCAGGTTAATCGGAACAAAACAAACATGGAAATTATCGATCTTATTCAAAGACATTCCAATCAGTACAATAATCCCGATAGTTTAATGGGCTACGGCATTCCTAACTTTTCAACTGCATACGAGGAGTTAACAACCGATATTGAAATTATTAACTCGCAAAAAAATCAACTCATCAAAATATATCCCACTGTTTTTAATGATGAGCTTCATATCAAATATTTCTCAACAATTGCCAGCCCAATTGAGCTTAGTCTATTCGATATGAGAGGTCAGATAATTTTTCAAAGTCATTGTTTGAGCGATTCCAATGTAATCAGTTATTTTAATATCCCCGATTTATCGAACTTATCATCTGGCGTTTATATTTTAAAACTTGTTGAAGGGCAAAATATCTACACTGAACAACTTATAAAATATTAAAGCTTCAAATGAAACAACTTGAACGCCAGTTATGGCAATGGATATGGCTTATAGGATTAGCTTTTATCTGGGGAAGCTCGTTTATTTTAATTAAAAAAGGTTTGATTTCTTATTCGCCTGAGCAGGTTGCAGCCTATCGTATGTTTTTTGCTGCAATTCTCATTTCGCCCATAGCCATCAAGCATTTGAAAAGTGTAACACGGAAAAACTGGATTTACATTCTCGAAGTAGCCTTTATTGGTAATGCTATTCCTGCCTACCTTTTTTCTTTAGGGCAAACACATATCAGCAGTACTCTAGCCGGTATTTTAAACTCGATCACCCCAATTGCAACGCTGATCGTTGGCTTGCTTATGTTCAAAGCTCAAGCAACATGGAAAAACATTTTAGGTTTATTTATCGGGCTGGTTGGTGCGATTGGTTTAATCTTGTCTGGTAATAAAACAATCGATGGAGAATTTTTCTATTCGATGCTTATAGTTATCGCCGGAATAATGTATGCATTCAATCTGAATATTATCAAAAACATGTTGCAAGATTTAAGTGGTGTAGCAATCACATCTATTGCATTTTTAATGACATTGCCCGTAAGTACTTTTTTCCTATTCAATATTGGTTTTGGAGCCGTTAAAAACGTTGAATTCGCTAACATTTCACTGATGTATATATTCATTTTAGCAACTTTTAGTTCGGCTATCGCTGTTATTGGTTTTAATATTTTAGTCAAATATACTTCAGCTATTTTTGCATCGTCGGTAACCTATATTATCCCGATCTTTGCCGTAATGTGGGGTCTTTTAGATGGCGAATCAGTTCAAGGTTTGCAAGTTATAGGGTTATCTATCATCATTGCAGGAATTTATTTAGTTAACCTACCAAAAAGTAAAAAACATGTCTAAATTCTTAAAAACAAGTTCGACGAATATTGTTATTTATCCTTTGGCAGGCAACGTCAGAAAATACAACGAAATATGATAAAAAGAATAGCACTGGCCTCGGTTTCGGGAGTATTATTTAGTTTAGCTTGGACAAGTTGGGGTTTAGGTTGGTCGCTTTGGTTTGCCTTCATTCCATTGTTTTATATTGAAGATTTTTTCGATCGAAACAAAGGACAATACACTTCTATTCAAATGTTCTATTATTCCTATCTAGGTTTTTTTATATGGAACAGCATAAGCACATGGTGGGTTAGTAATTCTACCCTAGGCGGTGGTATTGCGGCCGTTGTTTTAAACACACTTTTTTATGCTATTTTATTTTGGTTTTTTCATATAATAAAACGAAAAATGGGAAAGCACACCGGCTATTCAGCATTATTGTTGTTTTGGTTGGCTTTCGAACGTTTGTATCTGAACGGTGAAATATCGTGGACTTGGCTAGTTTTAGGCAACGGATTTGCTAACAACATTGGATTAATTCAATGGTACGAATTTACAGGCACTTTGGGAGGTAGTTTGTGGGTTTTGCTCATCAATATTATGTTGTTTCAATGGATTCAGCATCTATTAAAATACAAAACTCTTTATGGGCAGTATATTTTTAGTCTTTTATTCGCAATCGTTTGGTTGGCACCTATTCTTCTTTCCAATTATCTTTATCACCGCAATGAAGAGGAAACAGAAAGCATCCGCGTTTCCATTATTCAACCAAATATTGATCCATACAACGAAAAATTTGGTGGTTCGAGTTCTTACGAACAACTTAAAAAAATGATTCAATTGTTTGAAGACCAAGGTAATAAAGATGCTGATTTTATAATTTTGCCTGAAACAGCCATTGATGATGGGATCTTCGAGAACGACTTCATGCAATTTAGAACTATTGCTACCATTGATGCATGGATGCAAAAGCACCCTAAAACAAGTATTATTCTTGGAGCTACAACCCGATACTTATACCCTGAAGGTATAACAACACCAACCGCTAGAATTTGGCCGGTCGATACTAGTCTCAGATACGATTTATTTAATACTGCATTGCAAATTAATAACAACGACAGCGTTCAAGTCTATCATAAATCGAAATTAGTGATTGGTGTTGAAATGACACCGTATCCGGCTTTTTTCAAACTCTTCGAAGACTTTATTATTAA
The DNA here is from genome assembly GCA_016936665.1 of Bacteroidales bacterium. Taxonomy (GTDB): domain Bacteria; phylum Bacteroidota; class Bacteroidia; order Bacteroidales; family JAFGXI01; genus JAFGXI01. The sequence goes on from JAFGXI010000032.1 coordinate 40,709, forward strand.
TTTAGGTGGTACAACAGGGAATTTAGGTAGCCAAGCTGAACGCAGTGTATTTTACAACTCTAAAAACAATGCAATAGCAGCACCTGTTATTTGCTACGAATCGATCTATGGAGAATTTGTGACCGAATATGTTCAAAAAGGAGCAAACTTTATAAGTATTATCACTAACGACGGTTGGTGGGGCGACACGCCGGGTTATCGTCAACATTTGAGCTTTGCTAAATTGCGAGCAATAGAAACTCGCAGATGGATAGCAAGATCTGCTAACACAGGCGTTTCAGCTATCATCAACGATAAAGGGGAAATACTTAAATCTACTAACTACTGGGTGCCCGATGTGCTTAACGGCGATCTTAAACTGAATAACAGAATTACATATTTTGTAAAAAATGGAGACTTTATAGGACGAATTGCTCAGTTTTTTAGTTTATTACTCTTACTTTCGCTGTTCATTGCTTGGATTAGAAACAGAAAAAACCCAAGCGTATAATTTTGTCGATGAAAGAAGATTTAACCGTAGGGAAAGCCAGCAGACAGATTTTCAAATTTGCACTTCCTATGTTAGTAGGCAATGTGTTTCAGCAAGCATACAACTTGGTCGATAGTGCTGTAGTTGGAAGATATATTGGCAAGCAAGCATTAGCCGCAGTGGGAGCTTCATTTCCTATCATCTTTCTTTTAATTTCTCTAATTATTGGTGTTGCAACAGGCGCAACGATCATGATTGCTCAGTTTTATGGAGCAGGGAAAATGGATAAAATAAAGTTGACCAATTCCACACTGATGATATTTTTAATGGCAGCGGCTGTTGTCATTAGCTTTATTGGAATCACATGGACACGAGAAATTTTTAAATTGATTCAACTCCCAGAAGAACTAATGGACCAAGCAAGTATTTATCTTCAGGTCTATTTGCTAGGCTTGGTCTTCTTTTTTGGATACAACGGAATAGCAGCCGTATTAAGAGGATTGGGCGATTCTAAAACGCCATTGTACTTCCTTATTATGGCAACCTTAATCAATATAGGGCTAGACTTGTTGTTCGTAATTGTGTTTGGCTTTGGTGTTGAGGGGACTGCATATGCTACAATAATTAGTCAAGGTATAGCATTTATTGCCGCCATCATATATTTGCATCGGCGCGACGATATTATTCAGTTTAAATTTAAAGATTTAAAATTTGATAAAGCTTTATATGTGCAATCGATAAAAATTGGATTGCCATCGGGTTTGCAAGCTACTTTTGTGGCTTTAGGAATGACCGCAGTGCTGGGAATTGTAAACACTTTTGGAACCGATGTGGTTGCCGGATATTCTGTTGCCATCCGACTAGATGCACTAGCAACTTTACCGGCCATGAACTTTGCTGCTGCGCTAACCACATTTGTTGGTCAAAATATTGGTGCCGGAAAAATGGATAGAGTCAATGCCGGATACCGTTCTACCTTACTGATGTCGAGTATTTTTTCGATTGTTATAAGTATAATCTTTTACTTTTTTGGACCGGATCTCATGCGCTTATTTACAAACCAAGAAAGCGTAATAAAGGTGGGTGTTGAGTACCTGATTATTGTATCTTCTTTCTATGTTATCTTCTCAGCAATGTTTGCTAATAATGCTGTTTTGAGAGGTGCCGGAGATACTTTAATTCCGATGATAATCACTTTGATAGCCTTATGGGTTGTTCGCGTTCCTGCTTCTTATTTCTTGTCGCAAAAATATGGCGAAGTCGGAATTTGGTGGTCGTTACCACTGGCTTGGATTATTGGCCTAATCTTTTCATATGCCTACTATAAAACTGGTCGTTGGAAAAGAAAAAAGGTGGTTTAGTAACTGTAAAAGCTTCCGAATAGTAAAATAGTACCGACCCTATATTGAACATAGAGGTTTGATATTAGCAAATCAATCTGACAATAGAAATCTTTACAAATACAAAGACACCCCTGTATGTTTGTATAATCAGCTATAGACAATTCATGTATAGACAATTCATGAATTGTCTATACAAATATTGGTTAATATAAAAAAGCCCTCTCAGATGAGAAGGCTTTTTATTAATTATATTTTAACTATTGATTGACCTTTGTTTTTTGGAATAAACCAATGCCTGAAGGTGTATCGTTGGCAACTGTAATTGAATATTTACCATCCAAATCCGTGATTGTTCCGTTGGCTGTGCCTTTTTCAATAATAGACACACCGGGAAGCGTCATGCCATCATCCGCACTGCGAAGGGTGCCTGTAACAGTTTTTTGTGCCCAAAGCACACTCACCCCTACTATAACTAGTAAGAGCGTCATAAAACTTTTTTTCATAGGTCTTTGTTTAATAACAACACTAGGTTACTATAAATAACTGATTATTTAAGATTTTTTAACAGATAATTAATATGAAAATAACAAACAATTACACCTCTATACCAACAACAAGAATATCGTCTATTTGCTCGGCATCAGCTCGCCAGTCGTTAAATACTTGAATTACAAATTGATATTGATCTTCCAAACTTAGATCTGACGTTTGAAGTATAAGTTTTTTAAATTGTAGTGCTTTAAATTTTTTTCCTTTTGGCCCTCCAAATTGATCGACAAAACCATCGGAAAAAAGGTAAATTCGGTCGCCTTTCTCCATTTTAATTTCGTGTGTTGTAAAACGATCCATCTTATCGTAAATAGCTATAGGCATTTTATCGGGCTTAATCTCATACAAATAATGGGTTTCATTTTCGAGCGCCAGTTGTATTTTTTTTAAGGAATCGGAATCCTGATCTATGGTCGAGGCTTCAATGTGGTTTTTCTTAATAATATAAATTGGATTATTGGCTCCCGCAAACTGAAGTATGTTGCTCTCTTTATTAAAGCTGATTAGTGCCATGTCCATCCCGTCTTTCTGCTCACCAATTTCTCCCTTTTGCTTAAGCGTATTGATAATTTCTTTTCTCAATCGTCTTAAAATAACTCCCGGATGAAAGATGTATTCTTTAATCACAATTTCTTTCAGCAAAGAAATGCCTAACATACTCATAAATGCCCCCGGTACACCATGCCCGGTAGAATCGCCAGCAGCTACAACTATAGTATTTTCGTCGTTTCCCCACCAATAAAAATCGCCACTTACAACATCGCGCGGTTTAAAAAGAATAAACTGTTGGGTAAAAAATTCTGATAGTAATTGTTCATTTGGCAAAGTTGCATTTTGAATTCGTTCAGCATAATCAATACTCTGCGAAACTTGTTGGTGTATATGTTCGATGTGTTCTTTTTGCAAATGCACCATATCGCGTTGGGCTTCTATCTCGTCGCGTTGCGCTGTTATTTCCTCGTTTTGCTGGGTTATTTCGGCATTTTTTAGTAATAGTATTTGATTGTTTTTTTTACGAATATTATTCTGACGAATAAATAAAAAAGCGAGCAATAACACTAGAATTACACCAATAATTAGCGATGTATTTACTATTCTTTGCCGGTTGATAACAGCTTCGCTTAATTTATTTTTATTATTTAGCAGCTCAATTTCTTGTTCTTTTTTTTCGGTTTCATAACGGGTTTGTAGTTCTTGAATCGTTTTATTATTTTCTTCATTGATCAAAGAATCTTTAAACTCAACATACATTGCATAGTATGTGTTTGAGGCTTTATAATTCCCAATATTTTGATAAAGTTGAGCTAAAGCATGAGACGCAGTTAAAATATCGGCTTTTGCATCGATGGTTTTTGCTAACTCAATACTTTTCAAATAATGCTTTATTGCCTCATCGTATTTACCCCATTCTTCGTTTACCATTCCTAACAAGACCAACACGTAAAGTTCGCCTTGTGCATCTTTTAAACCTACATATAATTTCTGAGACTCTAAAAGATAATTCATTGCCGATTGGTAGATCTGAAGTTCGTAATAAAGCTCGCCTATATTAGTAAAAACTAAAGCTAATTGTCTTTTGTTGTTGGACTTTTGCCAAACGTGCGCTGCGTTTTTGAAATAATCTAAGCAAGTTTGCGGATCGTCTTCATAATAATACAGAATACCGATATTGTTGTATAAAAGCGCGATTTTTTCTGTGTCTTGTAGTTCTTGTCTTATTACCAGAGCTTTTTCGTAATATTGTTTGGCTCTTTTATAATCTTCGAGTTTATAATGGATGAGGCCGATATTGTTATACGACAAGGCCATTCCGTCTTTATCGCGCAACTTTTCCGACAGTTCTGCCGATTGGATAAAGAAATCGAGGGCTTTTGCTGTTTCTCCTAAATCGTCGTAAAAAATTCCTAAATTATTTAGCGCCGAAGAGGCCGCAGAGGTATCGTTCCGCTCAATAGCCATTTTTAACGACTTTTGGAAATAGTAAATGGTGGAATCGTAATTCCCTTGAAGTTTGTAGGAAATTGCCAAGTTATTATAAACTTTTACTAAAAGGGTATCGATTTTATTTTTTTGTGCTATCTCTAATGCTTTTTTAGCAAACATTAAAGCGCTATCGGCTTGTATATTTCTGTAATACTGCTCTAGTTTAAGATAAGCTCGCGTTCGTTGCGCAGGTGTTCCATTGTCTCTGACCGACAGAAGTGAATCGCGTTCTTCTTCGTTAGAGGCTACAACTAACAAACTCAAGCAAGTCAATACGAAAAATAAAAAACGATTTTTAAACTGATTCATTCTCTAAGGTCTTATCAAATTAAAAATAAATATTAATTGTGGATTTACCAATTTTTATTAATCTTGCTGAACATTTACGAGCGATATCCATTAATTAAAAAATTAAAATATTATGTCTTTATTTGAGCAAATCAACCAAGATATTAAAACAGCAATGCTAGCTAAAGAAAAAGAAAAGCTAGAAGCATTAAGAGCAATAAAAGCGGCTTTTTTGATTGCAAAAACTGAAAAAGGAGAAGATCAATTAAGCGCTGAAAAGGAGATTTCTGTGATTCAAAAATTAGTTAAACAAAGAGAAGATTCTGCGGTTATCTATCAGCAAAATAATAGACCTGAGTTAGCTGAAAAAGAGCAAATCGAAGCCACTTATATAAAAGCTTATCTCCCTAAACAACTAAGCCGAGAAGAAATAGAAGAAGTAATAAAAAATATCATTTCCAGTGTTGGTGCTTCGGGAATGAAAGACATGGGAAAAGTAATGGGTGTTGCCAGTAAAGAATTAGCAGGTAAAGCCGATGGCAAAACAATCTCTGAGATTGTTAAACAACTTCTAGCTTAAGAATTTTTAATTTTCTCAACAATATTGGTGGTAGAGTATCCTTTCGTTAATTCGATGGTAATTACTTTACCACCTTTCTTTTGAACAATATCGAAGCCAACCACTTCCTCAATTTTATAATCGTCACCTTTTACCAAAACATCGGGCTGAACGGTCTGAATCAGTTCATAAGGGGTATCTTCGTTAAACAGCACTACATAATCTATAAACGACAAAGATGCCATAAGCATGGCTCTGGATTTTTGGTCTTGCAAAGGACGTTTTGTTCCTTTAAGACGTTGAACAGATTCGTCGGTATTTAGTCCAAGAATAAAAACATCGGCTAAATCGGCAGCCTTAGATAAATATTCGATATGTCCTAAGTGCACGAGATCGAAACAGCCATTCGAAAACACAACACTTTGCTCTTCGGCACGAATTTGTGACAGTATTTTTTTAAGTTGATCTTGGTTTAAAATTTTATCTCTTATTCGATCGATGGTATTGCGTCGCATTGTATTTGGTTTTATCCTTTATTTTTATGATTAAAAACCGGTAAAAGTATGGTTGTGATAGTCCCGACCACTAAAAGCATTATGGTTTGAGCGGCATGTACAATTAAAGCAAACGCTCTGGCATCTTGGTCGTTAATTCCTATTACAATTAAAGTACCTGCTACCATAAAATGCCAAGCTCCTATTCCTCCCTGAACGGGTGCTACCATTCCGTAACTGCCAATTACAAAAAATGCTAATCCTCCCCAAACAGAAATATCTTTAGTGCTTTCGAAAGCAAACACAGGCAAATAGGTTAGAAGAAAATATAAAACCCAAATTAAAAGAGTATAGAAAACAAATAAAAAGGGTTGTTTAAGCTTTCTGAACGACTGAACGCCTTGTAAAAAATCGTGTATTTTATGACCTATTTTTTGATAAAGTACAGATTGTTTAATTTTTTTTCGGAATATTAACAATAGTGCAATGCTCAATAAAAAGATTGCACCAAATACCGGCAACAACCATGAATTTATTTTCGCTTCGATATAATTTCTAACATCGGGGTTATTATTAATGAAATCGATAAAGACCTTTGTTTGCGTTAAAAACAAGATGATAGTCAACAAAAAAAGGATAAATAAATCGATTAAACGCTCTAAAACAATGGTTCCAAAACTGGTACTGAACGGAATGCCTTCGTATTTTTTTAAAATCGTTGGTCTGGTTACTTCACCTAATCTGGGAACAGCAAGATTTGCAAAATAGGTACTCATAACTGCAAAAAAAGAATTCGAAAAACGTGGACGGTACCCAAATGGCTGCACCATTTTTTGCCATCGCAATGCTCTTATTACATGACTTAAAAGACCTGCTACTAACGACAATCCCAGCCATAAATAGTTGGTATGCTGCCAATTCTGTTTAAGCACATCGATGTCTTGATCTTTGTAAATCAACCAAAATAAAAAAAGCCCTACACTCAGAAAGATGAAGAACTTTAATATGTTGATAAACTTCATTTAATTAGATTATTTTACAAGCGTATTTGTTGCTGTGTCGGGAAAAACCAAGCTTGGTTTAAATTGTTTAGCTTCTTCGAAATCGATACAAGCATATGCTATGATGATGACCACATCGCCAACAGCTGCTTTACGAGCAGCAGGGCCATTTAAACAGATTTCGCCTTTCCCTCTTTCTCCTTTTATCACGTAAGTTTCTAATCGCTCGCCATTGTTGATATTAACTATTTGAACTTTTTCGTTTTCGATGATATTGGCCGCTTCCATTAAATTTTCGTCGATGGTAATGCTTCCAACGTATTGAAGATTGGCTTCCGTGATAGTTACTTTATGGATTTTCGATTTTACAACTTCTATATTCATTTGACAACTTATTTCCCTATTATCAAAATTTTTACTCTATAACTCTGAATTACAAAGCATTACTTTGAAATTCTCTTCTTTAAAAAACCTTACAAATTAAATACAATATTATCTATTAGCCTAACTTTTCCACAAAAAACGGCTACACAGGCCACAATTTTTTGATCAGTTTGCCAACTGTTTAGCGGTTTTAGTTCAAGATCGTCAACAATTTCGCAATATTCTGGTTTTAATCCATCGATCTGAACAAGCGATTCAAACATTTTTTGTTTTAAACTTTGCGGACTGTAGTCTCTATAATTTGACTTTGCTTCCAACAAAATTTTATAAATATTGGCAGCTTGACCCTTTTCTTTTTCTGTTAATCGCTGATTACGCGAACTCATTGCTAAACCGCTCTGTTCGCGAATTATAGGACATGCAATAATTTCGATTGGCATTTTAAGTTGATGCACCAGACTTTTAATTATGACGTATTGCTGAAAATCTTTCTGCCCAAAAAATACCTTATCGGGATGAACAGCGTCGAACAGTTTAGAGACAATTTGAGCCACTCCATTAAAATGACCGGGGCGATGTGCACCCTCCATAACTGTTTCTAAATTGCCAAAATTAAATTGTCTTTGATCTTGTTCCGGGTACATTTCGTTCAGTTCCGGCAAAAACAACAGATCGCAAGCAATCGATTCTAACATAGCAATATCCTTAGCATCCGAACGTGGATATTTATCAAAATCTTCCGGATCGTTAAATTGTGTAGGATTAACAAAAATACTACAAACCGTATAATCGCAATGTTGTTTAGACTGTTCAATTAAAGACAAATGACCTTGATGCAATGCTCCCATTGTAGGAACAAAACCGATCTGTTTGCCTTGTTTTTTTATCGATTGTATATGCGATTTTAACGCCTCTTTATGTGCAATAATTTTCATGCTTCGACGAATCTTTAAAGTCGCGCAAAGAAATGTAAAATTTTTATAAGTTTTTGCATATAACAGTCCGCTATTATTATTCTATCGCCTTTTTTATTTGTCCTTCTTCCGACTGACCAACTAATATCGATTGGTAACGGTGCGAATCACTAAGAATTTCTAGTGCTTTTTGAACCGCTTTGTCTTTAGCAACCATGTTTTGAATGGCGCCTTTCTGGAAATAATATCGGCCTACAATTTCTTGTTCAATTAATTTAATAATCTGTGATTTAAATGTCTCCAAATCTTTATTTTGATCGTTGGCTAAGTCGGCTTTTAACCGATCGAATGTTGCTTGCGAATGTTCGTAATAGTTTTCCTCTTTCGCTATTTCGATTAACTCGTCCAATTTGTGCGCACAATACGATTCGCAACTTAAATCTCTATTGGCAATCCACGTTTTAAAGTCGTCGTAATCTGCAAATCGATAATCCCTTGCCGGAGCAATACTATCGTGTTTTAAACAATATTGAGTAGCATAATCGAAAATATGATTTTGTGCAACCAAACTATATGCGATATTACTCATGGTTTCCGGTTCTTCTTTGATGTCGGGTAAAATTCCGCCCCCATCGTACACAATTCTATTGTTAGCGGTTCGGTATTCTGTGATTAGAGAATCGGGCACTTTGCCAACACTTCCATCTTCGTTTCTGTGCGAATAATCTAAAGCTTGAATACACCGACCACTCGGGATGTAGTACTTTGCTGTTGTTACTTTTAACTGGCTGTTGTAGCTTAAAGGGCGTGTTGCTTGCACCAAACCTTTACCAAAAGTTCGGGTTCCAACAATTACAGCTCTATCTAAATCTTGCATCGCCCCAGAAACAATCTCGGAAGCAGAAGCCGAGCCACTATTTACTAAAATAACCATAGGAACATCCGGAAATGCAGCTGCATTCTTGGTTATGTATGTTTTGTCCCATTGCGAAACACGACCTTTAGTAGCTACAACTTCATTGCCTTTTTCGACAAACAAATTTACAATATTAACCGACTCAATTAACAAACCACCGGGGTTGCCTCTTAAATCGAAAACCATCGATTTTGCGCCTTGTTGATGTAAAATATGCGCTGCTTCTTTTACTTCTTTCGAAGCCGATTGTGTAAAACTCGACAACAGAAAATATCCAACACTATCATTCAACATACCATAGTAAGGGACAGCATCGATGCTGATTTTTTCGCGTGTAACCCGAATAATCTGCTCTTGCTCTGTACCCGGGCGTTGTATGGTTAAACTGACCTGCGAACCGGGTTCTCCCTTCAGTAGCTCACTCATATCTTCGGTGCTTTTACCTTTCACATCGATATTATCGATCATTTTAACAAGATCGCCGGCTCTTAAACCTGCTTTGGCCGCCGGAAAATTCTCGTAAGGTTCGGTAATCACAACATATTCACCATCTTTTCTAATCATTGCGCCAATGCCACCGTATTGCCCTGTAGTCATGAATTTAAAATCTTCCATTTGGCTTTCCGGAATATAAACAGTGTAAGGATCAAGTTTTTGCAACATTGCATCGATAGCCGTCTTCACCATTTGTTCAGGATCTGTCTCATCGACATAAATCATATTCATTTCGCGAAACAAACTATAAAATATATCGAGGTTTTTGGCAATGGCAAAGTTGTCGTCTTTAAATGCCCAAAAGAGCAAAGTAGACAAGGCGACGACCGCTATAATAATATAATTACGAATTTGACGAATCATTTTTATATGTTGAATTTGAAAGGTTCTTAATTATTTTCTGTAAAGATACTACTATTTTTTGTTCTATTTCGGCATAGCTATTTTCCTCCTTTCCTATGTATATTATTGCCATAGTCAATTGCAATTGATTTTTAGACAAGAACGAATACAAGATTGATTTATTTAATCTATAGGCTTCCTTCATTCTTCGCCTTAATCGGTTTCTTTTCACAGCTCTTTTAAAATTTCTTTTAGGTACTGTGAAAAGCGTTTGAGCCGAGGTAGATGCATCTAAGATTTCTATGCGATAAATTATTTTGATAGGATAAGATGTAACACTTTTACCTTGAGAAAATAAATTACCGATTAGCTTTTCGAGCGATAAAATTTCGCTTTTAGATAGGCTGAAAGGTTTGTTTACAGACGGAAGGTTTTGTAATTGCAGCATACAATCGTCGCAAATTTGAAGATTGGCAATTTGATTTTGTATAAAAATACGTGTGTCGAAAGCGATGTTTCCTCCGGATGGTAGAGTTAAACTCCTGAGGCTTTGCATCTCCTTTCCGCACCAATCGCAATATGTCGATTGAGATTCGCTCATTAACGGCTCATTGTAATACTTACATTTCTTATTTTACCGTTCAACGGAGGATTCATTTTTGAAACCTTCACTTTTACAAATCGAATCTGATCGGGAAATTCAATGTAAATAGCATTAATAATTCTATCGGCAATGTTTTCTAAAAGAGCCGATTTCACTTTCATCTCTTCTTTAATAAGATTATATATTTCTTGGTAATTAACCGCATCTGCGATATCGTCTGAGGCAGCGGCTGCTTCGAGACTGGTTTCTATTGTAATGTCGATGATAAAATCGTTCCCTACAACACGTTCTTCTGCAAAATGCCCATGATAGGCATAAAACTCCATGCCTTCGATTTGAATTAAACCCATATACTTTAAATTATTCTGCAAAGTTAACAATTCGCTAACAAGACTTAAATAGTTAATCGATTAATTATTTCCAATCGTAGATTTCACGTAATGAGATTCCGTTTTAAAAAAAGGCTATTTTTTAACCTCCATTTGATATCCAAAGTAATATTTATAGCGCAATATTTTTTTAAGATGGATTATTACAGGTTTAAACACAGCCTTTTAACCATATAAAAAACAGCTGGCCTTCTATCCCTCTAGCGCTCTTATACAGCGTGCTGAATATAACAAAAGCAAAAGGCTCCTCAAACAGAAGAGCCTTCTTATTATTAGCATAGGATTTTTTATTCGAACACTACACTTAAATTGGCTATTTCGTAGGGATTGTAAGGGGTTAGCAAGCTAATTCTTGACGTAATTGCATCGTAATCCGACGATGGTGCTGTTCCTCCTTGAACAAAACCATAACGATTGAAAAAGCCGGGGGCTTCGGTATTGTATAAAAATCGATCGATATCTTCTTGCGCATAGCCTAAAGTGCCTATTTGAGTACTAAATACAGTCTGCAAAGCATTATCGACTAAAATCGCAGAACGGCTGTAAGTATTTAAGTCATTAGAAGGTAAGCCAACTTCAGCAACTCCTATGTCGCTACTTTCTACGGAACTGGCTACAAAAGCCCAATCGAAGCCTGTTTCATTGGTAAAGAAATTAGCATTAGGGTGGTCTGAGTTACCATACACATCGATAATATCGCTATTTTTCCCGACAAACATTTTTAAATTTTTCATATAATATGGGTCTGCATTCAAGTTATTTAAATTCGCAATACTAACCACCATGTGTTTTTCGTAGTTTGAAGTAGCTACTTCGCTATACTCAATTTTAAAAATAGCATTCATTTGGTTTAAATTCTCATCTCTATTGATGTTATAGGGCTTCAGAATAGCCACGCCTTCGATTGGTTGACGATTCCAGAATATTTGCAAACCTTTGCCCTCGTCGGCATTTGTTGTAGATTGAGCATCGCTAATCGTCATCGAAAACTCGAATTGTTGTCCTTCATATGATTGTTCTTCCAAAACCACTAAATTTTTTTCTCTTTGGTCTTCGTCGCTGGTATAAGTTAGGTTCATAGCATGATTAATTTGATAAACCGAAATTACACCAATAATTGATTCTACAATGGTTGCTGCGCCTTCGCCAATGGCAATAAAATTTCTTAAATGTCCATAGATTTCGTTGCCATTTAAAGTATCGGACTGCGTCGATTTATTGGCCAACTGGCTACTTATCGAGTTTGGCACATCGATGCTAAACTGAGAAGGTAAGATCGATTGATCGTTGTTTGTCGGATCGTCTTCTTTAACGCAAGAGCTTAAAACAAAACCTAAACTTAAAATAATTGCTAGTAATTTGTAACCGAATGTTTTCATGATATATTATTTTTTATTTGTTTACTTGTTTACACTCATAAAACACGACAAACGTATTTTACCCCTACATCGAAATAAAAAATTAAATTCCGGAATATTGAGCTGTTGCATAAAGAATATTGAAGTACGTTTTATAAAATATTATATCTTTGTTCTGTTTATAAAGACTGAATTAAAATAAGACATGAGTTCACCATCAGATATATACCAGAAAGTTTTAAACCTAAATTTTTTAAGCCACGAAGAAGCCATGGAACTTTACCAAAATGCGGCAACTCCTGACTTAATGTTTTTAGCCAACGAGATTCGAAAGAAATTAACACCGGAAGGGATCGTCGGATGGCAAATCGATCGGAATGTGAATATTACCAATGTTTGTGTGGCTCAGTGTAAATTTTGTAATTTTTATCGCAGAGCCAATGCTCCAGACACTTATATTACGACCATCGAAGAATATAAAACCAAAATAGACGAGTTGTACGAAATCGGAGGCAGACAGGTGTTGCTACAAGGGGGATTGCACCCTAAATTAGGCTTAGCTTTTTACGAAGATTTATTTTCAAGTTTAAAATCATTATATCCCGATTTAAAACTTCACGCACTTGGGCCGGCAGAAATACATCATATCGCCAGAAAAGAACGCATGAGTTATACCGAAGTTTTAACAGCCTTACGCAATTCGGGTTTGGATAGCTTACCGGGTGCCGGAGCAGAAATATTAACAGATCGTGTTCGAAGCATTGTTTCCAAAGGAAAATGTAACTCCAAACAATGGCTCGATGTAATGAGAGCTGCTCACCAAATGGACATGCTCACATCGGCAACCATGATGTTTGGCCATATAGAAACTATCGATGAGCGTATTACACATTTGCTTTCCATCAGAGATGTACAAGCAGAAAAACCTGAAGGTAGCACCGGATTTATCTCATTTATTCCGTGGCCTTTTCAAGACGAAGGAACTGAACTTAAAAATGAACAAGGCGTGACCAACACGATATTAGCTGAAGAGTATATTCGTACAATAGCGATGAGTAGAATTTTACTTCCTAACATTAAAAATATTCAAGCTTCATGGTTAACTGTAGGAACCGAAGTAGGTAAAATTTGTTTACATGCAGGAGCGAACGATTTTGGCTCAATTATGATTGAAGAAAATGTTGTATCGGTAGCCGGAGCTAGTTATAACCACGACAAAAACTCTATACAAGTTGCCATTCAAGAAGCTGGTTTCACTCCTAAGTTAAGAAATCAGAGATACGAGTATTTAAACTAATCTTCTTTTAAATTTTCGCTGATTTCATCAACACCACCAATAATGTTGTATTGATGAGCGATAGCCACGGCTCCGGCTCTTCCGTTAACCAATAATTTGGAGTAAATCCTACGTAAGTGCGTTTTTATAGTGGCTTTCGAAACAAATAATTTATCGGCTAACTGATTGTCGGTCCAGCCTAGTGCCAAATAAGAAAGCACTTCCATTTCTCTCTGGCTTAGCTGCAATAATTCGGAAGGCAATTCTGTTTTTTTCTTTTCGGCATACACTTTTTGCAAAACCTCTGTTTTATCTTTCAACGCTTCGTCGAGCACTTTTTTATCGCGATGCAAAGCATTGTTTTGTTTTGCTATAAGCGCATTTTGTCCTTTAAGGAGGATATTGATTCTTCTTTTCTGAAAGTAAGCAAAGGCAATAAGCAACAGACCAATAGTGACTAAAACAATTAATATAATATAAAACCGAATGGTTGACTCTTTCTGTTTTATCTGTAATTCTTGTTTTTCCAGTTCGAACTGCTGTTTCTGAATTTCTTTTTCTTTTTTCTCGGTGTCGTACTTCGTTAGTAGCTCCTGTAGCTTTTTTTCTTTTTCAACGTTGAATAAACTATCGTGGTAATTCTGAAAAGTTTCGTGATAGAATAGTGCTTTATCCAGTTGATTTTGTTTTTTGTATACTTGATAAAGTTTTAAACTAGAGCTCTCAACGTTTTTAATATTACCATCTTTATATGCAATTTCGTAAGCTTGAGTAAAAACGTTTTTAGCATCAAGAAAATTGGATAATGCAACGTAACAATCACCAATTTTAATTAAAGCTAAAGCTTCTTCGTTTTTATTATTAGTTTCTTGAAATATTTTAATGGCATCTTCCATATACTTAATGGATTCTAGGTAATCGCCTTTATTGTAATGGGCTTCGGCAATATTTCCAATACTCTGAGCAATGCCTCTTTTATAATTAAAGTTTTTATAAATTTCTAAGGCATTATTAAAGTTATTGATGGCTTTATCATAAGATTTATCCCCATCTCGATAAACAACTCCAATATTCATATAAACCGTGGCCAGCCCTCCTTGGTTATCGAGTTTTTTGAACAATTCGCCGGCTTTAGTATAATTGTCTAATGCATTTTTATAGTCGTGTATGCTCAAATACAAATTCCCAATCGTTCCGTAAACTAAAGACATCCCGTCAAGATTGTTGAGTGCTTCGAATATTTGAAGCGATTTTAAATAGTACAACAAGGCTTGTTCCGATTCGCTTTCGTAGTTATAAGAATTACCAATATTGCCATAAGTACGCGCCAAATTTACGGAGTCGCTAACAGATACAAGCAAGGCTTTCTCGAAATAGGTTCTTGCTTTTCTGTAATCGCCACGTTCGTTATATAATATACCAATATCGCTGGCTGTTCTAAAAATTCTATAGTTATCGTTTAAGTTCTCAGAAATCTTTAACGACTGCTCGGCATAAACCAAGGCTGTATTGGGTTCGGAATACATTAATTCATTTACAATATTCGACAATACATCTACTTTATTGGTATCGTCGAATTCTATCTTTTCAAGAACTACTTTAAGGCTATCGATAAGTGTGCCTTGAGCGAAAGTTGAATAAGATGTAAAAACTATAACAATAAAAAGCAATTTTCTAAAATTGTTCATCATAATTAATAAGTCAAGTAAATATTTGGCTATAAGTCAAACTTATGCATTATTAAATGTAGGTTTAAATCTGATGCGTAAAAGTACTAAAGTTCGTCCTGAATAAAAACTGAATTTAAGCCATTCAAACTATGACATTAAAGAATCATTCTTTTGGATGACAGAGCAAAGCCTTATTAATCATCATATTTGTAACGATATATTAAAATTATAAACGCTGGTTGATCGATAAATAATATAAGCTCAATTGGCATAAAAAATTAAGACATGAAAAAGACGTTTTTAAGTTTATTGATGATTTTTTTAACAACTTTATTATCTGCACAAGAAACACAATTTATTGTATTAGCAAATAGTGAGCAAACCGATGGTGCGACTTCTGTAAATGCAGAAGGATTATCTCTATTAGTTGTAGAAATTATGAACATGCCAGATGTTTCTAAATACGATATGGTAACAGCTAATCTGTATTTTCCTGACATGAAAAATAAATACGCTGCTTATACTCAAGGAAGTGGAGAAGAAATAATGAATCTTTGTAAAGATTCTAAAAAAAATCCCGGGGCCAAATATTTTCAATTGTTGATTGCAAATTCAGCTAACGAAAAGAATCTTAGCTATTTTAAAATTGATGCTTATCCTTTCGATAAATTAAGTTTTGCAAATATATTTTCAAGAGCAGACAATAACAACGTAGAGTCTTATACTATGGAATTCCAACTGACTGGGCAAATGATTGAACGCTACGAAGAAAAATGGGAAGATGGTGTTTTAAAACAAATTCCAATCTATGGTAGTCATATAGCAATTACTAAAAAGATAACCATTAAAATAGTAACTTCAATTGATGTTGCAGGTAGCCCAAAAGATGAACGTTTTGGTAGTCCGGACGATTTAAAAAATATGTTTGAATAAAAATGAACAATTAAGGGAATCGATATTTACGATTCCCTTTTACATAGCTATAAATCCTATACAGCAAGAATTTTAGTTTTTTTGTTTTTCAATTTGCTTTTTTAAAAGTAAGATTCTACGAAAAATTTATCTTTGTATGAATGTTAACAAAAAAGCGTACATATTTTATATCCGATGTACATCTAGGGTTGCCAAATCGTACTAAAAGCATAGAGCGTGAGCGACGACTGGTTCAATGGCTCGATGAAATTAAAGAACACACCGAAGCTCTTTATTTGTTGGGCGACATTTTCGACTTTTGGTACGAATACAAACATGTTGTACCTAAAGGCTTTGTTCGTTTATTAGGAAAATTAGGAGAGCTATCGGATGCCGGAATCCCCATTTATTTCTTCACCGGAAATCATGATATTTGGGCATTCGATTATTTCGAAAAAGAATTAGGTATAAGTATCATTAGAAAGCCAATTACTAAAGTGATTCACGATAAAGTATTTCATTTGGGGCATGGCGATGGCTTAGGCCCAGCCGACAAGGGATTTAAAGCTCTCAAATGGTTATTTACCAACAAACTGGCCCAACTGCTATTCTCCAGAGTACACCCAAACTTTGCACTATGGCTTGGCAATACTTGGTCAAGAAAAAAACGTTATTCAGAATCTCCCGACAAAATAAAATATTTAGGTGTCGATAAAGAATGGCTAATATTATATGCTAAGTCTGTATTAGAGCGCGAATCGATCGATTATTTTATATTTGGACACAGACATTTAGCACTACACCTTAAAATTGAACAAGCAGAATTTGTTAACTTGGGTGATTGGATTCATAACTTTACATTTGCTTATTTCGATGGTAATGAAATGGTTTTACAACGAACAAATGGAGAGATTATTCCGCTTTCAGTTCCATCATAAATCTTGTTAAACTAATTTCGGAGGCTAAAATCATTTTTTCCAGAACCGGTTTCTACTCTTACTTACTGCTGAGATTGTAATATTCATAATTTGTTCAATTTCTTTTGAGCGATTTACAATATTTTAAATAAAACAAAAGCGAATAATTAGTTAATGGGAAGCTCTTAAGAAGTAATCTTCATTAAATATTCAATTATAAAAATGAGTATGACAAAATATAGAAAATAAGTTGAGAATTAGTTATTAATTGTCATAGCTCATCGACAATAGTGTTTATAATATTACTTTCAAAACCTCGCTGAAACAGAAAGCGCATTACTTTTTGTTTATGAGTGTAATCTAGCTTAGAAAGCTTCATCTGTTTCATTTTCTGCGAAGCTAAAGTTCGTGCTATTTGGAAATAATCTGTTTCATTAATAGAATCGAGTGCAGTATTTATTATTTCACCTGTAATATGTTTTATTTTTAAATGATAACTTATCTTCACTTTGCCCCATTTATTAAAAAGAAATTTATCGCGTACAAAGGCCGTTGCATAGCGCTCTTCATTTAAAAAGTTTTCCTTTTGCAATGCAGAAATAATGTCTTGCTTGCTTGTATTTGAAAGCTCATATTTATCGAGCTTTTTTTGAATATCGTCAATACAATATTCCTGCTTACTACACATTGCTGCCATCTTACTGTAAACCTCTTTATCTTTCATCGAATTTGTTTGAACTAATCTTAAATTAGAATATTAACGTCTCTAAATTACGAATTTCGACAATCGATATATGAGCTCTATTCATTAAAATTTAATTATCTTTACTTAAAAAAAGTCATGGAAATCGAAAACAGCAAAGGTCTGTATAAAGTTTTAAGGGTTGAACTTATTGGCATCATTGTATTTGGAGGAAGTTTTCCAATTTCGTTTTTAGATGTTTATACTAATAAATACCTACCTCTTAAAGATTTTCATTACGCATTAATTATTTTAGTCACTTTCATCATTGCCGGCATCATTTGGTTTGGCTTAAAACACTCTTATATTTCGTTCAACGACGAGGGGAGCCAATACATTTTTAAATATTTTCGAATTACGCCAAAGTTTATCAAACCAAAGCCTAAAATGGTAAAGATTCCTAAAGAAAGCCTTTACAAATACACTATCGAATCTTCTTTTTTCGGACTTCGTAAAGCCCTCTTTTTATTTCAGAAAACTCCGAAAGGCGTTGTAAAATATCCTCCCATATTTTTAACGACTTTAAAGAATGAAGAAATACAACGTTTGGAAAACGCCTTAAAGTAATTGATCTTGCCTGAATCCCAAAATAACATTAAATACCTTATTGCGCTTTCATTTATAAAAGGCGTAGGGAGTGTAACAGCCCGACAATTAATCTCGTATCTCGGTTCTGCAGAAGCTATTTTTAAAGCTTCCAAAGCAAGTTTGCAAAAAATACCAGGCGTAGGTCCGGTATTAGCATCAAATTTAAAAGATATAAACGCCATTGTTTTAGCCGAGAAAGAGTTAGAATTTGCAGATCGATACCACATCGATATACTGAGTTACACAGAATCGAACTACCCAAAGCTGCTGAAAGAATGCAACGATGCTCCATTGGTTCTATATCAAAAAAGTAAGTATAAATTTAACGACACTTATTATATAAGCATTGTCGGTACAAGAAAACCTTCGCCATACGGCGAAAAATATTGCAAACAACTCATCGAATCGTTAGCTGTCTCTAAAATACCGATTGTAATCGTGAGTGGCTTGGCCTATGGGATTGATGCATGTGCACATAAATCGGCTTTAGAATTCGGGCTACCAACAATTGCCGTTCTTGGTCATGGATTAGACTTAATATATCCTTCCTCTCATAAACAAGTGGCCACTTCTATTATTAACAATGGTAGTTTGCTTACCGAGTTTCCTCAAGGGACAAAACCAGCAAGAAGCAATTTCGTTAGTAGAAATAGAATAATTGCAGGATTATCGGAAGCTACTATCGTTATCGAATCGGCAACAAAAGGAGGCTCTCTTATTACCGCCGATTTTGCGTTTGGTTATAACCGCGAGGTTTTAGCCCTTCCCGGAAGGGCTGACGATCTGAAATCTGGGGGATGTAACTTTTTAATTAAAACCCAAAAAGCCACAATGTACGAATCGTTCGATGATTTAGTCAAAGTACTCAATTGGGACACTTTAAAAGGCACACAAACAAAAATAAATGTTGCACAGAATCTATCGGAAGAACAATTAAAACTATACCAATGGATGAAGTCTCAAGCCGATTTTTGCTCAATCGATCGTATTAATATTCAGTCTGGTTTGAATAAAAATATCATTCCGGCTTTACTTTTAGATTTAGAATTTTTAAATTTGGTGAAAGCAATTCCCGGTGGTCAATATCAAATTTTATAACTTTATTCCGATGAAAATTCTACGTTCAGTTCAAATCAGTATTATTATTGTTTCCTTATTTGCTATTTCGGCATGCACAGAAACGACAAGTACATCTAGCAACGATGAGTCTTCGAAAGAAGAACGTGTAATCGATGAGTTAGAAAATAATATCGATCAAATGAACGAAGATTTGGAGAACATTATGCAAGAGATGGAAAATGAGATGGAAGATGAGTCCGAAACGCAAATGGATACCATATCTTAAAATTTATCGCTGGTTTTTTCGATACTGGAAAACAATTAGTTGGGCTATCTTAGTTTACTGGTTAAGTACTTTCTCGGTCTATCAAAAAAATCATCATACATTTTTACTTAATATTCCGCATCTTGACAAAGCGGTGCACTTTTTTATGTACTTTACGCTTATCACGCTGTGGCTGTCAGATTATTTTAAAGTTCGACAAATTTGTTTATATCGTAAAATGATTTGGATTGTTGTTGCCTGTTTTTTTTATGGTGTACTGATGGAGCTGATTCAGGCTTTTTTTACAACCAACCGAAATGGAGATATTCTCGATGCTATTACCAATGGATTAGGAGCAATAATTGGTTTGATTTTATTTAAATACTTGGGAATTTACCGAAAAGTAATGATTCGCATTGTAACACAAAGAAGAGTATATAAAAGCTGTTAATCCAAGGCGTTAAGAAACAAATTAAACTCCTCTTCGTTCGGTGCTTTACCATGCCATTTGTAATTGTCCTCTATAGACTTTACACCTTTACCCATTTTTGTATGAGCAATAATTACGCTAGGCTGTACTTTACTAGATTTAGCCTTTGAAAACGCTTGTTTTAGAGCTTTAAAATCGTGGCCATCGCACTCAAGCACTTGCCAACCAAAAGCCATCCATTTATCTTTTAGAGGTTCTAATTGCATAACCGATTCTGTACTACCATCAATTTGTACCACGTTTCTATCAACAATAGCTATTAATTGATTTAATTGATGGTGTGATGCACTCATAGCAGCTTCCCAAACAGAGCCTTCTTGCAATTCTCCATCACCCAAAACACAATAGGTGTAAAACTTTTTTAAATCCATTTTCGCTGCTAAAGCCAAGCCTACACTTACCGATAAACCCTGCCCCAAAGAACCGGCAGCCAATTCTATTCCCGGTAACTGATGCTCAATGCTTGGATGCCCTTGTAAACGCGTTCCCAACTTACGTAAGGTGTTTAGTTCCGAAAGAGGGAAGTATCCCGAATGGGCTAAAGTAGCATACAAAACAGGAGCGACATGTCCTATAGATAGAATTAATCTATCACGATCTGACCATCTCCAATCTTCTGGTCGATGATTTAAAACCTCGAAATATAAAATCGCAAACACATCAGCCAGACCTAGCGAACCACCTAAATGACCGCTTTTTGCATGATATAAACTTTCGATAACTGAACGGCGAATAGCCTTCGATTTTGATGTTAAAAAATCAACATCCATTATTCTATAAGATTTGGCCAGTCTATGAAATCCTTAACGATAAAAGCTCCCGGATATATCGTTTCTATTTTTTTAAGTAAGGCTAAAGCTTCGCTTTTTGTTCTGTAATCGCCTACTCTTACCTTGAAATTAGGTTCTTGAAATACAACATGAGCAGAAACATCTGGGTATGCCGAGACGAAGCTATTTCTTATTGAATTGGCCTTTTCTCTGGCTGTGTGGCCAGAACCGAAGTAGATCTGAACCCTATATCCATTAATTCCTTGTTCGTTTTTTTTGCTTTCGGAATAATTTAAAAGCATTTGTTTTAAAATGGCTTCTTGAAAAATATAAATTTTACCACCAGACTCAGAAGGGGATGCCAATTCAGAAAACACATCTGTTTTCTGACTATATGCAAAGAAATTAAGCAAAAGAAATAATGTTGATATTATCAATTTCATATTTTTCAATTTTGACAACAAAAATAATAAATTATTGGTACGCAAGCGTTGGTCTTAGGGTTAATACCGGAATAGGCGAATTATTTACCATATGTTGAGCATAAGCTCCCATCAACAGACTAACAGGATGTTCTCCTTGTTCGGTCATAATTGCGATTAAATCAGCATCTATAGATTTTGCATAATCTATAGTCATCTCGGTAATATTAGAGCCTTGCAACATCATTGTAACATGTTTTATTTGTCTCTGCTCTAAATACTCGTCTGTTTGTTTCACCCAAGACTCTACTCTTTTTAAGATATCCGACATAGCCGTTTCTGTAACCCCAATGACATGAATTTCGGCATCAAAAAAAGCAGCCATATCAGCCGTAAAAGGGAGTTTACGCCTTGTATTTTTCGAAGCGTCTATAGGTAAAACAATTTTATTAATACGATCTCTCATGAAGCCGTTACGGATAGTAACTACCGGACAAGTTGCATTCGAAACAACTTTATATGCATTACTTCCAATCCAGTAAGAATCACTACCGGAAGCACCGTGCGTGCCCATTATAATATAATCTATCTTATTGTCCTCTGCGTATTTAACAATTTCTCTAGAAACATTACCTTCTACGATTTGATAAGTTAAATTTTGATTAACTTGAGGTTGATATCGATATAGAATTAGATTGATATAGTCGTTAACGGTTTTGCCTTTAAAGTCTTCGAGGTCGCTGAAATAAAAGGGCGTTTCGAAGTTTTTATAGTGTACAACATGCAACATTACGACATTAGATTCTGTAGTATTAGCTAATCTAATGGCATGTTCCAACGCATTAATGGAATCTGCTGAAAAATCGAGTGGAACAAGTATATTTTTCATTGGCACCTTTGGTTTGGAGCTAGCACAATCACGTACTGTACCAAAGTTAATAAAAAAATCTGATAATCAAAGTTTTCTTTCAAACTCGCGTACCAACGAACGGTTATTCCTGTTTTTTGTGCCAAAGCATAGCTATAGCCAAGCCCGAAATCATATGCCAAATACCCCACCAAGCAGCAATGAAGGCCATTCCTCCTATTTGTATATCTTCTGGGAATATTTTGGGGTTAAAAATGAGTACAAGCGCAAGTCCTGAGTTTTGAATTCCGGTTTCAATCGTTATCGTTTTTCTGTCGGCTAGTGAACTTTTAAAAAGCGTGGACAAAAAATAACCTGATAATAGGGCAACCAAGTTGTGTGCTAATACAATTAAAAAAATTAAATGAATATACCGAAGAAATAAACTGAAATTATTAGCCAAAGCCACGACTATGAATCCAAGAAAAATTATGATAGATAAAATTTTTATAGGCTTTTTTATTTTTTGAGCTACAATTGGTTTTTTTGAATTAAACCAAACGCCTAGAATAAGAGGTAAACCCAATATCAAAACTACCGTTTGAAACATTTGAAGGAAATCGATGCTTATTGGATGTATTAAATTGGATTGGCTCACGTACAAACTACCCCAAAATGAAAAATTTAGAGGTGTAAGCAAGACCGAAAGCATTGTCGAAAAACCCGTTAAACTGAGTGATAGCTCAACATTACCTTTAGCTAATGAAGAAATAAAATTTGAAATATTTCCACCCGGACATGCTGCTACTAGAATCATTCCTAAGGCTACACTTTCGGTAGGTTTAATAATAAAAATAAGCAAAAAGGTAAGAGACGGCAACAATAAAAATTGAGAGACTAATCCAACAATAAACGATTTGGGTTTAAAAAAGATGGTTTTAAAATTACTAAGACGAATATCTAAAGCAACACCAAACATAATAATTGCCAAACTAACATTTAAAAAGTGTAAGCCGGAAGCATTAAAATTCAATTTGTACTGGTCTAAAACTAGAAGGGCATCCATAATTCAATTCGTCTTAATAAAAAAGGCCACCAATGGGTGGCCTTAGGTTTTTTATATATTATTGTTCTTAGAAATGGAAAATTAAATTGATATTTCCACCTAGTCCTAACCAACCATTGTTCTCAAAAAAACCTTGAGAAGAAGAGTCCGAACCGAACATAAATTGATTTGCTCTTCCTGTTTTAACTTTAGTAGCTTTAACTTCGCCAGCCACAGGATCCCATTCTTCGTCAATTTGGTAGCCATCCATACCTAAGCCGTAGCCAAGACCCCAGCCTAGTTCACCACCGATAGAAATTTTAGGAGCGATGAAATACTCAGCACCAATAAATGCTCTAGCACCAAATCCTAACATTCCACCAGATTTATATGTAGCAGTTCTATAACCATTAAGAGCTCCTACAAAGTTGGTAGATACTGGATTAGCATTGTCTGAAGAAAATTCGTTACCGTAAGTGCCTTTGAAGTTCATGTCTGAAGCTAGTCCATTGAAATAGAACAAGAATACATCAGCTCCATAGTAGCCTTGTAAACGGTTGTGTCCTCTTCTTTTTTCAACACCTAAAGACAACATAGCTTGAGTATAGCTAAATTTACCTTTATCAGCAATTTGATCTTCTGGAGTAGGAGCTAAAACCGACTCATCAGTAACATAGTTAACATCAGTTTGAGAAAAATTATTAAAAGCAAATTTTAATCTGTATGCCATATCAGCAGTGTTGTACTTTTTAACGAAAATAGTGAATTGATCTCCAAAATCGAAAGAAGGTGCAGTGTTGCTAGCATTCAAATTAACAGTTTTAATAAAAGGCGCAAAATCTACTCCAAAAGCAATATCACCAGCTTCTGGTAAAATTTTATATCCTTTTTTCGAAACTAAATCTTCTTGTGCATTTGCATTTACCATAAACAAGGCAAAAGCAACAACTAATAGTGTAATCTTTTTCATTATGTTTATTTTTAGTTACAATTAATTTTAATACGTTTATGAATACAAATATAGAATTTTAACTCATAATTCACATTCTTTCTAAAAAAAATCATCATGAAACAATGTTTTATTTTGAATAAAATGAAGGCTGAGCTATCCGAAACAGTTCAATACTACTTGCAAATCGATCATGATTACCTCTTATTAAACAATTTTATTAATCAATCGCTGAAGATAGAATTTACAAATAAAATTTATTGTGCACACTGTGGGAAACTAACTCGGAAGTCTTTTGGCCATGGGTTTTGCTTTGCTTGTTACCAAACCGCTCCAGAAGCCGATATCACTGTTATGAAACCGGAACTCGACCAATCGCACTTAGGAATTGCAAGAGATATGGAGTGGGCAAAAACACATAATTTGATAGATCATTATGTTTATTTAGCAAACACAGGCGATTTAAAGGTAGGTATTACTAGACATACACAAATTCCAACGCGATGGATAGACCAAGGCGCGACACAAGCCGTTCGAATAGCTAAAGTACCGTACCGACAATTATCCGGGTTAATTGAAGTTGAACTTAAAAAAAATTATAAAGACATTACCAATTGGCGAAAAATGTTACAAGGCGAGCCTGAACTCATCGATTTAAATGAAGAACGTAAAAAAGCACAATCATTTATTTTTAAAAATTTCGGCGATTATCTTATCGACGACGCACCCATTGAAATCAGCTATCCTATTACAAAATATCCAAAAAAAGTGAAAAGTTTAAAGCTGGATCAACAAACCGTCTATCGAGGAAAACTCGTTGGAATAAAAGGTCAGTATTTAATTTTCGACGATGATATAGTATTTAATCTACGTTCTCACACCGGTTATCAAATATATTTAGAAGTTTAAAAAACGGAGTCTTTTTTTGAGTATATTTATATCCCAAACTCAAAAAATATGATTTCCGATCCTGTGTTATCTTACTTTACCCACAAGGGTTTAGAAGTGAATTTACTTAACGAGTATGTTTACTACCACTCTACCACGCCGTACGCCCAATACATCTATAATATAGACAAACGAATTATTTGTATTATTGCCAAAGGCGAGTCGCACAAAAACTCGTATAAACAGTCGCTAGAAAATATTCAAAAAACCTTGAAAGGTTTTTTTTCTTCGAATCCTGATAAAAATTTCATTTTGCTTCATCAATATGAAGATTTAAAAAACATTCCTTTTTCGATTCGTAAAGAATATGCAAAATGGCTCAACGAACAATTAATATATTTCAAGAGTATAGCTTTTTACAAGCCCAACCCAATGGTTCGTGTTTTTCTAAATGCTATAAAAGTTTTTAATACAGAAAATCAACGTATTAAAATATTAAAAAATCATTTTTCTCTACAAAGCTATTTCGAAGAAGGACATTTAGTCGGCCAAAAAAATGATGAGGGGAAGTATATCATTCACTCCAAGAATTTACTCAAACTGCTAGACCCAGATAGAACTTTAAAAAAAACGAGTTGGCTACAAAATATCGACTATGGCCGTTTGCAACACGAAGCTCTTCTTATCGATCAGAATATAATTATTCGACATTTGAGAGGTAGCATGGCTGAAGGCGACATCAAAATAATTGAAGAAACTAATAGAGAAATAAAATCGATGATTCAACCACAGCACGCAAAATACATTTCGCTCATTGATCTTGAAAATTTTAACAGCATCTCTATTAAAGCACGAAAAGAATCGTTACACTTATTTGATGATTTATTCGATGAAATGCAAGCTATTATTTTTTTTAATTGTAAGCCATACATCAATCTAGCTATAAAATTAACAAGCGCGATAAAGCCGTCGTTGAAAGAAAAAGTATATGTGGTAAAAAATCTAAAATTTGCACTTAAATTAGCTATGGAACTAAAAGGAGTTCAAGTTATTAGTATGCAAGGTAATGCAAACAGTTCTTCAAATATTAAATTTAGCAAGTCAGAGCGATTGTTACATAAACCATATATTGAGACTATAGAAAAACTTAGCCAAGAACTCGACAATATTAAAGCCCAAAATAAAATGCACAGCGAAAAGTTAATGTCGCAATTAAGTCGAATTAGCTGGGATGAAGATTTTCTGCCTATCGACACATCTCGATTAGACGAAAACGATCCTTTTTCAGATCTATACATTGCTATTTCACTACTACATCAAGATATTCAGCAATTAATTTTGAATTCTAATACAGATTCCTAAATTTGTAGTTAAATCATTAAATAAAAAATTCATATGAGAAAATTATCTACGCTAGCCATTTTTTTATCAGTTATTATTATTGGCTGTCAATCTCCGGAAACAACTACAGAAACAGATGTTGTAGTTGAAAACCCAAATGCTGCAATTCGTGAGCAAGCACAAAGAATGTTTGGAACCTTACCTGCAATTGCCGACAATCCTAATAATGAATTAACGGATGCTAAGATTAAATTAGGTCATATGCTTTATTTCGATAAAGTTTTATCAAAGGGACAGACACAAAGCTGTAACACTTGTCATAATTTAAGCACATACGGTGTCGACAATTTACCTACATCTCCTGGCGACAACGGAACACTAGGAACTAGAAATTCGCCCACAGTCTTTAATGCAGGTCTACATTTTAAGCAATTTTGGGATGGTCGCGAGCCAGATGTTGAAGCACAAGCTGGAGGTCCTGTATTAAATCCAATCGAAATGGGAATGCCGGACGAAGCTCAAGTTGTAGAAAGATTATCAAAAATAGATCAATACAAAACACTTTTTGCCGAAGCTTTTCCGGGCGAAGAACCCGCCATTACATATGATAATATGAAAAAGGCTATTGGTGCTTTCGAACGTAAATTAATCACTCCTTCACCATTCGATCAATTCCTAGCTGGCGACGATAAAGCCATGTCTGAGCAAGCTATTAAAGGAATGGACACCTTCATTAAAGTAGGTTGTACAACTTGTCACATGGGCAATGTTTTAGGTGGAAATATGATGCAAAAGTTTGGTTTATTTGCCGATTACTGGACATTAACCAATAGTAAAGTAATCGATAATGGGCTTTATGAGCTAACTAAAAACGAAAGTGATAAATATATTTTCAAAGTGCCTGGCTTGAGAAATATCGAAAAAACAGGACCATATTTCCACGATGGTAGTGTAGCAAAACTTAGCGACGCAGTTGTAATAATGGCCAAAACCGAACTCAACAAAGACTTAACACCTGAAGAAGTTAATGACATTGTAGCATTTTTAAATGCATTAACTGGTGAAGCTCCTGCAGATTTGATAAAAGATCCTTTTGTAAATGCTGAATAAATTAAGTTAATTAACAAAAAAGAAGCGGTCTAAAAAAGGTCGCTTCTTTTTTTTATAAAGCAGAAAGTTTATAAGCCGAGTTCTGTACTACTATAGTAGCTTCTGTCATTTGTCTTTTCGACCTACCCCTTTGCATCGGGCGAGCGACCCTCAAACGCAAATATACATGGTCTTTCAACTCGAAAGGCAAACAGCAGCAATGGTTGCCCACTGCACTGGTGAGCTCTTACCTCACCTTCTCACCCTTACTCTGCTTGCAGAGCGGTTATTTTCTTCTTTGCTTCTATACCCTCACAGACATCTCTCCTTTCGAGAGTTCGACGCTCTATGTTGCCCGGACTTTCCTCTCAGTTTCCTGAGCGACAGAACAACTTTCTGCGGTACAAAAATAATTCTTTTGAAATTTATTCGAGCTGAATATTAGACAAAAAATTAAATCTGTGGTTCTTTGCTATTTTACTAATTTTTCAATTTTGATTATTCCCTAAAATAAAAAGATGGTGTCCAAAAAGTTTTTGGACACCATCTTCTTAATTAATTTAATTAACTATTCTCTAATAAGCTTAATTGTTTGATTTGTATTTCTATTGGAAATATTCAAGATATACACCCCATTGTTCAATTCGTGTTCTAAAATGCTTTGTAATGAAACATTTTGCACATCATTTTCAACTCTTAAAGATTGATTTCCAAGTACTTTTCCAACAATATCGGTAACAGTAATATTGACTATCTCATCTTTAAAATTTTCTAATTTAACAATTGATTCATTGGTTAAAGGATTTGGATACACTTGCACCTTGTTGTTAACATACTCAATTTCGCTGGTACTTACAGTATTTGTAGAATAGTTTAAGGTCCAACCTTCTCCAACATTAGTTTCGTCAATATATGTTTTAAATCTGATTTTAATTTCAGGTACATCTGCAACAATAGTTGCGGGAGGAAGATTATTCATTTTGTATGTTCCAATAGTTGCTCCTGTTATATTGTTATACAATTGAACATAATCGTGAGCGGGATCATCTAAATCAAACTGAGTAAAATTGATTGTATACTGTGTTGCCCCTGGAGTTTGTATATACCATAAGCAATTTAATGCTGCTTCAGAAGTATATTCACAAGTGCCACTTCCATCAGATAATGTTCCTGTCGGACTTGTTGCAGTGATAAACCCACATGTATAACCCGTATACGACAAATCCCATCCTCCGGCTTGGTCTGAACCATCAGTTACAAAACGAAGTAAAAGACCTCCGTTAACAGATGAATATTCTCCATCGGGAACGTTATTTTGGTCGAACGTTGCGATAAGAGGGTCACTTGTACTTGGCCCAGAATAAAGATATAAATAGTCGCCAGTGCCTAAGTCAAATCTTTCAAATCTAATTGTGGTCCTTCCTGTAGCACACTCAGATCTTACTAAAGTTTGACAATCAATATTGGCTTGGTAATTACTATACCCACTTCCATCTTCAATAAGGCCTTCGAAACCGCTAATAGTACGTGTGCCTCCACAAAATTCTGGATAATTGGCTTCTGGTACTATCCCTGTTATAATCTGATGGCCTAAATCAAAATATTCATCATCACCACCAGGTGTTACTCCTGCAATTAAATTGTCTAGGGCAAAATAACCATTACCGTAGCCTCCCCAACCATAGTTCATATGGTATAGATATCCACCCTCATCGTCAGACTGATATCCATCGCAGTTCCATGCATGACCTGCTCCTCCGCTAGAAGTGAAGCCTGAATAAACAATAGGTCTAAGCAAATCAAGCTCGTTTCGAATCATTAGTTCCCATTGAGCATCAGTATAATTGTACGAACCATTCCAGTTTTGACGAGTATATTCATTAGCAGATGTAGAATATTTAAAATAATTCTCAAGAGCAGTTACTACATAACTTGATTGTGTTCCAGATCCATCTACTTCCCAGTCCATCTCAGTTGTATGGCCACAATGGTACATTAGTTTAGCTAAGTCTTCGTTGGCACCAGCCAAATATTTTGGCATATTATTCCATTCGTATGTTTCATTAGCATAGTTGATATTAGCATAATGAGTTAGGCCTGAGTTATCGTAGTAAGATTTACTGCCTTCGCCTTGCGAAGGATAATTATAATACTTCATAACTTGAGCCATAGCTACAGCTACGCAACCAACTACAGCATGTTCGCCAGTACCATCGGCAGGGCACAAATCATTGTAATAAGGCGATTGATTCCAAGTGGTAATTAACAAAGGACCAACTTCGTCCACTACACTTGATTTATTACTAAGGTTTAATCTTAAGTTTTGCCATGAACTAGTTATTTTTTCTGTAGGTCTTGCAAAATGGTCAATGCCATATTGAATTTGCAAATTGTAACCGTCAAGTACAAATCTGAGTTCAGGAGATAAATTGTTAAAGTCTACATTAAATTCGTCGGAATATGCTAAAACTGGTCTTGTGAAATCTTGAGCGGAAGTTATAACAAAACCATCTTGTCCATCAATATTGAAGACATAGAAATAAACATCTTCGTTTTCTTCGGTGTATTGAAGCTTGAATTCAGTTTTAGAATAGTCTAAGTTTTTAGCGTTTTTTGCATGTTTAAAAAAATAGTTTTTTGCAACATTTTTTGCATCATCGACAGAAATGTTGCTGGCAAAAAGGCTATTAAAGCCCAAGCCAAAAAGAAGTAAAAGTGTAAATATCCTCATCATATTAAAAATTTAAGCTCGCAATTTAATAAAATAGAAATTAAAAATCAATTAATTATAAGACAAAAGCCAGTCAAAAACTGACCGGCTTTGATATTTAGATTGTTTTCAATATATAATTATTTGATCAAACCTCTTGAAATAACAATTTTTTGAACTTCGCTAGTGCCTTCGTAAATTTGAGTAAGTTTAGCTTCTCTCATAAGTCTTTCAACGTGATACTCTTTAACATATCCATATCCGCCATGTATTTGAACGGCTTCTGTTGTAACTTTCATGGCTACCTCAGCTGCTTTAAGCTTGGCCATAGCACTAAAATGGTTGATGTCTTCGTGTTGGTCTTTTAACCAGCATGCTTTATGGATTAGTAGTCGAGCAGCTTGAATTTCTGTTTCCATGTCGGCTAACTTAAAAGCGATAGATTGATGGTCGTATAGTAACTTGCCAAATGCTTTTCTTTCTTTACTATACTGTACTGCTAAATCTAGAGCGCCTTGTGCTATTCCTAGGGCTTGAGAAGCAATACCAATACGCCCGCCGGCTAAAATAGACATAGCTAATTTAAACCCAAAACCATCGTCGCCAATTCTATTTTCTTTTGGAACTTTTACATCGGTAAACATAATTGAATGGGTATCTGAAGCTCTCATCCCCATTTTGTTTTCTTTAGGCCCTACTTCGAAGCCTTCCCAAGCTCTATCTACAATAAAAGCATTAATCCCTTTATGACCTTGTTCGGGATAAGTAGCAGCAATTACGATGAAATATTTAGCATTGG
The DNA here is from genome assembly GCA_016936665.1 of Bacteroidales bacterium. Lineage (GTDB taxonomy): Bacteria > Bacteroidota > Bacteroidia > Bacteroidales > JAFGXI01 > JAFGXI01. The sequence goes on from JAFGXI010000032.1 coordinate 71,576, forward strand.
CGGCAGAGGTAATCCAGTTTTTAGTACCGTTTAATAAATAATGATCGCCTTTGTCAATCGCTGTAGTTCTTTGCTTTGTAGCATCAGATCCTGCTTCAGGTTCCGATAGGCAGAAACCGCCAATTACCTCACCACTAGCAAGAGGTACAAGATATTTTTGTTTTTGCTCTTCTGTTCCAAAACGTTCAATTCCCCAGCAAACTAAAGAATTATTAACAGACATCACCACTGCAGCAGCCGCATCTACTTTAGAGATTTCTTCAATAGCTAAAGAATACGATAGAGTGTCCATTCCTCCACCGCCGTACTGAGGATCGACCATCATGCCCATAAAGCCCAGTTCTCCCATTTTTTTAATTTGCTCAGCAGGGTAGATGCCTTTGTCGTCTCTTTCGGTTACACCTTCTAGTAATTCTTGTCTTGCAAATTCTTTTGCAGCATCGCGAATCATTAAATGTTCTTCTGTTAATCCAAATTCCATGGTAAAATATTTTAATAAATCATTGTAAGTTTTTGTACTCCGACGTTAATTTGTTGTCTATCTGCACAAAGATAGTTAATTTCGAACCAAATTCATATAAATATCTAATTTATTGTATATAAGTACTATGAGTGGAAGAATGTCTGTAATTGGCTGTATGTCGGGAACTTCTCTAGATGGTTTAGATATTGCTTTGGTCGATTTCGAATTGAAAAATAACATAATAGGGTATAACATAGTTCATGCAAAAACATACTCCTATAATGAAATTTGGTTTGATAGGCTTAAAAATGCTATGCATCTTTCAGGATTTGATTTGAGTTTGCTTGATGTTGAATACGGTATTTGGATTGGTGAACAAATTAAAGAATTTACCGATGAATTTTTTATCGATTTAAAATCGGTATCGGCAATTGCCTCTCACGGCCATACTGTTTTTCATAGACCTGAATTGAAAGTGAGTACACAAATTGGTTCGGGTAATGCTATTCATTCAATCATTAAAAGACCCGTTGTTTTCGATTTTCGGTCGCTTGATGTTACGCTTGGTGGGCAAGGCGCACCTCTAGTTCCTATTGGTGATAGGTTGTTGTTTAGTGAGTATGATTATTGTTTAAACTTAGGTGGGTTTGCAAATCTGTCGTATGAGTTTAATAATAGGAGAATGGCTTTTGACATTTGCCCTCTTAATATTGTACTTAATGCATTGTCGCAAAAGCATGGTTTTACGTTCGATAGAAATGGAGAATTAGGTAGAGCATCTACAATTAATATCCCCTTACTCGATCAATTGAATACGCTTCAGTTTTATAAAAAAGAAGCCCCTAAGTCGCTTGGTAAAGAATGGGTAGATCTAAACATTAATCCGTTAATTTCAGATATTGAAGAAAATCTTTCTACAATAACGACTTTCTATGAGCACTGTGCTTTTCAGATTGGTAAAATACTAAAAAATACCTCTTCAAAAACCTTAGTTACAGGAGGAGGTGCTTACAATAGTTTTTTGATGGAAAGAATTAAGTATTATGCTGAGTCGGAAATTGTGATAGCGGAAAATATTATTGTGGAATTTAAAGAAGCATTGATTTTTGCATTGCTAGCTTATTTGAAATTAAATAATAGAATTAATACTTTGGCTTCCGTCACTGGTGCTTGTTGCGATAGTATTGGCGGGATTTCTGTTGGCTTATAATTCTTTTATTCGGGAGGTGTGTAGCCTTGAAACGTCGCTTTTTTCCAATATTTGGTAAGTAACTCACCGAAACTGTCAAAATCTTCACGATAGTACAACCCGACGCCCTGTGTATATAAGGAAACGCTTTCAATTTCGTTTTCGTTTGCTCTGTTAAATCCTCTGATTCGTACATTGCCTTTTTTGTTAATCTTCACATCAACACTAACATTACCAATCACATTAGAATTCGTATTTTGGTATTTTCCTAAACCAACATTCCCATCTATGGAGACTCGATCGTTGAAAAGCTGTGTGGACAAAGCAACTTCTAGTTCATTGCTTGTTATTTCATCGCCGGGTCTATAGTTTACACCTATATCAAAATCGTCGCTGATGCTCGAAAGCCAATTGCTTAATTGATTAGAGAGTAGCTCACCTGCATTTTTCCCGACGGCATTACCAGAGCCAACTTCCTCACCCCCTTTTAAATAATCGGGCGTAGAAAAGCTGTTTAGAACAAGCAATGAGAGCATTTGTTTGTTTTTTTCATCTTCATCCATTGCATTTATAAGCGTTTTAACTTGATCGTTTGCGGAAGGTGTTTTAATGTCGAAAGTGATCTCAGGATTTAACAGGGAATTTTTCATTAGCAAATGACACTCGACCGGAATTCGCTCTTTGTCTTCGTCGTTGTGTGTTAAATCGTAAATTGGCGTTTTTAAACGGTACACAGCATTCAAATCGATGTATGCTTGGTAGGGGTCTCCATTCCATTTTATAGTGCTCCCGTTTTCAATTTTAAATCGTTTATTGATAACGTTTTGAAGTGTAAATAGGTATTCTCCTTTTTCGATATTGTAATCGCCTAATATCGTAAACTGACCCAATGTGTTGATATTCAAGTCTAAATTTCCGCTCCCGTTAGCTTTAACAATGTCGCCCAATTGGTCGTCGAAAATTAGCATTACTTCGGCATCTGGAGTAACGGTTAATTCAAAATTTAGTCCTAATCCGCTTAAATCGGCTTTGTAATCTTCTTCTACAGTTGTATTAGTTCCTTTATGAACAAAACTAATAAAGTTATTGCTCGATGCTTCTTCAGACGTGTTTAGTGGAATAAAAAACTTGGTGTCTCTTTCTGTTTTTGCAGATACTTTTATGTTTAGGTTTTGGATATTGCCCGTTATTTCTGTAAGTCCCGATAAAAATGCACTTCCATAGTAAAGTTCATTATCTATTGAAGATGTGTTTAGCACCATAAAACTGTTCATATTCAGTTTAAGATCGAATATAAAGTCTTCGAAATGGTGATAAGAAATATTGCCAAATAAATCGGCATAATCCCCTTTGTTGTTGTCTTCTAAAATCTTTAAACCATTAAATACAAATGCATCTTTTTTAATCTCAACATCGCCATTAAAACTGTATTTTACACCTAAATATTTTATCTTCATACTCGACGATAAAAAGCTGATTTTTCCCTGATAATTGAGCTGATTAAGTGGACCGGAAATATTGATTTTACCATCGGCATAACCCCGTATTTCCGAAATATATTCTTCTACAAAAGGCTCGAAAAAATTGATTTTTTGTTTATTAATTTGGATGTCTAAGTTGGCATTGTTTTGCTTAAAATCGAAAGTGCCTTTTCCGGCAATTGTTTCAAAATTTTTCTTTCCGGCTTTATTCGAAATGTCAATTTCCATTTTTTGGCTTAGCGGTTCGAAATTCATCGACAACATCAGGTTTCCTAATTCTCTATCGTTGATGCAGAGTGTATCGGTTCTTATGTATCCAAAAATAATAGATTGGTCGTTGATCGTACTTAATTTAAGATTTCCATTAACTGTTCCTTCGAAATCCAATCCCATAATTCTATCTATTATCGGGAAATATTCTAAATTGATTTGGCTTAAAATAACACTCATGGTGTCGTTTTTATGAGTGTTCCAAGAACCGTTGACGTATGCATACTGACTGTCGTGGTTTAAAATGAATTTTTGAGCAAAAAAATGACTGCCTCTAATTCGAAACTTCGCATCATTAATAAACCATATCGAATCTTCGATGGTCATATAGGATGGAATCATATTGATATCAATACTTAACGAATCGTAATTCGAAGTATTTAAATAGGACTCAGAAAGTATCTCAGCTTCAATTTCATTACTTATAGCATCCGACCAAGTCAGGTATGTGTTAATCGAATCTTTGTGTATTAAGTTATTTAAGAAAAAGTCTCTCAATAAAACATCTTTTCCACTAATTACTTCGTTGATTGTTAGTTCGTTGTTTAATTCTTTTTCTTCACCATTTAATTCAATATTAACTTTGCTTAGCTTTAAATCTGAAAGATATATTGTGTCCGATTTGATATCGATGGATAATAATGCGTTTTCGTTGTTAAAGTTACCTGTGATTTTAGTTCCTTCCGATGGGTAATATTCTGGCGATACAACATTGAAAAGCTGATTTGTTTTCTTTAACAAAATATCAAAATTAAAACTTTGCGATTGGTAAGCTGATTTTTTTTCAAAACGAGAAAGGGATGGTAAATATTGGTGCTGAATAAAATCGAACCATTCAGGTGCATATTTTAACTGGTATTGCCCAATTAACGAAAGATCGAACAAATCGCTATGTATTTGAATGTTTCTCAAATTGTTTTCTATCAGACTGGTAATTTCTATTTGGTCTGTTAAAATTGTTAGATCGTTCTGTTTGTAATCGATGTTTAACAATTTTACATTACCATCGAACTCAGTCATGCTTGCGTTTTTGATATCTGCAGCTATGCTCATCGAAAGTTTTCTATCGATGCTGTCTTTAATAAATCCAAGGGGGTTGAAGTGTAGTTTTTTAATTTCTCCATCAATACGTGCTCCAATTAATTCAGGATTTTTAAAATCTATTGTCGAATTGAGATGTAATACAATGTTCGTGTCATTGACGTTGAGATTTGAGCTGAGAATATTGTTTTGGTATTTTGCATCTAAGTCAATATTGCTGTATGGGTACTTGTATATTTCTACTTTTGAAATATTACCATTATATGTGCCGTCGATATTCCCTGAAGAGTCGATGTTTGCAAACATTTTTCCTTTCAAACTGAGCTTGCCGAAAATTGTATCTTTTTCGTTCAGAAGTGATAAGTCTAACTGCTGAGTTTCTATCTTCCCACTAAATGTTTTACTAGATGAACTGTTTAATTTAAAATGCAAATCGGTTTTTATGGTTCCCAAACTTGAATAAAATGTACCATAAGTAACAAGGTCTGTTAAAAAACCGGTCGTATTACCTTCGAAATTAATATAATCAATCTTACTAAAAAAAGCAGGGAGTTTTTTGATCAAAGTGCTATCTTGAGTGGCAAGAATTTCTTTAAAGTCTGTATAGTAGATTTTTAATTGCTTAAGGTTTAATGATAAAAAAGTTTCATTTATGTCTGGTAAACCATCTAAACTAAAATCGGTTTCTATGCTGGATTTTCTACCAACTAATATTTTTAAATTTTTACTTTTTAATCGATTGATTTTTCCATAAATACGCCCTCTGGTAAAAAAAGGCAAAGGGTACGATCTAAGCACGGGGGCAAAATAAGCAATATCGTTGGGATGAATAGTAGAAAGGCTCATATCTATATCAAGTTTCACTTTGTCTATAAAGTCGCCAAGATTACTCCATTCTCCATATTTCATGCTGTAATTTGTTGCAAACAAATGAGTTTGCAGGGTTTTAATCACCATGTGTTTTACACTAATCTCACTGGGTGCAACAATAGCACTTCCGTTAAAGTTATTCAGTACGAAGCCACTTTTCTCTTTTAAATCGATAGATTCAATGTCGACGCTCATAGAATCGTTCACTAAACGATAATTTTCAGCTTTAAAATTGAAAGAAAAAACTTCTAAATCGCTAAAATTAATTCCACCGTCAGATTGGCCTTTGTCTATCGATTGGTATTTAAAGTGAACGTTGTTTATCTCGATATTGTCTACATCCAGTTTGAAAATTCCAGAAGAATCTGTTGATGAAGTATCGCTTGGAAATAAGTCGAGAACCCATTGCATATTGGTGTTCCCTGTTGTGTCTGTGCTTTTCAAATAATAAACAGGGTTTTCGAGCGTTAAGTCATCAAGCACAACATGTTTTTCTTTTAGATTTAAATCGTCGATATCAACATTTAAAGTTTCGATATACAACAAAGTATCTTGCCCTCCTTGTTCAAAAACAATGAGCTCTTCAATATTAAGTCCAGAAAATGGAGAAAAATAAAGTTTGTCGAAGTTTATCCATTCTTTTTTTTCTGATAGATAAGCATTAACTATCGATTTAGCGATAAAGGTTTGAAAAATACTAAACTGTACTAATATGCTTAAGCCGGCAACAAATACCAGAAAGCTAAATAGAAGCCATTTAAAATATTTTTTCTTTAAAAACTTGTTTTTCATACGCCTAACCAACAAAGATAAAATAATGTTGCATGAAACAAATTAGGATTAAGACATTAAAAATTCTTTTTGTTTTTTGGAAATTATCCAAAAGCTCGTAAAAATGGAGCTTAGAAAAACCCGTAAATTTTCCAATAAAAAAATATCTTTAAAAACTGGATTTATTAGGATGAAATTTAGTAATTTTGTGCCCTAATTTTACCAATATAGCATGAGACAATTAAAAATCACAAAATCAATTACTAACCGCGAAAGTGCTTCATTAGATAAATACTTGCAAGAGATTGCAAAATACGATCTAATCACTATCGACGAGGAAGTAGAGTTAGCTCAAAGAATTCGTCAGGGCGACAGAATTGCTTTAGAAAAGTTGACTAGAGCTAATTTAAGATTTGTGGTGTCGGTTGCAAAACAATATCAAAATCAGGGTTTAAGTTTACCGGATTTAATAAATGAAGGTAATTTAGGTTTAATAAAAGCTGCTGAAAAATTTGATGAAACAAGAGGTTTTAAATTTATCTCTTACGCTGTATGGTGGATTCGTCAGTCTATTATGCAAGCAGTAAATGAGCAGTCGAGAATTGTTCGTTTACCTTTAAATCAGGTAACTACGCTAAGCAAGTATAAAAAAGCGATTCAGGAGTTTGAGCAAGAACATCAACGTAAACCAAGTCCGGAAGAATTGGCCGAGATTATGGATATACCTGTTGAAAAAGTAAAAGATACTGTTAATGTTTCAGGTAAAAATGTATCTGTAGATGCTCCTTTTGGCGAAGCCGAAGATGGCACTTTGTTAGATGTGCTTCAAAATACAGATTCTCCAAGAGTTGATAACTCTTTAATTCGCGAATCATTAAGTACTGAAATTGAAAGAATATTTGCAACACTCTCCGATCGTGAAGCCGAAATACTTAAAGATTCGTTTGGTATTGGTAGACAAGAGCTAACACTCGAGGAAATTGGAATTAAATTCGGTTTAACTAGAGAACGAGTTAGACAAATTAGAGAAAAAGCCATTAGGAAGTTAAGGCATATGTCGAAAAGCAAGTTACTCAAAGCATACTTATAATATTGAAAGCCAATTCTTTAAGTGGCTTTTTTAATGTAAATTGTATGGCTATTGAAAAGTTAAATTTCAAAGAATGATATAGGATTATGGTGGTTATAGTAATATATCTTTCTAGCATAATTGCTCTATAAACGATTTAGTCTATTAAAAACGCATTTTCACCTAAAAAACACAAAAAGCTACTATTTTTTACAGTGGCTTTTTGTATTTTTGTAAGAATGGCATAGGTTAGAGCAACCAAACAACACTTTTTGCGTCTGACCACAGTATAAACGCACGCACTATGAGATATTTTCTAGCATTTTTTATGCTGGTTGCAGCTTTGTCACAAGCTCAAACCGGCATGGGTTATGACGATCAGCTTCGATTAAAATATTCGGAAAAATGGATTAATCACGTTAAAACTACTCAACCCAAACTTTACAATTCGTATATTTCCGAACTGAAATCTTCATTCGAGTTTGTAGATCTTAAACCAGATCAAAAATATCAAGAATTAATACCTTTTAATTTTATAACTCAACAACAGAAGGCGGCTCCGGTTTTTTCTGAAGATACATTTTCTTTATATAACTACCAGTTTGTTAGATACAAAGACCAAGATGTAGTTTATAAAATTCCAAACACAAATCGTGGTGTTTTAATTTATTCTAAAAACAAATTTGAAAGCATGTTGTAGTCATGAAATTGAAAGTTATACTAAATATTTTTCTGAGTTTGATAGGTTTTGTTGCACTGTCGCAAAATATTATCATGACCAATGGTAGTCAGTCTGTTTGTTCCGGTACTTTTTTAGATCCGGGAGGAACATCAAATTACGCAAACAGTAGCGATTATACCATGACACTTTGTTCTTCTACACCCGGTCAAGAGATTAGTGTAGAATTCACAACATTTACACTAGAGTCTGTAACATGGGATCATCTTACTATTTATGAAGGCTCGGGAACCACAGGAACAATTTTAGCAGGTCCTGCTGGTAGCTCAACCCTTCAAGGTGCTGTTGTAACGTCTACTGGCTCTGGTTGTTTAACTTTTGTTTTTCATTCCGATGGTTCGGTCAATTATGCAGGATGGGAAGCTCAAATCTCTTGTGTTTCCGCATGTCAAGCTTTTAATGCAACAACAACATACAATACCGGTGCTTTTCCAGCGACTATTAATTTATGTACAGGAGAACAGATTGATGTTACAGCTGTAGGCAACTACCCTAACAATAATATAGACTATAATCAAGATGATGCAAGTTCGACCTTTACTTGGGATTTTGGAAATAACACTGTAGTTGCTCAAAATGCTAGTAATTCATATGGTGTGCAAGGTAATTATACGCTTACCCTTACTGTTGAAGATGTTAATGGTTGTACCTATGTAGAAACCTACCCTGTAACAGTAACTTGTGGCGGTGCATGTTCGCCTTGTACAGACATTCAAGTAGATGACCCGGATGCTAATACTTGTACAGGTACATTTTGGGATACAGGCATGGGCTCGGATTATACCAATTCAGAAAATCAACAAATCACTCTATGTCCGGATGGCCCGGGGCAGGCTGTAAATGTCAATTTTATTGAATTCAATACAGAGTCATGTTGCGACCACATGATTATCTATGACGGAAATAGTACTGCCTCACCAATGATTACAGGTATCAATGGAGAAACAGATAATAATTATGAGGGTACAGATTTATTAGGCCAGACCGTAACGTCGACTAGTGGCGATGGATGTTTAACATTTGCTTGGACTTCCGATGCTTCTGTAGTGGCTTCCGGTTGGTTGGGA